>CP064978.1 GCA_016699515.1 Candidatus Peregrinibacteria bacterium | reverse complement strand
AATGATGATTTTCAAGCCACTCGACTAGGAACCGGAGCCACTTGTGTTCAGCAAGCAAAATTCGATCGTTTGTAACCCTTTGTTATTCAATCGAATTTACATCCAAACTCATCGCGACGGACGTAACCACAGCGAAGTAATACCGACCATTTACCAGAAACCGCCACTCACGTTTTTATGAACAGTCCGTACTTTTATCAAGCATTGATTGCGACGTAACCAGTGAACAGGTGAGGGCATGGGATGCAATTAATCGCTATATGGCAGGCAATGTTACTTTGTCGCCTATAACCATCGTTCATCCTATTTGGAACCAAGCGACCCATTCTTTATCGGGATGGGTGCTTTTTTAGCCACAATAGCGCCGCTTCTTAAAAACAAACGTATGAAATCCATTCTAGTCACCGGTGGAGCCGGGTTTCATCGGCTCAAATTTCTGTAATATTAATCGGAATCGGTATCAAATCACCGCCTTGGACAATCTGTTTTTGGGAGATGAACGCAATTTAGAAGAGGGTGTCACGTTCATGAACGGCGATGCCTGTAACATGGACGATTTAAATAAAGTAGGCCCGGTCGATTTCATCGTTCATTTAGCCGGAACCAGCTCGGCGCCCATGTTTATGGATGATGGACTGATTGATGGCTATGTAAACTCGGTGCAATCGTTCATTACGGTGCTGGAATGGGCGCGCAAAATGGGGTAAAGAAAGTACTTTATGCCTCAACCTCGTCGCTTTACGGCAATAATCCCATGCCACTCACAGAGGATCAACGAGTCACCCCTCCCAACCATTATGCCGTCACCAAGCAGGTCTACGAGCATGCCGGCCGCTGTTTTAATCAGGTATATCCCCAGGTCGAAGTGATCGGCTTTCGGTTCATGAGCATTTACGGACCGAACGAAGAAGCGAAAGGCAAGTACGCCAACTTAATTTCGCAATTCTGTTGGGACATGGCGCGCAACTTGCCTCCGGTGATTTACGGAGACGGCACGCAGTTTCGTGATTTTACGAACGTACGCGATGTGGTTCAAGCGCTGACCAAAGCCATTGAAACGGAAAAGAAAATTGGCGCCGATGTGTTTAACATAGGAACCGACCGCGCCACGTCCCTCAACCAAATTGTGGCAGCGCTCAACAAGGCATTTGGAAAAAACATTCAACCGACCTATATCGAAAATCCCGTGAAAGAAGGCTACGTAAAAGGCCAGCACGCCGACATCAGCAAAATTCGCGAGGTACTCGGCTACGAACCAACCGTCACGCTCGAAGTGGGCATTCAGGAACAAGTGGATCAATTGCGTATGGACCGCATTCGAAAGACGAGTTCGGACGAGTTGCGATGATGGTAACGTAAGCCCATGTTTAATCATGGGCTTACGTGCGTGTCTGATCAATCTATCTATTACCCTTAACCCTTTGCCATGGTTTATTCTTTTGCCCGCCGCTTACTTGTTTTATTGTGGGCTTTGTTTTTAATGACCCCCTTTAGTATGGCCGAGAGCCCGGAACCATTTTCCGATTTAGGGGCCTATTATGGATATTCGAACAGTATTTTTACTTTTTTTTATCGAGGATGGGTGCAAGGATATGACGATCATACCTTTCGACCGGGTAACGCGGTGAATCGGGCTGAGTTTTTGAAACTGTTGATCAACGCCACCGGTCAAAAAGCTACCGGGGCAAATTGCTTTCCCGATGTAAAGCGTGAGTGGTTTGCTCCTTATGTTTGTACTGCCAAGCAATTGGGCTGGGTACAAGGGTTTCCGGATGGCCAATTTAAACCGGGACAAACCATTCGTTTTGTAGAAGGGGCTAAGATGGTTGCCAATGCATTTGGCTTAGAAATTAACGAAAATTATCGGGATTCATGGTTTCATCCCTACCTAAAAGCGCTCGAAATCAAGCAGGCGATTCCCCCCAGCATTGGAGCGTTTAGCTATGAGCTCAACCGGGCTGAGACGGTGGAAATGATGTGGCGTCTTGCGGATAATAAGGTGGGTCAGCCCAGCGTTGATTATATCTATTTAAAAACCCCTTCGGCACTTGCCGATTATTTGGGCATTTCTCCACGGAACGGGCAGGATTTTTTGGAAGCTTGGAATACTTGGCGACAAAACGATTCTGACAAAGCGTTAGAAACCAAGTTTAATCAAATCATTGCGTCTATCACCCAAACGATTGACCAGCCCCTGCACCCTAGTGAACTGCAAGCGGGGCTTGGTGAATCACTGGCAAAAGAGATACACACCGTGGCGGCACTCGATTCGTTTTTTCTGCGGATGACGCAGCCGTATAGTGCTTTTTTGGGGAATTATAAAGGCGTTTCTTATTACGTGGATGTCGTGGAAGGTTATTATGTTGCCTTGCCTCAGCTGGATGCGGACACGGCTTTGTTTTTGCAGGGCATTGATCAAACAGAGGGCGTGCTGGCTCCTTATCGCTCGGAGCATTTGATCCAAGATCAAAATGGCATTTATTTAATGCAAACCAATCAGGGTAGTCCCTTGCTAAAGCAGTTTGAGGGAGTAAACGCACAACAATTCGATGTATTTTGGCGATCGACGGATGTTGATGGCATTACCTATTACGCCCAAGATGGACAACACGTTTATGTCATTCGTAACAATCAGTTTATCACGGTACAGTTGCCAGACGTCTCCATTGATTTCGAGAAACTTCATCCGATGCAAATGGAAGAATCGTTTGTTGGTCCTGATTATAACTTTTACACGGATGATCGATCGGTGTTTTATTTTGCGGAAGATGAGACGCTAGCCGTGATGCAGGATGCGGACCCAAAGACGTTTAGAAAATGGGACGTGGATACCGGAACCTCCGATGATCACCACACTTACCGAGACGCCCATCATGTCTATCAGATCACTCAATTTGAACCCACTTTAGTAATCACTCAGGTGCCGGGGGCGAACCCCGATCAAAATAAGGTGGCGTATGGTTATGGGTTTACGCGAGGTACCGGTGGGATTTATCATCTTGGAACATTGGTGGAAGGGGCGGATCCGGAAACGTTTGAAATTCAAGATGATACGGAGCGCTACGATGATTTTTTTTATCATTCACGATCAACACTCGCTCTATGGCATTGACGCAGAAACGCAACAGGTGTTTCGCGTTCCCGATTTTTCGTTGGACGGCAAAACCCAATTGAGCGCTACTGCCCTGGGCGAAACCATCCATTTACCGTTGTTTAAAGATTCGCACGATCTTTATTCCTTTGATGTGCGCTCGTTCACGGTGGAGCGGCTAGAAAATGTGGATATTGCCACCCTGCGGTTTGATGCGCTTCGATTTGTTTTTAAAGATCGTCACCGACTGTATGCCCTTAACGAAAATACGTTTGAACTCATTCCTTTGGTGGGGCTTAGTGTGGATGCAGAGTTGCTTGATATGGCTGCGTACGGGCCGGTTTTGAAAGATGAAACCCAGGTGGCTTTTATTTTGCCAAGCGGAGTCGCGGTGATTTTAAAAGATAAGAATCCAGTCGATTTGACCACGTTTAGCTTGCTCCCGGGTTGGTCCAGCGGTGATTTTTTATTTCGTGATCAAAACCACGTGTACTATTTGGACACTTTGGGGGCGCTCACGGTTTTGGAGCAATTTGACGCGGCCACTTTTTCATTTACTCAGAACAATGGTTTTGCCTACGGCAAAGATAAAAATGGATTTTACCATTACTACAATCAAACCTGGGATCGCTTAGAGGGAGCTGATCCAAATACGCTGACCATACGAACGGGTGTTAACGGCAATTATTACTATTATTTGTCAGACGATGATCAGGTGTGGTCGTATTACGCTGGCGATGACGCCATTAAGCTTTTAGCAGGCGATCCCGATACCTTTGATTTTGACACGCCCCCTGAGCAATTCTAAAAAACTTTTATCACTTCCCCATCCTTTCAGCCAATCCTTCCAACGCTCGTAGTGCTTCGGTGGGCACCATCCAAATGGTGGTGTTGGATTGATCGGAGGAAAGGTCGTTGATGGTTTGCAGGGTACGCAGGTGCAATGCTCCGGGAGCTTCCCCCAGCATGCGCGCCGCCTTGGCCATGTTATCGGCCGCGTCCACTTCTCCTTGTGCCTTGATGATCACCGCACGTTTTTCGCGTTCTGCTTCCGCTTCTTTGGCCATGGTACGCTTAAGATCCTCGGGCAGACCAATGTCTTTCAGTTCGACCGATTCCACTTTGATCCCCCAAGGATCACTGGCTTTGTCCACAATTACCTGAATATGCTTGGCAACGTCATCGCGACCTTTCAATAGTTCGTCGAGCGTCACCTCTCCCACGGCGTTACGCATGGTGGTTTGTGCCAATTGGCTCACCGCATACATGAACGATTCCACCTCTAGCACCGCCTTGCTGGCGTCGCTGACTTTGTAATAGATCACGGCGTTGATGTGAACCGAAATATTATCCTTCGTGATCGCTTCTTGGTTGGGCACATCGGTCACTTTGGTGCGCAAATCCACCTTGGCCATGCGCTGAAAAATGGGAATCACCAAGCGCCATCCCGGTTGTTTCATGCCCGTGTATTTACCCATGGTAAACATCACGCCGCGCTCGTATTGATTGATCTGGCGAATGCTGATGACGAGGAGAACAACAATAACAGGGCCCAATGAAAAAGAGTCTGAAACATGGCAAATGGATTAAAATATGTTTAATTATACTCAGGTTTTGAAGGTGGGGCAAATGCATGGACTGGAAGGTATTGCACCAACGAATCACCGCGGCGGTAATCGTGCCCGTATTCGTGACCGTGTCGTTCACATACAGCGCGAGCAGCGCGGAAATCCGGCATCTCACCGTTCGGCCAATGCAAGCCATCTAGTTAATCCCCCACACATTCCCCCAAGCTCCAGGGATTCCCGAAACCACGGAGCGCACTCTCCATTGTCGGGATTCATTCACATAAGCCTTAATGGATTGAAAGAGGCTAGTGGTGCTAATGGGGGTTTGCCAAGTTCCTCCGGTATCGGTGAATTGAAATTCATAAGAATCCGCGCTGGGGTCGGTGGGCCAGTTGGCATAAGTTTGCGTGTTGGAAAGCGTGCCGGTATTCACCAAATCCTGCAGCAAATAAAGCGAGAGTTTGCCATTATTGTAGTACTGATAATAGTTATCTTGCACGGTACCGTGATTTTCAAACAGACCATCGACAGTAAGTTGATAATGCGGAAGGCTGGTAGAACGATTAGGAATAAAGTTAATGCCACTTTCGATCAAAAAATCTCCTGTAAACACCGTGGCCAAATTAGCACTGGAAAGGGTTTTAGTTCCGGTGCCGGAAAGGGTGAGAGATTCAAGAGCAATGGTAGCAGGGAGTGAAAGGGATTGACCAGAGCCCACCAAAGAGAGTGACCCACCAAAAACGGAGCCAATAAGATTGGTGGTGCCATAGGCAGAAACGGTCGTGCCACTTTCGATGGCAAGAGTGCCTCCGCTATTCACAGTTAAATAGCCACCTTGGCAAATCAGATCTCCTTTCGTTTGTGCATATCCATAGATAATTAAAGAATTATAAGGGCTAGGGCCACTGATGATTTGTGGATTTTGAGCACCTCCGGTTCCATTTAAAGTTAAGTATGAAACAGCAGAAAAGCTGCCTTCATTGTGCACATTGCCTTGCACCGAAAGGGACCCCTGAATACTATTCCAATTAAGTAAATTACCGGTAAGAGTAACCAACTTAGGCTTGAGCGTACCGTCGTTTTCCAAGTCTTCTTGGCCAACCAATTTAAGGTATCCCTTTCGAGTTCCTGCATCGTAGTTTTGGATCACGCCTTCGTTCACAATGTCCCCCGTAACCGTGAGGGTAGGTTCGGGGTAAGGGTAACTATTGGTATTGGTGGGTTGCAAAATAGCCCCGGGCCTTACGTGTAGGCCGGCCACCGTAGTATTCCCGGTAAGCGTGACCGTTCCATTGATTTCAACAGAGTCGGTAGCAGAAGGCACAACGCCACCCTCCCAAGTACTGGGGGTGGTCCAATAACCACCGCTGCTAATGGAGCGAATGGTGGGCAGAGTAACCGCTCCATTCTTGGCAGAAACCAAGGCCCGATACGCATTCAGGCGTTTTCCACTCACGGTTTTACCAGCAAGCGAAGGAACTGAGTCCCCGCTCTGCATAATAATCTGCTTCACCTCACTGGCAGTGAGGGTGGGATAAGCCCCCCACACCATCGCGGCCACACCGGTAACAAAGGGGGTAGCCTGAGAAGTCCCATTTTTAAAACCATATTGATCATTGGGGATTGTACTCAATATATTAACTCCAGGCCCGCCAATGTCTACAGATACAGATCCGTAGTTACTAAATGTAGCAATTGCATCTTGTTGATCAGTGGCAGCAACCGCAATGAGATCATCAAAAGAGATCCCATCGAGATCGTGTGCTGCAGGGTAAGCTGAAGCAAAAAAGTCGATATCATCATGATCGTTTCCAGCAGCAGCAACAAATAAACCACCAGAAGTTATAAAGGCTTCAATAGCATCTTCTTCTGCGTTAGAATGGTTTGTACCACTATAACTGGCATTAATAATATTTGCACCGTTATTCTGAGCGAATTGAATACCTTTAACAAACTCAATTATGGTCCCGGAATTATTACCTATTTTAACTGCCATAATTTTAACATTGTTCGCTAACCCTAAAACCCCTTGGTCAGTTGAACTATGCTCAGCAGCAATAATACCAGCAACATGAGTGCCATGACCATGACCGTCCATCGGATCATTTGATAGAGGTGGTAAATCTACATAATTCCAACCATGATTATTGCACGTTATACTACCGCCCAACCTATTTTTACATGCGGTTGGATCAGGGTTTCCATTTTGATCCAAGGGTACCCACATAACATCGTCAAGATCTTCGTGACTATAATCAATCCCAGTATCCAAAACAGCAACAATAATTTCAGACTCGGATCCACTTAACATATTCCATGCTTCTTGTACCTGGATATCCGATTCAGGAACGCCAGGGTTGTTGGTTGAATAGGTTGGAGAATTATCAGCATCACCTTGAATAACCGTAGAGCCATCATTATTCAGACCCCACAATTGACCATCACTATAGAACTTTTCATTCGGGTCATATGAATTTGCATAAATAAGGTAATTAGGTTCCGCATACTCAATAAAATCATACTTTTGTAGTACATCGATAGTTTCTAGAACAGCATTATTAACCGATAATTTCATTACACCCAAATTAGCAAATGAAAGGTATTCATCAGGCTTAATAAACCCATCCAAAAGATTAAACTCGGTTGCCTTATCTAGGGCATGTGAGTCAAGGCGACCATTTTTAGACAAGCTTTCAGTTACTTCTCGTACAATTTCTGATTGATTATCTGAAAAAAAAGTTTCTACTTGAGTTTTCCCATCAGATTTACGCAAATTGATTTTATCATCCTTAAATTTAACAATAATCTTGTTTGGGGAATATCCGAGGTTGATTACATCATCAATGGCCCATTCTTTGCTGTCAAATAAGTCAATTTTTTTCTCAATTAAACCACTAGAAATTGACTGAAGTTCAGGCTTAAAAGCTTGAGCAGAAAGGTTTAGAGGAAATAATGTAATTAGAAATATAGAAAAAACGCATATAATTAGAGATTTACGTAGGTTTTTCATGATTGGGTAAGTTAAATTGATATTTTAGCGTCTAGTACACGAAATAATTTTTATAACGATAAAAATCATCAACGTAATAATCAAAAGATCAACTAAGGGGTATATTAGCCAGTTAGTCTGAAGTTCACATGCCGCAATACATGCCGGTCTGTTAAACCCAAAGGGATTGGTTAGTGAATGTGTCGAACATGGACTTAAGCAAACAGGTGAAAACAATTTGTAGACTAAGATAATTGTAAGCGTCTCGATCACCATTAAAAATAATAATATTTTGGTGGCAATTGAGCTTTGCATTTTTTTAGATTTCATATGTTTTTGATTAAAGGTTTAAATCAGCCTAGCACACTTTTAAAGCACGTACAGAAATTTAATGATTATTTAATAAATTAACATTAACTACCACCTCACCAGGCACATAACCCAACTCAATGATTTCATTGGGCACATACCCGAGTTTAATTATGTCTTCTGCCAACCATTCCTTCTTGTTAGAAAGATCAATTGTTCGTGAAGCCAGTTTATCCGAGAGTGGCTCATGCTCAGACTTTAACGATTGGGCGGAAAGGTTAAGTGGAAATAGCCCAAGAGTAAAAATCGATATTGTACCCAAAATTAAAGCTTTATTAATTTTAATGTGGTTTTTCATAGCTTAGATTGGATAAATAATATTATTTAAGCCTGCTTAGTTTGCTTGTGTGGGTATCAATAAGTCCTTGCAATACTTGGCAACCCACTTGTAATAACCTCGTTCACAAGATCTTGTGAGGTCATTTGGAAGTTTGGTGAGCTTGCAATTAAATGCGCCAGTATCATCATCTAAATGGTAGCTTAAGAATTTAGGACAACCATAATAAATTATTCCATTACTTTTCTTGAGATAAAGATAGGCAAAAAAGCTAATGAATAAAATGAATATAATGATGAGTACCGAAATTATTTTGCTAGATTTCATATGTTTTGATTAAAGGTTTAAATCAGCCTAGCACACTTTTAAAGCACGTACAGAAATTTAATAATTAGTTAATAAATTAACATTAACCACCACTTCGCCAGGCACATAACCAAGCTCAATGATTTCTTCATCGGTCCATTCCTTCGAATTCGAATTGACCACTGAATTTGAAATATCTGTTTTTTTATCATTTAGCGCATCAGCAAAACTGCCAAAAGGCAGTGCAAGGGCAATGGCAAAACTCATCACCGCAAAAAAACGCAGCAAATCGCTTAAATAATAAAGTCTTCATAAAATAGTGGGTGAAAAAACCTGTCCGCCTTCGGAGGATAAACAGCTGGAAGGGCTAATTATCTAAAGAAAAGACTAATTATGAATTCTTGGAGGATAACTTAAAACATGACGTGCGCCACCAAACCACCCGTAACTACAAACTTTTTTCTCTCTTTCTATACAGTCAGTCATGCGACCTCCAAGATCATTGGATTCATAACCATTGCAAAAAACTTCGGCTTTGTATTCCCCTCCCGACATTGAACACCAACCCAGTCCCGCATCACGCATAGCATAAGCCACTCCAAGATAAGCAATGGCGAGAACTAAGATTCCAACCAAAACAGGGATAGTTTTTGATTTTTGAGATTCCATTTATACAGGGGTTAATTTATTTTATTCACGCTAACACAAAGTTTTTAATGAAAACAAATGTTAATTATTTCTTAATTCTATGCGGTAAATCGCTTAAATAATAAAGTCTTCATAAAATAGGGGGTGAAAAAACCTGTCCGCCTTAGGAGGATAAATAGCTGGGAGGGCTAGTTATCAAAAACCTGTGAAAAAAGAGTCTGTTGTTCAGTTAACAGAAGAACAGCGACGGGAAGTAAAAAGGCTCTGGGGCAAAGGCGTTACCTTCCCCACACCCGAAGAGTTGCTCAAAGAAAGAAGGGATCGAAAAATGCGAATTGCGGCAGCAAAGGCGGCCAAAGAGGCGGCAGAAAAGGCAAAGAATGAGTAGGCCCTTTAATTAAACAGAAAACTAAGCACAATGACCCAATTGCCTCACAGGTCAAAAGCCAAAAAAAGTGAGTGTACTGGCAGCCACAGCGACTTATTTTAGATCTTCCGCACGCGGGAGTTTTTTGTTACAGTAAATCTGCCTCGGTTGTATTTCGTAAAATCAAAATTCATGCTTTTATACGCTTTGCTAATTATTGTGGTGCTCGGGCTATATATTATGGCGCTTTATAATGGTTTTGTTCGTTTGGACAATCGAGCCAAAGAAGCCTGGGCAGACATCGACGTTCAACTAAAGCGTCGGTACAACCTGATCCCCAATTTGGTAGAAACCGTGAAAGCCTATGCCGCTCACGAAGAAGGAGTGCTCGTTAAGGTAACCGAAGCAAGAAACGCAGCCATGAACGCAGGAACGATCGTAGAACAAGGCCAAGCCGAAAACATGCTTTCGGGCGCGCTCAAATCACTTTTTGCCGTTTCGGAAAGTTACCCGGATTTAAAAGCCAATCAAAATTTTGCGGATCTACAACGCGAACTGGTGGACACCGAAGATAAAATTCAAGCCGCACGACGTTTTTACAACGGGGTGGTACGAGACTTCAACACCAAGATCGAGCAGTTCCCTGCCAAGGCGATAGCTCAGTTCTTTCAGTATAAATCCAAAGAGTTCTTTGAGCTGAACGACGCAGAACAACGTGAGAATGTGAAAGTCAGCTTTGCTGATCAACCGGCTGCTGCCGCTCCAATGGCCGCTCCCGCGGCGCCTGCTCCCGTTGCCCAAGAGATGCCGGCAGAACCTATGCCAGAAGCCCCGATGCCGGAGGCTGCTCCTACTGACGAAATATCGGTGACCGAAGCACCAAAGCAACCCGAGGTTGAAGCACCGATGTATGAAAGCGCGATGAGCGAATCGCCCCTTCATGATGAAGAGATGCCTGCCCCCACGCCCGAGGCGGGTCAGAATGACGAAGAAAAAAAGAAAGAAGAAGAAGGAGGGGCTGCTTAGTCTTGAATCTTTAATCTTAAATCTAAACCCATGCTTGTCGGTACTAAAGAAATGTTCCAAAAGGCTTACGAAGGTAAGTACGCGATTGGGGCGTTTAATGTGAACAATATGGAAATCATTCAGGGAATCATGGCTGCCTGCGCCGAAAAAAGTGCGCGGTGATTTTGCAGATTTCCAAAGGGGCTCGCGAATATGCGAATCCCCGCTATTTAACCAAATTGATCGAGGCAGCGATTGAAGAATATCCCGAAATACCCGTGGCCATGCATTTGGATCACGGCCCCGATTTTGAATTATGTAAACAGGCCGTGGACGATGGATACACATCGGTGATGATCGACGCGTCACACGATCCGTTCGAAGAAAACATTCGCCGTACCAAAGAAGTGGTCGACTACGCCCATAGCAAAGGGGTATTGGTGGAAGCGGAGTTGGGTCAGTTGATTGGTGAGCAATTTGACGCCGGCGAAGGGGGGGCGATGGGAGCTGGAATTTATACCAATCCCGACCAAGCGGTCGAGTTTGTGGAGCGCACCGGTTGCGACTCGCTCGCGGTTGCCATTGGCACCAGTCATGGAGCCTATAAGTTCACCAAAGGCGAACCGGCGCTCGACTTTGAACGACTGGAAGCGATTCAAAAAAAACTAGCCGGCTTTCCGCTCGTACTGCACGGCGCATCAAGTGTCATTCCTGAGTTGGTGGATTTATGCAATCAATACGGCGGCAAACTCCCCAATGCAAAAGGGGTGCCCGAGGATATGATCACCAAAGCCACTCAATATGGAGTTTGCAAAGTGAACATCGATACCGACTTGCGCTTGGCAATGACCGCCACCATTCGAAAGGCGTTTATGGAGCATCCCGATAATTTTGATCCCCGCAAATATTTGGGGCCAGCCCGCGATGCGATTAAAGCGATGGTGATGCACAAATTAGACGTTCTTGGGAACGTGGGGCGATTGTAATTCACCAAATCACCTATTAACCTTTATTTTTAAATATATGGCTAAGACAAAAATCGGTTTGAACGGTTATGGTCGTATCGGTCGCAATGTTCATCGCCTTTTGATCAACGATCCTGATCTAGAGGTGGTGGCAATCAATGCCCGGTCCGAAGACAGTCGCATGCGTGCCCACTTGCTCAAATACGACTCATTACACGGAAAGCTCCCCAACGACATTCAATCGAATGGAAATAAAATTATGATCGACGGACATGAAGTGGTTTGCTTTGGGGTAAAAGATGCAAGCGAAGTGCCTTGGGCTTCGGTAGGAGTAGAGATTGTTTTGGAATGCACCGGTAAAGCAAAGGAATATGAAATGGCCGCCAAGCATTTGGCAGCCGGTGCTAAGCGCGTGGTGGTTTCGGCCCCCATGAAGGATGACACTCCACGTTTGTGCTTGGCGTGAACGACGATCAAATGACCGCCGAACACAAAGTATTTTCGAACGCCAGCTGCACCACCAACTGCATCGCTCCTCCGCTCAAGTTGATCCATGAAAAATGGGGCGTAAAGCGCGCATCGGTATCCTCGATTCACTCATTCACCCATTCTCAAAACTTACTCGATAATTCCGGCCGCGACCTACGTCGAGCGCGCAGCGCGGTGCAATCCGTCATTCCCACCACCACGGGAGCTATTAAAGCCACCGCACAAATCATTCCGGCCTTAAAAGGTCGAGTGGATGGCATGGCGTACCGTGTGCCTATTGCCACCAGTTCGGTTTGTGATCTTGTGATCGAGCTGGAAAAGCCAACCACCACCGAGGAAATCAATCAATTCTTCCGCACCATCGCAAAAGATCCGCAATACGACGACATTATCGATATATCCGACGAACCGCTCGTTTCGATCGATTTTAAAACCAATCCACATTCCAGCATTATCGACACCGAGCTCACACAAGTAACCGAAGGGCACATGCTCAAACTCATTGCCTGGTATGACAACGAATGGGGCTACGTAAGCCGTTTGGTGGATATGATGAAACTTGCTGCTGCGCAGCTTAGGGTGTAGCGTATAGGGTGTAGGGCGTAGTTGTTTCGATACTGCCTTTTGCACCTACGAACTACACCCTACGAACTACACCCTAAAAATACTATGTTAAAACTACTCGACACTCATCTGTACGAATCCAAGGCGCCCGATAGCCTGCGGCACCTGATCAACTACATTGCCCGGGCCGGCAAATACATCAATTATTCCCTACAAATGGGGGATTTGGGCAAAGCGGGTAGTCAAAATTTTTCGGGCGAGGACCAATTGGCGCTCGATGTGCTGGCGGATCAAACTATTATGGAAAACATCATGGTCTGTCGTTTGGTGAGCGCGGCGGTCTCCGAAGAGCAAGATGACGTCGCCGTGTGCCCCAGCTGCAAAACCGGCACGTGTGGCGAATACGTGGTGGCCTTTGATCCATTGGACGGGTCGTCGTTGGTGGATGCCAACTTGGCAATCGGAACCATTATGACGATTTACAAAGGCAATGAATTTTTGGGGCGCACGGGTCGCGAGCAGGTAGCCGCGCTTTATATGCTCTATGGTCCACGAACCACGTTGGTTTATACCATTGGCAGCGGGGTGCATGAATTTACCTTAAACGATGTGGGGGAATTTACGCTCACCCGCGAAAACTTGGTCGTGCGCGACGACGCGACTCACTTTGCTCCGGGCAACCTGCGAGCCGTGAAAGACGATGCCAAGTATCGCAAAGTAATGGAACGATGGATGGATGAGCAATACACCCTGCGTTATTCAGGCGGAATGACCCCCGATGTGAATCATATTCTGCTCAAAGGCCAAGGAATCTTTACTTACCCACCCCAAGGCGATAAATATCCCAACGGCAAACTTCGCCTGCTGTTCGAATGCAATCCGTTCGCATTTTTAATGGAGCAAGCGGGGGCGCTGCCCTGGCCGGCGATAAGCCCGTGCTGGACGTTAAAATCACCGAATTCCACCAACGTACGCCCATTTACATTGGCAGTAAGCATGAGGTGGAGAAGGTGGTTCAGGAACTGAGTTAAGTTATTGGTATAAAATAGGTATAATAAAGGTATAATTATACTTATTAATTGACCTGATGGGTATAAAATAGGTATAATAAAGGTATAATTATACTTATATAATGTTTAGATATACCCTGCCTGTACCCACCTCTATACCTACCTATTCCATCAAAGATGTTTTTAAGTTAACACAATCTGCCACTGATCCGGATGTGTTGCATTTTTTGGATAAGTTTTCTAATTCAGATTATTGTTATTGGGATACTTTTCGCTTTAAAGAGCCTTTTCCAAAAAGTTTAAATAAAGAAGCGGCATGGGGTGCCGTTAAATTGTTTAGGGATATTGGGAAAAATAAAACCATTATTCAAGATGAAAAAAAAGGGGTTTTTACTTGGAGAAAGTTGGATTATTTTGATGCATTTTTTCATGAAATTGATATGAGCACAGGGGGCGAACTTTTTATGTTTAAGGGCGCTATGAAACAAGCCAATAAGCACAAAATGATGACTCGCGGTATTATGGAGGAGGCCATCGCCTCTTCTCAACTGGAAGGGGCCGTAACGACCAGAAAGGCAGCGAAAAGGATGTTAAGGGAAGGTGCAAAGCCTCAAAATGAGTCTGAACAAATGATTCTTAACAACTATGAATCTATGAGAGCGGTGGAGGATCAATATAAGCATCGCGGAATGAGTATGGATTTGTTGCTGGAGCTACATAATATGATTACGAAAAACACTTATGATGCTGATGGTAAATCGCCAATTTTGAGAGGGGAAAATGACACGGTTTATGTCTCTGACAAAAGCACGGGAGCCGTGTATCACGAAGGGCCCCCTGCCCCTTTTGTTAAAAGGGAATTAAATAAATTGATTCAATTTGCAAATAACGAGATAGAAAACGAACGTTTTATTCATCCGATTATTAAAGCGATTATGCTTCATTTTTGGGTGGGCTATTTACATCCGTTTACAGATGGCAATGGTCGCCTGGCACGGCTGATTTTTTATTGGTATCTAATTAAAGAGGGCTATTGGGCCTTCACTTATCTACCAATATCCAAAGTCATTAAGCGCTCCAAGAAACAATACACGATGGCCTATGTATATAGTGAGCAAGATGGACGCGATCTCACGTACTTTATAGATTACAATATTCGTAAAATTCAATTGGCAGTGCAAGAATTTAAAAACTATGCTGCAAAAATTGGTGATGAAAATATGAGTATGAAAAAAAGGGGTGAAATTGAGTTTGATTTAAACCAGAGACAAATTCATTTATTACAATATTTTAATGGGAACCCGGATGAGAGAACTAGCTTAAAAACTCATATGAATGTCAATCAGGTTTCTAAAATAACCGCTTTGAATGATTTGAAGGGTTTGGTAGCGAAGGGTTTTTTAAAAAGAATAAAACGAGGTAGAAGTGTTTATTATTATGCTGATGACAAAATATCAATACTTTTTAAATAAATTACGATGAGTTTAGATAGCCTTCAAAAGCAGATTGATGAAATTAAGGCTCGCAATGCGCGGGTAGAGCTCGATAAAGCTTGGGAAACCAGCTGGACACGGCGGATTTTGGTGATTGTGCTCACCTATTTAGTGGTGTTGATCTTTTTTGTAGTTGCACAGTTACCTGACCCCTATGTGAGTGCGCTCGTGCCATCGGGAGCCTTTTTATTATCGACGATGACTCTGCCTGTGGTGAAACGCTGGTGGACGAAATAATTTAAATTTATGATTCGTTATTACTTTACCCTCGCCCTGATTGCCCTGGTGTTAACCGGGTGCCAAAAACCTACAATGCCTGCCAAAGAAAGTGCATTAAACGATCGCCAAGTTATTGCGTTGAACGGAAAAATTGCGCTCACGGTTGAGCACCCCGACATCGTTCATTACTTTCAATCCTCATTCTTGTGCGACGACAGCAATCGCATGAACCATCAAGATTTTTGCGGGGATGTTTCCACCTTAATCGAGCGCATTTATTTTGAAACGGTGATGATTTCGCCCAATCAAAAAGTCATTGGTTTTGCTATCGGCTCCAGCGAATTAGAGCCGGATACCGCCGTTGGTATTTACCAAATGGAAAGCGAGCAAAGCCCGCTCACGTTTTTAACGCCTTATTATTTGGGCAATCAGTTCATCGGATTTTCGCCCAGCGGAACGTATTTTGCCTATCAGGCAGACTGTTTTGAGGGGTATTGCGGCCTTTATGTGCGCCAGAGTGATACGCTCGCCACCCGGGATACGATCAACAGTGCGGAATATGCAGATGAACGGACCAAAAAAGTTGTATTCAGCCGTTGGATCTCGGACACCGAAATTGAATATTGGCTGGGCGAACAGCTAAATACCTTTGATTTTTCAGAACGCTAAAGCACAACGAACTCTACATTGATTAATTTAATTTTTGTGTTACAATGTCTAACCTTAATTAACGATTTATGCCCGACAATGAATTAACCTTTACGGTTGATATATGTGAATTTGAGTTGGCTGACCAATCAGGCACGATGACTCTCGAGCAAATTCCTAAGTCTCTACATCAAACCGCTGATCGCTTTCGACTGAGGGTGGAAGGTGCTTTAAATGGGGGTCAAGTTATATTTCCATTGGAGGAACCGGGCAGCTATTCGGCTATTGAACAGGCCTCTACGCTTTTTAATGCGATTAACACCCAGCGGCTGACTTTTGAGGAAGTTTTGGCTCAAAAAGTCGCACTGGATAGGCTCGTCATGACTCAGTAAGTTCACAATAACCATACTTTCAAAAAACCCCACCTGAATTCAGGTGGGGTTTTTAAGTGATTCAGTTATTCAGCTCGCTCCGCTCGGAAGACCCAACGTTGGCTAAGGTCGTCGTCGCATGTAAAGAGAATCAAATCGGTTTCCAAAATTCCGTCGGTAATGGCTTCGATTTCACGCTCGTCCACCAAGTTGCGTTCCGTGACCCGATACGTTTCCGTTTGCCCAAAGCGGGTTACAGTGACGGTATCGCCAACTTGTAAGCTGGTTTGCACCGGCTCAAAGGCGGCATTGTAGGCCTTAGCATTCACGTCTAATCCCAACGAGTGGCCAAAAATGATCAATTTACCTTCGTGCCCTGGGCGAATTTCTTCGTAAAAGCCAGCACCTTGGTTCAAATCATTTACCCACACACTCGCTTCACTCAAAATGGTGCGCTGAGCAGGCAGACCTTCGATGTCGACGGCGGGAATAGACACGCTGATTTGGTCGGTGTAGTTTGCTTGACTGGAGTCAATCATCAAAACAATACGAGAAATCAGTTGGAATACGTCACCACGGGTTAAAGTTTTGCCCCAGTCGTTAGATACCAATAGGGACGCCGGAATTAAATTCCGTTCGTTCATAGCGGTAAAGTAAGGAACGGGCCAGTTTCCATCGGTAGGGATCTCGGTTTCAGCCGCAATCAGATCAAAAGTTTCTGCGATCATTTTAAGGGCTTCACCATAACGAACCGGTGCACTGGGAGCGAATCGGTTATCACCCACACCCTTTACAATCTTTCCTTGCACTGCATAGTTTAAGTACGGTTGATACCAAGCACCTTCAATAGTATCAGCAAAGAAAGCGTCGTTATTGGTGGGAACGTCGACTTGAGCAGAGCGGAACAGGGTGGCTAAGAACTCGACCCGATTGATCGTATCATTAAAACGCATGCTTCCATCAGGATTACCGGTTATTCCACGATTAAGGAATAGATGAACGGCAGATTCGTAATAAGGACTATTAATATTTACATCAGGGAACAGGCTGGCAAGTTGGTAATAAGCTCTTTGAGTGTTAGAAACAATGCCCGTGGCTGGAATTTTAGCCACTCTTTGAACGTCATCATGTTGCATGCGCTTAGCGACAAGCTCGGCTGATGTAGAGCCGGAACCTACCTCACCCGAAGTACCGGAATCGGTGGGGTCAGGGGTTTCGGTGGTTCCATCCGTAGCGGGATTATTTGAATCAGGATTGGTGGTATTGGAATTGTTGGAGTTATTGTTGCTGCTGCTTTCACCCCCTCCACCTCCTCCACCCCCGCCGCCGCTCGACGAACTGGAGCTGCTGGAGCCACCACTATAAGTATTGCTATTGATCGCGATGGAAGGTGGTGAGTAGCCAAAGTCGACCGTGTTATCGGTTTGACCCGAGCCCAAAGTCACCGCCTTTACATCACTCGCGGACGAGAGCACAAAGCTGCTCAAAGTACCTCGGGAGTCAGTAACACGCACCAAGTAATTACCAGGACTCAAGTTGGGGAAGCTATAAGCGCCACCCACCGTAATGGTGCTGCTAACCACAGTGTCCGAAGCATCGTACACTCCGTTGCTATTCACGTCCGAATAAAGGGTTAGCGTAACGCTATCAATTCCCGATTCACCCGCATCGTACACGCCGTCTTTATCCGTATCGGCCCATACAATATCACCGATCGAAGCGGCACCAACCGGAGGTTGATAACCAAAGTCGGCTGCATTGTAGTCTTGCCCGATACCCAAAGTAACCGCAAGAGGATTATTGGCGGTGGTGAAAGTATAAGTGGTCAAAACGTTACCGGTATCGGTGATATTAACGAGGTAATCCACTGCAGCAAGTCCGGTGAAATCATACGCACCCCCACCCGCAGTGGTTTGGGTGGCCACCAGAACGTCGGGTCCATTACGGGTGCCACTGGAATCCGTATCGGTATACAGATCAATCGTTACCCCATTAATTCCCAATTCGCCCCCATCTTGCACGCCGTCGCCATCGGTATCAGACCAAACAAAATCACCAATCGTGCCCAAAGGAGTGTAACCAGCATCTACGGTGTTATCGGTTTGACCCGAAGTTACCGTATAAACCGCCGTTACGCCCGTGCTTGCATTGGCGTCACTATCCACAGCGTCATTGCCTCCTTGGTCTAAAGCGGAGCGAACGTAGCCGCTCGCGGTACCAAAGGTCACAAAATAATCACCAGGTGCCAAAGAGCCAAAGCTATAAAGTCCACCTCCTGCTGTGGTGGTGCTGCTCACAGCCGCACCATCATCCGCGCCCGGTTCCGCAAGTCCATCAAGATCCGCATCGGCGTACAAAGAAACGGTCACACCATCCAATCCAAGTTCGCCCCCATCTTGCACCCCGTCACCATCCGCATCGACCCATACAAAGTTGCCCAAAGTGGCGCCTTGGTAAAAGCCTTGGTCAAAGGACGTATTGCTGGTGCCCGAAGTAAGCGTGAAGACAACCGTGGTGAGTCCATCGGAATCAACCGTATCATCTCCGCCAACATTGGCAGGCGAAGCACTGTAGCCGCCGGGCGTAGTGAAGACCAAAAAGTAAGCACCGGGGGTCAAAGCACTAAAGCTATAAAGTCCACCTCCTGCTGTGGTGGTGCTGCTCACAGCCGCACCATCATCCGCGCCCGGTTCCGCAAGTCCATCAAGATCCGTATCGGCGTACAAAGAAACGGTCACACCATCCAGTCCAGCCTCTCCACCGTCTTGAATCCCATCGGCGTCCAAATCAGTCCAAACAAAATTACCCACACTGGCAGTTAAGTAAAAACCAGCATCCGCCGTGTTGTAATTTTGACCGGAGTCCAAGTTAAAGACAGCGGTTCGACCATTACTGGGGCTAATATCGCTATCCACCGCATCATCAGCACCTTGGTTTTGCAACGTAATGGTGTAGCCTCCGGGGGTAGTAACGACCAAAAAGTAAGGGCCTGGGGCAAGCGAACCAAAACTGAAAAAACCTCCTCCCGCGGTTACAGGAGTCCCTAGGGGGGCACCATCATCCGCTCCCGGTTCCGCAAGTCCATCCGCATCCGCATCGGCGTACAAAGAAACGGTCACACCATCCAGGCCGGCTTCGCCACCATCTTGAATCCCATCCGCGTCTGCATCAACCCATACAAAATTACCCACGCTACCCACTTGGTAAAAACCCTGATCAAACGTGGTGTTATTAGCACCCGAAGTAAGCGTGAAGACAACAGTGGTGAGCCCATCGGAATCAACCGTGTCATCTCCGCCCACATTGGCAGGCGAGGCACTGTAGCCGCCAGGCGTAGTGAAGACTAAAAAGTAAGCACCGGGATTCAAAGCACTAAAGCTATACAGTCCTCCACCGGCGGTAACGGTAGTGCTCACCGCCGCACCGTCATCGGCACCCGGTTCGGCAATTCCATCAAGATCCGCATCGGCGTACAAAGAAACGGTGACTCCATTTAGCCCGGTTTCCCCTCCTCCTTGAATGCCATCTCCATTGGTATCGGTCCACACAAAGTTACCCACCGTAGCCGTTTGGTAAATACCGGCATCCACCGAGATAATATTGGTGCCCGCCAAACTAAACACAGCAGTTGCACCCGTGCTGGTATTGGCATCGCTATCTACCGTGTCATCTCCTCCTTGGTCTTGTGATGAAAAAGTGTAGCCCCCTGGGTTGGTAAAGACCACAAAGTAATCCCCGGCGGTAACACTGGTAAAGCTATAGGCTCCACCTCCTGCCGTGGTCGTGCTGCTCACAGCCGCACCATCATCCGCTCCCGGTTCGGCAATTCCATCAAGATCTGCATCGGCGTACAAAGAAACAGTAACCCCGTCCAGTCCAGTCTCTCCTCCATCTTGAATCCCATCCGCATCCGCATCGATCCATACAAAATCACAAATATCCGCCGTGGCCAATCCATCAATATCCAGAATGTTAATCGTATAAACCGAATTATTCCCGGCACTGGCGTTGGTAGGAACCCCCATGGTGGAAATAATGGTTTCAGTCGCTTCGGGGGTGGCATCATTCGTTAAATTGATCACCTGATTGGCACTTAAATTCCCCGCAGTGATCACAATACTTCCGTTGACCAAATCATGGTCGCTTGGGTTGGCAGCCGTTCCACTAACCGTAAAAGGAACGGTAACGTTAGAAGCGCTAATGCGATCGATACTGGCGGTTAAATTAACCGTTCCGGCTTCTTCGGCCACGTTGGTGCTCGTGGCACTCAACGCCTGAATCGTGATGTCTTGCATCACAGGGGCAAAGCCGGCCACTTGGTCCAAAACAATTTGGTACTGCATGTAGCGCTCCCCATCGGTCACACAATTGTTGGCAGAAATATCAGTGCCGTGAGTGATGGCAGCACAAGTGCCAAAGGCGGGAGCGGTTGCCATAGCTGGGTCAGAATCGGTGCGAACATAAACCGTCACCCCATTTGCATTCGAGGCATTAAAGGTCATGGTGCCCCATGTGCTGCTGGTGTTCCCAACGTCAAAAATAGCAGAAGTAAGCGTTCCAGTGGTGCTTGGCCCCGAGAAAGTTTCATGAGAACCCGGGGTGTAAAAAGTTCCAGGGCTATTTTGGTTGCGATATTCAGTCAAAATCCACTGAGGTGTCAGCAAGGTTTTTAACACACGCACTTCATCCAAATCGGCATTTAAAGGCGCAGCCCCGGTTGCATCCGCTCCAATGGCAAAGTTGGGAACGGACACCCGATCAATGCTGCCAATGCTACTCATGTTGTCGGCAACGCCGTCGGCCACCCCATTGTAATAACGTTGAATGCTACCATCACGGTCAAACGTTACCGTCAGCAAAGCCCAATTGGTCGTCGTAAAGGCGGTTCCATCGGCGGTTGTAGTGAGGGTGCTCGCTCCATCGTCCACCACCACCAAAGTTCTGTCGTTCGAACGCTTGCGCAAAATCGCGCTTTCCACACTACCTTGCCAACCAAGCCCCAAAATATTAGGAGCCCCACCAGTGGCATTTAAGCGAATCCAGGTAGAGTAGGTAAAATCACTCAACTGAGGTTGCAACTCATCCCCCGAAGCAGCAGTAGCAATAAAATAATCATTCCCATTCAAATCCACCGCATTTCCAATTTTACCAGCAGTGGAAACCGGATCACCTGTTACATTAAGACTGTTGGTATACGAAGTGGAATCACACGATTCAAAGGTCGAACCTCCACAGGGACCATCGGTCGAAATCGTAGGATCTTCATTCATGTGCCAAACAGCCGAATAGGTGGAATTCCAGGTAGCTGTATCGTTGGCCAAAGTGGCGCCGGCATTGCCGTAGTACATATAAATAACGGTATTCGCACTGCTGGAAAGACTAGGAATACGCACGTAGGCTTCCAAAGTAGAGCTACCGGTATTGATCGATACAATTTCTTTGTCTAAAAGCGTGGTTCCGTCGGCAGCGGTGAATTCAATATCACCTCCGTCGGCCTTAACATTAGAAAAAAAGTTGGCGTCCAAATTGGCCCCGGTGATCAGTAAAGGATAGTTGGTAAGATCAGCAGCCACTTTGGTGCTATCAACCGTAATGGCACGACGGTGCGTCCAGCTGGGGTTGTACCAGCCTCCGCTACCCAAGGTAAATTGGCCGGTGGTCGAAGTATCGGTGCCCGAAGTAGCGCTGTATTGATTAGAAACGCTGGTTCCTACGCCGCCATCCCAATTCGTTTGGCTCAAGGATTGAGCAGGGCTCAAATCGGCTACTGGCGTGTTGGCAGGCACACTCAAACCAGCATCAACGGTACTATTCAAACCGGTCGAAAGAGTAAAAACCGCAGAAACTTGGGTGGTAACATTAATATCACTGTCTACTGTGTCATCTCCTCCTTGGTCCGCCGTGCTGATAGAGTAGCCAGCCGGAACCGACACCGCCACAAAATAATCCCCGGCAGCGACGCCCGAAAAACGATAAAATCCCCCGCCAGCAGTAGTTGTGGTGCTCACGGCAGAGCCATCATCACCCCCCGGTTCGGCAATTCCGTCGGTGTCTACATCCGAAAAAAGCGCCACGGTAATTCCATCCAACCCCGGCTCCCCTCCATCTTGAATTCCATCGGCGTCGGTATCGCTCCACACAAAATTGCCCACCTCATTATAGTTAGAGCTACACATGGCTCCACTGGTGTTGGTGGTGGTAGATCCAGTGGCAACGGTAGAAACACTCACCGTTCCATTGGCCAAGTTAATGAGCGCGCGATAAAGTGTGCCGGTGCTTGCATTCGATAAATAAAGGGCGCCGGTATTATCAAAACCGGTGGCCTCACCTCCGTAGTTCGTTCCTTGTGTGGCGCCAAACGGAGTGACCACTCCCGTTGCTGGATTAATAGTAACAAACTGAGTGGTATTTGGGTCGTAGGCAGTCAAAAGGCCGTCGGCCGGATTAACAGCAAAATCAGCAAGAGTAGGCCATACGGACCCGCACGACATACAATCCCCCGCTTGATAAGCCAAATTTTGAACGCCCGTTACATTCGGAGGGCTGGCGGTTAAATCGATCGTGGCAATGTTGGGCTGAGTGATGTTGTCGTTAAAACTGGCTACATAATAGGTATTGCCGTCCTGAGAAATGGCGCCCGCCACATAAGTACCACTCAACGATCCTCCGTTATTGATCGACAAGTTGCTATTCCCTCCGACTGCATCAATTTGATACACATCATATACGGTCGGATGAATGCCGTACAAAAAGTCATCGGTGGTACGATAGCCCGAAGCGGTCGCAAACACACTCGTGGCCGTGCCGGCATTGCTGAGCACAGCGGTGGACGTGTTCAACGTATCAACGTTCGTATCGGTTCCGTTTCCTTCGGTTACGTAGAACGTATTGTCGCACGTGGCGGTCACCACCGCTTGAGCGTAGGTTTTTTGCAAACCCACTAGCCCAAACAAAAGGCCGAAAACCCCCAAGGTGGCCAGCGTGATCGCGCGGGAACGTGTTAAATGTTGCATAAGAATCGTTTTTTTAGTTTTAATCCTAGTCATTATGATGGTATTAAGAAATCATTTCAACATAGCCTGCGTGCACAAATAATGGTATTTATTGGGTGCAAAAACACGGGGCATGTGATTCCTGCAGAGCTAAATCGTTCAACACATTACCATTTTTTTAATAATTTATTAACCTTTGTACAATTTTTTTTGTTTACAAAAAACCCAATGATTTTCAAGTGAATATTATTATTGTACAATACCCAAGATTTAATCATTTTTTAATCTATGCACGAAGACCGATTGAACAAATTAAACCGCATGAAGGAAATGGGATTAATGGCTTACCAAGGACGCTTTGACCGAACCCATACCCTTGCGGAAGCTAAAAGCCTGGGCGAAAAAGGGGTGCGAGAACTGGAACAAATCGAAAAAGCCCCTCAAGCGACCATTCAATTATGCGGGCGCATTATGACTCTGCGCGAGCATGGAAAGTTAACCTTTGCTCAACTGCAGGATCAAAGCGGACGCCTGCAAATTTGCTTTAAAAAAGGATTCACAGACGATCCCAGTGTGGATTTGATTAAACTTTTGGACCTGGGCGATTTTGTTGGTTTAACCGGCGAGCTTTTTCGGACGAATCATGGCGAAATCACCCTTTTGATCACAGAAGCCCGTGTACTCAGCAAAAGCCTGCGGCCACTCCCCGAAAAATGGCACGGATTAAAAGACCGTGAAAGCTGTTACCGCCAACGCTATTTGGATTTGGTGATGAACGAGGACACCAAAAAACGCTTTTTATTCCGCAGCGAATTGATCCGCTTAATGCGCCAGTTTTACCACGAACACGGCTTTGTGGAAATTGAAACACCGGTTTTGGAGAACATTTCATCGGGAGCCACCGCTAAGCCGTTCACCACTCATCATAACGCGCTCGACATGGAAATGTATTTGCGCATTGCCGCCGGAGAATTGTGGCAAAAAATCGCGATGGTGGGGGGATTGGAAAAAACCTTTGAAGTGGCCAAGGTGTTCCGCAACGAAGGGATCGATCCCAGCCATTTGCAGGAATTTACGATGGTGGAGCACTACGCTGCCTATTGGGACTATGAAAAGAATATGGAATTCACCGAGCAAATGTTCGAATACATATTCAAAACCCTGTTGGGGACCACAAAAGTGCGCATCCAAAACCCCGAGGGAAAGGAGGAAGACGTTGATTTTAAAGCCCCGTGGCCACGCGTTAAGTTCTACGATCTGATCAAAAAAGACTGCGGCATCGACCCGGCCGAATTCAAGGGCTCGGCGAATGATTTGCGTGCGGCCATTAAAACCAAAGGCATTCACATTGAGGAGATGGAAACAATGGGCTTTGGAAGTTTGGTCGATCATTTATATAAAAAAGTGAGTCGCCCCAAATTGGTGCAACCCACGTTTGTAACCACCCATCCGGTCGATATGAAACCATTGGCTCGCAAAAACGACGACGACGCCACCGTGTGCGACACTTTTCAGCTTTTGGTAAACGGATGGGAAGTGATCAATGCGTATAGCGAGATCGTCGATCCGATTGACCAACGCCAACGGTTCGAGGTGCAAGCCACGGCCAAAGCCGGAGGGGATGAGGAAGCGATGTCGATGAATGAAGATTATTTGCGCGCCATGGAACATGGCATGCCGCCTGTTTCGGGCTGGGGCATGGGGATCGATCGCCTGGTAACGCTTTTAACTCAGCAAGATAACTTAAAAGATGTGGTGCTGTTCCCGATGATGAGACCGCAGGCGACCAAAGAACGAAAAAGCGTCGAAGCCGAAGAAGGCGCGACGACGTCGTCGCGCCTGACTGGATCAGACGATTTGAATGTGGAATTGGGGATTGATTACGCTCAAGCCAAAAAATTATTCGAGGAGCACGTAAAAAACCCCGCCATTCAGGCACATAGTTTAGAAAGTGAGGCAGTGATGCGTGCGCTCGCTAAACGGTTTGGAGCGAATGAAGAGGTGTGGGGGATTCTGGGATTACTGCATGACATCGATTGGGATCCGGAAAAAGGAGATGTTTGTAATCATGGCATCCATTCCGAGGAAATTTTGCGCGCAGGGGGAATGAGCGACGAAGGAATTACAGTGATTAAGTCGCATGTGTATGGCTTTAAAGGCCACAATCATCCCTTTGAGCAACTGGAGCGCACTCGTTTTATTGAACATGCGCTCGCTGCCGGCGAAACGGTAACCGGGCTGATTCATGCTGCTGCGCTGGTTCGCCCCAGCAAAAGTGTAATGGATATGGAAGCCAGCTCGCTGAAAAAGAAGTTTAAAGACAAAGGCTTTGCCGCCGGGGTTGACCGCACAGTGGTTCAGGAATGCGAAAAACTCGGGCTCGAGGTAAGCGAGTTTTTGGAGCTCGCGTTGAATGCGATTAAAGCGGTTGCCCCTGCGGTTGGGATTTAGCCCCTCTAAATGGTTCCCGGTGCTCCTGGGCTAATCTTACTTTTCAAGTTTTGCTTGAGGTCGATTGTTCCTTCATTCAATTGATCCATGGCTTTTTGATAAGCCTCGCGGAACGGGATATGCTTGTTTTGCACCAGGTGGTTTGCAACATCAGCCGCGAAAATATCAGTGCTAATTTTTCGTTCAATCCTTTTTTGGTTGGGGACGATGTTTTCGACCACTATTTTCCCGACAGCTATACTGTCGCTGGTTATTGTTAGGCTTTCGATCAACGGTTTTTTGATCAGTTGTAAATCCCGATGATAACCAGAAATCAAGTTTTTGGTGATGCCCTGAATTTGTTGTTGGTTAGCCATAACAACGCTGCCATTTGCCCGAATGATTTCGCAGACGTCGAGGTTGCGTTTTTGGGGCATAATACTGCTACCCGTAACGATTTGGTCCGAGGAACTAAAAAACTGGCATTCTTGGCTGGTCCAAAAGAGCAGGTCGGTGGCAATACGACCTAAACTCATCATCACTTGCACCAGGCCTTCCAAGATCAATCCTTCAAATTTACCACGACTGTTTTGGCAATAAAGTGAGTTATTTTGAGTTTTATGAAAATGAAGTGCCTGAGTGGTTGCTTCTCGATTCAGAGGGAATGAAACTCCAAATCCAGCAGCGGAGCCCAAGGGGTTTTGATCGACATGCTGCTGAATGATTTGAATAAGCTTCTGGTCATCCTGAAGAGACTCTACATACGCCATAAATGTGTGCCCCACGCTACTAAGCATGGCCTGCTGAGTGTGAGTGTACCCTGGAAGCGGCATCCATTTGTGTTTTTGAGCAAATGCCTTTAAAGCCCGGATTAATTCGGTCATTTGATACATAATGTGAGTCAATTCGTGCTTGGCGAATAGTCGAATCGCCACCAATACTTGATCGTTACGACTACGTCCGGTGTGGATTTTGGCCCCGACTTTTCCAAGTTTTTCGATTAAGTGTTGTTCGATCACCGTGTGACTGTCTTCATCTTGGGGCCGAATTTGAATTTCCCCCTTTTTGTGAAGCCTTTTTATCTCTTTTAATGCCTCAACCATCGCTTTGTGTTCGGACTCATTCAAAATGCCTATGCCTTGAAGCATGGTGGCATGAGCAATGGAGCCTTCAATGTCGTACGGAAATAGCTGATGATCCAGTTGCCAGTCGTCGCCCACCGTGTATTGATTGATGAGTGGGTTTATTTTGGATTGGCTGCTTTTTTGCCAAAGGGTGCTCATGTTAGTGGTGGTTATTCATTTGATAAGCAGTTTTCATAGCCAAACTGTGGATTTCAATGAATCCGGGTGATGCATTTTGGTTGAAACTCAGGTTTTTTTCGAATGTGGCATAAGCGTGATTGAACAAGGACCGCGGCGCTTTGATCGCTTCAACCTGAACGGACCCTTTGTACAAACTTACTGTAACGGTGCCGCTCACCTTTTTGTTGACGCTATCGATGTAAGCGTTGAGGTGGTCCATTTGGGGCGCTAGCCATTGGGCGTTATAACAAAGATGAGCCCACTCCTGATCGATGACTGTTTTGAATTTATTTTCTTCTTGGGTGCATACGATTTTTTCCAGGTTCTTGTGAGCCTTAATAATGATGTGCGCTCCTGGGTGCTCATAAACATCCCTGATTTTTAACCCAACCAATCGGTCTTCGATGTGCACCACGACCCCAATGGCGTGTTTGGCTCCGATTTGATTGAGTTCAGTGACGATGTCGATGAGCGGTTTTTCTGCGCCATTCAGTGCTACCGGAATGCCTTCTTTAAAGGCGATCGTAATGAGTTCTTTTTGATCGGGGGCGTTTTCGGGGGTGTTGCAAACTTGCAAGACCTCGGCGAGGGGAATGATTTTTTCGGGATCTTCAATTACACCCCCTTCGGCACTAATTCCCCACATGTTGTCGTCGTATGAGTATGGTTTTTCAATGGTATGGGTAATGGGGATGTTGTGCTTTTTGGCATATTCAATTTCTTCTTTTCTGCCCATGGACCATTCGCGCACGGGGGCAATGATTTTTATTGTGGGATCCAAGCAGAGGGCGGTGGCTTCTAAACGCACCTGGTCGTTGCCCTTGCCCGTGCACCCATGTGCAATCGCGTTCGCTCCGTATTCTTTGGCAATTTTGACGGCTTTTTGCGCCAATAATGGTCGTCCAATCGGGGTACTTAGGTGATAATCCCCTTGGTAAGAGCTGTTGGCTTTGATTCCTTTAGCTAGATAGTGGTTCGCGAACTCTTCTTTGCAGTCGAGCACAATTGCCTCGGTAGCTCCTAGCTTGAGTGCTTTTTCTTTAACAGCATCCAGGTCATCGGCTTGTTGACCAATATCGATGGTTAAAGCGATTACGTCACATTGATATTCGTCCTGAATCCATTTGAGCATGACCGATGTGTCGAGCCCGCCAGAGTAAAGGAGTACGCATTTCAATACCTCTTCGGGTCTGGCTTCGTACGAGGCTACTTTTTGATAATGGTTCGTGCTATTCATAGGATAAGGGGTTAATAATTAGAAAATTAGGCGACCTTTGCTGCCTGCATGATGTCTTGCAGGCCAACCCGACGCATGAATATGCCGGCACGTTGACCAACCGCTACGTTTGGATTGGGGAATAGTAGATGGTCACCTGAATTTGCCGTCCAAATGTCGTTCGCTTGAGTGGCGATTATTTCCCCCTCAGTGAGTGGTTCAAAATTACCGTAACCTGAATGGGCATACTGAAATGAATCCTCTTGTTTAAAAATGGCTTGATAGGCGTCCCATACTTCGATTTCATTTGCAGATGCTTCTAATAATTTGGGTGAATTGAGCAAGGTTTGTTTGAGTCCTTCAATCACTTTTTCGGTGTGGTTGGTGCCTAGCTGCCCCCATTCTAGCGTGGCTGAATTGGCGCCATGTTGATGATGCGTGTAGCAATCAAAGTCGGTGTACTGTCCGTTTTGCCCATAAAACCCGCTACCATAGACCAAAGTTTTAATCTTGAGTCGATTCATGAATAGGAGTGTTTGCTGTAGCATTTCCCCCTCCGTGGGTAGTTCTTTCCAGGGGGTAATGAGCATTTGAGGGGCGGGTAGAATACTGTTATGCAAATCAATATGTTGTTTGATTTTAGGGGCGTATTCAATTAGCACTTGTTTGATTTGGTGAGCTCTTTTTGCTTCAAGCGTATTAGGATTAGCCACTAGTCCAAAACATCGATTTAAATCATTTTCACAGTATCGGCTGTTCTGTGCCGTAGCCTGGGGATTACCGTGAATAAGCAACAGCGGTTCCTGAGGATAAAACTGACCGTCTTCAATTTGTTGCTTGAGTGCCAGCATTGCTTTTCCCACCTGTTCGTTACCATGAATGTAGCCAGAAATAACCGTGCAGGGGTTACCTTTTTGATGCCCTTGGGGCAGTGCATACCAAATGCCCTCGACCACTCGGATAAGTTCGCATCCCGGTGATTTGACAGATTCTAAGGATTTCATAATTATCCTAATTTTAGAGGTTGACTCAATTTATTGTCAATTTTCTTAAAACAGTATTTTTCTTTAAATAAAAGCAAATATTCATGCAAAAATATTTTATTGTTAATAAAAAATTGACATCATTAAATGAACTGATATGCTGGATTTATGTATCAATCGGTATTGCAAAAAATGGGGTTGAGTGCCGACGAAGTGTCGCTTTATGTAGCCCTGTTGCGCATGGGTCCGCAACCGGCCAGCGTAGTGGCGCGACACTTGCACCACAATCGAACCACGGTTTTGCACCAACTAAAAGAGCTTGTGCAGCAGGGATTTGTGCAAGCCAATTGGCGCGGGCGCACCCAATATTTCACCGCTAAAAGTCCTGATACTATTTTGGATGTGCTCAGCGAAAAAAAACGCAGCACTGTGCAGCAAATAGAGGAAACGATGCAGCAGTTTTCAGCGATTATGCCTGAGCTAAACACCCTGGCCCGCACCGATGTACGACTACCTAAAGTGACGCTTTATGAGGGAACCGATGAGCTTAAACACATGTATAAAGACACCCTTACATCGGACACGGAAATTCTTTGTTTGAGTTCAGTGAAAGATTTGTGGGATCTGTTTGGGGAACAATATGATCAATGGTACGTTAACAAACGGGTAAAAAGTAATATTCCGGTGCGCTATTTGGCCCAAGATAACCCGATTGAACGGGATGAAATGAAAAAAAATTCTCGTTTGTTACGAGAATCACGACTGATCAAAGCGTCACTCTTTTCTATTGCGAATGAGATCAATATTTATGACGGGAAGGTTTCGATCATTACCCTCAAAAATGAGCGCATTGGTATTTTGATCGACTCACAGGAGGTTTATCAATCTATGAAAGTGATTTTTGAGATGTTATGGCAACAAGGAAACAAATAAGCAGAATGCGAAAAACTCGGGCTCGAGGTAAGCGAGTTTTTGGAGCTCGCGTTGAATGCGATTAAAGCGGTTGCCCCTGCGGTTGGGCTTTAGCTGACTTAGAACTAAGTCCATTTAAAAGCGCGCTAATGGCAAGTAATGCTCGCCGAACTGTACTGCTGGTTGCGGTCAACGTTCGTTGGCCCGTCGTCCTACTTTTGGTGGACAAGGTTTTTATTATTAGCCGATAATTGGTTTGCGGAAAAGTACATTCCAGCTCGACTTGCCTTGCATCCCTTTGCTGGATGGGATTTTCTTCATTGGAAAGATATTTTATTTTGAACGAGGTAACTGCTTTCATCACCAAATTCATATCGATGTTTCCGCGCCCGATTCTAATGATAGTACCCAAAAGAGCGGCTTGAGCTTCTTCGCTTTCCACCCCATGCAATGCGGCGAGTTCTGCGACACACTCTTCAAAAGATTCAAAGGTAGTCGGGCGTTCTTTGGTTCCAACGATCGGGCCTTCGTTGGGTTCGCGAGATGCCCGCAACTTTTCACGGCAGGCTGCTGCTTTTTCTCCCCTTATTTCTTCCAAATTCGCTTCGTATGTTTTTTCATTAACCCAAGATAGTTAGGTGGTCCGCGCTTCTATCATAGCTGCAAACCACAATGATTGCGGGGTCGGTTTTAAAGATTAGGGTTAATTCGATTGGCGCACCATCTTCTTCACCGTCTTCGTCACCCTCCGCTTTACTTTGTTGAACGATTGTAGATTCCAACCTGCATTGTATCGCTGGGAGCACCTCTGCTTGCCACAGGGCAGCTACCAGCAAGTTGAGTGGTTTTATTTTCAATGTTTTTGCCGCGTCACCAAGCTGCTCGTGCTGCCCCCAATAGGTTTCAGTAGCCGGAACCTCTGCCTCTCTTTTAGGTACAATGCTTGGCAATGAAATCTCAAAAGGGCTTTTGTCCTTTTCATCAACAGGGGTCAGGCGGGCTCGCTGAAGCGCGCTCGGCACCAATCTGGGCGTGCTCAGCCGGAATGGATAATTCTGGCCACCCATTGTAACCGTCAATTCAGCGCATCTATCCGGGGCAGATTGAGCCGATTCTGCTTCAAGCAATCGATAACTTAGGTGAACCGGTTCCGATCCATCCGCTGGCAAATGCGCCTGAACCGCCTTGATGACCAGCGCTTCTATCAAGCCCGCCTGGGTGCAAAAATGAGCCGCCAGTTCCTTACTAGCCCCATTTTTAAAAGTGGGGGGTTTAACATGCTCAAAAATATTGCTGATTTTTAGCCGTATGTCTTGGCACATATTCACCAAAATACTCTTAGTTTCCTCGACCTCACCTTGATTGAGTTGAATGCGTATCGAAGACTGATCCAGTTGACTCAACCCGGTATCTGCCGAAAGGGCAATGGCAAAGGGCAGTGCATTCTTTCGATCCAGTTTTACGCTAAAAACCGCCTGTAAAGCACCACGGCAGTGCGTGATTTCATAGCTTTCTATAACGAGCGTAGGGAATTTTCCCTTCTTGCTTCGGGGGAAAAATTTGGTGAGTGGCTTCAAAGCCTCCATCACCGCCACGCGAAATTCGATTGGGCTCAAAGCAAAGGCTTGTGCAATGTCCATTAAATGCCGGCCAAAGGATTTCTGCTGATTCATGGGCAACAAACGGTTAATTAACTAAGGGCACTTTTAATGGCTGCGACTTGGGTACGAGTGGTGATTGATACCATGCGCGTGCCGTTGTGAGTATTTTTTGATGAGCGAGTTTCGAGGGTAACAGTGGGTTTGACTGCTTGTGTAATCACAATGCCTATTTGGCGCGTCTCACGCCCTTTGAGCTCATCGGCGGTTCCCTGATAGTTCAAATTGAATTGAGCGTCGGGCTGATTAAGCAGTTCAAAGGCAGTGCGAGTTGTTGTGGTACCGTTCTTCACCTCTTTAACCAGTACAGTATTTTTTAATACGGCTTCCAAGTCTTGTATCGATATGCCATGCAAGTCGACCAGCTTGGCTGTTAGATCATCAAAAGTGTTACATTCCTTCGGGTTTTCTGGTCTGGTGGATTGATTGGCGCCTTCGGTTAATGGTGTATTAAGCTCATCAAAATGAACCGTCACGACTTGGCCATCAAATGTTGCCGTGATGCCCGATTCGTTTTTGGCAACCACGATCAGCCTTTCGCCCTTAGGAGTTTGGAAGGTGATCAAAAATTCGGTATCAGATTGGCGCTTCCAGCTGACTGCACTGTATTCCAAAGGCAATGCCTTGGCCTTAATGAGTGCCTTTACTAAATTAGCTTGAGGCGTTATCCCCATGGCAATGGTGAGTCTTTTTAGTTTTTCATTATTTTTGATTCGATCAAATAATTCACCAAGATTAGCAGCTTTTATAATTTTTTGGCTACGCACGGGGTCGCTTACCAGTGCCTGAGCGGGATACTGAGTGGTATAAGAGACACCATTCGATTGGGTGGTGATGGTTAAAAGCCCCTGCGGATTTTTAATAACTTCCATTGTAGCGGCGTGCTCAGTGCCTTCAATGGCGATGATTATGGATAATGTAGCAATACTATCGGCGCTTTCTATCTCTGTAATCTTCCATTCGATGGGTTGATTAGGGTCGAATTCGCTTGGCAGTACAGGTTGAATGGTTTTAAGCACCAATGCTTTAATATCTTCGGGGAACAGCCACGTGGCATCTGCTGCCTCATTCCATGGGTGATCTCCTGTGATGACTTCAGGAGGCAAATGCTTTAAGATAGCGGTTAAACGAGTGCGAATGTCTTTGGATGGTTTCAGGGGAAGATCGTGAATTTTAGGTTCAGCCCCTTGTGATGTAAGTGTTAAGCGTATTTGCGGGGGTTCGTTCAGTGCGGTGGGCATCTCTTCGAGCACAAATGTGATGTTCCTCCTTGTTCCTTCAACACGCATGCGTAGTTGCGGACAACTTGGTACTGGGTCGCGCACTCGGTCAGCCAGGTTAATTCCTTTTGCTGCTAGTAGTGGTTTTATTGCCGCTAAAACTGCTTTTGGATCTAAAACACTGCATTCTGCCACGCCTGTTATGGATGATTTCAGTTGCATTTTCAGTTTAAAATTTTTATGCTGCGTTAAGGAATACATCTTGATTGGTCCGGAAGCGTCCATATTCAATCGCCAAATTATACCCTGTTTGGCGCACCCCTTCGTTTATTACATAAAAATTATTTCGTGTAATATGCATACGTATTCCTCGCTTAGTGTCGTTGGAACCCAAGGTAATATCACAAACCATTTGATTGTGCAGTCGATACGTTTGGAACGAAAACCCACCTCCCTGCCGCATGATGGCGTTCAAGTTACGACCACCTGCCGGAAGTAATTCAGAAGCCAGAGGCTTTTCAAAAAGCGCTTGCAGTGTTGGGATAGGAACGTCCAACGCTTGGGCCAGGCCGTTTATTAGGGTTTCGACCGTCTGATAGGGGTACTGTTTGGGTGATTTGATGGTGGGGGCTTGTGCTTGGCTTTCGGGCTTTTTTGGGTGTTTTGCTCCGGCTTGGTCCGTTTTGAACCCCTTTATTACCGGTGCATTTGCCGTAAAGATGAATGTTCCATCGCGCTCCGCGGTGAAGGCGCGTGTTAAGCGGGTGTGGGGTTCGCTTTTTAGAAATACCACCCACGATTGGCCATCGAGCGACACGTTGAATTCCAAAAAAGCGGTCGAACGTCCGCCACCTTCGCCGGTTTGCTCTTTAAACTCGCACTGAACCTCCCCTAAGGAAGCAGTTAAACACCCCTGCATGGCTCTGGCCAAAAGCGCTTGGAGCATCGACAAATCAATTCCCCATTGCTTTAGTTTTTTGGGGGGCACTTTTTTTAGGGTAATGCTCGGCACATGCTGCAAAATGGATTCGATCGCGGCCCGATTTGATTGCAGGGGGGCAATCGGCAGCGTAACTGTGGCCTGGTCGCCCATTTTTATAGAAACGGGCACTTGCGCTGTAGGATGGTTCGCACTTTCCTGCGCAATTACTACGTCTTGCGTGGGCGCCAACGCATTGCCAATCCGTAAACGCAGGCGGGCTACCCATAATCCTTGTTTATTCAATTGGCAGTCACCTTCTTCCATTACATAAGCCCTTGCATCACTTTTGATTTGCTCTCGAAGAGCTCCGTTGAGTGATAAGGGGCTTATTCCTACAGTTGGTGCAAATTCACGGCACCAGTTTTCGAGAGATTTGGGGGCGCTTCGCATGGGCAACTCAAAAACGTTTAATTAAAAGAGGCTATTTAACCATTGAGTTGAGTATTTTGCAAGTGGTTTAGTCTGCGAGCGCCGACGTATCCCCTTCGGCCTGGCCGAGCTCCCTTGCCTTTAAAACTCGCCGCATAATCTTTCCGCTGCGTTTTGGGGAGTTTATCGACGAATTCAACTTCATCGGTCACGGCAATGGGCCCGAGTTCTTTGCGAATTTGTTTTTTGAGCGCGTCCACCAGTTTTTCGGAGGGTTCGTACCCTTGTTTAAGAATAACGAACGCTTTGGCGGACTCACCTTTTACCGGATGCGGTTTGCCGATGACCGCGGCTTCGGCCGCAGCGGGGTGGCTGACCAGTGCACTTTCGATTTCGGCGGTTCCAATGCGATGACCGGCGATGGAAAGAACATCATCGCTGCGGCCTTGGATCCAAAAATAACCGTCTTTATCTTTATGGGCCAAATCACCGGTTAAATAGTAGCCGGGAATTTCTTTCCAATAAGTTTTTAGGTAGCGCTCGGGATTATTAAACACACCGCGCAGCATGGACGGCCACGGATTTTTAATCACCAAATAGCCCCCTTCCCCTCGACGCACCGACTTTCCGCGTTTATCGACCACATCGGCAATAATGCCGGGGAGCGGACGGGTGGCCGAACCGGCCTTAAGCGTTGTGGCAGGCAATGGAGCGATCATAAAAGACCCTGTCTCGGTTTGCCACCAGGTGTCCATAATGGGGAGTTTCCCCTTTACAACCACCTTGTGGTACCAACGCCAAGCTTCGGGATTGATGGGTTCACCCACGGAACCCAATAAGCGCAACGAAGAAAGATCATGTTTTTCGACCCACTCGTCTCCAAAGCGCATCAAAGACCGAATCAACGTGGGTGCGGTATAAAAAATGGACACTTTGTTTTTTTCGATCACTTTCCACAGTCGATCGGGTTTGGGGTAATTGGGAGCGCCTTCGAACATCACGGTAGTGATTCCGGCCATCAGAGGTGCGTAAATAATGTAACTGTGTCCCGTGATCCAGCCTGGGTCGGCTGAACACCAATACACATCGTTTGGTTTTACGTCCATCACCCAATGAAAGGTGCGGTTGATTCCCACCATGTACCCGCCGTGCACATGAATGATTCCTTTGGGTTTACTGGTGGTTCCCGACGTGTAAAGAACAAACAGCGGGTCTTCAGAATCCATCACCGTGGTTTTGCAGATTTCGGATTGACCTTCGACTAACTCGTGATACCAAACATCGCGCTTGGCGTTCTTTTTGCGCGTGCTTTCTTCGCGCTTTACCACCACCATGTGTTTGATGGATTTAGCGCCTTTCACCGCCTCGTTGCAAAGCGAGTACATGTCGATGTGCTTACCGGAGCGATAACCAACATCCGATGTGATGAGGATTTTAGCTTTCGCATCGTCGATGCGGTCGCGAAGGGCATGAGCCGAAAAACCCGCATACACCACCGAATGCATCGCACCGATTTTGGCACAGGCCAGCATGCTGATGGCAATTTCGGGCGTGTTTTGCATGTAAATCGCCACTCGATCCCCTTTTTTGATGCCAAGCGATTTAAGTCCATTGGCCATTTTACAAACGGCGCTCTTCAATTCTTTATACGTAAGTTTGCGTCGTTTGCCATGGTCGCTCTCCCAAATGATGGCGGTCTTTTTTTCGGTCGGGGTGCCCATGTGGCGATCCAGCGCATTGTGCACAATGTTGCATTTACCGCCCACAAACCAATTAAAAAAGTGTTTTTTGGGCTCAGAAAAAGCTTTTTTCCACGGAAGATACCATTCCAATTCACGGGCAGCTTCTTCCCAATACTTCACAGGATTTTTAAGGGCATCCTTATAAACAGCCTCCGTATTCAAGACCGTCGCGTTTTTCAGCGTCGCTGCGGAGGGTTTATAAAGCTTACTTTCGTTCATCAAAACCACCGTGGTTTCGCGGTTTTTGCGTTGGAATAGTTTTTTGAGCATTTTTATTTTAGTTAATAGTTAATAATTAAGAGTTAAAAAATAGACTATTCATTATTAACTTAGCGAAGCGATTTAATTCTTAACTAAAAAAAGTATACGCGAAATGAAGGATTTTGAGTTTGAAAACAGTTGCGAAATGATGTGAAATTTGTTATAATAGTAAGATTTTTAAAACAAAACCATGAAAACTAAACGAATTTTAATCAGCGCACTCAGCAGTCTTATGTTTGCTGCTCAGTTGAGCCTTGCAGCAGGAGTTCCGGGCAACATAGGCACCGTAACGGCCATTCCGTTAGATCACGCGCGTGTTCAACTATCATGGAATGCGGTATTGGATGAAACCGGATTGCCGGTGGATCACTATCGGGTTTACTACGATACGGGTTCATATTTAAACGACGACATTACCCAATACGGAAACCATCTTGATACACCCACCAGTGACCTTATTTATATTGTCGAAGGACTGATGCCCGAAACTCGTTACTATTTTTCGGTAACCGGAATCAGTGAAGACAACAAAGAAAGTGCCACATTCAGCCTAGAGGCAATCGCCACAACATTGGCGGCTCCCCGTACCGAAACCACCGCCGACGATCAGGCGCCCACAGTCAATCAGGTAATGGCGGCCGACCGCACTCATGTGCAAGTAGTGTTTAGCGAGCCGGTCAATTTGCCAACCACAGGAGCCGAAAGTGCTTTTTTAATTCATCAGCAAATCGACACCACGGGTTATTTGGCTGTCACTAATGCAATAAAAGACCCCAGTGACCCCAGTGGAAAAACCGTTTTACTAACCACCGACCCTCAACAGGCCAACGTCAATTACGTTTTGGTGGTGGGAGTCATGGTAAAAGATCAGTCCGGAAACCCCATCATCAGCGGCACCGCTGACACCGGTCTGTTTATAGGATCCGACAAACTGGAGGGGCAAATCATGATGCCGGTAATGGCCACGGTGGATTGTGGCGACGACCTGAATTGTTTCGTAGGGCATTTAAGTGATTGTTCGCCTGCGTTGGTGAACGAAGGAGACGATGCTTTGGGATATTCCATCGAATTGATGCAGCCCATCAACGATCGCTGTGAAGTGGTGTACACAGCCACCCACCACCCCAACACATTAGTAATGAACACCGACATGCGTTGTTTGGTTCCAATGGCCAACTATCGTGCAGCCGATTACAAGGCGGTGTTCACAACCGATGACTGTGAAGGGCCCTTGAAAGCCGGATACATCGATATTTCCACAATTCCAGTGGCCGACACCACTCCTCCAGAAGACGTAACCAATTTGGTGCTCAGTTTTCGCCGTCACATGGAGCAGTTCATCGTAGAAATGAAATGGACCCCCAGCATCAATACTGCCAAAGATTTAGTCGATCAAATGCTGTACATGAGCTTGGATCGTGGAGCCAATTACGATGCGGGGAAATCTTTGGGACCATCCGCCACCAATGCCGAAGTGCCTAATTTGGAGGGCGGAAAGGAATACACCTTTAAACTAACCACCAAAGACGCCTCCGGAAACGAAAGCACCGGATTAATTAAAGCCATTCGCTTGCCACAAACGGGGGCAGGAACGGGCCTAATGTTAATGGGAAGCGGCCTTGTTGCTCTGCAAACGTTACGCCGCAAACGAAAGTAATCGACCAAACCATGAGCGAAGAAGGGCAATCCATCTGCTGCTGGATTCCCCTTTTTTGGTAGGGGGCGAAAACCCTTTACCGATCTTAAAATAATCAGTATGATGAGCCCCACGCCAAACGACATTTATCATTAATCACGACGATTATGGATCAAGGTCGTATAGGCTATGGATTATTGGTCGGGACATTAGGTTTGGCTTTTTGGGCCGCTTTTGCCTTCATTCATCCCCTCACGGTTACGTTTTTAGACGTGGGCCAAGGGGATGCCATTCTCATTCAAACCCCCGAACAGCGCGCCATTCTGATCGACACCGGGCCCACCGGGCAAGTGGTCACCCAACTGGGAAACACCCTGCCGTTCTTTAAAAAAAAGATCGATTTATTCATCCTCACCCACCCCGATTTGGATCATTATGGAGGGCTGATGGATGTGATCGATCATTATCAAATTGAACGGGTGGCCCTTACCGGCATTGCCGGTGGCTCGGCTTTTTATCGTGAAACGATCCAGCAACTCAATGCACGCGGAGTAGAATGGTGGTTTTTAAGCGCTGATCAAGATTTGGAAATCAGCCAAGGGGTAGTGTTAGACGTGCTATACCCGCTGCCGCATCAACCCTTGGTGGGGCAAGCGGTGAAAAATAAAAACGACACCTCCATTGCGGTGCGTCTTTTAAAACAAACACCCGAAGCCTGGCAGCCGCTCATGACCCTGACGGGAGACGCCGAAGCGGATCAAGAAAGAGAGTTGCTCAGGAGCGGTCAGGCGCTTAGCGCACCCATTTTAAAAGCGGGGCATCATGGGAGCCGCACCTCGAGCACGCCCGAATTTGTGGCGGCCGTACAACCAAAAACCGTCGTCATCTCGGCCGGGCGTGATAACTCATTTGGCCATCCTCACCCCGAAGTAATGGACCGCTTTAGCGGTCTCGAAATTCGCCAAACCATGAACGAGGGGAACATCACGTTCAGCTTTAGCAACGAATAGTCCCATCGTCGTTTAAGAAACCAAGTCAACTGTACAAATATCATTGTCCGACCGCGGGCTAAAATCCAGTCTCAAGAGCCATTCCAAAGATCGACGAAGCGATTCCACCGCCGCAGCGTGCTGCTCGGCCAGTTGAACCTTTCGCTCAGGGGGCGCCTGCCCAAGCGACTGCTGCAATGCCTGAATGAAATGGGTGGGTCTTACTTCGGGATAGTCACCCGTTAGGGAATAAATCACACTCCTGATGTGGCTTTGAATAGCCACGGCGCGTAGCACCCAAGATCGCTCATTCATCAGTCGGCCCAAATAAAAACCCATCCCCATTAATTCATTCATAGCAAGGTTTTCAGCCAGTCGGAACAAATCAATGACCGATGAAGGGGTTGTGAGGGCCGCATCAACCATTTTACAGCGCTAGCGTAAATAAGGTATCGATGGCTGATTTTATTGGGAGGCCAACAAGTATACAAAACCAGCTCTTCATGTTGAGTTGGCTCCATTACCTTAACTAATTCATTTTGGGGAATAATTTCATGTTTATTCACCCGGTAACGATAGCCCACCCCATGATAATTAATGAAAAGCTCGTCCCCCTCCACAAGCGCATTAATCTCTCGCAAAATTTGTTTATATTGCGAGCTATCCCAATTATAACCCGAAGAATGGCCAAATAAAACCATTTTTTGGCCCGAACCCGGTGGCGCCAGGTAATGACCCAGACCATTCTTAAGAACGTCCAGAGCGCTTTTGGCATTATAAGGATCCGCAAAACTCACTTGCACATTTACCAAATTCAGTGCAGGGATATAAAGAGAATAGTCGTCCGATGTCAAAAAAGGCGAGGGCTGAAAATCAGCTTGTCCCGATTCGCTCAGCATTTTAGCGCGATACAATACCTCCAAAAATTCCCCCGTGTCATGCGTTGAGAGGGATGATAATACTGATCGGGGTTAATAATATGGCGTTTTAATGCTTCCGAGAAATAAGGCACATACCAATCCGAAGACGTCGCAATTAAACGATCAGGCATGGGCGCATAGGCGGGGATCGCCAAGTGATACGTGTTAAAAATCAACTTCAACCCCTCGGCGAACCGAATGGTATCGTGAGGACGAAAAGTGTGATCCTTATAACCCGAAATGAATCCCTGTTGTGCGGCTAAAAATACGTAAGGGGCATACCAATCCAAAGGGTCCACATCCGCGAATAGTTCCTGATTTTGAGCCAAAAGATCATTTTTAATTCCCTGAATAACCGCGATGGGCTTAAACGAAGCCATGGTTAGTTTGGTCGCTTCGGCTCGGGTGATCGTTTGTGCAGGCCTAAACGAACCATCATGATAACCATTCACCACCTGACTCTCCACAAAATAGTGAATGGCCTCGTGGTTGATATGGTTCATCGGCACGTCAGAAAATTCCTGAGCAAGGGCAAGGGCACCAATAGGGCTAGGCCGAACGCAATTCCTATCCATTTTTCATAACCAATAGAATAGTATTAGAGCAAGCATTATACTTTTTTATTGATTTTTGTCAATTCGAGCACTTTCAATCGCTGTTTCCAACGGTTCACGTTCCACCAGCCCATTCCAACGATCAGCAATCATCCCATTGGGATCAATCACATAAAGTGCAGGCTCACTTTCGGGCGCATAAAGCTGATACAAATGGTTGTCTGGATCGCTGAAAATGGTATGCGTAATGGCAAGATTATCCACAACCACCTGGGCCTCGGGCGCGCTGCGCCCATGATGAACGCCTAAAACCACCACGGCATCTTGATGTTGCTGTCCGAAATCCTCAAGCTGCTCCATTTGAGCAATACAATCGGCACAATCCTGATTCCAAAAATACAGCAGCACCGTTTTACCTCTATAGGCAACCAAATTAACTTTTTCGCCCTTCAAAGTTGGAGCAATGAACAAAGGGGCCAGGTTTCCCACCGAGGGCACCGAAGGATCCCAACGCGAAATATCACCGGGAATAACCAAATCCTCTTCGACACCGGGGTTGCTTTGAGACCAATACACTGCGATAAAAATCAAAAGCACAGCGACGGCAAGGATTATATTTCTTTTCATGTTGGTTATTAGGGTTAGTTGGTTGGGGCGTAGGGAGTAAAGCATAGGGCATAGAACTTTGTGAGTATGCCCTGCTTACTATGCCCTACGCCCTTTGGTTACATTTGCAGACTTATTATTTTTCATTACATTCAAACTCTGCTCCAAAAGCACCATTTGGTCATCGTCGATATCGCGGTCCACTAATACATTGCCCCCAATAAAGCTGTTGCGGCCAATTTTAACGCCCGGGTTGGTGGAACCGTTGATGCCAAAACGCGCTCCCGAACCAATAAAAGCACCCAGTTTGTTGGTTTTGCTGCACAATTTTTCGTCTTTCACGCGGACTTTTATATTTTCTTCGTCAAAACGAAGGTTGCCAAGCACTGTGCCCGCTCCAAAAGAAACGTTTTCGTCCACCACGCTGTCGCCAATGTAATTGGTGTGCATCCACACATGGTGATTCAAATAGCTTCGGGCTACTTCGGTGGTAAAACCAACCACGGAATCGCGCCCAATCATCGATCCGCGAACGAGTGAGTTGTTCCCCACCACGCTGTTTTTGCCAAGGTAGGCCGGCCCCTGAATCACAGCATTGGCCATCACGTTCACCCCTGCGTCGATTCGTACGTTTCCTTCCACAATCGCGGACGGGTGAATGTGAGCGGAGGGGTCCACCTGGGCTTGCATGGTTTCCAAAAAGTACTGGGAGACCTCTAAAATATGCCATGGGTATTTAATCGGCTGCCAATAGCCACTGTAAGGCAAAACATCAATCTCGGCCTTAGACTCCCTTAAATAACGATCTAGGGCTTTTTCGTACAAATCATCTGCCTCACTCGTGGTGGTTTTTAAAAGCGCAACCAGCTCAGAAAAATGATGATACCGATGCACCACTAAATTCACCAGATCGCTGGGTTCGTTGCCTGCGCCGGGTTTTTCGACGATGGAGGTAAGATGTCCCACGTCATTTAAACTTAGGTATCCACCCGGAAAGTATTCCGTCACTTTTTTACCCACCAATGTTCCGTGCATGGCCCCCGGGTGATTTTTGAGTGTGGTAAAAAGTTCGGGTTCAAAAACATCGTTGTTGCTAACAATCAAAACGTCCTGATCCACCAAATCCGCGGCCGCCAGCACCCCACCGGCCATACCACGATCGTCGGTTTGAGTCACAAACGTAACACGATCATCACCGTCAAACACCGCTTGCAGCGCTGCCAAATTGGTAGGATTGGCCACCAGCACAATCTCTAAAAAGCCCGCGGCCCTCAACTGCTCCACTTGATGCTGAATGAGCGGTTTGCCCAAAAATTCAAGCAACCCTTTGTCCCCAATGGGCTTTAATCGATTGGAAACACCGGCGGCGAGCAAAATGACGTGCATAAAATCCATTTAATCTTAATGCCATTCTAACACAGATTGTTTTAAATCAATCAAGCCCCTATGCCGCTTCCGTCCGCAAAAATCAGTACAAACTATTCCCTATTCACCGTTCCTGGGTTATGCTGTCGGCATGGCAATTTGGAGAAAAAACAAACCAAAAAGGCTTTATTATCCCGTGGAATCCAATTGGATCCGCCGCCGTCGCTCCTCCCCTCCACGTCGACAAGTTCACCGCCCCATCGGGCGGACGATCGGGCTATTCTTCAAAAAATGGGCCTACCTCGTCATGGGTTTGGCCTTTTTAACCTTGGTCATCACGGTGATGAGTCTGTCTTCGGCGTTGTCCATTCAAAACATACAAGTGGAGCGAGATAGTTTTTTTACCAACACAACCGCGGTCGAATCCATCACACAGCCCTGGAAAGGCCGCAGCATGGTATTGATGAACAAATCAGCGCTACAAGAAGCCATTTCCAAAGAATTTCCTGAGTTTGAACGAATAAAGATTCAAAAAAAGTGGCCGGACACGCTACGAATCACCTTAATCAGCCACCCCATCATTGCCAATCTAAAAGTTCGCTACACGCTGCCCACCGAAGAGCGCTGGTTGGAAGAAGAAAGTGATGCGCTGACGCAGGCAATCAACGAATTGGATCTAGCGCCCAACGAAACCGGAGCAGAAACCCCCATCAAACTGCCTTTCAAGCCTTCCGATTTGAGCAATGCATTCGATTTGGGAGAAGAAAAAGAAGAGCCGGAGCTAGAGGTGTTTGAGCAAAAAGGGTTGCTCAATTCGGTAGGACAAGCCTTGTTCGATCAAGAGGAAAACTTGGAAATGATTACTCTCACGCTTTCGCATTTAACTCAGCCAGTTTCTGATCGAGAAGAAATCATCCCAACGGCCCACATGCAGTTTTGGCGCACCGCGCAAACCTATTTCGAAAATACGCTCGACCAGGTCATCACGGGGATCGAGTACTTACCCACTGCACGTGAGCTGCATTTTACCTTGCCCAACGGAACCGTAATTTGGCTAAGCGCTGAGCGCGATCCCAAGGAACAAATCGATAAGCTCATCACCATTTATCAAACCGACGCCTTCGAAGAAGGCGACCTGAGTTACATCGATTTGCGTGTGAAGGAAAAAGTAATTTATTGCCTAAAAACCGCACCGTGCGCTCAATGAGCGGGTGCATTAACCCATGCTAAGAAGTCTTCTATCGATTTTACTGTTGGCCCAACTGAACGTTGCAACGGCGCCCTCCACCAATCCGCCGACCCCATGGTTTAACATGAGTGACATGATAATGGCTTCCGCCATTCCCATGCTGAAACCCAATGCCGAAAAGCCGCAAATAGGCGCCAAGTCCGCTTTGCTGGTGGATGCGGAAACCGGGATGCCATTGCTCGAAAAAAGCAGTCAAGAACCGCTGCCAATGGCCAGTTTGACAAAAATCATGACCGCGTTGCTCATTGTGGAATCTCACGATTTAAACGAAGTAGTAACGGTAAAAACCGCCTACCCCGGCGAACAAGAGCTTGGCGTTCGCATGTGGTTGGTAAAAAATGAAACCATCACCGTCGAAAGCCTATTAACAGGGCTATTGGTCCGCTCCGCGGGGGACGCCGCCATGGCCTTGGCCGAATTTCATAGTGGCTCTCCTCAGGCTTTCATTCAAGAAATGAACGACCGCGCCAAATCATTGGGGCTAAAAAACACCCAATTCAAAAATACGATCGGCTTGGACGAACCCGGGCACTATGCCTCGGCATATGATCTAGCCATTCTTACCCGCCATGCCCTCAAAAATCCCGATTTTCGCCGCCTGGTACAAATCAAACAAGCCACGGTAACCTCCACCAACGGCGCGCTCAGCCACACATTCCAAACCACCAATCAACTCCTCGATAGTCTCACGCTTGATATCCGCGGCGTAAAAACAGGCACAACCGACGCCGCCGGCAACTGCGTTATCAATTTGGCCCACTTAAAAAACAACAAAGAAATCCTGGTGATTTTGCTGAACAGCCCCGACCGTTTTGGCGAAAGTGAGCGGCTAATTCAGTGGGCACAAAACAACGTGATTTGGTAAAACACTTGCCTTAATACCCCCTTTCGATTAGAATAGGCAACGATCTTGGGTTTATTCTTTAACATAGATCAATTAGTCAGTCATCCATCAATTTACAGGCCAAGCGAACTCGACACGCTCGATTATTGCAGCAAGTGAGCAAGACAGCCGGAAAGACACCAAGCCCCAAAGGGCTTAAAAGGAAGATTGAAACCGAAAGAAAAACGACTTCACGGCCGTCGTTGACGCGTCAATTTCTAAAGCGCATCACCGTTGCCTCGGCAGCACTGCTTTTCATTTTGAGCGTATTCCCAACGTACGAAATTACGGCCGGGTTCAATCCTCATACCGACGAACTCACTGTTTTTGAGTACACTGAGCGCAATGCGGAACAAGTACTCACCGACATCATGACGGAAGACGGATTTTTGCTCAAACCTTCCATTCAAACCACCGAAAGTGATCGCAGTGGGTTTAGCGATATTTTTGTGTACACCGTCGAACCCGGATACACGCTTTCGTCCATTGCCCAACGCTTCAGCTTAAAAAAAGAAACGTTGATGGGCGAGAACGATTTATGGAACCCAAATTTGGTCCGCGCCGGCATGCAGCTAAAAATTCCACCGGTTGATGGGCTTTCGCATTCAGTACAAAAAGGCGACACCGTTGCGTCGCTTGCCAAAAAATACAAAGTAGAACGTGACGTCATCATTGCACAAAACCAATTGGATGATACGCCGCTCGAAATCGGCACCATGCTCATCATCCCTGGCGCCACCCGCCAAGCGCCCGCACCGGCAACCAAAGGTCGCTCTTCAGTTCCCACCGCCCCCAATGCCGCTCCAGGAAACAGTGCGGCCGTGGCCAGTGGCAAACTCATTTGGCCGGTTTCATCGGGTTACAAAGTGACTCAGTACTACCAACGCAGCCACGCAGCTTTGGACATTGCCAATCGCAACAAAGGCCCCATTTATGCTGCTGCAAGCGGTAAAGTCATCAAAGCAGGCACCGGATGGAACGGAGGATACGGAAACGTCATCATCATCGACCACGGAGACGGCATGCAAACCCTATATGCGCACAACGAAAAGCTGTACGTAACCGAAGGGCAATACGTAGATCAAGGGCAAACCATCGCGTGGATGGGAAATACAGGGCGTGTGTACGGGCAAACAGGAATTCATTTGCACTTTGAAGTGCGAGTGAACGGCATTAAGTACAACCCAATGAGCTTTTATTAAAAAGCGCTTTGCACCCCGACGATTGACGCATTGTTTTAAAAAAATACCCATCGGGCTTATCAAACTCTACCAAAAGACGCTCTCGCCCGATCACAGTATTTGGGCTAAAACCCTATACCCCCATGGATACTGTCAATTCAGCCCCAGTTGTTCGCAGTACATGATCGAAGCCATCGAAAAAGAGGGCATCATTAAGGGCATAGCCAAAGGAATATGGCGCATTTTAAGTTGCAATCCTTGCCGAGCGGTACGCCAGCACTAAAGGGGGGGCACCAAGCCACATCCAAGTCTAAACGCACCTTTATTCCGGTTTTAACCAATCCGGCATTTCCGGGGTAACCCCATTGGGTTGAGCCGGTTCAGCATCAGAAGTCGATTCTTCTGCGACCACATCGGCAGGGCTAGGTGGGTAAAGCATCCGCTGCTGGTGTTTCGGGTACAGCGGGTGTCTCATCCGCAGAAGCAAGCCAGTCGGGAACGACGGGGGCCTTAGGCTCCTCGGACGCTGGTTCGGCAAACGTTGCTGCCGGTTCTGGCACTTGCACGGGCTGAACGTTTGGAGCCTGTGGATTGGGCGTCTGAATTTCAATGGTGGGCACAACCACGGGTTCAATAACCGGCTGAATGCCAACCGGTGCAGGAGTGGGCTGGCTAACAAATGCCTTGCCCAATGCCTGAACATTCTTTTCTTGTGCATCCACTGCGGGTTCATTCGCTGCGCGTTCTTTGGCGCGCTTGCGCTGCTCGCGACGCTTTTGAGACTTGGTTTTAAGTTTATCCTCATTCGAAGAATCCACCACTCGGCCCTCATCTGCGTTAGCAGATTGGCCTTCGGCACGGTCTACGTCCGCGAGAGCGGACCGGTCTACAACGGGTTCCGGCGCTTCAAAATTCAAATACGTTACTTCCTTTGGGCGATCCGCCGAGGGTGTTTCTACGGTGGGTTGTACGCGTTGGGTAGGCGGTGCTGATTCTAAAACAGGCGCATCCGAAGCAGTCATGCCCAAAGACGCGTCGATGTGCAAACGATCCGCTTGAAAGCGACGTACACGTTCCACAATATCCCCGGCAATGACGTCGAAAGGTCGTGCATCAAACAATTTAAAGCCTGCCGCTCGCACATGTCCTCCGCCCCCATTTTGAGCGCAGAAGGCTCCCACGTCGATCTGGTTGCCGGTGGAGCGCATGCTGGTGGAAACATAGCCTTCTCGGTTGTATTTGATCAGAAACACCACCTCGGCCCCTGGGGCATTGGTGAGCAAGTCGTCAATAATGCCATCGGTTTCATCAATCGTTGCATCCGCATCTTTCAAATCCTGATCGCTAATGGTGGACCACACCATTCGATAAACCGGGTCCACTTGGACCTTAGAAAGAATGCTCCCCCATAATTTTAGGGTGCTGAGCTTTTGGTTTTATAAATATTTTTGATGATCTCTTGTTGTCGTGCTCCCAAATCCAGCAATTCAGCCGCAGTTTCCATAGACCGTGGCGACGTGTTGGCATGTTGAAAACTGCCGGTATCGGTAATAATCCCCGCCAAAAGTAAGGTAGCGATATCCGCGTTTAAATAGGTTTTTTGATGGCGCGTTTCCAGGTCCTTCAAAAATCCATACAGAACCTCTGTAGCCGAAGCAGCGGTAGGATCTAACAAATTAACTTGGCCAAAATGAGTGTTGCTGGCGTGATGATCGATATTAATAAGGGGAGTGTTGTAAAACAAATCGACGTTTTTTTCGTACAACGAGCCCAAATGTTCCAAATTACCCGTATCAAAAATCATGATCAAATCGAACGGGACCATTTCTCCCGAACGAAACTGCACATCTTTATCACTAAACACACCGTTTTTAGGAGTGATCACAATGTTCATGAGGCGCGCATCGTCACTCGTATTGTATTTAATTTTATCAATCAAAGTGCGGCTAATATCAAGCTGAATCACAAACTCATCGCCCCCCAACGAATTTTGCAGCAAATCGATCGAAGGCAAAAAGCGCATATTTTCACTAATGGGGTCAGCGGTCACCACCACGGGATCCTTCCCCATTTGCTTTAAAACGCTATAAGCCGCGAGCGCGGCCCCCAAACCATCACAATCCGCCTTGGTATGCGTTAACAGCAAAATGCGATGACTGTGTTCCACGAGCTGATGTGCGTCTTGATACAATTGAGGATTCATATACTATAAAATATTTTTTAAATTTGTAAAATAAATGAAGTTAATAGCACATTATAAAACATATTTAAAAACATGTCAAATATTTTGTTTGGGTTTTTGTAATGGGTCATGCCGCCCGCCCGAGGCGGGAAACCGGCATCTTACCCTTCAGTCAGCCGTTCCGCTAGCAGGCCAATCGTGCCTGCGCCCATAATCACCACCACGTCGTTGGGCGACAAAACCGGCAGCAAGGCGTCATAGGTTTGTTCCAGGCTGCCACTGTAACGAACCTGAGGATGCACAGCCGCAATAGCCTTTGCAAACCGTTCACCATCAATTTTTTCCCGATCCAAGGCGGAATCGCGCACCTCATACAGATCCGTGATCCAAACCAAATCCGCATCCCGAAAGGAATCGACAAACAGATCCAGCAATTGATGGGTGCGGCTGTACTGATGCCCTTGAAAAACACAAATCAAGCGCTGGTCCGGATAATGCGCACGAATGGCCCCCAGTGTGGCGCGGATTTCAGTGGGGTGGTGACCATAATCATCCAGCACGATCGCTCCATTTACTCGCCCTTTATATTCCATGCGCCTCCACGTACCCGAAAAATGGCTCAAAGCGGTTTTAATACGCTCATCTTCGCCCCCCAATCGCCTGAGCGCCTTACGCGCCATGTGGGCATTCCATTGATTGAATTGGCCCAACACATTCAAAGAAAGCGCATGCTTCACGTCCGCTTCGGAAACCCACTCAATCGCACCCTGATAGTCACTGAGCACATCCACCACGTTGGGGTCGGCCGCATTGGCGATCACAAACCCATCCGGATCCACTTGGTCCACTAAACGCTTAAATCCTTCCCGATAACGCGCTTCGGTTTGATAATAATCTAAATGTTCCGCTTCACAATTGAGCAAAATCAGTCCATAAGGGCGAAGATGCAAAAAACTTTCGCGATACTCGCAGGCTTCTACAATCAGCCATGGGCTACCGCCCGCCCGAAAGTTTTTTTGACCAAATTCACGCACTTTGCTGCCCACAAAGACAGTGGGATCCAAACCCAATTCGATCGCCGCAAGCCCAATCATCGCTGTCGTGGTGGTTTTTCCATGAGTGCCTACCACCGCCACGGTGCGATACGCTTTCGACAGAGCGCCCAAGGCTTCAAAATAGCTCAACGTTGGAATGGCTCGTGCGGTTGCCGCCAAAAATTCCGGATGCGTGGACCGATCAATCGCCTCGGTATAAACCACCAAATCAACCCCCGCGGGCAAGTTGGTTTTATCGCTTCCTATAGCCACTTGAGCCCCTTGCTTTGCCAAGTTGTCGGTAATGGCGCTTTGAACGGCGTCCGAACCACTGACGGTTTTGCCATTTTCCAGCGCCCAATAAGCCATGGCACTCACCCCAATCCCCCCCAAGCCGATAAAATGAATGTGAGTTTTATTAGTGAACATGAGTGGAATATATCACAAGTTATTGTTATAGTATCAACATTAGTAATAGTTCGGGTTTAGATTATCAAAACTCGAACTAAAACTATAACTATAACGAATATGAAGCGCTCCCCCTTCACTTTACAGCTCATGATTATTGGCGGATTGATGGTTGTGTTATACCTTTTTTTCTCGCTCACCACGCTTTTGTATCGGGATTATAAAATTGATCAGAATATCAAATCCTTTGAGCAAGAAATAGACCACTTGGCCCAGCTTGCGTATCAAAAACCCAAAGATGTACAGTACTTTGAATCAACCCAATTTCGAGATCTCTACGCCAAAGAAAGCCTTAACTTGCTCAATCCCGGCGAAAAACTCATCATCATCCCCCGTGAAACAAGTGTCGTAAAGAACGAACCGGCAAAAAATACATTACAAGAAACCAGTATCACTCAGCTCCCCCTGCATTATCAATGGTGGGAATATTTTTTTGGCGCCACATTATCGATCAAAACACAAACCATCCCCACACAGCCCCCTACATTGAATGAGCGAATTGAAAGCAGCGAAAAAATTGATTCTTAGGGCAAGGGTGTAGGGCATAGCAAGTAGAATCACGAGATTCTATGCCCTAAACTAAGCCCTACACCCTCTTCGAAGTACAACAAAAAACCCACCAGGTTAGTGAGTCGAACAGAAACGAATTGGTTGCGGGGGCAGGATTCGAACCTACGACCTTCGGGTTATGAGCCCGACGAGCTACCACTGCTCCACCCCGCGCGGGGATTATAGGGATACCCCTACCCAATGTCAAACAAAGCCTTCTTCTTTGTGCGCAGACAAGCTTTGTTTTAGTTAATAATTACAGAGTTAAATCGCTTCGCTCAGTTAAAAATGACACCTAATTTTTAATGCTTAACTATTAATTCTTAACTATTAACTCTTAACTCAAAAATGTTGTACATTTTTGAAAGGATGTCCAAAATAGAAAATGCGGCTTTTACACTTGCTTTTTTTTAAAAAAAACGCTATGATCGCCACTCGTTTTAAACGATTAAAAAATATTTTGATAAGTAAGCAAGTAAAAAGTTGTAACAAACACAGGGAAATCACTGTTTTACATGGCGAAGATGGTGGCATGAATGAATAAAAAGATTGCTCGCCATATTCTGCTCCACGGCGCAAGGGTTGTTTCATTGACACTACAGAGGGATATAACTTAAAATGTCGGGGATAAAAAAACGCACCCCGACAAACAAAAATTCTTTAAAATCGCCGTTAAAAAGCAAAAAAGAACACTTGAAAAAGTGGGCGTTTGCACGTCAAAAAACTTTGAAAAACGCCTTGAATAAAACACTTTTTCGATACTAGGCTTCTGCGGATGTTCGACACATCGTCAGATGTCTACGATCGAAATACCATGCTCTTTAACAACATAGGGAAACTATTTTTGCCGCCACTGGCGGCCATCAAATCAATAGATTTATTGATTTTATATCATTTACTTTTTATGCAAAGACCGCGCTCCATTTTTTACTTTCGTAAAAGAGCATTAAATAATTTTTTTCTTTGCACAGAGTTTATTTACCCTTTTAACTTATTTTATTATGAATATCGCTCATGGTATTAAGCGAGCAATCGCGGCGGTAAGCACCTTTGCTTTGGTGCTCACTAGCTCGGGTGTTGCTATCGCTCAAGCCACCACATTCCAGGATGTTCCATCCAATGCATGGTTCTATCCTTTTGTGGAAGATTTGGTCGATCAAGGAGTCATTGCTCCCAATGATTTCTTCTACCCAAATCGTAGCTTGAACCGTGCGGAATTGATGAAAATCGTTGTCACCGCTAACGGTGGACTTTTCAACTACACCGCACCTGCTACCCCAACCTTTTCCGACGTTGCACCTGATGCATGGTACTACGACTACGTAGAAGCCGCAGTTGCGCTTGAATTGCATCTGGTTACACCGATGCAGCGGGGAACCTCACTGGCCGTTTCGGCCCTGGTGATTCTGTAAATCGTGCACAAGCTGCCAAGGTAGCTGTAAACGCATTTGCAGTTCCTAAAACTGTTACTCCTGGATCTGTATTCTCAGACGTTCGCTCGAGCGACTGGTTTCATGAATACGTAGTAACCGCCTACAACCAATCAGTTCTAGACGGGTACGGAAACGGATTATTCGGTCCTGCAGACTTGGTAACTCGTGCTCAAATTGCTAAAATCGTAGCAAATGCACAAAACCCAGTAGTTCGCTCGACCACTCCTACCGATCCTACCGATCCTACCGATCCTACCGATCCTACCACTCCAAGCACCTCTTTGGGTGATCTTGAAATTTCGATCAACGATGGTACCCCAAGTGGATCCACCGTTCCTCTTAATGCAAACGGAATCGAATTGTCTCGCTTCGACTTCACAGCTGCTGCTGACGACGTAGAAGTACGCAATGTGGTAGTAACCCGCGTAGGCGTAGGTAACGCCAGCGATTGGGAAAACCTTTACCTATACGAAGGTCCAATCCGCTTGACCACCGGTCGCACTCTTAACAACGATACGAACACCGCTACCTTCCCTATCAACTTGTTGGTAGAAGCAGGTGACACCGTTACCCTTCGTTTGGTAGGAGACATGAGTTCTACTGCTACTGCAAGCAGCCAACATGCATTCGCAATTGATTCTGCTGCAGATGTTACCTCTAACGCTAGCTCTGTAGCGGGAGATTTCCCAGTAGTAGGTCGTCAATTCGTTACCGGTTCGGTAAACGCTAACACCGTTACCGCTACCAATGGTTCTAGCATTTCTCAACCACAAATTGGGGAACAAGGAGCCGAAGTAGCTTCGTTCAAATTGCAAGCAGGAGCTACCAACGACATTGCGCTTCACATGATCACCCTTACTCAAGGGGGAACTTTGTCAGGCAGCAAACTTGAAAACTGTCGTTTGCTTCGTGGTAGCGATGAAATCGCTGCTGCTGATGGATTCATCGGTGATCGCATGACGTTCGATCTTACCGCCAACCCATACTCTCCATACGTAATTCCAGAAGGACAAACCAAAAACTTCTTTGTGGAATGTGATGTAAACGGAGGCCGCACCAGCGACAGCGTTCAATTGTACCTTGATGAAGACACCGACTTGTTCGTAGTGGATCTTCAATATGGTTTCGGAGCTAATGTGAATAACTCTGGCTTCAAAAAGGCCAACGTTACTGCTACCAGCCTTAAAGGTGGTGACGTAACCATTACCGACAACGGTCCTTCAGCTACTCAAGTAGCTCAAAACGTTACCAACGTTCAATTATTGAACTGGAGCATCACCGCTGCTCGCGATTTGCGTGTACGTGATATGAACGTTCGCGTTGAATTGGCTAGCGGGGTCGGACCAAACCCATCTGTTTTGATGGCCAGCACCGCATTGACTCCACGAGTGGTAACTAACCCGGTAACCCGAAATACTTCTGCCCAATTCTGTGTGGCTAGCCTGACTAACCTTACCGTAGGAGACACCGTTCAGCTTTCAGCTGCCAACGGAACCGTATACGAGGTAGTTACCGCAGTCACTGTTGGTGGTAACGGGGCCATTTGTGCTACTGCTGGTGATACATTGGTTACTACCAACGCTCCAGCGGGCATCACCGTAACCGGCTCTGCAGCCGAAGTGAACCCATACACCTTCATTAAGAACGTGCGTGTGGTTGATTTGGATACCGAAGCTACTTTGCAAGGTCCTATGACTTTTGCAAGTGATGGTACTCCTACCACCACTGGTGGACGCACCACTTATACCAAAGTCTTCACCGAAGACTACAACTTGGTAGGTGGAGACGTTCGTCACCTTTCAGTAGTAGCTGATTTAGATCAAGAAATTCCAGATGGATATGAACTAACCGTTCAAATTGATTACAAACCAGCTGCTTCAACTCTTGATCCAACAGATGAATCGGGTTACATCAAAGACGACAATGCCAACGAAGATGTGGCTGACGATGATGTAATCGGAGGTCTTTTGACCGGTAAAACTCATACCACTGCCGAAAACAGCCTATCCGTTGCTTTGGCCTCTACTCCAGTAAGCCAAAACTACGTTAAGGGTGCGCCAAGCGTACCTGCTTTGGGAGTTTCATTCACCGCTGGTGATGCTGGTAACATCCAAGTAGATAAACTGATCGTACGTGCGTACGCTGACGATGACGGAACTTGGGATGGTAGCGCTGCTCCTTACACAGGAGACACTGCTGCCAACACCGTGATTTCTAGCCTTACCTTGATGGATGGTAACGAAATCATTTCAGGTCCTAAATCGCTTAGCGCTTCTGCTGCTACTTTCGTAGCAGGTAGCAGTTACTACACTGCCACTTTCGATGATCTTAATCTGGACGTCACCAAAGGCGCTACCCGCACTTTGACCGTTCATGCTAACTTGCTCAACAATGCCACTCAAACGCTTTACTTCGCGTTGGACGTAGCAGTAGACAGCAATTCTATTTTGGCTGAAGATGATGATGCAAACACCATCACTCCTACCGGAAATACCTTGTTGAACGGAGCACTTACCAAATCTCCAGAAATTATGGTAAACACCTCTGGTACTTTGTCGGCATTCTCTGAAAACAACCCAGAAGAAGACATCATTATCGCAGGTGCTACTCACCAAAACGTAGCTCGTTACCGTTTCCATGCTCTTGATGAAGACTGGGAAATCAACAAGCTAACCTTGGTAAACCGTGCTGAACAAACCACTTTGGGTTCATCAACCGTCGATAACGCCGCTGGTTCCAGCGCTGATACCGTACAAGATTTCTGTGTGGCTGACGCTACCGGATTCGCTGTTGGTGATGCTATCCAAGTTCCAGTAGTTGGAGGAAACGAAGCCTATGTAATCACTGGCATCGTTCTCAATCCTGGCGCTCCTGTTTGTGGAAACGCTACCAACGATCAAATTTTGACCGACGCTCTTACAACCACTGCCCTAGTAAACGGTGGGGCTGCCGATGAATTGGGTGGAGCTTTCAGTTCTGCTACTGCTACCGGTGCCATCAAACAAGTAGGAATCACATATACCGATAAGAACGGAGTGCAACAAACCACTACCGGTAACCTATCAAACGGTGGAACCACTTTGTCTGGTCTTAAGATCTACGTTCCTGCCGATGGCGATTCGTACGTAGACGTTTGGGTAGATGTTTCAAGCAAGCAATTGTTTGGTCAAGCTATCTCAGGTCAAACCTTCCGTGTAGGGATCAAGGGTGTTGGTAACAACTCTAACAACCGCACGTTCGAAGCTCGTGGTCAATCTTCTTCTACTACCGATTATTTCAATAACGGTAACGAAGTAGCGAACCAAGATTCAGTAAATGCATTCGTGGTTCGTGTTAGCCGCCCAAGCTTTGATAAAGTACAAGGTCTTTCTACCACTCTTTCAGACGGTACCAAGCGCCTATACGGTCTTACCGTAGCAGCCGATAGTGCCGGTTCAGTTGGAATGGGTCGTTTGACCTTCTCGGTAAACTCCAACATTGGCGCAGGTAATGTGCGCAACGTTCGTTTCTACCGTGGAAGCACCTTACTTAACAGCACCCGTGTGAACATCTACGATGTCACTCCAGGGACTGCAAATGCTGACTTGAATGGTACTTCTACCAACATGGCAGCTTCTGCTACCGTTGTAGTAAGCTTCAACCAAGATGAAACCATCGGTAAAGGCAGCAGCCAAACTTACTACTTGGATGCTGACGTATCCGGATCTGGTGGTGCGAACAGTCAATCGATCACTACTCGTTTGGCTAGCACCGATGAAGACAACGCAGTAGATAGCCTATCTACCGGAACCAACGGTAATGCAAACACCGGTCGCGTGTACGCTACTGGTGTTGTAGTAAATGCTGTTGAAAGGAACGCAGTTGCTTACGCTAGTACCGCAGCTGATATCCGCACTAATGCAGATATCGCCGCTAGCTTGACCGTAGGTCAAGACTTGCGCTTGGTAACTGCTACCGGAGTAATGTACTGTGCAATCACTTCGGTTCCTGCAGATACCACTGCCGGAAGCATCGTAACCGACTGTCCTGCAACAGCATTGACAGACGCTTCCGCGGTAACCGTTGCAAACGCTGCATTGTTTAGCGGTGCCACTGATTTCAGCCAAGCATATGCTACTGGCCGAAACATCGTATGGACCGATAAATCAGCCGATGCTCACAGCTTCCCATCTGTTACCACTGGTACAGTTACAGCTGATTCTGGTTCATTCGATTGGACCAACGGTCACCTACTTAACGTAACTGGTGTTGTTTCTCATAGCTTACAAAACTAAGCCGTGAAAACTCACTAGAGTTAAGTCACTAAAAATAGTTCGACCATTTTTAAGCCCCCCGGAGTATTCCGGGGGGCTTTTTGTAAACCCAAAAAATAGAAAACTATGCTAAAATGGAACAACCTTAACCCTTGAATTATGAAAAAACTGATCGTTGCCTTGTTGATGCTTGTGGGAATGCCTGCGGCGCACGCGGCGAACTTGAATTCAATCGACTCGTCTATTTTTGATCAGAATCGCATTGGAATGTTGCCCATGGTCACTATCCGGGCCACGGCCGCCAACGAAATAAAGCCCGAATATGGTGTGCGCTTGCTCATCCCCCAAGACGGAAACGACGAAATCTTGTGGAACCGAGTGGCAACGCTGGCCGTGTCGGGATCGGCGGTAGAAAAAGGCTACGTCGACAGTCAAATCATCCCATCCTACTCCGAAGATCTCACGGTGATAACCTTGCCGGTTTTGGCCGCCTTTGAAGCGGGGGACGAAATGAACATCGTTGGTCTAGAAATGCGTACCTATGAAGATGCATTCGGGTATCGGTATTTGGGAATGGACTTAAATGGCGATGGTGCACTCGAGTCCGTTGACATCAATGGTTATAAAGTAAAAGAGGCGCAAACCACCGATTTGGTGCCACCGTACCCAGTGTACGAAGCCGTGGCCACCGTATCCGCGGACCACACAAAGGTTGAACTCACCTGGAAGAATCCTCCCGATTGGGATTTGGCCGGAGTAAAGTTGCAAAGGCTGGTTGACCAGCAGACCAATCCGGAGGTTCTATTGAACAATCGGCTATTAACCACCTACACCGATCAAAACATCCCCACAGGAGCCAAAACAATCACCTATCAACTCATTACCAACGACATTCGCAACCAGAGTGAAGTGGTGTCGGTAGTGGTTGATCTAACGCAAATGGATCAAGGTCAAAATGAAGAGCCCACAGAGCCTACGCTCCCCGAAGAGCCCACGACTCCCACAGAACCCACCGAAACTCCCGATCCAGCCGCTCCCACCCTTTCCGAGGAAGAAAGAAGCAAAATGTTGCTTGAGCTCAATTATCATTCCATCCGTAAGGCCATTAAATGTCAGGGCGAATCAGCACTCAAAGACGACTGCTTGGCGTCCAAGGTGCACGTCGCGTATTTGGAACAACAGCTGGGTCAACAGAACGCAAATAACGCCCTTTCTGAGCGCGAATTAAAATTATTGGCATATAAGATCCCCTTTATGATTAAAACGCGTCAGAGCGGCTGTATTGAAAGCATGCGTTTGGCAAAAATATGTCCCGCGCTCAGTCAAGGCATAGATCGAGTACAGTATTTTCTTGATAAGTAGCCAGCAGAATGCTAATCTACGGGCCCCTAATCAACATAAGTTCGTCCTCACTTATCTCCTCTAATTTTTAACTGAACCAGAAAATGAAAATCCGATCCATCCTCATAGCGCTCGTTGCGCTGATGTTATTAACGGCCTGTAACGCAGAATGGCAAAAACCGGTCAATTTAACCCCAGAAGAAAAAACAGCGCTAGAAAAGCAAATTATCACCAACCGCACCACACTCGAAAGCGGCGCCCTAGAGGGAATCAGCGAGGACACCGAAGAGGCCTTGTTTTACTGGATCGAAATTGCACGAGCCTATGAGAGCTTGGGAAATCTAAAGAAAGCGGCCAAAACGTACGAAGAAGCCCGTAAAATCTATCCCCGTTCCGAAGCGATTGAGGTGAATTTGGCCAACGTATATCAACAAGCCCAATTGGCCGACAAAGCCATTGCACAATATTTGAATGTGGTAGAAATGTTCCACTCAACCAAATATTACAACCAGGTTGCATGGGTGTACGCTGAACAAAAACGCGACCTTAAAAAAGCCGAATTCTACGTGACTGAATGGCAAAAAATGGCGGAGGAACCGATCCTCGTTTAGAACAATTGCTTAGCACACTACGTCAGTCCAAATAGCTCGACTGAAACCAATTCACTATTTTAATAACTCTAATTTTGTTTTCCATGAACGTTGAACTAAAAAACCTACCGAATTCTCAAGTCGAAATGACCATTACAGTGCCCCACACCCTTTTTAAATCATGCGAACAAAAGGCTATGGAGGAAATACGCAAGAACGCCAAAGTGGACGGATTCCGAGTGGGGCACGTTCCCGAGGCGATTTTGCGTGAAAAAATCAGCCCACAGGCCATCAAAAACGAAACGCTGGAGCAGGCATTCATCGCCACCTATCCCAAAGCGGTCATGGAGCATCATTTGTCGGTGCTGGAGCCACCGGCCATCGAGGTAAAAAACACCCCCGAAACCGACGAAGAATCGTTCGTATATGTAGCGAAAGTAAGTGTCATGCCCACTGCCAAAATGGGCGATTACAAAAAAATTAAAGTCAAAAAGGCTGAAATCGCCGTCGACGATAAACAGGTAGACGAAAAAATTGAATTGGTTATGCAGCGATTTGCCACCTGGAAAGATGTTGAGCGCGCAGCAAAAATGGGTGATCGGGCCGAGCTAAAGTTCGACGGGTTCGACGAAAAAGGAGAGATGATCCCCAATACGTCCAGCAAAAATCATCCGGTTATTTTGGGTTCCAATACCATGATTCCGGGATTCGAAGCCGAAGTGGTCGGGCTTAAAGTAGAAGAAGAAAAAAGCTTTAAAATCACGTTCCCTGCCGATTATCACGCTAAAGAGATGCAAGGAAAAACCGTTGAATTTAAAATCAAGCTCAATCGATTGGAAGAAAAAGAGCCTCAAACGCTCGACGAAAATATGATTGAACAAATTACCGGGCAAAAGCAGTCGGTGGATGCGTTTCGTGAAAGCGTAGCAAATGATCTGAAAAAAGAAGTCGAAACCCGCACAGAAAATGAGCATCAAGAAAATATTGTTCAAGAAATCGTCAAAATCACCGAGGTGGAATTACCACCGGTTTTGATCAACCAAGAAGTCGATTTGATGATCGATGACCGAAAAAAACAAGTGGAACGCCAGGGGCTACAGTGGAGTGATTATTTATTGCATCTTAAAAAATCCAATGACGACGTGCGAAATGAATTGCGACCCAGTGCCGAAAATCGCCTAAAAGCTCGCTTGGGCATCCAAGAAATCATTCAAGCCGAAGCGATCACCGTGAGTGACGATGCACTGCAAGAACGGATAAAAGAAGAAATCGAAAAATTCCCCAACGCCAAAGAGGCGATCGATCAATACTATGCAGACCCCAAAAACGCCGATCAGCTGCGCCGGGTAATGATGGTCGATCAACTGATGGCAATGCTAACGCAGTAACAGCACTCTCTTGAATTTAAAAAACGAATGACACAGTCATTCGTTTTTTATTAACTCATTTCGCTCACCTCATTCACTCCTTCCACCTGCTCCAGATGAGTGATGAGGGTGGTAAGCGTATCGACACTATCCAAACTGGTGCCAATGAGCATAAAAGAATCTTTGGTGCTATTGCTCATGTCGCTGATCGAAAGCGAAAGCCGCGCAAACACATCCGCCACATCTCTTAACAAGCCAATACGCGACTGCCGCTCAATTTTGAGCATTACATCATAATGAGGCACCTTCTCAGTGCTCCAATTGGCGCGAATCAGCCGTTTTTCTTCCAAGCCTTTTAGCACGCGGCATGCTTTTTTATGAATCGTCACTCCCCGCCCACGCGTAATGTATCCAATAATCGGCACCGTTGGAGCGGGCGCGCAGCACGAGGCCAGTTGAGTTTTATACCCTTTTTCCCCGGTAATCAGAATATCGGGTTTTTCAAGGTGCACACTTTCGTTCAAAACCGCCCGAACTTTATTTTCTTGCACGGCATGTTTCATCAACTGATTCACCGACAACACCTTTTTAATAACATCCACGGCCTGCAAAGATCCATTGCCCACTCGTTCAATCAACTGCTCACGCTCTTTAACAGAAAGTTTTTCGCCCAAATAGTTTTTAAAAGAGCGTGTAATTTTGGTCTAAAAGAGGCTGATTCAGCTGGCGTAGGGTTTTATTGAGCTGCTCTTTTCCCATCGCAAACAACTTGTCGTGATCTTGGCTGTTAAACCATTGTTTAATGCGGGTGATGGCGTGGTTAGTAACGGCAAAAGAAAGCCAATAACGGTTTGGATTCTCCTGATTGCTGGTGATAATTTCGACAATCTGTCCATTTTTCAACTCATAGTCCAAGGGCACAATTTTACCGTTTACCTTGGCACCCTTGCAGCAATGCCCCACTTGCGTGTGGACAGAGTAAGCAAAATCGACCGGGGTCGCCTTTTGCGGAAGATCATAAACATCTCCGTCGGGAGTAAGCACAAAAATACGATCGTGAAATACGTCCACATTCAACGTTTCAATAACCTCATTATTGTTTTTCAGATTCTCATGCAACTCCACCAAATTTTTGATCCACTCCAATTTCTTCTCCTGTTCCAAGGCATAGCCTTCTTTATAGCTCCAGTGAGCGGCCACCCCGAACTCAGCCACTCGATTCATATCTTCGGTCCGAATCTGAACTTCCATGGGGTGCCCGCCGCTGTCAGAAAGGCCGATCAGGGTTGTATGCAGGCTTTGATATCCGTTCGCCTTCGAAACGGCAATATAGTCTTTAAAACGTCGCGGCACGGGGGTCCACAGCTTATGAATCACTCCCAAAGTACGATAACAATCGGCTTCGTTGGGCACCAGAATGCGTAACGCAAAAATATCATACAGTTCCGACACGTAATTTTTACCCTTATTTTTCAGTTTTTTGTGGATACTAAAACTACTTTTCACCCGGCCGGCAATCGAAGCCTCGATCCCCTCTTTTTTTAAAGCCCCCAACAGCTTATGTTTGGCTTTACGAATGATATTCTCCTGTTCGCCGGTAAGCTCCTTCAGCTCCTCTTGAATCCGTTCAAATTCTTTAGGAAAAACGTACTGAAAGCCGATTTCGTCCATCTCGTCCTTAATTTTATAAATACCCAACCGAGCGGCGATCGGCGAATAAATTTCCAGGGTTTCTTGGGCGACGCGCGCCTTTTTTTCCTCTTTTTTTAAGGAGCCCAACGTGCGCATATTGTGCAAACGGTCAGCCAGTTTGATCAAAATCACCCGCAGGTCTTTGGCCATGGCCATAAACATTTTACGCAAATTTTCAATTTGCCGATCACGTCCGCTGTAATGCACCTTTCCCAATTTTTCAAGCCCCTTCAAAAGGGGGGTGATCTTTTCACCAAACTCATCGGTCAGCCTTTCCAAGGGAATATCGGTATCCTCTAGCACGTCGTGCAGCAAACTGGTAACGATCGAATCTTCATCCGGCTTTAGGTCCAAAAGAATTTCAGTCACCGCCAGGGGATGAGTGATGTACGGTTCTCCCGATTCGCGAAACTGGCCTGCGTGCGCCTCATTGGCAATCTCATAGGCCCGATAAATCCTTTTTCGTTTAAATGCGGCAAATAGGTCTTCGCCTTCCGAATAATCCCGTTGATAACAGTTTCCTGATTCATACGTATGATTTATCTACCCATTCTACCATGGCGCGCTCAAAACCCAAATAGCAATTAGATCGATATTCGTGGGAGCGAGGGCGTGATCTTCACGTCGTTGAGCTGCAATTATTTTTTACTTTTTTCTCGAAAGCCTTTGGTTTTTTCTAAAATCATCAACAAAATTTTAATGGGTTGCCACAGATAGTGATTGATCAAATCAACCGTATCCTTGGCCTTTTCACTCACTCGATTCACATTTTTTAAAATTCCAATCACATGAAAAAGCGCCACCGCCAAAAAAACCACCAAAGTACCGAATCCAATGGTCAGTACCAAATAAAGAACGTCCAACGGGGTTTGATAAAATGAAAGCATAATATTTATTTTTTATTTGGCTACACGATAACAAATTTGTGAATACATGTCCAGAGAAGGCGCCCGCCTCAGGCGGGGCCAATCTCGCCTTCTGGCATGGGATCCGCTACAATGCCTGCGATGTCACTTAAAAAACTATTTCCTCCGGCGGCGCTCTTGGCTGTTTCGGCTTTGCTCAGCCGAGCATTGGGGTTACTTCGCGATCATCTTTTAGCCAAAACGTTTGGCGCAACGCTGGGAACCGGTCTGTTTGATTTGGATGTGTATTATGCCGCCTTTCGCGTACCCGATCTCATCTACAATTTGCTTGTCCTCGGTACCATTTCGGCCGCGTTTATTCCTCTATTCACCCAATACAAAAAAGACGGCGCGCTCGCCGACGCCTGGAAGTTCGCCAGCAGCATGCTGCACCTCATGCTGGTTGGCGTGGGGATTTTAGCGGGAGTTTTATACCTTTTAGCTCCGTGGCTGGCCCCGCTGATCGCCGGGGGATTCAGTGCCGATCAGCTCGAGCTCACCGTGCAACTCATGCGCATCATGCTGCTTTCGCCCATGCTCTTTGCCATCGCCTCCGTGCTCATCAGCATTCAGGATAGCTTTAAAACCTTCTTTTTTCGCTCGCTCGCTCCGCTATTTTACAATGTGGGGATCATCGCCGGGGTTTTGTATTGGTCCCCGGAAAACGGCGTGATCGGGGTTACCTGGGGGGTCGTTTTGGGGGCCGCGTTGCAACTGATCGTTCAGCTGCCCGCCCTTTTTCAGGTCCGCTACCGGCATTATTGGATGCTCGGCGCCAACCGTTCCGACGTACGCAAGGCCTTTAAGCTCATGGGTCCACGGGTGGTTGGTCTATCGCTCAACCAGCTGATGCTGATCGTCAACACGGCCATCGCCAGTTTTTTGGCCACGGGATCGATCACCGTATTCTACTTAGCCGATAATCTTCAAGCCCTACCGCTGGGAATGATTGGCCTGTCGCTGGCCATCACGTCGTTCGCCACCTTGGCCGAGCTCGCCGCCGAACCCACTCCCAAAGCCTTTGCCGCCGAAATCCGCCGCGTGATGAATCAAATTCTATTTCTCATCCTCCCCGCCACGGTCGGGCTGTGGGTGCTGCGCTACGAAGTGATTTGGTTTTTGCTGGGCCACGGTAAATTCACAGAATCCGACGTTGCGCTCACCGGACAAGTGTTGGGCTTGTTACTCATTTCGCTCTTCGCCCAATCGCTCATTCCCCTGCTCGCCCGCGGGTTTTATGCTTATCACGATACCAAAACCCCCGTACTTTCGGCCGCCCTGGGGGCGCTTGTGAGCATTACAGCCAGTTTGTTCCTTGTGTTCGCCTTCGACTGGGGGGTTGAAGGAATCGCCCTCGGATTCACCCTGGGTACGATTCTTAATTTTAAGCTCTTATTGCGCTTTTTAGAACGCCTAACCGGGGAAACCCTCCTTTCACTTCAAAAAACCCTCAAAACCCTCATTCTATCAATTTTAATGGGCCTTGTGGTGTGGATTCTTAAAGAAAATCTCCCAATGTCCGGGTCCGTTACCACCCAAACCCTCATTTTGCTCGCCTACCTTGCCACCGGCATGGGGGTGTATTTTGGGGGATATCGATTACTCAGTAGAACTTGATGCATCAGATGCGTTGGAATTAGGCGCCCAAACTGGATTCTCCAAATGGGGTGGATCTGTTTGCAATGAAACCGGACCTTCCTCTTTGTATGTAATACCTGGAACCACGATGGGAGTTCTAGACAGAGGCTGGTCGGCTTGAATAGGTTCGAGTTCATCAAAAAGCAATCCACGAACATCAACAACGGCAGAACCTAGACCTGAGTTAGTTTCAGATGTTTCAAAGTATTCTGCACGCTCGTAAACAGTTTCTCTTTCGGGGCTAGTCATAAACTTATTAGGTTAGTGGGCAAGGTCATATTATCGGTAGTTTTTAAGAAATGTCAAGAAGAGTCGTTATCTCGACCGCCCGCCCGGGGCGGGGAGAGATCCCTTTGCGATGGAATCAACCAAGAAGGCGCGACGACGTCGTCGCGCCTTCTTTTAATTCCCAAGGCATTTCTCCAACCCTCCTTAGGCGCGGCATGACTATAGCAAGGCCACAACCCGCTTAAATTCCTTGCCTCGTTCCTTGGCATTTTTAAACAGATCGAAGCTGGCGCAGGCAGGGCTCATCACCACATTATCCTCGGGCTTTGCGAGCTCAAACGTTTGGCGCACAATGCCTTCAAAATTTCCGTCTTTAAAGTGCTCCAAAATCAGCGCTGCGCCCTCGTGAGCCAGCAACCGTTCTTTAATGGGTTGCCCTTCGGCTCCATAAAGCACCACACGCACGTGTTTTTTTACAATCACGTCAGCCAAAGTGTCAAAATCGGCGTTCTTACTACTCCCCCCCAGCATTAAAATCAATCGATCCGGCACAAATTGATCGATCGCGGTTAGGGCCGAATCGGGCGAGGTTGACGACGAATCATTGTAAAAATGCACGTCCCCCACCGTGCGCACATACTCCAGGCGGTGTTCCACGCCCTTAAAGGCTTGCAACTGTTCCACCAGCGTACTCATAGGCACGTAATGGAGCTTAGCGATCGCCACCGCAAACAAAATATTATCGGGGTGTGTTTTCACCGTCAGTTGATCCCGATGGCACACCACTTCTTTGGTTCCTTCAAAGCACAAAATCAGGTGTTCGTTTTCCCAAATCGCGTAGTGCTCTCCCCTGGCCTGCCCGATCCAAAAATGCTGCGCGTTCGACATGTTGGACAACTTCGCCACATTCTCGTTATTGGCATTTAAAAGCGCCCAATCACTGTTTTTTGATGCCTTAGGATGTTCGACTTCGCCAAGGTGTACTCCTCTACATCCGCATGCCAATCCAGGTGATTCGGGGTAATATTAAGGATCGCCGCGATGTACGGAGAATGGGTCACATCGGCGTATTGAAAACTCGATGCCTCCATCAGCACTGGGTGCTTGGGTCGGGCCATCACTTCGTTCAGCACCGGAGCCCGGTCATTACCACCCACAATCAGCTTAGACCCGTAATGGGCTCTTAAAATCGCCTCGGTGAGGGCTGTGGTGGTGGTTTTACCATTCGTACCCGTAATCACCGTCATTCGGTCATTTGCCTCTTCCAGGGTCAGCTGAGTCATCGACGTCACCGTACGCCCCAGTTCAATTGCGTCTTGAATCCCCCGCTCCGTTAAGCGTACGCCGGGGCTACGAACGATGATTTGAAAGTGCGACAAGTCGTCAAAAGCGGTGTCGCCCAATCTGCTCTTTATTCCCTCTGGAAGCGCTATTTTTTTATTATGGTCACACACGGTGATGTCGCTCACATGCCGAGATTTTAAGAACTCCAAAGCGTATTCACCCTCAGTTCCAAACCCCAAAATGGCAATCGGTTCACGTAATTTCATGCCCCCATTAAAGCATAAGGCCACTAAAGTACAAGACCTATTTATTAGTTTGACTATATCTAATTAAATCTAAATTAACTTTATTTAAAATAAATTAATATAAACATATAAAAATAAGTTTTAACATAAATAAATAGTTTTAATTAATTTAAATTAATCTAATTATATCTATAATAAATTATTATAAAGATAACATTGACTAATTAATCTAAATTAAGATATAATTACTATGATATAGATAGAACAAAAATAAATTATTCTAAATAAGTTAAAAATAAGTAAATTAAAACAATAGTATTTAAAATGAATTAAAGTTGAACTAGATGAAATAAAATAAAACAAACATACAGTGGAGGAAAAAATCTATACCACGGATCAAGTAGCTCAAATGCTGCAGATCCACCCCCTCACCGTCCTGAATTACATCAAAAAAGGCCGCCTAAAGGGGATTAAGCTTGGCAGAGTCTACCGGGTGCGGGAAAGCGCCTTCCAGGAGTTCCTGAAGCAGCAAGAATCAAAATAAAAACTCTTTCATTCAACTACGGTAGTAAAACGAAAAACAAAAATACTTAAAAACCCTTCCGTCGGGTCATGGAAGGGTTTTTATCGAAGTATACTTTCATACACTCGAGCCGTGTTTTCAGCCATTTTTTGGGCGCTAAACTCATTTTTAACTCGTTCAAGCGCGGCCACTTCTATGTCATGCTTTTGCCGGGGATTTTGAATCAAAATACGGATGGCGTCTGCAAGTCGGTTTGCGCTTTGTGGAGGAACCAAAAAACCGCTTTTCCCATCCTCTACAATATCCACCGTACCTCCATTATTGGTGGCCACCACCGCCGTGCCGCTCGCCATTGCCTCGACCAATACCAAGCCAAAGGCTTCTCGCAAAGAGGGGAGTACGAGCACATCGCTAGCCCTCATCAATTGGGGTACATCCTGGCGCCACCCCAAAAAATGGATGTGACGATTTTTACCGTATTTTTCTCTCAATTCCTGCTCTAGTTCCCCCTTTCCCACCAAAATAAGTTCCAAATGGTTGATCTCACTTTGTAGTCGTTCAAAAGCCTCGATCAAAAAGCGATGCCCTTTCCGTTCATGTAATTCGGCAACGCATAAAATGGTAAATTTCGCTAAGTTAGACACAGGTTGGACAGCAGTCACCTTCAATTTTCCCCCTGTGTGTTTGCCATTGTTAGCCAATAGGTCGTTTTTTCTGTCTAAGTTGTCGAAAGAATGTTCCATTTCAATCAGCGATTTAATCTGCGAAAAGGCATTTTCTGATTGTGTGGGCAATGTGGAAGGGGAGTCTAACTTGTCTAAAAACTTGTCCAAATCAATGCCATTATGCACTACAGAAAGACGTTTTTTAAGTTCGACAGGGTTGGCAAACATTTCGGGGAACTCGCGGGCCATCAATTCTTGCCCCGACCGGCTAATCACAATCGTTTTGGCAGTCCGCTTTAGGCACCAGCGCTTCACCCACTTTTTAAATCGTGTCAGTTCAAAGGGGTCATGCTCGGTGGTAATAAGGGGCACTGTGCCTGCCGCCGCAAACGCATAGCGGGCCGCGCCCGGGTTCCACAGGTGCACATGCAGTGCATCATACCCACCTTTCTTTAAAAGCTTCTGCAACGCCCAAAAATGCCGGGGGTCATGCTTGTGGGTAGCCGGAATCCAATGCACTTCCTCGAACACCTCATTCAACTCAGCCTCGTGCTCTCTCAGCTCCGAATAACCCGCACACGCCAAATCCACCCGGTAGCCCAGTGGCTTCAAAAACTGCGCAAGCAGCATCATCTGCTTTTCGGCCCCTCCAAAGCCCGGTGTATCGGTATAAAATAGAATGCGTTTCACTTCTCTTCCAACTTAAGTGCGGCCGAATTGATGCAAAAGCGTTCACCCGTGGTTTCTTTGGGTCCATCGGGGAACACATGGCCCAAATGGCCTCCACACTTTTTACAAAGCACCTCAGTGCGAACCATCCCATGAGAAGTGTCTTCCTGCGTTTCTAAATTGTCCAAATTACCCCGGTCAAAGCTTGGCCAACCGCAACCGGAATGATATTTGTTATCCGAATCAAAGAGGGGAGTGCCACAACCGGCACAATGATACATTCCGTCCGTTTCAGTATCGGTGTATTCACCGGTGAACGGAGCTTCGGTGCCTTTTTCGCGTAAAACGCGATATTGCTCTGGGGTAAGCTCTTGTTTCCAATCAGCCTCTGATTTATTCTGATGATCCATATTCTTATTGATACCAAATTTCCAATACACAAATTACAAACAATAATCACAGGAATACCAAATAGCTAATTTAGAAATTTGACATTCGTTATTTGTAATTTGTGGTTTGTGTATTTGGTATTAGTCATTTTGCGTAAATGATATACGAATAAATAAAACTGACTAGTGCACTGGCTACAACCGGTATCACCACAAACCAAAGTGCGTACGATTCAAAAATGAGCCCTCCAAAGGCAAGTACTCCGCTCATTTGGAACAAGGTTCCCCCCAATTGGTGAGTCTTCGTCCACACGGTTTTATTGCTCAACGTCCACGGGGTTCGAATGCCCATAAACCAGTTTGGTTCCACGTGGCGAACAACGGCGCCTATCACCAAAAAAAGTGCTCCCATAGCCGGAATAATTGCCGACGACATGTCGAATTTGTGTCCACTATTGGCTAGCATCGCTATCCATTGAACGTAGAACAGAAACAACAAAATCACGAACACCACCACATCAAAATGACGCCGAAATAGGTCCATATTTTGCTTCTTCATTGGGTCAACTTTAGGCAAAAATTGCATCAATAGAAAAGTTCCAAGGCCAATGAATGGAAACAAAAAAACCCCCCAAAATTTAATCATGGTTCCATTGGGTTCGCCTGCTAAATTCCAATGCGAAATCACCCGCTCGGGCAGCTGTGGATAGTAGTAAAACCCGGCCCCAAACGAGAGAATCACCAATACCAAGGCTAAAGGTCGAAAGCTTGTCATCGTATCGAGTTACGTGCACCTAGTATAGCGTATAGCAGGCAATTTGCCCACGCCAACTGCCATGCACAACAAAAATGCGTGACGCAACCCCAGGATCATTCTAATATAAAGTAAATTTTGGAAATTGAATTCTGCCCATGCGTCTTTTAAGATCCACAACATCAGCGGAACCAAACGTACCAAGTGAACCAGGTGAACCGAAGCCCATGCTTACCCGCAGAGCGTTGATGCAATTGCTGGTAGTGGGTGGCGTTACGACCCTACTATCCGAAAAAGAGGCGGAGGCAACAATTAATCTGCTACAAGTAACCGACGCCAACTTTCAAGCAGCAGTCATTGAGCGCTCAAAAACAAAGCCGGTTGTGGTTGAATTTTGGGCAGAGTGGTGCAAATCATGCAAATTCTATAAACCTCAATTTGCCGCCGTGGCCCAGGCGCTAAAAAATGACTTTGTTTTTGCAGAGTGCGATCAAGAAAAAAGTCCAAATACCGCAGGAGGGTTAAATATAACAGCCCTGCCGTGTACCATTGTGTTAGATGGGGGTAAGCCCGTTTTAAGAATGGTAGGAGGAGGCCGAGCAGCAGAGGTGGAAGGCCATTTAAAAAACTTTTTGAAGCACAAGCGCACCCAAAAGTCGCGTTAATTGAATGACACGTCGGCGTAAGTAGGTCGCAAAACCTGCTTGAACGCTCAAAAAACGTATGTTAAGCTGGCAGGGCTTTTTACCATACGGGTCGTTAGCTCAGTCGGTAGAGCAGAGGCCTCTTAAGCCTTTGGCCCTGGGTTCGAGTCCCAGACGACCCACCACAAAGTAGCGAGCAATGCGTTTCGTAGTGAAGCGTTTTTAGCTTTGGCTAAAACGCGAAACGGAGAACAAAAATGTGAAAATTTGCGCAGAAAATGATTCATATTTTTGAGCAGTGCCCTATTGATGAAGCCTCACTACATTGATGGAGTATTTTCTCGTTGGGACGAGAAGCCTGCCCGCCGTGGCGGGAGTCCCAGACGACCCACCACAAAGTAGCGAGCAATGCGTTTCGTAGTGAAGCGTTTTTAGCTTTGGCTAAAACGCGAAACGGAGAACAAAAATGTGAAAATTTACGCAGAAAATGATTCATATTTTTGAGCAGTGCCCTATTGATGAAGCCTCACTACATTGATTGAGTATTTTCTCATTGGGACGAGAAGCCTGCCCGCCGTGGCGGGAGTCCCAGACGACCCACCAATCTTCGTTCCTCAAAATTGATTCATCTCATATACCGGTTTCGCGTCCTTTAAGTTCGGGCGCACTCGTTTTCGGTACACTTCAAACGTGGCGGGCTTTTGGCGTTTTCGCAGTTGACGCTGCTCGTCGATGGGCAGCGCGATGATTTCCTTGCAGTTTTCCGAGCAACATCCGCTCATTTTCTCTCCACAACCATTGCATTGTACGAACAGCAAATTACACATCACGTTTTTGCAATTCACCATTTGATCGCACGTATCTTGGCATTGGTCGCAGTGGGTCAAAACATCATCGGTAATCCGTTCAGCGGTACGGCCATCGAACACGTAATTCGCTCCTTTGTATTTACTCGAAAGTCCTTTTTGCTTCACTTCGTGCGCGTATTGAATGATTCCACCATGCAATTGGTTCACGTCTTTAAACCCGTGGTGTTTTAGATAGGCGCTGGTTTTTTCGCAGCGTACGCCTCCGGTACAATACAAAAGCACTTTTTCATTCTCCTTTCCTTTTAACATTTCTTTTACTTGCACCAATTCCTCCTTAAATGTGTCCACATCCGGGGTGATCGCCCCTTCGAAATGGCCAATGCGGCTTTCGTATTGATTGCGCATATCCACCACGGTGGCCCCCTCTTCCATTGCCTCGTTAAAGCTTTCCGCGTCCAAATGTTTGCCGACATTCGTAATATCGTACTCCCCAGCAGGTAGTCCATCGGCCACGATTTGTTTTTTTACTTTAATCGCCAATTTCCAGAACGATTCATCATCTTCGACCGCCACTTTGAACGGCATTTGTTCAAACGCTTTAAAGCTGTACAAGTATTTCACAAACACATCCCATTGCGGCATGGGAACTGAAATTTGAGCGTTGATCCCCTCGGTGGCCACATAAATACGCCCCAAAACGCCCATGGCGGCCCAGGCACGGTAGAGTTCATCGCGCAGGCGATTCACGTCTTCTAACTGAACGTAACGGTAAAACGACACCGTTTTCCGTTCGAACGTTTCGGCTCGCAGGCGTTTGAGACAATCTTCTTTGGAATACTTGTTATAAAGCGGCATCTTTTTCTGAGTTAAAAGTTAAGAATTACGAGTTAAGAATTTGCTTCAATCAACTCTTAACGATTAACTTTTAGTTCTTAACTTGGTGGGAGCATTTTAATTTAGCAGAAAGACTTTGTCAAAACCCCAGGGGAGTAGTAGTATGAAATTATGAAAAAACCCATTTTACATTTTGACTGGAAAGAAGGGGTGTGCCGTGTGGAATGCCCCGATGGGCCCGATATTTCCATTCATCGCGATGATGTGTCCGTTTCTTACTATTCTCGTGGATCAGGGGGGCAACATCTGAACCGACACATGAGCGGCGTGCGTTTGGCCTATCGCATCCCGGTCGAATTTCGTCGAAAAGAAGCCAAAACCAAAGAAATCATCACGCGGTGCATTGCCCATCGCAGCCAACACAAAAATTATTTGTGTGCGCTGGATGAACTCGGCCGAAAACTAGCACATTATTTTACCATTCAAGCCGTTCGTAAACATTCCAAAGTTCCGGGGTTTTCAAAGGTAAAACGGCTGCACGACAAAAAACTGGTGAGTCAAAAAGAAATTGCGTCACGTTGACACCGTAGAACAATCGTAAGTATTCACGCAGGCAACATTCAAAATGATTGGGTAAGAATCAAAATAAATTGTTAACACAAGAGCATGCAAATCATCCCCTTTCAAGATCTGATCAGAAGATATTATTCCGGAGAGAGTTTTGTGGTATTTGATACGGAAACCACCGGGCTGAATACCTATCACGATGACATTGTGGAAATTGGGGCGATCACCTGGAAAAAAGGTGAAAAACCCCAAGCATTTAACAAGCTGCTCAAAATTAATTTGAGCAAAATGACCGACGGAGCTCGCCAAATCAACCAAATCACCGACGAAGAAATTTTGGCAGCCGATGAACCACAAAAGGTTCTGCAGGAATTTATTGATTTTTGTGGTGGTAGTGCGCTTTTGGCTCACAACATTCGCTTTGACTACGACATGCTCAACAACAATTTGGTGCGCTATGGCCTTAGCCCTTATTCCAACAGCCAAGTGGCATGCTCGCTCCAATATTCCAAAGACCAACAACGCCCGGGAAAGCTCTCCGAACTCGCCAAAAGTTATCGCATAAGTCCCAAAACCGAAAACCTCCATCGCGCCCTATATGATGTCCAAATCCTTTGTGAAGTGATGGATAAAATGATGAAAGAGCACGAGCCCGAGGAAATGCAATATTCACTGATTTTTTGACGCAAAAGGCATGAAAACATTAAAGCACAAGAACAGGACATTGCTTTAATGCTCTTGTGTTTTTATGCCCTGCGCAAAAAAATACACGAAAAATGATCACTTTCAATCAGTTACACCACCTTTTGTACATAAACCGTTTGGGTGGGGAACGCCATTTCAATGTGTTCTTTTTCGAAGGCCTCCCGCAGCGCCAAATTGATCGATTGTTGCGTGTTCATATAGTCCACATATTCTTTTGAATTCAAAAAATACACGATCTCAAAAACCAGACTAAAGTCGCCAAAATGTTTAAAATGAGCCCGATCGAAATCGGCCAACGCCACCGTGTCGATAATGTCCTTAATGATCTCGGGGATCTTTTTAAGTTGATCAGTGGTGGTTCCATAAACCACACCGACCGAAAACAAAATGCGGCGGCGCTGCATGCGTTTAAAATTTTGAATGCGAGTATTGGTGAGTTCATGATTGGAAAGGACCAATTCCTCGCCACCCAACGCCTGAATGCGAGTGGTTTTTAGTCCGATGCGCTTGATGGTGCCGCTGTGTTCACCAATCACCACAAAGTCGCCCACTTCGAAGGGCTTATCAAAATAGATGGAAAAGGAGCTGAAGAGATCGCTTAACAAAGTTTGTACCGCGAGTGCCACAGCAATTCCACCGATTCCCAGCCCCGTGATCAGGGCGGAAACATTGATGCCCAAATTCGATAGAATCATCAGCACAGCAATGCTCCACAATACAAATTTGAGCAATAATGATAAGGCAAAAAACGTACTGTTGGGCTCACTGGCCCCCACCCCTTTGTGGGGCTAAAGGCGCTCAAAATAAATTCGATCAGATCATTGGCGATTTTAGTGATCCAATAAAAAATCAGCACAATCAAAAAGACATCCGCAATGCGCTGGGCGAACGAGGGCACCGAAAGAAACTGCAAACTGAAATAAAAAGAAATATAAACCCAAAGTGCGGTAGGAATTTGCGCAATCGCTCGAACCCATTCATCATCCAGGCGGGTTTTGGTTTTTTGAGCCCAGCGCTCCAGGCGACTCAAAAGAAATTGGCGGAAGCAATAAATTAAAAAGCGCAGCCCCGCGTAGCAAGCCAGTGCAAATAGCCAATTTTGCAACGAATTCCCCAAAATAAATTCATGGAGCAAGGGCTTCAATTGATCCCACATAACCGTCCTTTAAAAACTAAACATCCTTATTGTATCACAGCTTCGACCACATCGGCAGCCACCGAGCCACACGCGAGCGGCGCACCGTCAAATTCGCGTGCTTCAGCTCGATCCAGTTCATGGCCGTCTAAATCGTAAAAAGCACTCCAGGCAACTTGATCTTCTTCAAAATTTTTGCGAAAAAGGCATTGAGCACTGTTGGTATCTTGGCAAACAAAATACACAACACCCTCTTTGGTGGGGGTGCCGGCGGGAAACTCTCCGCAATTTATCACAGCATCCTGAAAGGCGACGGGCTCGTTAGGGGGGGCTGATTGACAGCCGGATAGCACTACAAAAGCAGCGGCAAGGGATGAGAACAGGCGTTTTTTTCATGGGAAGGTTTTATTTTAAGATGGTGGGCGATAGAGGATTCGAACCTCTGACCTTATGAACGTCAATCATACGCTCTAGCCAACTGAGCTAATCGCCCGCGAACCAGGAGTGAAACGACACAGTGAGCGGCTGCGATTATGCCACGCGCCGCGGAGTGTGAGCTAATCGCCCACGGGAACACACCGCGCATTATAGCGGTAGCGGCGTTGCAATGCAACGTCGCTACGCTAATGCGGTGCCATCTCTATTTTTCCATGCGCACGTATGCCCGCACACTAAATACAAACAACACACTGGCATAAAGCGCAAACGACCACGGGCCAATGAAATCATAAAGCGTTCCGGCAAACAGCGGCACCACCCCTTGGCCAAGCGAGGTAAGCGATTCGTCCAACCCGGTGGCTTGCCCTTGGCGATTAGGGGCGGTATTCAAAGTAATGATCGTTCGGAACGTGGTCATTACCATCGCGATGCCTAAATTCAAAAAATACATCAGTGCGTAAAAAAGCACCACCACCACACCACCGAACACGGGCCCAAACACAATCGGCAATAAGGCAAGAACCCCCACGCCCACCGAACTCAAAATCAGCCCCGAAAAAAAGGTTTTAATGGAGCCCAGGCGTTCCGAAATTTTCGGCACCACCCAAGCTTGATTTAGAATCGCAAAAATTCCGATTAAGCTCAAAACCGTTCCCACACGGACCGCGTTCAATAAATATTCAATCTTAAGCAACAAAATAAGCGACGTGGTGAATCCCACGAAAGCCAGTGAAAACATCACCCGTACCGCCAGCAGATTTTTGATCACCGGATTGTGTTTAAAAAGCGCCAATCGTTTAGAAAAATTCAATTGAGCGAGCAGTGAACGCTCCGGTTTTTCGCTGCGGTGATCATCGTGCAGCGATTCAGGTAAACGCCAATAAATAAAACCAAGAGTCACCAGCGAAATGGCGCTCGCCAAAATGGCCGTTCCCAAAAAGTGCAGCGGGCCGCTCACGCTCAATCCGCCCAAGGCCGGCCCTACCAAAAAACCAAATCCAAACACCGCTCCGGCGAGCCCAAAGGCTTTGGTTTTTTCGTGCGCCTCGGTTCGGTCCGAAATCCACGCCTGCGCCACCGAAATATTTCCTCCGGTCAGTCCGTCGGTAATCCGCGAAAAGGCGATCACCAAAAGCGGCAAACTAACTCCGGCAATGTGTATGTCGGCCGGAATAAAATAAGCGGCCGCAAAAATAAACCAGCTCAAAAGCGTCCCCAACTGGCTGAGGAGTAAAATCGGTCGCCGCCCATAATGATCGCTCCAGGCCCCTAAAATCGGCGCTGCAATAAACTGGCTGAGTGCGTAGCTCGATAGTAAAAATCCATAAAGTAACCCCGACGATTCGCCGGTATAACGCACCAGCACCTCCGGCAAAACAGGCATTAAAAGACTAAACCCCAGCACATTAACAAAGCTGAGGAGCAAAATCGGCATTAATTTTCTCACCATAGATCGATTGGCTAAAATAGTCCTCCCAATGTACAGTACAATGGATCGAATGACTATATTATTTCAATTATTTTTTATGGCCGAAGCAACGCTGTTTACTCTGTTGGTGGGAATTCTGATTGTAGCGATTATGGCCACATTTCACATTATGATTCACCCGGCATGGGTGCTTGGGTTTCTTACATTGTTACTGATCCCGGGATTTTACGCCGCCATCAAAAGTGGTCCGTTCGTACCCTCAAGTCGCAAGCGTCACCAAGACATGATGAAACTCGCTAATCTTAAAAAAACCGACGTGGTTTATGACCTGGGTTGTGGCGATGGTCGCCTGGTATTTCATTCTGCCCCGCACGTAAAAAAAGCGATTGGATACGAACTTTCCATCCCGCTGGTTATTTCCGGAAAGAGCCGACAACTGTTCAACCCCAAACACGCCCGTATTCGTTTTGGCAACATTTGGACCCAGGATTATTCCGACGCCACCGTCATTTATTGTTATTTATTGCCCAAGGCCATGAAACAATTTTTTGTGGAAGTTTGGCCCAAATTAAAGCCTGGCACGCGTGTGATCTCGAACGCCTTTCAAATGCACGATCTAAAGCCCCAAAAGGAGTTAGAGAAGGTTTATTTATATGTAAAATAGCTCTTAATTCCTAACTTTTCATGAAGCTCGTCGTTCTCGATTCCATTCCGTTCAATCCCGGCGACCTCGACTGGGCGCCCATGAAACAGTTGGGGGAACTCGTCACTTACGAAAAGACCACTCCCGACCAAATTGCCGAACGAATCGGTGATGCAGACGTGGTGTTTACCAACAAAACCAAGCTGACCGCCGAGCATTTTGACGCGGCTAAAAACCTTAAACTGGTCAGTGTACTTTTTACCGGTTACGACGCCATCGACACCGCCGCCGCCCGCGAACGCGGAATCACTGTGTGCAACGTGCCCGGCTACAGCACCCCTTCGGTGGCCCAGGTTACCTTTGCCCACATGCTTGAATTCACTCATCACGTGGGCGAACACAGCCGCGGAGTTCACGGGGGCATGTGGCAACAAAAAGGCATCTTTACCTATTGGGATCACCCCCTGATCGAACTCAAAGGCAAACTATTGGTGATCGCCGGTTACGGATCGGTGGGTAAAACCGTGGCCCAAATTGCCCAGGCCTTTGGCATGCGTGTGGCCGCCCTAAAGCTCTCCGATAAACCCTCGACGGATCCCACCATTGAACGCCTATCGATCGAAGACGGATTCAAGCAGGCCGATTTCCTGAGTCTGCACATTCCACTGAACGAAAAAACCACTCAATTTGTAAACGCCGACCGCCTAAAGTTAATGAAACCGGCGGCTTTTTTAATCAACACCGGCCGTGGGGGATTGATTGATGAACAGGCCGTCGCCGACGCGCTTAAAAACCAGCAAATCGCCGGCTACGGCACGGATGTCCTTTCGTCCGAACCCCCACTGCCCGATAATCCACTGCTCGACGCCCCCAATTGCCACATTACCCCCCACATTGCCTGGGCCAGCCGCGAGGCCGCACCCGCCTGATGCAAATCGCCACCGAAAACGTCCAAAACTTCTTCGCCGATACTCCACAGAATGGGGTGAATTAGATAAATTATGATAAAAAAAATTGAAAAAACCAATGTTAAAAAAGTAATAATTCTACTAATGCTTTTGCTAGCGTTTAAATTTTTTCCAGAAACTACAAAAAAGGCCATAGAATGGGGGATGCAAACATACGCAAACCTGTTAGAAAAAAGCCTAGTACACCAACTCGGAAGCGCCCAAGATGCTTTTTCTGAGTATATGGACACAGTGATTGATGATGGTGGAGCTACGGGGACTTGAACCCCGGACCTCTTGCATGCCATGCAAGCGCTCTAGCCAACTGAGCTATAGCCCCACAGCTGTCAAATTCCAAATCTCAAATACACAAATCACAAACAATCCCGAATACCGAATTACTAAATCCAAAAAAGCAGACCGATTGTATAGCAATTCATTTTATTCGTCGAGGTTTTTTAAAAAACTCAAACTCCAACTATTACTATCACCCTAACTAAGCTAGTATTAGTCTTAGTTAGAGTATGAGTATCAAGTATTAATAAATGGATCTCCTCTTCAAAATCTCCGGAGCGATCGGCCTGATCTTCATCACCGCGGGGGTGCTCACCCGCAGCCGCATCAAGCAGGATGTGCTGTTCATCATCGGTGGAATTTTTTTAACCGCCTACAGCGTGTATTTAAAAGACCCGATCTTTATTCCGCTCCAAATCATCTTCACCGCAGCCTCGCTCTACGGCCTCGAGGCGAATTTGAAGAAGCGAAAGAAAACAAAAAACTAGAACTCTGACTCAAACTATAACTATAACTTTAACGAACCGAGCATTAGTACTAGTATTGGTTATAGTTAAAGTTTGACTCTTAATTATTAACTCTTAACCTTGCGATGGCCTTACTAGAATCATTAGTCCTGCCACTCGGCACCACACTCATCGACTTCAACTTACCCGGAACCGATGGAAAAATGCATTCCCCGTCGGATTACGCCGATAAAAAAGTGCTGGGGGTCATGTTCATTTGTAATCACTGCCCCTACGTAAAAGCGGTATTTGATCGACTGATCCAAATCCAAAACGACTACGCCGACAAAGGCGTTCAATTGATCGGAATCAATTCGAACGATGCCAACGAATACCCCGATGATTCGATAGAAAACATGAAACTTGAGGTTCAAAATCGACAAATTTCTTTTCCGTATCTTCAAGATGAATCACAAGAGGTCGGAAAAGCGTACCAAGCCCAGTGCACGCCCGATATTTACGTTTTCGATGCAGAAAGAAAGCTCGCTTACCACGGCCGGATCGACGACAACTGGCAGGAGCCCGAAAAAGTCACCCGCCACGAACTACGCGAAGCACTCGATCATCTGCTGGCGGGTGAGCCGGCTCAAGCCGACCAAAAACCCACCATGGGCTGTTCGATTAAGTGGAAAAGTTAAGGCAATGGAGCGGTGATTACTTCCTCCTCAAACCCAGCGGGTGGCACTTCCACCCGAGGAATCACGGGAGTGGGAGTATTCGTCACATCGGGCTTAGGAATGGTTTTAATCTCTCCTTCGAACCCCGCGGGCGGTTCCTGAACCACAGGTTTTTGCAGAACGGGTTCAACGGGTTTTTCCACCGGTTTTTTCACCGATTCCTGAATCGTCGGTTTGGCAGGCGTGGGTTTTACCTTAATCTCCTCCTCAAACCCCGCGGGTGGCACGGCTTTTCGGTCATTCAATCGCTTGGTAGCTTCTTCGAGCGACTGCTCCTGATCCGTGAGTTCCAAATGAGTAACAGCCCCAATTCCAATCGCTGTGGTGGTGTCGCCTGCCTCTAGGGCATGTTCGATCACAGTTACCCGCTCACTGAGCTTGTCCACTTCGGGGGTGCGAACGTCAGCCTCCTTAAATACTTGAATCGCTTCTTTCGTTTTTTCCAACTGAGTGGCCAATCGCCCCTCGCGATCTAATTTTCTTTGTTCCAATACGTCCGATTTGGAGATGCGCGCCGCAAACGATTCATTAAACGTATCTTCGGTAGTCGCAATGTCCACCGTAGGGATCGGCAAATTCTTTGCAGCAGCTGCGCGCACCACAGCAATCTGCTCGTCTACCGCCCGATTGCGTTCCACCGTCATATCAATCGCTTCGGCAACCGTTACCACAGTGTCGGGTTCTTTGGCCACTTGCACCGCTGCAACGAACACCGTGACACTTTCTTGTTGCACCAGCCGCACTCGATTCAAAGCTTTTTCCAATGCGGTCGCGTCTTTCTCATCTTCAATCAATTCGATCGCACGCTCCACATCGCTCACAATTTGCGCGGTCAGGGTTTTAATTTCTAAATCGGTTTCAACACCGGCCCGCGCCACAGGAATCCAGCCAACCGTCGACACATTTGAAAGAACTTGTCGCAATTCACTCAGTCCAATTTCGGCACTGGCCAAATGCACCTCGTAAGCCTTCTCAGAATCCGCTTGCCGAACCTCTGCCCCAGGATGAATGGCCACCTGGGTCGATCCACGGTCGCTCAGGCTCACATAAGCCCCCACCGCAAGCACCGAAATCACCAAAACCGCCATAACCGGTTTTAAAAACCACAGCCAACTCCAAGCCGAATGACCCTCAGTTTGCACATCCGCCACCACGGCCTTACGCTGCATCAGCGCAATCGTTTCTTTGATACGCGCATCCGCCGCCTCACTCACTTTAAATTGAGGGGCGTTCTTCATCATTTCGCCGAATCCTGCCTGCCGATCGGTATGGTTGTCGGGTGACAAATCACTCATGATTGAGGATAGAGTTTAAGAAAAATAGTTTTAAATCGTACCATCGCGCGCGAGAGCTGCGTTCGTACCGCCCCCTCGTTCCGTTCGGTCATTTCAGCGATCTCCTGATTCGAAAAGTCTTGTAGGTATTTAAGTGAAATGATTTCTCGTTCTGCATCACTCAAATGGCTCATCACCTCCTGAATATTCTCGGAATTGATCGCTAGCGCAGCGCTATCATCCACGTCCACAAACGCGGGCTCAAAACCTTCTTCCATTAAATCCTCGAGCGACGCAGTGGCTTTGCCGCTGGTCGCTCGGTAATGATTTTTTAGATGGTTGGCAGCGATGGTAAAGATCCAGCTTTTGAATAGACCTTTATTGGGATCAAACGTATGAAATTTTTCAAAAGCCTTCACCACAACGTCCATCAAAAGATCTTCAGCCTGCGCACGATCAAAATTGACACGGTACATAAAGAAGGTTAACAGTTTGTTTTTTTCTGCTTCGTACAGTGCCAAAAAATTGTGGTGCGAATCACTCATGAATGAAACGGGAAAGTCTTCTGACACTGTACGATAATTAGCAGGGGGCTGACAAGCTTTTAGGTTGATTAATACTGAACTGGATAAACAGTAGCCTGCATATTGTTAAGAATGACATTGAGATCATCAAGGTAGGCCCGGACCTGTTCCGATGTCTGACCTTTGGCGCTAAAATAATTGTTAGCCGACGTGTAATCATTCGAGTTCATAATCATGGCAACCTGATACGTTTGCCCAGGAGTCCCCATTGCACTATTGGAAGCCAGGTCAACATACACACTAAGATAAGTATCTCCATTTTCGGGAACATACAAGCTTAGGCCACTAAAAGTCACCAAATTATTGGCCAAAGTACCGGTTGCCGTTTTAGTAGCACCCGATTCATCTTGATATTTGATCGTAACACTACGGATGGGGTTGGTAGCCCCTCCAAGAAAATTCTGAAGCGTTAATCGATCGATTTCCCATGCCTCGTCGGTAGCTTGAAAGCGATATTGGGTCACAAGGGCATTGGTAGTACCAGGGCTCAATGAATTCACCACAGGGGCATTAGTATTTAAAGATGCGCGCAAGTGCCCTTGGGGGATCACGCTAATCAACGGGCTAGGCGATGTGTAAGAATTAAGCGGTCGAGCAAAAATCTGTACGCGATGACTGTCTCCGTTCATATCTTCAATTTCCATATCCGACGAAGGAGTGACCGATGCATACAGGAATGCGGGACTGTTTATGGCGTTGAGCAAGTTTACTTTGGCATAAAGCATCGCGGTACTTCCGGCAGCAATCTGTCGGCTTAAATGAGTGGCAGTAAAAGTATATTCACCCCCCGCTCCTTGCGTCAAAGAACCTGAATCAAGTAGATTCAATCCATTATAAATTTTTACAACACCCACCACTCGGTTGGGGGAAAGATCGCCATATCCAAAGCTGGTGCCAGCATCAAACGTCCCGTCGTCATCGGCATAAAAACGAAATCGAATCGAGTTTAATTCAATTGCTTCGCTGGCGGGTGCGCTTACTTCTACACCAATCACAGCAACATCTTGCGAACCTTCAACCCAAGTTTGAGAGACTGGAGTGGATGCCAAAGAAGTGGTTACCGGCAGGGGAGTGTATTGAGAAATCGGTTGAGGGGTGTTGGTAGAACCGGAAGAATGGTCGTCATGCTGAGTTTCAATCACAAACCCATTGGTTTTGCGTAAAATTCGCCCCTTAGCATCTTTAGCCGCGATAAAACACTCATACCGATCGTCTTCATTCAAATCGTCAATCTGCAAACTAAAATCATTCGCCCCATTTGCAATACTGGATTGCATACGTTTTCCATAACGATATTGATAACCATCATCGTAAACCGTGTCCAAATTTTTGCACTCAACAAAATATCCACCACCACTCAAGCCTAGGTTGTTAACAATAAATTTTGCAGTCTCAGAACCAACTAATTGTTCCATCACTTTGAGCTGAGCATAGGCGGTATTAGGTTGAGGCGCCGCGGTAGACGACGAAGAAGATTGATCGACGGCGGTATTACGATTCTTCAAATATTGGTAAATCGCGATCGCCACTTCATTCCGTGTCATTTTTCGTGAGGGGCTCATCAAACGATCGGGACGAGTGGGCAGCATATCATATTGATCCAAGGCGCCCGCATAAGTCGCGTACCACGCATTGGCAGACACATCCGTATAGTCATAGGTCAAATTCACGGGTAAACCAAAAATATTGGTGACCATCTTGGCAAATTCAGCCGTATTTACACTGTCTCCTGGGCGAAAAGAACCATCGGGATTACCATTGATCACTCCCAATGATGCCGCCTTAAGTACATATTTGGCATACCATTGATCGGTCAAAACGTCCCAAAAAGGATTTGAAAACTGCCCATCGGCAACAGTGCCATAACGAGCCAAAAGAAGGAATTTAGCGGCTTCGGCGCGGTTTACGGGGCGATCTCCTTTAAATTCTCCATCGGCAAAGCCGCCAATCACGGCACGATAATAAAGTTCGGCCGCCGCTAGGCCACTTAATTCATTTAAATTAGTATCCGAAAACGGATTCGACTCAAACGAAGTGCGAACCTGATCTTCATATCCCGCTGGGGGAGTATTAGCCGATACATCACCTTTGATGCCATTGAAGGCAATGACGACCGCAAAGGCTGCGAGGGCGATACGTATAAGTTTTTTCATAGGTAAAAGGTTAATAAGTATTGCTAGCAACTCTTTATACCCAGCCAAAAACAATGTGTTACACGATTTTTTATTAGGGCATAGTAACTTTGGGCGTAGGGCATAGTTAGCAGTCTCGCGACTCTACTCGCTATGCCCTACACCCTGCCCTAATCAATTAAAGAACACTTTTAAAGGCATTAGAAACAATAGCGACATTGTCAGGGGTTAATCCAGCCACATTAATCCGCGCATTCGGTGGCAAGTAAATGGCATAATCTTTTTTAAGTCGGTCCACTTGTTCGAGCGAAAAAGGCAGTAGGCTAAACATGCCGGCTCCGTCGCTCAAATAGCCAAATTCCGATGGTAATTGCGCTACCAGCGCTTGTCGACGATGATCCAAACTGGTTCTCATGGCATCAATATCGCGTTCCCACTCGCCCCGGTGATTTTTAAATACGTTCAGCATCATTTCTTGGCCGATCCCCGGTGCCATCGAAACACTCGCTCGTGACGCGTGTTGCAACTGAGATTCCACCACACTGGGTTGGTCCGTTTTGATCATCAAGAGTCCAGTGCGGTGCTCATAAAGCGCGGCGTTTTTAGAAAACGAACAACCGACCGCGATCTGATCAATCGAGCGCCATAGTGTCGACAAATAGTCTCGTTCATCGCTCACAGAGCCACCAAAGCCAAAATAAGCACTGTCTATATAAACCCGAATTTGCTTGGCATTGATCAAATCGAACAATTGGCTCCAATCGTCCAAACTCGCATTCACGCCGGTGGGGTTATGGGTAAGTCCTCCGTGCATCAAAAGGGTCGATCCATCGGGGAGCTCTTCCAGTCCCTTTTGATACGCAGCTAAATTAAACTGACGGTCCACGGTTAAATGATTGACCTTCATCACCCCGGCAAAGGTCATCAACGCATAGTGATTGCCCCAAGTGGGGTGGCCCACCATCCACGTAGGGGATTCTTGAGTCTGCTTCATCAATTCATTATAAAACCAAACTGCTTGGGTGCCCCTGCAGCTGGCCTGAAGCGCCGTTCTATCTTCCTCGAACGCGTCACCCAAATACCATTGAGCTGCCGAAACCAAAAATCACGATTGCCCCCAATCGGTGCATAATTAAAATTAGTCGCGTCCACCGCCCGAAAAGCTTTTTGGATGCTAGGCGGTACATAAACCTGTCCGGCATCATCTGCATAAAGCCCGATTCCCAAATTGATCTTTTCAGATCGCGCGTCCGCCTGATATTCCCCAAAAACCTTGAAGATGGGATCGAGCGGAACTTGAGTGAGTTGATTAAACATACATAATTGTTATCAATAAGGGCATAGTGAGTAGGGCATTGGGTATAACCCCGTGATTCTACTCACTATACCCTATGCCCTAGCCTAACGAATGCCGTATCGCCGCCGCTTTTTCCAATTCATCGCCAAATTCCTCTCCTTCTTTATAGTGCAAATAGCAGCTCGACGCCAGATTACGGTAAATAAAGTGTTTGGTTTTAAGCGGGCCTAACTCCACTCCCAAATAATTTTCTACCTCCTGAACATCGGTTTCAATCTCTTTAAAAACAGGATTTTCTTTGGCCAATAAAGCTAAGTTTTCTTTGTTCAAATACTTGCCGGCATGAATAAAATCAGCTCGCAAATTTAAGTAATGCTTTTCGATCGTCTTAAGGGCCCCTGTTCGCATGGCGTCACGCAGCCCGCGGCCGGTGCCAATGAATTCAGGAGGCACTCCTACATTGTAAAGCGCACTGGTGAATTTGATCGCTCGCGGCAAGCTGACCTTGCCCAATCCACGGCTATAACCAAACAGCCCAATGTGCTGCATGCGCTCACGGCGACTGGGCACTTGAGCGGAAAGGCCGTTGATCACATCGGCTGCGGCCTCGACCGTTTGTTTGTAATAATGGCCAAAAGTTTTATTAGCCCAATGCACATCGCTCACCTCTTGCGCATTCAAAGGGGTGTAGCTCAGGGTAGGCAACGTGTTTTCAATATATTGAATCGCTTTTTTTACCTGAGGCAAAGGATAATCATAGCGAAAGGCCGACTGAATGGTGATCGTCCGAATGCCACTGTATTCCTGAATAGTTTCCTTGATCGTCTCGGGGTTCACTCCACCACGGAACGGCAAACAACCGGGCCCAATGATGGGGTACATATCCACTCCGTATTTTTCACCCACGGTGTAAAAGTGCTGAAGCGCTAGCTTGCTCGAAAGCACCGCCGGAACAATCCCTGCGTTCAATGCGGGGTCGCTCCGCGCCATAAACGGGCGAATATAGGTTGGTTTTTTGCCAAATAACGCTTTGTGACCTTCAATGTACTCACTCAACAGTTTATCGGCGGTGCACAAATGGTCGGTGCCCTCGATCAATGGAATCACCTGAAAATCCTGCTCACCTTCGCGCTTGGTTAAAAAAGCCTGTTTTTTAAATTGTTCCACGTCACGAAAGGTTTTTTTAACTTTCAAAAGCTGATCCGCCGATTTGGTCATCGGTAAAATCACTTCAAAAATCGGCGGAGTATGAAGTCAAACCTCATGCGCGGTGTCATCGGCCGTCAAAATGGCCATGTAGGCACGAGCCAATCGAAACCCACTCTCTTCATCCACATTCGGAATACGAAAGGTCAAAAAAACATCCTTACCCAGTTTGTGTTTTTTAAAGTAGTCATGATGTCTTTGAAACAATTTTTCCACCACCGCTTCATCCACAAATTTTCCCTCCCAATCCCACATGTATTCCGTGCATTTTAGTTCGTCGAACATGCGATAGCACTCCTCCACCTCGTCGAGCGTGTCGATAAATTTTTTGTTATTCCAATAAGCCGCCATGGCATTATCCGGATGTTGAGTGGCCATGGTCGCGGGGATTTTTCGGGCCATAAATGTAAAATTAGGTGCGCCAAAATTGTAAGCGAAAAGTGAACGGTTGTCGCTTTCATTCCGTTGACATTTTATTAAAAAGTGATCCAATTCGCGGTCGATTCCGGTTCGCCAAAAAATCCTCCGCACTCTTTTGCAGCGACATGCATCGTTTGAGCTGGGCTAGTTTCCGCAGCTAATGATTGCGTGGCGCTTGTTGGTGCATTGGTTTTGCTGAATGAAAGAAAGTTCGTTACATAAGGTCAACAAAGTATGGTTCACGGTTCCGCTGGGGGTGGTGGCCCGATTGATTTGAGTGTTGATGCCGGTCAAGGCATCGTCAATGGCATACAAATCCTGTTCGCCCACGTTATTTAAACTTAAATTCATGATCAACCCGGCTTCAATTTGAGTGCGTAAAACATCGCGCGCATCATCCAGTTCCACATAGGCATCGGCAAGATTTTTAAAGCTCGAGGCGCGAGGATTCCAATTGGGTTGCAAACCATTCACTGCGTCATTGGCCAAAGCAAGACTACTTTTGAGTTCACCCACCAGCTGTTGGCCGCCCGGGCCCTGCACCAAACTGCGACCATTGGGGCCATCCTTACCACTCAATCGCAACGTAATGCGGTTGGCCTCTATCCACTGGGCAGCCCGTTTGTAAGCTCGCTTTTCGGCGGCACTGCGAATGCCGGCCACCGAAAAATCCACCGAATTGCCAAGGTTTTTAAGGCGTTCGATACTATTTTTAAGTTGCACAAAAGCTTGGCTAAAGGTGGAATAGGGGCAGTCCAGGTAATAGTTTTTTCCGATGCCGGGAAACAGCAAATCCGTATCTTTATACCCCATCACCGCCTGGTCGGACCGCAAAAAACCCATCAAGGTGTTGAGCGTTTCAAAATCCTTCCATAAAGCGGTCGAGCTGGCATGATCGTTCAACAAAGCCGCTTTAAAAAGTTCATTGGTCACTTGTTCGCGCAGAGCTTTCAGCGACCAAATATCTTGCTTTAAGCAGTTGGAAAGGGTGGTGCCAGCCTGAGGGTCTGCTCCCAAAAGGAGTGCCCAATCATCCAGCAACGCATTGGTCAGCGAGTCGTTCAAAACGGTTTTAACGCTGCGGTAAAATAACGTAAAATCCCCGGTGCTCTCTAATGTGCCGGTGACATTGGGGGTAGAAGCATTGGCCTCGGTGAGCTTTTCGAACGCATTTAAAAAACTACCCACGCCATGAGTGCGCTTGGACAACTGCACATTTTGCTGAATAGCATTCGACTGGTTGGCGATATAAGGCGAAAAAAACGCATGCCCCACGTCCGGCAACGCAAGTAGCAGGAATCCGAGTGCCAAGCCAATGAGGTTAAAAGTACGTTTACCGAACATCATAGAGTATAAATGGGAATCAAGACATGAATTAAAAAGTACACTGGGCAGTTTGATCGAACGTGAGTTCACCCGGGAGCGCGGTCAGAACATCTTGAATGCGTTGAAAACTGCCTTTGAGTTGATAGAGCATATCGGTGACCGATTGGCCAACAATGGCTTCTTGTTTGGCCCCCTGAGTCAGTCGATAATACTTTAAGCTGGATTGAAAGTCCGTTTCGATCGATCGCTGCCAGTCGACGGCACGATTCAACGTATCGCTGCCCGATGAGGATAGTGGAGCACTGGGGGGCGGTCTCACGGCCAAAGGGTCTATTTGGTGAGAGGCATCTTGCAACAGATTCTGAATGGCCACGCCATCCGGATCAGGCTGTGAAACATCGGGGGCGTAGGAAAGGGGCAGGGTCGGTTTTCCTTTCACTTCGGTGGTTAAGTTAAAGCTAAGGTTAGGCCCCCATCGATTGCTGATGCCCCAAGCCTGAAATGTGTTTTCCAAAGGCGCCACATTGTATTCCAGCAAGTCGTCTAACATGGTATTCATGCCCAGTAAATGGCAATCGATACACCCTTCGTTCGTTTGATACGGAGTGTCAGGCCGATCCACCGTTTGCACGTTCACACATACCACCGCTTCGATCGCTGCGGCAACTTTTGCTTTTTCCGGGTCATTTTTGTAGTTGGATCCAAACAAAAGTTCGCGAATCGGCTCAAAATTACTGGCACGGCCATCGGCACAAAAGGTAGTGGGTATGCACCGCGGCACGGCAGGCAAATCGGCCAACGAAGCGTTCCCGAACTGAACCGACACCTCACTATATCCTTGCGGACAAGTGGGCTCCAAAACAGGGGAGAGGGCGCAGGATGCCTCCCACAAACGTTGGAAGATGGGGGGGCTCCGTTGGAGTCGCCGGAGAATCTGCACGGTCCACAGCGGTGGTGCCGGGAGGGCAAGAAATGGGGAGCGGAGGCGAAGTGCGAGTGGGAATAAGGGCTGTGGATGAAGTTAAAATGGGGGCCGCAGGCACGGGGCCATATTGAAAGGATTGAAACGTGATCGAAAGTGGGTCACGACAGGTGAGAGTAGGCCCCGCCTCCAATTCACATTGGCTGCTACAGCCGTCGCCACTCATCGTATTTCCATCGTCGCAAAGTTCGGTGCCATCCAGCGTTCCATTGCCGCATAGAGTGGGGCGGTCTCCCGGGCGCTGCGTGGGGTCATTAGGATCATCGATACGGCCGGTCGGAACGCATTCCAAATCGGGGATCGGTTCAACGCTCGGCACCCCCTCGGCACTTCCACCCCCTGCCCCACCATTCGGCCCACCATTCGGCCCACCATTGGCCCCACCATTGGCCCCACCATTCGTATTAAACGAGTACACCTCATCCGTCCACGTGGCCAAACGACCAAACAGCGCAATTTCAATCAAATTCAAATCGATCACCAAATCAAAAGGGCTGTCGGCGAGCGTGGCGTTTTGCCAGCGTTCGGCTGCCTTAAATTCATTGCGCAAAGACCGGGCCGATTGCTGCAGAATTTTTTCGCGCATCACCGCCGTTTGAATGCGCTCAATCAAGTCACTTTGCAAAGCCAGAATATTCTCAGTGCCAAAAAACGCACGTTGCAATGCACTGGGCAAAGCAGAGGAATCAGCTTTTCCATAGCGACTTTCCAAATAACGCGTCAATGCCGGCGCCGAAGGACTTTGCCACAATTGTTGAATCAAATCGGCGGTATAGGCGGCATCGTCTACTTGAAATTGTTCCGCCACTGCTTCAAAAAGATCGTCGTATGCCACCGCGCTCACATCACAATAGCTTTCACGATACAATTCAAAATAGCCCAATGACGGGGAAATCGTATCGCAATAGCTCACAACATCGTCCGCGCCTTGCGCGTAAGTCGCTGGGCTGCCAAGCAGTAAAAGTACAATCCCGATGGTGAGCAATACCGTTTTCTTCAAGAAATAAAAAAATTATTTATGGGTACTAGCATCGATCAAAAGATCGGGCAGCAGGCTGACCACACTGCGAATGTTCGACATCAAGCGACGATAAGAATCCAGGCTTTGCAACATGCACTGAAAATGAACATGCATTACATAAGCACGCCTGAGTTCTTTGAGTGATAAAAATGCTGAATTCAAACCCAGCAGGGCGTTCTGAATTTCGTTGTCCACCGTTTGTTGGCGTTGTTGTTGCTGATTCAGGCTATCGACCACGGCGCTCAGGCGACCGGTAGGCGAAATGTTTAATTGGCTGGAAAGAGTATTGACAGTGTCGGTTTGAAAAGCGGCATAATCATAATAAGTGGCCAGCAGAGGGTCCAAAAGAGTAAGCGGACTGCTCGCTTCGATCACCTGTTTTAAATCCGGTGCCGCTTTGCACGCCTGTTCCGGCGTAAGCAACTTGCCCCGATCGGCCGGCGTGCCAATCAACGAGGCGGTGGCGGCATTAAAATGCAATTCATGTATTCATGATAATCCGTGCGAGTTTTTTCAAACAAACGTATAAAATCATCCTCATTTTTAATGGGCTCATCCAAAACCGCCCGATCAAATGCCGGCTTTTCACAGGATTCCAAAGGGTCCGAAGCCCGGGCAACACCCGAAAGGCTGATAAGGAGCATCCATCCCAGCAAAAGGAATCCCACCCATCGTCCCGGCCGATGAAAAAGTGTGGCATCAAAGTTCATAAATTAATCGCAACGGTTAATAAAACAAGGAATCCGGCCATTCAATCGCTTGAGCTGATCACGAAGCAAATTCACATGACTTTCCATGCCATGCATTTTGTTGAGCAGGCTGCCCAGTTTTTCACTCAAAATGCGATTGGTTTGTCGCCCGTGGGTGGCTTTCAGCTTCGATTCCAAAGTGACAAATGCCCCCGATTGATTTTTAAACGTTTCTGCCAAGGCGCTGCTATCGCCTACGTCCACGCCCGAAAATTCATACGACACCATTTGTTTGCAAGTGGTGTAATTAAGGCTGGCCAGGGTTAGTGGATTTGCCGCCTCTCCTTGGCATTGATTGAGTCGACCGAGCGACGTGCCAGGAATGCTCACCGCCTCGGGTGATTCGCAACCGGGTAGGGTACGCAGTTGCGATGCAATCGAACCAGCCTGACCAGAAGCGCTGGCTGCACTGCCGCTGATTAAAACCGATTCGCACAAATAATCCAACCAGCACCGATACGTACGCAAACTCTCAAACCCATCGTCCACCAAATCACTGGCCGCACGTTCCGAAGCAAGCAGTTGGTTTAAATGACTCAACCAAGCGTCTCGCATTAAAGTCATTTCGTTGGCGGTGCGTTGTTGGCAACTTTCCTGAGAGGCCACCGATGCGACGTTGGGATAAGGGAGTAAAACATTCGATGCACCGGATGAGGGAAACAGCCACATTGATCCAACCACCAAAAGAATGCCGCCGATGAAAAAATGAAAAAAGGGTTTTTTGAACATAGCATTATGGGTTAGATCCGGGAATGAGCAGCGGGTTGCTTTCAGAATACAGAATCGATTGGGTGGGCAGGTCGGTAATGGCGGTCATCACCTCATCACCGGCCACCAGATCAGCCGCGTAATCCAGAAAAAAGCAAAGGGGTCCACGATTCACCGTAACGCCCGGTGGACCAAGTGGCGTGGGCCGATCCACTTCGGGACACCCATCCTGATCCTCCACCCCATCATTATCTTCCGGGATATTGGGACATTGATCAAGCGGTTCGCACACATCGCCAACACCGTCACCATCCGCATCGGCTTGATTGGGATTGGGATTAAAAATACAGTTGTCGGCGCTTTCGGCAACCAGGTGTGGGTCCAACTGCCCGTTACCATCAAACAAGCACAGGACATTTTCCACTCCGTCCGCGTCTACGTCGGCGTCACACGCATCGTTCAAACCATCCCGATCGGTATCGCGGCCAGGCTGATAGACGCAAGGGCAAACCTCGGTAGAAACCGGAGGCTCTTGGGTGGAACCGGTTTGCGTTCCCCCGGTGGAAGTGCCTTGGGTAGCATCGCCGGGCGTGGGGGGCACGGGAACCAAACGACAATCCGAAACCGAAAGAACACCGGTTGCCATAAAAGCAAATTCACCGCGTGTGATCGGTTGATCGGGGAAAACAAAACCGGATTGATGACTCAATAACCCAATCTGCACCGCCGTATAAACCGCATCGGCATACCAAGCATCATTAGGAACGTCTTCAAAATAAGAATCAGGGGCTTCCACCAATGGAATTGAAGCTTGGCGCATCAACACGGCCGCAGCCTCCGCCCGACTAATGGTGCGATCGGGCCTAAAGAGACCATCCCCATAACCTGTGACCATTTTTTGTTCTTTGGCAATCGACACACAATAATGGTACCAAGCGGGCAAACTGACATCCGGGAACGGACGAATGGCATCATACGCACTGCGCAATGCATCGGTGGGGGTGGTGCAATCCAAACAGGTGGTCGATCCCAAGGCGATTTTCACAAACTCCGCGCGGCTCAAGGTGGCATCGGGCGGGAAAAGCCCGTCCCCATACCCTTGCACAATGCGGCGTGAATACAGGTCTAAGATCGCCTGGTAATACGGATGATCGCTGGGAACGTCGGGAAAAGGGTTGGTAGCCTCGTCGCCATTGGAACCAAGGGCGGCAAAAGCCGAACCAACCAGAGACTTGATCGTGCCAATCCGCGGGCTCAATTCGTCCCACAGGGTAGTTTGGTCAATCGCCAGCGCATCAAAGTTGGCGCGAATGAATAATTCCATCACCGGTTGATTCGCTTCATTAACCAATTCAAACAGCACAGGAGCATCGGGCTGGTCGATGTTTTTAGGTCGCAGGCGATAGCCGTCATTAAGCAAGCGTAGGGTTCCATCGGTGTCGATCAAGGCGATCGGAGTGTTGGTTTGTTGGTTATACAAAGCGGCTCCTCCGCCAAATTGTGCAGCGGACCCGGGAATAAGATCGGCCACAATGGAATCGGTAGGATTGGGATCCCCCAACGTGACCCCCAAAGGAGCCAATTGGTCCGCCTGCAAAGGCCCATTCACCAAAGTGACGTCCGTATCAGCATCCGCCACATAAACCACATTTGCCAGAATCGATTGGCTGGCGCGTTCTACAATCACCAGCCGCGTTGGCATGGCATCGGTTGCCGTGGCCGCGATCAGTTCATAGCGTTCATCAAGCAATTCAACATGCCCGGTGCCGGCATGCACGCGCGCCACCTCGTGCGACTGCGTATCATAAACCACAATCGAACGATCGCCCTGAATCAGTCCATCGATTTCATAATCGCCCTGGGCGTTGGTGGTGGTGTAAAAGCCGGTGTGATCGACAGTTCCACTGACATCAGGCACGGTGGGGTGTTGAGTGATGTGTTTAAGCAAACCTAAATTTTTCCATTGGCCCCAGCGTTTTCTAAAAAGACCAAACGGAATTTGATCCAATGAATCCGAATCGTTCAGGGGAATTAAGTGCCCCGCGATCACCCCTTCATTAAAAAATCGATCGGAATCCAACGTAATACCCGGGCTATACACCACTACTTTAAACGCTTTTTGATACACCTCATAACTCGGATCATTCAAATCGGTGCCGGCATAAAGGGTGATCCACAAGGTCTTAGGTTCCGCTTGGGCCGGAAAGAAAAGCCGTTCACCGGTTTGGTCCGCCACCCCGTCCTGATCGGTATCCCACGCGTATTCAAAGCTGCCGCTTAAATCGGTCAAAAGTTCGGCGGCTGTCCATTCGGCAGGTCGATACACCGGAACATAAAGGGCATCATCTGCCTGCAGGTCGATCGGAGTGGCCACACTATCCACTCGTTGGGGGGCCAATAGCTCTGTGCCAGAAACGGTCGAAGTAAACCCTTGGCGGTCAAACCATCGAATGGCCATATGATAAAAGCCGTTCGCCAGCGGCAAAGAAACATGCGGCCCGGTGTAATCCACCACATAAACCGCCTTCAAGGCATTCAAGGCAATGGAGGCGTTCAGGGTGGGGAACGTAACACGATCTGCCCCGGTAATCACCCGAATGCCCGCTAGACCAAAGGTTCGCTCCGCTTCCTCCACACTTGTTGCCGATGTGATCAAGGTATTGCTCGCCACCGGAGCACCGTTGACCAAAACGGTAGGAAGCGTGGATTCAGGATCTTTCGGGAGCATGATCACCGATAAATCCGCCAATCGATCTGCACCTTGGTCGCGGTCAAAGCCAAAAAGGGAGCGGGTCACTTCGATGCCATAACCATAGACTTGTGGATGGCTTGATTCAAGCCAGGATATGTCACCGGATCCATTGCGATTTAAAGTGGTCTGGAACATATTGACCGCCTCTTTACCGGTAAAACCACCGACCCAAGTCGAGAGAAATCATCCAACACAAACCACTGCGCCACCGAACGAACGTAACGAATTGGGGTGCGTGCACGATCATTTTGCTTAACATACGCACGATTTTGGTCGCTATAAACCGCATGCGGCTCCTGGGGAACCCAACTATCGGCAAACGTAATCGAATGAGTGGCGGGTTGGCTGAGATAAGGAATAAAAGAGACCAATTGATGCGTGAGCGGATCCACCAGGCATGACCCCACGCACACCCCACCCGTGGGGGCGCTGGAACTGGAGGAAGAGGAAGGCAGTGTAGCAGGCGTTTGTTGTGCTAGCCGTTCTCGAGGGGATTCGTCAAAAGAAGTGGTGGCGGTTAAAGCCGAAACTACCGGAGCAGATTCCGGAGTAACTCCAGTGCGACTGGCGGTCAACGTCAACGCATGTTCATGGGAGCGAGCGGCCAGTAAAGTGAACAAATCATCGGTCTCTTTGGCTTGCTGTCGTTCGTCTTTTACACGATTCAAATAGGCCAGCAGGTCGGATTGGGCGGTTTTTAGGCCATCGGGCACAGACGGGCGTTCCGGCAAACGAGCCGAAGGCACGCCCAAATCTGCCATCACCGTTCGATAATCCACTGCCGAACGATTGGCACGATTCAATGAATCGACTAGCAAATTCATGTCGTTCAAAGCACGTGTTTCGGTGGCGCCCATCGCGGGAGTCATCGAAAGCGAATCACGACGATCCGGGTCCATCAGTCGGTTCAACTCGTTCAAAGCATCCTGAACACCGGCTTGATCAAATTGATGATCGCGAGCGTATTGTTCCAAATTTTGCACCGCTTGCGAGCGGTCCAGGAGCCATTGAACCAAAGTGTCGGCCAAAAACGCTCGCCACTGAGCTCGCCATTCCTCCGAGCGTTCCGCCACCGCTTGGTTCATTGCGTCGACGGCGCGGGCCAATTGTTCATTAATTGCTTGCGTGCCGGAACCCATGAGTGTGGTGAGCGATTCAGAAAAGCGTGCCAAGTCCCGCTCGCTGTCTTGTAGCATTTGTGCAAAGTCGCTCTGATTAATCCGTATGCCGGCATCATCTAATCGCTGTTGAACCTCACGATCGAAAGCGTCTTCAATCACCTGATCCAAATTTTCAATCGTATCGATCAAATCATCCACGCCGGTGGTGCGACGGATCTCTTCTTGAGCGGCTTGTATTTTTTGTTGCACTGCTGCAGCGGCATCCGCGCTCGCCTGAGCGATCAGCTTGCTAAAATCGGTCGCCGCTCCATTCCACTCATCCGCCAAATCGGCAAAAGCCTCAAAGGCCGCTTTAATGCGTAACCCCAAGTGCACTTTTGCTTCCACGCGCACTTCATCAAAACCTAGGTTTCCGGCAGGAATTTTGGGAAACGTAGGTCGCAGCAAATCGAGTGGTGTCATGTACGCCGGTCGATTGGTGAGTAGTGTAATATGGTCTTTTAAGTACCCTTCCGGAACGGGGGTGAGCGATTTTTTAATCAAACACCACGCATTCAGCATTTGTTCAATCAAAGGCAAAATGGCATCAAAACTTTGACCGATATCCGGCAATTTAGGAGGAGGAGGCAGCGTCGGTAAATCCACCACGGGCACAGCCGGCAATGGGGGCAGTTCCGGCAAAGAAGGCAAAGCTGGCAAAACCGGAATGGTGGGCAGTTGCGCTAACAATTCCAAATCTTGCAAACGGGGGATTTTAGGAAAAGAAATGCGTGGAATCGTTGGTAAAACAATCGGCTCAGGAATCAAGTGCACCACCGGAACCTCCAAATTCACTTGAGCCTTAACGTCCGAAAGGTCGATCACCAAGTCGGGCCATTTTGGAAACTGAATCACCGGAAGTTCAGGAATCACCAGTCCCAAAAGCGAATACCAACCAAAATTGGCATACCGTTCATTGGTACAAATATCGCAGTGATCCTCAAAGTCCACAAAAACATCGATAATTTTTCGGATATTTTTAACCACTTCCTGAATGGTGAGTACCACTTCAACATACGCAGTCACTTGATTGTGAATAGTGCTCAACCATCCGCCAAACATATCGGCGTACGAGTCGACAATTCGACTGATTTGATAAACATAATCCGCCAAGTCTTGCTGCAGCCGGTCAAACTGACGCGGAAAGGCAGCGTACGATTGCAACACGGCAATGTTGGCCTGCAAACTGCTGATTAAACCATCGATGTCCACAATCAGCGTGTTTAAAATACGTTTCAGTTCGCAAAGATCGGTGGCATCCGGGCATACATACGTTTCGAGCAAATCACGATAGTCGTTCACCTGCCGCTGATAAAACGCAATGGTCTGATTAAAATCCCGGATAGCATCTTGAATTTGAGCATAAGAAAGCCAAGGAATTTTAAAATCAATGGGCTGCTCGTTCAGTTTAAGCAAAGGAATCGCATCGGCAATGGCATAGAGTTGATCGATTTGATTGGTATTGAAATGAATCAAATTGGCCTCGATGGCCGCGTAGGATGCTCCCAGAGAATACGAAACGTTTTTGCGCGGATCCGCAGCCGCTTCGGCAGTCGGTTTGGACGCCTCGATCGATTGAACTAAATAGGTTTTATCGGCATTCACATTATTTCCAAATGCCTCTACCAACTGAGTGAGTCGTCCTAATCGTCCCCTACAGCATTCGATAAGTCGGGCAGCTGAACACGAATGCTGGGGAAGTCCAATAATTTATTGGTGATTTCAAGTAATTGGCGATCAACCCAGCTCGAAATAACGCCTCCAATCGAATCAAATGCACCCACATGCACATTAGAAACACCTTTCAAAGGAGGGGTAAAGGTTTGCGATCCGCCTAAATTAACGGCCAAACTCACTTCCAATCCGCCGGTGCCCTGTTGATCCGAAGTACGCACGCTGGCGGGAACTCCCGACGAGTTCAAAGCGGTGATGCCGGATTGCACATCGCTCACCACCGAATTGGCCAATTCCATCGCTTTGGTAATGGCGTCTTTGGCTAGGCGGCATTGCGGCGCATTGCTAATGGGAATGGCATACGTTAAACAATTACCGATCGGCGGGGGATAAGGCACAGGGAAAATCGGCGGAGGCACCGGAACACTGCCCGTATAGGGCCCCCAACAAAGGGCCAAGCCCACTCCGCCGGTCAGGGTGGGAGAAGCATAAAAACGGATCACCGATCCGGAGCCTTCGGCCGGCAAAGGGGGCGTGGGGGGCCACACCGGAATCAGCGGATTGTAAACCACGGGCGCCGCAAACACCGGTAAAGGAATCGGCGTGGGCGGAGAAGGAACCAAAAAAGCGGTGTTATAAGGAACTGGAAAACAACCGCCTCCGGAGCAGCTAAGTCCACTAATGACGCCGGCAATATCTTCCATAATGCTTTGCGAACACCGATCCGGATTCAATCCGCATTCCTCGGGAGTGGGCGGGGTTTGTCCGCTGGTTGGGTCAAATCCATTCCGAATCGATTCCATCGCCTCATCGCTACCACACAAAGCATTCACGCGTGCCAACTCACGAGCTGGATCGGCCGATTGAGTGAGGGCATTCAAGGCATCCTGACAGTCATTCAAGGCCTTTTCACCATCTTCCCATTCGGGAGCAACCGCCGAAACCGTTGAGGCAACTTCATAGCGCCTTGGCTCCACCGAATAATGCAGCACCAAATCACCCGAAGCATTATAAGGAGGAGAAATCAAAAGATCGATCGCGTCATCCACAGGGGCAATCCGATTATTTTGTAGGGCGGTGGTGCCATCGTATCGCTGCAAAACCACTTTGGGAATCGGGGTAGTTTGAACGGTCGCCTCATAACTCACCACCATTGATTGACCGGCTTCCAGCGATACGTTGCTAAAGAACAAATACACATCCCGGGCGGTTGTCTTCATGGCTCCACACGCTCCCGATTCACAAACAGGGCTATCGGGATTGAGCGCAAGCAAGTCGGGCAAAGCGTCCGCAAGCACTAAATTGCGTACCGTGTCGCGTGCCGTCACAGCCAGTCGGTAGCGCAGCACTTCTCCACGATCCACATTGGTCGCAGTGGGGCGACTCACCGGTTCCACGGTTTTTTGAATACTCAACAATCGCGTATAGTCGGCAGAAGGGGCAAAATAAGTATCGCTGGCATCCTGTTCTTGCCAGGGCAGTAAAAGCGCGTCGGCCAACGTGTTGGTTTGTCGTGCATCGGCCACTCTCGCCTCCTGGTCCGCCAAGAAATTTTCGGCATCACTCCGGCTCACCGTGGCGCCCGAGGGATCGTTAAGGTAGTTGCTTAAATACGTTTGTTGTTGAGGTGAAGGCGCACGCACCGTCGGGGCGCTTGCCGTGCGAGAGGTAGGCTCGGGCAAGCCGCTAAAGCGTATACGCACTTCATTGCCCATGTTTTCACCCACACGTAAATGAAGGCCATATTCTCCGATCAATTGCCCATCGACCGGAATCTGCTCCTGCGGCCCAAAAAGACGCCCGGGTTCGGATTGATTGTAAAAAATACGCACATCTCCCAGGCTATCCACCGTGATCAAATCATTAAATCCATCCCGGTCCATATCTTCCGACAGGAGCTGATACAGTTGTTTTCCAACATTCAGCGGATGATCAAAGCGGGTGATCACTTCGGCGTCATTATTCAAAATAACCAACCGACCGCCTTCGGTGCCCACGATCAAATCATCATAACCATCGTGCGAAAAATCCATAGCGACCATGCTGATGGGCGGATCGGCTAAATAAGCAAGATCACCGCGATCTCGATACGTTCCTCCGCTCGCTTCAGCCAAAAATAGACGCACACGTCCGTCATTCGTCAAAGCCGCCACATCCTCACGTCCGTCACGATTAAAATCAAAATGAGTTAAGCTTTTAATCCCCGCTCCTTTAGGATCACTAAAGAACTGTTGGCCAACCGTAGAATCATACGAAATCCCTTGATTGGGACGATTGGTCAATCGAATGGTCGGATCGCCCAATACCACCGTATGGGGTCCGGCATCGTATTGCACCGCGGCTCCCACCGGGCTGCCCCCCGCAAACCGAAGTAAATAGGTCGAATCACCCGTAAACCCATAATCCGCAGGGACCGAAAGTTCCGTCGTTTCGCCGGTCAAAACAGTGAGTCCGATAGCTTGGGTGGTGCTGTTGCCCGCAAAACAACCGTTCCGTAGGAAGGGGGCGTAACCATTGAATTTGCTCGGGTAAAATAGAGGTGACTTGCGGCAGCCAATACAGATCGGCCAAAGGTTTACCAAATCGACTCAAAGTAAGCGTTAAGCCCGCAAAGGACTCATTCGACTTGAGCGAAAGTGAAACATTCGAATCCAACCATTCCCACGAAGTTTTAGTAAAACGAGCCACTACGGCGCCCCCGTCCACCAGCTCAAACCCACCGGATCGTTCCACCATCGCTTCGGCATTGGAAGGATCAAGATAAAGATGGCCCGGTTCAAAAGAATCGTCGGCTGTGTATGCGTGAATGCCGCGGGCCACAATCGGGACCTCCATTTGAAAAAGCGCCGAAAAATCAGACGAGTCCATCAAAGAAAGCGCCAGGGATGCTCCTTGGTTTTCCACCACAAACTCGTAACCCGGTTTTAAAAGACTGATCTGCCCTTGGGGCGACAAAGTAACCAACGGATCATTCTGCGAAGACTGCATCGAACCGATCACCGCTTGGGTTTTTCCTTGCATCAAGTGCCGGCCACCAAAGTAATTGGTTTCCCAGAATTGGCCGGCAGGGAATCCAACAAACGAACCGACTAAATCCTGCGGAAAGCGCGAGCTCCAATCGGCTTGGTCGACGCGGCTTGTTAGAGCAATCGAGGCTAGGTCGCCGGTTAAATCAACATGGTCCACCCCCACCTGCAGTGGTCCGGTTTGCCGACCGGCTTGCACCACCAACTGGCCTTGTCCGTTCAAAAGAGCAATGGTCGAACGAGGCAACGAACCATACGAAGCGGTCGAAGACCCAATAAAAGCAGACACGGTGTCATTAAACGTACGGTCCAATTGTCCTTGATCGTCCTCGGCGTAAACGGGAATGGCGATACGTTCACCCAATAGCGCCTTTGCAGGAGCATCCAGTCGTAAGCGGGTGGCAGATTCGGCAGGTTGAACCAAAGTGAACGTACTGCCAAAATAAACCGGATGGCTCGCCACCAAATCTAGGCTGGGCACCGAAGGTTTAGCAAAAAAAGTAGTCGAGCCGCGTCCATCCACAATCGAAACGAGGTCGTTCACAAATCGCCCTTCTCCCGGATGGGCGGTGCGCAGTTTAACCGAAGTATTCACATTGGTGATCGGCTGATTTTGATCATCCACCAAAAATACGTCCACGCGATAGCTCGACCGATCATCAGGATTGCGCACGGCGCTCAATCGTATGCGAATTTCATTCACAATTCGCACAGAAAGTGGGTTCGAGCGTAATGCTCCCATTTGAACGGTAACCTGGGCCGTGCCCGCGGTGGTACCGGCGTTCATTTGTACGCGCCCCTCCCCGGTAAAAATAGGTAAAACAGGGGGGTTAAAGCTCACCACAGGGGCGCTTGAGGTCCATTCCAGCGAATCCGGTAAAAACCCTGTTACCAACCGTCCATCGGCATTAAAAACATGAGCGGTTACCTCGACCGACTCGTTACGCATTAAAGTGCCGCGCTCCAACTCCACAGTGACCGAATCGGGCAAAAGGCCGGTCGCCACTTCGCCCAATGGATCTTCCAGAAGATCAAACGTGGAATAAAGCACATCAGCATTGGAATCGGGGGGTGGGTTGGGTTGGTTGCTCAAACGAACGATTTGGTCTAATTGACCGATTTCTTCGGTAATCCAACATTGAACCGCATCAAACCATTCCCAAATTTCCACTCCATCACTGGGTCCGCAACGAAAAAGGGAATCCGATTCGGACTGCGTTTGAGAAGGGGGAGTGGCACTCAAGGCGGCATTTTGCTCGCTCCGAATGGCATCTACGGCTGGGTCACTCAGCGGTTCCGTGCCCATTTGGCTCGCATTCAACCCAAACTCAAATCCGGTCGCATCCCCGGTTGCCACCACATGCAGCACTTCATAACCCACGGGTTTTGCAACCGGAGGCAAAACAGCAGGGGCTTCGCTGGGCGTGGTTAAAAGTTGAGTACGATCCAGGTATTGGGCTAAAACCATGTTTACCTTCTGATCCACACCATCTGTCGCCACACCATGGCATCAATCAGCCCGGGATTTTCTAAGAAAAATTGACTGATCACATCACGATTGTTTCCTAAAAGCTGATTAAGCTCCTGGTCTTTTTCGGTAATCATCGCTTGCGCTTGAGTGCTCATGTCACTGGCGGATTCCCCTTCTAGCCGGAACAAGTTAACGTGACGAAAACGCTGGGTTTGCCCTGCGCGATTGAATTCAATAAACCGAATACCATCCGCAGGCAGGGTAGAAGTGGCCAAGCTCGCCTTAACCGCTTTTAGGGTTTCATCGGTAGGTTCCACATGTTCCACCACACTCCTCAGGGCACGATTCACCGGCACAACGCTCAGTTCAATTACATCACCCCGATCCACATAAGACCGTGCAGCGCCCGTGGGAGATTGCAGTAAACTGCGGATAATAAAATTAAGTTGATCATAAGCCAGCGTGGGCTCGCCAAAAGGTCGATCGGCATCCACGGCGATCTCCCCTTGCCCACGCATGCTGCGATAAAGGGAATGAATGACTTCACGAAAGCGTATACGACTTCCGAATGGGTTGATGGGAGAGCCAGGAATCGTGAGCCCACGACTGTAAGCCACTTCGTTGTAAACACCCTCGTCATCGCGCAGAAGCTGCTCGGGATTCGGCAAAAAACTCAAGTCATCCAAACGACAGCTGGCAGCGTAAACGCCCAAAGCGTCAACAGGAGCGGGAAGCCCCGATGAGTTCGGCCGAGGTCGCACTTCTTTTGCGCCGGCCGGGTCCACCACCGACGTGTACGCGGCACTGGGATCACATAAATGTGGCCCCAAATTGAGCTGACTGGTTTGCACGGTCACAGCGTTGTTTCCAACACATCCTCCCGCACGCACGTAATCTGGGTGCTCGCTCAAAACCGGATGTTGTGAATCAAGTTCCACCAATCGAGTGGGGTTGTACACCGCATTCAAGCGAGCCCAACCAGAATTATTCGTTTGAACGGAAACTCCATCGGGTCGCTCCTGCCCCACCACAAAGGCACATTCCTGAGCGGAACTCATTTGGCTTACCCGTTTTCCGGCCACATAACTATTCAACTCGAACACCCGTTCTTCGTCCACCTGTTGGCAGGTGCTGTCTTGGCACTGGCGCACGCGAACCTGAACACGCTCGGGCACTTCCAACGGATCAGCCACCGGTTCAAGTGCAGCTTGAACGCGCTTTTCCAGTTCAACGGTCTTTCCCAGCAAATAAGTTTTTACAAATTCATCACGCACCGTAATCAAAGAAGCCACACTATCCAATTCAGAGGCATCCCAACGTCCGCTGTTTACCACAACCTCGTTCAGCCGGCCCAAATAAGTTTGCAAGGTGCCGGCAAAGGTACGCACGTATTTACGGATGCTAAACTCCGCGGTGGTATCACTTAAACCAGCCAAGGTGGCATCGTCCATCAAAGGGGTTCGTTCAGCCGGGAGTTTATCGGGTTCGTTTTCGGCCGCTATTTCCTGAATGATGTCACGCAACAGGTATTTATTAAAACGCTGAAACATAATCTCTTCCAGCCAGCGACTCGCGCGCAAGTAATGTCGATATTCCACCGGATTCATCTGCGCCTCCATCGCAGGGAGGTCCAAATGCAAAATGCGCTGATCAAATTGATCGTAGCCGTTCAAGCCCTGTGAATATTGATTGTTTTTATCAAAATATGCGGCCAGTTCCTGTCGCCGTGCGGCATCATCCGCACTAGGAGAGCGAATCACACCCTGCCAAATTTCTGGAACAGGATCAATCGCTGCGGTATTTTCCAAAAAACGCTCCGAAACATGATCGTACAGATATCGTTTGCGATAAAAATCGGTATAGGGATAAACACTGGGAAACGTATTTCCTTCAGAATCCGTAACAACCGGAACCGGCAAACGCCCCACCAAAACCACCCCCACCAATTGATTGGGAGTATCCGGGTCTAAACGGCGTTCATTGAGCAAATTAAGATCGATGCCTTCGTAATACATTTTTTCTAAAACGGAGGCTATTTTTTGAGTAGATTCGTTGGGTGAAACGCTTAAAACCACGGCCCGACTGTTCGCAATGCGATTTTGGGCATTTTGTGCGTAGGCAAAAATATGCTCTTTCAGGGTGGCTCGTCCCATTGACGTGGAATATTCAGTTCCATCGCTCAGCAAGGAATCTTCCACCAGCACCGCAATGATCCCGAGTTGATTGGCGGCAGGAATTGAATTCAAGGCTTGTGCATGCGCAGTATCAACCGCAAAAAACGGCAATGGAACCCCTGCCCACTGGCTGGTGATCAGTGTCAAAATCAGAAGCCCGATCATGAAACGTTTGAGTCGTTCGATTGGAGTGTGTTTTTTTGTTTATTTTTAGAGGCAATCAGCCAATAGGATTGTAGCAAAAAACCCACCCAAAAACCAAGGCCTAAACAATCATCATCGCATCACCGAAACTAAAAAACCGATACCCCTGTTTTTTGGCTTCTTCATAAGCTTTTAGAATCAAATCGCGCCCCGCCATTTTGTCAGTGGCATCTTTGGGTGTGGCCAGCGAGCTTACCAACATCATCAGCGAACTTTTGGGAACGTGAAAATTGGTGATCATTCCATCCACAAATTTCCAATGGTAACCGGGGTAAATGTAAAGATTGGTGTCGTCGGCTTGTGCCTGCAAAAAGCCGTCGTCCGTTGAACAACTTTCCAAAACCCGCACGCTGGTTGTTCCCACCGCAACAATTCGCTTATCCGCTTTTTTAGCGGCATTCAGGCGTTCGGCCACCTCGGGCTTTAATTCAAACCATTCGCTGTGCATGGGGTGATCCTCAATACGTTCGGTTTTAACCGATTGAAAGGTTCCCAAACCCACGTGCAGGGTCACTTTTTCGATTTGCACGCCCTTTTGTTTGAGCGCCTCGAACACCCGATCGGTAAAATGCAGCCCGGCGGTGGGGGCCGCCACCGACCCTTCGGTGTGGCTGTAAATGGTTTGATAACGTTCCTTGTCTTTCAACGTTTCCTTAATATAAGGCGGGGTCGGCATTTGCCCTTTTTGCTTTAAATAAGCGTCAAAATCGTCACAATGAAATTCAATCACGCGCAGTCCATTCGACAGAATGTCGACAATGTCCACCGTAAGGTCCTCGTCCAAATCAATCGTATCCCCCACTTGGAATTTTGCCCCGGGCTTCACCATACACTCCCATCGCGAATGAGAAAGAGCTCGAATCAACAAAATTTCAGCCATTCCGTTCCCCAGTTCAAAGGTCAGTCGCGCCGGGATCACACGCGATTCGTTTAAAACCAATACCGTGTTTGCGTCCAATAGATCGGGCAATTCAAAAAACCGGCGATGCGTTAGCTCACCGGTCGTTCGATTCAAAACAAGGAATTTTGACTGATCTCGTTCCTTGAGAGGAGTTTGGGCAATCAGCTCTTTAGGAAGGTGGTAGTCAAATTCGTGTAACTGCATGAAATTAATTACTCACTCTTTGCATTACCCTCCTCTTTCTTTTCCTCGGCAGCTACCGGAGCAGCTTCTTCTTCAATCACCGCGCGTGGAGCAGAAACGGTAACGATATTAATATCAGTCGCGTCCAAAATGGTAATGCCGGTTGGAACCTTAATATCACCAACGGTTAAAGAGGTGTGGAAATCAACCAAACCGCTAATATCGACTTCAATTTCGTGCACCAAGTGTTTAGGCAAACATTCTACCTGAACGGAATCTTTACTTTGAATCAACACACCGCTCAAATCGTTGACGGCGGGAGCAGTGCCAACCAACATCAATGGAATATGGGTGTGGATCGGTTTGCTCATGTTAACCGCCAACATATCCACATGGATCATGTCGTCAGAAATAGGATCGCGTTGTACTTCGTGAACCAATGCGGCAAATTCATCACCTTTTTCATTCTTTAAGTGCATAATAGTGCTGCGACCTCCTTGGTCAAAGGCGCGGCGGAAGGTTTGGTAATCAACCGAAAAACTACGGTTTTCAACACCTTTACCGTAATAGGCCATTGGCACACGTCCAGCACGACGAGCATCTTTAGCGGTAGTAAATTGACCTTCGGTAACGTCGATAGTGATTGCATTCATAACAATAGGTGATTAAAGGGTTAAGTGTTTAAGTAAATTGCTGCGAGTGAGCATGCCCACCAAACGATGTTGTTCGTCCACCACGGGCAGGCGGTTCACTCCGTTGGCTTCCATAAGATCAATCGCTGTTTGCAGGGGGGCGTTCGCTTGGACCACCACCACTTGGGGGGTCATTAAATCACGAACCCATTCACTGCAATGTTCTTTTAGGTGTTGATTGAATTCAGTTAAACTTTCCAAGTAAACCAAACTACCCAAAACATCAATCGCCCGCGGAGTGCCAAGAGTGGTAAAGTGCTTAATCAGGTCACTTTCGGTAACAATTCCCACCACTTTTTGGTGCGCATTCACCACGGGGACGCCCACAATATCATGTTTTTTTAAAACTGCAAAGACTTCTTTTATGGTGGAATCATCACCAACGCTCACGGCGGGGTGGGTCATCAGTTCACGCACCGGTGTTTTTAAAAGTGGATTCATAGTGAGGAAGGTTCGGAAGCAAAAAACAATCAAAAGGGAGCAAAAACTGAAGTGGTGCCGCGAGTGGGAATCGAACCCACACTCCCGAAGGAACAAGATTTTAAGTCTTGCGTGTCTACCAATTCCACCATCGCGGCAAAACGCGCTTCATTTTAAGAAAAAACATTCCGAAAAACAAGGGAAAAACCAAAAAACATCCCATTCATTCGGTCGTTTCAAATGCAATTAGGCGGCTGCCGCACCCACACCCAAATCACCCGTGGAATCATTGGCCCGATCGAATGCGATGGAAGATTCCGTCACAATGTCGCCCTTTGAATTGCAAAGCAAGGTATAAAGCGTTCCACGATGCGATCGAAAAATCACTTCGTAGCAATCACGATCCTTCTGAGCGCAAAACTCTAAAGTGGCTGTGTCGCTTTCTACAACACCAGCCTTTTGATCCAGCGCATGCCTTAGGGCATGACCCGGAAACAAGGGAAAACATTCAAAGATAGTTTTTGTTTTGGTGATCATAGGGCTTTAGCTCACAAAACGATTCTATACCCGCTTACGCGCTTTGCCTAGTAAAAATTTATCGCTATAATGCGCCCACCAAATAAGCCTTTTTTGTGAACGATTCCTTTGCTTTTGTCGGCCACCACTCCCTGTATAAAAAATACATTGCTCCGGGTAAAACCGCCCGAACGGGTCATGCATTTTTGTTGGTGGGTCCTGCGCATATCGGCAAAAGTACGTTTGCAGCAGAATGGGCAAAAGCATGGGGAGGGCTGCAATACGATGCCATCCACTGGCCCGAAAGCGACGAAAGCCTCAAAATTGCCGAGGTGCGTCAGCTCAATCAAAAGCTAAGCCTAAGCCACGCGGGGACGATTCGCATGGTGCGGATCGAAGCGATCGAGCGTATGCCAATCGAAGCGCAGAACGCGTTGCTGAAAACATTGGAAGAACCGCAAGGAAACACCTTGTTTTTATTGACCAGTCATCAGCCAAATCAGGTGCTTCCTACAATCCATTCTCGTTGCCAGCGCATTGAAATGACCTGCCCAACCCCCACGGAAATCGACGAATTTTTAAGCGATCAATCTGTGAACGAGCTCGAAAAAAAGCTAATGAAAACGTATGCACTGGGCCGCATTGGCACCATCATCACTTGGCTAAAAAATCCCGACGAATGGGCGGAATATCGTGCGACCATCGATCAAGTGGAACGTTGGTTGGAGCAAAACGACTTGGCGCACAAAATCAACGAAGTTGAAGCACTCGAAACCAATCCCCAACGCCTTGCCCAGTGGATAGACGCCTTTTATGGCAGCCTGCGTCAAAGGTGGCGCCAAAATGCTTCCACTCGCTGGTCAACCACAGAACTGGCGAAACTGTTTGATGTTTTAGAAAAAACCCGTTACTATTTAAAAAGCAACGTCAATAAGCGCCTAGCGCTAGTAGAACTGGCGATCGCCACCGAAAAATAAAAAAACAAAAAATCCGTTAAAACTATCTGTTTTACCGATCCGTTGTTTTCTTATGATTGAGCTTTATCTATTCCTCATCGCATCCGGCGCCGTGATCGTGATCGGAGTCCGCAGGAAACATCTTTATACGAACGAACAAAAAATCAGCTTTAAAGAGCGAATTGCAAAAAGGTGGACGAAATGCGCGAAGAGCGCGCCAAAGAAACCCCCGAGCGTTTTAAGGCAACCTACACCCAAGGGCAAAACAAAAAGAAGCCCAATCAACAAGAATTTCTTGCGTACATGCGCAAGGCGGAATACGCGTTAGCCCAAAAAAAATACGACGAAGCCAAAACGCTTTTTATTCAAGCGCTTTCATGTAATCCCGAGGACCCGGACTGTAATTTTAAATTAGCGGTCACTTATTTTGAAAGCAACGACAGCCGACGCGCCGAGCAAATATTGGTGCGTTTGGCCGAGCAACGAATAAAAAACCCGGAAATTCACATTTACCTCGCTCGGTTGCATTTCAAAAAAAAGTCCTACCCTCAAGCGGTGTCTTGCTATGTGCGCGCGGCTGAAATGGACGACAAAAACGACCAAACACTCGCTGCGCTCGGCAAACTTTACAACATGCTCATGCACCCCTCTTTGGCGGCGGAGTGTTTTCGGCGAGCCGCTGAACTAAAGCCTCGCAGCGTGGACTACTTATTTGCCTTGGCCGATGCCTGCATAAAGGACGATGATTACGAAAATGCACTGCTGGCTGTTAAAAAAATTCTCATCCTTGAGCCTTATAATGAAGATGCTAAGCAAAAAGTCGCCCAGATTGAGGAAAAAATGCGGGAGTTTGAAAATGCGCTCATGACGTAGGGTTGTGTCGCAACCGAATTAACTAAGTAAAAATGCTAAAAAAAATCGTAGCAGTCTCTCTGCTCGGCATGGACTACGGTCGATTGAACGACCACATAAAAGAACTTGAACCACTCACCGACTGGTTTCAAGTGGACGTCATGGACGGAAACTTTGTTCCCAATCTTTCGATGGGCGCTTTGGTAATGAAATGTCTAAAAACCGAAAAACCGTTCGACTGTCATTTAATGATCACTCATCCCGATCGATACATTAAAGAATACGCCGACGCAGGTGCTTATTCCATTACCATTCATGCCGAAGCCAGCACCGACCTAAAACGTGACATCGATCTCATTAAATCATTCGGCTGCAAAGCCGCCGTGGCCTTAAGCCCCGAAACCCCGGTGAGCGCGATTAAGTCCATCCTCCCCAAGCTCGACATGGTGCTGGTGATGACCGTAAAACCCGGATTCGGCGGTCAAAAGTTTATGGAAGACATGATGCCCAAAGTCCGCGAAATTCGCGAAAACTATCCCGAACTCAACATTCAGGTCGACGGGGGTATCAATGCCGAAACCGCGCCCATCGCGCTTAAAGCCGGCGCCAACATTTTGGCCATTGGCTCATACATCACTGCCGCACCAAACCCCGCTGCAGCGATGCAAAAAATCAAAGACCTATTTACGCACTCATTTCACTAAACTCAACCACCAATGAATCAATCAATTTCCAAAAAAACTCATGCACGCGCCATTATCTTTATTCTGATTGTGGGGGTGGGAGCGCTGATGTATGCCTTGGGTTATCACGGAGGCATTTTAAAAAATGCCAAAACGCGCTACTGGCATCAAGGAATGGGGATTGCGTTCGAACTGCCCAGCGGATACCAAATCAATCAAAATCAAAGTTCGCTTGCGGTGATGCAAATTCAAACCGATCTGAGCGTGCCTCCTGCGCCTGAATTCATGGTATTTGTAGAGCAAGACCGACCCCTACGAATGGAAAACCCGAACGTGATCATCGAAAAAGAAGAAGACAGGCATGTGGGGTCGGTGCCCGGGTTTAAATACCTTTTATCGCAAGCCGAAAACCCCCAAGAAACATGTCAGGTATACCGCTGGCAAAACGGAAACATCAACTTTCATTTTCAGTCGAGCGATTGTCAGGAATCCGCTGTGATGGACCAAGTCATCCAATCATTAACGTTCACCCCTCCTTCTCTTGTAGAGGAGCCCATGGATGAAACAATCCCCGACGACGGGACCGAAACGGAATAAACAAAGTTCACCAAAAAAACGTGCGTCGTTTCGGCGATGGTGCGCCTGGCAGGAATCGAACCTGCGGCCTCCCGGACCGCAACCGGACGCTCTATCCCCTGAGCTACAGGCGCCTTTCGTGTGTGCATTCTTTAGAAAGTGAATGGGTGCCATGGGGTCTGCGCGTTGCGGCGAGCAGGCCGAAAAAAACAAATGACACTTCAAAACACTCTCTACAATCGATCAGAAGCCTGCCCATATTATAGAAAAGCCTTTTTAAGTGCAAGCAAAACTTCCCTTCCCCATTTAGGCGGGATTCTTTACAATAGGCCCGTTGAAGGCTGTAAGTGGTAGGCTGTAAACAACAATGTACATGTACTTCCAACTTCCAACTTATTACAACTTAAATCTCGAAAGGTGATTACTTTTCAAAACGTTACCAAGCATTTCGGGTCCGATCCTGTGCTCAATGGAGTGAATTTTACCATTCAACCCAAAGAGATGGTCGTGCTCAATGGTGCGTCCGGTGCGGGAAAATCCACCATCGTATCCCTGTTGATTGGAGCCGAAACCCCCAACGATGGCGACGTGATTGTCGACAACGTAGTGGTGAACGACATGAACGTAAGCGACCTCCAAATGTATCGCCGCAAGGTGGGGGTGGCCTATCAAGATTATAAACTCCTACCACGCAAAACCGTTTTCGAAAATGTTGCCTTTGCCATGGAAGTATGCGAAGAACCCATCGATCGAATCCATGTCGAAGTCCCTATGATTTTACAGCGCGTTGGGTTGCTTAAATTCAAAGATCATTTTCCACATCAGCTTTCCGGAGGTGAAAGACAGCGGCTCGGAATCGCGCGGGCGCTGGTGCATAACCCCAAGCTACTCATTGCCGATGAGCCCACGGGAAACTTAGACGCAGACAACGTTCGAATCATCGTCGATATTTTGCGTGGGCTCAATAAAGAGGGGGCCACGATTCTTTTAACCACTCACGATCCGCTTGTGCACCAAATGATTCAAACGCGTACCCTGCATCTTGCCGACGGAAAAATATCTGAGTAATACGATTAAATTTGATATTTGAATTTATTTGTAATTTGTCTATTTGTAATTTGTTATTTAAGAAAAGATGGATCACGTCAACTACAACTCGCTCGACCAAGCCAAAAATGCCTTTATTGAAGCCAGCAAAAAAACGGTCGATTTTGCCAAAGATTATGGGTTTATTCCCGCCTCGGGCTTTGGGGCCAGCGCTAACGTGTTCACGCTCGATTTAAAACCCTTTTTAAAAACCGGCGCCGACCGTCTTCACATCACTTTGCTTCCCGAGGGCCTCGGTACCTCCGACGACGCGCGACCAGAAGACCTAAACGAGGAAGATCTAAAAACGTTTTGGCGAAATATTGGTATTAAAACCGTCGCGGTGATGACCAACGACGCCGCGTCCACCGGGATGCAGTCGATCCTCATTTCGCTCTACTTGCCGTCCAGCAATCCCGAAGTGGTGTTTAATCCTATTTTTATGGAGGGGTTTTTGAATGGATTTGTAGAAGGGTGCCGCCAAGTGGGATGTGTGTATTTTTCGGGCGAAACCCCTCAGCTCAAAAACAAAATCGTCGAAAATAAGCTCGATATTGGTGGCGCACTGTTTGGGCTCATGCCTCCCAATGCCAATCCAATCGACGGGCAAAACCTAAAGGCCGGCAATCAAATGGTGTTCATTCAATCTTCCGGCCCGCACGACAACGGCTTCACCTCCCTCCGCCAAATTGCCGGGGAGCTCCCCGAAGGTTATCACACCCAGTTGCCCAGCGGCATGGAATACTGGCGTGCCATCAACGCACCCAGCATTCTGTACACGCCGCTGGTTCAAACCATGTTAAAGGCCGGCATTAAACCCACCAACCTAGAACCGATCAGCGGTCACGGATGGCAAAAGATCATGCGGAATAAAAAACCGCTTCGTTATGTGATCGAAAACGTACTGCCCGTTCCCGAAATCTTTGAGTTCATTCAAAATCACACCCAAAGTTCGCAAAAAGACATGATCAAAATCTTCAATTACGGGGTTGGGTTAGTGGCGTTTGTAGAAACCAAATCAGATGCCGAAAAAGTGGTAGAACTCGCTAAAGCTCAAAACCTCAACGCGGTTCACGCCGGCTATGTCGAAAACGCCGATGCCCGTTCTGTACACGTAAAACCTTGGAACATCACCCTCGAAAGCGATCAGTTCCTGCTAGCACAATAAAAGTTAAGAGTTAAATCGCTCCGCTAAATGAATAGTTAAGAGTTTTTTGTAGGTAATTCTTAACTCTTAATTCTTAACTTTTAACTTTTCAAGAAAAATCTTGTGCGAATTAAATCACTCAGATAAAGTGTGACGGAAACGTAGCCTAACGACGACCTTTTTGTATTTTAGTGTATGCAAGCATACCCAGTTAAAGTGAAACCCATTGTAGGGACGAGTTTCCGTGAAGTCCATAAAAAGGCTCTACGACTCTATCAGGAAATTAAAAAGCAGACGAAGCGAACGCCTCATATTCGTTCCGCCTATTTTAAGAACGAAAAAATATTCCTCACCTTATTTTGGAGTCATTTATACGAAAAGAAGAACTTTGCCGATTTGGTAAGGCGGCTAAAGTGGTATCCCTGCGCAATTGAATTAGTCAAAAAATCTAAAATCCAGCCAATCTCGAAAGACAATCCAAATAAACGATCAGAAAAGCAGCATCGCTTTTTCGGTAAAACCAGCTCAGGCGATTACTTTTGCGTGCAAATCAAGGAGGAAAAGAAGACCGGAAGAAAATGGCTCATGTCTTCATTTCCAATAGATAAAAAAAGACTCTCCGCTAGCTGTGGTTTATAAACCACGGGCCGAAAGTCTTTCGTAACCCATTGTATCATTAACCTTATAAAAATCAATATGAACCAACCCTACGAATATCGATGGGCCCAATGGGGCTTATTCCATAATGGCAGTGGCGCAAGCCCTGTAGATTATTACCGTTGGATGCTCAGCACCCACGGCGATTTAGAAAAAGCATGGCATCAAATTCGGCAAACCGATTTGGAAAAACTCGGTTTTAGGGCCGACAAAATCGCGCGCCTGATGCACATTAAAGCCGAAATGGACCATGCACCACTTCCGCAGGCCATTCACGATCTTCAGCTCAACTTGTATTCTATCGACGACCCCGAATACCCCGAACCGCTCAAAACCATTTCCAACCCCCCGGTGTTTTTGTGGGTGAAAGGCAAGCTCCCCTTATTTCATAAAGCCATCGGCATTGTGGGCAGTCGTTTGATCACCGAAAGCGGCCGCATTCTCACCGAGCAAATCACCACCCATTTAGTGCAGCGCGGGTGGGTGATCATCAGTGGTCTGGCCATGGGGGTGGATGCCTGCGCGCACCAAACCACTCTTAAACACAAAGGCGTCACTCTCGCCGTGCTCGGGTGCGGCTCGACCGCGTTTATCCGGCCGAAAATCGCCGCCTAGCCACCGAAATCCTTCAATCCGGCGGCGCGCTCATTTCGGAATTTCCCATTGGCTCGCCCGCGCTCAAACATCATTTCCCCATGCGCAACCGCATCATCGCTGGGCTTTCGAAGGGGCTCATTATCACCCAGGCTCACCGAAACTCCGGTGCGTTAATCACCGCGCGTTACGCGCTCGACCAGGGCCGCGATGTTTTTGCAGTGCCCACGTCTCCGTTGCACACCCAAAACAGTGGCACCAATCACTTAATTCGTTGTGGCGAAGCCACGCTGATCGAATCCGCCACCGACGTGCTAACCGAATGGAAGATGGACACGGTGGCGAAGTCCGCAGGTCCGATCGAATACACGTCGCTCGAAGCCACGCTGGTCAAAGCACTTTCCAAAGAGCCCCGCACAGTCGACGAACTCGTCATCGATGCGGGGCTCAATGTGGCACGGGTGTCCGAGGCGCTCATCACACTGCAACTCAAGCAAACCGTGCGTCAGATCAATTTAAAGTGGACGCTTATTTGAAGCACTGGATCACTGGGTCACTCGCTTCGCTTGATCATAGGATCACAAAATGATTGAGTATCTTTTGCTCAGTGATCAAGTCCCGATGACATCGGGACGAGTGCTCCAGTGACCTGGTGATCCAGTGTCAATTATTTCAACAACTCCTCAAATAAAGCTTTAAATACTTCGTAGGGTTGAGCGCCGGTCACCACCGTGCCATTGATCAAAAAGCTGGGAGTACCGCTAATTTCTAGGGCAAGGGCATCACGCATATCTTGTTCAACATCAGCCACTTGTCGTTGTTCACTCACACAAGAATAAAACTCGTCCCCCAATCCGCGCTCATCTGCCCACGATTGATACAAATCAGGGCCTAAAGCGTCTTGATGAGCAAAGAGATAATCATGGAAAACAAAGTAACCCTCGTCTCCGGCGGTTTCTTGAACACACTCAGCTGCTACCGCGGCTTCAAACGCATGCTCGTGAAATTCCAAAGGCATATCGCGAACCACCCAGTAGACTTTTCCGGTTTGAATAAACATTTGGCGGATCATCGGGAAAGTTTCTTCAGCAAAGGATCCACAAAAAGGACACTGAAAATCGGTAAATTCTACCACCTTAATCGGCGCTGCAGGATTGCCCATGGCGGGATTATCTTTGAACAGGGCTTGCATTTCCCGTTCCGAAAAGGTGCGAGTCACATCGGGCAAAACAGACCCATTTTCCAATGCAGAATCATCCAAAAAATCGTCGTCTGCGCTTTCAAAGGAACTCAATGAATTCAGCATAGGTTCCAGATCGGTGGCATTGGCCGGAGCAAGCACAGTGCGTGGAGCGTTCATGTTGAGCACGCTGGCGCTGTATTCAACCACCAACGACTCCAAATCACCCGCTTCTTTCAAAGAAAACTGAGCCTGAAAACGATCCACCACTTGGAACGTTGGGTCAATGTGATACATGCCATGAAGCAAAGTCGAACGCAAGAAGGGGGCCAATTGGGCACTTGCCTCTTCTATATCTTCCAAAGTAAAGCGATCTTCATCGGCAAACCCCGCTTGATCGGAAAAACGTGAAACCGCCTCCATCACATCGCGAATCACCCCCTTGTTCAAGGTAAAACGCACATAACCCTTTTTTGGCCCCACTTCGATGGCAGATTGATTGAAATAGGTAAGCCCTTGCAATTCCGCAACAAGCGATTCAACCGCCGCCGCATCGATATCGGGAGCCACCACAGCGATTCCGTCGGTCAGCGCTTCGGTCAGCAATTCAGAAAGCACACCCGAAATACCCACGGTGCCCATGCGAACTTGCAAGGCGGCCGGGTCGCTCAGGAGTGATTCATAGGAATGCAATACCACATCACCGTCTTCACCTAAGGCCACTCCATTAACAGATTGAGTAACCGGCAATCGGAACCATTGATTTAAATAAGGTTCAACCGCATCACGGACCGAACCGACGGAGGCTAGAAAGTCCTCATGGCCATCCACGGAAAGATTATTGATGCGTACGTAAAGATCATGATTGTTTTTAGCAATCAGTTCCGCATGAGCCAAAAAGTGCACCAAGTCGGTTTGTTTTGTCTGCGGATCCGTCAGCTCTACATCCAATTGGGCGCGCAAATTGCTGGATTGATCATACAAAAACGGCGCGTATTGGGACGACGTCGAGTCGGTGTTGATGCGAAGCTGAAAGCGCATGCCGTCGGCTTTGCCGGTAACATTCAAGCGGACAGTCGAATCGTAACTTTCAAGCGTTACGGTATTATTCAGCGCTTGCACAAAGCCAACTGTTTCGCTGGCGTAGGCAGACGAAATAAAGAACGAAGGGAGGGTCGCGAAAGCGATCGCAAACACAAAAAGCCTGTTCATAAAAAATAACATTAAATAAATAGGTGCACATCCTAGCGCCTTTTGCGACGTTTTGTCAATTAACACTAAAATAATTTATTCATATGTCTATCTTTAATCACCGCCATCAATAATATTAAATTGACATGCAAGACAATTTGTCTATAATTCGTTAGCTTATTTTCGTGCCTTTGATTGTGTTGAGGTTGCTGGCACCCGCAATGAGATTCCGTTTTATAAACCGATTCGATTCATTGACTATGGCATTGCTCAACCTCACGACCATTCCATCCCAATGAATGCCCGCGTATGCGTGCATCGGTTTTTATATGAAATTTAAATTATTTTTTCTATGGCCACTAAATCAAATGCAGCCACCTTCTCGGTTCCACCAACCAAAATTGTAGGAAATCGTCATTATTTTACCGAAAATATTGATGCATTTCGCTTGCCACCGTTGATCGAAATTCAATTGAACTCATATCAATGGTTTGTAACCGATGGTCTAAAAGAATTGCTCGAAGAAATTTCTCCGATCACCGATTTTTCGAACAAAAAGATGGAGTTGCACTTTTTGAACCATACGCTTGATAAACCCAAGTACGATGCGATGACGGCCAAGCGTCGTAACCTTTCGTACGAAGCCTCACTAAAAGGGCATGTTCAATTGATCAACAAAGAAACCGGGGAAATCAAAGAACAAGACGTATTTTTAGGCTCCATTCCTTTAATGACCGAGCGCGGAACGTTTATTGTGAACGGAATTGAGCGGATTGTGGTTAACCAAATCGTTCGTAGCCCGGGGGTATTCTTCTCACGCAATCCGGCTGCACCTCAGTTTTTTAATGCTAAAATCATCCCTAAACGAGGAGCTTGGCTCGAAATGGAAACCGACAAAAAGGGGTCATTAGTGTTAAGATCGACCGAAAGCGTAAAATCCCCGTTACTCAATTATTGCGTATTTTCGGTTACGAAAAAAACGCAGACATGTTGGAAGCGTTCAAACACGTGAACGTCGACATCAATAACGATTACATTCAAAACACGCTCGAAAAAGACGGAGCTCCCACCATTGAACAAGCGTACCAAAGCATTTACAAAAAAATCCGCCCGGGAGACCTGGCGAGTTACGAAAATGCCAAGCAACTGATCGACTCATTGTTCTTTGATTTCAAGCGCTACGACATGGGTTCGGTGGCACGCTACAAGTTAAACAAACGCTTTGGCACTCAGTTAGGAAACAAGCCCGAAGATCGCGTTTTTCAAGTGGCGGATTTCATCAATATTCTTTCCGGTTTGATTGAATTGAACAACGGCGAAGCAGAAGAAGACGACATCGATCACCTTTCTAATCGTCGCATTCGCTCCGTGGGGGAACTCGTTCAAAACAAATTCCGCGTTGGCTTAATGCGTACCGATCGCATTGCCAAAGATCGCATGACCGTGATGGATTTGGAAACCGTCACCCCAACTCAACTGATCAACTGTCGTCCGATCACGGCGGCGTTGCGCGAGTTTTTTGCCAGCTCTCAGTTGTCTCAATTCATGGATCAAACCAATCCATTGGCCGAACTTGCCCATAAACGCCGTATTTCTGCCATGGGTCCGGGGGGGTTATCCCGCGAGCGAGCGTCGTTTGATGTGCGCGATGTGCACACCTCTCATTACGGGCGTCTTTGCCCCATTGCAACGCCCGAAGGGCCGAACATCGGGTTGGTAATGCACTTGGCTTCATACGCTCGTGTGAACGAATATGGATTTATCGAAGCCCCTTACCGACGCATTGATCACTACGTAGAACCGGATGCAAAAGTGTTGGAAGATCGCATCATCGACGAGGAAGTGAAAGACGGCAAAAAAGTAATCGCTAAGCCGGGTGATAAGCTCACCAAGGCTCAGGCGACCGCTATCGCCAAAATTAAATCGTCCATGAAAGACGACAAGCCACAAGAAATCGACACCGGCACCATCACCGTGCTGTTGAATAAACAGGTCGCCGAAGACATCAAGTCCGGCCGTAAAACTATTGTAAAGAAAGGGGATTTCATCACGGAAACCCAAGCACGTATTTTAGTAAAAGATCCCAACATCTCTACCGTTAAAATTCAGAGTCGTTCCGCAAAAATGGTAAAGGTGCGCGCTTTTGTAACCAACGAGTTTAATTATTTTGACGCCGACGCCGAAAAATACTTTGTGGTGGCCGAAGCCAGCGCGGAACTTGATGAAAAAGGTCAAATCGTTGAAAGTCGAGTGGCCGCTCGCCGCGTGGGGGAGCCTTCGCTGGTGCACGTGCGTGATTTGACTCATATGGACGTATCGCCCAAGCAAATCATCTCGGTAACCACATCGCTCATCCCTTTCTTGGAACACGATGACAACACGCGCGCGTCGATGGGTTCAAACATGCAGCGTCAAGCGGTGTCACTCATCAAACCCGAACGTCCGATCGTTGGAACGGGAATGGAAGCATTAACCGCTGAAAGTTCTGGGCAAGCCGTAGTGGCGCGCAGCAAAGGGGAAGTCGTTGAATCCGATGCATCCCACGTAACGGTGTTGTATGACGATGGTAAAAAAGAAACCACTCCGATCATTACCTACATGCGCTCCAATCAGGCCACTGCTATCAACATGCGTCCGGCGGTTAAAAAAGGCGACACCGTTAAAAAAGGCGATGTGTTGGTGAATGGGGCTGCGGTGGACGAAGGGGAATTGGCTTTGGGGCAAAACTTGCTGGTAGCCTACATGCCTTGGGGAGGTTATAACTACGAAGATGCGATCATCATCTCCGACCGTGTCGCTAAAAAAGGATTATACGACTCAGTGCATATCGAAGTGTTCACCACTGACGTGCGCGACACCAAGTTAGGACCCGAAACCGTCACTCGTGACATTCCGAATGTCGGAGAAGCACGCCTGAAAGACTTAGACGTCGACGGAATTGTGCGCATTGGTGCCACCGTTCACGAAGGGGACATTCTCGTGGGTAAGATCACTCCGAAAGGAGAAACCGAACTCACCGCCGAAGAACGTTTGTTACAAGCCATTTTCGGTGATAAGGCCAAAGACGTTAAAGACACTTCCCTGCGCCTTCCCGGAGGAGAAGGAGGAAAAGTGGTGGACATTCAAATTTTCAATCGCCAGCAAGGAGACGAACTCCCCACCGGGGTGATTCGCCAAATCAAAGTGTACGTTGCGCAAACACGCAAAGTGCAAGTAGGAGACAAAATGGCAGGTCGTCACGGGAACAAGGGGGTCATCTCCAAAATCGTTCCCCAAGAAGACATGCCATTCCTACCCGATGGAACCCCTGTCGACATTATCTTGAATCCACTGGGGGTATCCAGCCGTATGAACATCGGTCAAATTTTGGAAACCCATTTGGGTTGGGCAGCCGATAAACTCGGGATCACGGTGGCCACCCCCGCGCTCAACGGGGTTACCACGGCCATGATCGAGGCTTTGATGAAAGACGCCGGGTTACCAGCGGATGGGAAAATTCAATTGTACGATGGTCGCACCGGTGAACCGTTCCATTACCCCACCACGGTCGGGAAAGTATACATGCTTAAACTGCTGCATTTGGTTGAAGACAAATTGCATGCACGTTCGGTGGGTCCTTACTCACTCGTAACCCAACAACCGCTCGGAGGAAAAGCGCAACACGGGGGACAACGTTTTGGAGAAATGGAAGTGTGGGCGCTCGAAGCCTACGGTGCGGCTCATACGTTGCAGGAAATGTTGACCATTAAGTCCGATGATGTGATTGGTCGTGCCAAGGCTTATGAATCGATCGTAAAAGGCGAACTCATTCGCACTCCAAGCGTCCCCGAAAGCTTTAATGTATTGGTAAAGGAATTGAAGAGCTTGTGTTTGAACGTTTCGTTGAATCAAATCGACGGAGACGAAATCAAAGAAGTCGAAGTGGAAGAGGTGATCGACACCGACGACGACGATTCAAGCCCGCTTGCAGACCACATTAAAGAATTGGACGCTCGCGCCGATGAGTCCGAAGACGACTTGAATGACGAATTGGCCGGCGGAGCCGGACAATTGGACGCCATTGAGGAATTGGAAATGGCTACCGCCGAAAACGATGGCCCCGAAGGGCAAATCTCTTTGGATGACATTGAAGAAGAGGAAGATTACTTGGAAAAGGCCGAAGCAGCCCTGAATCCTCTCGATTTAGAGGCCGAACTAGATGCCTTTGAAGAAGAGAACGGTGAGTTCTAAGCCATTACCATTTAATTACCAATCAAATTATGAGAAGTGTTAACAAAGTTATCTTAATCGGCAACATCACTCGCGATCCTGAATTAAAGCAAACGGCTTCGGGCCAATCGATTGTGACGTTGGGTCTGGCAACCAACCGCGAATGGGCTACCCAAGACGGTCAAAAACATTCGTTGGCTGAATATCATAACTTGGTGGCATGGGGAAACTTAGCCCAAATCTGCCAAAAATACCTTAAAAAAGGCAAATTGATCTACGTGGAAGGGTATTTAAAAACCCGCTCATGGGATAGCCCTGAGGGAGCAAAAATCTTTAAAACCGAAGTTGTGATCTACGACATGATCATGCTCGAAAAGCGCGCCAACGATTCCGATGAGTCCGATATGGGCTACATGCCAGGAGACGAAAACAACCTTTTCGATCCCGCCAATGATTTTGACCCAATGCTGGGTGCCGCCTAACCTTTCCAAGCGACCGCTCCACCTGAATAATTAATAACTCACATTAAGTATGGCTCATCAGAAGACGAAAAAACATGATGAATTCAATTCCATCACTCTCTCGATCGCCAGCCCCGAAGAAATTCTAAGCTGGTCTCACGGCGAAGTGACCAAACCTGAAACCATCAATTATCGCACGCAAAAACCAGAGCGTGACGGGTTATTTTGCGAAAAGATTTTTGGTCCCACCAAAAATTGGGAATGTTATTGTGGAAAGTACAAACGCGTACGCTACAAAGGAGTGGTGTGTGAAAAATGTGGAGTGGAAGTCACTCGGTCCATCGTTCGTCGCGAACGCATGGGGCACATCAGCTTAGCGGTACCGGTCACCCACATTTGGTTTCTTCGTTCCATGCCAAGCCGCATTGGGCTCTTGCTCGATTTGCCGATCAAAGCGATCGAACAAGTGATCTATTTTGCTGCGTATGTGGTGATCCATGTGGACGAAGACGCCAAGCAAGAAGCCATGGAACAGTTGGAAAAAGACTATCAAACCTACAAAAAGCAGATCCAAGAAGAATTTAAGCAGAAGGAAACCGAATTTAAGGTCAGCAAGCGTGGCAAAAAAACCGCCAACGAAGGAGACACCGACGCGGATGTTGCCGTTGAAGACTTGGTCAAAGTAGAAAATCAATTCGCCCAAAAGGTCGAAGATTTGAATTTGCAACATAACCAAGCCAAAGAAGAGCTGGAAAATTTGAGCATCGGTCGTGTGATCGGCGAAATCGAGTACCGTGAGCTTTCCATGAAATTCGGCCATATTTTCCGTGCCGGAACCGGGGCTGAATCCATTCGAGAAATCCTATCATTGATTCAATTGGGCGATTACATCAAGCAGCTCGAAGAAGAATACGTAAAAAGCACCGGTCAACGACAAAAGAAATTAAGCAAACGCATTCGTTTTGCCAGCGCCCTTCAAAAAGCCGGCATCAAACCGGAATGGATGGTGATCAAAGAACTTCCTGTCATTCCACCTGATCTACGCCCGATGGTTCAATTGGACGGAGGTCGTTTTGCTGCGAGTGATTTAAACGATTTGTATCGCCGCGTAATCAACCGAAACAATCGCCTAAAACGCTTGATCGCCATTGGCGCCCCCGAAGTCATCAGCCGCAACGAAAAGCGCATGCTGCAAGAAGCGGTCGACGTACTGTTCAACAATCAACCTCGCGGAGGTAAATCGGCCTTCACCTCGGGCGACAAACGCAAATACCGCTCACTTTCTGACATGTTGAAAGGAAAGCAAGGTCGTTTCCGCCAAAACTTGCTTGGAAAACGTGTGGATTATTCCGGTCGTTCGGTGATTGTGGTAGGGCCAAACCTAAAACTCCATCAATGTGGGCTGCCAAAGGAAATGGCACTCAAACTATTCAAACCATTTGTGATCGGCCAACTCATCCGTCAAGAATTGGCGCACAACGTCAAAGGAGCAGAACGTTTGATCGAGATGGGCAAAAAAATGTTGGCGTCTCGCAACTTGCTTAAACCATCCGCCGGGGAACCGATCGTTACGCCTTCTCAGGACATGGTGTTGGGAATTTATTACCTCACCAAAACCATCGAGAAGAAAGAAGGCGAAGGAATGGCGTTTGGAACGATTGAAGAAGCGATCAATGCCTATCGCATGGGTTATGTTGATCTGCACGCCCTCATCAAGGCGCGCGTGAATAGCGAGCAAGGAACCGAAATCATTGATACCACCGTGGGACGCTTGATTTTCAACACTTTTGTGCCTAAGCAACTCGGCTTCATCAATGAAACCGTCGGTAAAAATCAGCTGCACGACATTTTGGCCAAATCCCTTGAATTGATCGGCCCCGAAGTCACCGCCACTTTTGCGGATGATCTAAAGCGCATCGGCTTTAAGTTCGCCACAAAATCAGGATTGAGTATCGCGGTATCGGACATGATCGAAGCGGGCAAGCGAGATGAATTGGTTGCTGCTGCCGACGAAAAAGTGAAACGAATCAATAATCAATATTGGAAAGGATGGATCACGCAAGAAGAACGCTACAATCACGCCATTCGTACCTGGTCTTCGCTGAAAGGTGAAATCACCAATAACATGATCGAGGAGTTCAAAAAAACCCCCGAAAATCACATTTACTACATGATCGATTCAGGCGCGCGCGGAAACTGGGGACAAATCACTCAGCTGTGCGGAATGAAAGGGTTGGTAGCAAATCCGGGAGGAAAAACCATCGAGTTGCCGATTAAATCAAACCTTAAAAACGGATTTTCGATTCTTGAGTACTTCATTGCCACGCATGGAGGCCGAAAAGGAAAATCCGATACGGCGCTTAAAACGGCGGAAGCAGGGTACTTAACCCGTCGTTTGGTCGATGCCGTTCAAGATGTAATTGTGGTGGACGATGAACCGGATGCTTCGCACAAAGTGACTCGTGCACAAAGTGAATACGTGGGCATTAAATTCTCCGATCGTATCTACGGCCGTATTCTTGCGGCCCCCATTCTTGATCCCAAAAACCAAAAGGTTTTGGTTGAAAAGGATGCCGAGATCAACAAAGAAGTGCTCGACATCATCGAAGACCGCCAGATCGGTGAAGTGGTTATTTACAGCATCATGTCTTCCACTCGCGAAGGAATCGTTGCCAAAAGCTATGGGCGTGATTTGGGAACCAACAAGCAAGTGGAAATCGGTACGGCGGTTGGGATCATCGCGGCGCAAAGTATCGGTGAGCCCGGTACTCAGCTCACCATGCGTACCTTCCACATGGGAGGAGTGGCCGAAGGTTCCGATATTACCCAAGGGCTTACCCGTGTAGAAGAATTGTTCGAAGCGCGCACTCCTCGCTCACCAGCCATGCTTTCCGAAATTTCCGGGCGCGTGCAAATTAAGCATAAAAAAGACCAAATCGAACTCACCGTATCCGGAGAAGATGTCGAAACCGACACGTATCACGTTCCCCCCAGTTATGAGGTGCAGGTAAAGAAAGGCGAAAAGGTCAAAGCCAAACAAGTGTTGGCCAAATCCACGGTGGATAAAAACACGGTGAAAGTGCTGATCGAAGGAGAAGTAACCAAAATCAGCGGGAATCAAATTGAAATCAAGCATTTAGAAAAACAAGTAAAAACCTATACATTTGGGCATCGTGAACATTTCCAAGTGGCGAACGGCGATTTGGTTGCCAAAGGTTCACCGTTGAACCGCGGACATCTTAATTTGCAAGAACTGATCCAATTGACTGATGTAGAAACCGTACAACGCTACATTATGAACGAAGTGCAGCGCATTTACGCTTCTCAAGGTCAAACCATCAACGACAAGCACATCGAAATCATTGTAAAACAAATGTTTTCTAAGGTGCGCATCATTCACCCCGGTGACACCCCTTTCCTAGCCGGAGAAATCGTAACCGTGAGCGCGTTCGAATTGGCCAACAAAGAACTGGAAAACAAGGCCAACAAAGAACCTGCCACGGGCGAACGATTGTTACTGGGAATTTCTCGCGTGGCCATTATGACCAATAGCTGGCTATCAGCGGCATCGTTCCAAGAAACCATTCGCGTATTGGTAGAGGCAGCCACCACCAAGATGGTCGACAACTTGCGAGGGCTAAAAGAGAACGTGATCATCGGTAAATTGATCCCTGCCGGTAAGATTTATCAAAAAATGATGAGCAAAGAAGGCAAATAACATTGACTTGCCTTTCAAAACAACTTTAATTATAATCAAGCCCCAAAAATTCCTTTAATCATTAATCACTATCATGCCAACCATTAACCAGCTCGTGCGCAAAAGTCGTCGACAATCACACAGAAAAAGCAAATCTCCCGCTTTGCAATTCACCTCAAATTCACTCAAGAATGTTTCAGTGGACTTGCCAAAAGGAGCGCCACAAAAACGCGGAGTTTGCCTTAAAGTGACCACTCGTACTCCTAAAAAGCCTAACTCGGCTTTGCGTAAAGTCGCTCGCGTACGCTTGACCAACGGAGACGAAGTGAATGCCTACATCATGGGAGAAGGGCACAATTTGCAAGAGCATTCGGTGGTGATGGTGCAAGGAGGCCGTGTGAAAGATCTACCGGGAGTACGCTACCACATTGTGCGCGGAAAACTGGACACCCAAGGGGTTCAGAATCGAAAACAGGGTCGTAGCCGCTATGGAGCTAAACGTCCTAAATAATCCCGAGCGCTCGCTCTTGATCACTTTAATTCGTAATTCTAATTCGTAATTTCCTATGTATAAACCCAAAAAACAGTACATCCCCGAAGGATCATCCGAACTGCAAGAAAAGTTCATCAACTGCATGATGAAAGCTGGTAAAAAATCGATTGCACGTCGTATTTTTAAAGACACCATGCAAATCTTGAAAGATCAAGGCAAGAGCAATCCCGCATCCGTGTTCGAAAAAGCACTTGAGAACGTAAAGCCCAATGTGGAAGTCCGCGCGAAACGTGTGGGGGGATCGGTGTACCAAATTCCGGTAGAAGTGAGCCCAAAACGTCAAAATACCCTTTGTATGCGCTGGATCATTCAAGCATGCCGTGCCAAAAAAGGAAAAGACATGGCCCGTAAATTGGCCGACGAGTTAAACGACGCCAGCAACGAAACCGGTGCTGCTTTCAAAAAACGAGACGACGTTCATCGCATGGCAGCTGCCAACAAAGCGTTCGCGCATTTCGCTCGTTACAAATAAATGACATCAATCATCCCAAAGCATTAATCGCACCATTCAACGTGCCTTAATGCTTTTTTTATAACCGGATTTTCACAATATTGTGCAAAAAAGTATACATGCTAAAATGACGACGTTCACAAAAAATAAACAAACAAAAATGCTCAAAAAAGGCTTTCAGTATGCGCTGTATTTATTTGTTTTATGGGTGGGGTGTGCAGGGCTCCTTCCGCTCAGTCACGCACAAGGTGCGGGCACCAAGGCGGGGGCGGGATTTAATGATGTCCCCAATTCGCATCCGCAATACGTTGCCATTTCGTATTTGGCCGACGAAGGAGTGGTAAAAGGATATGAAGATGGAAATTTTAAACCAGCCGACCCCATCACGCGCGCGGCGGCACTCAAGATGCTCTTGGCGATTTCCGGTATTGAGCCCGAGGCCAATGCAACCGAAAACCCTTTTCACGATGTTCCTACCGAAGCGTGGTTTGCTCCGTACGTGCAAAAAGCCAAAACGCTTCAAGTGGTTAAAGGCAATGAAGACGGCTCGTTCAGTCCAGAAAAACAAGTGAACAAAGTAGAGTTGATCAAAATGCTGGCCGAGGCCAATCAAATCAACACGCGTTCATTCCAAGAAACCCCTTCCCCCTATCCCGATGTGCCGGACGACGCGTGGTATAAGCCGTACATGGCCTATGCGGCACAAAGCGGACTCATCAGTCGAGATCAAAACGGTGCCCTAAACCCCGCCGCCCTTTTAAGTCGAGGTGATGCGGCAGAAATTCTTTATTTGTTCAGCTTATCGAAAAAGGGCAAAGACACTCAATTTTTATTGCGCCGCGCCGAAGTGGAAATGTCTCAAATTGAAGTCTACATCATCGCTCAAAAGCCGGCATTGGCTAAAAAAGCGGCCGATTTATCCGTTGATCTCACTCAGCAAGCCTACCAAAACTTACCCGATCATCCCGTAGTGATTGGGGCGGCTAAATTAGCCCGCGCATACGATTGGCTCGTAGATGCCTACATTCTAATGGCCCAGGGCCAAAATGCCGAAGCGGCCGAAAAAGCGAATGGGGCCATCGTAAAAGCCACCGAAGCGTGGGAAGCGAATAAAAACACCCAGCCCATCGCACGGCATGTAAAAGATGTGGCTCGCGAAATTCTTAAAAAGGTAGGGGGAATAGAGGAATAATAAATCTTCCGGACTTCATTCAGGAAAATTCGACCGGCTTTGGATTGCTTTTGATAAAAATTTGAGGTATAATTGCTCAATTACCTTTTAATAAAAAACTTTTTATGACCCCATCCTTCCGTTCCATTTCGGCCAGCAATCGGAGCCAAAAAATTCAGATCAATCTTGAGCAGCTGGGCGAAATGCTCCAATGGGCTTGGGATGAAGGGAAAATAACCCACGAAGTCCACGACGCTATTCAATTGGGGCTGCTCCCCATTCAGCTCATTCAGGAGCAGTTAGGCATAAAAATTGAGCGCAGCACCAGTGGAGAAGGTTTGCTGAGCGTCACCAGAATTTAATAAAAACCACATCCCATTCGCATTAAAAACTCTCGGCCCTTGGCGCGGGAGTTTTTTAGTGAGTAACAAAACATGTTATTGAACCACCGGTGCACCAGAACGTCGCCGCCAATAGGCCAAGAATCGGTGGCTATGCAGCTGGCCTTTTTTGTAAAAGCCAAAGATGACAAACACTCCCATCACCAAAAATGGAATGGTTAAATAGCTTAAATTAAACTCAAGCAACAAATTCATGAGCCCATGGTAAAGCGAGGCCAGCAGTGTTCCTTCTACAATTTTTTCCTCACCATAAAGCGTATGTTTTTTAAGGTTGAGCAACCGATGCAGCCATTTACGCAAATGACGTTTTTTAAACGATTCGTGTCGCTCAAAAGCAGCCGAAAATTTAGAAAGCCCATAATAATAGCCAAAGATTCCCGAGGCAACCACATGAATAGGCAAACTGATCAAGCTGCGGAAAATAACCAGTCCCATGTTCCCCACGTTAAAGGCATAAATTAAGGTTTCCACAAAGGCGAACGCGAGCCCAACCACAATACTGAGCGTGATCGCGTCATCAACGTCATTCAGCCGATTATCATCCGAAATACGCACCATTAAGTGCTTAATGTATTCCTCGATCACCGCCAAAAAAAGCACGCTTCCCAACACGGTGCCCACCACTTTTACTTGGGTTAAATGTTCAACGCCAAACTGAATATACATCAAAAAGCCGATCATCAAACTAACCGCCACAAACCCCAGCGGTTCTTGTTTAAGGGCGTTTTTAACGTTAACAAGGGTTTGGTGGGGGTACGCGGATATCGCCAAAGAAACCAGCGCGCTCGCTATGAGTAAAATAAGCGAAAGCAACACTAGGTTAAACAAGAAGATCATTAACCCTTCCACTAAAGAGTATTGAAAAAGGGGTTGAAAAATTCTAAATTCAGCCAAGCGCGGCAAAAAATGTTCATAAAGGTATTTATAAGAAAAAACCGGAATCATCGCAAAAAGACCGACCACAAAGCTTTGCGCAAGCACCTTAAGCGGTTGAGGATGATAGTCTTTTTATAAAATAAATAGCCCCAAAGCACCGTTGCGATCACCAATAATGTTAAGTAGAATAGAAACACGTGTTTTAAGGCATAAATAACATATTATTATAGCAGAAAATTAAACAAATAGCAACTAACCTATCAATGTCCAATAACCAAATTACAAATTACAAACAATAACTAATTCCAAAATAACCAAATAACTCAAACTTTTAGGTCATTAGAAATTAAATCATTTGAATTTGTTTGTACATTGGTGCTTGGACATTGGACATTACTATCAATTATTAATATGCACTCGAATCGATTTATAATCACGGGCGGAAAAGCGCTTCACGGCTCGGTCACCGCAGGGGGATCCAAAATGCCGCGCTACCCATCATGGCCGCTGCTCTGCTTATAAAAAGAGCCGGTAACGCTCACCAACGTGCCCGACATTGCCGATATTCACACGATGTTGAAAATTTTGAACCATTTAGGAGTGGAGAACTCGTTCGCAAACAACACGCTCAAAATTCATGCCGAAACCATTAAAACCTCGGCCATTCCGCATGAACTCGTTAGTAAATTGCGCGGGTCCAGCTTGCTGTTGGGATCCCTTTTGGCGCGCCAAAAAGACGTCTCACTCGCTTTTCCGGGGGGATGCGTACTGGGCAAGCGTCCTATGGATGCGCATTTAATGGCGCTCGAAGCGCTGGGAGCGCAGTCGGTCATGCAAGATGATCTGATTCACTTAAAAACGAGTGGGCTGAAAGGGGTCGACTTTACTATGACCGAAGCGAGCGTAACCGCCACCGAAAACGCCATTACTGCGGCGGCCACCGCCAGCGGAACCACCGTCATTCGTTTGGCCGCCAGCGAACCGCATGTGCAGGATCTATGCCACTTTTAAACGCCTGCGGCGCTAAAATCGACGGAATCGGCACGCACACCCTTCACATTGAAGGCGTAAATGAGCTCCACGGAGCCGACTATCGCGTCACGTCTGATTACTTGCAAGCCGGCACTTTAGTGCTAGCGGGCGCCATCACCCAAGGCGAAGTCACCGTAACCGACCTGGTACCTCATCATCTCGATATCTTTTGGCAAAAATTGCGCGAAGTCGGCGTGCGATTCGAACTTTCTGAAAATGCCGTACGCGTTTTGCCATCCAAAAATCTAAAGGCCATTCGTTTGCAAACGGCGGTATTCCCCAGCTTCCCCACCGACCTTCAGGCGCCATTTGCCACACTCCTCACTCAAGCCGAAGGAACCAGTTTTGTGTTTGAAACCTTGTTCGACGGACGCTTGCAGTATTTATACGAACTCGAAAAAATGGGCGTAAAACCCAAATTGCTCAACGCCTACCAAGCCGAAATCACCGGCCCGGTAGCATTGAAAGGAGCCTCGGTAAATAGCTGCGACATCCGCGCCGGCGCCGCCACCGTGCTGGCCGCCCTAGCCGCCGAAGGTGAATCGGAAATCACCAATATTTACTACATCGACCGTGGCTACGAGCGCCTCGAACAAAAACTCACCGAACTCGGCGCCGACATCAAACGGGTGAATTAAATCGAACTCCGCTCATCGTCAACCGCATTTGCTTGCACTTTCGTCGAGCCCGTTTTAAGCTGAAGGATGTTTTTAGAACGTTTGTTCTAAAAAGGATTAAGGAATAAGGAGTCAGAATTAAGCCACCTTTTACTTAATCCTTACTTCTTATTCCTGGATATGAAATCCTTAAAAGATAAATTATCGACCCTGCGCAATTTTCACAAAGAACATGGCTATTTGCCCACCTACGAACACATGCGCACCTTGTTCAACTATCAGTCCAAAAGCACCGCGTATTACGCCATCAATCGATTGATCGATCAGGGTTATCTGCGCCGAAAAAGCAACAAACTGGAACCCGGGGAAAACTTCGACGGACTCCCTTATTTTGAATCGGTCAAAGCGGGGTTTCCCAGTCCTGCCGAAGAAGAGGCGAATGATCGCCTATCGCTCGACGACTACCTGATCGAACGGCCTCATGCCACTATGCTCATTCGCGTCAAAGGCGACAGCATGATCGACGCCGGTATTTTTGAAGGCGATGTACTGGTGGTCGAACGCACGCCCGAAGCCAAATCCGGAGACATTGTCGTTGCAAATTTAGAAGGGGAATTCACCGTTAAATTCCTGCACAAACAAGGGGACCGACTGCGGTTGTTACCCGCCAACAGCGCCTACCCCCCCATCGATCTATCCGCCTACACGCATCAATCGATCGTCGGCGTCGTCCGCGGCAGTGTCCGAAAATATTAGTCAATAGTCAAATGTTAAATGTCAAATGTAATGGTAGCTCACATCGACGCCGATGGGTTTTTTGCAGCCTGCGAAGTCGCCCGCCGTCCCCACCTGCAAGGCAAGCCCGTGATGGTGCTAGGAAAACTAGGCGGTTTTGTGCTGGCCAAAACCGAAGCAGCCAAAGCCTGCGGAGTAAAAACCGTCATGCGACTGCACGAAGCCAAAAAGCTGTGCCCCCATGGTATCTTTTTGAGCGGCGATTTACGCTATTATACCGTTGTATCGCGCCAACTGATGAGCCTGCTGAAAACCTGGTCACCCGTGGTGCAGGTTACTTCGATCGACGAAGCGTTTATAGATTTCACTGGCCTTTCAGAAATGCACAAAACCACCGATAGAGGCGTGGCCGACGCCATTCGAAAGTCGGTGAGCGACCAGCTTGGAATCACGGTAAGTGTGGGGGTAGCGCCCAACAAAACCTTGGCCAAAATGGGCAGTGAGGCCAACAAGCCCAATGGCACCACCATGATCGACCCTCAGTCGGTCGACGCTTTTTTAAAAACCCAAGCGCTGGGTGATATTCCCGGAATTGGGCAGCGTCGCCAAGCCTTTTTAGAAGGCACGCTCGTTCGCACCGCGTATGATTTTGCCCAATTGCCCTACACCCAGGTTAAAAAGTGGTTTGGCATTACAGGAGTGTTTTTATGGCGCGAACTAAACGGTGAAAGTTCTTTCCCTCTAAAACCCGAGCGCGAAGCGCCTAAGCAAATTGGCCGCACCAGTAGTTTTCGCACTCTCACCCCCGACCCCACCGTGATTGTGGGGATGAGCCAATTTCATTTGGAACGTGCTTTAGAAAGCCTGCACCAATGGCAACTGACCACCCAAAAAATCACTCTGTATTTGCGCACCAAAGAACTCAAGCGCTTCTATTTAGAGGCGAATCTGAAAGAACCCACTCGCAATTTTCAAATAATGGTTAAAGCACTCACCGGTTTGTATCAAAAAATCCCCATCGGATTCACGTGGCGGTCCGCCGGTGTGTTTTTAACCGATCTACGGCCCGACACGGGCAAGCAGCTTAACTTATTTGACCCCATCGCCGACCAACTTAAAAACGATCAGCTGGAAGCAGCCAAACAAGCGCTCAATCAAAAATATGGCCACCGCACCATCATGAGCGGCAGCATGCTACTAGCCGAACAAGAATGGAGAAGGGATTATGAAAGGCTCATTATTGCTAATACCGCGCAATAACAAACTCCCCATCGGGCTTAAACCCCAGCGAACCATACACACTTTGGGCCGCCGCATTATGTTCAGCTGTAAATAGCAGGGCAAAGGGAACGTCTTGATCAAAATAATGTCGGCAGAGCGCGCTGACCACCTGCTTGGCATAACCTTTGTCTCGATGTTCTTTAAGGGTCCCAACGCCACCAATTTGAAAGTAATGATTGGAAACTCCATGAGGATTCGCCCGCGAAACAATCACTCCATCTTTTTTGAGCATAAAAATTTTCATCGGGATTAATCCGCTTTCGCTCATATTCCTGAATGGGTGAATCGACTGGCTCGTTTTCGATAATCCGATCAAAGCGAATGATGGCATCAATGTCATCCGGCGTAGCGACCGATTCATCACCGGTCGAAAAATCGACAAAAAAATCCCGATTTAAAACCATCACAACTTCTTCAGTGAGTTCTTTAGGGGAAATGCCATGCTGAGTTTGTAGTCGACGAACAATCACGTCGGCATATTGCTTAAAACAAGGAACGTATTCAATGGTCCGATTGGCTCGAATTGCCTCATCGGTGAGTGCTTCAATCACCAACGGATCCTGAGCATTCACCACAAAGCTGCCCCATCGGATAAAAAAGGTGGCGAGCCCAACCAAATGATCCCCTTCAAAATATCCCCAAAAATCATTCTCACAAAGCGTATCGTCATGTTTTTTGAAACTCCCAATCACAAATAAATTCTCACGTTCCCTTTGATACGCAAAATCCACAACCAATGGTTTATGCTCCGAAGAAAGGTTTTTGATCATAGGCCCAGTCTCTTAGCCGCTTCTAAATAAGCTTTTAAATCCTTTCTCAATCCAATTTTTACAACCATTACAGTCACTTCCTTCTTACTAACCGAATAAATAACACGATAAAACCCAATTCTCAGGCGAAAATAACCCTTCAAATCACTCACAAGAGGTTTCCCGAAAGACTCGGGGTCATTGGCCAGCTTCTTTTTGATTGTGGAAACAATTTTACGCTGGTCCACTTTAGAAACTTTTTTAAAGTCCTCGCTTAAAACTAATTTATGATATAAAACTCGATACATAGAGGGGCTTAAAGTCCAATAGATTTTTCAACAGTTTCTGAATCCACGTAATCTTTTTCAGAGCTTTTTTCGGCACGTTCTTTGGCCAAATAGCCCAACACTATATCCCCAAAAGTATCAATAATTTCCTCTTTTTGATTGTATTCATCAAAATCGGATAAAACCGCAAAAGGGGTACCACGCTCAGCAACAATGACTTTATTTTTCTTAATACTCTGCTTAATTTTAGGCATTTTATCGCGCAAATCGGTCGAACCAATCATAACAATATCATCACCAAGATTAAACATAATGTATAATTAAATGTACATTTAAATGATAACTTAAATAGACGAAAATGTCAATTTTAGAAGCGAACCGGAATCCGCACCTCGTCGTCATTTTCGGGCAAACCCGAAGGATTATCGCGCTTGAGCACCAATTCACCCTCAGTAGCGTTGGCTGCATCAAAGTTGATGGTGACCGTGAAGGGGACGAAATCTTCCGTCATCCAATCCCCCTGTGCACTGGCGATACCACTGCCTAAACGGTTGCCCAAAGTATCCACAATTTCTACCGGAAAGTCCGCCTCGAAAAACCAATAGCCGCGCGCTTCTCCTTCTACCACCAAAGGAGAGGAAACCGTTTGATCAGCCTCTAGATTGCTCACACGCACTTTATCCAAACACGTGGCAGGCTGAAGGCTTTCTTGCGGGCAGAATTTTTTGGTACAGGCCATCACATCACCATTCACATGGCAATTATTGCAACCATCAAACCACGCTTGGCATGCGGCGGACACCGCATTGCCATAAGAGTCGGTCAGCCCAACGGTCTGTGCTGGTGTAGGAGTTTGATCCGACTTAAGGCCAAAACAACCCGTTAGGGTAACCAGGGCAATCAAAACCAAAAGGGTTTTAAACGAATGAGTTTTCATAGAAAAAGATAAGTTAAGCCAATAAAGCTCATGCTCAGCCCAGCATAACGCAAGGTGGCAAGAGTGAATTCAGTGGTGCGAAACAGGCGCCCAATCCACACACCGACAAGGTGTAAAAGAGCGGTCGAAAGTACAAAGCCAGTCGCGTAAAGCGCAGGGTGTGCAAGCATGGGCATCTCAATGCCATGAGCCTGACCATGAAAAAGAGCAAAAAGTGCAACACAAACAGCCGCCCAACGCCCAGAGATCCGTTGATCAAGTGCAATGAAAACCCCTAAAAACAAAACCGAAAGCGCGATCCCGGTTTCAACAAAAGGTATCCCGACTCTATTCATGGCCAAAAGCCCTCCCATCATTATGAAAGAAAGAAATAACGCGGGCAACCTCCAAATTTTATTAGGGGTAATTTGAGTGCTGATGACACCGACGGCCACCATTGCCAACAGATGATCAAGGCCCAACAATGGATGAGTAAGCCCACTTTCTAGGCCGTATCCTCCAATCCAATGCGCGTGGGCACCTTGGGGAATCGCCAAGAGGCCAATGAGCATAAGGGGCAGCATTTTTAGAGCATTTTTCATAAGCACAAAAGTAAAGAATGTTTTTTAATTCCAGCACCATTGTAACACAAACAAAAAACCACCCCAATGGGACGATTTAAATGAAGTGCCTTTTAGCAAAAGCCCGGCCTGAACCAGTCTTGAGATATTTTTCGAATGCCTCTGCTTTTTTGCGATTTTCAAAAGAAACCAACACGTCGATTTTCCAAGGCTTGAATTTATTAGTGTGAATTGATTTACCTAAATTATGCTCGGCTAGTCTGCGCTCAAAATCAGTACTAAAGCCCACATAAGTTTCATTTAAAACTTTTAGGCTTCTCAAAATATAAACGTAATACAATAAATTCCTATTAAAATACAAAAACAAATATGCCCACCTTCGCACAAGGCTAAGGCGGACATTCACTTCGCAATCAAAGCCGTACGTCTCATGGTATTCGACGTAGCCTTTGACGGAGTAGAATGGCGGAACGGACGGGACTTGAACGCGACCTCCTGCGTGACAGGCAGGCGTTCTAACCAACTGAACTACCGCTCCAAATATAAATGTCACTCGATGATGTGGGACCGGACGCAAAAGCCAAGTCATTTTAACGAAGACGTGTACTTTTGTAAAATGATTTTTATTTTTCAATAAATTAAGCAGCTGCCGCATGAGGATCTTCGGGTGTTCCCACCAATTGAATCACCTCCGCCAAGTCCAGCATATCCGGGTTCTCAGCAGGTTGTTTTGTGTTTTTCCATTCAGCCAATTGGCTAAGCAGGACCTCTTTTAGATTAGCCAAAGGGGGGTGAACCGTATTGTAATCAAAGACGACAGGTTTGTCCTCTCCTGTGCGGCTGAGCAAGGCACCAAAAGCAGGCAATTGGTTTGCATATTCTTTGAGGCGAAACTCCAATCGTTCCCTAAAACTCGCAAGATCAGTAATGCGACCATTCGATAGGTCGCGTACTAAAGACGACATGAGTGCAATAGCAGGGTCTACACTCAAAACAGTTCGTATTGTGTTCCGCTGGCCATACACTTCTGCTACGGCATCGCCCAAGCGAAGGCCCGTAACAACCATGACTTTCGGACCTTGTGGAATATAGGACATCCGATCATATCGGAAGTAATCGCCCTCGTAGGTTTTACCCATGGGAACAATCCCTCCATTCACGCCCAAAGAAGCAACACGGCCAAGAAAATTAGTGAGTGCCTGCCAATCGTGAATCCTTTGCCAAAAGTCGGCGGGGCCACCACTGGTCATAGCCTCGCGCTGCCACGTTCCACGCAGTGTTCCTAGGTAACGATCCCCCTCCACATGAACCCCACTCACCTCTGGGTGATGCAAGCCAACCAGATGGATCAACTGTTGTGCAGTGCAACTTTTACCGGCACCAGAAGGGGCATCCAGAGTAACAGCGACTTGCCCATGAATCTGAACCGCCAATTGGGCTAATTGATCAGCAAAAGGACCTAAATCATCGGGGGTGCGAAAACCATTGGGCTTTGTGAGAGCAGCTTTGTAGTAGTCAGTTGTTGAGATTTGACGGGCAAGCTCTACCATAAATAGGGGTGACTAGGCAGTTTACTACATAGCCTCATTCTACCAAAAAATAAAAACCCCCCAAGGGAATTATTAAAAGGTAAGTCAATTTGTTGTTCGTGCTAACGAACAAAGACCCATTCGTCGGCAGAAGAAAGAGCAGAATTTAGTTGATATCCATTAACAGAAAATGACTTAAGCGCTTCGGGGTCTTTTAGTTGATTCTGAATCGAATAATCCGCCATCAGGCCGCGCGCTTTTTTGGCAAACAAGGCGATCATTTTTAAATCCCCATTTTTATTTTCCATAAACTTGGGCGTAATAATGCGCGCATTCAAGCTTGCTGGCTGAATCACCTTCCAGTATTCCTGTGAGGCCAAATTGATCAGCACATCGTCGCCATTTGCTTTTAAATCGGCCTGCAATTGATCGGTGAGTTGATGCCCCCAAAAATCATACAAGTCTTTCCCCTTTGGGTTCTTCAGTTTCGTTTTCATTTCCAGGCGATATGGCTGCATCAAGTCGAGCGGACGCATCAACCCATACAATCCCGAAAAAATCCGCAAGTGAGTTTGCGCATAATCCACCTCCGTTCGGGAATAATGATCCACATTCATTCCGTCGTACACATCCCCCCTGAATGCCCACAGGCACGATTTGCTGTTACTCGGTTTAAACGGGGCGGTAAATCGGTGATAGCGCCCATAATTCAAAGCGGCCAGTTTATCGCTAATGCTCATCAGTTTGCCAATCTCCACTTCCGAAAGCTTTTTCAATTCCTTAACCAGCACTTCCGATTGCTTTAAAAAGCGAGGCTGACTCACGTCGCTCACCGGCGCCGGCGTATCAAAATCCTGAGTTTTAGAAGGGGATAGGATGAAAATCATATTCAGGGTGCTTCAGTGCTGCGGTGCTTCAGCATTCTCTGCAGCACTGGGCACTGCAACACTTTAAAATTAAAAAACTATCCTCAGATCTTCCTTCATGGCCAGCGCGGCTTTGCGGGCGGCTTCGTCGAAAGCTTCTTCGGGCATATTCAGAGCTTGGTAAGCAAAAATAATTCCGCGGCTTGAGTTCACAATCGCGCCTTTTCCTTCTTTATAAAAACAAGGTTTTACATCCTCGGCACTGCCTCCTTGAGCGCCGTAACCCGGCACCAAAAAAATCTGTTCCGGCATGCGATGGCGCAGATTACGAGCTTCTTCGGGGTAAGTGGCTCCCACCACCGCACCCACGCTCGAAAAGCCGCTTTCACCAATCAATTCCGCGCCCCAATTTTGCACTAATCCGGCCACGTATTCATCCATCAATTCATCGCCCACCGGAACTCCTTGAATCTCGTCCGACGACGGATTGGATGTACGCACCAATACAAAAATCCCTTTTCCACGCTCGGCACACAATCGGGTGAAAGGTAAAATGCCATCGCTGCCCAAATAAGGAGTAACGGTCAGGGCATCGGCTTTGATGATTTCTTGCGCTTCCCCAAATACATCCACGGTTCCCAGGTGGCCTGCAGCGTACGCTTCGGCCGTGGAGCCAATGTCATTACGTTTGGCATCGCCAATCACAATCATGCCCTGTTGCTGAGCATATTCGCACGTTTGCTCATAAGCCAACATGCCCGCATGACCGTATTGTTCATAAAAAGCAATTTGCGGTTTTACCGCAGGAACAATATCCGAAACGGCGTCGATAATGCCACGATTGAAAATCAGAATGGCAGCGGCAACGGCCTCCAAAGTAGCTCCATATTCGTCGACCATACGGTCTTTAATGAATTCAGGAATTGAATCAAGGCGTGGGTCTAACCCCACCACGGTGGGATTTTCGAGCTCCTGAATGCGGTGGAGCAACCGATCTGCGAAATGTGACATAAATGTATTAATTACGAATACCGAATAAACAAATTACAAACAATACCAAATAATAAATATCGAATACCTAATTTTGATTTAATTTTTTGAAATTGGTTATTAGAAATTAGAATTTGTTTGTGATTTGTGCCTGCCCGCTGTGGAGGGTATTTGGGAATTTGAATATTATTTTTTAAGGTGTTTCTCCTCAATCGCCTTCATCTGCTCAACTCTCCTCACATGACGTTCCTCGCCCGAAAAATCGGTCGAAAGAAAGGTATCCACAAGGTCCACCGGATCCTCCTTCAGTTCTTCGCGCCCAGCGGTGGTGACCACATTCGCATCGTTGTGCTGTCGCGCCGACGCTGCCGACGCTTTGCTAAAGGCCAGGGCCGCTCGAATACCGGGAACTTTATTGGCGGCAATCGCAATGCCCACTCCATTTCCGCAAAGCAGCACCCCTTGGGCATTGGGATCGGCGGCCACCGCATTGGCCACTTTTTCGGCATAAATGGGATAATCCGCCGCTTCATCGCTGTGGGTTCCTACATCTACAAATTCGTATTTTTCATTCAGGGCTTCTTTCACCCGTTCTTTCATCTGAAACCCCGCATGATCGGATCCAATATAAACTTTTTTCATAATTAAAATTGTTCAATAAACCTTAGGTCGTTTTCAAAAAGCAGGCGAAGGTGATTGATACGATGCTTGATCATTGCCATGCGATCCAGCCCCATTCCAAACGCAAAGCCCGTTACCTGCTCGGGGTCGTAGCCCGCATTTTTAAGAACTTGCGGGTGCACCATGCCAGCTCCTAAAATCTCGAGCCACCCGGTTTGCTTGCATAAGCGACAAGGAACGCCATTGTTGAGCTTTCCGCTGCCATGGCAAATGGGGCAAGTGCAGTCAGCTTCCATGCCCGGTTCCACAAACGGAAAATAACTGATGCGAAAGCGTGTTTTGATCGAATCGTCCTCAAAAATTTGTTGCAACACCTCGGTAATCACCGCTTTTAAGTGCGCCATCGAAATATCGGTGTCAACCATCAAGCCTTCCAACTGGTGAAACATGGGCGAGTGAGTGGCATCACTGTCTTTGCGGAAGGTCTTTCCCATCGTAATGATCCGCACGGGGGGCTGATGAGTTTCCATGTGCCTGATTTGAACCGATGAGGTTTGGGTGCGCAGCACGTGTCGGGGTAAATTAGCCACCCAAAAGGTATCTTGCATATCACGTGCGGGGTGGTTGGCAGGAATATTCAACTGATCAAAATTATAATGCTCTTCTTCCACCTCGGGGCCATCGGCCACCGAAAACCCCATGCGCGCAAACACGGCTTCCACTTCGTCCATAAATTGAGTCAACACATGGCGATGTCCTTGTATGGGCTGGGCTCCCGGAACGGTGACGTCCATCCATTCACTCTCTGCCAAGTTGGCCATCAAAGCATCCTCCAGCTCCAAGTAACGCTCGCTCACGCGGGCTTCCAGAACCTGTTTGGTTTCATTGGCAAGTTTTCCGATGGTGCGCTTTTCATCGTCGCTCAAGTCCTTAAGCTGGCGCATAATACCGTTGAATAAGCCGTTTTTTCCGAAATACTTCACCTCGACTTCCTTAAGCGATTCGGCACTTTTAGCAGCCGAAATGTGGTGGATCATGTCCTTTTTTAACGTCTCAATGTGCGTATGCATGGCAAGGCGGTTTAAGTGTGGCTATTGTAAAGAAAAGTCGATTTAAATTCAAATCTCAATTCCGGGCTAGCCAAGCGCAAAGGCATCGAGGCTATTCACGGAGATTAATCGATTTATTCGCTAATAAAAGCCGTTTTTTACCTATTGATTTTTAGTATAAATTGCCGATAATAATGCCATTATTACTTAATCATTCATCACCATGGTGGAAGAATGTGCTTGCGGCGATAGCTGCGAAAAATGTGAGACCTGTGAACAGCCTTATTGCGAATGCGAATGCAATTTCGACAGTAGCGATTGGGATGATGAAAACGATGTATAAGTTTTAGCCCCTCCAAAGCGATTCGGAGGGGCTTTTTTTGATAATAAAATTAAAAAAGCATCAGGCAAGCCATCCAATATTGACTTTCGCCTTTCCCATGATAACCTATACCCCAGGTTAAGGTTAAACCATTCTCAATGAAAAAAGAATTCAAAGATAAAACGCTGTTACAGCTCAAAAAAGCCCAAGGAATGCTCAAAAAAGTAATTTCGATGGCCGAAGAAGACGCCTATTGTATCGACGTACTCCAACAGAGCTTGGCCACCGTGGGGCTAGTGAAAGGAGCGAATAAATTGATTTTGGAAAATCATTTGAATGCCTGTTTTAAAGAGGGAATGAAAACAGCCAACGACCTTAAACAACAAGAGCTCATCCGGGAACTCTTGCACGTCATCAACAAAGCCTAAATGAAAAAGCTCATCCTTACATGGCTGGGGTTTGTCCTGTTGATCGGCTTAATTTGCGCGCCTTTATTTGCCAGTCGCCACCCCGAAAATACAGCCAAAAAAAGTACAATCGTATCGATGAGCCAGGGGCACTCCTCAGGTGAAATGAATTGTTGCGCGATTCAAAAAAGCGAAGTGGCTTCTTTGCCAATCGAAAAAAACCAAACGGCAAAAAAGCATGTTTCGCAGCGTGTGGCCATGGTTTCAATGGCCCCAAGGCATTTCGCTCCTTACCAAAAAACCATCCAGACGTTCGCCCTGGTGCCATCTGATTTTGACCGGATAGGGGCGAAAAGCATGGTGCGTTTGGAATAATGAATGGATTGCTCCGTTTTTATCCATTCACTCATACCATTATGTCGTTAAAAATACACTAAGAGGCTTGGGTTTATTGCTGCTATCGGTCGTCCTGGTTGCATGCAGTCAAAGCCCCCAAACCGCCCAAACCAGCAGTCCTTCCGGCAAGGTAGCCGTACTAGAAAGTGCTGTGTACGATTGGGGAAACCTTGATATCACCGGCGGAAAAGTGGAGCACACGTTTCGCCTAAAAAACGATAGCAACGAAACATTGTGGCTCAACGGCGCACAAACTTCTTGCATGTGCACCACCGCGCGTTACCAATTGGAAGACGGCTCATCATCACCTCAGTTTGGCATGCACAACAACGCCCAGTGGTCAGCAGCCATCAAGCCCAACCAAACCTTTCAAGTGGCAGTGACATTTGACCCCATGGCTCATGGCCCCACGGCTACGGGCCCCATTCAACGCTCTATTTGGTTAAGCACCAGCGCAACGGATGCATCGGCCACAGAATTAAAGGTGAGTGGAACGGTGTTGTCGCAAGATGATTATCAAAAGGCAGTCGTGCCCACACCAACAGCTGGTTTTAAAATCGGCGATTTTGTTTTTGCCGAAAAAGAGTTTGATTTTGGCGTGCTCAAGCAAAGCGGCGGTGTTGTTTCTCATCAATATCCGTTTACCTATCAAGGCGAAACACCCATTAAAATCACTGGGGCGGTGGGCAGTTGCGCCTGCACCCAAGGTCGTGTGGATGTACAAGAAATGACCAAGGGGTCCCAGGGCATTTTGACGGTGGAATTTGATCCTAATCTGCACGAAGAGCCCAAAGGCCGATTCTTTAAAACCGTGGCGCTTATAACCGAGCCAAAATTGGCGGAGAGCATCGAAGTAAAAATGTGGGCCGAAATCGACCTCGACTTGGGCCCGGAAGCCTACAAGTTGCAAGGCCCGCACCAAGAGGACGACGAAATTGAATCGCATAATTAATCTCATATGAAAGCCAACCTTAAAATCACCGGGATGACCTGTACTTCATGCGTGCTTCACCTTGAAAAAGGACTGAAAGACGTGCCGGGCGTTCAAAAAGCGTCCATCAATTTTGCCACCGAAACCGGCGCGGTTGACTACGACCCGAAGCAAGTAAATACCGAAGATCTGATTCACGCCGTGCAAAAGGTCGGATACAACGCTACCGTGATGCCACATGCGGGAGATCACGGGGGGCAGGCTAAGCATGTCGGCGGGGAAGCTCATTCGATGCATGCCGCCACCGAAAGTGAAACGGATCTTAAACACCGGTTCATGCGTCTATGGGTTGCGGCCTTGCTGAGCGCAGTGGTATTAGCCTTTACGTTCGTATTCAAAATTCCGCAGGGCATGGAAGTGATGATGATACTCACCGCAGTGATTGTCATGTACAGCGGTCGCGAGTTTTTTGTGCGAGGCATTCCGGGGTTGCTGCAAGGCCGCCCGGGAATGGATACACTGGTGGCGTTGGGAGTGGGAGCGGCATTTTCATACTCGGTATACAACACGCTTTTCACTGATCTACACCAGGAATATTTCATGGATGCCGCGATCATTACCACCTTTATTCTGTTGGGGCGATACCTAGAGGCTAAAGCAAAAGGGAGTGCCAATGCCGCTATTAAAAAATTACTCGCCCTTTCCGCCAAGGTGGCCCATCGGCTAAAGGAGGACGGAACAACAGAAGAGATCGCAATCGATCAGGTGAGGCCCGGCGACCGTTTACAGATTAAGCCCGGTGAAAAAATACCGGTCGACGGTGTTCTAAGCGAAGGCAGCGCCCACATCAACGAATCGATGGTAACCGGGGAAAGCATTCCCGTGGAAAAGCAAATAGGCAGCCCGGTCATTGGGGCCACGCTCAACGGCAACACCGCCTTCGTTATGACAGCCGAAAAGGTTGGGGGAGACACGTTGTTGGCGCATATTGTTGCCTTAGTTCAAAATGCTCAAATGTCCAAAGCGCCGATCCAAAAGTTGGTTGATGTGGTATCGGGTTATTTTGTGTGGGGAGTCATTGTGGTTGCCCTTGGCACTTTTTTGGGTTGGATGTTTTTTGGGGCGTTGGCCGTGCCCCAAGCGTTGATCAATATGGTTTCGGTGCTCATCATCGCTTGTCCGTGCGCTTTGGGCTTAGCCACTCCCATTTCGATGGTGGTGGGGTCGGGCCAGGGGGCCAGTAGGGGTATTTTGATTAAAAAACCCGAAAGCCTGGAAAAAGCGCACAAAATAAACACCATCGTTTTTGATAAAACCGGCACCTTAACCCAAGGGGAGCCCACCGTTCAGGTTTTTAAGGCGCTGAATACCACGGAATCTTTTGCACTGAGCATCGCCCTAAGTTTAGAGGCGCAATCGGAGCACCCCTTAGCCAAAAGTGTTGTGGAATTCGCTAAAGCGACGCCCAACGTATCCATGGCCAAAGTGGACCATTTTACAGCACTTCCCGGGCAAGGGGTGCAAGGAACGATCAACCAAATCGTCTATCATTTGGGGAGTGGGCGCACTGCAAACGAACAAAGGGTCATGAATGCAGCAGTCACTGCCTTGATGAACGAATGGCAAGAAAAAGGATATACGGTGCTGGTGTTAAGTGATCCAACAACAGTGCTCGCCTTGTTTGGAGTGCAAGATCCGGTGAAACCCACTTCGAAAGAAGCCGTTCAATTGCTCAAAAAGCGTGGCATACGCACCATTATGCTCACCGGCGATCACCAAAAAGTGGCTCGTCACATTGCCGAGCAAGTGGGCATCGATGAAGTGTATTCCCAAACCACCCCTGACCAAAAAAAGGAACGAATTTCTCAGTGGCAAGCCGAAGGCCAATGCGTTGCCATGGTAGGCGACGGCATTAACGACAGTCCCGCATTGGCCCAGGCCGATGTTGGAATTGCGATGGGAACCGGCACCGACATCGCCATGGAGACAGGCGATTTGGTTTTGGTGAAAGGGGATCTTTTAAAAAGCAGTCGAGGCGATCGAACTTTCTGCGGCAACCTTGAACAACATTAAACAAAATTTATTTTGGGCCTTCGGTTACAACGCAATCGGAATCCCTGTTGCGGCTTTGGGGCTTTAAATCCCGGAATTTCGGCGGCCGCGATGGCATTTTCATCGATTTCAGTAGTACTGCACGCCCTAAGGTTAAAGCGTTTTCGCTTTCATCATTCAAGTCATTTAACCCATTAATTCCAATGAAAAAACTCGTATTCATACTGGGTGTGCTCGTGCTCACCGCTTGTACACCATCTTCAAAAGAACCGGCCAATCCCAAAGCCGCATTCGACCCCCACGCCATGCAGGGCATGCCTTGCCACCAAATGGGAGACGTATACATGGGCGATTGCCAGTTCGACGAAAGCGGCAATTTGATTGAAAATAGCCCGACTTTATCAAACCCGCTCATCCCTTCCACTCAAACCTTCAGTACCCAAACCGACGGTTTGCCCGAAGCCAAGCCGTCCGAAATGGTTGAACTGAAAGACGGAGATACTTATCAAATGACTGCCATGATGGCGCAACAAAAAGTGGGCAAACGAGTGATCAAACGATTGGCTTACAATCAGCAAATTCCCGGGCCTTTGCTCAAAGTTCCGCAGAACGCCACCATCAGCATCGTTTTTAAAAACGAATTGGAGGTCGACACCACCATTCATTCACACGGTCTGAGGCTCAAAAACGAATTCGACGGCGTGCCGGATGTAACTCAACCCCCCATTAAACCCGGAGAAACTTTCACCTATCAACTCACTTTTCCCGACGCAGGGGTGTATTGGTATCATCCACACATCCGTGAAGACTACACTCAAGAACTGGGGCTTTATGGCAATTTTTATGTTGCGCCCGATCGTGCCAATTACTGGAACCCGGTCGACCAAGAAACCTTTCTGGTGCTGGACGACTTTTTGTTAACCGAATCCGAGCCGGCCTTTTTAAAGAACGAAACCACCCAAGCGTTGATGGGCCGATTCGGTAACATCATGTTGATCAACAACGAAGAGAACTACGAATGGAGTGTGCCAAAAAACGCAGTGGTCCGGTTCTATTTAACCAACGTTGCCAACACTCGACCGTTCAATATTCAAATTCCCGGCGCACGCCTTAAGTTAGTGGGGGGAGACACAGGCCGGATCGAACAAGAAGCCTGGGTTGATTCGGTGGTGTTAGCGCCTGCGGAGCGAGTGGTGCTAGAAGCGGTGTTTGAAAACGAAGGGGATTACTTCATTCAAAACGCCGTGCCCAATCGTACCGATACCATGGGAGTCATTCATGTGGCGGGGTCAGCGACTTCCTCGGCACGGGAGGCGTTTGATACTCTGCGCAAAAATTCCGAAGATTACACACTCATTCGCCAAAACCAGGCCGCCCTTTTGGATCAAACCCCGGATGAATCAATCACATTATCCATCGACATGCCCGGCATGGGAATGATGAGTGGGGGGCACGGTATGGGAATGATGCACGGTGCGGCCGAAATAGAATGGGACGACACCATGCCGATGATGAATCAAATGGCCACGTCCCAAAACACTTTTTGGAAAATCATCGACAACAAAACCGGCGCCGAAAACATGGACATTGATTGGAAATTCAAGCGCGGCGATCTGGTGAAAATTCGCGTGTACAACGACCCCAATTCGGTTCACCCCATGCAACACCCCATTCATTTTCATGGGCAAAGGTTTGTTGTATTATCACGGAACGATGTGCCCAATGACCGTTTACAATGGAAAGACACCACATTAATTAAAACAGGAGAAACCGTCGATTTGATCGTAGAAATGAGTAATCCGGGCATGTGGATGGCGCACTGCCATATTGCCGAACACTTGCATTCAGGCATGATGCTTGGGTTCACGGTTAACTAATTAAATAACATTCGTGGCCCGCCCGCCCAGCGGGCGGGCCACACCTAACCAACCGCATGATCAATCCATTCAAAAAAGACCTTCTGGCCCACGCAAACCCAGAAAAGGCAATTTTTTTACAGCGATTCTTTAAAACCGGCAAAGGTGAATACGCCGAAGGCGACGTGCTGCTGGGAATAACCGTGCCCAATCTGCGAACCGTCACCAAAAAATACCATGCAAAACTCACCCTCGACGATCTGGAAATGCTGCTGCACAGCAAAGAACACGAATTTCGTTTGGCAGCGCTGATGGGCTTGGTTTTAAAATACGAAAAAGGGGATGAGAAAATCAAAAAAACAATCGTCGACCTATATTTAGCGAACACCGATTTTATCAACAATTGGGATCTCGTCGATACCTCCGCCTACAAAATTCTTGGTCACTGGCTTTTGGATAAAGATCGATCGGTCTTGCGCCAACTGGCCCAATGCAACCACTTGTGGAACCAGCGTATTGCCATCGTTGCCACCTACGCATTCATTCGAAATCACCAATTCGACGACACCATCCAACTATCCGAAATGCTAATCAATCACAAGCACGACCTCATGCACAAAGCGGTGGGCTGGATGTTAAGAGAAGTCGGGAAAAGAGACCAATCCCTGTTGGAATCATTCCTAAAAAAGCATCATAAAACCATGCCACGCACCATGCTGCGCTACGCGATCGAAAAATTCAGCGAATTGGAACGAAGGCGTTGGATGCAGCGCGGATAATTAACCAGTGAACAACGGGGTGGTTGGCAGTTGGCTCCTCACCTCTTGCGCGGTGTCTTCGGGGCAGTACGGATTATAAGCCTCCCAACCCTGGGGCAATTCCCAAATGGATCGGCGCACCTAGGCAACAACGTCGGTGGGTGAACCAGTGCTAGGTACCTCGGGGGGTGCCGTGGTTTCTATGGATTTCATAGAGAAAAGATTAAAGAATTAAAAAAGCCCGCCAGAGGCGGGCAGAGCAACCAAAGTAAAGGCATCGTTCTACCCCCTCGTAATACGAAGCAACAGGAGCAGACCAATCATTTGAAAAGAGAAAGAATTCATTAGGCAATTTTAACCATCATGTCTTTAAAAGGTGCGCGAGGGTCTCGCCGTAATGTATTTTCATAATCGTCTTGAAGTGCAGCAACCAAAGGATGAATACCTCCTTCACGGTGATCAATTGGGTTTCCATTACTCAATGTCCCCTTTCTTTCGGCAGTATTCACCAATCCAATCTGGCGAACTCCCATAGCCGTACCCGTAGCAATAACCGCATCAGCTTCAGCCATTTTACTCAAATAAAGCGGTTGATCATACACTACGTTCATTCCTCGTTTTTCAGCAAAACGCATCACTGCCATCGCCGTAATTCCAGGGAGCGTATTGGCATCATTGGGTTCCGGAAAGTGAATTGTATTTCCTTTGATTGCACCAATAGTCATACTAGCGCCCTCTTGAACGCGTCCGTCATCGGTAACATACAAGGGTTCGTGAAAACCATTTTGGGGTCCTTCTGCTTTCATAAATTGACGCACTGCTTCGGCGTAGGCTCCTCCGTATTTGGTGCTCCCAAGGCCAGCAACCACGGGGCGTTCCCCCGGCATCACCAACAAGCTTGCCTTTTGATCAGGGGCCACTTTATAGGGGCCCACCGGGCTTCCAAGGCTGTAAACAAGTCGATTGGGAGTATAAAGCTTAGGTCCTTCCCCTTGAGGCATGCTGGTAAAACGGTGGTAATATCGATTTCCATACTCATTCGGCTTAGGAACCCAACGGCGATCACCTTCTAAGTGGCGTTTTGCCATTTCCATTAACATTTCCTCACCTAAGTCGGCCGATCCAAGACGTTTTGCATCACTAGCAGCGCGTTCAAAGTGTTCCTTGGGCATCAAAGTGTAAACACCATCATCAAACCGGTAATAAGTCATTCCAGTAATCAAGTTGTCCCCGCCGTAATGAAAATTTACATCCCAAGGAGAAGTGGGCATTTTGCCATGGGGCATCATTTGCACCGTCCACCCATCTTGAGTAGCATCAAACAGAGCTACCCCCATCACATCGGTAGCAACCGAAGCAAAAGGAAGCGACTCCGAATCAAAGCGGTCAATCAAACTCGGGTCTGGTGTATTCGGCCGAACCGGTTCCCCTGTGACCGTATGAAAAATGTGCAAGCGATCACCCGCGGCAAGTTCATCGACGCGGCCACCATGAGGCAGCGACTCATTCAAGCGACTCACAGTTGGGGTAGAGCTACCCAATCGATGGGCTCTTCCGGCCAGTTCATCGTAAGCCGATAAGGCTTCATTGGCAGCATCGCCTTCAAACACCAATCCACTAAAATCATCGGGTCGTTCAAAAAGAGCTTGCACTTGCCGCCTCACGGCTTCCAAATCAACCACGCGAGCCTGTTCTGGCCCATGCATTATAAAAGAAAGTTGTGGAGCGGCCGCACCGCTAGAAGGAGAATCATCTGCACTTCGTTGCATAAATAATGGGGGCTAAAGAATAAAGTTTTAAAAAACCACCTAGCGAGTGCCGAGGTGGTTTTTGTTTGTAAATCAGTTGTTACGCAAAACGCACCGCCGGCACAGGTGGAATAATAATGAGGCTAATCATCAGGCCGTTGCTAGAAAGGGCGTTGGGTAACATTGCCCCCTATGCTACGCCGATTTTGATGGATGTCAAATTAATTTGATCGTTAACCATTACGCTCCAGGGACGATGGGGGTTTCCTCGGGCAATGTGTTCCATAGCAATAAAAATATTTTTTTCTGCATATCGGCTACTTCGGCTGACTCAATCACAAAAGCTTGTGGGCTGGATTGCTCTGCATAGAAAAAGGCAATTTTGTTGCCATAAATGGTTATTTCTCCAGGAAAAGCACTGTGCGGAAGGATAAATTTTAAATGAGCGCGTGGATTTGATTGTAAAGTTGCGAAGGCCTGTGGAGACGCAGTTGCATCCGCAATCAGCCAAATGTACACAGGAAAACGGGCTTCTTTTTCAAGAAAGCGTGGAAAATAGCGAGGCATAAGAGCAAAGAGTTTTTCAAGATTTGAAAAAGCGTAAACATCCGAAAGGCCAGCTTGATAGGCGTCAAGAATTTCTTCCCAAATAGAAATGATTCCCGCAGTGCCTTTGACCAAGCGCATAGAGGATCCAGCCCCTGCATTGGCCATCATTGCCTTCATAAAGGGAAGCGCTTGATCGATGACAGCTTCTTTTTGCTGCAAGATAATTTTGAGTTTGTTCAAACTTTCGGGGGTAAAATAGGTGACCCCGTTTTTTTTAAAATGACTCACGAGCCCCTCCTTTTCCAGAGTATTCAAATCTAAATAAACGGTTGCACGAGCAATGCCCGTATCGTTCACAAGTTGAGTCAAATTCGCTTCCAGGCGTTTGATTAAAGATAAAAAAACACGAGCTTGGCGCCGCTTCATTCCATATAAAACCAATGCCCTTTTAAGATCGTTTTCATTCATAATCCTATTTTAACATAAATTATGACAAAAATAATAAATAAAAAAATGGCTTAAAAATAGAAAAGTAATTTTATATAAAAAATTACACAAAATTTATGACAAAAATTTATTCAGCAATATAATAGCCATCTCAATCGAATTTAAATCACCCATCACAATGGAAAATAGAATCAAGCAACACATTTCACAAGCCCCTGATCAACTGACCCCTATGCTCAATCGCATCGACAGCAATGAGGCATTAATGGAATTCTTAGCTCGTTATGTAGCGTTCAATAAAGTATTTGGCCCTTGTGTATCAATATTAGCAGGCAGAATAGGTCTAAACCCTCTTTTTGGCAGCTCGATTGCAAGCCCCGTATTTTATGCGGCGATCGACGAATTTGGAGGAGCAGGAAAGACGGATCACTCCACACTGGCAGATGCCATGCTTCGGACGGCAAGTAAGTTTTTGGGGTTAACATTAACCGATGGGAACGATCACCCGCCGACTCGCACCGCTATCAGCCAGGTAATAAGCGGATATACAGCTGATCAAGCAGGGGGGGCCAGTCGAGATGATTTGCTGAAAGCCATAGGGTTCCATAACGGATCCGAGGCAATGGCAGATCGAGAATTTAACACACTTAATAACTATTTGAACCAGCAGCATCCAGCGTTGATAGCAGCACTAGAAGAAGGTGAAGGCGGCCGATGGATAAAAATTCACAACACGGTAGAAGAAAAGCACGCAGAACAAGCAGTAAGAGCAGCAAATTTGGCTTGTAATGCGCTGCCACCAGAACAAAGAAAAATGCAACGGCATTGGTGCTAAAAGGGCTAAGCGATTTTATAGCGCTGCAAAGACAATTTTTTGAGACTGTTTTACAGGAAAAAACCGAAGGCTCTTAGTCAAATTAATTTGTTAAAACAGACCAAAGGTGAGACAATGAACTATAAAACAAAATGCATGGTTTCTAGCCCTGACCATTCGCCGATCATCGGTCCCGCCATTCGCCAAATTCATCCAAATAAGGTGGGTTTTATTTATAAACCGGCCGATTTTGAAGCGCACGCAGCCCATTTAAGAGAGCACACCAAAGAAAAAATCGCCCTGGTGCTATCCGGCGGGGGGATGAGCTGCATTTATATTGTAGGCGCCCTGATTGCTCTTTTTGAGCGTTATGGTTTATGCGAACCCAATCTTATTGTTGCTGCCTCGGGCAGTGCAGGAACGGCTTGCTATTACAAAGCTCGACAGTTTTACCAAATGGCTTATGGATGGTTGAATTTGTTGAGCGATGAAAAGTTCATGTCGGGATTCAGCGCCGACATCGATTACCTGGTCTACACCATTTTTAAAACCAAAAATCCCATCCAAACCGACCGATTTCGCAGCAATCCGATCGAACTGCAGTTGGCTGCCACCGATTACCAAACGGCCGATGTGGTGTTTATGAGCCCGCAAGCGGGCAGCGATATTCATTTAGAAACCAACGAAATCTACGAGGCGATGCGAGCGTCGAAAGCACTGCCCATTTTTTATGGAAAGCAAGTGGTTATTCAAGGCCGAACATTGATCGACAGTATGTTATCGGCTCAAACCCCGTTTTTAATCGAAAGAGCGCTGCAAAATCCTACCATCGACCGCGTGATCGCATTCGATCTGACCAAGCCGGGCGGAAGAAGCGAACGAGTGATGGACGCAAGCAGCTATTACCAAGGCTTGTTTGGCGATCCGGATCGATCCACGTTTTACGAGTTATATAAGCAAGGAAAGCTGGAAAGAGAAGCGCTCAGGCGTGCGCAGCTGCAAAACCCCAAAGTTACATTAATACGGCCCAAGGGGCCGTTACCGGCTGATACCTTGGATAATCAACGTGAAAAACTCCTCGCCACATTGATAATGGGGTACCGCGAGGCGCTCGAAAATAACGCATTAAGGCATTTGCTTACTGGTCGTTTTGCTACCGCGTCCGAATCGCCGCGCCATCGCTTGCATACGGCACCAGGCTTGCCACCGCATGTGATTCATGCGCGAGGGGTTGTACCTCACGGTCCACTAAGTGATCATACAAGTTTGCCAGGCTCTGGTTGAGCGCGGTTTGCAACAAATGCAGCGCTTCGGGATCAAATTTTTTGGTGATCGGATTAAACACGTAATCCAAATTATATTCAATTTGCACCGCATACAAAGTAGCACGAGTGCTCATTTGTGAGGCTAAAGTTGCATACCATTGTAAATTGTACCCACCGTAGTAAACGGTATTGATGGCGGGTTTAATGCCCAAATGTTCCTCAATGCGCGCCTGAAGAGTATACATCCCTTCTGTCGGCATCGATGTAATCGGGTGCAAAGGGTAAAGCTCGCCCGTTTGTTTGGCGCCCAAGTTAGAAATCACCATACTGGGCATATAATCACGGTCCTGATTCAGCGCGTGATCCCCCGACGTATTATGATAATCCACCAATAAAATCGCAGGGTGTCCTTCGGCATCCAGCCGGTGAATGGAGGTTAAAATTTCCTCGTGGAAGGGGTGCCAATAGGTTGCCAAGAGTTCGGCTTTTTCATCCTCACTGAACGATTGTTGTTCCAAAAAAACATCGCGGCCAAAAAAGTCAGTCTCGCGAAAAGCGGCATCCAGGCTTGGCGGGCGATTTAAATCCCCCAATAAGCGGTGACTACTACCCACATGCACGCTACGCGCACAGGTAAACTCATCTAAACGATCAGTATAAGGGTCGCTGCATTTCCACAGCTCATAATCGCTCAGGGCAAAACGTTTGCGTAAATCTCCGTCGATAGTGCTTTTGGCGTGGGGCGCCGATAGAATGATGGGTCGCTGATCCGAATGGGTCACAATGGGTTTTTATTTTAGTCTAACAAAATATTATAACATAAAAAAAGAATTTATGCAAACAATTTGTGAGCAGTTAAAAACCCGATCAGGACTCCTTGTCGGTCAAATAGCTCGGCAAAAACACCGGTGCCTTAAGTCCTTTCACCTGTTTGACGATCGAAAGATCCGCTAAATTAGTTTTTCCAATATACAAATCCTTCACATTCCCCCCATTTTTTACAAACTGCTTCACCATGCGATAGCCTTTGTAATAAACAAAATCCTTGGTAAAGGCGCCCGGTTTGCTGGTATCGCCAAAGCCGCGTTTCGCCTTGAGTGCGACCTTCCAGGCGCGATTGAAATCAAATCCATAGGTGATCAATTGGTTATACACATCCACAAACGAGCCCGTTAAAGCAATGTGAATGCCAATCACCGACGAGGCTGGCCAATATTTTTTAGGAGTTTCGCTGGACTCAGTTTTTTCTTGATTATAAACCGCCAAGCCCTCTTCGGTGGCTAGATAATCAGCCAAGCCACGCTGAAAAAGTCGCCACGGCTGCATACTACCATTCATCGCGGTAAACACGTGCGTTTCAATTTCATGGGCAATGGTGCCCGCCAACCGTTCCCGAGAAAAAACCGCCCCTTCACGAATGAAAACCGTATTTTCTTTCCCCGCGACGGCATCGGCCACCATTTCAGCCTTTAGTTTTACGCTCCAGCCCTTGAGGCCGTAATTTTCTATCGCTTCCTCGAAAGCTTTTTTAGCTTGGGATGCCGTAAGTCGTTCGGTCGATTCAGGAAAATGGGTCGGCATATTCCGGATCTCCTTTTTGGCTAGTTGAATCAATGTGTCATCGGGAGTTCCGTAAAGCGCAACGGAACAACGGGTAAAATCGCGCGTGTCGCGCGCTTCAAGCAGTTCAATTTTGCGCCGGATCTCATCCGCTTTTTTTTCCCATAAAATCCCCATCGGGGTCGCAGGAAACTCGAGGCGTTTCAGGCGCGCGTACAAATGGTTCGGGTCAAACGACAGAGGTTTGTATTCAAATTGAGGATTATAGCCCGGGTTTTCAAGAAATTTTTGAGGTTCTTCGTCCAAGTTGGTGTGCGTCAAATTGGAAAGCAAGCGAAGGTGTGCATCAATATCGTAAATTTCGTCGTCCAACTTGCGCAAATCTTCGTCAGTAAAAGTGCGCGCTAAATGCGGGGTAAGCGGCGCACCTTCGTTGGCCGGCCCCTTGGTGGGATCGATTAAAAAGTCTCTTAAATCGCGGCTACCAATGCGCATTTGATAAGGCAAGTTTGCAAAATCGCCCAGTTCTACCACCGTGCGCAACCGTTTATCCGCTAGATTGAATTTTAAATGTCCGTCTTTGAGCTCCAAATTTTCGGCAATGGTTCGGTCCAAAACCGATTTTTCGGAAAGCAAGTCGGGTTGGGCGATGATTTTTTGGGTTTCTTTTTCGCCAATCAATTCCACTCGTTCCAGTCGGCCAATAACAATTTTATTCAAACTGGCTTTGGTAGGCTTTTTGTTCTCAATTTTTTGCCCGAAAATGTCTTGAGCAATGCGTACGCCTTTCTCGGGACTGCTCACCTTAATGCCTTCCACCCGTTCCAGTCGTCTGCGGAGCGGGGCCATGTTGGCAATTTGCACCGCAAGGCCAGAGCGCGCATTCACCTCTAAAAAAACCGGTCCCATTTGTTTGTCCAAAGTAATATCGACCGCGGCAAATCCCAAGTTGGTAATGTCCTGCACGCGTGAGGCGATCAGCAAAATTTCTTCCCAATGCGGCATTTTAAACCCCTTCACTTCACCGTATCCCGGCACACTATCGATTTCCTTATTGAATTGGGTAACATGAGTTAATTCCCCTTTAGCAATATCGATCCCCACCGCCACTCCACCCGCGTGCACATTGGCTTTACCATCGGAACGTTCGGTTGAAAGCCGTAGCATGGCCATCACCGGAATTAAATTATGAACCACCACGCGAATGTCGGGCAGGCCTTTATAGCTCATTTTATCAAAAGGGGTCGGGGCTTCGAGCCGCTGCTCAAAAAAAGCGATGTCCGAAATATTAGCCAAGGAATAACGACCATCAATAATATCATTGATATGAGAAATCAATTCCTCATGCCGCATAATTTTTCCGGTGCTTTTAACCCAATTTTTGCCCTTCCTCCCTTTGATCACCAAAATTCCCTCACCGCCGTATCCGGCGTTGGGTTTCACCACGAACGAAGCGGGCAAACTTTCCCAATCGAATTTATCCAAGTCCGCTTTGGACCCAATCGATCCAAAAAGTCGCGCCACCGGAATACCACGCGCCGAAAGAAAACTTTTACTTTTTAGCTTACTGTCAGCCAGTTTAATCGCTTTTTTAGGGTTATACGCCTTAATGTATTTCAGATTCCGGGCGTTGATGCCCAGCAAACCCGGATTATGGAAGAACCACATTTTTACTACAATTGACATTTGACCATTGACCTTTGACTAGTTAGTCGATCGACCAATCGTCACAAATAAAATCATATAATACTCTTTCTAAAGGCTGTTAATTGATTTGCAACCGCTTCAGCTTTTAACAATAATTCAGAGTGTTCTTCACTAGTAATATACTGGTCGCTAAGTGCTAAATCAAAGCAGGCAACCACTTCGTTTAATGAGGTAAGCGATAAATTCAAAAAGTGAGCAAAATCCTTATCCGTTTTTCGATCAGAACCTTCCGCGATATTAAGAATAATCGAATCAGTTGCCCTTAGAATTTGGGGGGCTAAAACAAATTGTTCATCCTTAGGGAATTTAGTTTTTACAAGATCTTTAATAGCTCTTCTAAATCGTAATGAATCTTGGTAAACCGGAAATTGTCGGAATCTAAATTTTTTCATTCAAATAAGTCAAAAGTCAAAGGTCAATGGTAAAGGTGAGGAGTTTACTCCTCCGCATGCTTCATCACCTCCCGGAACCGAATGTATTCAAATACGCGGAGCCCGGTCCAGCGGCCCAAAATCAAATTCACTACAATCAAAAGTAAAATAATTTCGGGATAGCTCAGCATCAGATTTTGCAAAAATTGCCATTCCACCGCCCAGTAACAAATCAACGACACCGCGGTGGTTTCAATCAAAAGCAGTGTAGCGGCATACACCCCTTTTCCACTTTGTGCGCTCACAAATTTTTCGGCCAATGTGGTCATAATCAACATCGGAAAAACCGCAATCGTGGCCAACTGGCTGATTCCCACATAGGCCCCCGCGGCAAGAGTGAGCAACAAAATAATGGTTGAAACCGAAAACACGATCGCAATGCGGGGAATGTGGAGCAGGCGAACCGAATCCAGGAATTTACGCAGAATGGCACCCGAAATAATGATGATAAATAAAATGGACAAACCAAATTTAAGCCCAAGGGCTAAAAAATCGAGGGGTGTATAGGCCAAATGTTGTCACGCCCACCACTTGCTTTAAAAAAGCGATGATGGTGGCAATGACCGGAAGCATCAGCAAAAGGACGATGGTGTTGCTGGGGATTCCGCTGGTGATCATGTAATTCACCAAATACGAAAAGAGATTCCAAGGACGCACGCGGCGGCTGTCCGCATTCACAATTTCAAATGCTTCCACTCCCGCTTGTAAGTCATCCACAAACGCTTCGGCCGAAGGTGAACGAATCAGGTTTTGCAAATTATATTCGCGCGTAAGAACAATTTGCTTCGGCTGAATAATGTCAAAATTGCTCTGCATAATACGAGCCAGCGTTTTTAAGTTCTTATCGGTAATGACAATAACGGTTTTATCCTTCAAAAAGGCTTGATTATCGGGCTTTTCACGAATCAGCCGCGTCAATGAATTCACACCGCTCCCGCGTGTGGTCCACACCACAATGCTATCGGCACTATTGAGTACGTTCACCTGATCGTTCAGTTTGGAAGAAAGCGCTTCTTCGGACATAAACGCCGTAGTGCTGTTGTAGCTTTCAATCAAGTTAATAAAGGTGCCTTCGCTGCGAGCTTGTTGTGAAAATTTTTCAATACTTTCCTGGCGATCCGTAACGTCGGTTAGCAGCAAAATCAGATTTTCATAAGCAAACACACTGTGCGCAATCGAAGCGCTTTCGTCGCCTTGGGTTACCGTAAGTTCCACCAAATATTCACCCGGCTCCGAGAACGTGTGAACCACTTCCACCCCCGTGTCCGTTGGCGTGCTGTCTCCAAAATTCCATTCATAAACCGCCGGCACTTCTTTATCGGGCAAAAAGCTTTGTGAGGCGTCCAAAATGATGTTTTTACCCACTTGCACAATTTCATTTGCCTTAATGATCGGCCGCACCGTATTCAAATTAAAACTCAGCTGGGCGCTGGCCACACTTGGAAACAAAAAGAATGCCATGAGTAGACCCGATAACCATTTTTTCATAATCGCATGTTTAAAAGGCCTGGGTATTCTAGCAGAAAAGGCGCTTCGCTTAAATACACAATTACGAATAGACAAATTACAAACAATAATCGCAAGAATTTCAAATAATCAATTTCAAAAAATTAAACTACAAAAATTAGGTGTTCGGTATTGGTTATTTGGGATTGTTTGTAATTTGTGTATTTAGTTAGTTGGTATTATCTAAATAATTCCAAGTCGCGCTTCGATCTCTTGGTCCACAAAGGTTTTTTTACGACCATACTTCATGCGCGAATACTTCTTCAAAATATCACTCATTTTATCATTGCCTTGGGGGTCCCAAATGGTTTTGATCGAAAACGGGCGCGAGGTGGTGTTGTTCACATTCAGCTTAATGTAAGCGCTGTAGTTGGCAATGCTCAAGATATCTTGTTGCGAAAGCAACGGAGCGTATTCCTTCGCCAAATATTCGGCATCGTCGGCACCCACTTTAAAGCTGACCATCGTTCCCACGTTACCAAACACCGCATCCCGCACGCGAGTGTCATCACGACCGGTCGGGGTTTTGGTGAGCTGCGCAATATACTGATGCGCCATAATCAGCCCCAAGCGGTATTTGCGCGCCTCCGAAAGGATCGAAGCAAACGTATCGGTCGCAAAGTTCTGAAATTCATCCACATACATAAAAAGTCTTTTCGGTCTTTTTTATCCATACTTTGCCGACTCATGGCCGCCATGTTCACTTTGTTTACAAAAATCAGCCCTAAAAGCTGGGCGTTTACATCACCAATTTTCCCCTTCGACAGATTCACCAAAAGAATCTTTTGTTGATCCATAATCTCGCGAATGTTAAAGGCGCTCTTGGGCTGACCAATAATATTGCGGATGGTGGTGTTGGTGATAAACGGGCCAAATTTAGAACTGAAATACGGAATCATTTCTTGCTTTCACGATCGCCGGTGCTGGCGTATTCATGTTCCCAAAACGAACGAACCACCGCATTTTGTACTTTATCCACTTTGTACTTGCGGAACTCTTCGTCCACAAAAATCCGTGGCACATCAATCAACGTGGCCCCCTCTTCCTCATCTTCCATCAGCGTTAAACACGCATTACGGAAATAATGCTGAATCCGTGGGCCGAAAATTTCATCGCCAAACAGCTTGATAAAAATTTCCATCGCGTCGAGCGAGGCGCGATCGCGTTCTTCGGGAGTATGTGCTTCGAGCAAATTCAGTCCCATCGGGCGCTCCGTATCGGACGGATCAAACACAATCACATCGCGCGCACGTTCCTTTTGCACTACTCGAAGCGTATCTTCCACCAAATCACCATGCGGATCGATCAAACAGATGCCGTCACCATTCCAAATATCCTGGCGCGCCATAAAATTAAGTAGCACCGATTTACCCGAACCGGATTTACCGATGATGTACTGATGACGGGTCCGATCGTCTTTAAGAATCCGTACGTCTCGCTCTTCCCCGCGGTACATGCTTTTGCCTATCAATACCCCCTCTCTTGGCAAATCAACCGGAGGAGGCAGTACCTTATATTGCAACCAACGAATGATAGGAATGGGGTTATAGCGCGAATCAGGAAAATGCACCAACGAAGCCAGCTCATCTTGGGCAAGCAACGGCGTTTTATGCAAAATACCCGGAATACGACGTTTAAACAAAAACCGAATCAATGGATTATTAATAAAATCGATGGGGATAATCCGACGGTTTTGGAATACGTTTAGGTAGGGATCTTGATAAATACTAAAAGCCACCACAATGTTATTGGTAATTTCGACTGCGCGCGCTTTGGTATCGGCTTGGCCAATAATGCGAATCGACGTATCAAACCCAACACCACCAGCCTTTTCTCCAATACGTTTAAAGGATTCTTCTTTGGGTTGTAGCATACGCACATACGAATCACCTCCACTGGCGCCCGGCGCATTGGTGCCACTGCCGCCCCCCGGCATAAACAAGCGCACCGCATTCAGCAATACACTCAAAATCGGACCCAAAATGGGAATGGGAATCTTCCAAGGGATCGGTTTGTTTTTAAACAAAGCCGTGCCGATTTGTTCAGTTTTAGCACGCCATTTTTCGCTCGTCACGGGGTTAATGATCATTTGAATGACCGCTCTTTCCCCATCCGCAAGTTTCGAAAGTACGTTGGCGACGTCGTTCAGCGGATCTTGTTCCATTTCGCGGTAGCTTTTAATCGGATACCAAAAGGGACGTTTGGTATACAAAAAATAGCTGCGCGATTCCTTATTTTTTTCATAAAAAGCCAAGGGCTTACTGAGCTCTTGAATGTCGGCATCTTTGTAAAACGTGGTGATTTGCTTTTCTAGAATATCGCGATAATAAGGCTGAATAACCACATAAAAACTAAGTTCGTGATCTTCCACCACCAATTCGAACGAAATATTATCCGCTTGCCATAGCCACACGTTAATGCGGTTCATCAAATTCAACTCACGAATTTCGTATAGCGCGCGATAAAGCTGCGACATAATCGCCACCTTTTCTTTAAAATCCTTCTCGGTACGTTGCTCTTGATCATTTTCGAATCGCTGCGTGGCAAGGTAATTTTTAAATACACCAATTTTTTGGCACTGCGCACTTGGTGAATAAACCGTCCGCCCACAATCCACAATTTAAACCCATACCAAGCCGCCATCGGCCCAAACACCACCCACATCCAATGCAGCTTTACCCACCCCCAAGCTGGTCCGACCGATGCGATGATTTCATTGAGAATGTCCACTTGTTTATGAGGGTGTAGGGTGTAGTTCGTAGGGTGTAGTTCGGTAGCGATTATTGAAGCTACCCCCTACACCCTACGAACTACGTACTAAATAAATCTATTTATTATACCAAAAAATCCCCTCAAAAACAAGGGGGCAAAGCGGTAAAAACTAGATTCTTGCCCATTCAACAAACTCCGTTTAAACTACTAGCCAGATTTAAGCATACAAAATGAGCATTCTAGGTAAAAAATGGGTGATCGAAAATGAAAATAAGGCGCTGAATGTGGTAGCCAAATTATTGGAAAATCGCGGTATTACCACCCCCGATAAGGCCGATTGGTTTTTTAAGGGCGATCTCACCCGTTTGCACGATCCTTTTCTACTGAAAGACATGCAAAAAGCGGTCGATCGTATCGCTCGGGCGATCGAAAATCAAGAATCAATTATGATTTTTGGCGATTACGATGTCGACGGCATCACCGGAGCGGCGATTATGGCTGATTTTTTGGAAAATGCCGGAGCGAAATGGCAAGTAACCCTCCCGCATCGCGAAAAGGACGGCTACGGCATGAAGCCCTATTTTATGGAACGCTTTAAAGCAGCGGGAATCGATTTGATCATCACGGTCGATTGCGGCACGTCGAATTTAGAAGAAATTAAACTGGCCAACGAACTGGGGATGGAAGTGATCGTCACCGACCATCACTCGCTCCCGGCGGAACTTCCGCCGGCGCTGGCCATCGTCAATCCCCATCAAACCGATTGTGTGTATCAACAAAGAAGCCTGTGGATCCACCATCGCCTACAAAGTGGTCACAGCGCTCGCTCCGCATTTTATGGGCGAAAGTGCTACCGATTACCTCGATCAGCAGCTCAGCATTGCATGTTTGGGCGTGGTGGGGGATTGCATGGAACTGACCGGCGAAAACCGCATTTTGGTGCGCGAAGGATTAAAACGGCTCGCCGCCGGCAAAAATCCCGGGCTCACCGAACTTTTGAAAGAAGCGGGCATTAATCCGGCTACCATCGACAGCGGTACCATCGGTTTTCAAATCGGCCCGCGCATCAACGCGGCCGGCCGGCTCGACACCCCTCAACACGCCTTCGATCTTTTGATGGGCGATTGCTCCAAAGCAAAGGTATTGAACGAACTGAACGAAGCGCGTCGCGAGCTGACTACCCAATACTTCGACGAAGCGTGTGAAAGGATCGACACCATGAACTCAAGGCCCACCATCATCGCGCTCAAAAGCACCGAATGGAAAGCCGGATTAGTAGGTTTGCTCGCGGGCAAACTCACCGAAAAGTATGGCCGTCCTACTATCATCATGCACCAGATCGACAGCCATGTGGTGGGTTCTATGCGCAGCCTGAATAGCTTCGACATTACCGCGGCGGTGCGTGAATGCGCCGGCGACCTTTTTACCACCTTTGGCGGGCACGCCATGGCAGGGGGCTTTACGTTGCCGGCTGAAAATTACGATGAATTCATCCGTCGTTTAAACGACTACAGCCAAAAGAATCTCGACCCATCGGCGTTTCAGGAAACGCTCTCGATCGACTGTGAAATTCAGGCCCACGAAGTCTCGCTCGAAACGGTAGGTAAACTCACGTTGCTTGAACCCTTTGGCGTGGCCAACAAACAGCCGATGGTCATGATCAAGGGGGCTCGTATCACCGATCTACGCGTGGTGGGCAAAACTCAGGAACACGCTCAAATTCCGGTCGACCTCAACGGCCGGCAGCTTTCGTCGATCGCCTTCTTTTTTGCACGGTATTTGGATCAAATTAATCTCAATATTCCACACGATTTAGTGGTCAATTTGGAAGAAAACGAATGGAACGGGCAAAAAAAGGTTCAACTCAAAATTATCGATCTGCGCCCAAGCGGAGCTGGTAAATTAACCTTGATAAGAATCAATAAAAACTAACTTAGGGTGAGAGCAGGGCAATGGGCAATTAGGAATCTATGCCCTATGCCTTCAACCCTACACCCTAAAAAATATGAAATTAATTCTTCAAGACGGTAGCACCTGGCATGGCGACTCCTTCGGTTACGAAACCAAAGACCCTCAGTGGTTTGTCGACGGCGAGGTGGTTTTTAATACCAGCATGGTCGGATATCCCGAAACGCTCACCGACCCTTCGTATCGGGGGCAAATTTTAGTGCTCACCTTTCCCATGATCGGCAACTACGGCGTACCGGTTCAAACCGTCAAAGATCACGTCAGCGAGCTTTTGGAAAGCGAGCAAATCCATTTGCGTGGATTAATCGTCAACGAATATTCCAGCGAACACTCGCATCATCAAGCCAAAAGCAGCTTGTCTGATTTTTTGAAAAAACACAAAGTACCCGCGCTTCAGAATGTCGACACACGCGCGCTTACCCAAGTGCTCCGTGAACAAGGGGTGATGCTCGGAAAAATCATTCCCGATGCCCGCAAGATCACAGGAGCTCTCAACATTATCGATCCCAACCAAACCAACCTGGTGGCCGAAGTGTCCACTCACAAAAAGCAAATCATCAAGCCGGCCGGAAAATCCAAAGCCACCGTGGTGCTGTACGATTGTGGAACCAAACACAACATCATTCGATCCTTTTTAGCGCGAGGAATCACCGTGATACGACTGCCATGGGATTTTGACATCGATCAGGTTACCGAAGCGTACCAGGGGGTGTTTGTGTCCAATGGCCCCGGGGATCCGCAAATGGCCGATCGCACGATCGAAGCGATCCGTCAGGCCATGAAAAAAAACGTCCCGATTTTTGGCATTTGTTTAGGGTCACAACTAATGGGCTTGGCGGCAGGAGCAAAAACCTACAAGCTAAAGTACGGCCATCGTTCCGCCAATCAGCCTTGCACCGAAACGCTATCCGAACGCTGCTACATCACGTCCCAAAATCACGGATACGCCATCGACGAAAAAACCATTCCCAGCAGCTGGAAGGTGTGGTTCCGCAATGCGAACGACAATACGGTCGAAGGGATTAAGCATGTGAACAAGCCCTGGTTCTCGGTCCAATTTCACCCCGAAGCCCACCCCGGCCCCGAAGACCCCGATTACCTATTTGATGAATTTGTAGACAAACTCATCAAATAATTACAAATATCCAATACACAAATTACAAACAATAATCACATGAATATCCAATATCGAATATTTTTTTATTAGTTTTATCATTTTGATATTTAGTGATTTGGTATTCGAATTTGTTTGTGATTTGTGTATTTGTAATTTGGTATTTTTATTAAAATACCATTTTAACAAAATGCGTCATTTCAAGTTCGCCATTTTGTCTACTATAAGAATTGACGCTCTTGCAGCCACTGCCTATACTGAACGTCGGAGTATAAAAAGCTGGCAAATTAAAATTGGTTAGCTCAAAAACCCGAAAGAAAGCCTCTACTTTATTTTTTAAAATAAAAATCAATGACCACTACCGATGCTTATGTTGATCGAATAGAGGCAAGTGAAATTCTAAAAGTATCCACACGCACGATCGACCGTTACATGCGCAAATATCGACTAAAAACTCGTAAAGATGGACGACGAGTCCTTATTCGCAAAGTCGACGTAGACCGCATCATTCAAGATCAAGTCGGCCCTTTGCTGGGCGAAAACCAATTGGCGGGACCACGTGAAAGCTTGTCCAATTTGGTAGTGACCGACATCAACCTGGAAAAGAAAGCGGCTCCGCAAGAAAAAAGCTCCGCCGAAGACCGAGTGTACAAAGAATTATACGCTGAAACCAAAAAGAACTCTTGGCAAAACAAGAGCGCCTAGAGGCCGCAACCTACCGCGTGGGTCAGTTGGAATCACAAGTCAAGAACATGGTTCCGATGTTGGACTACAACAAAAAACAACGCGAATTGGAAGAGGCTCAAAAAAGCATGGAAATACGAGAAGTAGAAAATCATAAAAAATTAGCCAAGGTTGAAAATCAGCTCAAGTCCGAACGCGTTGCAAAATGGATCTATCTTTCCCTTGTGAGCGTGCTTTTAGTCGTTCAACCCATTCTTTTCTTCTTGTGGGCCTTCGCCTAATTTAGTTAAGAATTAAGTCGCTTCGCTAATTTAAGAGTTAAAAATTATAGCATGATCCAACTTAACTATTAATTCTTAATTCTTAACTTAAAAGATGATAGTAACTAATTTTAAGACCTACGAATCCGCAACCGCCGAGGCAGCACTTTCGCTTGCAAAAATTCACGCTGAAGTTGCCCAGCAAACCGGAGCAACCATTCAAATAGCCGTGCAAGCTTTAGACCTTTCAGAGATCGCGCAGTCTGTTTCTATTCCGGTGTGGATTCAGCATATTGATCCGGTTGATTATGGAAGTTCCACGGGCCACATTCTGCCCGAAGCTGCCAAGGCGCACGGCGCTGTGGGAACGATTTTGAATCATTCAGAAAGACGTTTAGAACGCGGGGTGATCAAAGCCACTATTGAGCGCGCCAAAGAAGTCGGTTTGGCCGTTATTTTATGCGCCGAAACCCCCGAAGAAGGGGCAAGTTTTTTAGAATTTGATCCTGATTTTATTGCAATCGAGCCTCCCGAGCTGATCGGGGGGGAGGTTTCGGTTTCAACCGCACAACCCGAAATCATCATCAATGCCGCCAAACTGATCGGGAGTGAAAAATTGCTTGTGGGTGCGGGGGTAAAAAATGGCGAGGACGTTCGTATTGCCAAAAAACTGGGAGCTAAAGGCGTTTTACTAGCCAGCGGAGTCACCAAGGCTGTTGATCCGAAGGCAGTATTATTGGACCTAGCATCCGGATTGCAATAAACACAAGAACATAAAAGCATTAAAACACGAGAGCAAACCTTGTTTTAATGCTCTTGTGCTTTCATGCTCTTGTGATCAAGGGAAGTGGGAATCAGCTGACTAGGATCAACATGATTAATATCAATCGCTTGATCAAGCGTAAACCGACCCACTCGGGTTCTTTGAAGCGCCGTTAAATACCCGCCTACGCCCAAGGCGACCCCCAAGTCTCGTGCCAGCGAGCGCACATAAAAACCCTTACCACAATGAATACGTAGGCGCATCACCGGCCATTCATAGCTCAATAATTCCAATTCATGAACGGTGACATTCATGGGTTTGAGTTCAACCGTTTTACCGGCGCGAGCGGATTCATACGCTCGTTTTCCATCCACTTTTTTGGCTGAAAATTGGGGTGGAATTTGGTCAAAGGTTCCGGTGAATTGCGGAAGGATTTTTTTGATATCCTCTTCGAGAAGGCGAGGATAATTATCCTCGCCTTCTATTGTCTTAATTTCCCCCTCCGCGTCATCGGTTGTGCTGGTGGCTCCCAGGGTAACTTCGGCAATATATTCTTTATCCACAGCGGTGAGTTCCGAAACCTTTTTGGTTGCGCTGCCTACGCATAAAACCAACACACCAGTCGCCAGAGGATCTAAAGTGCCGGTGTGGCCCACCTTCACTCGTTTGCGAATAGGATCCAGTTTGGAAAAGGCATTGCGCACCTTCGCCACCACGTCAAAAGATGTCCAATTCAAGGGTTTATCAATAATCAGCAGTCCGTCCATTAGGTAAGGAAGTCAAGAAGCAAAGGGAAAGAAAATTAGCTATGTCGCTCAATAATTTCACGGACCACCTCGCGCTCATCCCACGCTATGGGGCCGGCGTTGGTGGATCGGGTTTGAAAATTGCCCATGCCGGTTACCACAATAGTGTCGTTCGGCTCCGCATGTTCAACGGCAAATTCAATAGCCCGATAACGATCTTCAATCAAAAATAAATCCCGGTCCAAGGTTTTATTAGTTTTTTTGGCCCCATCCAATACCGCCTCCATAATGGTTCGAGGATTTTCTGAATACGGCTCCTCATCGGTTACAATCGTTAAGTCGGTGTGTTCTGCGACAATTTTACCGAGCATGGGGCGTTTATCGCGATCACGCTCACCCGTACCTCCAATAATGCCAATCAGTCGGCCTTTTTTGGTTTGATCCAGGGTGCGATAAAGTTTGCTGAGCGCATCGGGAGTGAGCGCAAAATCCACCATCACTTCAAAGCCTTTCGGGCTCACAATGCGCTCCATGCGCCCAGGCACTCCCGGAAAGCAGGCCAACCCGGCCTGAATATCCTCCAAATCCACTTCGCAGGCCAAGGCAACGCTGCTGGCCGCCAAGGCGTTCTCAACATTAAAGCTGCCGGCCATGGGCAAATAAACCTCAATTTCATCCCCCGGGGTTTTTAAAAAGAAGGTTGAATAATCGGTGTGCGAGCTCATATCGAGCGCCATCACCATGCCGGAATGAAGTCCATAAGTGATTTTATTGGGACAGTCCATTTGCTTGAACTCCGGAAAGTACGTATCGGCGGTATTCAAAATCATAGCGGGGTAATGAGGAATATCAGCCACGCGCTCCGTAGGTTCCATTTGGCAGGTGCGTTCCACATTTTTAAATAAAATCTTCTTAGCATTCTTATAGGCTTCCATCGTCATGTGATAATCCAGGTGCTCGTGAGTAATGTTCGTAAGCACGCCAATGTTAAATTCCACCCCCCACAATCGATGTTGATGCAATGCATGCGAAGAAGCCTCAATCACCACGTATTCAATGTCGTTTTTTAAACACTCCGCCAAAAAAGCTTGGGTTTTAAAGGGCGACAAAGTGGTCATTTTAGACGTATTGGGCTGAATGTGTCCGTCGATCCGAAATTCAATCGTGGAGAGCATGGCAACTCGTTTTCCGGCTCGTCGCAACAAATGCTCAATCAAATGAGTAGTGGTGGTTTTTCCATTGGTCCCCGTCACTCCGATCACCACCATGTGATCTGCCGGAAATCGATAGCGCTGAGCAGCGATGCGAGCCTTTAACTGGTGCCACATCAAGCGAATGGGATGGTCCGGTGCAATCGACGCTTTCCATCGATGAATATAGTTTTTGAGCGTGTTTAAAGGACGATTAAAAGCATTCATAGGCAAAAAAGTTGATGGATAGCTATTAGAGTTCACTATAGCACCTTCTTTACATCGTCTTCAATCTGTTTTTTAAGGGCATCAACCGACGAGAACGTCATTAAATTCCGAATTTTTTTGCCCACGCGCACAGTGATCCATTCGCCGTAAATCATGGTATTAAAGTCGAGCACAAATATTTCGAAAGCCGGTGCCTGTCCGCCCATTTTTGGTCCCAAGTGCATGGCACCCTTATACCACCGCTGGTGAATACGCACTTCGCATGCATACACACCGGCCCCCACTTGCGCCATAGCCCCTCCTACATTTAAATTAAGCGTGGGAAAGCCAATCGTGCGCCCGAGCTTGTTGCCATGTTGTACTTTTCGTCGAAACCACATATTAGGGAATAGTAAGTGAGGGCATAGGGCATAGATGCTCCTGAATGCATGCTTAGTTTAACTTCCATAGACATGAGCAGCAAGTTCTCAGGTAATACTATGCCCTACTCGCTATGCCCTATGCACTACCTATTAGCTCTACTCGTCCAAAAAATTTTCTGTTAATGTATCGTCGATTAATAATTATTCAACATGTCACAAAACGTTTGCCTCGTCATTTTCGATGGATTTGGAGAAGCGCTCGCCGGGCCGGGAAACGCGGTAAAAAATGCTCACACTCCCCACCTCGATCAACTGCGCCAAAACTACCCATTCAGCTTACTGCAAGCCTCGGGCGAAGCGGTAGGAGTGATCGAAGGGGTAATGGGAAGCTCCGAAATTGGTCATTTTACCATGGGGGCCGGGCGTGTGGTTCCCCAGTTTTTGCTCGCGATTAATAAAGATATCGAATCAGGTGAATTCTTTAAAAAACAGCCGCTGATCAACGCATTGGCGCAGGCGAAAGCGAGCGGCAAAAAACTGCATATTTTAGGTATGATCTCCGACAAAGGCGTACATTGTCACATCGACCACATGCTTGCCTTATTAAAATGGGCGGCGAAAGAAGGCTTAGAAAAAGTCTACATTCACGCCATTACCGACGGTCGCGATGTTCCTCCGCAAACGGCACAAAAATACCTAGCACAACTTCAAGAAGCCATAAACAATCTGGGGGTCGGCTCGATCGCCACCGTGATTGGTCGCTACTACACCATGGACCGCGATAACAATTGGGATCGCATCAAAGTTGGATACGACTTGATGGTCAACGGACTGGGTGAAAAAATCAGTGATCCGGTTCAAATTCCTCATCATTTTTACACCACACATCCTGGAAAAACCGATCAATACATCACTCCCTATGTGGTGGATGAAAACGGGCTCATCGAAGATGGCGACACGGTTATTTTTGCCAATTTTCGCACCGACCGCCCTCGCCAAATCACCGCCGCATTTACCGATCCAGCCTTCGACCATTTTGAACAACCGCTCAAACACGTCCACTGGGTGTGCATGGGGCCTTACAGCGACCAAGCGCCTGTGGTCTATCACACTCCCGTGGTCAAAAACAATCTGGCCGACTGGCTCGCCGCGCATCACATCACCCAACTCCGCGTGACAGAAACCGAAAAATACGCACATTTAACGTACTTCTTTAATTCGCAAGAAGAGCACGCCAAGCCACTAGAAGATCGCATTCATATTCACACGCCTCAAGTAAAAACGCATGACGAAAAACCCGAGCTTGCAGCGGCCGAGATCACCCAAGCAGTGGTCGATGCCATGCACAAAGGCGCCCACCGTGTGATAATGGTTAATTACGCCAATGCCGATTTAGTGGGTCATACCGGAAACTACGAAGCCACGGTAAAGGCGATGGAAGCGCTGGATGAATGCTTAGGAAAACTCGTGGCTGCTGCCAAGGAAACCAACACCGTTCTTTTGCTCACCGGGGATCATGGCAACGCCGAGGAAATGCTTTTGGAAGATGGCACCCCACGCACATCTCACACCACCAATCCGGTGATTTTTGTGGTGATGGACCCCGCGCACCACATCCAATCGGTAAAAAACGGGGGATTAAAAGACGTTGCCCCAACGGTGCTGCAATTACTTTCACTGGCAAAGCCCGCCGAAATGACCGGAATTTCTTTGGTGGCATAATGGCGAAGATCGACACGCATGACACTCCTGGAAAAACCGTTTAACTTGCATTTTGATCGTCGATCGCTATAATCGTTGCGCTCCAAATCTATTAATCCTTAATCATTCTAAAAAATGTCCGATAGAAAAATGCTGGAAAAAGTGCGTAATTTCGGAATCATCGCCCATATCGATGCCGGAAAACCACCGTCAGTGAACGTATTTTATATTACACCGGAATCACCTATAAAATCGGAGAAGTGCACGAGGGGCGGCGACCATGGACTGGATGGTGCAAGAGCAAGAACGCGGCATTACGATTACCGCTGCGGCAACCACTTGTTTCTGGAAAGATCACCAATACAACATCATCGACACGCCAGGTCACGTGGATTTCACGGCCGAAGTGGAACGCTCCATGCGTGTGCTCGATGGTGGAATTACCGTATTCGACGGGGTGGCCGGAGTGGAACCTCAGTCCGAAACCGTGTGGAGACAGGCCGACAAATACCACGTGCCACGCATGTGTTTCATCAACAAACTCGATCGCACGGGTGCTAGCTTTTTCAAATCGTTCCAAAGCATTCTTGATCGCCTCACCACCCACGCCTCGCCCATTCAATTGCCGATCGGCATGGAATCGGATTTTAAAGGCTTGATCGACTTGGTTGAAATGAAGGCAACGCTTTACAAAGACGATCTTGGAAAAGACATGGAAGTGGTTGCGATTCCACAAGACATGCAGGCCGAAGCGGAAGAATGGCGTGAAAAAATGATCGAAAAAGTTGCTGAAGGGGACGACGCTTTGATGGAAAAATATTTGGGCGGAGAAGAAATCAGTGTGTCCGAACTGAAAGCGGCCATCCGCCGTGCAACCATCGCCAATAAATTCGTACCGGTTCTTACCGGAACGGCGCTTAAAAACAAGGGCGTACAATTGCTCTTGGATGCGGTGAACGATTACCTTCCTTCTCCATTGGATATTCCGCCGGTAGAAGGTCATTTAGAAGAAGATCCAGAAGCCAAAATTCAACGAAAGTCCGACGACAACGAACCTTTGGCAGCGTTGGCATTCAAAATCGCTACCGATCCTTACGTAGGTCGTTTAGTATTCGTACGTGTTTATTCTGGAGTTCTACGCTCTGGTTCGTATGTGTACAACGCGTCTCAGGGAGTGAAAGAACGTGTGGGTCGCTTGGTGCAAATGCACGCCAACGATCGTAAAGAAATTGACGCCATTCACGCTGGGCACATCGGTGCGGTCATCGGGCTTTAGTCGCTTCGTACCGGTAGCACCATCGTGGCCGACGAAGAGCAAAAAGTGATTTTGGAATCGATGACCTTCCCCGAACCGGTAATCTCGATCGCGGTGGAGCCTAAGTCGAAGGGGGATCAAGAAAAAATGGGGATCGCGCTGCAAAAATTGGCCGAAGAAGATCCTACTTTCCGCGTAAAATCCGACGAAGAAACCAATCAAACGGTTATTTCGGGAATGGGAGAATTGCATTTGGAAATCCTGGTTGACCGCATGCGTCGTGAATTTAAAGTCGAAGCGAACATTGGCCAGCCTCAAGTAGCCTACCGTGAAACCATTAAATCCACCGTGGAAGCCGAAGAGAAATACGCCAAGCAAACCGGAGGTCGCGGTCAATACGGTCATGTGTTGATGCGTGTGGGCCCCAACGAACCCGGAAAAGGATACGAGTTCATCGACTCCGTGGTCGGAGGGCGCATCCCACGAGAATACATCCCAGCCGTTGATAAGGGTGTGCGTGAGGCATTGACGCGTGGAGTGGTTGCCGGCTACCCAATTACCGACGTAAAAGTAGAGCTATACGACGGGTCCTACCATGATGTGGATTCGAGTGAACTTGCGTTTAAAATGGCGGGTTCCATTTGTTTCCAAACCGCTGCTAAAAAGGCCAATCCAATCTTGTTGGAGCCCGTGATGCAGGTGGAAGTGATCACCCCCGAAGATTACATGGGAGATGTGATGGGAAATTTGAATTCCAAGCGGGGTCAAATTGAACACATGGGCGATCGTGGACAAGCCAAAACGGTAGCAGCAAAAGTTCCACTTTCAGAAATGTTTGGCTACGCTACTGAGCTACGCTCAATGACCCAAGGTCGCGCGAGCTACACTATGGAATTTGCTCATTACAAAGAAGTTCCTGCGAACGTGGCCACCAAAATTAAGGAAGTTCGCGGAACCGCTTAATCATTCAGAAAATCAAAAAACCCGCTCGCCTGCGCTAAAGCTACGGCGCGAGCCCGTTTTGTCTACCCGCTTTAAACTTTTTGTATTGACACCCCATAGGGGTATGAGGTATATTTGCGGCACATTAACCATGCACTATGAAAATCAATACCACCGAAAAAAAAGAAGTGATTCGCCGCTTTAACATCATCAAAGGCCAAATTGAAGGGGTCATCAAAATGATCGATGCCGAAGAAGATTGTTTATCCATTATCACTCAAATGAAGGCGGCAAAAAGTGGCTTCAATCGCTTAGGTGAAACCTTCATTAAACAATACTTAATCGAATGTTCGCAAAAAGAAAAAAACGCGTTTGAGGCAAAATCATTCGAAAAGCCCTGCGCATGCTTTCCGATTACTAACCAAAATTTTATGTACCGAATGAACGTTGAGCACTGGCACTTAAACCGATGGATCTATCTGATTGCAGGGGAATGGTTGTGACCAGTATACTGGGTGGCCATTTTTTGGACGAACGACTGTATGCGTTGGCAGGTTTTATAGGCACGATGCAAATCATCTTTGCGCTAACGGGATGGTGTCCTATGGCAATTGTACTTCATAAATGTGGCGTCCATGTTTAAAAAAATCGTACCTATTTGGCAGGTTTAATGATCGCAATGCTCAGCTTAACCGGCTGCAATGCGGGCGCTCAGCCCACTGGGCCCGCTCGTCCTCTTTCGGTTTATACAGCGTCGGTAGAAGAACGTGTTATGGAGTCACCCATTCAGTCCTCCGGGACCGTTAGGGGCGTGTCCCAGTCCACATTGGCCTCTAAGCGCCCCGCGCGCGTGGAAAAAGTAAATGCTCAAATGGGCGACACGGTGACAAAGGGGGCCGTGCTGATCGAGTTGGCAGGAGACGAATCGTCGGTACAGGCAGCCGGAGCGCAAACCCAATATCAAAACATGCTTAAACAGCGCGATGCCCTTTCAAAAGCATTGAAGGTTGAAGTGGAGCATGCGGAGCAAAGCATTCACACACTCTTAGCCCAAAAACAATCGCTCATCACCCAAAGGGCGCATGCCGAAAGCACGTCCGATCAAGCGATCGTGTTGGCAGAAAGTCAATTGGCCTTGGCCGATGAAGCACAAAATACCGCCATCAGAGGCCAAGCTGCGCAAAAGCAGCATTTGAGCGAGCAAAAGGCACACCTGATTTCTCAGGCCAATATTTTGTCACAAAGCGCATTGAATCATGTGTATTACGTGCTGGACACTTCTTATGGGCCGCTCAATCAATGGCGAACGTTTTCAAGGCCGCTGGGCCAAAAAAGCCAAAAGCTCCAAAAAGAAATCGTCGACGAGTTGCTTGAGCTGCAACAAGAAGTCACCCAATTCAAAAGCCAAGTGGAAACCACCATCGAAAATAAAATTCCCGATGACCATGAATTAACGGTGGTGTTTTCCAGCGCCAAAGCAACCCTGAACCAAACCAAAAGTGTGTTGGATACGCTCTATTCGCTTTTGCAAAATACCGTGTACCACGAGGAATTGCCCGAAAGTACCCTTATGCAGTTTCGCGATGCCACCGTGCAATTCGGAAACCAAATTGACGCACTTACCCTATCGCTTTCGGGTGGGGTGGCCGTGGGTTTGCAAGGGGTCGACCAGGCCGAACAAGATTGGACGATCGAAAGTGAGCACCAGGTGCAGGCCGCTCAAACACAACAAAAAATCGCCGAACAATCTTTGGAATTGGCTAAAAAACCAAGGCGTCAACCGTGGACGCGCTACAAAGCCAAATGGCGGTATTAGAAAGTCAAATTATCGAAGCACAAACGTACCGGGAGGCCGCAAAAGCAAAGCAAGCACTGGAGTTACAGCAAATCGATACACAAATTGATCAAATGAAAACTCAATGGAATTTGGCGCGAGAAGAGTGGGAAAACACGCAAATCAAGGCGCCGTTCACCGGCATTATAATCGAGCGTATGGTCGAACCGGGCCAAGTGGTGCAACCGGGAATGGTGCTGATGAAAATAGCCGATCCAATTCACATAAAAGTGGTGGCGCAAATTGCGCAGGAAGACGCAATATCCATTGAAAGTGGAGCGCGGTCACTTTAAAAAAAGCCGAGCAAGAAGCCGAAATTCCGGCGCTCCTAACGCTGAAAGCACAACACGCCGACCCGATTTCGCAAAAAATAGCGGTAGAAATCGAGCCATCCGCAGCTGAAGTCGCTTTAAAAATAGGCGATTTTGTCCACGTGAGCATTCAGCCTTCCTCCCCACAAAAAACGCTCACCATCCCCGCCGAGGCGGTGTTGTATCGAGGGCAAAAAGCCTACGTTTACCGCGTGGTGGATCAAATTGCGCAGCAAACAGAGATCACTCGTGGAGCCGCGATGGACGATCACGTTCAAGTACTTTCCGGCTTAAACCCCAACGATCAGGTCGTGGTACAAGGCCAACATCAATTGCAATCGGGTCAGGTGGTGCGCACGCTTACCCATAGCTCATAAAACCATGGAATCCCCCTCTTCTTCCAAAAACCAGGCGCTGGGAATTGCAGGTCATATAGCCCATTTTTTTGTTTGGAATGGAAAACTGAGCTTGTTGATGATGGTTTTTATCATGCTTGCTGGTGTGCTTTCGTTTCGATGGTTGCCCAAGCAATACAATCCCGAAATCGTTGCGCCCGCTTTTCAAATCATCACCGTATTCCCCGGAGCCGACGCCAAGCAAGTGGATGTTTGGGTGACTCAGCCACTCGAAGAAATCATCAGTGACATTGACGGAGTCGAACATCTGATTTCCGAATCGCATGAAGGAGGAGTCAGTCAGATGGTGGTGCAATTTTATGTGGGCGAAGATTTGGAGCAAAGTAAGATAAAGCTCAATCAACAGCTAAGTAATTACCAATCACTACGACCTTTGGGCGTGCACGATCCTTTTGTAAAAACCATAGATCCGAACGACGTGCCGATCATGACTCTGGCGTTGTCTTCGACCGAACTCGATGGCATTGAGCTAAGAAAATGGGGAGAACAGCTAAAAGATGAGCTCAAGGTGATTACCGATACCTCCAACATCGAAGTGGTCGGCGGCGATCAAAATCAATTGCAAATCGAAGTCGACCCCATCAAGTTACAGGCACTGAGCGTCAGCCCGCTGAATTTGATGAGGGCGGTCCAAAGTACCAATCAACGCGTTGCACTGAAGGGGCTGGAAAATAACGAATCCATTATTCCGGTCGAACTAACCGGCCGCATCGAAAGCAAGGCACAACTGGAAGCAGTGGCGTTGTGGTCGACTCCCGAAAAAAACCTAACCGTAAACGATGTAGCGACCGTGACCGAAGGGCCAAAAGATGCCGATGCGTATACCGAATGGTTTTCACGTGAATTTAGTGGCCCGGTGGCCCTGGTGACTGTAGCTAAAAAAAGGGGGAGCAACAGCATTCAAGTGTCGCGCGCCGTGCAACAAAAAGTCGCAACACTCCAGCAGTCTTCGTTCTTCCCCTCGAACCTGCAAATCTCAATCCTGCGCGACGAAGGGCTCACCGCAAAAAAAGAAATCAATCGCTTAGTGATCAACCTGATTCAGGCAATTCTTATCGTCGCATTGGTTTTATTTTTATTTCTGGATCGCCGCCCCGCTTTTATTGTTGCCATCGTCATCCCGCTCACGTTGGCCGTGGTAATGGGAGGAGGTCTTTTATTCGGCCAAACCATCAATCGCATCACGTTGTTTGCACTCATTTTGTCGCTGGGGCTTTTGGTAGATAACGCCACGGTAGTGATCGAAAATATTTTACGCCACCTCAAAAACCATCCGGAAATTGGCGTAAAAACGGCAACGGTTCAAGCCGTCGACGAAGTGGGGATGGGGCTGATTATGTCCACGGTGACCACCGTGCTTGCCTTTGTTCCCATGGCGTTTGTAACCGGAATGATGGGCCCATACATGGGTCCGATTCCTTTTTTTGTTCCCTTGGCGCTCATTGGGTCGTTAGGAATCGCCTTCAGCATCAATCCCTGGCTATCCTCCCTTTTGCTCAAGCGCACAGAGCCAAAAGCCGCTGCCGGCTCGCAAAAAATTCATCGTTATTCACAAGCGTTGATTCACTATTACCAACAGCAACTGCGAACCTTATTGCATCAACCGGCGCGCCAAAAAAAATTAATGGGAATCGTATTCATTTTATTCATCGTATCGATGAGTTTGCCTGCAGTGGGCTGGGTAAAATTTCGCATGCTGCCCAAAGCCGACCGTGATCAGTTTTATATTTATCTCGACCTTCCCGAGGGCGTTACCGTCGAAAAAACGCGCGACCGCGCCGAACAGATCAGCCAAATGCTTTTAGCACAACCAGCGGTGCGGTCGGTCCAAAGCTTTACCGGAACCGCCCCCGTGATCGATTTTAACGGACTGTTTAAAGGGGCATCGGGTCGCATTGGTTCCCACCAGGCCACGCTAAAAGTCAATTTGGTCGAAGCCAGTGAGCGGGAAAAAACCTCCGAACAATGGGTGGAAATTTGGCGCAACAGTATCGGTCAAGCCATTTTGGAGCAGGAACCCGACGCACATTTGAAGTGGATCGAAGATCCCCCCGGCCCTCCGGTGCTTTCTACCTTGGTGGCCAAAGTGCAGGGAAACGACCACAATGTGGTGAAGGCGATTGTGCACGACCTGGAAGCTCAATTTCAATCCACAAAAGGAGTGGTCGACATCGACACAACGTTAACACCTGCCACACAAAAAATCGTCATGACGATCGAACAGGAAAAGGCGTCCATTGCCGGAATATCGTCGGCAGACATCACCGAAACCCTTGCACTTTTTTTGCAGGGACAGGTGGTGGGAATATACCACGAACCGAATGCGCGGGAGCAACAAACCATTCAATTGCAATTGGCACCGGAATATCGTCGCCACGAGGCCGATCTTTCGCAAATCTCTTTGCAAAATTCAACCGGGGAATGGATTCCGCTGAGCGAACTGGTGACAGTGACTCACACCGAACGCTCCGAATCATGGTACCGCGACGATCAAATGGCTACCGAATACGTTACCGCAGAAATGAGTGGGCGCGGCGTCACCTACGCCACAATCGATTTGTTTCGGTTTTTGTTGAGCTATCAGCTCCCTTCGGGTCAGGGCAAAATCACCAATCGATCCTTGTATGGCATTCATTATCGTGACCAGGCAACCCAACAGGAGTATCAAATCAACTGGGGTGGAGAGTGGGAACTCACACTCAATGTGTTTCGAGATCTAGGCTTGGCGATGATGGTCGCCATTGCACTGATTTATTTTGTTTTAGTCGCTCAGTTTCATTCGTTCAAAACACCGCTCATCATTATGGGAACCATTCCGCTCGCCCTGATTGGAGTGTTGCCCGGGTTTGCTGTGGTGGGACTGTTTGGCAACCTATATTTTAATGCAACATCCATGATCGGCGTCATCGCTCTGGCGGGGATTGTGGTCAACAATGCCATTATTTTATTGGAATATCTAAACGCGCTCCGTCAAAAGGGTTACACAGCCGAAATGGCCTTGATCGAAGCCGGTTCCACCCGTATGCAGCCCATTTTACTAACCACCGCCACCACCGTATTGGGTTCACTCACCATCATTCAAGACCCAGTATGGTCGGGGTTGGCTTGGTCGATTGTGTGGGGGCTAAGTGTGTCCGCTCTGCTCACGCTCTTTATTTTCCCCATTTTGTACTTTCAAATTGAAGGAAAAACATGGGCCGAAGCCGAACGAGAAAAGCCTTATCAACATTCAGAAGCCGAATCACACGGGCCGGCCTTATCGTAAAGGGATCATAGAGCCTTTTGACCAAATCGCCCAAACCCGGTACGCCTTTACATCTCGGTGGTTTTTTGATACGGTGAAGTCAACTCAAAAAAACAAATGAAACACACTAAAAAACACCCCATCCTTCAATGGATTAAAGACGTCAGCCTAAAGGCACTCGGCATTTTACTTGTGGTGGGCGGCGGCTTTTACGCATACGCACAAATCGCGTGGCCTGCCAGCGACCCAAATCCGGTCACTGGGGTGGTGGGCACGTTCGTTGGTGAATCGTCCCAAACCTATAGCAGCGCAAAAGATTACCCAACGGTGAACGACTATTGTAACTTAAGCGGCGACCCCAACATGGCGGGGAGCCATATTTGTACGCCGATGGAAATGATCAATAGTTATAATCACGCCAACGTGAATTCGCCAATCAACACCTACGCAACCTCAAATACCCTATGGGTGAACGGCGGTGGCCAAGCAAACGACTGCGGAGGATGGACTCAAACCACTTCCACGCCAACTCAGCCGCAATATGGAACCGTTTGGAACTTTAATACCGACGAAAGTAATTTACTCACGTGTCGTACCGGAAAGGCATTTGCTTGTTGCAAATAACCCGGTAGATGCCAAATGAGCACCAAATAAATTCCAAGTGGGTCAATCTGGCATCAATTTGGAATCAATCTGAATAACAAAATAGATATGAAAAAAAACTTAAAAATCATCTTGGCCACCGCGCTCATTTGGATCGTCTACGGTTCAACCCAAGCGTTGGCGCAGCAAACCAGCCAATATGACTGTCCCGTCAATTATACCGGTGCAACCAACATCACCCAATACGCAGGGTGCGTTTATCCGCAAGGAGCCGATTCGGAGCCCTTCAAAGGGGTGGCGTGTCAGGCCGAAGGCGATTTTCTACAAGTGATCAACGGAGTGCCCACCTGTAGCACAGCCGCTCAGATCGAAGCGTTGGTTAATTTAGCCAAAAGCACTAACCGTAAATCCTTTAATGCGCTTACGGGGTCAATCGGGGCGGAATGTCGTACCGGGTACTGCACCGTATCGGGCACCAATGCTTGTGCCATCACCACCGGAACCGCCTGCCCCTCCAACTTAAATCGCGTCACCCTCTGTCCCGGTTCGTGTGGCGGATGTACCGAAAACGCGGTGTACTGTGTAAATAACCAACCTTCCACCGTGCCAAACGGCTCAACAGCTGCCTGTCAGTTACGCAAAAACGGCTCAACATTTGCTGCCAATGGCGGGCAGAGCTGCGAGGCCTTAGGTCGCGCCGTTGCCAATCCTTGTACTGGCGAATGCACCGCTTGTGCTGCCGGATTCACCCCTTCGGGACGCAGCGGACAGCGCTGTGTGTCAACCGGAGAGCGTTTTGCTGAAATTTTTACCGATGGTCTTAACGCCTTCGGGGGCCAAAGTGTTTTATTGGGCTCACTCACCATCGACAATGCCTTTGCCTATGGAACCCTGGGCGATAATCGCACCACCAACAGCACCAATTCAACCGATTACTACGGCAGCACCTTTTTGGAAGCCGATCAGGCCGATCATCTCAACTGGGCCAGCACATCTGTGCCGGGATTCATTTTTCATTTAGCCGCACGCGATGGTTTGATTGCTTGTGACCAATCGGGGCAATGCCCTTCGGGACAAGTGTGCACCGCGGGGCTATGTAACAATCCTTCTGCTACATCTGGATCCGCTTGCACGAACAGCAGCCAATGCCCCCTTGGATTCGCCTGCACCAGCGGTACTTGTAGCGACGTGCGTAATCCCAATGGAACGCTTGCTGCCTGTGTGGAAGACAACGATTGTAGTGGAGGTCGTGTTTGTGCTCGTGGATACTGTCACAGCCAAACCGGAGGCATTAACAATGCCTGTGCAGCCGACCAGGATTGTGCCGGTGGGTTACTTTGTGAAAGTGGCACCAACATCTGTCGCCCCAATCCTTATTTCACACTGACCACAGGCGGAGGAGGAAGTTCGGTTTGGAACCAAAACGGAAGCGATATTAATTACACCAGCGGAAACGTAGGAATAGGCACCACCACCCCCACAGTACCTCTCGAGGTCAATGGAGCCATTCAGTTTGATTCGCGCATCAGTTCGATCGGTGGAAACGTTCGGGGAGCGAACTCGGTTGATTTACAAACCCTCCGTGGAGCAGCAACCGATGTCGCTCAAGCAGCGCAGTCCGCCGTGTTGGGTGGAAGGGCAAACCGCACCGCAGGAGGAAATTCGGTGGTCGCGGGGGGGTACAACAACAAAGTTAATTCCGGCCTGGGGTCATACGCCGCTATTTTAGGAGGAAGCAATAATCAGGCGAACAACGCTTGGGCCACGGTACTCGGTGGAAACGCAAACGTAGTCACGGGTCCCTACGGAGTGGCCGCCGGAAATAAAATAAACGTAAGCGGGGACGGATCGATCGGATTTAACATTGGCGGTACCACCGCGGTTACCACCACCCTTGCTCAAGGGAAAACGTTTGCGGTGGTAGGGGGAGCATGGGAATTGGCACGGTTACTCCAGCCTATTTGCTTGATGTAGCCGGGCAAGCCAATGCCGTCGAATTATGTATTAAAGACGATTGTCGTACTTCTTGGCCGGCAGGAGGTGCGGGTTTATGGACTCAGTCCGGTAGCATTGCTTATTATAATACCGGAAACGTTGGGGTGGGCACGGCAACTCCCACTCACAAATTTGAAGTGTCCGGGCAAGCCAGTGCCACCGAACTTTGTATCGCAGGGGATTGTCGCGCGGCGTGGCCTGCCGGAGGCAGCTCACTCTGGAACCAAAACGGAAGCGACATTAATTACACCACAGGGAAAGTCGGGGTTGGGTCAGCCACTCCTACCCACGCGCTCGACGTACGCGGCGAAATTCGCAGTGATGTCGGCGGTAATTTCAATGTGTGGCTCCAAGGAGGATCCAGCACGCTGAACGGCGATACGCGCAATGCGGCGATCGTTGGAACCAGCGAAACCAATGGGGATCGCCTCTATCTAAATTATCAAGGAGAATATCAAGGAGGCACCTATATTACCAACGGTTATGTGGGAATCGGAACTTCGAGTGCGGTCAGCCAGCTTCACGTGCAAGGCCCCATTAGCCCTTTCAATGGATCCACGGCGGTAACCTTAGATGGCGATGCCTTGGCCGATGACGCGGTGCTAAAAGTACGGGGAAACACCACGCTCAATGCGCATACCGACGCCGACACTCGCCTGATCGTTATGGGAGACGGCCGCGTAGGAATCGGCACTGCCGCGCCTCAAACCGGCACGCTGCTGGATGTTAATCAAGTATTAGTGGTGACCTCTGCCGGTCGTGTAGGAATAGGAGTTTCCAACCCCCAATCTTCCTTAGATGTATACGGAGGGGTACGAGCAGCTTACGATCAAAACGTCACTTCTTATTTTGGTCACGCCGCCATTGGATACAACCCCGGTTACACCAACAGCTACGCCTCTTTTTCGCACGTCAGCCAAAACAGCGCTGGAAACTACGCTTTGTTGCAGTTCACCGACGGAACCACCTTCCTTAATTCAGCATCGGGTCGCCCCATTTATTTCCGCCACAACAACGTGGATCAAATGGTGTTGACCAGTGGTCGATTGGGAATAGGAACCACCACGCCAAACGGACGGTTATCGGTAAGCAGCAGCGGAACCGAAATTCCACTGATCGTGAGCTACAATGGTTCCACCGCCTTTTCGGTCAACAATTCCGGAAACGGCTCTTTTGCCAACGACTTAAGCGTAATGGGTGACCAAACCACCGCCGGTAACGTGTCCATAGGAGGCGATTTAACCGTCACGGGTGACATCACCAATCTAACCATGAGTTCAGCCTACACCGATTCTGCCACCGACGGTATCACCGGATTTGCCACTTCAATGGGGGGCACTACCAACCGCATTTGCTTTTTAACCCGCACCGAAGTGCAAGATGTTGATAGTCCGGTGGAGCGGGCAGGCTGTACAGCCTATGTTCAAAGTGGTGGATGGTATTTAGATGCCACGGCCACTTCCGGCACGGATGCTGATTCCTGGTGTGAAGCCCGTTGTTTAAGTTGGTAACCTAGCGTTTTTCATGAAATCATTTTCATACATCATCGGGCTGCTCATCTTCTTTTTGATCGGATTTTATGCCGGTTGGATCTTAGGACAAAATCAAGCGTCCTCGTACCCCAACCCGTATCAAGCCGGATTCGACGCGGGCCTGAGCGAAGCCGAACAACGCCTCATTCAAAAAGGCTACATCATTCATTCCAGCAAGGCCATCACCGAGTTCTCCGCCACGTTCATCGAGGGGCAAGCCAATCAAATCAGCGTTAAACCGTTGGGAGACCTATTCGGCCCCTTGTCGAAAATGGTCGAAACCTATTCAGTAAAAATCGAACCGACCGACACTCAAATCATGCGGCGCACCGTAAAAGATCAAAAGCAATATCAAGCGGAGCTGAGCGATTATCAAGCAGCACGCCAAAACGGCGAAGAGCCTACACCGCCTTCGGAATATCAATTGGAACCCATCGAGCTGAGCGCGCTTAAGGCGGGGGATCTTTATTAATTCAAACAACCGAACCGATCTCGGAAAAGGGGGGTGTCACCGCATCGTCCTTACAACTGATTGGACAAACTCAATAAAACCTATCTATTTTTTAACGTATCGTCATGAAAAACAAACATTCCAAATGGCACACTGTTTTGCTGATCTGGATTATTTTTGCCAGTCTCTATTTTGTGTATAACGAATGGGGTCGCCTAAGCACTGTGGTAAAAACTGTGGCCCAGCAAAGCCGAGAAGAAGGGTTTGCTACCGCCATTAACGGTGTCATCCAAAAGGCACAGGCCTGCGAATCATTCAATGTATTTTCGGGGGATAGCAGCGTTGAACTCATCAACATTCAGTGTCTCAATCAAGGCGAGCAAACGCCCCAAGAATAAAGCAAAAATCACTTATGCTTGACAACTTGACGAAAAAGAGTAATATGTAGGTCACTTCATAACCTATTAAAGATATGAAAGCTCTCAATAGAATGGTTGCCAGCGCCACTTTATCACTCGCCGCCGCTTGTGGTGCACCAGAAGGATATGATTTTGACGGTAATACGTCGCCAAACGCTGTAAAGGCGTGCTTAGGGTCCACCGAACGTACGAATGGTTATTACGAAGGATTTGAGGCAGCAACCGTTGGTCTATGTAATGATGGCCGGGTACATGTGCTTGAATGCCTTAGTGCGTCTGACCCTTGTGCGGTAGGATTGCAAAAAGAAGGCTTTTCACAAGACGAAGCAGTGTTAACTGCCTTAGTAGCCGGCACCCTTTCCTCAGACCAATTGAATCAACTTCAACCAAATCCGGATGGCACATACCCAATACCTGACGAACTAAAAGTGGCTGCTATGGGAGGGCCTGAAGCCGATGGCGGAATGTGTGCGGCGAGATGTAATCCAAATGCTGCTGATCATGAATAGGGCCGAACATTGAACGGAAATCTGAAAACCCTCTCCCAACCGAGAGGGTTTTTTTAATTCAAATCTAAAGGTCCAAGGTGGGCCATTTAGCCAATGCTCACCTGATTTATTTTAGCCAATGTGTCTAAAAAAAGCTTTGACACACTAGGATCATGCTGCTAAAATCCTCCTGCATTTTTTATTTAGATTGTCGGTTTAAGTTGATGACAGGATTAACATATCAACAAAAATCCATAATCTTACTTTAATCTTTAATCTATTTAATTATGGCTGCAGGAACCTTTGACCGCAGCAAACCACATGTGAATGTGGGAACGATTGGTCACGTTGATCATGGTAAAACTACCTTGAGTGCTGCTATTACCACTGTTGCTGCCGCTAAATTCGGTGGGAACAACAAAGCGGTTGCATTCGATAAAATCGATAATGCTCCCGAAGAACGAGAACGTGGGATTACCATCGCTACTTCTCACCAAGAATACGAAACTCCAAACCGTCATTACGCTCACGTGGATTGTCCTGGTCATGCTGACTATGTAAAAAACATGATCACCGGTGCCGCCCAGATGGACGGTGCTATTTTGGTGGTAAGTGCTGCAGACGGTCCTATGCCTCAAACTCGTGAACACATCCTTTTGGCTCGCCAAGTAAACGTGCCTTACATTGTGGTGTTCTTGAACAAAGTAGACATGGTTGATGATCCTGAATTGATCGACTTGGTGGAAATGGAAATTCGTGAGTTGTTGGATAAATACGACTTCCCAGGAGACGCCACTCCTATCATCCGTGGTTCTGCTCTTAAAGCTCTGGAAAATCCAAATGGCCCAGATGCCGAACCGGTAGTAGAGCTTTTGAACAAGTTGGATGAATACATCCCAACTCCAGAACGCGCGCTTGATAAACCTTTCTTGATGCCAGTAGAAGACGTATTCTCGATCAAAGGTCGTGGAACGGTTGCTACCGGTCGTGTCGATCAAGGAACGATCAACGTAAACGAAGAAATCGAAATCGTTGGAATCCGCGACACTCGCAAAGTGGTAGTAACCGGAGTAGAAATGTTCCGCAAACTGCTAAACCGTGGTGAAGCCGGAGACAACGTAGGTTTGCTTCTACGTGGAGTGGAACGCACCGATATCGAACGTGGTCAAGTATTGGCTAAGCCAGGAACCATCACTCCTCACACCGAATTCGAATGTGAAGCGTACATCTTGACCAAAGAAGAAGGTGGACGCCACACTCCTTTCTTTAAAGGCTACAAACCTCAATTCTACATCCGTACGACCGATGTAACTGGTGAAGTAACCCTTCCCGAAGGAGCTGAAATGGTGATGCCTGGAGACAACGTTAAACTGAAGGTAAAACTAGGTTCTGCTATCGCGTTGGACGAAGGAACCCGCTTCGCGATCCGCGAAGGTGGACGAACCGTAGGTGCCGGTGTGGTAACCAGCATCATCAAATAGTGATCTAATGCTACAGTGCTACAGTCTTTTCTGTAGCACTGCGCATTGCAGCACTGTTCTGCACATCTCAACGACCAATGCCCATCCGCTTCGGTGGAACGGGGAATGTCCATAAATCACTAACCCATTTCGTTATGGCCGCTAAAAAAGCCGCAGCTGCCGCTGAGCAGCGCATTCGTATCACCCTTAAAGCCTTTGATCATACCATCATCGACAAGGCAGTCCGAGTTATTATAGAAACCGCCGAACGAACCGGGGCGATTGTGGCTGGGCCTATTCCACTCCCCACCAAAATCAAACGATTTACCGTACTTAAATCAACCTTCGTTTCCAAAAACTCGCGCGAACAGTTCGAAATGCGCATTCACAAACGTTTGATCGATTTGCGAGAAATCACCGCCAGCACCATGGAAGCTCTTTCGAACCTCAGCTTGCCAGCCGGTGTGGACATTGAAATTAAAATGATGGCGGCCTAATCAATTTTAAAAAGGAGCCTCTCGATGATCGCAAGATGTCGAGGGGCTTTTTAGTTCAATTCATATTGATCGAATCCTCTAAAACAAAATCGGCTTCGCTTAAATCCTGATGGTCATTAAATCCGTTGCGAAGCCCAATAACGGCCATTCCTGCAGCCTTTCCGGCGCGCACACCGTTTTGAGCATCTTCAAATACAATGCATTCCGCCGGATCAACATTGAGCAGTTTAGCCGCGTGCAAATAAATGTCCGGATGAGGCTTGCCCTGTGCAAAAGCCTGAATGTCTTCGTAGCTCACCACCGCATCAAAGAAAGGGTGTAGCTCAAAACGGTCCAGAATCATTTGAATCCAATGACGACGCGAAGAAGACGCAAGTCCTATGGCGTATTGGCGCTTTTTGAGCGTGCTAAGCAGCTCATAAAAGCCTTCGAGCAGATCGGCGTATTCGCCATATATTTTTAATGCAATCACTTCAATGGCCTCCAAAAAACCTTCCTGATTCATGGTAAACCCATAACGTTCAACCAATCGCCTGTGGATATCTTGCATACTTAAACCCAGTATGCCCCGGTGATCGTCATCATTCCAGGAGGGAATCCATTTTTTTAAGAGGGCTTTTTCATCGTGAATCCAATGGAGTTCGCTATCGATCATCACTCCATCCATATCAAAAATATAGGCTGCCATAACGTATGTTATAATGCACATAAATTAACACGATTTTATGCTGAAAAAAATACGAATATTCTTAAAGCTCCAATTAGCCACGATTCACGAAACAACCCGTCGTTATCCGTTGGCCATGTGCATGGCAATCATCATTGCGGCCTGTGCGATCATGAGTGAACGCCTGAGTGGAAACCTGATCAATATGGCCTCTCATCGCATCATGTTGGCGGCGATCGTGGTGTTGCCCATGATGGTGTTTGTTGAGTATCAAGCGCGTGAACACCGTTGGACCCTTGCTCAAAAAATAGGGGCCCTCATTACAACCGCCGCGGTGGGTGTAGTGGATTATGGGTGGCTCACAGCGCATCAGAACGCACTATTCAATATTCACATCATCCGCCAAATCATGATTACCCTCATGGCGTGGGTGGGGTTGTTTGTCATTCCCCTGCGCGAGGTTTCGTTCAAAAACGACATCACCTGGAACTGGATCAATGACTTTATTCACAAATTCCTGATCACTTTTATTTACATGCTCACCCTGTTCGGAGGAATTTCCATTATTCTGGTGACCATCGAAACACTCTTTGACATCACCATTCTCGAACGATGGTATTTGTACGCGTGGGTGATTATTACCAGTGTGCTTGGAACATTGTTCATGTTGGGGCAATGGCCAAACAGAATCACACATTACAACGACCGGCCGGCACTAAGTTACTACGAATCAGGATTTTTTCGCTCCATCTTCTTAACCCTCATTCTGGCGTATACCGTCATTCTGTACACTTATGGTGCCAAAATCATCATCAGTGGGGAATGGCCTCAGGGTCAAGTGGCTTATTGGGTGAGCTTTTATGCGGCGGTTGGCATCATCATGTATTTTTACAGCCACGCGTTGCTGGATCAAAAACACGCCGTTGTCCGCTGGTTCCACCAATGGTTCTTTTTGATGCTCGTCCCCCTGATTGGTCTCTTGTATTTGGCGATCAAACTGCGAATCGATGACTATGGTCTTACAGTAAATCGAATATTCATCATCGTGATCGCGGCATGGCTGTTTTTAACCGCGCTGTATTACATGCTAAGCAAACAAAAACGATTGATATGGATACCCGGCACATTCTTGATCACAGTCGCGCTAACCGGCTTTGCTCCTATCAATGCATTTAATACCTCATTAACAAATCAGTTGCAGCGAATGGAGGCCATGTTAATCAACAACCAATGGCTGAACGAAAAGGGGCAAATCGAGGTAAATTCAGCCGCGAATCAAACCAGTGCCGATGCCTATCAAGTCAGTTCCATCATTCGGTATGTGATCGAAAATTATGGCACCGAGCCTTTGCAGCCCTATTTCAAAGAAAATTTAGCAGAGGCAAATGAAGATCTATCAACCTGGAAAATGGTCGAAGTTGCTCTGAACATTTTGTCGTTCCCCAATCCCGACGTCTATCAAAACAGCAACCGGCATTTCTTTTCCGATCAAGCGATGCAAAATGGCTTGGTCATCAGCGGATTTGACTATTATTTACCCAATTTTAATCCGGTGGATCGTTACGGGAACCGGCCAAATTTTCAATCCTTCACCATGAACGATCAGGTATATCAACTGCGTTGGGACCAAGCAACCAAAGCGATCGAGCTCGCCCGGAATGACGAGAGGTTGGTGGGCGTTTCGCTAGCCCCCACGCTCGATCAACTCGTGATCCGTTCGGTTTTGGAAGACAGAATCCCCGACGAACTGGCTCTCATGAGCAATGCCGAAAATGGTTATCGCGTGCAGTTGATTGTGAACAACCTGGAAATCAACACCACCACCGGCGAAGTGCAATACATAAGCGTCGATGTATGGGTGGGGTTCCCCAGTGAGCAATAGCGCCAAATATTGACAAATTATTAAATAATGATTAAAATAATGCCTCTTAATTTGTTTTTTTAATCGTAGTTATGTCCTTATTTAATAAGCTTTTCGGGAAAGATCCAGAAGGCGGCAACTCACAGCATCCGGAAACCCCCGCCCAACCCGCCGAAGCCGAAACAGTAACAGTTACGCGCCAAGCGGCTCGGCGCACCCTTACCACTGAGCCACAAGTCAGTGGAGGCGCAACCAACCGTACCGGATCCGGTATTAAGGTAACCGGGGTTGCACGGCCTGATCAATTTGATAGTGCTGCCACGGTGCCCCCACCTACTACTACCCCCGACGCAACTTCTGGGGTGCCGCCCGACACAAATTGGGCCACTGCAGTGCCCGATGACGACGCCGAAACCGATCAACATTCACCCTTCGCGGCAGGACCTTTAGAGCAATCAGCAAAGCCTAAACCGATCGCTACCGCGTGCACCAAGCGATCCGTGGCCGGAAAATGAAGTAGCAAGAGAATATCCATTACCTAATCGATCTCCAGGGCCATCCGCTCCGGCTCAGCCCAGGCTGAGTTCCGGAAATGTAGGGGGTGTACGGGTTGGTTTCGATTCACCCGATACGGCAGTGGATGAAACCCGACAAATGTTAAACTTTCCCAATGTCGATGGATTCACCGCCAAAGTCGCTCAAAAAAAAGCAGAATTATTAAACGCGCAAAGTTATTCGGAAGAAGATAAAGCCATAATTGAATCCATTTTTAGTCGCGATCCGCAGAGGTATTTAAATGGGCTATTGGATGAATTAAAACATGATCAAAATAAATTAAAAAAATTAATCAAAGCAGTGCTTACTAAAAAGCCACGCGATATCGAAGAGATGTATCTGAGGTTAGTATGTGAATGGCTTGATCCCTATTTATCAGAATAGTCGCCCTCCAATTGCCCTATCATTGCCCCCACAATGAGATTCCAATCAGATGTTCCCCAACCCAAATCGGCCGCACCGCTATATCCAGCTCAAACGGACCCATGGCAATTGGTGCCCGTGGCACAGCCTCCTTTGGGCTTTGCGGGGCTTTCGCCCGAAGATCAAGCGGATATAAATGAAACACTGGCTGCGTACTGCCACAGCTTTGATCCCGCCCCATTGCCTATTAACCCTGGGCCCGCTACAAAGGCCGACTCAGGCGACCGACCATTGAGTGAGTTGCCCACAGGTATTTTTGTGCCGCCTTCAGAGGTTTTAGTTCGGTTTGCCCGTCAAAAATTGGCGAATTTGCGCCACCAACCCGACCTTAATTCCGAACCGCGCACGCGCCCATGGAATGAGGGGTAGTGGTGGATGGACACACTGTCCAATTTTGTCTAATTTTTCTATTGACTTTAACTAATCGTTGGGTAAAATACATGGGCCTTTTATGTTAACAGCGGGGTCCAGGCCAATAATAGAGCCAAAAACCTCCTTAACCAATAATCTTATGCCAGGTATTATCGGAAAAAAGCTCGGAATGAGTCAGCTCATTCAAGACGATGGTCGTGTGATCCCAGTCACTTTTGTTCAGTGCCAGCCCAACACGGTTGTACAGCTAAAAACAGAAGCGAAAGACGGATATCCGGCGATAGTCCTGGGGTTTGACGCGTACAAAAATCCGACCAAGAACCAAAAATTCAAGGTGCTAAAAGAATTCCGCGTCGATAACCCGGAATCCTACCAAGTTGGACAAACCGTCGACATTAGCATTCTTGCGGATGTTGCCAGTGTAAACGTAACGGGAGTATCAAAAGGAAAGGGGTATCAAGGAGTGGTAAAGCGTCACGGGTTCACCAAAGGTCCCGAAACTCATGGCTCTCATCATCACCGCGAACCCGGTTCAATCGGGATGTGTGCTAAGCCAGCGCGAGTGCTCAAGGGGAAACGAATGCCGGGGCACATGGGAGTGGATCAAGTCACCCTAAAAGGTCGTTCAATCGAAAAAATGTTTGCCGATCAAGAATTAATCGCCATCAAGGGGCCGCTGCCCGGCGCCAATACTGGTTATCTGGTGATTAAATATTAATGACAAACTTTAACTATAACTAATACTACTGCGCGATTAGGAAATCGCGCCTTCCCATCTCATAAACTATGAAAATCGATCTCTATCAACAATCCGGCGCCAAAAAAGGCACCATCGATGTAAACACCAGTTTGTTTAGCGTTCCGGTAAACGACGAACTCATGCGTCTTGCGCTCATCCGTCAATTGGCCAACGGGCGTCAAGCCAACGCGACCGTAAAAAAACGCGGAGAAGTGCGTGGAGGAGGAAAAAAACCATGGCGTCAAAAAGGGACCGGCCGCGCTCGCTTTGGTTCAAGCCGTAACCCAATCTGGAGAGGAGGAGGAATTGTGTTTGGTCCTACCAATGAACGCAATTACACCAAACAAATGCCTAAAAAGGCTCGTCGCGCTGCTCTGTTTTCCGGCCTTTCTCAGAAAGCCGCCGACAATGCCGTTTTTGCGCTTGATAAATACGAAGTTGCACAGCCAAAAACGAAGGTCTTCGCCGATTTGCTAAAAAAACTGCCCGTAGAACGTTCGTTGTTGATTGTAACGGCAGAATCGAATGAGATGCTTGAAAAATCAGCAAACAACATGCCGAATGTAAAAGTAATAGCTGTAGAATACCTTAATCTACACGATTTGCTGAAGTACGAAAAAGTGATGTTTTTAGAAACGGCTCTAAAAAAAGCCGAGGAACACTTCTTAAACTAATTTGATCCCATGGAATTAACTCAGGTTTTACAGTCACCGGTCATTACCGAAAAAAGTGCCACTGCACATGCGGCACACAAGTTCACCTTTCTGGTACACCCCAGCGCCAATAAGATCGAAGTGAAAAAAGCGGTCGAAGCGGCGTATGGAGTCAAAGTGGAAAGCGTCAACGTGATCCCGGTTGGTAAAAAAGTACGTTTGGTAGGTCGTGGTCGAACCATGACCAAACGCCAAGCGGCTAAAAAAGCCATTGTAACCCTTCATGGTGAAAAGTCGATCGATTTCAATAAATTTCAATCCTAATGCCAGTTAAAAAGTATAAACCAACGTCTGCGGGCCGACGCAACATGAGTGTTAACTCGTTTGAAGAGCTAACCGAAAGCAAGCCACTGAAAAGTTTGCTCATGCCTCGCAAACAAAACTCAGGTCGTAATAACCAAGGTCGCATTACTGTGCGACACCGTGGGGGAGGCGCTAAACGCCGCATTCGCATGATTGATGCAAAGCGCTACACCAAGTTGGATATTCCCGCTCGTGTAGAGAGCGTTGAATACGATCCAAATCGAACCGCGTTCATTGCCCGTTTGGTTTATGCCGATGGGGAACGCCGCTACATCGTGGCTCCTACAGGGCTGAAAGTCGACGACCAAGTGATCTGCAGTGTAAAAGCGAAAGTAAAAACCGGAAATTCGATGCAGCTCAATAACATTCCGGTTGGATTCAGCATTCACGATTTGGAAATGCAACCCGGACAAGGTTCTAAAATCATCCGTTCAGCCGGATCGTCAGGAAAGGTCGTTTCATTGGATGGAGATTTGGCTCAAGTGATGTTGCCTTCCGGAGAAGTGCGCTATTTCGACAAATCTTGTTACGCAACCATCGGAGTGGTGAGCAATCTGGATCACAGCAATATTGTGATTGGTAAAGCGGGTCGTATGCGCTGGATGGGTCGTCGCCCTCAAGTGCTTGGTAAGTCGATGAATGCAACCGACCATCCGCACGGAGGAGGAGAAGGGCACACGGCCATTGGTCCAAAAGCTCCTAAAACCCCTTGGGGTAAAATGGCTTTGGGTGTAAAGACCCGTCGTAAAAAGAAGGCGAGCAACAGCTTGATTGTTAAACGCCGCAACCGTACTAAATAATTCATTATTCATTCATTAATTCCTTAAGTTATGAGTCGAAGTTTGAAAAAAGGGCTCCACGTTGACCCAAAGCTTCTCAAGAAAGTTTCTCTGTTGGACGCTTCCGGACAAAAAAAGTGGTTCGCACCTGGGGTGGCGCTTCTGCCATTCCACCGGAATTCGTTGGTCACACCTTCGGAGTTCACAATGGAAAAACCCACATTTCCGTTTTCGTAACCGAAAACATGGTGGGTCACAAATTGGGAGAATTTGCACCGACTCGTAAGTTCAAGGCCCACGGCGGAAAGCAAAAATAAGTCTCAATCGTTCTAACTAAACTCTATTATCTATCACCTTGTTATGAAAGCTATCCTCAGAAACATCAGAATTTCACCCAAAAAAGCCAATGTAGTGGCTGGATTGGTTCGTGGAAAATCGGTGAACACCGCATTGGAAACACTGCAGTTTACTCCAAAAAAAGGGGCCGACATTCTGTACAAAGTGGTTCATTCGGCAGCATCAAACGCTAAACACAACTTTAAACAATCGTTCGAAGAGCTCGAAGTGACCAAGGTGATCGTTACAAAAGGGCCCACCCTAAAGCGCTCATTGCCTGTTTCTCGCGGGCGTGCTCATCCCATTCGCAAGCGTACCGCGCACATTACGGTGGAAGTAGGCGCACCTACCGCGGAAAAAGAAGTGAAAAAACCTACCAAACGAACTCGCGCTCCCAAGAAAGCAGTTGCTAAAAACGCTGCAAAATAAGCCCTTTATCTACACCTAGTACTCACCTAATCCATTTACAATCACCCTATGGGACAAAAAGTTAATCCAAAAAGCTTTCGTATCGGTTTCTCTCGCACTTGGGATTCCAAGTGGTATGCCGGCCCAAAAAACTTTGCAAAAACATTGCTTGAAGACATGGCTATCCGCAAAGAAATCAACGAACGCCTAAAGAATGCAGCGGTCACCACGATCGAAGTTGAACGATCCGCCAATCGCATCATCATTCAGGTGTACGCAGGAAAGCCAGGAATGGTGATTGGAAAAGGAGGGGCAATGATTGAGGATTTGAAAGATGCACTTCGCAAAAAATTCAATCGCAGCATCGACGTAAACATTCATGAAGTGACACATCCCGAACTTAGTGCGGAACTGGTAGGGCGCAATATTGCCGCTCAAATCGAACGCCGCATTGCTTATCGCCGCGCCTTAAAAGCGTCCTTGCAAAAGGCATTGGAATCGGGTGCAAAAGGAGTAAAGATTCAAATTTCAGGTCGCTTGAATGGAGTGGAAATCGCTCGCCGAGAACACTTTAAAGAGGGAAATATTCCTCTGCACACACTGCGTGCCGATATTGATTACGCTAGTGTGATCGCCAACACGTCATACGGTGTGATTGGAATTAAAGTGTGGATCTACAAAGGAATGATTTTCAAAAAGAAAGGCGAAGTTGCCGCTTAGTCCTAAAATCCTTAATCCTTATTTCTTACTAAGATGTTACAACCTAAGAAGCAAAAATATCGAAAGTTACACCGGGATCGTGGTGGTTTGAAAGGCCGCTCACAAACGGGGAACAATGTAAGCTTTGGCCAATATGGCCTAAAATGCCAGGACGCCGGCGAACTAACCTCTCGCCAAATCGAAGCGGCGCGTCGTGCAATGACTCGCTCAATCAAGCGCGGTGGAAAAATCTGGATTCGTATTTTCCCTCACATTTCGATCACCCGCAAAGCGTCCGAAGTACCGATGGGATCCGGAAAGGGAAGTGTTGAGTTTTATGTATCACGTGTGAAGCCTGGGCGAATTCTATTCGAAATGGAAGGTGTGACCGAAGAAGTCGCACGTGAAGCATTCCGCTTGGCGAATGCCAAATTGCCGGTAAAAACCAAGTTTGTGGTTCGTCACGCTTAATCATCTTTTTAATTCATTCTTACCAAAATCATGACCATTAAGGAATTACGCGCACTCACCGAAAAAGAATTGCTCAAAGAGCTGAATACTGCTAAAGTGGAGCTCCAAAAAATTCGGATTGGTATTCAAACCAAGCACGAAAAGAATACGAGCAAAGCGCAAAAAACTAAAAAGATGATTGCTCGTGTTACAACCATGTTGAACGAAATTCAGGCCGAGTCAGCCGCTCAAGTCTCCACTAAATAATTTTTTCATTACCTTTTAAACTAACGCTATGCGTACAAAAACCGGACACATCACCAGTAATAAAATGCAGAAAACCCTCGTGGTTACGGTGACCAGTGACATTAAGCACCCCAAATACAACAAGAATTATAAAGTGTCCAAAAAATTCTATGCTCACTGTGAAGACAGTTCAAAATACAATGTGGGCGACGTAGTGACCATTGCCGAAACACGCCCAACAAGCAAGTTAAAACGTTGGAAAGTTGTTGGTTAATAAGCACCCCTAAGTAAACTCTCATTTAAAACTTTAAATCCCCCCCTTGCAATGATTCAACCCCAATCCTTACTCAAAGTGGCTGATAATACCGGCGCCAAGCAGGTGATGTGTATTAAAGTCCTCGGCGGTTCCAAAAGACGCTATGCCCACGTGGGTGACATCATCGTAGTAGCGATCAAGAAATCTGCTCCAAAAGGAGTGGTAAAAGCCCATTCGGTTGAGCGTGCCGTTATCGTGCGCACCACCAACAATGTGCGTCGTCAAGATGGGTCCTACGTACGATTCGATGAAAATGCCTGTGTGATCGTAAACAAGGACGGCCAACCCAAGGGGACTCGCGTATTCGGTCCTATCGCTCGTGAATTGCGCGCCAAAGGGTACCAAAAAATTATTTCTTTGGCTCCCGAAGTACTATAAAAGATTCTAGATTTTAGATTGTAGAGGCTCGTAGCACTCATAATCTATAAGTCCAAAGTCGAACACCTATCATCTAACACCTATAATCTAAGCAATGAAGATCAAAGTTAATGACAACGTCGTTGTAATTGCCGGAAAGTACAAGGGAAAAACCGGAAAAGTGATGCGCGTCTACAAAAAGACCAATCGTGTTGTGGTCGAAAAGGTAAACATACGCACTCGCCACATCAAAAGCACTCCCCAACAAGCCGGACAACGCATTCAATACGAAGCACCAATGGATGCTTCCAAGGTAATGGTGATCTGTCCCAAGACCAAAAAAGCCACCCGCATTGGATACGTGATCGAAAACGGAAAGAAATATCGAGTGTGCAAAGTTTCCGGGGAACGCTTAGATGATTTGACCCCTAAGACCAGCTCCAAAAAAAAAAATGGCGGTGTCTAACTTTAAACTCCGCAAAGGAATGCCGATCAGTATCTGCACTACCCTTCGTGGTGAACGTGCGCTCGACTTCATCGATCGCTTGGTGAATGTAGTCATCCCCCGTGTGCGTGATTTCCGCGGATTAAACCGAAAATCATTCGACGGAAACGGAAATTACAACTTGGGATTCAGAGAGGCACTAGTGTTCCCCGAAATCAATCCTGACGACGTGAATAATGTGCATGGCTTGCAAGTCACCATTGTAACAACCGCTAAAACGAACGACGAAGGGATGGTATTGCTTGAAAACATGGGATTCCCATTCAAAAAAGATCCTAAGGCTGAAGCAGCCAAAGAAGAATCCTCAAAATAATGTATGAGCTCCGCTCACGCGGACTGTTGAATCTTTTAATTCGTAATCCATTAAAGAATGGCTCGAAAATCACTCATCGCCCGGGAAGCAAAAAGACGTAAAATGATTGAACGCTTTGCAAAAAAGCGCCAAGAGCTCAAGGAAAAAGGCGAATATGCCAAATTGCACCTTTTGCCAAAGAACTCCAGCCGAACGCGTCTAAAAAACCGCTGCACCATCAGCGGCCGTCCCCGTGGATATATGCGATTCTTTGGAATCTCCCGTATCGCCTTCCGCGAGCTGGCTTCCGAAGGAGAAATTACCGGAGTGAAAAAGGCTAGCTGGTAAACCACTACCGATCTAAGATCTATCACCTAAAATCTATAATCTAACTCGTTATGAACACCGATCCAATTGCTGATTTGCTCACCAGAATCCGAAATGCAGTGGCAGCACGTCAAAAGAAAACCATCGCTCCTCATTCCAAGCTGAAAGTAGCAGTGCTAGAGGTAATGAAGAAGCAACAATTCATTCGTAATTATACAGTGGTTAAAAACAACCAATTTCAAGAGATTGAAATTGAGTTTGACCCCTCACACCCTTCGATCCAACTCAAGCGCGTTAGCAAGCCAGGTCAACGCATTTACATCAAAAAGCTGATGTGAAACCAGTGTTGAATGGTTACGGAATCTCTATTTTATCTACTCCTAAAGGAGTAATGACCGGAGATGAAGCACGCAAAGCGGGAGTGGGAGGCGAATATCTATGTCAAATTTGGTAATCCATCCAATAAGTAATTAACAATACGTAATCAGTAATCATAGTAATTATGTCACTAATAGGAAAACGACCCATCACCATTCCCAGCGGAGTTGAAATCACTCTTCAGGACACCCTGGTTAAAGTAAAAGGAACCAAAGGCGAACTGGAATTCGCTGTCACTCCAGAATACGTAACCGTCTTGCAACAAGAAGGCGAAGTAGTGGTAAAACGAAAAGGGGACTCAAAAGAAGCAAAAGCATTCCATGGGCTTACCCGTTCCATCATCAATAACATGATCATTGGGGTGTCCAAAGGATTTGAAAAGAAATTGGAAGTGATTGGAGTGGGATACCGCGCTGCTGCCGCCGGAAAAAAAGTCACCCTCAACCTTGGTTTTTCTCATCCAGTAGAATACGCAGTGATGGAAGGAGTATTGGTAGAAATGGATAAAGAAAATAAGAATATGATCATTGTGAGCGGAATTGATAAGCAAAAGGTTGGGCAAGTAGCCGCTGAAATTCGTTCCTACCGCGAACCAGAACCTTACAAGGGTAAAGGGATTCGTTACAAAGACGAATTTGTCCGCCGCAAAGCAGGTAAAACCGCTTCTAAATAAACGAATTCACTATTTTACTAACTTATTGTTATGTCGTCTCAAAAAGAAAATCTTCGCAAGCGCCGTCACGCACGCATCCGCGCCAAGCTTAGCGGCACCCCTTCGGCTCCTCGCCTATCGGTTTACCGCAGCAACAGCGCTATCTATGCGCAATTGATCGATGACCAGGCCGGCACGGTATTGGCGTCTGCTTCCTCTTTAAAGATGAAAAAAGGCACTGGTATCGACCAGGCAAAAGAGGTTGGAAAGGAAATTGCTAAGGCGGCAAAGGGCAAAAAAGTGGACGCATGCGTATTCGATCGCGGCGGGTACTTGTACCACGGCCGTGTGAAAGCATTGGCCGAAGGCGCCCGAGAAGGAGGTCTCACCTTTTAATCCTCGTCAACTTAACCATTTATAACTACCCACTAATGTCTAAGAAACAACACAATAAATCTCAGAGCTTCCAAAAAGAAGTAAAAGAATTCGAAGAATTGGTCCTTAAGATCAATCGTGTAACTCGTGTGGTTAAAGGAGGTCGCCGCCTTCGTTTCCGCGTGCTGGTTGCCATTGGGGATCAAAAAGGTCGGGTAGGAATCGGACTCGGAAAAGCTACGGAAGTGGTGAATGGCATTAAAAAGGCCGTTAGCCGCGCCAAACAATCGCTCATTCAAGTTCCCATCACCAAAGACGGATCCATTCCTCATTACGTGGATGTGAAATACAAGGCAGCTCGAATGATGTTGATGCCCGCTGCACCTGGTACCGGAGTGATCGCAGGAGGTTCATTGCGTAAAATGCTCAATTTGGCCGGGGTTAAAAACGTGTTGAGCAAGAATCATGGCACCAACAATAAAGTGGTAACTGCCCAAGCGGCATTGCGCGCTCTGCAAAAGCTAAAACCATTAATGCCTCATCAAGAAGAAAAGCAGTCGGTGGTGAAAGAAGAAAAGCCAGCGCCAAAGGTCGAAAAGAAAGCGGAAAAGCCAGCCAAAGAAAAATAATTCAATCTGCACTCTACTAACTACGCTCTCTACTAACTAATATAATCATGCAACTCAATTCAATTAAACCAAAGCAAGGCTCCATTCATTCCAAAAAGCGCTTGGGACGTGGAAACGGATCCGGGCACGGCACCTTTTCGGGTCGTGGGTGTAAAGGGCAAGGACAACGCAAAAGCGGAAACGTACGCCCAGGTTTTGAAGGAGGACAAACTCCAATCATCTCTCGTTTGCCCAAGTTGCGTGGGTTTAAAAATCCAAATCGCGCTGAATTCCAGGTGTTGAATGTGGCTGACCTTAACCGGTTTAAAGACGGCGAGGAAGTAAACATGATCACTTTGCTGGAAAGAAAACTCATTCGCAAAAAAGCCGAACCCGTTAAAATTTTGGGTCATGGAATCATCGAGCGCAAATTGACGGTGAAGATTCACAAAGTCTCTAAAACCGCGCGAGAAAAAATCGTTGCAGCTGGCGGAAGTGTGCTCTAAACCAGTTAAGAATTAAGAGTTAAATCGCTACGCTGAGTTAAAATAATAGGAATATATCAACTCTTAACTCTTAATTATTAACTCTTAACTCCGACAAAAAGTGTTCAAATATCTACATCAAATCTGGCAGTCAAAAACTTTACGCAAACGCATTTTGTTTACGTTGTTCATTTTGCTGGTTTTCCGCGTGGCCGCCCATATTTCTGTGCCAGGCGTGGACCGCACCGTATTAACCAATATTTTCGATCAAAACACCCTGCTGGGCGTATTTTCCGCTCTAACCGGGGGTTCCATGGAAAGCTTTTCGATTGTGTTGATGGGGCTTTCCCCCTACATCAATGCCTCCATTATCATGCAGCTAATGACCGTGGTGGTGCCCAAATTAGAAGAGCTTTCGAAAGATGGAATGGATGGTCAACGCGTGATCAACAAGTACACACGCTGGCTAACCATCCCTCTTGCCATCATGCAGTCTTATGGAATGATTGTGTTGTTGAATCAAAGCTCAGGAGGCGCATTGATTCCCAACGCTAGTCAATGGGGGGTTATTTTGCCCATCATGCTCATTGTCGTCGCCGGAACCGTTTTGTTGATGTGGCTCGGAGAACTCATCACCGAAAAAGGAATCGGAAACGGAATTTCTCTCATCATCTTTTCGGGAATTATTTCCGGAATTCCAACTGTATTGGGCCAAATGTTTGGCACGTTCCAAGCAGGCGATAGCAGCCGCATGACCGACTTCATCTTGTTCTCTTTGGTAACTTTGGGCATGTTGATTGCGGTGGTTTTGATCTCGGAAGGTCAACGAAAAATTCCAATTACCTACGCATCACGCGCAACGCGTGGGGGGGATTCCTCATTGCCGATTCGTGTCAATCAAGCTGGAATGATCCCGATCATTTTTGCCATTTCCATGATCACGTTTCCTTCGGTGGTTGCGCAGTTCTTTACGCTGTCCAGCTCACAAGCACTACGCACCATTGCTGACTTCATCACCAAATATCTGAACGCAAACAGCCCTAGCTATTTATACTTAGCCGTCTATTTCTTATTGATCATCGCCTTCTCGTACTTTTACGTAAGCGTTACCTTTAATCCCGAACAGGTGGCCGAAAACATTCAAAAGATGGTGGGTGTGATTCTTGAATTGATTCGCCAAATCGATGCTCAATTGGTGATGCACGATTACGACAAGCTATATTAGGAGCGCGCAGGGTTAAGTCGGAAGGTAAGAATTAAGTTGCCTACTCCTTAATCCTTATTTCTTAACCCTAAAACCAAATGGATTTAATACTTTTCGGAATGCAAGGCTCGGGCAGCAAGGACACAGGCCAAGTTCTTGGCGGAACGATTCGGCCTGACCATTTTTGAAATGGGAGCCGAATTGCGCAATATGATTGCATCCGAATCGGAATTAGGGATGAAAATCAAGCAAACGGTAGAATCCGGTAATCTGGTAGATGATGAAACGATTATGGAGGTAGTCGATATTTATTTGGATCGATTGAGCAATAGTCATGCCATCCTTTTCGATGGGATTCCCCGTACGCTTGGGCAATCCGAAATGCTGCTGGAACGACTCGCAAATCACGGCCGCCAGGCCAGCGCGGTCCTTATTACGGTATCGGAACAGGTAGCGATCGAGCGCATGATGAGCCGCGGACGACAAGATGACACCGAAGACGTAATGCGCCGCCGGCTTGATCATTACCAGCAACAAACCGTTCCGGTGATCGAATCGTTTCGCACCGCCGGCCATTTGGTCGAAGTGAACGGAGAGCAGGGAATCGAGCAGGTCGCCGCCGATTTGGCTGCCGGAATCGAGCCTTTAATGTAAAATGAAACAAGTCATTCCTATTAAAACAGCGGCCGAAATTGATGCTATGCGTCATGCAGGGGCGATTTTAAAGCAAACGCTCGAATTGCTCCACCGTCACGTCAAACCGGGTGTGAATTTAAAGCAGTTGGATACAATAGCTGAAGAATTCATTCGTTCACACGAAGGGTGCACGCCGGGATTTAAAGGAATGTATGGGTTTCCCGCTTCGGTTTGTATGTCGGTAAACGAAGAGGCTGTGCACGGTATCCCCGATGAAGAGATTGTTTTGGAAGAGGGCGACATTATCGGCTTAGATTGTGGAGTTTATTACAAAGGTTTGCATACCGATGCCTGCATCACTGCGATGGTCGGAACCGTATCGCCCGAGGTGGCCCATTTTGTAAAAACCACCAAAAAAGCCCTCGATAACGCCATTAAAGTCGTTCGACCCGACGCGCACGTAGGGGACATCTCTTATGTCATCCAAAAAACGCTCGAAGACCAAGGATACGCCCCGATTGTGGAGTGCACAGGGCATGGGGTGGGCAAAGAACTTCACGAGCCCCCGAAATTCTTAATAAAGGCAGCAAAGGGTCTGGCCCCAAACTAAAAGCCGGCATGGTGCTGGCGATCGAACCTATTTCGGCCATGACGGGGAATGGCAAGGTGTTTACCGCCAACGACGGATGGACGGTGATTACCAGTAATCACAGCCTTTCTGCTCATTTTGAGCACACGGTGGCGGTCACCGAAACCGGATACGAATTGTTGACGTAGCCAAAGGTTTTTTCTGGAAAAGAAAGCCAAAAAATGGTATAATGAAGGGAAACCTTTTTTATGCTGATTTTTATTATTGCACTCATGGCGGCTTCGGGCATGCTTTCGGCATCCGAAATTGCCTTAACCACCGTCACCGAGCCGCGCTTGCGGGCAATGCAAAAAGAAAAACGCTGGGGGACCAATGCGATAACCATTCTTAAAAAAACCCCGCAACGAGTTTTGATCATCATTTTGATCACCAATCAAATGGTGAACATTGTGGCCACCGTGTACGCCACTTTGCTGGGGATCCATTGGTTCGGGGAGGGCGAAATCACAGCATTTACGGCAGTATTCACAGTGTTATTAATCGCGTTTGGCAGTATTATTCCTAAAACGATGGCTTTGCGATTTCCCGAAAAAATAGCCCAAACGGTTGCCTATCCCCTGCGGTGGTTTGTGTGGGGGGTTACTCCCGTGGTGATAATTTTTGAAAAGACCGCCATTATGATCCGCAAGCTGCTTAAGCTCAAAAAACGTGATGTCATTACGGCCACTCAAAATGAAATTCAGGCTATTTTACAAATCGGAGCGGAAGAAGGGGTGATCAGTGAACAAGAAGCGATTTTTATTCAGCAAATCCTTAAATTCAGTAAAACCGAAACAAAGGACATAATGACGCTTTTTAAAAACATCGAGGCGATCAACATCAATGCAACTCATTCCGAACTGGTACGCTTTTTTAATGAACATACCCACACTCATTACCCCGTTTTCGAGGAAGATTTGAATAATATAAAAGGGGTAATCGACTTTCATGAGTTAGTGGAAGCCACCTTTCGCTCAAAAAACAAAGTTCCCCTTTTAGCGCGGCACCTGCTTGCCCCCGTGGTTGTACCCGGCTCAGCTTCCTTGTCCGCTCTGTTTAAATCGCTTAAAGAAGAGGAGCAGCGCATGGCGATTGTGGTCGACGAACACGGTCAAACCATCGGGGTGGTTACATTGGGCGATTTGCTCAAAGAAGCCACGGGCATGCAAGTTAAAAAAGAGGTAAAAGAGCCGAAAATAACCAAATTAGATGCCCAGGTATGGGAGGCCGACGGAGAAGTAACGATCGGAAAAATCAATCAAACCATGAAACTGAATTTAGACGCGCCCGAGCACGCTGTAATTAGCTTGGTGGTGCTCGAAGAGCTCAAGCGCTTTCCCGAAGCAAACGAAGTGATTGTAGTGGGGCCATTGGAAATTAAAGTGATGAAGCTAGAAAAAAACATCATCAAAAAAGTGGAGCTTAAAAAACACCGTCAAAAACAGAAAAACAAAGATCTTCTTAGTGTTCTAGGTTGATCCTGCGCGGATTCTTAGGTATCATCCATCTGCTATGCATCTAACTAACTGAATGGAGCGATTTGTACTAAAATCAGCAATGCAGCCAGCGGGTGATCAGCCGGGGGCGATTAAAAAATTGGTGAAAGGCCTACAGTCCGGTCAAAAACACCAAACGCTTTTAGGGGTGACCGGTTCCGGAAAAACATTTACGCTGGCCAACGTAGTGGCTCAAATTCAAAAGCCCACCCTGGTTTTGGCTCACAATAAAACCCTGGCCGCCCAGCTATGCACCGAATTTCAGGAATTCTTTCCCGACAACGCGGTGTCTTACTTTGTAAGCTATTATGATTACTATCAGCCCGAAGCGTATATTGCCAACACCGACACTTACATCGAAAAGGATGCGTCCATCAACGAAGAAATTGATCGATTTCGACATGCGGCCACGCACAACTTGTTAACCCGTTCCGACGTACTCATTGTGGCATCGGTTTCGGCTATTTATGGATTGGGTGATGTGACCAGCTACGAAGCGTTGGCCATTGAACTCAAGGTGGGGGATTTTGTAAAACGGGATAAATTGCTCCGCAAGCTCACCGATCTACAATATCAACGCTCGCACAATGAGTTTAAAAGCGGGATGTTCCATGTGCTGGGTGATACGGTCGAAATCATTCCTGCCAGCACCGAAAAAATGTTTCGACTGGAGTTCTTTGGAGATGAAATTGAATCGATTCAAGAGGCCGATTCATTCACGGGCGAAATCCTGCAAGAACTCAAAGCGGTCAAATTATTTCCTGCCAAGCATAATGTAACCACCAAAGAGCATGTAGAAAAGGCCGTCGAGCAAATCCGGGCCGACCTTGAAGCACGCTATCAGTACTTTAAGGAATCCGGCCGCCTGGTGGAAGCCGAGCGGCTGAAAACCCGTACCGAATACGACTTGGAAATGATGCTCGAAACCGGGTATACCAGCGGAATTGAAAACTACATTCGTTACATCAACAGCCGCGAGCCCGGTGAGCAACCGGCCACATTGCTCGACTACTTTCCGGATGATTTTTTAATGGTCATCGACGAGTCGCACATCACCATTCCGCAAATCGGCGGCATGCACAACGGAAACTATTCGCGCAAACAAAGCTTGATCGAGCATGGATTTCGGCTGCCCAGCGCTCACGATAATCGTCCGTTGAAATTCGAGGAATTTGAAGGGCATATCAAACAAGCGATCTACGTGTCGGCAACCCCGAGCAAATATGAATACGAGCACACCCCGCCCGAAGGCATTGTGGAACAAATCATTCGGCCTACCGGTTTAGTGGATCCTACCATTTCCGTGCGGCCCACCAAGCACCAAATTGATGATTTATTGGCAGAAATAAAGGCGACTGTAGCCAAAAAATAGCGAGTGCTCATCACAACGTTAACCAAAAAATCTTCCGAAAAACTGACCGACTTCTTGTTGGAAGCCGATGTAAAAGTAAAATACCTGCATTCCGATATCGATACGATCGAACGAATCGAAATTCTACGCGCCCTTCGCCTGGGCGAGATCGACGTGATTGTTGGAATTAACCTGCTACGCGAAGGGCTTGATTTGCCCGAAGTATCCCTGGTAGCCATTCTGGACGCCGACAAACAAGGGTTCCTTCGCTCGCGCGATGCGCTGATTCAAACCATTGGCCGCGCGGCACGTAACGCCAATGGGCGGGTGATTCTTTATGCAGACAGTGAAACCGACGCCATGAAAGGGGCGATCGGCGAAACCGATCGACGTCGGGCTATTCAAATAGCCCACAATAAGGCGCACGGCATTACGCCTCAAACCATTCAAAAAGCGGTCAAAGACATCTCGCAAACCTCGGGCAAGCCCAAGGCAAAGTATGATAAAACCAAGGTGCCCAAAGAGGCGCTAGGGTCTTTGATTAAAGAGCTTGAAAGGCAAATGGAATTGGCATCTCAGAATTTGGAATTTGAAAAAGCAGCCGACTTACGTGACCAAATCGAAGAACTAAAAGAGAAAAAATAAGGCATAAAAAAAGGCCCGTCATTCTTCAATTGGTACGACAGGCCTCTTTTATTTTTTTTTGTTTTTGTTTGACTAAACCAGGTTGGACGCGATTAAGTTTACAATGGTTGGCGCCAACAGACCAACAATTAGCCCGATCACCGCACCGAGTATCGCCTTGCGAGCTTTACCGGTCTTTTGTTCATCTCCGGCAGCGGTTGCATAAAGCACACCACCCCAGATCATAATCACAATCGAAACCACCACCACCACGCGCCCCAACAAACGTACCACACTGTCCACCAAATTGCCTAAATCTTTATCTTGACCCAAAGAGGGGGATATGAGTTTACCATCTTCACCGTCACAATTTTCATCAATTCCATTGTTTGGGGCATCAAAGGCAGCCGGGTTTACTTGAGCGCCACGTGGAGCGGTAGAAACCACAGAGGGGTCGTACACATTGCTATTGGCACTGAGCGTAGGCGAATCGCAACGGGTAGGTTCAGCCCCTTTTTTAAAATTCAAACCGGTACAGGTTTCTGCCTCCGTTTTATCGGCAGCTTGATATTGAGAAAAACACTTGCCACTGGTCGGCAGGGTAATTTCCGTTTTCATCGTATTCTTGAACTCCAACGGCCTGCATCACTCGCGCCGGAATAGAGATGTATCCATCTCCATCTTGGTCACATTCCACGGCCGCGAACGTATTCAAAGAAAGAACGCCCGTCAAAAGAGCGGTAGCGATCAACACAGTCAAAATTTTGCGAAGCGAAAGAGTAGTCAACGTTTTTATTTTTTATTGTACAAAAAAAATATACAACCTAGGTTGCGTGCATGACAAACGAAAGATTGAAAAATATATAGACAAAAAGAAAAAATATTTTAATGATTCAGCCACAGCTCTCGATTTCTAGGGCCGTCGAATTCGCAAAAATAGATCGCCTGCCATTGCCCCAATCGCACTGTACCCTCTTCCACAAACACTTGCACCGACGAACCGATCAACGATGCTTTGATGTGAGCGTCTGAATTATTTTCATGGTGCTCATAGTCCAGATTCAGCGGAACCAAGTCGTCCAAACGATGCAAAATATCCCTTTGCACAGCCGGATCGTCACTTTCATTAATTGTAATCCCGGCGGTAGAATGCGGGCAATAGATCGTAACAATTCCCTGGTTGAGTTTCATATCCACTACGGCCGCTTGAACCAAATCATTGATTTTGATCATGCCGGTGCGCCCTTTGGTAGATAAATTAAGAATGTGCATTTATTTTTTGAGCGCTTTATAAAGTCGGTATAGGGAGTACCAAAACGGCTTTAAAACCAGGTCGCGTGCCTGAGGATATTCCATCACATTTCCACCGAACTTTTTTTTAAAATCCGTAACCCCGGCCCAAGGATGACGCGCATCATCGGTGGGAGCGATGCCTAAAAAGTCGTAATAGCGACACCCACGACGCTTTCCTTCTTTGATCGCCTCCCATTGTAAAAGGTAGGGGGCCATGTAGGGGCGAAACGCATGATCCGAAGCGCCGTAGTAATAAATTGCCCATTCATCCACAAAAATAAAAATACCACCTGCCACGGGCTCATCATTGTAATAGGCCATCATCAACTCTAAAGATCCGTCCAGCTGATCGACCATTTCTTCGTAATAGGCCATAGGATGAACGCCGAATCCGTCGCGGTTTCCGGTTTGATTCAATAAAGTATAAAACGCCTCTAAATTATCGGATGGAGCCACTTCGATGCCATGGCGCTGAGCCACGCGAATGTTATAGCGCCCCTTGGGCTTCATCTGCTCTAAAATCGCCTCGTGTTCCTGGGTAAGATCAAGCACCAAGCTGGTTTGAGGGTGGCGATCATACGGGGTGGGTTTTAGCATAGGAAATACCTCAAAAAAAGCCGGATCGTAGCAAGAAAAGCGAATAAAAACCGCTCCGCTGTCCCGCCCGATTTTCTTGATTTTCTGCATCAATGCAGGCAAGTCATCCGGCGAACCAAAAAGTGGACCTCGAGGAACCTCGATCCAGCGTTGGCCAAAACCCAACGGACGAGCGATTAAAAGGGCACTGGCACTACCCGATTCTACGTTCCATGTAGTGTATCCCAGTGCAGACTGAAATGCCTTCCATAGGGGGTGTTGCCATAAATTTCTACGTCGCTGTGCTATCCAGCGGGTGAATAAATCCATACCCCCAGTGTATCATGCTTCGAGCAAGTGTTGCACCACTTTTGGGTACCACTCCTTTTCGAGCGCTTGAACCTTATCTTTTAGAATATCAGCGGTATCGCCCACGTTCACCGGTACGGATTTTTGCAAAACCACCTCGCCGGTGTCCACGCCTTCATCCACAAAGTGGATCGTCATTCCCGTTTCGGATTCACCGGCGTCCAAAACCGCCTGATGCGCCTGCATTGCCATCAACCCCGCGTGTTTGGGGAGTAACGACGGATGCACATTCACTATTTTTCGCGGATACGCACGAACCATTTCGGGGCCAATAATGCGCATGTAACCGCCGAGCACCACTAGGTCCGGTGCACAGTGCTCCAATACCTCCATCACCTCGCGGTCATACTGCTCGCGGCTTTTGCCGCTCGGATCCACAAAATAAACCGGAATCCCAACTGCCTTGGCTTTTTCAGCCGCTCCGCAATCCAATTTATTGGTGATCAAACACGCTATTCGCGGTTCAAAATCGCCCCGGGCTTTGGCGTCGATAAACGATTGCAAGTTGGTTCCACCGGTGGAAGATAAAAAAGCAAGGGAGGACATGCAAATATCTTAAATAAGCATGCTCATCATAATGCGAGTTATAAAAGTGGTCCACAAAAACTTACAATTTAACCTCATGGGCAATTTTACGAAGTAGAGGAATACTAACATCGTAACCACTAGGGTCACCAAGAATCGCTTTAGCCAATTTCCTTCCTTTACCAATAGGGCCAAACTGAGCAGCGCGAAACCACAAAACCCCCTTTTTGATCAGTTCCTCTTCGTTATCAACACCATGAGCTTCGATGAGAGAACGATAATAGTCACGTTGTTCTTCCGAAAATTCTTCGAGTTTAAGTACATCCGCCATCGCATCAAGAGCAGAAATTTTTATTTTTTGACCAACAGGTTTCCCCAATACCGCAGAAGCAAATCCAAAGCCTTTTCCAAACCCTTCAAAGTTAAGCTCAGTAAACTGGCTTGGGCCGCAAAGCCGGAGCCCGTTGCGACAATAAATATGTTGCTTAGTCAGCTCATCCCGTAAATAGTCACGACGATTCTCGGTAATTTCTGGTAGCTTAAGGACATCAGCAATTTCTCGTAATATTGGGAAATCAACCGGTCTACCCAAAACCCGACCCAAAACCGCCCCTGCAAATAAATGACCTGTTCCATACTCACCCAATTTAAGCTTGCGAAATTTAGTTGGTCCACATTCATACAGTTCATTCCAGCAATGGATGCCATGATGACTGAGTAAGTCGCGATAATAATCGCGATCCACCTCAACGGCATGGATGCGAAGAACGCGCGCATATTTATCTGAAAATTCTCGAATGAATTCAGCCGCTTGTTGGTCATCGTCAGATCTTGCATCAAAATCACCCATAACTGCCTGAAGACGAGGAATGAGTTCTTTGGCAATCATGGGGGCAGGGTTATCGGGATGTTCGTCAGAGATTTCTGCAAGAAGCTCCCGAATAATCGGTCTGAATTTTTTAAAAATAGCCCTATTCACACCACGTTCGTCGCATAGGGTGCGAATCAGGCCAGCGATTTTATTTTTAACCAAACGAGATTCTTCCGGTAGCTTCATAACTCAAATTACATCTCCCCATTATACCATTTTATCGCCAAAATTTGAATAGAGTTCGCTAAAAATACAGTCCTTGGGTTCAATGGCGTAATCGGCTTGGGTAAACACCTGGTCCGTCATTTGCACCGGAGCGTTTTGAATCACCACAAACGGGGTGGATTCGTTGGTTTCGCCCATCAGCACATTGGCGGCGCAGGCCAGGTTATCGGCCACGGCAATTTGGGTGTATTTCATCGGTTTGCCGTATAGATCTTTTTTGGTGCGTTGATCACTCACGCCTCTGAAGCCGGCAAAGCCGAGCGCAATGCCAACGGTGCCCATGCGCAGCGGCACGCAATGCGAATCGATCACCAAAACACCCAGTTCAGCCAGTCCAAAATGAGTCATCAGTTGAGCACGCAAAGTGCGTGCCGCCCCAAACGGGTCCTGGGGCCAAAGCACCACCTGCGCCTTGGGAGCGTTGCTGTGGTCCACCCCCGCGTTGGGAATCAGAATCGAGTTTTTGATCGTTAGGCGCATGGCTCCCTTACCGACCACCTGGTCGGCTTCTTCGTCCACCACTGCCCGAAATTCCCCCGGGGTCGAAACCGTTCGTAGGCGGTTTTGGCTGTAGGCAATCACTTTACCGGCGATCACCACAACATCTCCGTCATTCAGGCGCAATTTTGCATTCGCAAGTGACTCTAGCAAAATCGGAACGAGATCGTCGCCGGGTTGAATCAGCGGTGATTTAAGCGGTACGAGTTTCATGGGTTTGAAGAACAATAATACAAGCCATCAACATCCAAAAAATCATCGCCAAGTCGTTCTTCCAAAACGGCATATCAAACAGTCCATGGGCCACAATGCCCCACAGAGCGATCAGTGGATACGTAAACTTTCGATGACTCCAGGCTAAAACCAGCAAAAATCCAATCAGTCCCAGCAAGCCCGCATTCAGCCAAAAACCCAGAAAAATATTGTGCGCATGGGGCATATTCCACTCCAACGGATACCGATGCTCCTCGGTTTCGGGGCGGTTTTCGTTCAGCACATTTTCAACATTGGTTTGATAGTTGGCCTGAAAAAGCCCCGGGCCAATGCCGGTAAAGGGATGTTCTTTGATCAAATGCAGCGACGTTTGATAAATTTCGAGCCGTACGGTGGTGCTGGACCGATTTTCGAAATCCAAAAATTGTTTAAACTTGGGAGTGTTCATTTGGCTGACAAGCGCTAGGGCAAAAGTAAAAAACAAGGCGGCCAGTGCCAAGGAAATAATTTTCGATTCTCGTTTATGGGTGTACCAGTAATAAAGTCCGTAAAGGGTTAACGACCCAAAAGCGGCCAGCATGGCGGCATACGATTGAGTTAAAAAAAGTCCTACCGATAGAAAAACAAGCAGGAGAATATCAAACCACTGCTCCTTTTTATGATCGTGCACTTCGTGAAACACAAAGTAGGCGTTCAGCAAAGTGGCCGGCACCAAATAAAGGGCAAGTTGATTGGCGGATTCAAAAAACGCGCTAAAGCGATGGTCATAGGTAAAACCGTGTCCCCAAGCCATCATGATAAAGCCAATCAGCACAATCAAAGCAGCGGAATAAACGAACCATTTCAAAAGTCGCTCTGCTTTTTTGGCGGAATCAATCATTTGTGTGAGCACCCAAAAGTAAACCACAGGGGTGAGCACCCAGCCTTTAAAAATCCCTGCGCCTACGCGTTTAGCATTGAGTAGTTCGCCGCTGGGTAAATCAAAAGTAGCGGGGCTTGCTATTAAGCCAATCAAAGCACCCGCCACAATAAAAAGTGCACCGCCCAGCATCCAGCGCAAAGTGGCGTTCCAACGCAGCGGGCGTTTCGCAATGACCCAAAGCAAAAGCCATCCGCCTAACAATCCATACACAAACACTTCCAACACGGTTGTGGGAATTCCAAAAATAGAAAACCGCCAAAAATACGCCGCAAAAAGCAAAGGAGAAAGGGCAATGATCGTGTCGAAGGATTTCGTAGATTGCATGTTGAGGTGATTTTATCACAACAACGAACCGGGCAACACAGCAATGTCGTCTACCCATCCTCTCTTTTTCGTGATAATCTTCTACAAGCCCTATCCTGTAACAAAAATTAAATGTCATTCAAACTCATCTCCGATCACTTTTCCGTCACACGTAATACGAATCATTTTGTGATCGTTAAAACATTAAAAAGCCCTCGCGTGGGGGATGAATTGTGGGTACTCCTGAGCATTAACGACGACAAAAAATACGCCCGATCCACCGCGCAAAATATCATCAACACCCTCGACGAAACCTACTTTGATCACTTGGAATTAGGCAGTTACGAGCGCTTAGAAATTGCCTTGAAAGAGGTCAATGTAATGATCGATCACCTAAGGGAAAAGCGGGGAAGTGGGCGACGTGAATTGTGTCATTGCAGCATTTGCCGGGCACGAGCTCAACTTAACCCAAACCGGCGACGGAGAAGCGTATTTAATTCGCAAGAATAAATTTTCCAACCTTACCGATGCGCTTCGTGGAAAAAATAAGGAATTGTTTGTAAACATTGCCAGCGGCGAAATGATGCCCGATGACAAATTGGTGTTCACCACCGATAGACTGTTGCGTATGGTAACGCACAATCAATTGGCTCAATGGTTAAGCGAAGGGGTGTCTGAATCAACCGAGGCCATTCGCGACACGGTAATGGCCGACGAATCCAGCAGCATTGCCATCGCCAGCTTGCACGTTAAAATAATGGCGGCTTCATCGGGCCCACTCCCTGCGCTGAAAAACAGCGAGCAGTGGGAACGCTTGAGCCACACATTTGGAAAATGGATGGGAAAAGCTAAGGAAAAAATTGAAGAATCTGAATGGGCACAGCGTATACCCTCGTTGGGATCAAAAAATATCCTTTGGATTCTGGCGGCCAGCGTGGTGGTGTTAGTGGCGGCTGTAGCTTTTTTGATGAACAGCAGCCGAACCAGTGCCATTCGAAGTGAATACAGCGCCAAACTCGAAAAGCTCAATCAGGATCTGCAAGTGGCCAATACGAAAGGATTTTCTAGTGACACCCTGACCGCCAATGCCATTTTGGAGAAAATTGAAAACGAGGTGGGTACGATCATGGCAACTCCCTATTTTCACGAAGAATCACTGGATTTGCTGGATCGAGTCAAAGCAACGCGAGACGACATCAATAACATCAAGCGACTAAAAGAAGTGACTCCGTTCATTGATTTAACCGCCAAAAAAAGCGAAGTAAATGCCATTGGTTTGAATCAGCTGGACGACAAGCTGTATGCTTTTGAATACAACACATTGCACGAAATCATTTTGGACCAAGCACTGGACCCTAAGCAAATCGACGAAGATGAGGTGATGATTGAATCGGCGTCATTGGGCGAACAAAACAGTCTACTGTTTTTAACTCAGTCCGGGCGTATCATCGAATACAGCGGCGGTAAATTTAGTTTTGCCGACACCGACGACCAATCGTGGAAAAGCGGGGTAGATATTGCGGCATATGGGCGATTCCTTTATCTGCTCAGCCCGGCAAATAATCAAATTTACAAATACCCCCGACTCCGCTCAAACTTCTCGAGTGGATCGGCCTATAACAACGATGCCGATTTGTCCGGTGCGGTTTCCATGGCGATCGATGGCAGCATTTATGTGCTTAAGTCCAGCGGGAAATCGTAAAAATTTACAAGTCGAACGTTCAGCCATTCCAAATCGATAATCTGGCAGTGGACTTGGCGGGATCGACACAAATTTTTACCAGCCCCGAAGCGAATCATCTTTATGTGCTAGACCCGCTCACCAACGGGTGATTATTCTTGAAAAAGGAACGGGAAACACCGCTCGTTACAGTAGCCAAGTCATTTTCGAAGATCTGAATGATTTGCGTAGTATTTATGTGGATAACGACGAAAACAAATTGTTCGTGCTGACCACCAATGCAATCTATCGAGTCGATATTTAATCTGACGTCATGAACACCATTTCATCCGCGATCGCGGCGTTTAAAAAAGGAGAAATACTCATTGTTACCGACGATGAAGATCGCGAAAACGAAGGAGACCTAATTCTGGCAGCCGAACACGTCACTCCCGAAAAAATCGCCTTCATTGTTAAACACACCAGTGGAGTGATCGTAATGCCCATGACCGGGGAGCGTTTGGATGAATTGGATTTGCCAATGATGGTGAAAAAAAATACCGAAACTCACGGAACTGCTTTTACCGTCTCGGTTGATGCTAAAAAAGGCACCACCACCGGGATTTCCGCCGCCGACCGTGCCACCACCATCAAGGCATTGATCGACCCCAATACCAAGCCGGATGATCTCAATCGTCCCGGTCATATTTTTCCTTTGCGCGCTATGGAAGGCGGAGTACTTAAGCGCGCGGGTCATACCGAAGCCTGCGTGGATTTGTGCAAGCTGGCAGGGCTTAATCCGGCCGGAGTGATTTGTGAAATTGTAAACGACGATGGGTCCATGGCCCGTATTCCCGATCTGGAAAAGTTCGCCAAAAAACACCGACTAAAAATGATCACCATCAAAGACCTAATCGAATACCGTCGGCAAAACGAAAAATTGGTCGAGTTGGTTTCTAAAGCACCCATTCCAACCGAAAATGGCACCTGGGTGATGCATGTGTACAAAAGCTTGGTCGACGGCAAAGAGCATGTAGCCATGGTGCGAGGCGAAATCAAAAAAGGGGCCCCTACACTGGTGCGAGCCCATTCCGAATGTTTAACCGGCGATGTTTTTGGCTCGGAGCGGTGTGATTGTGGCCCGCAATTAAAAGCGGCCATGCGGATGATCGAAGAAAAAGGTGCGGGCGTTGTTTTGTACATGCGCGACGAAGGCCGTGGCATTGGATTGGGCAACAAAATCAAAGCTTACGCCCTGCAAGACCAAGGCTACGACACGGTCGAAGCCAATCGACAGTTAGGCTTTGAGCCGGATTTGCGCCAATACGGCATCGGCGCCCAAATGCTCTGCGACCTGGGGGTTCGCGACATGCACTTGCTCACCAACAACCCCAAAAAAATCGTCGGGCTCGAAGGATTCAATCTAAAAGTGACCAAGCGCATTCCCATCGAAATGACCCCGAACGATACCAACGCCAAGTATCTGCTCACCAAAAAGAACAAAATGGGGCATTTATTTGAAAAGATTTAGAGTCGATCTTCGAATACAATCACCCGTTTTGATCCTTGAGTAATATCAGTCGAATGCCAATCGTGCAGTGCGTCCATAATGGTTTGTTGAGGATAGCGAAAACCCTCGCCACGTTTGGTTCCCACATCATTAGTCACAAAATGAGTGGCATCATAGCCACGAATCACCAGCATGTGATAATAGGGGCCGTCATTCGTGTAAAACGGATTTTCAAGTTCCTGACCGGCAAAGGGGGCCACAATGGGGCGGCCCAGGGCGAGCTCACGCTTCAAATCAGTAGGCGTCGGGTTTTCAAGAATTCGAACTTTCTGGTAACCCAAATAATCGCGAATCATTTCCGCCGTTTGATCCACACTGGTGTGTTGGTAATCCCCAAAACGCTCGTTTTGCCAATCGACCAAGTTCAATAGTTCATTTCGAAAGGTGTCGAGATCTAATGGCTGATCGGTCACCGCATGATACGACAAAAGAATACTGGCTTCCTCGCAGGTTTCCTGCCACGGAAGCGACCAATTTCCATCAGGAGCTTGCGTGTAAAACGGCATCGAAATCGTTACGGATTCCGGTAAAGGGATCCACGATTCTTGAATCGGCTGGCTAACCAAACTGAGCAACGCCACCAAAAAAGGAATCCAGGAAATCATTAGCGTCGGTTCCCCATAATCCGTAGCAGGAACAAGAATAAATTAATAAAGTCGAGGTAAAGGGTTAGTGCACCCAGTACAGCCATTTTTCCAAACGCATCGGCGGTTTGGTTGCTGCTGGCAAAGTACTTAAGTTTTTGGGTGTCATAGGCGGTGAGCCCCACAAAAATAGCTACCCCGGCATACGAAACGATCCATTCAATCATGTAGCTGTTCAAAAAGATATTCACCACCGAAGCGATAATAATGCCGATCAGTGACATCATCAAAAATCCACCCATGCCCGAAAGATCTCGTTTGGTAACAAAGCCGGCTAACGAAACCGCACTGAATGTTCCTGCGGTAATAAAAAACACGCGCGCAATCGATGCGGCCGTGTAGGCCAATAAAATCACCGATAGGGTCATTCCATTCAAAAGTGAGTACGCTAAAAACATTCCCAAAGCCGCTCCAAGGCTTAATTTTTGGATTCTTGATGATAAATAAAACACCAATCCAAGCTCGGCAATGATCGATCCATAAAATAAAATCGGATTTCCAATAAACGCAACGATGAGGGATTCGTTGTTGGCCACCGTCCACGCCGCTGCACCCGAAATCGCCAATGCCAACGCCATCCACCCATACGCTTTATAAAAAAACTCATTCACACGCACATCGCTGCCACCGTGGGTTTGTACGGAGTCCAATTGCATAATAAATTCGTTACTAAATAAGGGGTTCAATTATAGGGGTATTTCCGCACCTATGCAAATACTACATACAACAAAAACCCCTCCGATCTTTCAGGAGAGGTGTTTGTGGTGGGCGCTATAGGAGTCGAACCTATGACCTTCTGGGTGTAAACCAGACGCTCTAACCAACTGAGCTAAGCGCCCCTATGGTAGCCCCAAGGGGAATTGAACCCCTGTTACCGGAATGAAAATCCGGCGTCCTAACCACTAGACGATGGGGCCTAGTAAGTGCGAGAAACACGTTCGAAACGGAACGATCCTGCTTTTGGCGGGGAGTGAAGTGGAGACAAAAATTTGAAAATTTGAGGAACGCAGTGGATCAAATTATTCTAATTTTTGAGTGTTTCCCTATTGGACCAAGTGCGTAAAAATGTTACGCGAGCCAAATTATACGGATATTCACTCGAAAGTCAAAATAAAAAATACAGCCCCATCAATGTGTGTTACAATGAATTATATCCAACAACGTTTAACCCAATGAATATGAGATACAAGAACGTCGCTTTCGCCCTCGTTAGTTTATTGATCTTAACCAGCTGCACCCCTCAGCCGCTCACTAGCCCTCAGCAGCCGGCAGAACCGGTGATGTGTACCATGGACGCCAAACAGTGTCCCGATGGATCGTTTGTGGGCCGGCAAGGACCGAATTGTGAATTTGCCGCGTGTCCCGATAGTTCAGAGAATGATCAAGAAAAATGGGAAAGCTACAAAGACGACACGCTGAGCTTTCACTATCCGGCCCGTTCCGGTTCGGCGTATGTTAGCTTTCAGGATTGGCCCCCGCAGGTGAGCATACAAGAAAGTGCAGTCTGCGACGGTGAAATGCACTCACTCAATAACCAAAACGCCTGCGTAACCCTGCAATCCGAAGGGGCCGCCGGCAGTGTGTACACAACCTATCAATATCAAGTCGAACAGCCCAGTGGTCGCATGGTGGTGATGAAATTTACGGTGCGAACCCCCCAATGTCTCAATTATCCCGAACCGGAAAGCGACGATTGCACGCGTGATCAAGCGGCATTCCGCGCCGATCAATTGGCCGGCCAAATGCTCGACACCCTTTTAATCAATTAACCAACCCAACCCGATGGAAAAAAATTTGATTGAAGCCCTACAATGGCGCTACGCCGTTAAACAATTCGACCCCACCAAAAAAATATCTCCAGAAGACCTGCAATTTATACTGAGCGCCGGAAACCTAATGCCCACCAGTTATGGCCTTCAGCCATTTCGCTTGGTGGTGGTAGAAAACCCAGAACTCAAAGAAAAATTGGTTGAGCATTCCTATGGGCAACGTCACGTTGCCGACAACACCTATTTAATCGTGATGGCAGTTCGCACCGATATCAACGAAGAGATGGTGGCCGAATTCACCCACCGTATTGAACAGATCCGGCAGCTCCCAGCCGGGGCGGTAGATGGATACAAAAAAGTCATGGTCGGCGACTTAACCAATCGCACCCCCGAGGCGCGCCGGATATGGGCCCAAAAACAAGCCTACCTGGCGTTGGGCGGAATGATTGCTGCGGCGTCCGAAAAGGGAATTGATAATCATTGTCTTGAAGGATTTAATCCCGACCGGTACGACGAAATCTTGGGGCTAAGCGAAAGAAACCTTCACGCCACGGTGATTATGGCCATTGGACAGCGTAGTGAGGCCGACGAAAGCCAGCATCAAAAAAAAGTGCGAGTGAGCGAAGATCAAATGATCATTCGCCTTTAAGTCGTTTGCCAAACTCCTCCAAATAAATCATTTCCTCCACCGATTTGCGAGGGAGTTGTGGCTTTTCTTGGCTGCGGTCGGCGTAGCCCAAGGCCATCAGCATAATCACAATGCGATCGTCGGGTAAGCCTAAAAACTCCTCCATTTGCCATTGGCTAAAACCCATCATCGGGCAAGTGGAAAGGCCAATCTCCTCCGCCGCGAGCATGAACATCATGGCGGCCAAACTGGCGTTTCTTAGCGCCATGCCTTTCAATTTGTCATCACTGCGCTTTTTACCAATCGAATTTAAATAAGCCCCACGCTCTGCTTCGGTGCAATAACCGTAATCGATCCAGCTTTGCACAATGGCCTCTTTATTGCGGCCCAAATTGGTATCGCCTACAATCGCTACCGCCGCACTGGCTTGCCCCACATGGGCCTGATCGAACGCAATTTTCTGGATCTCCTTCAGCCGTTCAGCATCGCGAATCAAAATAAATTCCCAAGGCTGCGCGTTGTAGCCCGACGGTGTGTAGCGCACCATTTCGATGATTTGCTTAAATTGCTCGTCGGTCACTTCGCGATCCGGCAAAAAATGATGAGTGGCCCGCCGTTGTTTGATCAGTTTTTGAAAATCCATAAAACGCTATCACCTTACGACGATCTTTAGGTGCGATCAAGTTTAATCCTCATCACCTCGTTGTGAAAACGAGCTGGGTAAATCGGTAAGCCCCTTATCTTGAATTTGGAACTCAACAGAGCCTGCGAGAATCACTCTAAAGCGATTGGGGAAAAGTGAGTCGAGTAAGGTTTGCAACCGATCGATACGGGTCGATGGAACGCAAAGTTCATCACAGTTGCAGCGGAATGTTTCCATGAGGCGTGCGACGAGGGCTTTTTCTTCATCAATCGATGTCTCCACGGGCAAGCGCACGGGCATCAATCGATCCACCTCAATCGTTCCGTCCGTGTGCTCGAATACAATGAGTTTACCTTGTGAAAATAGTGCCAATTTGAGTCGCAGCGGATCCAGTTTATTAGGCAGCACAGCTCCAGTATGATCTAAAAAAGGAGCCGCCATCGAACGAATATCTTCGAGCCCAAGGACATCCTCAGCCAAAATAGGAGCATAACGCAAAGGAGTTTCCTCAATCAATTCAGGAGACGGAACGCATTCCCTCTCATCATTCGCATGTTCAGCAAGAATATTCAGCAAGTCCGCACGCGATTGGGGCAAACCAAAAAGTTCCAACTGCTCGGCAGGTCGTGGTCGTAGCGGCAACAATAATTGTTCAACTCTTTGGGGCAACGTAAAGAAGTTAAAACGATGTTAGGAAGATATTATATTAATTTTAAAGTTTTTGTCAACCAAACCTCATTGCCTGGATCGTAGGTGTTTTTCTTCCGCTGCGTAGAGAACGCCTCGATAATCCTCACTTTGCAGGCTTTCGGAACCACTTTGGTAATGATAAACGGTAGGATTCGGTGGGTTAATCACTTGAGTGATTCTAAACGGACCTCCGCGGCTTGATGGATCAAGGGGATTGTACTCATAAATCACTTGCCCATTTTCACGATCGGATTGAATCGTGCAGGTAAATGCTCCCTTAAATTGGGTGCGCAATGTATGCGAAACAACCCCATCCAATGAATCAAGTGATGTCTCGGCAACCGCAACCACATCAGCAAGGGTGTTTAAAGGTGGACCCACACTCTTTTTTTCTCCAAACGGAGTAACTTCGGTTAGTGTGAATTGGCCGCCAGAAGCATCAATTCGCAATACAAGAACGCCGTCTGCATCTCGGTATTCAAAGGCACTTTGAGTGTCAGAACCCAAAACCTCGTGAACGGTGAGATCGGTAGGAGCCATCAACTGCAACACCTCAGCTATTTTCCGCTCCGCCCCCGTAGTTCAATGGCGCATTGATCAGCGCTACAGGTTTCCGACATGGTAGGGGTAGATTCATTTCCCTCATTTCCATCCAAAAACAGCCAGTTTTTTTTAGAATCAAAATCCCGAAAATGGTGGAATAAATCGTTCATAATGCGTCTATTTCATGTTCAATTTGTCGCATATAATTCACAGATTCAACGCTTTCTTGTTCGCTGCGGGCTTGTTGCTGTTTTTGTAAAGCAGCATGTGTGAGTTGCTCAGCGGCCAGTTTCATTTGTTTCATATGAGCCAATGCTTTCGGATCAGCAGGAGTATCCATACAAAAAACATATCATTTTTTCCTTTAAATTAAAATCATTAACGTTATAATATCCCCACTAAAATCTATAATCTATAACCCAAAATTGACGATGATTAAGCGCGCATTGATTTCCGTTTCCGATAAATCAGGAATCATTGATTTAGCAAAAGTGTTGGCCGAAAAGAACGTCGAAATTCTTTCGACCGGTGGCACTGCTAAGTTGATGCGCGACAATGGAATAGAAGTAAAAGACGTGAGTGACTACACCGGTTTCCCCGAGATGATGAATGGACGCGTAAAAACCCTGCACCCCAAAGTGCACGGCGGCTTGCTGGCAGTCCGGTCCAATGCTGAACACATGAAAGCAGCTGCAGACAACCATATTGAAATGATCGATTTGGTGGTGGTGAATTTGTATCCATTCGAAGCCACCATTCAAAAAGAAGGCGTAACCGAGCCCGAAGCGATCGAGCAAATCGACATCGGCGGTCCTTCGATGCTCCGCAGCGCCGCCAAAAACTTTCAGTCCGTTACCGTGCTCACCGACCCAGCCGATTACGCGGTGGTCACCGCTGAAATTCAGTCCGCTGGCGACACCACCCCCGAAACGCGCCGCCGGCTGGCCGAAAAAGTGTTCCAAACCACAGCCAAGTACGACGCGATGATCGCCGAATATCTGTCGCACGGAATCACCAAACACATCGTCCTCGAAAAAATTCAAGACCTGCGCTACGGCGAAAATCCGCACCAGTCAGCCTCCGTCTACAAACGTGGAAACCCCACCCAAGCCTGCATTCCCAATGCCGAAGTGCTTCAGGGAAAACCGCTTTCGTACAACAACATTATGGACGCCGATGGGGCGCTCGCCGTCGTTCGCGAATTCAGCGAGCCGGCAGTGGTGTTTATTAAACATGCCAACCCGTGTGGAACCGCCACGGCGAGCACGATCGAAGCGGCGTATCAAAACGCCTATGCGGGAGATCCCAAATCGGCCTTTGGCGGAATCATCGCCCTGAATCGCCCTTGCACTCAAGCGATTGCTGAACATCTGGTCAGTCAGTTTTTCGAAATCGTGTTGGCACCCGATTTTGAGCCCGAAGCCTTAAAAACGCTGGAGCAAAAACCAAACATGCGCGTGCTTAAGCTGGGCGAAATTCAGCCCGATCCCGCCCAAGAATCGGTGCGACCGATCAGCGGGGGAATGTTGGTGCAAGACCTCGACATTAAACAACTCAGCGCAGCCGATCTAAAAGTAGTCACCGAAAAAGCGCCCACACCCGAACAAATGAACGATCTAAAATTCGCCTGGCATGTAGTAAAGCACGTTAAGTCCAACGCGATTGTATTCGCGAAAGACGGCATGACGGTTGGAGTAGGAGCCGGGCAAATGAGCCGCGTGGACGCCGTTGAAATCGCCATCAAAAAAGCCGACGGTCGCGAAAAAGGATCCGTGTTGGCGTCCGACGCCTTCTTTCCCTTCGCCGATAGCATCGACGCCGCCGCCGAGGCCGGCGTTACCGCCATCATTCAGCCGGGCGGCTCCGTGCGCGACGACGAGGTGATCGCCGCCTGCAATCAAAAGGGCATCGCCATGGTATTCACCGGCACGCGCCTTTCTTCATTAAAAATCACGATTATGGAAAAATCTCTCTTTGAAAAGATCGCCGATCGCGAAATCCCCAGCTTCACCATTTGGGAGGACGACCGTTTTATGGCGTTTTTGACCATTGGCCCGATGGCCGAAGGCCACACCCTGGTGATCCCCAAAAAAAATTGGGGCACGGAACTCTTTGAACTTTCCGATTCAGAATATACCGATCTGTTAACCGCCAGCAAAACCGTGGCGCGGTTGCTTAAGCAAAAAACCGCCTGCGACCGCGTGCTCATGCAGGTGGAAGGTTTTGAAGTTCCCCATGTTCATGTGCATCTGATTCCGGCCAATCAGGGGTTTAGCTTGGCGGGCGCTCAACCAAAAAGCCCATCCATGGATGAGCTTTCCAAAGTCCATCAGTGGCTCATAAGAACCAACTAGAATGCCTCTAATTCGCTGCTGGGCAAGTCGCTGGGCGTTTCCCATTCTACCTCGTAACCGCGATTGCTAATGCAGGTGAATTGGAACATTCGATCGCCGTCCATGCCCGACGTGAGCAAAACAGGTTCTCCGCTAGCGCGGTATTGAACGATCAAGTCATCCCCCTCGCTTTCACAGCGATGAACGTATACATGGCGCTGCCCTTGGTTTTTGGGATAGGTAACCGACTCAATCAAAAGTTCAGCCCCTTCTTCGGGACGGTTGCGCAAATAGGTAAAATTAACGCGCGAACCATTAACCGACTTAACCGCGGTGGATTTGGCCAAGTAAACCCGCACTTGAGTTTTATCGGCGTTGGTAAGCTGCAAATGGAGGTAGTCATGATTCACTTCCATAACCGTTGCACTCACTAAGCTGGGGCTATGTTCCACCGTTTGTTGACGGCATAGAGTATAAACACCGTCTTCTCCCAAATCGCTGTGGCAATCGGTTGCCGATTCTTCGGTGCTTAGTTGAACAAAGGCTTTTACGCGACTGGCGCGATCAAAGCTTAAAAGGAGTGTATTGCCCTGATTCGATTCAATAGCGCGATAACGATTGCGGTACACACGGGCAGACGTTACGGTAGCACCAGACAATTTAAAGTCGGCATAATATTGATTGAGACCAGTCAGCTGAACGGTCACGCCGGTAGGTTGATGTTCCACACTGTCCTCTCGGCACAATTCAAAATAACCATCACTGCCATAAAGGTCACCGCAATGGTAAAAATTATTCGGAGTCGATTCTATAAATAATTTAGCGACGGAACCCGGTTCGAATGATTGAAAGGTGAACGTAACACGGTTTAACTTTCCCGCATAAACACGTCGAGGAGAAGCAGGGTGCAACAGAAAATTACTTTCGGTAGCGCCACTCAAAAACAAATGAACTTGATCTTGCCGCACCGATTTAACGGTAATGGTTAATCCGGTCGGTTCGTGCTTCAAAATGGCACCCTCGCACACTTGATACACTCCATCACCGCCGCTCATAGAGTCGGCACAGGTTTGCTGTGCAAAAGCCGAAGGAAGACCAAAAAGCAGCAAGGCAAGCGCGAATACAGAAAAGAAAACACGTTTCATACAAATAAAATTAAAACTAAGAATCCACTCTAGGTCAAAAATAACTATTTGTCAAATAAATGACCCGTATTAAACCTAGTAATCATGCGGCAACGAAAGGCGGTCTCGAATGGGGTCAGCGCACAGCGCCTGGGTGGTACAATTACGAATGGCATGAAAAATAACCACGGGATGCAGTGCTGTAAAGGTGGTGTAAACGTTCCCAATCAAATGTCCCGATGCATCATGCAAACCGCTGCCACCAATCGGAGATTTTTGGCCCTTAATCGCAGCTTCAAGTGTTAAGTCCTCCCAAGCATTTTTCAATCTGCGCGGATCGCTATCCATCACTTGCGATGCGTTCATAATTTCCACTCCATCGATCAAAGGATGTTGAATAGCAGTATGAATGATCTCGGAGTCATATCCACGAGAATGAGGATGATTCAAAATAGCCACCCCGGGATACTCCTTTTTATATTGCTCTAATTCAGAAATAGGAGCTCCTTTTGCAGGGAACTCAGGCCAATTGCCATGATGATAAGGTTTTTCGAACACATACCCAACATTAAAGCGGCCTTCTTCAATGACAAGTTGCATTTCAACTCCTAAAAAAATCAATCGTTCCCTATTAGGACGCCTAAATGAGTCGTGGGCCGCCACCGCATTTTTAACCGGAAAAAACGCATCAGGCTTAGTTTGGCCATGATTCGTAATAGCAACCACATCTAAATTAGAACTGGCAATCAGGCTCCCCGCATCAAGTGGGTCCAGACCACGACATATGCGGCCATCGTCTTCAAACGGTCCATCGGTATGAATGTGTAAATCGGCTCGGTACACGGGCAACGTAAGAAAGTTTAGGGAATAGAGCGCACTATAGCACAAAACTTAGGTCAGCCCCAAACAGAATGGTCCGTTGCGGCGGAACCGGAATGTGGTTTGATGGGAATTGGCAGCCCCAAGGGGAATTGAACCCCTGTTACCGGAATGAGAATCCGGCGTCCTAACCACTAGACGATGGGGCCCTAAGTAGCGAGAAGTGCGTTCCGTAGTGAAGCAATCCTGCTGTGGCGGGTAGAGAAACGGAGGATAAAAATCTGAAAATGTGCGCAGCAGATTATTCGGATTTTTAAGCACTTCCCTATTGGGCTAAGTAGCGAGAAGTGCGTTCCGTAGTGAAGCAATCCTGCTGTGGCGGGTAGAGAAACGGAGGATAAAAATCTGAAAATGTGCGCAGCAGATTATTCGGATTTTTAAGCACTTCCCTATTGGGCTAAGTAGCGAGAAACACGTTCGAAACGGAACGATTACGGCCGAATGCGACTGATCATCCGTGGGAACGGAATAGTTTCGCGAATGTGGTGAATGCCGGTCATCCAGCCCACAATGCGCTCCAACCCATACCCAAAGCCGCTGTGCGGCACCGAACCGAATTTGCGAAGATCAAGATACCAATCAAAAACCTTCGGGTCCAGATGATGTTCTTTAATCCGCTCCAAAAGAACGTCGTAATCGTCCTCACGCTGACTGCCTCCAATAATTTCGCCGTAGCCTTCGGGGGCTAAAAGATCAGCACAAAGGGCAAAATTCGGATTCTTGGGATCGCGTTTCATGTAAAACGCTTTCACGGCCGCGGGGTATTTTTCCACAAAAATCGGTTTATCGTATTTTTGAGTGAGCATGGTTTCATCATCGGCACCCAAATCATCGTCTTCGCCAATGTCCGAGCCCATTGCCCTAAGTTCGGCCACCACCTCGGTGTGGGTTTTACGAATGAACGGCGCTTGCACCTTTTCAAGTGCTTCGATGTTGCGCTCCAGCAAGGTGAGTTCTTTGCGATTCACTTCCAAAACTTTTTTAACAATGTGGCAAATTAGCCCTTCTTGAATGGCCATATTCCCTTCGTGCTCCACAAACGCGGCCTCGGCATCCATCATCCAAAATTCGGTCAAATGACGGCGCGTTTTACTTTTTTCGGCACGGAAAACCGGGCCAAAATCAAACCCTCGCCCCACCGACATAATGGCGGCTTCTAAATAAAGTTGCCCCGATTGACTTAAATAAGCGCTGCCTTCGTCAAAATACTCAATTTCAAACAACTCCGTGGTTCCTTCGCAGGCGTTCGGGGTCAAAATAGGGGAGTCGATCTTAATAAAGCCCTCTTGGTTCAAGTACTCATAGGTTGCGTTGATCACGGTGTTGCGTACGCGTTGAATGGCCCATTGCCGGCTGGAACGCAGCCACAAGTGGCGATTGTCCAACAAAAATTCCGGACCATGTTCCTTTTACTGATCGGATATTCCTCGGTGTTCAAATGAACAATTTCAATGCCCGTTACCTGCATTTCAAACACATCCTCCTGCTTGGGATGAGCGCTAATCATTCCTGTAACTTTTACCGACGATTCCGCCGTTAGTTTTTCGGCCAACGCCATAGCGTTTGTTCCCGATTCGGTCGGGGTCACGATCGCTTGCATTACACCACTCCCATCCCGAAGCTGCATAAAATAAATCTTTCCGCTCCCACGTCGATTGTACATCCAGCCCTGAATAGTCACTTCCTTTCCTACATGGTCTTTAGCCTGATCGATCCGAATGGTGGTCATAGTGTCGAAGAAAGAAAGCGCGAAAACGTTTTCGCGCTTTCTTTTATATCAAAGAAGTATTCCAAAGAGAACGTTGACTCAAAAATGATCCTTGCATTAATAAAAAAAAGTGCTAAATTACGCATAAATCACACTCACTTTTATGAACCCACGTTGCCCAGAGGCCAGCTCAACTCGTGAATGGACCGATGCAGATCGGCGCTTACTACGAGATATGGGTCTATTAAAACCTGCAGATGACCCAAGTACGTTGTCACAGGATCAGCAGAGTGCCCTTATGCAACAATTACAGGATGAACGAATAAGACTCGAAGCTCACACACAAAGAATGACGGCATTGAGGATGGCATTTTTAAAAGCACACCTGAACGGGGTCCCCTTTCAGCTAGAAGGAGCAAAAGTCACTTTATTAGCACCAGTAGAAGAATCGTTTGTAGAGGAATTAAGGGGGGCAATCAATGGCTGTGGCATCCCCCTGATTATTGCAGAAGCTTAATTCTAAAAAAACCCAGCGTATGCCGGGTTTTTTTTGTTGTGCTTTTACATGCCCATTCCCATGCCCCCCATTCCCATACCTCCCCCCGGCATTTCGGGTTCGGGTTTTGGAATGTCGGTCACGGCGGCTTCGGTGGTTAGGAACATCGCGGCCACGCTGGCGGCGTTTTCAAGCGCGCTCCGGGTTACTTTTTTCGGATCGATAATTCCCGCCTTGAACATGTCCACAATCTGTTCGCTGGTTTCGGCGTGCAAAGGAGTATTGGCATTATAGCCCATGTGTTTGCTTTTAGCCCATGCCTCCATTAATTTGCCTTCAATCACACTGCCATCAATTCCCGCGTTTTCGGCAATTTGGCGCACGGGATGGGAAAGGGCTTTTTTAACGATCTCCGCACCCAATCGCTCTTCTTCGTGTTTTACTTTGTCCGGATCAATTTCCAAACTGGCCTGAAGTAGGGCAGCACCTCCGCCGATCACCACCCCTTCTTCCATCGCCGCACGCGTGGCCGAAAGCGCATCTTCAATGCGGTGTTTCTTTTCTTTTAATTCCACTTCAGTCGAGGCTCCCACTTGAATCACCGCCACCCCTCCTGTCAGCTTGGCCAAGCGTTCATGTAATTTTTCTTTATCAAATTCAGAATTGGTGTTGGCATATTCGGCTTTAATAGCCGCCACGCGATGTTCAATGTCTTCGGCGCGACCTTTACCTTCCACAATGGTGGTATTTTCTTTGCTCGATACCACTTTGCGGGCGCGGCCTAAATCCTCCAGGCTGGCATTTTCGAGCTTCAGTCCAACATCTTGACTGATAACCCGACCACCGGTGAGTACGGCGATGTCTTGCAGCATCGCTTTTCGGCGATCCCCAAAGCCCGGCGCCTTAATGGCCAGCACATGAAAGGTGCCACGAAGTTTATTGAGCACCAACGTGGCCAGTGCTTCGCCTTCCACGTCCTCGGCGATGATCACCAAATTTTTTCGGCCTGCTTGTGCCATACTTTCCAAAAGCGGAAGGATTTCTTGAATACTGCTGATTTTTTTATCGGTCAAAAGAATCAACGCATCCTCGTATACCGCTTCCATGCGGCTGGTATCGGTGATCATGTACGGCGAAACGTAGCCATTATCAAATTGCATCCCTTCCACCATTTTGACGGTTAATCCCATGGTTTGCCCTTCTTCTACCTGTACCACGCCGTCGCCACCCACTTTTTCAAACACCTCGGCAATCAGTTCGCCCACTTCGGGGTTCTGAGCCGAAATGGTGGCCACTTGAGCCATTTCTTCTTTCGTGCTGATCACTTTTTTCATTTTATCCAACGCTTTGACCACCGAGTGTACGGCGTCTTCAATTCCTTTTTTAAGCAACATTGGATTCACCTTGTTGTTTGTGATGTGGTGCATCCCTTCTTTAATAATGGCATAAGCCATCACGGTGGCGGTGGTCGTGCCGTCTCCAGCCACATCATTGGTTTTGTTGGCCACTTCCTTTACCAATTGAGCCCCCATATTTTCAAAAGGATCTTCCAGCTCAATTTCACTGGCGATCGAAACCCCGTCATTGGTAATGGTGGGTGCACCATATTTTTATCCAAAAGCACATTGCGACCTTTGGGGCCCATGGTGACACGAACAGCATCGGCCAGTTGTTTGATTCCACTCAAAAGCTTTTGGCGGGCTTCGTCGGAATGAAGAATTTGTTTAGACATGATAATTGTAATTATTAATTAAAGAGAATAAGTGAATTAGTGGTGCTACAGTGCTGCGCTGCTGCAGTGCTTCCGTGTTCTACTGCAGCACAGCAGCACTGCGTACTGCAGCACTGGAATTTACGAAACGATCGCACGAATCGAGGTCATTTCAACTATTTTGTATTCCGCCCCATCCACTTTCACATCATCCCCGGAATAACGGCCGTACAACACAATGTCGCCCACCTTTACTTCAATTGGTAATTCGGTTCCGTTGGAACTGATATTCGTTTTGGCCACCGCCACAACCGTGCCTTGCTGAGGCTTTTCTTGATTGGCTGTCGAGGGAATGTAAAGACCGCTTTTAGTCATTTCATCCGCCTCGGTGGGCTTGATGACGGCATAACCGTTTAAAGGAGTAATTGTCATAATACAAATGAATTAGATTATAAGTTGTAGGTTGTAGGTTGTAAGCCACTTTTAACTTTCAACTTACAACGTCCAACAAAATTAGCACTCTAAATATAAAAGTGCTAACGTATTCTAACGATTGGCTCTCGCTTGTCAATTTGGTTGGGATTGAAAGAATTTAAAAATATTTTATTAAATCTAAATTCCAGCAAATCGTTAGAAAAAAGTGAGTACCCCTTCCGTGCTCACACCATCTTTAAAATAGTGTTTCACCCAAGCGACTTGGCTGAGCCCCTGCAACCAATTGTGAACCATAGGCCCATAAGGAGACTCACTCAACGCTGCGTTCAATCGAGTTAGGTCCAAATAGCTCATTTCACTGCTTACCGTAGTGAGTTGACTGACGATATGTCGGAAAGGACGTGAAGCGTGCAAAGACGCATCCTCACTTTGATTCGAAAGTAAACTGGATTCAACCGCATAGCGTTGATTGCTAAGAATCAACAAGTCATCCGTGATGGCATAACAAAACCCGTAGGCAGATTCGGAAACCGAAACGCACGAAACGGGTGTTCCGGCAACGGGCTCATTGCTTTCTTGCATCCGATTCGGATCGAGCACCATTTCACGATTTTGCTCCTCATCCGAAAGATCAATAATCTTGAGTTCAGGAGCAAATTGCGCAGAAAGCGCGCGAAATCCGTCGAGCAGTTTGGTCATTTTAGCTTCGATAAACGGGCGATCATGATGAGCCAAAATGAGTTTAGTGGCCAGGGGAGCCTCGGTATTTTGTTCAAAAACCAACGCATATTCGCCCTGAAACAAGGGATAAAGATCATCCCGCAGGTCCACATCATCCCCAAACAGACGCTGCAATTGGGCGCGCAGCAACCCTTCCACAATCAATCCATAGGCCGGGTTTACATGGGCCAAAGTGGTCAGTGTGTTTTGCCATTCGTCTGCCAAGTCGGCTCCACCCAAATACGCCACCACAGAATCGGGTGGAATGGCCGAAGTGAGGCGATATAACAAAGGAGGATCATTCGAGATAAAATCCGGAAAAGGCAGGCGATCAGCTCGATTCATGAGCAAGCTATTAAAATGCAAGCCCGCACCTTGCTTGCGCACAGTCAGCCCAAAACGATCCAAAAGTTGCCACAATGGCACGCTGAGCTGATCGTAAGGAGCCGGCAAGTTAAGCGTGCCCTGATTGAAATCAAAATACGTTTTAATCCAAACGTGCCGAGGCAAACGACTAAAAAGTTCCAGGTATTTCGGATCGCTCGAAAGTCGCTCGCCCTCCGCAGAAGAATCGTTGATCAAATAGTTCAATGCGTCTCGGCTGTGACTCATGACCAAATAGGGCCCAAAAAAGTAAATTGGAGTGAGTAACTTCGGGAAAGAAAAAAAACAGGCGTATCACCCGGCCCGGTGGAAAGGTGCTCATTGGGCAAGCCCGCCGCTTGTAAGGCAGCAATCAAACGGGATTTTTTTTGAACATGCATCCACACCACCGTATGGGTTTCGTCATGAATGACCAGGCGTGAAATCGCTTGGGGCCCATTAATAAACGGGGTAAAGGTCGCATAAGGAATCCCGCTCCATGTTTCCCACCAAGTGCTGAGTTGACGAGGATTCAAAATACCCAATTGGTCCACCGGTCGCGGCGGGAAGCGGCTTCCATTCCACATGCAATTGAGTGGACGAAGCCGGCAATAAATCGGCAATGGAAGGTTCCGATAAACGCTGCCAAATCCAAAACAAGCACAAGAATATCACCGGAACGGAAAGGGCGATCACAATCCAAATATGTTTTTTAAAAATCTGCTCAGGCTTTTTGGCCAGTTTGGTGCCTTTCTTAAACTTCTTTTTTAGAGTGTCTAATTTCATAGTGTATTGATTCCCCATGGAGCCCAAATGGATTCCAGGCAGACCGATCTGGTTTCAAGCTGGCATCCACAGGGATCGATTTGAATAATAGCAGATCATTACTTACCTTTCCTACGCCTAAATCCCTTTTTTTCGGGCGCATTTTTAATGAGCTCTTCACAATCTTCCATCGTCAGTTTGTAGGGATCCATCTCTTTTGGAATCTTCACATTTTTCTTTTCATATTTAATATAAGGGCCATAGCGACCATTCAGGACCTGAATTTTACCAAACTGAGCGATGTGCTTCTTGGCCTCTTCATCGGCTTTCTTTTGAATCAATTCCAACGCTTCTTTGAGCGTGATATGGTAGGGGTCCAGATCTTTTGGGATCGAGACAAATTGACCGTTGAAACGAACGTAAGGACCAAACCGCCCGATCGACGCAATCACTTCTTCGCCGTCATGCTCGCCCAGCGTACGGGGGAGCTTAAACAGATCCATCGCTTGTTCAAACGTAATGGTATCCAAAGTTTGATCGGGTTGTAATTTAGCAAATTTAGGTTTTTCTTCATCATCCTTACTCCCGATTTGAACCATCGGACCAAAGCGCCCAATGCGCGCAATCACCGGTTTGCCGGAGCGTGGATCAGTGCCCAGTTCTCGTTCGCCCGTCACCCGCTCAGCATGCTTCATGGCTTGCTCCACGTTCTTAAAAAACGGTTGATAAAACTCATCGATGACCGGTTGCCACTTCAGTTTCCCATCGGCGATGTCATCCAATTTTTCTTCCATTTCAGCCGTAAAACCGTAGTCGACAATGTCCGCAAAGTGCTCCACCAAAAAATCGTTCACCAGTTTGCCAATGTCCATCGGGTACAGTTTTTTATCTTCCCGCTTTTCAATGTAACCGCGATTAATGATAGTAGAAATGGTGGGCGCATAAGTCGATGGCCTTCCAATGCCTTCCGATTCGAGTTTTTTAACCAAACTGGCTTCTGTGTAGCGCGCAGGCGGCTTAGTAAACTTTTGCTCGGGGTTGATTTTGAGTAAGTCACAAAGTTCACCTTCGCTCAATGCGGGCAACAAAACATCTTTTTCATTCGTTTTAGTATCCGAATCCTCCTCATCGTCTCCCTCCACATAAGCCTTCATAAAACCGGCAAAAGTAACAATTTTTCCTTTAGCGGTTAGGGTTTGGCCGTGATCCGTGGTCACATCAACGATGGTATTATCAAATTCAGCCGCGGGCATTTGAGTGGCCATAGTGCGTTCCCAAATGAGCTTATACAAGCGATATTGACCCGAGTCCAAAAACGGTTTCAGTTGGTCGGGCGTTTTATCGGGATGGGTGGGCCGAATGGCCTCATGCGCTTCTTGGGCCCCTTTGGCTTTTTTATGAAACACCCGCGGAGTTTTAAGGGCAAACTTGCTGCCATATAGTTTTTCAATCACCTTGGGGACCTCTTTCAAAAATTCATTCGACAAATTAAAGGAGTCGGTACGCATATAAGTAATCAAGCCGGAATGATCGCTTCCATGTTCAATTCCTTCGTAAAGCTGTTGCGCAATCACCATTGTTTGTTTTACCGAAAAGCCCAATTTTCGCGCCGCCTCTTGTTGCAAGGTGCTAGTAATAAAAGGAGCGGCAGGCTCGCGCTTGCTGGCTTTGCGAGTGATTTGATCGATGGTATAGGTGCTTTTCTGCAGGTCGTGCAAGATGGCGTCTGCCTGGGTTTTATTCTTAACCGCAGCTTTTTTACCTTTCACCTTAGTGAGTTCAGCCTTAAATTCACCTTTTTTACCCTTTAGATCAACGTCGATATTCCAATATTCCTCGGGCTTAAAGGCCTCGATCTCACGCTCTCGATCAACAATCAAACGCACGGCCACCTTTGCACACGGCCTGCACTTAAACCACGTTGTACCTTGCTCCACAAAAGGGGAGACAATTTATACCCCACCAAACGATCCAGCACGCGTCGCGCCTGTTGAGCATGCACCAGTTTATAATCGATGCTGCGGGGATTTTCCAAAGCCTTCAAAATGGCTGGCTTCGTAATTTCATGAAAGGCAATACGTTTGTATTGATCTTTGTGCAAATCCAAAGCGTGCACCAAGTGCCACGCGATACTTTCTCCTTCGCGGTCCTCATCGCTTGCCAACCAAACGGTGACATCATGCGATTTTTTAACCATTTTCTTGAGGTCAGCCACCACTTTCTTTTTATCGGGACTTACTTCGTAATGAGGCTCGTAATCGTTTTCGGTATCAATCGAAATGTCTTTTTTCGGTAAATCACGAATATGCCCCATCGAAGCGGCAACTTTGTATTTGGCTCCTAAAAATTTACGTAGTGTTTTTGCTTTTGCCGATGATTCTACAATAACAACATGATCCATCTGCCCAACTTTATATGGTTTATTTTGGTTAATCAAATTTTTTTTCAGCGAGTCACTGGATCACCCGTTCATTCCTCCGCTGAGGCGGACTCATTCACTTAGCCACTGGATCATTGGATCAAAAACTAACGTTGAATTTTGTTCCAGTGGTCGAGTTCGCCGTAGGTGAATGAGTGATCCAGTGATTTAGTGACTTTGTGAAATAAAAAATAATATAAGTCAAATCAAAAACCCTTGCCAATTGTCGATTTTGCTGATTATACTGCCCATGTTTTAATTTTCTAATCATACAAAACTATGACTAAACAAGATTTAGTTGGTGTAGTCGCTTCGGCTGCAGGCGTTACCAAAAAAACCGCTGGTGTTGCTTCAGATGCAGTACTAGACGCCATTGTGAAATCTCTTAAAAAAGGCAAAAACGTAACCGTAACCGGATTCGGAACTTTCCGCGTTAGCAAACGTGCAGCTCGCACCGGTGTTAACCCACGCAACCCTTCTGAAAAAATCAAGATCCCAGCAATGAAGATCCCTGCTTTCAAGGCTGGTAAATCTTTCAAAGACGCTGTTCGCTAGTCAAGCGGCCCGTCTGTCTGTCTAACAAACAAAATCCGACATAGCCTTGGCGACGTCGGATTTTTTGTGGACCAAATAGTCCACCGGAATTGAATATGATTGACCTCGTCCGTTGCCATCGAATACGTAAACTCGGGCGTAGGCATAGCTTGATAGCCTTCCTCCCGCAGCCAAGCTAAGTAATTTAAGCCCTGGTTGGCCACGGAAATCTAAGCAACCATGATAAGTATAGGCATACGGATGATCAGATGCCAAGCGTGAGTCGGCACGGTCGATAAAGGCAATGTTTAAATAGTCGATGACTAATTCTTCCCCCTCATTTACGACAATTGGCTTGTTATCAATGTCTCTTGCATTTGAGGTTAATGTGACCCTAGCATTGCTCAGCCCAGGTTCAATACCTAGCTGATCGTATGCACGCGCAAGGGTGGTCCCTACAACATACTGGTCAAAAAGCCTTCCAATTTCCAATCGGTGTGCTATGTAGTGCTCTGGGTTCGTTTCTTTGTTCGGGTCCAAATCAAAAATAATGGGGCGACCACCATCCATTAAACTGCGTTGAAATTCAATAAGAACCTCATTTGGATCCAATGAACCCTTAGTCTCAAAGCGTCGTTTTCGTTCTAAATTTTCCTCGACACGATCGTCGCCCAACATAGGGCTTCGCCCGCAGCTATTAGGGCTAAAATCACGGCAAAAATCTGGTCTCGAATCATAGTCGGTGCAAAGCTGAGTGTCAGCATCGTAAGAACGGCATTGAAGGGCAACTAAAAGTCGAGCCCGACGCTGCTTCACCATTGAAAAGGTACACGTATCTTCCCCGGCATCTACCAGTAGCATCGCGATGGGATTGAATCGCTTAGGATCATAATTTAAGCGCACAGATGCAAGGGCATCTCGAACCAAGCCAGCAGCGCGTTCACCTTCCTCAAAAAGTTGGTCTAACTTTACGTAACTAGTCTGTTTCAGTTGACCAGGGGGATAGGGGACATCGACGGTCTGATCAAATAATGCGACCACTGGGTTACAACAGCTCGCTTGGCAACCATTACAGGGTCCATTATCGACGACAGGAAGGCGATTGTTCATAAGTAGTAAATAAGGCAATTTGCATTATTTTAACATATAAATAAATTTAGTCTATACAAGTGAACGTAGCCCACCCTACCACCCAAGCTTGAGTGGGGGTGGGTTCTTTGCTATGCTAAAAACAGAACTTCATTATTTCTTAATTTTAGCGAAATTATGGCACAAGCAACAGGTGGCAGCACCTTTAAAACTGATGTATTAGAGCTCCATGGTGCGGCCCATGCCAAACCCAAGGTCCCATCATCGACGAGCTTGCCACCGAAATGGAAGGAAAGGCAAAGATGTTCAAACTAAATGTCGACGAAAATAACGAACTGGCTGGGCAATATGGCATCATGAGTATTCCGGCACTCAAAATCTTCAAAAATGGGGAAGTGGTCGGTGAAATGGTTGGAGTGCACGATAAAGCTCAACTTACCGAAGCCCTACAAAAACATATGTAATTCGGTTGACCCTCCTTTGACCAGTAAGTAATAAAACTCGACTACCCGCCCCGGACGTCGGGTTTTATTAACCCCGATCCATCGCCCGATTGGCGAGGGCGTCCGCTCGTTTATTCTGCTCCCGTGGAATGTGATGAATGTCGAAGTGGGGGAACTGATCGGCAATGCGACGTACCTCTTCGAACAGCGCCTTTACGTTTGGGCTTTTCACCTTGAATTCACCTTTCAGTTGTTGTACCACCAGGTTGCTGTCCATAAAACATTCCACCGACCCCTCGGGGTCAAGTTCATAAGCCGTGCGAAGCGCATCACGAAGCGCCAGATATTCCGCTTGGTTGTTGGTGAGTTCCCCGTAAAACTCGGCACCATGCGCCACTTCATCGCTCCCGCGAATGATCGAAAACCCGCCGCCCGAAGGGCCGGGATTGCCCCGCGAGCCCCCATCGGCAAACAGCGTAAGTTTACGAGTTTGTTTGGCCTCTTCTTGCTGAATGGCTCGGTCCAACGTGGCATCGATAAACGCCTGTTCCTTGCCCGGGAACAGTTTTTGAAGCGCCTTTTGATGGGAATCTTTTATTTTCATTGATTGGATTATAACCATTTAAAAAAAGAAGGCGAGGATAATTATCCTCGCCTTCTTTCGAAGAGATCTATTTTCGTTTTGCTCCCATCAAAAACTTGTTGTCGGCCAGTTTGGTGCCACGTAGGGTTTGGATCAACGAGCGAGTTACCGTGATAGCCGTGAACATCGAAATTAAAATTCCGATCGCAAGCATCAGGGCAAACCCACGAATGATTGAGTTACCAAAGAACCACAAAATGGCACAGGTAATAAGCGAAGAAACATTGGAATCACGAATGGAAGACCAAGCGCGTTCAAAACCATTTTGAATCGCTTGTGAGAATCCTTTTCCACTGGCGAGCTCTTCCTTGGTGCGCTCAAAAATAAGAATGTTGGCATCCACCGCCATCCCAATCGAAAGAATAATACCGGCAATGCCCGCTAGGGTCATTACAATAGGGAAGAGTTTTAAAATGAAGAGAATGATAATCGAGTAAATGCCTAAGGCAATCACAGCAAAGAAGCCGAGTAAACGGTAATAAAGCAGCATGAATAGCGCCAAAACAATCAGTCCGACCAAGCCGGCATACAAAGAAACTTGAAGCGCACTGTCGCCCAAGCTGGCACTAATGGTGTACTGGCCCGAGAGCAAAATGGGGGCGTCGATCGCTCCGGTATTCAAGTCGTTGGCCAACGTTACTGCCTGAGCAGGATTAAAGCGACCAGAAATAATGGCATTCCCGCCGCTGATTTTTTCATCCACGTTGGGCGCCGAAATCAGCTCGCCACCTACAAAAATCGCAATTTGTTTGCCAACCAAGCGCCCGGTCAGCTCTTCAAAAAGAGTGGCACCTTCGCTGTCAAACTGGATCGCAACAACGGGGGCTCCCAATTGATTGTAGGTAACGCTGGCGTATTTAAATTTGGAACCATCCAACCCAGTTTTCTTCCAAGGATCGGGTGAAAGGTCAAAATAAATTTCATTAAATACATATTCAGCCTCGTCACGGGTAATGGAATGCGGTTTCATTTCTTCGAGCAGCCCATCCAATTTGGCGCGGTTTTCGGGGGTGTTGGCCACTTGCAATTTTTCCACATTCAAAGTGGGTTCTCCTTCGGTTCTTTCGCGCACTTGGATGATGTGAAAGCCAAGATCGGTTTCTACCACATCCGAAACAGTGCCGGGCTCCATTGCAAACGCCACTTGTTCAAAGGCAGGGTCGGTAACGCCTCGGCCAAAAGGACCCAAATCTCCTCCACTTGGGCCATTGGGGCCGTCCGAATACTGTTTGGCCAAATCGGCAAATTGATCCGGGTGGGCTTGGGCCTCTTTGGCAATGCGTTTGGCTTCGGTTTCGGCTTCGGCCTTGGTGCGTGTTACCGCAGTACTAGCACTTTTAGCGCCCTTGTAGGCAATTAAAATTTGGCTCGCCGTGATCGATTCATCTCCTCCGCCCTGGCTAAGCACGTGATACACTTTCAGTTGGCCGTCCTCGGTTTCAAACGGAGCAGTTGCTTCTCCAATCGCAACGCCCCAAATCGCTTCCGCCTCTGCTTCGGTAAAATCACTTTTCACCTGATTTTGAGTGGATTCAATCGCTGCCCCTACCCCGTTAGCCACTTCTCCAAATGTAATGGCTTTTTCAATGGTGCGCTCTTTCACCTCTTTGCTAACGAGTTGAACCAAAAAGAGTCCGGTTTTGCTCACCAATTGACCTTGGCCCACAAAACTAAATCCATCAGAACCTTCCAGTACCTTGTTGTAAACGGCACCCGGCTCCATGCCGGAAAGCAAGTTTTGATAGTGACTGGGCAAACCGGTCTCCCATTCGGTTTTTTCGGGACGAAAGTCAATCGATCCATCTGACGTGCGCACTTTTTCACCCACCGCTTTAAAATCTTCCCCATTCAAAGCGCGGTCGAGCGCGTCTTGAGCCATGGGCTCAAGGGTGGCACGTTTATCATTCTCTTGGGTTTCGTTGGGCTCCTTAAATTCCAATTGAATGGTTTTTCCGACGGTTGCCTTGGCTTCTTCTACATCAGAAATACCCGCCAATTCAACCACAATGTGCTGTTCGTCTCCCACATTCGAAAGGTAAATATTGGGTTCAGAAACGCCCAAACCGTTCACGCGGCGCTCAATGGTGTTGCGAACTCCTTCCACCACGTCCGCCACGCGCACGTCATTCAATGGATCTTCGTCGGCGTTTTTTTCTTCAACATTTCTTAAATCAATACGGTAGTCCAATTGTGTGCCCCCTTGCAAATCGAGGCCTAAAGTCAATTCCGGACTCTTCATCCAATTCAAAAGCGCGTGGTCGGGCCAAGCGGATTTAAGGGAATTCGGAATCACAATCAGCCCCATAATCACAAAGCCGATCAGCGCAACAAGCATTTTAAGCGAAAAACGAGATTTCATATCGAAGATTAAAATGTAAAAAAAAGCCCCAACAGTCTAGCGTATATGGGGTGAGGGTGCAATTATATTTTGACACACATTCAATAAGCGGTTTTGCTACCTACTTCGACACGGGAACGAATCGATATTTACTTTAAAATATGGCTGCCCTGACGGATCATTTTATGGCTCAGATCGACACCATTTAACTGGCAATTTTCGTCGATAATGCAGTGGCGAATGACACAATTAACCAGTTTATTGCCACCTAAAATCACCGAATCTTCAATCACACAATTTTCAATCCGGCTGTGATCACCTAAATAAACGCTGCCGATCAGTTCGTTGGACCCCGTTTCTAAAACCGTTCCGGCACGCACCACCGCTTGATTCAATAATTCTTTATTGGCATTGATGTAGCCCTCAAACGAGCCAACGTCATACCAATGCTCCCGAAACGAAAAAACATCAATGCGGTCTTCCACCGTAAGCAAGTGCTCAAAAATACCCCCCAAATTATCGTGATGGGTTTTGGAATATTCCACAATATCCCGTAAATTCCGTTGAGGGAAAAGATAACATCCTGTACTCACCAAAGTGCTTTTGGGCTCCGCAGGCTTTTCCTGAAATTCAATCACCCGACCCTCGCGTTCCACCACCACCCCAAACTTTTTAGCGGCGGTGAGTTGCTGAATGTCATAGGCGGCTAACAGCGGACGATTCTGAAACTGATCAATAAACTCGGTGAGTTTAAATCCAAAATAATTATCACCGGCGATCAAAAGCAAATCTTCATGCATCGCGAAAGCCTCAATCACCATCGCGGTGGCGGCCAGTGCCCCCTTCTTCCCCTGATCGTCCTGCGAATCTTCCACAAAAACCTGGATCGACCGATCGGGATACCCTTGGGCCCAGATTTTAAAGTCATTTTCAAAAGCCGCATTGGTCGAAATCACAATCGGCAAATGTTTGGGTAGCCCCTCCACAATATGCGAAATCATTGGGCGGTCTTTTAAATGAAGCAGCGGCTTCGCCTTATTTTCGGTGAGTGGCCACAGGCGCGTTGCAAACCCACCGGCCAGTATTATGCATTTAATAATCTCAGAATATCAAATACACAAATCACAAACAATAATCTCAAAAATACTGAATAAAAAATCTCAGAATCTAATTTGATATTTGAAATTCAATATTAGAATTTATTTAGTATTTGTGTGTTGGTGATTTGGTATTACCAAATATGATCCCACCACTTGGGATGAGGTTTCACACGTAAAAATGGCATTCCTTCAACTTCTTCCAGCGTTTGATGCCCCTGAAAAATCCCCAAAAGTTCGGGAGGCATGGCGTAGCGCAAATCATTATTCAGCGCGTAATTAATGATGTTCACACTTTGTTCCAAATGGTCGGTTTGAATGATCGTGTCGATGTTAAAATCTTGAATGGCGCGCTCAAATAAATTCATTTTTCCCACCACCGGCACACCATGAATATCCTTTTGTTTCGTACCATGAGCGTCCACCACCGCCACCGGTTTAAGGTGGGACTTGGTTTCGATTAACTGCTGAATGAGTGCGCTCGCTGGGCGATTGGCTCCCACCACCAGCACTCTAAAAACGCCCACCTCGCGCTCGGAATATTTTTGCATGATCCACCGAAACACCACATGCCAGCCATAAATTAAAAACAAGGTGAACCCAAAAATATACACCAAAATCAGCCGAGAAAAAAAGTTGCGATAGGCAAAATAGTAAAGCACCATGAACACGGCCACATTCTCGATCGCCACAAAAGCGATGCGCTGAAAATGGCGTAAGCTGTTAATTTGTTGGCTCAGTTTATAGGTGCGTGCAAAAAACATAAAGATCAAGGTGATCGGCATGGCAATTAATGCAATTTTCATATAACGATCAAACGGAAAATCACTCGAAAAAATAAATCCCAGGCGCGCAAAGTATGCCAGAGCAAAAGCAACCAACAAAAGGCCGCCATCCACAATGATTTGAACGATTTTGAGTCGTGTTAGAATTTCATTCATAGTTCCTTTTTATCATAATTTTATTTATCCTACCATTAACATTAAACCAAAAAGACATGCCAACGCCACCATTTGCATCAAAAATTCCCAAAACACTCACAAAACATGGCCACCGCCGGAGTGATCCTTATTTTTGGCTGAATGACCGCACCCATCCAAAGGTGATCGATTACCTAAAAAAGGAAAACGCCTACACCAACGCCATGCTGAAACCCACCGACAAACTTCAAAAAGATCTGTTTAAAGAAATGGTCGCCCGCGTTAAAAAAGACGATGCCTCGGTTCCCTACAAGCTCGACGGCTATTACCATTACACCCGTTTTATAAAAGGGAAGGATTATCCGCTGCATTGCCGCAAAAAAGGCTCGCTTAAAGCCAAAGAGGAGATTATTTTGGATGTGAATAAAATAGCCAAAGGGAAAAGTTTTTGTGATGTGGGTTCTTTAAATATCAGTCCTCGCCACGATTATTTGGCATACGGGGTGGATTTTGTCAGTCGTCGCCAGTACACGGTCGTTTTCAAAGATCTTAAAACCGGAACTCTTTTGAAAGACGAGCTCAAAAATACAACCAGCTCGGTGGTGTGGGCTGCGGATAATAAAACGGTTTTTTATACCTTAAAAGATCCTCAAACATTACGACCTCACAAAATTATGAAGCATCGATTGGGCACTCCTCAGTCGATGGACGAGCTGGTGTATGAAGAAACCGACGACACGTTCCGCACCTTTGTGTATAAAACCAAATCGAAGTCCTTTATTTTCATTGGCTCCGTCGCCACGGTGTCGAAGGAGTTTCGCTTCATTCCCGCTCATCAACCCGATGCAACTTTTAAGCTCTTTCAAAAACGTCGCCGCAATCTTGAATATTCCGTGGATCATGCAAACGACCAATTCTATATTCTGACCAATCACCAAGCAAAGAATTTTCGATTGATGCGCACATCGCTTGAAAAAACCGATCTTAAAAATTGGAAGTCTGTTATTCCGCACCGCCCACAGGTTAGATTAGAGGGGGAGGAATTTTTTAAGCGGCATTGGGTCATTCAACAACGGGTGAACGGATTGGTTCAGTTAAAGGTGATGGATATGGCAACAAAACAGTCGCACGTCATTCAATTTGACGAGCCTACCTACAGCGCTTGGATTAGCATGAATCCTGAATTCAACACCACCACACTTCGGTTTGGATACGAGTCGCTAACAACCCCGTTATCCACATTCGATTATTCCATGACCTCGCACCGCAAAACGCTCAAAAAAAGGCAGGCGGTGCTCGGAAAATTCAATGCCAACGATTACGAGGCCAAGCGCATGTGGGCCACCGCATCCGATGGAGTAAAGGTGCCGATATCTTTGGTTTACAAAAAATCATTCACGTCCATAAACCGCCCCACCCTCCTTTATGGCTACGGTTCGTACGGCATCACAGTCGACCCCTATTTCTCGGCCGCACGCCTCAGTTTGCTCGATCGCGGATTCGTATTTGCCATTGCTCACATTCGCGGCGGCGAAGATTTAGGGCGAACTTGGTACGAAGACGGCAAACTCAAAAAAAAGCAAAACACCTTTTCCGACTTTATTGCCTGCGCCGAACATCTGATCCAAAAAAAGATCACAACCCCTCAAAAACTGTGTGCCATGGGGGGCAGTGCCGGGGGATTACTGATGGGGGCGGTCATCAACCAGCGCCCCGATTTGTTCAAGGCGGTCATTGCCGCGGTGCCGTTCGTGGATGTGGTCACCACCATGCTGGACGATTCCATTCCACTCACTACCGGCGAATACGACGAGTGGGGCAACCCAAACAAGCACGCCGATTACCAAACCATGCTCGCTTACTCACCGTACGACAACGTCAAAAAACAAGCCTATCCGCACTTACTGGTGACCACGGGTCTGCATGACTCGCAAGTGCAATATTGGGAGCCGGCCAAATGGGTGGCCAAACTTCGCACTCACAAAACCGATGATAACGTTCTTTTGCTCCACACCAATCTAAAAACCGGCCATGGCGGCGCGAGTGGTCGCTTTGAACCGTACAAAGAAGTGGCGATGGAATACGCGTTTTTGCTGGATCGCATCACGAAATAGCCCTTCAAAAAAGCCACATTTTATGCTAGAATAATAAGAATATTAATCTTAAGAAGTCGTGCCAAAAAACCCCGACAAAAAAACATGGGGCAACGATCGCGAAGGCAATCAGCCTAGGCCTAGCCCTGGGTTACGTGAAAATCCCTTACCGGAAGAGGAGGCAAGGCAATTTAGAGAAAGAATGAGCACAGCCGCTGGTTCACCAAAAAAGCCAACACCGAAGGATTTAATTGGAGATTTAGAGGATGACGTTAGAAGACTGGGCGAAGATAAACCAACTGATGATGAAACAGATTGGATCGCCACTGAGCATTACCCTGAGCTGCCAACAGAACCAGGGCCGATAAGATCAACGCCAAAAGTAGAATCGGACGTCAGAAATTTGCTCGGTAAGTTGCATAATCGAATTAATGATTCTATTTTGGATGATTTAAAAAAACGATCCGCACGAAGCATTCGTGGAGTTTTTAACGGACGAATGCCATTAATCGTTCAGAAAATATTAGGAATGCCGCTCGACGCGCAATTAGTGGAAATAATACCTGAATTAATTCACGGGAAACCTTATTTTAGTTGGTCTAAAGTACATTTTTACCCTAACACAAGGCAGGGGGCAGAAAGCTGGCGAGCAGCCTGGATTGATTTGCTGGAACGGGTTGTTGCTATGCGAAAGCTTGAAGATGAATACCTAACATTCGCCTTCGCCGAACCCTATACCATGCTAGGTGGTAAGGAATTCAAAACGGGGTACGGCCGTATCACCGTTCCCCCAAGTGCGCTCAGCGGCCCTGAGCAGATAGAAAAAAACGAACGTTTGGTTAAAATGCTCTGGGGAGGAGATTTTTTCAACCGGTATCTCAAGGCGATTTTGGAAATTGCTACGCAGTGGGACCTTACATCGGTCTTAAAGAATACAAGCACACCAACCAAGGGAATCCCATTCCAGGCAATGGGCAGGAAATCATTCTGAATAGTATCGAAGAAGCGGAAACTAGAGGGGGGTACATCATCAGCTTTTATGATCCTGATATAGGCAGAAAGGGCGCCTGGGTAAGGTATTCGGTCACCGTTCAAGAGGTATACCAGAACAAAGAATACTCTCTAAAAGAAGGCGCGATGGGGGATCGCCTTTACGAACTGGCTTTCCTCAAGTTCATGACAGAAAAATTAAAGGGGGATCCTAATCGTCCATACCAAACACGCTTTCGCAATAGGCCCGACGGCAGAGTGGAAAGTAGTCCGCTGGCACACGGTGGCCAGCCCCATCGGGCGCTTTTTTATATGGTGGGCCCCGAGTTTGAAAAGGCAGTCGTTGGATTAAATGAACATGGAAAGGATAAAATGAATGAGGCGCTAAACCAGATTCAGGCAGATTGCTCCAATCCAAACGTGCCAAATGAGTTGATGGTAACCGCCTCAACCCTTTCAGAAGAAGAGGCGGAAAAAAGAGGGGGGTCATGGAATGAACATTTAGTCGCCAATCATGCGTACCGATTGGTAAGCGTTAGCGATGAATACGTCTTTCTGTCCAACCCCCACAAAGGAGATAAAGTATTCAATATTCCACGAGAAATGTTCCTGCGCGATTTTAGTCGATTGTACACAGTTCGAAGAGCGGCTAACCCAAGTATGGCTTCGCCACTCACCATGCGCGGGGTGATTAGCGGCTCAACAAACTACCAAGCGTTAGACGACCCAGACATAGAGAGTGCTGCTTAGCTTTTTCTGGCATTACAATCGATCCTTTTTGCTCGACCGCGTGCGGGATTTTGACAAAAAAATTGCCCGTTGACTCAATCCAAAAATTAGGGCAGTATAGGCTTCCTTACCCCTCCCACGGTTTTTAAAACCTAGTTATGAGGCGTATTCTTTTTCGGTCGTATTGATCGTGGTGATTGGGGTGGTTTATGGGCGCAATGTGCACGCGGTATTTCATTCCGGTGGGCTGAGCGTGCGCTTGCAGCTAGAAATAAACGATGGATCGTCAGGGAACGATCGTGATTTTAACGATCAAAATAAAACCGTAGAAAAGGGCCGCCTGCTTCAGTACCGCATTCAGGTTGAAAATAAAACGGCGCACCATCTAAAAAACGTAATCGTCCATATGGACGTGCCGGCCTATTTGGATTATCGCCCACATAGCGCCATTCAGTTAAACACCCTTGCTCCACTCGTGGGGGGTGAAACGCAAAGCCCTTTTGTGAATGGTTATAAAATTCCTTCCCTGCCGAGCGGAGAACAATGGGCGGCGGAATGGCAGGCTCAGGTAAAACTCGATCTACCCGACGACGTGCTACACAATTTAGCATGGGCGTTGGTTTACGATGATCAAACGGCCATTCCGCGTGCAAGCAATGTTATTCCATTAACAATCGAAGGTTCACCCCAGCCTCGCTTAGTCGTTTCTCTCGATTCGTTCCCTAAAGCAAACCAGGCGGTGCGGTCGGGTGAAATCATTCAGTATCGCTATCGCATCGAAAATGTGGGGGGGCTGCCGGCCAGCCAAGTGCGCTTATTGTGGGCTGCACCCCCCTACACCCAGTGTCAGCAAAACTGCCAATCGGTTTTAATGCCAACCCTCGCCACAGCCGGAATCGAAGAGGCGGTGCTGCAGGTGCAAGTGGGAGACGTACCCATGACCGATGCGGTGATTCGCCATCAGCCGGTTCAAGTCCGGGTCGATAATCAATGGGAAACGACGGTGGATTTTGCATGGGAACACCCGGTCATCAATGCATGGATCGACAATCCCACCAGCCCCTTTCGGGTTATGATCCGCCAATCACCGAATACGGTTTTAAATTCACCCAACCAAGCCGCCCGAAAAGACGGTGCAGATCGCACCGAAAGCAAGTACCAAATTCATTTTTCAGGCACCGGAGCCGGCCCACTGTTGGCCCAAATATCGCCTCAGTTTGGACCCAATCCGGTAAACCCCACGCGCGAACCGAGTTGCTTGGAATACTATGCCTATCCACCCGGAACGACTTTTACAACCTACAACAGCTCCGATCCACCCGCATTGGATTGCCAGGGCCCCCGGCCCACCGACGCAACGCGAGCGGGGTGTCAGTTGCAATTGGCGCCAAGTCCATTGGCGGTAACGATTCAAACTGAATTACCCCAATCGGCCCCGGCGTTAGAATGGGTCGCACCCTACGAACCCAATTATCTGCATGCCATGCCGCTTGTGGCACTGAATCAATTCATGGCGTCTGGCGGAATTTTTGAGGTCATTCCGCCCAACCGTGATTTTCACAAAAGTCGTGCCACACAAAATGGGGCTTTAGGCACGGTAAAAACAAGTATCCGTTTGGACGCCGTCGAAAAAAAGTGGCGTTTTGAGCCGGATGGAACCACCGCGCGAGTTTGTCAGATCCCCGGCGGAAAGGGCGCGTCTTCACCGTATTCCATTCCGCGATACCGCTGGCAATTGGTCGGAAGCCCGCAAACCATTACCCTGCAAGACGAAGCCCAAACTCACATCACGGTATACACGTCCACCGCTTGGCTAAAAACCGAACGCGGCCATGTAGCCACGAACGACGCATGGACCAATCGTCAAAATCAAGCCAATCAGGTTAGCCTAGGCCTTGAGCAATATTCCTATTATACCGACTCAGCTACCTACAGTCCTCCCGGTGAATACAACGGTGACTACATGATCTTCGGTAAAAATGGGACGGACGCCATGACCAGCCGCGCGGGGGAAAAATGGCAGCAAACCGGAACCGCTTTTCCTTTTGCATCTCGTGGCGAAGCGTATGAACGAACGGATAATGCTCGCAATTTTAAAACGGATTTAATTGAAAAGCAGCGATACGGCCCCGTAAAAGTCGACCAGCTGCCTGCCAAACTCACCGGCACCATTCAACTGGAAAACCAAACCGTATGGTACCAAACCGGAGATCTGGTTTTAGGAAACGAAGGCATAGACGACACGATCACCTGGGCAGGGGGCCAATCCAGAATCTATGTAGAAGGCACGGTTTTTATCAATGCCAATCTCAAATACGCCACCTCCAGCGCCTCTCATCATCCATCCATCACGGCGGTACGAATCGATGCACGCGATATTGTCATCAGTGGAGAAGTGGAAACCATCGAATCATTTTTATTGGCCCGTTCACAATTTTTTAGCGGAGAGAGCGATCGGCAGTTACGAATTTTAGGCGATGTGATTGCCGATCAAGCCAACTGGCAACGCCGGCCACTCGCGCAAGTAAATCCAGCCACCTTCAATGCCCCCTCCGAACACATCATCGAAGATCCGCGCAAATACGTTCTGCCACCCCCCGGTGACGCCGGCCTATCCGACACGAATCATTGGTGGAGACAGGATTAGTTCGTAGGGTGTAGGCAGTAGCTACCAATGACTGCAATCTACACCCTACGAACTACACCCTGCAATCTGCCAATAACCAAGTATCTTTAACTAAATAATTAAGAAAATGTTCAAATCCAAATCATCTCCCCAAGTCCGCCTGATCGACGACAAACTTCATGACCATCATGCCAATAGTTTTGTATATTCCTTGTTTAAAAAGAGCATTGAAACAGGAGCATCCGACATCCACATCGACTTAATGAGTGATGAGGGGGGCCATTTCGGCTTTAAAGTTCGCTACCGCGTGGATGGAAAGTGTCAGGACGACATCGTGTCGAAGGACGTAAACGTTTATCGCGGAATTGTGAACAAACTCAAGTTGGACGCCGGATTGAAAATTGATGAACGAAGGCTTCCCCAGGACGGAAGACTCCCTTTTGAATATCAAGGGAATGTGTATCACTTTCGCCTCTCCTTTATGCCCAATACCGTTGCGAATCAACAAGAAGAAAAAATTGTGCTACGCCAAATGGCCGATGTTAAAAAATGCAATTTAGATGATCTGGGGATTTTTGAACACAATCTACGCTTGCTCAAAAAATCCATTCAGCACCCGCACGGATTCGTGTGCGTCACCGGCCCCACCGGCTCCGGAAAAACCACTTTACTCTACGCGCTTCTTAAACAAATCGATCGCAGACAACTCAACGTAATGACTTTGGAAGACCCGATTGAAGCGGAAATTCCATTGGTGAATCAGTCTCAAATGTTCCATCGCATTGGCTACGATTTTGCCGCAGCCCTTCGCGTGATTTTGCGCCAAGACCCCGATATTATTATGATCGGAGAAATGCGTGACGAAGAAACCGCATCCAAAGCATTCGAAGCTGCCAACACCGGGCATTTGGTTTTTTCCACCCTGCACACCAACACGGCCGCTTCATCCATCACGCGCCTCATTCAAATGAATGTGCCTTATTATTTCATCAGTGCAGCGCTTAAAGTGGTAGTGGCTCAACGCCTTATTCGTCGAGTTGACCCAAAAACGGCCACTCCACACCCCGATGCTGCGTGGATTATAAATACAATCGACAACGCATTTGCCCAGGTCACTCCAGCCATCAACGCCCTGTATCAAGCCGCTCGAGCTCGGGCCAGTATTGTAAAAGCGAACGAATCAACCCACCAAAGCGGCTACCAAGGACGCATGGCCCTCATGGAAGTGATGGAAATCACCGATGACATTCGTCACCTCATCAATTTTGAAAGAGGAAATGAGGAAAAGATACAGCGGTCGGCCATCCAAAACGGCATGCTTACCCTTCAACAATACGGGTATTTACAAGTGCTCAAAGGCCTGACCACCTTTGAAGAGGTAAGCACCGCCACACACACTGAAAGCTAAAATTTTGACCAATGCATAACCAGCTTTCAGAGCAGTGTTTTTGGTAGGAAAACAAATTTTTTGTTTTAAGTAAAGTAAAATTCAAATTGTTGTTCTTATATAAGAACACAAAAACATTAAATAGTTATTAAATAGCCCAAAAAAGTTTGCATTCAAAAATGGATGTGCTATTCTGACCTCAGGGCAACATGGATGACCGCCCTCCCCATCCATTCTAAATGGATGATCCGCGGTTGTACTGAGCCTCTTTTTTTTATAAAAAAATAATCCGCTCAATCAGCGCAACGTAATGATCAGATCGTTCGCAAGCCGCGCCGCGCTGTTGGCGGCATTGAGCGAAAGATCCAGTTGGGCAACCGGATTGCCCAGTTCATCAAAATAGCGCTTGGTATTTAACTCGCGGGTTAATTCGGCCTTTTGGCCGTTCGCATTCAAAATTTGAATGCGCCCCAAGCGCGAACGACGATCTACATTAAAGTGCATCAGTCGAACGAGGTCCGATGTTTCAGTGCCGGCAATGGCTTGCAGTTCCCAAAGTCGATCGGTAGACGACGTAAATTTAGAAACGCACAGGGTTTGCCCAACCAAAGTTTCGTTAAAGGTTTGGCCTTTCTCGTTGCGCCTTAGTACCACAGTGTCAGCGGGTGGCGCTCCACCGGCGGCGGTCGAAAGGGAAAGTAAATGGCCCTCTGGGCATACCCCCAGCACACTCCATTGTAGCGGGGAGGCTGCGTGTTCGCTCAAAATTAAGTAGTCCGGCTGAAATTCAATCACAATTTGATCAATCGTTTCGTTCAGCAGTCGCAACTGTTGCTGTCCAACCAAGGCGGTCAAAAAATGTCCAACTTCCTCCAGGTTAAGCTGGTCTCCAAAACCCCTTAATCCCAAGGTGGTGGTAGTATAAAGGATCCCAATGATCGCCATCACCACGAGCAGTTCCACTAGGCTAAAGCCGGCACGTAAAAATCGAACAGTCATCATGGCGAACATCATACCACATCATTTTGCCTGGGTCGTTCCCAAACAATATATTTTTTTAGCTGAAAATAAACAAAAATCACTCCAAAAATGGCTAAAAAAAATCCCTTGCGTCACCTAGGTAGTTCATGTAAACTCTTACCGCTTTGCGCTTCTGGCGTACACACCTATATTTATATATATGGCCAAACAAGTACTCGAAGTTGAAGGAAAAGTGATTGAATGTTTATCCAACGCCACCTTCAAAGTCGAATTGCTCGGTGATGCCTACAAAGGGCACGTTGTGATCGCACATGTTTCGGGTAAAGTTCGCATGAATTATATTCGCATTTTACCTGGCGACATGGTCACGGTGGAAATGACCCCCTACGATCTTAGTAAGGGGCGTATCACCTATCGGCACAAGGGCCCAAGTCGCAAGCCGGATCACAAAGACGAATCAGTCGATCTCGATTCGGAAGACAGTCTGTCAGAGGACGTGAACGTATAGCGACTTAAGAATAACCTATTTCTATGAAAGTAAGACAATCGCTTAAATCAGCAAAGAATCGCGATCGCAATTGCCAATTGGTGCGACGTCGTGGAAAACTCTATATCATAAATAAAAAGAATCCTCGTCTTAAAACCAGACAAGGGTAATTATTATTTCATTTACTTTATGCTGCTATGGCTCGTATCGCTGGTATTAACCTCCCCAAAGACAAACGCATCGAAATCGGCTTAACCTATATATTTGGTATTGGTCGACCAAAGAGCGTGGAAATTTTGAACAAACTAAAGATCAATCTCGACACGAAAGTAAAAGACCTGACCGAAGAGCAGGAGCAAAAAATTCGCGATGAAGTGGTTAAGCTTCCTTTGGAAGGGGACCTGCGCCGCAGCATCTCTGCCGATATCAAGCGCCTACAAGAAATCGGAACCTACCGTGGATTCCGCCATCGCCGTCGCCTGCCGGTACGAGGACAAAAAACAAAAACCAATGCACGAACCCGACGAGGACGCCGCGTTACCATGGGTAGCGGTAAAGTGAAAGCCACTAAGAAATAATCCTTAGTCCCCCCGTTTGTTATTTATATTTTGTTATTTGTTACCTCTGTAAGCTATGGCCACTACAACCAAATCTAAAACGAACCGAAAGAAAGTACGCAAGACCGTTCCTGCGGCTCACGCCTACATTACCGCTTCGTTCAACAACACAATGATCACCATCACGGAGCCCAATGGAAATGCGTTAGCGCAAGCTTCTGCCGGAGGAAGTGGGTTTAAAGGAACACGAAAATCAACTCCCTACGCTGCAACGGTTACCGCCGAAAAAGTGGTAGAAAAAGTGGCTCAATACGGAGTGGAGCGTGTGAAAGTTTTTGTAAAAGGGGTGGGCACAGGTCGAGAGCAAGCCATTCGCGGTCTACATTCGGCTGGATTGGAACTTGAGGCTATTTTCGATACGACTCCCGAACCACACAACGGATGCCGCAAGAAAAAGGCACGCCGTGTTTAATAGTCATTCGTAATTTTTAATTCGTAATCAAATAGTAGATGCGTTACACAGGACCCAAAGCAAGACAATGTCGCCGTCATCGTACCAATTTGTACGGAACCGCCAAGTACACCAAAATTTTGGAAAGACGAGCAGGTAAACCCGGTATGCATGGAAACAATGTATTCGGCAAACTGAGTGAATACGGTGTTCAGTTGAAAGAAAAGCAGAAGGCCCGAACCATGTTTGGCCTTTCCGAAAAGCAATTCCGCAACTACGTAACCAAGGCTTCCAAAATGCAAGGTGAAACTGGTGAAAACTTGTTGCGCTTGCTCGAAGTTCGTTTGGATAACGTCATTTACATCGCGCAATTTGCCATCACCCGTATTCAGTCTCGCCAAATGGCATCGCACGGACACTTTAAATTGAACGGCCGCCGCGTGGATATCCCATCCATCGCATTGCGCCCTGGCGACAAACTGGAGTTGGTTAGTAAATTAAAAACATCACCGCTTTATAGTGAATTGGCTAAGTTGAAAGATTTTTCACCAAAGTGGATTCAAGTAGATCTTAAAAATATGTCGCTCGAAGTACTGTCTCTTCCCGAAAAAGACGACTTGGAAAAGAGTATCGACGTTCAAAAAATTGTGGAATTCTACTCACGTTAATCCTCGAAAATTCCTGCCCCTATATTTTATTCTTTCTAACACCAACTTCTATGCACATTATTCAAGAAGAAATTGGACTACCCAAAATCAATCTTGAATCGAAGGGTCGTCATGCCGTTTTCACCATTAGCCCACTTCCCTCGGGCTTCGGAATGACCCTTGGAAACGCGTTTCGTCGCGTATTACTCTCCTCGTTGCCGGGTGCAGCGATCACATCGGTTAAAATTACCGGTGTTAGCCACGAATATGCCACCATTCCTGGTGTACAAGATGCCGTCTTGGACATCATCCTGAACCTAAAACAACTTCAAATCAAAAAAAACTCTAAAGAATCCGAAGTCATTCGATTGTCGGTTTCCAAAGAGGGGGATGTTTTAGCAAGTCATATCGAACATTCCAGTGACATCGAAATTCTAAATCCTGATCTACGCATTACCACCCTTACTAAAAAGGGTACCAAGCTGGAAATGGAAATGAAAGTAGAAAAAGGAGTTGGATACATGCCTGCGCGATTGCGTAAAGAGTCCAACAAAGAAATCGGTACCATCTTGGTAGATGCCATCTACTCTCCGGTGCAAAAAGTACGTTACGATGTATCAAGCACTCGTGTAGGAGGGCGAACCGATTTGGACAAACTAACCATCGAAGTAGAAACCAACGGATCTATTACGTCCGAAGACGCGCTTAAATTTTCTGCCAGTGTTCTAAAATCTTATTTCGACCTCTTCTTGGTAGAAGGTCAAGAGGTTGAGCCAGACTTCCGCAGCGATCGAGATCAGGTAAAGGCAAAAGAAATTCAAGAGGAAGAAGAAGAGTCACGTAAGGAAACCTACACTCCGATTGAAATTTTGAACTTCTCTCCACGCACGCTCAACGCGCTGATCAATGGAGGCATCGGTTCGATTGAACAATTGGTGAAATGCAACCCATCCAAGCTTTCCAACTTCCGTGGATTCGGTAAGAAGGCGATGGATGAAGTAGCAGACGCCTTGGCTAAGCGAGATCTTAAAATGATGGAAGACAAGGAGGAGTTCTAACATTAATTGTATTATTTACATCTTAAATCCCTGCCCACGGGCAGACTGCTTAATCCCTAATTACCATGAGACACCGCGTAAAATCCAAACGGCTTAACCGAAATCCATCCCACTTGGATGCCATGCTACGCAATTTGGCAACATCGATCATTTTGTATGAAAAGGTAAAGACCACCACTCCAAAAGCGAAAATGGTTCAACCGATTGTTGAAAAATTGATCACCTTCGCTAAGACTCACGATCGCATGAATACCATGAGACATTTGAACGCTTATTTAAAAGATGAGAACGCTTGCAAAAAATTGGTCAATGAGTTGCTGACTCGCTACGAAGGGAAACAATCCGGCTTTTTGCGCCGTACCCCTTTGGGATTTCGTGTCGGTGATGCCGCTCCGATGACCCAAATTGAATTTGTTTAATTGATAACGTTACGCTAACTAAGATGCAGAAAACATTCACTCCGAAAATTCAGGCTAAAGACGACAAGAAATGGTTCTTGATCGACGCTGAAGGAAAGGTATTGGGTCGCTTGGCTACCGAAATTGCCAACATCCTTCGTGGAAAAAACAAGCCCTCGTTCACTCCCCATCTAGATATGGGAGATTACGTGGTGGTGATCAACGCCGATAAGGTGGTATTGACCGGTAAAAAAGAAGATCAGAAGGAATACATCCATCATACCGGATATCTAGGTCACCTTCGCCGCAGAACTGCGTCCACCATTCGTGAGCGTAACCCAATTCGCCTTATTACCGAAGCGGTTTCTGGTATGTTGCCAAAAAATCGATTGCGCCCGATTTACATGAAAAAATTCAAGGCATATGCCGGATCGGAACATCCTCATGCTGGGCAAGCATTACAAACTATATCCCTTTAATATCCATTTCAATTTCGTATGACTAAAAAGCAAGAATCTACTGAAAAGGCTCAATTCTCCGGTCGCTACTATTATGCAAGCGGAAAACGAAAAACTGCCATTGCTCGAGTACGCATGTACCAAAACGGCTCGGGAAAGATCATGGTAAATGGTAAGCCAATGGAAGAGTATTTCTTTGGCACCTTGATCGGCAGCATCAAGTCACCGCTCAAATTGGTGAGCATGCAAAAGAGTTTTGACATTTCTGTTATGGTAACGGGGGGAGGAGTTTCTGCTCAGTCCGATGCAATCCGTCATGGAATTGCCAAAGGTTTAACCACCTTTGATCCTGGATTCCGTCCTGTGCTGAAGAAAGAAGGATTGCTCACTCGTGATTCACGCGTGAAAGAACGCAAGAAATTCGGTCTGCATGGCGCGCGTCGTGCTCCTCAGTTCTCGAAGCGTTAATTTTCTATCGCAAACAAAACCCCGATCCATACGGATCGGGGTTTTTGTTAATCAAAACATAGTGCTAATAGTTCAGTTGATACCAGGCGTCATCCAGCTGATTGTGCACAAAAACCCGTTCTTCACGCGGTTCAACTTGATCGATGACCATGGATTCAAAGGTGGCCATTACATCATCTCGGTTGGTATCCGAGCGGTAGTACACCAGCTGAACACTCTGGTTGGCGGTGGGCAAAAAGTACATCAGTTGGTCATTCCAATAAAAGCTATGCGCAAGCAAAAACGAACGTTGCAGCGGGGTTGGATCAGCCGCCGAGCGATCGAGTTGAAAAATTGCCCCCTTCGCATCGCTCAACAAAATGCCATGATCGTTTGGTTGCCAAATCACAGTCGTGGGCGCAAAAGGGAGCGACACCTTCTGGCGCTTGCCGGTAGACACTTCAAACCAATAAAGAAAGTGGCCATCGATCCCGACCAAGTAAGCGCCGGTGTGTCCCCATCTAAAGTAAAAATCCGCACTGGGATTACTGAGTTTGCTGATCGGCTGAAAGCCTTCACTCCATAACATCACTCGTTGATCATCGGGGTTATAATAAGCCAAAAGAGTGCCCGAGGCATCCCAGGCCGCAAATAAGGCGGGCATGGATTTTAAATCGGTAGGGAGGGGTTGATTTTCAAATAATGGCTTGGGGAGAGTTTCACTCAGCTGCAATGTAGGCATGCGCACCAGCTCAACCGTTTTGTGGATCGGCGTGCGCCCCGAAACGGCGATATTCTGATAATAGGGCAAATAACCCTCAGGGTCGGCTTTGAGCAAATAGATGCCTTGTTTTAAAGAAAAAGTACATTCATCCGCACAATCCATCGACAGTTCGCCGAGCGAAATGCGGGTGGGCACATTGACATTCACCACCACCGTGCCGGTATTTTCCAGTCAATAAAAAACCATACCGCCCCGCAAACGAGCAAAGCCAATCCTAAGCCGATCATGCCTTTTGTACGATGATTCATAGATCCATTGTATCAATCCTCACCCACATTTTCCAAGTGCTCAATGTGCACATTTTGGGGGCTGATTGAGATAGAAATAATATCCACGCGCCATTCGTCACTCGCGCTCGCAATGGTTTCCAAATAGCTCTCAGCCACCATTTCGATCGTGCTTAATTTTAAGCCATGCACGGCCGCTTCGGGTTCGCCAAAGGTGTGTGTGCGGCGCGTTTTTACTTCGACAAAAACAATTTCATGTCGCCCAGGATCAAAGGCAATCACATCCACTTCGCCCAAGCGATTTCGAAAATTAACCGCATCAATGCGATACCCTTTTTTAACCAGAAATTCGATGGCGAGTGCCTCACCCCTTTTGCCCAATTCCTTTACATCCATTTATCAAAAAGCGTTAAACTAAAACTTGCCGAAAGGGGAATGAGCAAATTATCGTCAATTTCGAAACGCCCAATGCGTAGATGCGGCATTTCAAAAACCATCGCAATGGTTGCGGTGGCAAGCGCCGCCCACCAATTGGGAAGGAAGTAGTAGGCAATGGGGGCCGATGCCAAAATACCCACCAAACTCCCCTCGACAAATTTATCGGGATTCAGGCGGGTTTTAATACGGCCAAAATGTCGCCCCACTACATTGGAAATCGCGTCTCCCACACTCAAAATCAAGATTCCCGCGTAAGCAAAATGGGTGGGAAAAATGATTAAGTTCAAGTAGGCGCCAATCGTAAAAAATAGAATGCCTCGTCCGGGAAAATGTTTCATGTGATGGTCGCGCTCAAAAAACCCCAGCAGTCGTCGCATGCCGTGCATGCGTTCCTTTTTAATAAAATAAGACATCAAACTTCCGCCCACAATCAGCCCAAACAAAACCGAAAGATTGATCCAACCATAGTGAAACAAGGTGATGAGAAGGGGGCCATAAAGCAAATGGGCCAGTTGACGGCGAATTTCCAGTCGGTGCATCGGCTGCATAACGTAATTGTCATTTATTCCACACAATGATACGGTATAGTCACTTTTTTTACCATCTTTTATGCTGATTAAGCGAGCGGAAATTGAAAAAAGGGAAGCGCAGTATTTGGCACCTCATGCGGTAAAAAGCAGTGAAAGCCGCGGGCGAGAATACGCGGAGCAAGAAGATGAATTTCGCACGTGCTTTCAGCGTGATCGCGATCGAATCATTCACTCAAAAGCATTCCGTCGCCTGCGGGGAAAGACCCAAGTTTTTATTGCCGGATACGGCGATCATTATCGTTCGCGCCTTGCACACAGCATGGAAGTGGCTCAACTGAGTCGAGACATTGCCCGGGCTTTGGGGTTAAACGAAGATTTAGCAGAAACGATTGCATTGGCGCACGATTTGGGTCATACCCCCTTTGGCCACGCGGGGCAAGACGCGCTTCATGAATTGATGCTGCCCTACGGAGAGCGCTTTGAGCACAATGAGCAAAGCCGACGCATTGTTGAATTTTTAGAGGAAAAGAAAGTGGATTACCGCGGATTAAACGTGACCTTTGAAGTAAAAGATGGCTTGCTGAAGCATCGCACCACCTACGATCAGCCTTTAATCACCGACACGCTCATGCCCAGCCTAGAGGCACAGGTGGTGAATTTAGCCGACGAAATTGCTTATCAAAATCATGATATTGATGATGTATTTCGTTCCGGAATACTAACCCTGGGTGATTTTGAGCCGTTGGCAATTTGGCAGCGCGCCAAACAAACCGTCGATCTTACGTTGAGCGAACCCTATTTAATTCGTGCCATGGTCTCGAGCTTAATTCAATGGATGGTGAACGACTTAATTCAGGAACCTTTGATCGCGTGCGACAGCACAAGATAAAAACGGTCGAGACGATTTATAATACCCCGTGGCCCTGGCCGATTTTACGCAAGAAATGCGAAAAGAGGCGGATGAATTAAAGCAATTTTTGTATCAGAATTTTTACCAGTCACCGGTGGTTTCCAGTTACAATGAAAAAGGAAAAGAAGTGATCACGGTCTTGTTCAACGCCATGCGCAAAAACCCCGACCTGTTGCCCGAAAAGATTCGGCAAAACCCGCACAACGAAAAAGAGATTATTTTGATTAAAGACTACATTGCGGGGATGACCGATCAATTTGCACTGGAATTATACAATAAAGTCCGTTAGCCTAGGGGGGCAAAAAATGTCTATCATCCATTCCTTTTTCATTTAGTTTCACCTCATGCAATGTCCACAATGCAAAAACATCGAAACCAAAGTGATCGATTCGCGTTTGGCGGAAAACGGAAAAGTAGTGCGTCGCCGCCGCGAATGTGATGGGTGTGGGCGGCGTTTTACTACGTTCGAACGCATGGAGCTAAGTACTTTGATGGTCAAAAAGAAAGATGGCACTTTTCAGCCCTACAGCCGCACCAAATTGGAAAATGGAATTTGGATTGCGTGCGGCAAGCGCCCCGTCACTCAAGAGCAAATTGACCGAATCATCAATCAGCTCGAAGAAAATTGGGGCGCAAATAAAAAAGAGGTTTCGAGTCAAAAAATGGGAAACGATGTGATGGACGCACTTAAAAAAATTGACCACATTGCTTACATTCGCTTTGCCAGTGTGTATCGCAGTTTTAAAGACGTCGACGAGTTTAAAGAAGAATTAGGAAAATTACTCAAATAGTTAAAAGTTAATAGTGAAGAGTTAAGAATTTTTTTGACAGCAACTATTAACTCTTAACTCTTAATTCTTAATTCTTAACTAAAGCATGAAAGCAGCATTAGAAAAGTACCTTAAGGATTTAAAGCAATACGGTAAGAAGGAAAATATCCCCAACGTTACCGAAACCGGAGGGCGATTTTTGAATCGAATGGTAAAAATAAAACAGCCAAAACACCTGCTCGAAATCGGTTCGGCCAATGGTTACTCAACCCTTTGGTTGGCCGAAGCGGCCCAAAAAATAGGCGCCCACATTCATTCGATCGACTTCAGTAAACCAACTTTCCAAGAGGCGTTGCGCAATATAGAACAGGCCGGATTTTCTAAAACTGTCACACTCCATTTTGGCAACGCGCTGGAAGTGGTTCCAACGATCGCTGAGCCATCCCATTTTGATTTTGTGTTTGTTGACGGAGAAAAAAGAAGTTATTCCGATTTTTGGACGCTGATACGCCCCCGTTTAACGCCGGACGCGTTGGTGATTTTTGATGACGTGTTGGCATTTCCCGAAAAAACCAAATCGTTTCTGGCATCGATTCAAAACGATCCGGAAGTAGAAACACTGATTCTGCCCATCGATCGGGAAGACGGGGTTTTAATCGTTAACTTACCTTGAATATGTCCATCAAAAAAATCGGACTCATCGCTGGGGTGTTACTGGGGCTCGCCGCCTGCCAACCTTCCGACCCAAAGATCCAGCTCACGATTCAAACCGAGCAAGCGTCGATCTCCGTCAACGCAGAGGTGGCACTAACGGCCGAAGAAAAAAGAATCGGACTGATGAACCGTACGCATCTCGAAGAGGGGATGGGAATGTTGTTCATTTATAGTGATCCGTTCGTAGCCCGTTTTTGGATGAAAGACACACTGATTCCATTGGACATGATTTTTATCGACTCACAGTACACCATCAAGCGCATTGAACATGCGGCGCCCCCATGCCCTCCCGAAACCCAATGCCCCATTTATTCGTCCGAAACGCCCGTGCAATACATTTTGGAAGTGCCCGGTGGGTTTGTCAAAAAACACCACATCGAAATCGATGATACAGTAACATGGCAGCAATAAGCGCAAAGCGAAGTGATAGAGGGTACGTTTACTCCTGATTCCTTAATTCCGATAACGCGCGCTCCAACTGAGGGTCCTGATCGTTGTTGAAGTCATCGGTGGTGCGCACCACTTCTATGTCGGGCGCAATGCCGGATTCAGTAATATTGGTGCCATTGGGAGTAAACCATTTAGCAATCGTTAAATGCAAGCTGGACCCATCCGGTAGATAATCCACCTCTTGCACCGTTCCTTTACCGAACGTGGTTTCTCCAATCAGTACACCCCTTATGGTCACGAATAGCGCCCGCTAAAATTTCCGAAGCGGATGCACTGCCTCGATTGATTAAAACCACCAATGGGATTTGCGAAAGGCGTGCTTTTCCGTTGGCGTAGTGCACTTCATTCATTTCCGGATCACGTTTTTGAATGGAAACAATTTCACCGCTTTCAATAAATTCAGAAGTAATGGCGATCGCCTCGTTAAAAAGACCGCCGCCGTTAAAGCGCAAATCAAGCACAATACCCTTGGGTCGCTTGGGCAAAATTTCGCTGATAGCCTTGCTAAATTCATCGCTCGACTGAGAGCCGAATTTACTCAATTCCACCACGGCAATATCCTCTTCCATATGCCAATCGACACTATCAACGTGGATGGTTTTTCGGTTGATGGAGATCGAAATGGGTTGAGGGGAGCTGGCACGCGCGATTGTTAAAACCACTTTGGTGCCGCGCGGACCGCGGATTTTTCGGACCACTTGTTCCAAGCTCAAGTCGGCCACATCTTCTCCGTCCACTTGCAAAATAACATCTTCGGGGAGCAGGCCGGCTTGTTTAGCGGGTGAATTTTTTAAGGGGGAAACCACAGTAATTAAATGGTTTCGAATGGTCAGTTCCGCCCCAATGCCATCCAAAGTGCCCTCCAGATCATTTTGAAATTCCTGGTTTTCCTTGGGAGTAAAAAAAGCGGTGTAAGGATCATCCAGCGCGTACACCATTCCCGAGATCGCCCCATACACCATTTCTTGAGTGACCAACGCGTTTGGGTCCACATAATCATCCGCCAAGGTTTGCCATACTTTCCAAAACAAATCCAAATTAACCGACTCCTTGGTTTGAGCGGAATTCACCCCACGCGAAAGCAGGTCGAGGCCCTGTGTGTTTTTTTGATTGAGCCCCACATGCCAACCCAACACAAAAACGAAGGAAACTAAAATCACCAGTCCTAAGAATTTGGGAATTGGATCGTGACTGCGGTGTTGATTGGATACGGTTTTCATAGAGAAGATAACGTCAAAAGAATGGGTTGAATGGTTTCGCAACGAGTGCGGCCGGTTAAGTTTAACAAAATTGCGTTGAAATTGCACTCACCTTCTTCATAGTCGGCCTTAAAGCTGGTTTGCGTGAGCAGACTTTCAATGATCGTATCGGCTTTTACGCCAATCACCGAGTGCTTGGGCCCCACCATGCCCACATCGGTAATATAGGCAAGTCCTTGGCTGGTTACGTCGGCATCCGCAGTGGGAACATGCGTGTGAGTGCCCCACAGCGCCGCCACACGACCGTCCAAATAATGTTTCATCGCTATTTTTTCACTGGTGGCCTCGGCGTGAAAATCAACCAAAATACCATCCAATGGCTCCGATTCATACTCACTCAACAGCGCATCAATAGCGCGGAAAGGGCAGTCGTAATGTTGGGGCATAAACACGCGTCCAATCAGGTTGACGATCAACAGTCGCTTACCCCCAACCGAAAGCACCGTCGCTCCTTGTCCGGGATTCCCAGGGGGAAAATTGAGCGGTCTGAGCACGCGCACGTCCTTGGCTTCCAGCAAAGGAATCACCTCTAATTTTTTAAGGATATGATTGCCGCTGGTAAAAAAGTCGACCCCGGCCTCGCGCAGCTCGTCGTACGTTCGGGGAGTCATGCCGGTGCCATGCGCCAAATTTTCTCCATTCGCAATCACCAGATCGATGGAATGCTCTTTTTTCAGTTGCTGAATCGCTTTGGCGGTAACCGTTCTGCCAGGCCTTCCGGTGATGTCTCCTATAACAAGTATGATCATAATTTTATGAGGGCATAGGGCGTAGTTCCTAGAGCACAGTGTCGGGGAACCTACTCGCTATGCCCTAGATATTTGTTAAGAAAATAATCCCCGCGATTGCGGTTTGATCGTTAAATTCGCTTCCGCGGCTAGTTCCGTATAGAGTTCCTTTTCTTTTTTGCTAAGCTTGGTGGGAATATCGAGGGTGACGGTGACGTAGTGGTCGCCCAGCTGCTCCGTTCCAACGCGCACCACGCCTTTTTCTTTAATTTTAAACACCTTACCATGGACGGTTCCGGAGGGATTTTAAGAGACACAGGACCGTGGATCGTTTTTACCGTGATTTCATCCCCCAGCACCGCCTGAAGTACATGAAGCGACTGAGTGGTGTGAATATCCTGATTGACGCGCTTGAATTCGTTGCTGGGAGCGATGCTGACATGCGCATACAAATCACCGGATTCACCCCCTTTTAAACCGGCCTCACCTTTGCCCGATAGGCGAATGGACGCTTTATCATAAATGCCGGCGGGCACTTTGATTTTAATGGTTTCATGTTTAAGCAGTCGGCATTCTCCGTCACACTCGCGACATTTTTTTTCGGGGACCTTGCCCTCGCCGCGACAGGTTTCGCACACCGAAGCGGTTTGAATTTGCCCCAATGGGGTACGCTGAATGCGGACGTGCTGACCGGTTCCACCACACGTAGTGCAGTTAATCATGTTACTGCCGGGCTCATTTCCCATGCCCTTGCAATGTTCGCATGGCACGTAGCGACTGACCTCCACCTCTTTGGTGGTGCCAAACACCGCTTCGTTAAAACTTAATTGAATCACAATTTCAATATCGTTGCCTCGCACAGGTCCCCGCCGACGACTTTGCTGGCGCGCGCCTCCACCAAAAAAAAGTGAATCGGATTGCGAATCGTATAGTGACCCGGATGGTGATCCGAATGGTAAACCGAATAGTGTATCCACTATGCGGACCACGATACGGCCACCAATACGGTCTACAATTCGTAAATTGCTAAAAGATTGTAGTGAAAAAGGCCCTTCCTGTAAAGGGTGAGGCGGGCTTTCGGCGCAAAAAATTAAAGCGCTTGGAGCGCGCTGTCCACATCGGCAAAAACGCGGAAAAGAGAAATAATCCCCAAAACATTAAAGATGTCCTCCACATTCTTGTTGAGACTCGCGATGATGATTTCGCATTTCTTTTGTTTTAAAACATTGTGCCACGAAACGATGTGACCGATCGCATAACTGTTTAGATAAACCAGTTCCGAAAAATCAAAAATCAACGTGCCTTCGGTCATCTCGTTGATCAAACGTTCCAAGCTGGTGGCTACCTCTTTGGTGTGACCGTCGAACGCGCCCGAAAAGCGAACCAAATGACTCTTTTCTTTTCCTTCAACAACTTGAATGGTAATGGTGAGTGGTTGCATGATAAATGGCTTAAATCATTTTCAGGGCAGTGATGGCAGCTTCTTTTCCTTTGTCCCCGCGAGACCCAGAGCGTATGCGTGCTCGCGCTTGGCGAGCGTTGTGGGTGGTGAGAACACCAAAAACCACCGGGATTCGAGATTGTAAACTTATGGTCATTATACCTTGCGCGACCGCAAAAGCAATATAGTCAAAATGCGGTGTTTGCCCCTTGATGATACAGCCGAGTGCAATGATGGCATCCACTTTTTTAGTTTGAGCCAAGCGCTCGCATGCCAGCGGAAGTTCAAAAGCACCGGGAACCAGCGCTCGTTCAATATTCTTTTCGGCCACCCCATGATGCAGCAATTCGTCTACACAACTGGCATAAAGTGCATCGGTAATCTCGGGGTTGTATTCGCTGACCACAATGGCAATACGCGCTCCTTTTTTCACCTTAATATCAGTCGATTGATCGTTTATCAAACTCACGTTTGCTTCAGTTAAGAATTAAGAGTTAATAATTAATAGTTGCCGCCAAAAAAATTCTTAACTCTTAACTATTAACTTTTAATTTTTCGAGGTGTTTAGCCAGTAAGTCAAATTCGATGTTCACTCTATCGCCGGGCTGCAGCAAATGCAAGTTGGTTTCGGCCCAGGTATGCGGAATCAGGCTCACTTTCAGTTGTGCCCCCTGCACACCACTCACGGTCAAACTAATGCCGTTCAAGGTCACCGATCCCTTTTCGACCACGTACTTGGCAAACTCGTTCGCAAACTCAATCGTCAACTCCTTCGAATTGCCACGCTCTTCAATACTCACCACCGCTCCCGTCGCATCCACATGTCCACTGACAATATGCCCCTCGAACCGCCCATTGGCCGCCATCGGCAACTCCAAATTGACCAAATCACCCACCTTTCGCCCGCCCAAAATCGTCCGGTCAGCGGTCTCGGGCATGTAGTCGGCGGTAAAGCCATCCTCCACAAAACTCGTGACCGTCAAACACGACCCATCCACCGCAATACTGCTCCCAATCTTCAAATCTTTAATCAGCTCCGCCGCCGCAACCTCAACCACCTGACCGTCTAACTTCCGCACCGTGCCCATGCTTTGAATAATACCAGTGAACATAAGTTAAATTAGAGACTCAACATTACTACCACGCCTACCGGCGGGCAAGGATTCGAGACTAAACATTACAAGATTCGCTTGGAGAAGGCAAATGGTATAGCAGGATAATCGCACTAAATCTGGTTATCTCGCCCCCATATATCTAGGTCACCGGCATTATAGAAGTAAACCGAAATATTACCTGATCCCTTAGTCTCTTTCTTAACAAACTTCTTTCTTTTTTCCTCAATTTCCAAGGCTAGGGTAAGTAATTTTTGATTTTGCCTTTGTAAAATCACCTCGTATACCTATCCATAAGAATTTAATGCCTTGATTGTTTATTATGGCTTCAATTATATGGTTATCCTGCTCGGAAAATGAAAATCCAAAAGTAAAAAATTGACCATTTTGTTTGCACAATTTCGAGTATGCATGTAGTAAGTATGGATTAGATTTAATTTGCTTCTTTTTGATTTTGAATCTCCTTCAGCGACGACTAATGGGTAATAACCCCTGTTTATTTCATCTTTAATTTGATCTATTAATGGGACAGTGCTGCCCCACACCTTCTTTATTGTAGTACCATTTTTAAGAAAAAGATGAAGAGCTCCATGTAGAAAAAGTACGTGTTTTTTGGACCTTCCTCCATCTTCAATATATTCACAGTATTCCTTAGGGGTCTCTCCATCTCTATTAAAGTAATCTCCAAAATCCAAATTGGGATCTTGTAGGACGGTCCAATACAACAAAAGATCATAATTGACAGTGTATACCCCATCAAATTGAGATAAAAATTGATAGCATGATAGCTTGTTTTCTGGTGGTATTTCAGTGGTTTTTTCAGGGTGTACTTTTACTATTGCACCAGCAAGGGCATCACGAACCTTGTTGTAATCAGTTTCAATCTCACCTTTATCAAAGCCATACACCGAAGAAAGGTATATGGTGTGTTTTAAGAGGCTTAGAACAGCTTCAAAATTTGAAGTTCCAAAATATTCAAATACCTTTTTAATTCTTTCGTTTTCTTTTGCATCTTTTACGGCATCGAACAGTGTAGTGTAGCCAAAATCTTTGTAGTATGCCTGAGAAAATCCATTACCTAGCAGTAGATGAATTCCTTTGTTACATTTTCCATGCTCATTGTTCTTGAGAGCAGCTTGTTTTACTTCCTCAAATGAAAATATTTTTGGATAGTCACTCATAGTATTAATTATAACTTAAAACTAAAAACTACTAATCTCCCTTATTCTGTTAATCCATTATACAGTCCTCGACATTACAAGTTTCGCTTGGAGAAGGTAAATGGGAGTAGGGAAATAACAAAAAGTGAATACTACGACCTATTGTTTTTTGTTTTTGTGTTTTTCATAAGTCTCTATTATAAAGGTTGCCAAAACCGAACTCGCACCTACAGCAAGTCTCGCATGCCGTGGTTCTAAAGAAGTATAATGTTTTTTCTTCCCATGCCCTGATCCATATAGGTTTCTTAGTTCCGAGATGCCATTAACAACTGTTGAAAGATTACTTAGAAGCCGCTTGATCGTTTCCTCGCCCCTCACTTTTTCACTGATATCTTCAGGAGTAATTTTTAATTCCTTTGCAACCAGCTTCATTAATTGTGGTAGATCATTGTTCTTCGAATATAGAATTTTTCATTATCTAAGATATTTTTACAAGTGGTCTCAATGAGTTCTTTTGCGTTACCAATAGCCAAATCAGGATCGCTGTTAATTGAGTTCTCCATTCTTTGAATATGGAGCTTTAATTGTCTATTGTTTAGTAATTCACTTGAATGAAGCGCTGAGTTCTCCGAAAGCGGGAAACTATTTTTGTGCACGAGCTTACCTTCTTCCAGATAAAATCCGTCTGACTCAAGGGCATTGATAAGCCTTTTTTGTTGTTCTTTGTACATATCTCCAAAGGCAGAGTGTATATTTCCGAGTATTTCTTCGAAAACTGCAATTACTTTCGAGATGTCATTCCATTTGCCCCATGAGATGGATTTGTAATACCCATATATCAAGCTACGGCGCTCTCCAGACTGCTGCTCGCCCCCTTCGAGTTCAATGTATTCAATATCTTGATCATCAAAATATGCGTGGATTTCTCTTAGGTTTGAAAAGCAGACCAAATACTCAGCAAACGCCCTACGTGTTTTTTTGAAATTATATCCATACATATTTAGTAAAAATTGAACCCAAGTTTATAAGGTTAACTTTGAGAAGGTAAAAATGATGTGGGTAGTTGAAGAATTTATTCATAACTGGCAATAATTTTCTTACCGCAGCTTAACAGGTAATCATAGGAAACCACCTGTATGTGGTTTAAATTAGAATTCAGCATTCTCAAGGTGCTAAACTGTTCGCCGTTAAAATTATTTGTCCTCCCGGCAACAATTTTGATTCTAGGACAAAGTATTTTTACTTTATGTTCTTTCTCAAGGTTTAATTTATAGTCATCAAGTTTTTGTAAATAAAACAAGCATTGACCTATTACCTTTGATAAATCACTTGTTGGATAATAGCAATTATGACTTATGTCATGTTGAAAAATTCCATATTTAGGTCTTTTCAGTTCTATTAAGTCTAAAAATCCATCTAATGATTCCATTAGTAAATCTCCTTCACTAAACAATGCTATTTTTCTGGCATCATGTTTTTTGTATATTCGACTCCAAATACCCATAGATTTTGTTCAATCCAATTTTGAAATATTTTTTCCGGTTGACCTGCTCTATATAGTCTTAAATTTGCATATTTTTCAATTTCTTCGACCATGTTTCCTTTTTCTTCTAATTCTAGAAGTTGCTCTAAATGATCAATTTCAGTTTGATAGGATTTTTTGCCTATGGGCTGCTGAGAGATGTTTTAGTTCAATATCAGACAAGGATTCTAGTATTGTTTTAATTTTTTCATCTCCATTTAATTTATCCAGGATAAGTTTCAAGATCTCTGGGGCGATAGATTTTAAGTCATTCAGTATTTCCAAAACCTCATCCGTAGTTTCAATAAATTTTCCAGAAGTAAACTTTGACGAATCCGTTACTAAAGAAATTTGATTTAAGTGGTCATATAATTCTCTAATTTGCTCAATATTTAATTTTTCTGAGAAAATTGGTTGTCCTGTTTGTTTTTCATAGGCGTAAAATGACATGGTCAAATTTGCTGCATTTGCAATACCGTGTTCCATACCTGAAAAATTCGCTTTTAAGACAATTCCTTCATTAGCAAAAATTTCTTTATCATATTGAATACTCATATTAAATTTTGGCAATTATATTTTCATACCCTTTCCATTCAGGATTGTATTTTTCATTAATTGAAAATTCGTTTTCATTTTCTAGTATTATTACATTAGAAAGTTCAGATATGTTAAACATTCTAAAGTCTGGAAAATTGTTTGGTTCAGTATCCGAGACACCTCCTGTTTGAACAATGTGAACCTTTGTATCTTGTTCTCCAGATTTTTTTGTGAATATGAATATAGCGTGAACATTACCAATTCTTTCTCCTTCAACTTTGCCCTCTTTATTATATTTGAAAGAGATAGGTTTACGTAATTCAATAGCTTTTTTTAGCAGCTCAAGTTTATTCATAATGTTAAGTAAATGGTTAAATGTGTGACTACAACTAGTGACTGTTTGCCACATCCACCAAAAAACCATACCACCTCACGCAGCTTTTGACTAGTTAAAGCCTAATTTTAACCCCTAATCCTTCTTCAAAATCGCCTGGAACGCATCTTGAGGCAATTCGATGCTGCCCACTTGTTTCATCCGCTTTTTACCGGCTTTTTGCTTTTTCAAAAGCTTGTTTTTGCGGGTTACGTCCCCTCCGTATAGTTTAGCGGTTACGTCTTTACGCAGGGCCGAGATGGTTTCGCGCGCGATGATTTTGCCGCCAATGGCCGCTTGAATGGCGATTTGGAATTGGGCGCGGGGGATGACGTCTTTGAGTTTTTTGGCCAGGCGACCGCCCAGGTTTTGGGCTTCGGTGCGGTGGCACATCACGCTCAGGCCGTCGACGCGTTCCCCGGCGATCATCATGTCGAGCTTCACCAAATTTTCAGGTCGATATCCAATCCATTCGTAGTTCATCGACGCGTAACCGCTGCTCACATTTTTGAGCACGTCGTAAAAATCGAGAATCACGGTGGCAAGGGGAATTTCGAAGAGCAAAAGCACCCGATCTTGGTCGATGTAACTCAGGTTTTTGTGGACTCCACGGCGTTGTTGCGCCAGTTTCATGATGCTGCCGACCACTTCTTTGGGGCACACCACTTCCATTTTGATCCAAGGTTCCGAAATCGTTTCGATGGTGCTGGGGTCCGGCATGAGGGCTGGCGAAGAAATGGTGATGGCGCGACCGTCTTTCATGAGCACTTCGTACGAAACCGAGGGGGCGGTCATAATCAGGTCCAGATCGTACTCTCGTTCCAGTCGTTCTTGAACGATGTCCATGTGGAGTAGGCCCAAAAATCCGCAGCGAAATCCCGATCCAAGCGCCGACGATTGATCCGGTTCATAGGTGAGGGCCGCGTCGTTCAATGTCAGTTTTTCGAGCGAATCGCGTAGTTGCGGAAAGTCGTCGCCGTCGACGCAGTAAATACCGGCGTACACCATCGGGGTTACTTTTTTGTACCCGGGCAAGGCCATGGCTTTTTCCATCAAAGTACGATCTCCTTCCAAAATGGTATCACCCACGTGCTTCTCCTACCGATTTTAAGCCGGTGATCAAATAGCCCACTTCGCCGGGGAGCAGTTGTTTTTGCGATTGGTATTGGGGGCGAAAGTAGCCCAAATCGCTCACTTCGATGTCGGTTTTGGCGTTTAAAAAGCGCAACATATCTCCTTTTTGAATGGTTCCGCTCACCACGCGCACATACGCCACGACTCCTCGATATGAATCGTACACCGAATCAAACACCAGCGCTTTGGTTTCAGCGTCCGACGTGATGCCCATCAGCGGGCGCATGCCCGCATCGGCCGGCGAAGGAATGCGTTCAATGATCGCTTCGATCAATTGCTCCACGTTTTGACCGGTTTTGGCCGACACCTCCACCACTTCTTCACGCGGGATCGCGAGCGTATTTTCAATTTCAATTTTAATTCGTTCCGGGTCAGCCGCCGGCATATCAATTTTGTTGATCACCGGAATAATCTTCAGATCCAGCTCCATGGCCATATAAAGGTTGGCCAGCGTTTGGGCTTGAATACCTTGGGTGGCATCGATCACGAGTAGCGCGCCTTCGCACGCCGCAATCGACCGGCTCACTTCGTAGGTAAAATCCACATGACCGGGCGTATCGATCAAATTCAGAATATAGCCTTTGTAATCCATCCGCACGGGCTGAAGCTTAATGGTAATTCCACGTTCCTGCTCCAGTTCCATGGTGTCGAGCATTTGCCCATGATTCATATCCCGTTTGTCCATGGTTTGCGTGACCTCTAAAAACCGATCGGCCAGCGTCGATTTTCCGTGATCAATGTGAGCGATGATGCAAAAATTTCGAATATTTTTCATAAGGGGATTAAGTGAGCCTTGATAATTTACTAGAATAAGCGCAAAAAGTCATCTTGATTTAAAGAAAATCAACCCACTTGCCCCGGAGGACAAAAACCATTATAATTCGCCCTTAACCCTGTTGCCCCATGAGGAACGATCCCAGCCGATCGCCCGGCGGATTTAACCCCCAACAAATTGCAAGCGCAAAAGCATTAGTCCGATCGATTGATGGGCTGATCGATACTCACCAAGAAGAAGTGACTCGATGCGTTACCATTGATCCCGATGGGCAATGGGCATTTTGGATTGAAAGAAGAAGGCAGCAGCATGAATATTTATTGAGGCTATGTGTTCCCAATGCAGGAGTCATTATTCACGCGGATCCGATTTTAAATGAAGAGGCAAAAACAAGGTGGCAGGACACTTCCACCAGCTCAGGGCTGGCTGCCCAGCAAATGATACCAAGAATTTTAAGGGACAGGCTCAGGTTCCGCCAGGCAAGAACAACCCTTGCGCTCCAATTTGAATTTCCCATCACAGCACAAATGAGCAACAGAAGGGAGGAAATTGAAATTGATCCATCGATATCGATTCATTATGGCCCAACCTTCGTGACAAAAAGTTATACAGACACGGAGGTAAACAAAGGCATGAACGAGCCCGGTGCACCGGATCATTTGCATATGCTGCGATTCATCGCTCGTGGACTGCAGGCGTTGAGGCAAACAAATCTGCAGGAACTTTGGGCAAGATTCACCGAGCAAACAGGCGGACTTACCAAAAAAGCCGTGTGGCCAGATGCCCCAAAAGAAGCATCAATAAACGACGCGATCTCGGTGAGTCGAGAGTTGGGCTGGCTGGCAAACGCTGTGGCGGCGCAAACATTGGAACAGACCAATATAGCCGGATGTTATAGAAATGCGGTTATGCATGTGGTTCGGGAAGGGGTTGATAGGTTTTTTCCGCCCCAAATCGCATTTAGGGGCGCTTGGAACGTACAGCCTGAACCTGACTTGGTGGTTGGTTACGGAGAGCAAGCCCCCATCACGAACTCACTAGGGTGTTATCCTGATTTGCTCAATACATATCAGCTGTATCGGTTGGCAGGCATGTTAAACGGCACCGATGATGAACAAGCGCCCTATAGTCGGGACCAAATTGAAAGTATTCTTAACCAATTTACCCAATGACCCGAACGCCCAATCGCGATTATGCATTACCACCGGACGGATTTGAACCCGGCTCCGAAGCGATGGATCAAGCAAAAGAATTAAGCTATAGCCATCAAATCTTTACCCGGATGGCGACCCGGAAAGGCATCGATGATTGCCTAACGGTCGACGAGCCAACAGTGAATGCGCAAACGGGTCAGAAAGATCGGGATGATGGTTTTTGGGTGGAATATGATCAAAATGAAAAAATCTATTATCTGCGGGTTTATTTGCCCAATTTAGGCGAGGTGATTACGCCCGATTCCCCCCTGGATCTAGCGGCCAGGGCTCGTTGGCAAACCGAATATTTTGGCTATCCGGGTGGAAAAAAGGGCGAGCTGAGCGCGATTCCAACGAATTTTCCGATGTTGCCATGGAGTCTTTCCGAAGGAATTTATAGCTTAAATGAAGGTCGGGTGGTGCCAACGTTGTGTTTTGTATTTGAGTTCGACGCACTTACCATGAACGATTCGGATTTAACAGCAGAGGCATGCTATTGCGCAGAGATTGAATATGCTGCTGTAAAGGCGCGCACTAACTTAAAATACGCCGAGGCGAATGCGGAGTTGGCCGCAGGCACGGCAACGCCAAATGGACGAATGCTTGATCATGCAAAAAAGATAGCAGAGCGCTTATACAAAGAACGAACGGCCGCTCGTGACCCACTATTGGCCGCGATAATGGCTCAATTGCCGCCCAAAGCTCAAAAAAGCTTTCCAAAGCCCTACGACCAAAACCCCACCACTCCCGCCGAAATGATCGTTCGTGAATTCATGATTTTGGTCAATCATTATGCGGCGACCTTTCTTCAGCAGAAGAAGGTGGCGGCCTTGTATCGTAACGCGGCACTGAATTTAATGAATAATAGAACTCAACTGCATCGCATTGAATGGGGAGGAACGACGATCGATTCTGAAACGTTAAAACGTGTAAAACAGGTGCAATGGTTTGTGGGGGATCAAAACCAAAATGATGGCAACTTGGTGGCAGGTCACAGTGCCTACACCCCCGTTACTGCCGGATTACGACGCTACACAGACTTAGTCAATTTGCAGCAAATAGCCGCCCTGATGAGCAACGCAGAAGGCGGCAGTTTGACGGTTCGAACACGAAAACAGCTCGGCCAGATTCTTGCTCAAAAACCCCGTTCTCCCCGGCGACTGCCTCGGTAAAACAAGGGGTAAAAAGAGGGCTGCTTTTTAGTAGTGGCAAAAGAGCGACGCTGATATAATGAGCCTAAAGAAAACAAAAAATGCTATGGCTCAGGCAAAAAAATCACAACCATTCTTGTATCAGCTTTCGGTCGATCAAGCGGTTCTTTCGCTCAAAACTCACCCGGAAAACGGGCTAAGCGCACGCGAAGCCGAAAACAGAATTGGCTTCTATGGACCGAACGAACTGCAAGAAACAGCTCGGCGATCGATTGTGCTGCGATTTTTGGATCAATTCAAAGATTTAATGATTGTGGTGCTCATTGTGGCAGCGCTTTTGGCCTATTATCTGGGCGATTCTCGCGGAGGGACCATTCTGCTCGTGATCGTCTTCGCCAATTCCGTGATTGGGTTTTATCAAGAATTCAAGGCGGAGCGAATTTTGGATTCACTAAAAAAAATGGTCAAAGCCAATGCAACCGTCATTCGAGATGGGCTAAAAAAAGAAATTCCCGAGGCGCAGCTTGTTCCCGGCGATTTAATCTATTTACAAGAAGGCTCGGCGATTCCCGCCGACTGTCGTTTGATTTAAACCAATCATTTTGCCACCAACGACTTTATCTTAACCGGTGAATCGGTTCCGCAAGAAAAAGTGGCCGAATGGATTATCCACGAAGTCACCACGGTCACCAACCAAGACAATTGTGTGTTCATGGGGGCTACCGTAGCCAGCGGCAATGCGTATGCGTTGGTGTACGGCACTGGCATGAATACCGCCATTGGGCGCATTGCCAAAACCAGCGACCAAATCGAAACCGGCCTTTCCCCTTTGCAGCGTGAGCTGAATGAGTTGGCTAAAATGCTCACCAAAATTGCCGGCATGATCGCCATGGGATTGTTTGTGGTGAATTTATTGCTCACCACTCATGCGGATACCGGCTGGTTTAATGCAATTCAACTCAGCATTTTATTCGCCATCAGTGTCGCGGCCGCTTGTATTCCCCAAGGCCTTCCGGCCCAAATTTCGGTGGCCCTGAGCTTGGGGGTGGGGCGGATGGCCAAAAAAAAGGCGGTGGTAAAAAAACTATCCGCGGTAGAAACGCTCGGGTCCACCACACTCATTGCCTCGGATAAAACCGGAACGCTCACACAGAACGAAATGACCATCACGCAGGTGTATTTAATCGATCGTGAATACCATGTCACCGGCATCGGATACGAGCCAAAAGGCAGTTTTTTGGACCCCAAAGGCAAAGTGGTGGACGCCAAAACGCTCCTGACATTCAAAGGGGTATTTCAAGATGGCTTTTTAGCGTCCAATGGGCGAGTGAATCCACCCGATCAAAATCACGCCAATTGGTACGCCTTGGGAGACCCAACCGAAGCTGCTTTTTGTACGGTGCTCATGAAAGCCGGGCTCGATCCGAACGAAAGAGAGGATCACTTTGAGCGTTTGGCGGAATACACCTTTGACAGCGTTCGCAAGCGCATGACTATTGTACGAAAACACAAAGGAAAGGTGATCGGCTACATGAAAGGGGCGGTCGAAACTGTGTTGGCCGTGTGCAGCCAGGTTAATCTAAACGGACAACTAAAACCTTTGGACGAATCCTTAAGGCAGCAAATACTAAACAAAGCTCAAGAATACAGTGCACAAGCACTGCGAGTGATCGCGCTGGCCTATCGGGATTTTCCCAACGAGGGGGCGGTGAATGATGCGCAACCTCCGGATGCGGTTGAATCTCAATTTGTTTTTGCCGGGCTAATGGCGATGATCGACCCACCCCGCACCGGCGTGAAAGAGGCGATCGACGCGGCGTATCGCGCTCATATTAAAGTGATGATCATTACCGGAGACAACGCCGAAACCGCTTACGCAATCGGCAAGCAAATTGGATTAAAAAATGGAGAAAGCGATTTGCCCATGTACACCGGAGACGACATTAAACGAAAAACTGATGAACAATTAAAAGCGCTCACTCATCATCGCTCGGTCATTTTTGCCCGCGTATCACCCGACGATAAATACCGATTGGTACGAGTGTTTGGTGAAATGGGTCATGTGGTGGCGGTAACCGGCGATGGTGTGAACGACACCTTGAGCTTAAAAAAAGCCGACATTGGCATCGCGATGGGAAAAATGGGTTCCGAAGTAGCCAAAGAAGCGGCCGAAATGATCATTTTAGACGATCACTTTGCTACGATTGTGAGCGCCATCAAAGAGGGGCGCACGATTTTTAAAAATCTTAAAAAAACCATTTTATCCTCCATCACCTCCAACAACGGAGAACTCGTTTGCGTGCTGTTCGGCTTTGTGGGAATTGCGTTTGGATTGCCGGCCCCCATTACAGCGGTGCAAATTTTAGCAGTCGATTTGGTGGGGGAAATGCTACCGCTGACCGCACTAACCTTTGACCCCGGTGACAAAGATTTAATGAGTGAAGAGCCGCGCAAGCTCGACGAACACATCATCAACCGGCACAGCATAATGAATTTGATCTTTTATGGATTTTGGATGGGGGCCGCAGGATTTTTTGCGTTCATTATGGTATACACGCGGGGCACCGGCACTACCGAAGCCGCACGGGCCGCCGCCTACAGCGCCATCATTCTTTGCCAATTCATGAACATCCTGTCGCGCCGCACCAATCGCACTATTTTTACAGGCTATTTGCTGACCAACGGCTTTTTGTGGGGATCTTTTTTGATTTCGATCGCCGCCGTTGCCGCGTTGATCTATTTGCCCTCAATCGCCATATGGTTCGGGTTCGCGCCAATGTCACTCAATGATTGGTTGTATCCTGTTATTGGAGCAGCTGTATTTTTAGCATGGCACGAACTTCGAAAGGGGATTGAAAAGATCAAAGATTAATTTTCCATTTGACAAAACCCCAAAAAAAACTAAAATAAACTCTTTCCCATTTGCCCCCCTCACCGTAAGTTGCTGATCCCATTTACTTGTTTCACCTTTAACTAAGTATATGGTTCATTCAACTTTAATCGACCTAGGATTCCACCCCAAAGAAGCCGCTATTTATCTTACCCTCCTCCCCCTAGGACAAGCCCACGTAAGCACCCTAGCCCGCAAGGTCTCTTTATCACGCACCACCGCCACCTACCACTGCGAACAAATGGTCAAACGTGGCATCGCCCGCCAACCAAAAAAAGACCAAACCTATGTGTATGTGCCCGAGCCACCGGAGCGACTCGCCAATTTGTTGGAAGAACAGCGCAACCAATTAAATAGCCAACAAGAAAAGGTCAACCGCATCATCGGTAGTCTTAATGCCATGATCGACCCCAGCACTTTACTGCCCAAGGTTAGGTTTTATAAAGGGTGGGAGGGTAAAGAATTCTTATCGGGACGTATTGGATATGTGTGAACAAGGAAATACGATTAAAAGCATTTTTGTTCCGAAGAAAATATTGCCAATGAAATGCATGAATTTTTTGAGGAAGAGTATTTACCCAAAAGAATAAAGAAGAAAATAAAAAGTAGAAATTTAGCCGCAGAATCAGTAACGTCTCAAGACTATAAAAACAACGAGACAAAATACTTAAGTGAAATAAAATTTGTTCCACAAAATATATTCCCCGCGATTAATTCAGAAGTTAATTTATTTGGTTCAAATATGCATTGTATGAGCTTTGATCAACGCGGTGCCTTTGCGCTGATAATCGAAGATGAGTATTTAAGTAAAATACATGAGGCTACATTTGAAATGCTTTGGACACATCCATTGGTTAACAAGTGATAATAGGTGCAACAAAGTGATCATAATCCCAATACTGCACCGAACGATGTGGTCTCTCAACTTTTACTTGAATCTGATCGATTGACTGTACCCCCTTTGATTTAAGATAATCCACAAATTCATTTCCCAGACTATCAACCGTATCAGCATAAAACGTTAGTATAGTGCCAGGGCACGGAATTCCAAGTTCAAACAAAGTATTAATAAATTCAATTCCATCACGATGAATTTCATCTGGCTTGAGCGGGTAACCATCATAAACAATACCGCCAAATTGCCCGGGTTCAACCTGTTTTAGATAGGCCCTCCAATCATCATTGATCACTGTACATTGGGGGAAATCAATTTGCGCCTGTTGTGCGAGTGACTCGTTCAGCTCAACTATAACATGTTTCCCAAAGGTTCGGGTCGAACGAAATTCTTCGATAAATCGATCAACAATGCCAAGCCCATAACCAATATTTAAAACATTTCCTCGCGTACGTGTAACAATTTCAGCCAGTGCCCGCATATAAGGGGTCTCAAAGCTCGACATAACTTCATGACCGAACAAAGTGAGAAGTTGTTCACCACCAGCATTGCTTAATTCAGGTTGTCCCAGTCGCCATGTACGATTATCAAAATGAGCACCAATTCCTAGTCGATTGTTCAACGTGCGCCGCAACAATTCAGGTTGATCAGTCATATAAAGAGGCAAATCGTCAGGCCCCTTTCCTCCATTTTTCATCCGCCTTATGCTATCCAAATAAAACCCACCCATCATAACGGCGTTGAGCAAAAAAATATAGATTAAATAAAAGATTTAATGATTTTTTAATAACTTTGAATATCGCGTCCAAACAGTCTAGTCAGAAAAAAGCCGGGATGAGTTGACCCACCAAACGGCCTGCGATATGATCGCTTACAAGTTTGCCTTTCTGATCACCAATTTTTAATGCGCAGCGCATGGGTGTCAGAAAAACAATCAGGGTAGGGCTTGTGCTGACGTTATTGGTTGGCTCGTTTATGGTACGGCCGGCAGCGGCTGGACCGTTTGTTGATGTAAGTGACGACCCTCGGTTTTCACCCCATATCAACCGATTGTACGAGTATCACTTGATTGATGGACGGAGTAGCGGAGCCAATGGGTCAATGGATTTTGAGCCAAATGCATGGCTAACCCGTGCCGAATTAGCCAAATTGACCACGGTGTCGCGCCTGATGGAGATCTATCGCGTAACGGCACCAACCGCAAGCGAGGTTGCAGACAAAAACATACATTTTACGCATCGCCCTTTGGGGGAATATCGCCGCACGTACCGCCCGCGCGATGCGACGGGCCTGAGCGACGAGTTTGCAAAAGAGGCGGGAAAAAACGAAGGAAAGCAGTTGGATTTTCGCTTCGCGATCAACGACTTGCTCGCTCCTTTTTTCTCGTGTAGCAATGCCTATGCGCAAGCGATTTTAGGGGTAAAAAATGTGTGTAATAAATTGAACACAAATGGCGGTGAGTTTACCGATGTGCCCGGGAAAGAGTTTGATTGCGATGCACCCACCGCCGATGATGAACAGTCAATGGAATCCCGGTGCACGCCTTGGTATAGCCAATTTGTGTACTACGCTGCGTATCGTGGGTTTATTCATGGATATGACGATGGATCGTTTAGGCCCGATGAGCCGATCAAGCGGTGGCACGCGCTCAAAATGTTACTGGTGGATGATGGAGAAATACCGCCGCAAAACGATGCGCGCTTTCAACGGTTGAGCGCATTGGCCGATGCTCGCGGCTCACATTATCCCAAATGTTTGGTGGCAGCCGAAAGCGATCTATTAAAACAGGCAGGGGCCGATACCGATCCCGAAGGAGCCAAACGGTTGTTGGATTATGCCGTGCTCGCCGACCGATTGGACTTTTTTGCAAACGATTGTTCGCTGTTTCCACAAGGTGGTAGTCCCGCGGCACGCGCCGATTTTTTAATGGGAAACTTAACACGAAAAGAAGCAGCGCGGTTTTTTGCCATCAGCATGGACTACCCCGAAGTAAACCCGGTGCCAAAAGAAGACCCCACAATCAATGATGCCACCAGCAACGGGTTTGCGGGCGTCGATCAACCGTATTTTTTTGAACCCCGGTTGGCAAGTTGGGTCGATCTAGCGGCCGAGCCGGATCCATGGAACGAAGTTGAAAACCAAATGGATCCTCAAAACATCGAAGCTTTTTTAAATGATTGGGCTAAAGAGGCCAACCCAAAACAAGCGCCGGCAGAAGATCAGCCATCCAATCAAAAGGAGCCCGTGTATCAACAGCACAGTCGGGCCGGCTGGAGTATGGCCGATTTGATTGTTCAAAATAAGGCGGGCCGTTGTTGTGAGGCAAAGTCGCTAGCGCAGTGCTCCGTGATCGCATTTAAAGAATATTCCATCAGCAAGGATTCTGAATTGGGTGCGTTCGCCACCATGGGGCATTCGTGGAATGCGGCCACCAATGGCAAAAAACAGTGTTGGGTTCCTTTGGACGACCTGTTGGATGGTTACGATGCGCAAACCGACGCGGCGCCGGAGCAATGCGAAATAACTTCAGTGCAACAGGCGCTCATTCAGCAGTACCAATCCATGAATTACGCCAATGCCGTGCGCGAAATTTGGCAAAGTGGACACCCGCCGGCCTTAAAAATGCTAATGCAAATTGGGTTGGATCAGGCCATTCAAACCGCTCGTCAATTCGAGCCACTCCTGCAAGACCGCCCCCTTTCCGCTTGCAAAAAAGCGCTAAAAAATATTCCGGCACTCGTATCGGGGCATGCGGCGGCGGTCATGAGATTTTGGTCTTTAAATCATTTTAAAATTAACCAATATTTTTAACCTCATGCACTTATGAAATCAAATCCAAAGCCCTGGTACAAAAACCCGTTTTTATCATTCCAATACCTCTAATCATCCTGGGCCTCATGGTTCCCTATGGATGGGCCGGCCGTCCGGTGGGCCAACAATTATTGGATGTGGGAACGCAAAAGGTCAATTTATACGTCAAAACACCCTTAGAGGATCATGGAGTCATCGAATACAATCCTGTGGAGCCCGACGATTACAATCAGCCCGAATCGGAGCAGGTCGATTGCTGTTGGGCAGAAATAAAGGAGTCGGCATTAGATATCGATGGATGGCCCGAAAATTACGGGGAAGTGAATCAGGAAGACCCCAGACTAACACAATTACCCCCGGACGCTCTCAAATTATGGGATGTGGATTTTTACAGCCTGGAAACCATTCCCGATGAGCGCTATGGAACCGATTGGGCAAGTGGCGATGTGAGTGAAAGCCTCAATTATATTTACCGCGAAGCCTCCACAGGTCGCACCATTGTGGATGTCACTTTGGATGGATTTATTTTAAAGCTGGAACCGGGTTACAAAGCGGAATGGTTTTACGAAGTCGACGACAATACGAATAGCCCTTTAAAATACAGAAAAGCACCGAATTTAATTGTTTCAAAAAAAGTGGACGGACAAAGGTGTGAACTCAAAATTATTGAGCGGGGCACATTGCTCAGTGAATATACAGAACGGGAAGCAATTGAATTTGGCAAACACTACGTTGTCATGGCCACCAACCCTGAACCGATGGCTGAACACAATCCTGAAAGAGAGATTTATGTAGGTTTAGATCAACCGATCAAACTCTCCAATGAGATCGATAGTTATGTCATTAAACTTAAATACGCCTCCCCCCAGATCTGTTACGACAATCATTTAGAATTAGATGTGCTCAAGATGATGGAGTTTGTTCCAAGAGAGTTGGAGTCCAAGCGTATCTCATACAATGAGCCGGACCGTTTTCCTGCACCCAAATATTGGCCCATTAAGAATGAAAAAAGTTTAGTGTCCGTCCAAAATGATCAAATCAAGGTTAGCGATTGGGGAATCCAAATAAACAAACAGCCTCAGTGGCGTTTTTCTTCTCAAATCGATGAATACACCGATCAGCCCGCCCTCAAAATATCAGAGTCTCGATCCTGCGAAGCATGGATTCAGGTTCATGAAAATGAGACTGATTTAAAGAGTTGGTACGATGTGCAAAAGCTTGGAGAAGAAATTGGCTTGGGAGAGCGTAGCTTACGGTCCGTCACAAACAATCCAGGTGTGGATTTTAACAACTACGAAGAAAATTATCAGTATTTTTTAGGCGGTGACCTGACACCAAATTTCGCAACACGTACACTATACTTTGAGTCAAAAAATCAATTGATCCAAGTGCAGGTATTGGTGGAACAAGCCGAATATGGAAATATTCCAATTCCACCGGGAACTTGCGATGATTTTTATCATACAATGATTCATTCCATAACTTTGATCCAATGAAATGGCGACCCAAACGATGGTGGCTCGCGGTGCTATTCATTGTGGGGCTGAGCTTGAGTACGCCCGGCGTTTCGCATGCACTTCAGCCCCAATCCGATGAGCGAATTGGCATCTTTCCCTTTCCGGTTCCGTATGGAAAAGTGATTTTTACGCGCGGACTGCTAAAAAATGAGGCTAATCAACCGTTGCACAACGGATATGACATCCAAGTATCGGGGCAAGGATGGTCGAGTTCATGCAGCAATTACGGCGTTCCCATTTTAGCGATCGATGGCGGGAAAGTGCTCACAGCCAATCAAACGGGATATAACGGAGGGGCGGAACGTTTCTCATCACCCAGGCCAAGGGCGAAGCGAAAATCGTGTACATGCATATGATCGAAAACAGTTTGCAGGTAAAGGTGGGCGAGGAGGTGGTCCCTGGTCAGATTATTGGTTACATGGGGAGCACCGGGCATAGCGTTGGCCAAACATGCACGCTCCAAAAAGAAAATCCTCTTAATGGAAAAATGGAAGAGGTCACCGTGAGTGGAGTGCACTTGCATTTAGAGGCGCGTACAAATGAGGGTGCACATCCAATCAAAACATTCATGGGCCAAATCGAATACCCGGAACCAGCTAATGAAAGTGGCCAGTATCTTTCAGCAAGCCGTGTTTCCATCGACACCAATAATTATTGGGGTGATTACGGCTATCGATACGACTATAAAATGCCCCCCGAAGCCTGGGACGGCAAAACCTTTGGAATTCCCGAAATTCATTCCATCACTCCTTTAGTGGTGCAACCGAATCAAGAGGTGGTTTTTACTGTAAAAGGAGCCCATTTGCCGAGCGAATTGAAGTTCGCATTGGACAGCTGCTTGAATCCTCAGGCATTAGAAAAAGAAGGGAATCGCGATCCCAATGAGCAACGATTTCGCTGCACCATGAGCGGATCGGAAGGCGAAAGGACCGGTTGGTTACAAATCGACGAAACAATGTGGCTCGGCGCACAAGAAAAAGCCATAAAAACGTTCTTTCGAGTTCAAGTTCAGCCAACGCCGAATCCAGAAAAAACGCAGGTGAATTTAGATGAAGCGGAGCATGCCATGCAAATGGCGTCCCCCGGCTCGGTTGTAGTACTCACCATTCCCGGAAAAAACCTAACCGGCGATCTTGTTTTTGAATCTCCGGGTTGTGGTGAAGTGAAATACCTACTGCGCAGTGCATCCGTATTCATGGTTCAATGCGCCATCCCTGGCCATTTGTATCAAGAAGGGGAGCGACGAGAGGGGGTTATCGAATCACCGATCGTAATTAAAGACCACGCCGGCAATACGTTGGCAGAATCCAGTTTCAGTGTGGATTACGGAATCAAAATAGCGCGTGTCTATCCGGCCGTAGCCACCTACGGCATACGCGAAACATTCACCATAACAGGAAAAGGAGTTCACACGCTCATGGGGGCTCACATTGAGCAGTGTGCCGATTTAGAGGTGGATCGCAGCAAGCAGGACCATCTGCTATTAACCTGCACCCTCGTATTCCCGAAGCGTTTTTTCGCCTTTAATGAAAGAGTCCGACAAGCGTGACCAGTTATCGATCACGCTGAAAGATAAGAAAGGCGGACGATGGAAAGTTGAAACCAAAATTCGCGTTGCCGTCCCCAAGCTGGGGTGGGTGAATAGTGTCAGTCCGCTATCACTTCCGGCACTCATGAATCAAGAAACCGTTTTTATGGTTCAGGGGGCTCACTTGCCAGAAGGATTGCTCTACTACATTCCCGATTGTACCAGTGTGCAACCCAAACAGGTGCAAGTACAATCACCAAGCCGCAGTGGCACGTTCTCATGCACACCCCGACCCATGGAAACCACTAAAAACCCGTCCGCTTGGGGCCCACAAGACGGGCCGTCGTTTATAAAAAGAGTGGAAACTCAACGGCGAGAAATCATCCTAAAATACCCCAAGCACTTAACGGACTCAAAACAAAACGATCCCAATAGCGGCGTCGTCATCTATCGCGGCAGTTTTTTGCCCATGCAGCCAAGCGAGGTCGAGTCCTATCATCAAATCATAAATTCCGATTCGCCCAGCCCAAAAGCGAAAACGCTATCCATCAATGACCACGAAGCCATCATTCGTTATCTCATCGAACATCCCGGGCAATATCCCGAAACCCTTTTAAAACAAGTGGGATGGAGAGAAAAACGGGTGAATGGCGTTGAGGCTTACGAAAACATCAATTGTTCCCCGAGCTTAGAAAAAGAAGGAGAAAAAACGGCATTTGTAAAAAATACTGTGCATTTGCCGCTCATCGGGTCGTGCGCCACGGGGTTAAGTCGCATGCTGATAGCACCTGAGCTTGAAACCCTCTATTAAAAAATAGATCAATCCCCAAAAAAAGTGTACAATAGCCCCAAATAAAAACTCATCATGAACATAAACATCGATTCATTCAAAGGTCGCAACGGCTTTAGTTTAGTGGAACTATTGGTGGTGGTCACCCTGATAGTTGTATTGACCGGCACAGCCATTTGGGGTCTTAGTTCCATTCGCAATTTTGGAGTCGATAGTAAAGTAAGAGCGGATCTGGTGGCGATCGCCAATGCCATCGAAGCCTTTGAACGTGATCAAAATTCCTATCCCATTCCCGCACTGGGTGGCACAACGCCGGTGCTGTGTTTTTACGCCGACGCCACCTACGCCCACGACTGTGTTGACGCTTATTTTGTGCAAAGTTATGTGGATCGCAGTCTTCTACCTCAAAAGTGTTTATCCGTCATTCCTTTAGACCCACGCACGGGCAGCCGCTATGTTTACGGCGTGTCAACCGATAGCCACTCGTTTCAAATTGCGGGGGTGGGAATGGACGGAGGAGCAACCGCCTACACCACCGAAAACTTATCCTCCGATTTACTATTACCCAGCTTAATTCGAGCATACGACAGCGCCAATATGGTGGTAGATGGAGGCATTTATTTACCTTATTCCCCTAATCATCTCGTTCTTTCGGGAACACTGCACGACGTAACGGGAACGGTGACCAATGGGGGGGGAACGCCTTACACCGAAGGAGCTCAGGTGTTCGAAGGCGACCAAATCATTACCGGGGCCGACGGGCTAGTCGATTTGTATCTGTCCGACGGCAGCATTGTGCAAATGGAGCCCAATTCCGATATGAATTTATCGCGCCTTGCAGTGAATCAAAATGACGAAAACGGAACCGTAACCAATGTTTTATTAAAATTGAATTTGGGTAAAATTTGGAGCAAGGTGGTGCGGCTAAGTCAAAATTCTGAATTCCGCGTTGAAACCACCAACAGCATTGCGGGGTGCGCGGCACCGAGTTTTCCATCGACGCTCAAAGTAATTTGTTGGTTGGCAGTGGAGAAGTATGGCTAGTGAACGGGCAAAGCGATGCCACCGTTAGCCCCACACAAATTACCGCGGCTAGTCAGCCCGGAGCAATAGCAGCGGCTAGTCCGGCCAATTATTTACCAGCCCCCAATCCGTCACCCACCTCGTTCTATCAGCGATTCGTCACCGTTCCATTCTCTAATCTATCAACACCGCATGTCCTTCGAATCAATCAGGGAAATATCCTGGTGCGCAACGTTAACTATCCCCTCGATCGTGTGGGGGGGCAATTGCCGGGATTAACTCCCGCTCAAGATCCGTACTTTGCCAAAAACAATGCATTGATCGCGCATCCTCGACGCTATCGTGCCACTCATTTATCACTGTACGACGGAACTCCCGGAGCAAACGCACCGCTGCCTCCCGACTCGGTTTCCATTCAAAATGCGGCAGCAGGAACTCCTCATTTGCTACCCTACACGGGCGCCTATCAAAGACCCACGTTGCGATTTGAAGAACGCGACGTCAACGGAGTGTTGATCAGTGCGTCATTGCCATTTTTGGTTCCCACCGTGTTGAGCAATGCAACCCAGCTCAATCAATTTGAACTCTACGAACCTTTGCGTAGAGAAATTCCCGTGCTGGATATTCTATACACCGATCCGTATCCCATTGCGGGTACTACAGGAAATTTTTCGGGCCAGTTCAGCGTGCACACTAAAAACATCAGCCGCCCTCCCGTTTATTTGAATGCGCAACTGGCTTTTAATGGAACCGTTAATCCGATCTGTAATATTTCTGGATTAGGCCCAATCACTCCCGTTTCGAGCGGATTAATCAGTTTTCCGGTGGTGAATGCGGTGGATGGCGACCAATGCGATCTTACCCTAACGGTTACTTTTCCGGACGGCTACACCATCAGCAAAAATTTTGTAGTCACCTTCAGCGTGAGCAACCAGGGAACCTATTTAAACGCAGTTGGCCCCATAGCCAATGCGGGTGTATCCGATAGCATCACTCCCAACCAAGTGCAGCTAACCTGGGGCACCCGAAATCTCAGTTCCAATTATTCATTGCGCCTAACCTACACCGACCCCAACGGTATACCAACCCAATTCACCAATTTTCCATTGCCGGCCCAACCCCGCACTGCTCGCACGTGGACTCAAAACATCCCCTATCAGCCGGGGACTACCGGGCATCAATGGCAGGTGGAAGTGCTGGATGGAGGTGGTGCGGTTTTAGAATTGATGGGCCCCATTCCATTCAGCATGGTGGCACCCGGAACCAACCAGTTCACTGTGACGCACACTCCTAGTAATCCTCCCATCATTTCAAATGTGGGCACCAATGGCGGTGCCTTCAGCGCCCAACAACCCGTTGAGCAATTACTATTAAATGTTCCATCCGTTAATCCAAATTATGTGTATGAATGGGTGGTAACCGACCCGAACGCAACGCTATCACAAAAATATGGTGCCAGTTCGCAACTGAGCGTAAACGTTCCCGGTTCCTTGCCATACACCGTAGGAATTCAACTGTTGGTATTAGATAACAGCTCGAATGTTGGAGCAGCCTCCTTTCCCACATTACCCGTGGTCGCAAGGCGCAACAAAAACATCGATGTGCTGAGCGCCCCTATTCAAATCACCGGCATTACCTTTATGCCTGGCAGCGGCGGAAACACGCCCCTAAACGCCGCCGGACCCATTCCATTCAACGCAACAACGGGCTTAAACCTGGCTGCTTATCGCATTGGGCTTATTCCAGCGAATAATCCTTCGCAGCCCATTCCGATCGATTTGGCTCAGTGTACAGCCAACAATACGTGTTCCGTGCAATGGGCCGGCGCAGGAACCTTTAATGCACCGCTCGTGCCTACTCTTTATCAACTGACCAACCCAGGAAGCGATACGATTCGTTTAAGCCTAAGTAGCCTCACATCCAATATATACCGCTTAGCCTCGGCACAAACCGCCCAACTGGATGTAATCGCAGTTGCCCCCCTAGAAATCGCCTGTTACGGCGGAAACCTCTCGACACCATGGCCACCTGTGAATACAGCGAATTTTTATGATGCAGCAGCAAATGGATGTTGGGTGTTGGGGCAGCCCTCGCAAAATTGTAATAACGCGTGCAATGGAATCGGAACATGTAATAACTCGACGAACTGGAATGATTCCAGCTTTAATGCGTGTACCACCTTAGCCAGCCGACAAGTTCCGGCAATTAATGTCAGCTTAACCACCACACTAACACCTGGGACACCTAATAATCTGTTTGCCCCATTTCTAAATGGAATACAATGTAATGCTCGGTCTTCCGATCCTTTGAATTGCGCTGCAGTTCCGGCTGCGGGGCGAACCAGAGTCTGTCTATGTGAATAAAAAAACTCTTATTACCCCTTCTGCTCACGATAGAAGGCTCACGATAATAAAAGAAGGCGAGGATAATTATCCTCGCCTTCTTTTAGAATTCCTTCCACCGCTCATTAGAACTTACGTACATCCAATGCTCCGGGTATTCTGCTTTAATCGGATTATTAATGATGTATTCGTAATGATGTTGTAAATCTTGTTCATCACGTATTAAATGATCGTGAAAACTTTTTTGCCATCGGAACAGGGGGATTTTATTTTGTTCATGGGCGCTTTTTTGCATAAATTTGCACTTGTATTTATCAATCATCTTGCGATGCAGAAGGCGAGGATAATTATCCTCGCCTTCTCCTAAAACAATGTTGATGTTACGAGAGACATTTCGCTTTAATGAATGCATAATTTGCGAAATATTCCAATCCACATTGGGTTGAATGAGTAAATGGACATGATCGTGCATCAATACCCACCCATACAATTCATACCTCTTTAGCGCTTTGCATAATCGAAGATTTTCGACAAACAATTCACAAAAAATCGGTTCCGCAAAAAACGGAAAGCGTTCATGTGTTACTGTGGTAACAAAATAAACGCCTTGATCGGAATAAATTCGCTTTTGCGAGTTACGGTGAGACCTTTCAAACAACGTTTGATTCTTCATGATACAAAATATTCAATAAGATACACAGAAACTATTTGCTACTAACGGTTTTGTTCACCAAGTCTAATATCTTTAGTTATTACTGTTGTGTTGGGCCCATCATTGCCAAGGGTGACAGTAATTTTTGCGGTAACACCATCATCAGGACCTGTTTTAAAGACTAGTCCAACACGACCATCAACTATTTCTCCGCCTTCAATGGAATCAGCCGGCTGACCCGCAACAACAAATCCACCTGGAGGTGTGTTGGGGAAGTCCACTATTTCTACAGTTGCGCTAAAGTGAGTAGCACCTTCAACTCCGCTTATGGTCATCGGATATTCTTGACCACCAGGATAACAAACCCCTTCATGGTTACTGCAATCAATCGTAAATTCTCCATTAACAACAGGCGCCTCCACCACTTGCTCAGCTTTTTCTACAACTACTTGGTCAGATCCACCATAAACTTCTTCGGGGCTTTCTCCGTTTGCACCCAATAGGCGATTTACGGCAGTTACCGTATACGGCAAACGTGCACCTGGCTCTGTTGGCGCATCCAGGTCGATAGCGATAGTGGTGTTTGGTTGAACGGGCACGGTCACCTTACTTCCATCGTGACACACAACTTCGAGAGCAGTGGTGTTATCACCAACCCCCACATTCACCGAAACGGTCGATTGATCAGGGCCAGCCATAACTAATTCCTCGGCTATGGTTGGTGCTTCGGGAGCGTAGCTCGGTTCCAGCATCTGGGTTGGTTCCGGCATCCATAGTAACCTTGGGCCCAGAATCACTAGGACCGGCATCTGGCACGTTATTTTCGGCACCACCACAAGCCACAACGGTTACGAGTGCAGCAGGACCGACTAAACGTCCAATAGCAGTCCGCATTCGACCAACCAAACCGGGCTGGCGGGGTGCGGATTGATCTGGATTATTTGCGATTGAGGGCGTATTCGGATTTCTCATAATCGTGTTGGTTATTCACTAAATAAAAATGATACTTTTTAGTTGTTAATTCTACATCATTTTTGCTTTTTTTGTCAATCCAATACGTATGGGTTTTTGACACCTGCATTATACCACAAGTTTCCATAAAATGCCGTTTTTGATCGCCAAAAATGTTTTAAAGATTAACCCAATCTTAATTCCATAAATGAGCACTCAAGTTTTTGGCTTAAAAAAGGGGAAAAGTAGACTTTCGAATGTGAAACATTATCTCTATTTTTCAAGTGAAAATCACAGGGATGAATTGACATGCGGGCTCGTATTAAAATTTTCCATTTGACAAAACCCCAAAAAAAACTAAAATAAACTCTTTCCCATTTGCCCCCCTCACCGTAAGTTGCTGATCCCATTTACTTGTTTCACCTTTAACTAAGTATATGGTTCATTCAACTTTAATCGACCTAGGATTCCACCCCAAAGAAGCCGCTATTTATCTTACCCTCCTCCCCCTAGGACAAGCCCACGTAAGCACCCTAGCCCGCAAGGTCTCTTTATCACGCACCACCGCCACCTACCACTGCGAACAAATGGTCAAACGTGGCATCGCCCGCCGCTACAAAAAAGACCAAACCTATGTGTATGTGCCCGAGGCACCGGAGCGAATTAGTCAGCTGTTAGAAGAAAGGGCAAATGCCTATTTGGAAAAACGTGATAAAGCGAATCGAATCATTAATAATTTGCACCAAATAATAAATCCTGATTTTTCTTTGCCAAAAGTAAGATTTTTGAATGGCTTGCAGGGGATACAGCAGGCTTACGAAGACACATTGATATTAAAGGAGCCAATTTATGCTTTTGAAAATGTGGAAGTAATGGCGCCTCAGGTAAAAGAGTATATTTTTAATACCTATATTCCAGAAAGAATTAAGCAAAAAACACTTGCTAAAGTTATTACCCTAAAAATCACTCAAATAAGTTATTCCAAAAAGCAGACAGTTGCTCATACCGTGAAACTCGATTTATTAGTGAAGAAAATATACCATTTGATATTGAAGTGAATATGTACGGCAAAAGGACAGCGTTCATATCCTATAAATCGGAGGAAATGTTTGCAGTTATTGTCGAAAGCGCCGCGATTACTAGTTCAATGAAAAGTATATTTAACATCTGCTGGTCTGCGGCGGAAGGCGATTAAGTTTTTATAATTTTATAATATTGTTTCCGGTATTCTCTAACCATACCAATAGCAACTGAATCAAGAATGCTCTGAAGATTATCGGAGTTATAGCTTGAAACTTGCCTCAATTTTAATTGACTCTCAATCCAACCTTGCATGTTATTCTCCCTAATCCATTTTTGACCTAAGTCGCGCGCATTAACAGCTTGAAAATTGGCGTTGCCATGTACTAAAACATCCGGGGCGATTTGTAATGGTAGTTGTTCTCTATGAATTAAATAGTTCAAATAATCTGAGGTGATGACTTCACGTGCATAATTGCCAGCACCTGTTGTATTATCCATTATGGGATACCGAGGAGTTCTAGGGTCTATCCGAAATTTTTCTGCGTAAATTGCAACGAGGTTTCTATAAAAACCATATAAAAAGCTTAACTCATCTCCCCCGAGCTCTGTGCTCTCTAGACTGACGGTGTCAAAAGAAAAACACCTCCAGGGATCAGTGCCTCTGATATTCCCCTCAAAGTGGATACTAGGTCATCTTCCGTTGTGCAATAAAATAGCGAGTTCATCATTGCCCACACTACATTAAACTTGCCCTTTCGCAGTTCTCCGGGCAGATTAACATAGTCTCCAACAGTAATATGTGCAGGATTCACTCCCAGTTTGCCAAGTTTAGCAATAGAGATATCTACATATTTTCTCAATAAATCTGTGGCAAAAACGTCGCTTGGTTTAAGTATTTCTAAAATGTCCGGGTGATTCATAAAAAGATGCTCAATTGAGCGACCTGTTCCAACGGCTAAATCTAAGACGCTTGCGCGGGAGTTTTGAGCGAATTCTCTTATAAGATTGGCAGATAATGCTGCTTCATAGTGACTAAAAACTCCTCCATACCAATAGTTTTCCAAGTCATAATTCTCTAAAACAGTTACTAGCTGTTGACGAGTATGTCCGCCCAGCCCGCTGATCTTAGTCTCTATTTGCTGAATCGAATCCTTTATAGGTTGCTCTTCAGCTTGGGTAGTTGCTTGGCTTAGGCGCAGTCTCAGGTCGGCTAAAGTCAGCTCTAACAAGGCTTTCTTTTCCTCGGGCAATTGTGGTTTTACAGCATCAAAACTAACTCTATCAGTAGAAAAAATAGACATGCTTCCTCCTTCCCAAATAAAACCCACCCATCATAGCGGCGTTGAGCAAAAAAATATAGATTAAATAGAAGATTTAATGATTTTTTAATGATTCTCATCCCCTAATGTGTTTGCGGGACCGCGCTAAACAGCAAAACGTGCCGAAAGTGTATCGACGGAAAAGTGGGGGCAACTATTGACAATGTGGCCAAAATAATGTAGTTTTAGCACAAATTAGCCTTTCGACAACTCGCCCTAACGGCACTAATCGGCCCCTCTTTGTTCTCAAAGTCCGGCCGAACGTAAATCGAGTTAACAAAGGCTTTTTATGAAAAAAATTTGTGCGGGAGTTCTGCTCCTCATTCATATGACTCTCTTGCCGGTGTATGGGCAGGAGCTGGCGATCGAAGGCAATGAAACGAGCCCGGAAAATGGCTTAGAAAATTCTTTACCTGCCGATCCAATCCCTGACCCGATTCTTGAGCCGACCGATGAGCTGCCCATCGAGCCAGTTTTAGAGCCGGCCCCTGATCCTATTCCGGATCCCATTCTTCCTCCTGCGGATCCGGCGGGGGAAGCTCCGATAGACCCAATCGATCCGGCTGACCCAACGGACCCAATCGATCCGCCCGAAATGAATCCGCCATTACCCTTGCCAGAAGAACCGGCTGTAGAATCGCCGGATCCTTTGCCTACGCCAACAACTCTCCAGATTAATGAGGTGATGATCGGGTCCGAGAAAAATCCCGAAAAGGATGTTTGGATTGAACTTTATAATCCAACAGACGATGAAATTTTGCTGGACGGATGGCAAATTCGTGGGGTCACCAGCGGAGGGCGATGGATTGACGTTGTCACCGAACCGAACCGTGCCGTTCAGGCCAAAAGTTATTTTTTGCTTTCGCATTACACCAATAGCAGTGCATCGGCTTTATCGGTGGTGCCGCAGGTCAATCGTTCCTCCATTATCATTACCGGTCCCGACGTACAGATCGAACTGAAGGCTCCCGATGAAACGGTGGTGGATGTGGCTCAATGGACTCATCAGGCGTCCGCACCATTTGAATCATACGAAAAAAACCTGGAGGGTTTATGGATTCGTTCCACTGCGCGCGTGAACATTAAGTCGGACTGCTTGAACACATGGGCCACCCCCGGGGCACCCAACAGCGACCAACTAACACCAAACGAACCGCTGCCCGATGAGGCAAGTGTGCCTGCCCGTGTGGTGATCAACGAAATCGCGCCCAATCCAAAAGGCGGGGATACGTTGAATGAATTTGTGGAATTATGGAATCGCGGTGGCCAAGCCATTGATCTGTTTGGCTGGGAATTGGATGATGAAAACCAAGAGGACGATCAATCCTACCTTTTTGTGGACGAAGCTAAAAATTATGTGATCGAGCCCGGAGGCTACCTGACGCTCTATCGTTCCGAAACGCAATTGTCGCTCGGCAATTTGGGGGACGGATTATACTTATACGATCTGGACGGGAATGAGATCGACGTTTATTCCTTCGCTCCGGATTTAGAAGGCCGTTCGTGGGGAAGAAACCCAAATCAGATCGACGAATGGCTTTTGTTTAATCATCCCACTCCCAATGCCTTGAATGAAGAGATCAATCATGAACCCATTCCGATTATCACCGTTCAAGGGGGGAGTTATTATCTTGCAATCAATTTGACCGCCCAAGACACGATTGACCCGGATGGAGACGCATTAACCTATCGATGGGAATTTGAACCCGAAGTTTTTGACGATCGTGAAAATCCACTCACCTATAATTACGCAGAACCCGGAGAAAAAACCATTACGCTGACAGTGCAAGACGAATACGGGGCTTCGGCGCAAACGGAATATCGTTTTGTGGCCACCAGTCCACCCGGAAGAAAACATGTTGAAGACGAAGCTCCAGTGGCTTTTTTTGAAAAAACGGGCGAAATCCCTTCTCATCTCATCAGCGAAATCATGCCCAATCCGGTGGGGAATGATCAAGTGGGCGAATGGATTGAATTAGCGAACCTGAGTGAAAGACCGGTTGATTTAAGTGGTTGGTATTTGGACGATCAGGAAGGGAAAAGTGCCCCGTTTCATTTGGTGAAAGGCACCATTTTATCGCCGGGTGAGCACCGGGTCTTTCGAGCGCCACAACTCAATTTAAGCTTAAAAAATTCCGAAGACGTGGTGCGTTTATTAGCCCCCGATCAATCGGCGCAAGAGATCGTACAGTTCAGTGAGGTAAAAGAAGGGTGGACTTATGCCTATGATTCCGTTTCAAACACATATCAATGGACCCCTTTGGTAACGGAAGGACAAATGAATCGTTTTCCGCCCCCACCTCAATCGTTTCAAAAGGGCGATGTTGTGTTGACCAAATTATTGCCGAATCCCGACGGGGAAGATGAGGGGAAAGAAAAAATCATTTTAAAAAATCAAAGTTCAAATCGGGTTGCGTTGGCTCAATGGACGCTAAGAAATGCCAAGCAAAAAACGTATTATCTTCCGGATCTTTCGATCGAATCCGGCCAAACGCTCACGCTCAATCCGGCTGATTTTGGGTTAAGTTTAGTGAATAAAAGTGATCACATTCAATTGATCGACCCGGCCGGAAACGAAATTGATTCGCTGAAATGGTTTAATGCGCCCAGCGGACAATACGTTTGGCGCGCCAGTTTGTTTCAGGATGGAATGCAGGCCGTAGTCAAGCGCGTGATTGACGGCGATACGCTCGTGATCGATTGGGAAGGTCAGCCTATAACCGTTCGCTTGATTGGAGTTGATACCCCCGAAACCGTTCACCCTAAAAAGCCGGTAGAAGCATTTGGAAAAATGGCCAGTTATTATACAAACCATTTGCTGCTGGAAAAAACCGTCCGACTTGATTTTGAGCCCTCAAAAACCGATCGATACAATCGTTTGTTGGCGTACGTGTACGTGAATGATTTATTCGTAAATGCTCACTTAATTGAGGAGGGGTACGGCTATGCCTACACCCGTTTTAAATTCAAATATCGCAGCGAATTCGTGGAATTGGAAAAGCAGGCAAAGGCAGACGGTAAAGGACTATGGCGCATTCCAATCGTGGCGGATGAAGTGGAGCAACAAAAGGAACGAGAGGAGGCTCTGGAAGACGAGGATGAAGCGAGGGACGATGAGCCAACCGAAGAAGAAATTGCTTTTGTCTCAGACGAGCCAGACGACATCCTAAAAAAGGTGGAAAAAGACCGTGGTGATCTTTCCGAAACGTGTGACGTTGAAGGATTATTAATTCAATCCATCGTTCCCAAGGGCCAAAAAGGCATCACCGAAGAATCCATTCGAATCATCAATCCCACCGACAAAACCATTTGTCTGAACGGCTGGCAATTAGACGACGAATTGGGGAGTGGGTCGCGGCCCTACTCTTTAAAAGGAGGGGGGATTGCAGCGGGCGCGGTGCGTACCTTCTTTCGGTCCGAAACCAAACTAGCCTTAAATGACTCATTCGATTGTGCCACCCTGATCAATCCGAAAGGAAGAGTCATTGATCAATTGTGTTATCAAAAAACGCTCACCAATCAAATCATGACTCACGAAGGCGCCTATTGCTTAGCACCTCTGTGCCTTATCAAAGAAAAATCAACCGCAAAGAAAAAGACAAAAACCGCTGCAAAAAAGGTTAAATGGATTGGAGCCACCATCGACTATCGCCTGGAATTGAGCGATAAAACGTATCAGGCCAATCTGGGAGTCATTGACCCCTTAGGTCATTCGCTGCAACTCATTCTCCCCAATCAAGAAGTTAAAACGGTTTATTACGACGACCAGCAAATCGATCTTACCGAGCTGAAACGACTGGCCAATGAGCATGCGGTTATTATTGCCGCCCTGCGCTCCGATCAATTGGTGGCGGTGCAAATTAAACCCTGCCGCGCTCCACCCCAAAAAATCCCTGGCCGATCGAGGTGAATTACATGATGGGCTTGGTGACCATGGGGTTAGGAGGAAGGGGATTCGTCGTATCAAAAAAACGCAAGACTCCTAAAATCACAACCTCCATTGCTCACCTCACGCATCCTCGCTACAATGAGCATGTTCATAACAATTGATCATGCTTACCTATCTTCTATTCATTTTTGGATTTGTGCTGCTTATTAAAGGAGCCGACTGGTTGGTGGATGGATCTGGATCGATCGCGCGCCGTTTAGGCCTTTCCGACTTGGTGATCGGGCTTACCATCGTTTCATTCGGTACATCCGCACCCGAGTTATTGGTGAATGTGATCGCCAGCATTCAGGGCAAGGCCGACTTGGGAGTGGGGAACATTTTGGGGAGCAACATTTCAAACATCCTTTTGATTTTAGGGATATCCGCATTGATCTATCCACTCAAAATTCAAAAAACCACCACATGGAAAGAGGTACCACTCAACTTTTTATCCGCCATTGTTTTGCTGGTGATGGCCAATGATATTTTTTTAGGACAATCTCCCATCGACCTCATTGGCCGTGGTGACGGGATTATTTTGATCGGCTTTTTTGCGGTCTTTATGTATTACACCTTTGGCATCGCAAAGTCCGAAACCAACGAAAAAGCAGATTACGAAGTAATGCCTCTGGGCAAAGCGCTCCTCTACACCGCGGTGGGGATAGTGGCTTTGGCCTTTGGGGGGCAATGGGTAGTGGACGGAGCAATTTTAATTGCTGAGTCGTTTGGGTTGAGCGAGGCATTGATCGGTTTGACCATCGTCGCCGTCGGCACCTCATTACCCGAACTGGCGACCTCTGCCGTGGCCGCTTACAAAAAACAATCTGACATCGCCATTGGAAATGTCGTGGGTTCAAATTTATTCAACATATTTTGGGTGTTGGGCTTAAGCGCCATCATTCACCCGATTCCATTCAACCCCGTCATTAATACCGACTTGTTGATTTATATTGGGGTCACCCTCTTATTATTTTTGTTCAGCTTCGTTCGAAAACGCTATCAGCTGGGGCGTGTGGAGGGGGGGATTTTCGTGGCGGCGTATGGGGCGTACGTCGTTTTTCTTGTTCTAAGAGGATAATCAAACAAGTAGGCTAATTCAAGCACTATGAAATCCCTTTTTAAAACCATCATCACCCGCCTGCTGATCCACAAAGCAAAGCGCTATTTAAAAAAGCACCACACCCAGATCATTGCCATTACGGGGAGCGTTGGCAAAACCAGCACCAAACACGCGGTCTATCATTTGCTCAAAAAAAGATCGAGCGTGTACGCGAGTGCCAAGGGGTTTAATACCGAAATTGGTTTAAGTTTAGCCATTTTACAACAAGAGCGATCGGGGTTCTCATCACTATCCGCCTGGGGAGCGATTTTATGGGATGTGTTATTCAAAGCAAAACCGGGCTACGAAAAAATGGTGGTCGAAATGGGGGCCGATCAACCCGGAGACATTCAAAAACTCATCCGTATCGCCCCTCCGGATATTGCCATAGTCACCAACGTCAATCCGGTTCATTTAGCCGAAGGGCAATTTGCTTCCATCGACGATATTCAAAAGGAAAAAGGGCAATTGATTCAAGGGCTGTCTGAAGAGAAATGGGCCATAGTAAATGCCGACGACCCGCGTGTAATGGCAATGCCCACTCAGGCAAAACGGTTTACCTATGGAAAAAGTGATGCAGCCGATCTAAGGGCGCATTCTATTCAAGTTTCACCAACGGATCTGCGCTTTATGGTGAATTATAAAAATGGCAGCGCCCCCTTTGTGGTGCCGGTGTTAGGAGACTTTCAAATCAATGTGTTGTTGCCGGCCATCGCGGTTGGGTTAAACGCGGGCTTAACCTTAGAAGAATGCGCAAGCGCGCTGGAAGACTTCACCTTACCGCCCGGTCGCATGAATCCAATCGAAGGAATTGAAAATACAAACATCATCGACGGCTCGTACAATGCGTCACCCACCAACATGCGTGCGGCACTGGAACTGATCGACACCCTCAAAGCTCCACGAAAAATTGCGGTGCTCGGTACCATGAATGAATTGGGAGAAGAAACCAAAACCGCTCATCACGACATAGGTGAACAAGCGGCTCACGTGGCGAATCTCTTGATTTTTCTTGCCCCCGAAGCAGCCGCCTTTAAGCAGGGGGCCCTAAAGGGCGGCGCAAAAGAAAAAGACATCTACACCTTTTTAGATGCTGCCGAAGCCACAGATTTTATTCGTGGGCAGCTGCAGGCAAACGATTTAGTTTTGGTGAAAGGCTCACAAAATCGGGTTCGCTTGGAACGCTTGGTAAAGGTCATCATGAGACACCCCGAACGCGCCAGTCAGCTGCTCTGCAGACAAGAAAAAGAATGGGATCCGATTGCCTAACACACTTCAACTGGCAGCAGTTTGTTCAAGCGCAACACCTCAATGGCTCGCTCCACCACTTCGCTGGGAGTGTAGTTTGATTTCACCAAATAAGCATCCACAAAATCAATCGCCTCGCGATCGGTAAACTCGGTTACATCCAAGTTAGTGAGCATCATCACCGGAACATAGCGATTCAGTTCTTTGCGAATTTCGCGCAAAACCTGATAACCATCCGCATGAGGCATCATGATGTCGAGTAGCACGATATCGGGCTCCTTATTTTTAAACTTCTGAATCGCTTGTCGGCCATCATTCGCAGTATAAACCACAAAACCATGCCTCATAAACTCAAGCGAATACAGCTTGCAAATGTTGGGATCATCTTCAGCGATCAAAACCCGAATGGTATTAAAAGCGGTTTTCATGTGCGTGGGAGTTGAATAATAAATTCCGAACCTTTTCGCAATTGACTGTTCACCTGAATGCTTCCTCCATGCAGTTCAACAATATTTTTGGCAATGTAAAGCCCCAATCCTGCCCCACCTCGATAGCGTGATTGGCTGCCTTTGGCCTGTTTGAACTTATCAAAGATCGAGGAAAGTTGAGATTGAGGAATCCCTACGCCTTGGTCACGAATGGAAATGGAAAAACAGTCGTTTTTTTCGGCGAGTTGAATCGCGAGCGATTTACCGCGTGGCGAGAATTTAATCGCATTTTCCAAAAGATTACGAAATACCTGTTGCAAGCGAATGCCGTCGAAGTACCCGGTCCAAACCCCGTCTTTTGCGTAATCAAACGTGAGGTGTAATTTTTTTTGATCGGTTAAAAAGGTAAGGAATCGACATGTTTTTTCGAGGGTTTGGGCTAGGTCAACCGACCCGCGGTGCAAGGTGAGTCGATTGGTGTGAATTTGTGAAACGTCCAACAAATTGTTCACCAAGTTACCCAACGAATCGACGTTTTCATAGGCGCGCTGCAAATAATCCCGCACCGATTCAGGGAGCGATTCAAGCGTTTCTTCATGCGTTAAAAACGATAAATACCCACGAATCGACGTGAGTGGAGAGCGCAATTCATGCGAAGCCACGGTGATAAATTCGGTCTTGGCTTCATCCACACGCTTCTCTTCGGTGATGTCGCGGGCAATAACCGAAAAGAAATCCACTTCGCCCCCCTCTTCTGAACGATGGGGAATGACCACGAGCGAAACCGGAATACGCTTGCCGCCGCGATGTAAAAGGTGAGCTTCACCACGCCAAGAGCCCTCTCGCGCCGCGTGCACCAACGCTTCATGCCCAATCGATTCATACGAAGCATGATCCATAATTTTCCCCAGAGTCAGCGAAGCGGTTTGGTGGGTGTGTCCCAGCAAGGTGAGCCCAGCTTGATTCACGTAAAGCACATTCTCATTCATGCCAACAAACAAAACCAAATCGGTGGTGGCCTCCATCACGCCCGCTAGGCGATTTTTCGTCTCCTGATTTTGTTTGCGAATCGAAATGTCACGCACGATCACCAGCACTTCATCTTGATTGATCGGGCTAACGCGTGCTTCCAGATAAAACGGCTTGGAATTTTTTTGGAGCTGAAACGAATATTCAAACGAATGGGTTTGTCGTTCCTTGATCACCAATTTAAGGGTCGCACTCAATCGATCCGATAATTCGGTGGGCAAAAGTTGAAACACATTTTTTCCCAAAAAGCGGTGGGGAGGAATCGGCAAATCAACATCTTTGGGGTTTTATAATCCAGGCAAATGCCATACTTGGTTAAGTGAAACATCATATCGGGGATCGCATTCAAAAGCGCCTGACTTTTTGCTTCGCTTTCAAAAAGGGCATTTGCCACCTGTTCACGTTCCAAAACTTCTTTTTGAAGTTTTTCATTCACATTGAGCAATTCCATGGTGCGCTCTTTCACTCGAATTTCCAAATTGGTGTTGGCTCGCGCAATCGCAATCGTATTTTCTTTCTGTTCGGTAATGTCTTCCACGGTTTCAATAATCCCAATCACTTTTCCTTTTAAGTTTCTTAGATACTTGATATGAAAGCGAAGCCATTTTGCATGTCCGTTGAACGATTGAAAAAAGACCGATCCAATCACCCCATTGTAATCATCACAAGATTCCACATCCATATGGGGGTACGATTCCAAGATTTCGCTCACGCGCTCACCTTTAAGCATGCGGTCACTAATCATATCGCACGACTCATCATAAAATGGCTTCCAGTGATTGGAAGTTCCAATCATATCAAGGCGGAATGACCACTAACGTCTTCCATTCCTTTATTCCAATAAACAATTTGGTGATCAACATTCAGAACAAAAGTAGCAATCGGAGAGCTTTCCACCAAATCGTCCAACAGCTTTTTAGAGGCATTCAACTTTTCCTCGGTTTTTTGGCGTTCGATCATCATCCCCAGCCAACGCGCCATCAATTCAACAAAATGCAAATCGATGTTCTGAAAAGAAACATGCCGTTCGGTGGTGCTGGAAAAGTGCAACACTCCATAGCGTTCGCTCCCCACATAAACCGGCACTCCAATGTACGATTCAATTCCTTTTTCGTTGCAAGGCGGATGCCAATCAATGTCTTCGGAAGATTGAAAATGGAAAGGGGAATTGATTTGAAGCGTGCATTCGCAGGCGGTGCCCACAATGCTAAAACGTTTGCCGGGTTTTAAGTCAAACCCGGGAGCGTACAGATACTTAGAAGTACAGATTTCTCCTTCAATTTTACAAATCATTGCAATTTCTTGTTGCAATAAATTACAGCCCAGTTGAAGCACCTGTTGAATTTGATCATCGATTGAAAGATTGGGAAGGGAGGTAATATTGTAAAAGTGCCTCAATGCGCTTGGCTTCTTCGGCCACCAAATGTTCCATTTCCTTACGTTTGCTGATGTCGCGCAGCGAACCGGCCAAATAAAGCGAGTTTTTTCGGGATGATACATCGCCTTTCCGGGCATGGAAACCCAATAATAATGATCACCTCGTTTCAGGCGATATTCCAACTCAAAATCGCTCCGCTCTTTCAGGCTTTTTTCTAGAATGCGCAACACATTGAATTTATCTTGCGGATGAATCAGCTTAAGCCATGCAGACACATTATTAAATCCTTCTTCTCGGTCGGTGATCGATTGCTCGCTGGACGAATACCAAACGGAATGATTCAAAAAATAATCTAATTGAAAGCCGTTTTTATACAAATGATCCAAATCGACCTCGGTGTACCAAAGCGCGTCTCGCGACCCTTTAATGGCTAAGTCAATATGCTGAAGCAAATTTTGAATTTCCTGCTCCTTGGCGCGTAGGTCTCTCAAATCGGTCATAATCCCAATCGTTCCACCGTTGGGCAAGGGGGTGCCCTTTAAGTGCACCGGAATGACAGCGCCGGTTTTTGTGAGCAGCTCACCTTCATAATCCGAAGAAATGCCCTGAGCGCGATCGCGTTCATTTACCGTACGAACCAATGCGGCGCTTTCGGGGGTCCACAATTCATAAGAACTCATATGCAAAAGCTCATCTAGGCTGTAACCGGTCATCGAGCAGAACTTTGGGTTGGCGTACAAAGTTTTTTCGTGATCGTCTCCCATCCAAACCGCCTCGTTCAGATGTTCCACCGATAGCCGAAAACGTGCATCATCCCCTCGAGGTGAATCGGGAGCGTCTGAACGGGGGCAGAGGGCAGCTTCACCTGTTTATGGAGGCGTCGTGGAGGCAGGGGGCGAACCGATGAAACGCGAATTTTTGGCATAAAAAACCATTCAGTAAATGGGTTTTTATTTTTGTTTTTCAGTAAGGCTGATTATAACAATAAAAGCCAGAATCACGCAAATATTTGAGCGGTTATTTCTGTTGATATTTACCCACATACCTGAGGACCAATTCACGTAACCATCGTTTTTCCTCAGGCAGAGTTTTGCGGCGTTTCCTTCTTCCGGGGCTACGACGTACAATGGGGCCGGTGATCACTTGGAGGATGCTCTCAAAGGTGGTTTTTTTGGGCAGTCCCATTTGTTCCATCTCATTCGTCATTCGAACAGCGATATCAACAAACAAGGGGTGATGTACCACACTTTCATAAGCTTCGTTGGGGGAAACATTCCCCCTAATAACCTCAGATCGCTGTTGATTAAACACATATTCTTTCACATGACCAATGGCTAAATTGCGAAGTGCATGACGCGGCCACGTTCGCTCATAATCAATCAAGGGAACCAATTGACCTTTTGGTTCCAATAAAGTGGATCGATTTTCATCAAAAAAGTGACTGCCATCCGTACGACGACGTGAAATGATGGCGGATTTAGGCCCTGAGTCATCTCCAATAAGGCCAATAAAATATGATTCACCCAATTGTTTAGCCAAATGTCTCAATACTTTGATGCGACAAAAAAATGAGTAGGATTCTCGAAAACCATCATCCACGATCAATCCACCGGGCCTTAAATAACAGGCTAACGTTCCCACAGCTTGGGCATAATAATAGTCTTCCAGGTGAGAGGTGGAGCGATTGGCATGAGCCAAAGAAACAAAGGCCCCGTGGGGGCGGAGTAAGTCAGGCAAATCTTCAAAATTGCCATACACCATCTGGATGCCATTTTTTGGCAATAACTCAGCCAAACTTTTTTTAGAAGAAAGCTGAAGCTCCGGCTTATAATAGGTTCTAATGAAATTAATCGGGTTTTTTGTAAACTGTAGGATTAATCTACGTTCATCCGCAGTAACCGGACGCATGCCATCGTCACCCTCTATAAATTTAGTTTTAGGAACCTCGTTGATATCTTGTTGTGCAATTTTTTTAACACTTCATCACTGGCCAGCGCGAGCAAAATACGTCGAAATCGTTCATCTTCCAATTCGTCGCCAATTCCAATATAAAGCTCGTGACGATCGGCAGTTCGATCAATCATACGGTCACCGATGATTTGATGAAACCCTTCAAATTCCTTATGATTCAAAGAAGGCCTTAAGGCAGCCTTTAGTAAGGTAACTGGAGTATGAACCAAGGAATCCGCTAACCCAACATGCGTTAAATCACTCAGTTCACCCTGGAGCGTATGCAAAATCGATCCATCCCCCGGACCCATACACAAGGTGAGGGGCTTTTGTCCATGGGGAACATCACTAAAATCAGCCACTTGACGAAAAAAATCAACGACAGAACCAACTCCCAGCGCATCAGAGAGCACGGCAAGGTCGCGATCTACCTTCCAGTCTTTGTAAGGGTGAAGGCGAATATGTGCCTCGTGTTGGATCGGCAATTGACTAGGGCTTTCAGAAGGAGAGCGAGGCTTTAAAGGAGGCAATGACTGATGGTGGCTCAACATGGCGCGAACGCGCTGGGCTGCACGTTCACCGGCAATAGTTTGGGCGCTGGCAGCACCAGCAGCCTGAAGGGCTTCAGCTTCAACGTAATTAAAGCGCCCCATTAATACTTTTAAGTCTTCAGCACTAAAACGAGGGTAATAATAATTAGTGTGACGAGCAATCCAATCGGGATCAGCAGCAATGGAGCAATTCGCTAAAACCACCTTGATCTGACGTCGAACCTCCTCCCCCAAAAGTGCGGTCAATTCCTCTAAGCAATAACGAGTGGTATCGGCTGCTGAATCGCGATCGTCATCAGTATGGTGTAAATCGGCGGTTACCGGTGAGCCTTGTAATGGGCCCACTACAATCAAATATCGAATTTTGCCAACAATGATTTCAGGCAAATAGCTCGTTAAACCTTCATAATCGGGTGTGTGCCGAACTCCCGCTAGTCCGCGCTCTTTCAGAATCGTTTCGATCGCGATGGCTCCAGAAAGAACGGGGGGGCTTTCTAGATCAGCCGATGTAGCATCATCAGAAGATCCAAAGTGTTTCCCCACCAGTAGAATTTGATCGCCGCGCATAATAAAAAAGGTGAATATTCACCAAAGAGTCCTTCAGTGTCTCATGGATTGCTAAAAAAGCCAAATAATAATGAATGGTCAATGATTAAAAAATCATTAAGCAAAATAGTTAACCACGTTGCGCAGGATGACAAAAGCCAAAAGACCTATGATTAAGCCAAAAATTGCATATTGTATCGCTCGTCTGGCTCGACTGTTTTTTGTTTCATCACCAGCAGCGGTCGCAAAAGTAAGCCGGCGTAAATCATCATCACCACGGAAAACCCAACAATAAAGCTGGTTAAAAGGGTGGTTGCTCTGCCGATGATGTCCGGGATGTCGGTGAGTTGTCCCGTGCTGCCTTCAATGGGTTTGTACAAAGTTTGTATTAAAACCCCGATGAAATAACGATTAAAACCGAAATCAGGGAACCAAAAATCATCTGCCTCCCTGAGAAATGCGCTCTTCGTTCCCCGCCGACGCCACATAAAAAAACGCCCCCAATACAACAAAAAACGCTGCCAAAACCAAAAGCACCTGCGCTCCGTAATTCCAAATCAACGAAACATAGTCGGTGAAATTAGCAACTGTTCCCAGGTCGGTTTCCACCCCCTGGGCAAAGGCGACCGAGGGCAGCAGAAGGAATAAAGCCAATGATGCAATAAAAGGGTTGATCATAAAAATCATTGATCGAGAGAGTCGCGGTGAGCGGCGGAATCGTTCGCTTCGTTTTCACGGATGAGTTCGTCTGCCTTTTTCAGTAGAGCCGCTTGCTCTTTGGCGCGATGGTTGGGCGTTTCAGTGGGTAAAATCGGCCGAACCTCCGCACCGTTTATCGGAGCTTCTTCTTTTAAAATCGGTGTAGTGAATGCAGTTGAATTCGGGCGAGGCGAAGCAGAAGGGGGGGTGGCAGGCTCCGAAGACGGGGCTGAAGGCACGGTGGTGGCAACAGCACGAATCTCGTTCATCACTTCAATCGCTTCAGTATTGCCGTCGTTCGCGCGCCGATCCAGTTCGTGGTAAACCGATTGCATTTTCACCTTTTCGGGTCCGTCGCTCATCGAATCAACCTGGGCCAGCTGATGGACAGCACGTTCACGCTTGTGGCGCGATTCCTGCGTACCGGATGCGAGCCCCAACAAATCGCCTGTCGAGGCCAACGCTAAATGATGAGGTAAATAGCCGCTTGCCTGCAAGAGCTCAGGTTGTACGCTCGGAAGCTCACGGGAAGCCGTGACGCGACCGAAGGAAGGAATGAATTGACTAAGCGAGCTCTTAAGCGAGCCAACACCGGTGGAATGAGTCGGGGGAGGTGTGGGGTTGGGTGCAGGGGAATGAGGAATGGCTTTGACCGACCCGGACGCATTCCAACCTGTGGCAATCGGAGCAAAAATAACGTTGAGTGTCTGCGAGCGCGTCAACATAAACGCCACCACAATGGGGGAAAACAACATCAACAAAAATACCAGATACTGCATCATTTCAGCCGAAGTGCTAAGGTGGTTCAGTTGCGAACTGCCCGGCAAATAAAACCCCACATTGGAAACCAGGCCAAAATCGGTCATACCCCGGTATCCACTCGAAAGAGGAATGCCAACTTGTTGCCAAACCCCGCTCATGAACGAGAGTCCCACCGCCAGCAGGGGGCCAATTAAAATCCATCGGCCATACGCCCGCAGCCACTGAAAGAAAATAGCGCGCGTGCCTCGAAAAATCACCAATAAAAAGAGCACGGGAGACACCACCATCAGCAGCCATAAAATAACCACGCGCAGCATAAAAATCAGCGCGATCGAAAAGTATGCCAAGCCGTTCAAGCCAATCAAAAACGTCATAAATCCCACTTGTTCGTCGGTGGGGTTAAATGGTTGAGTGGCAGTAAGTTCTAAGGCACCACTGGGGTTTAATGTAATGGATTGCGGATTACCGGTCGATCGAAGTTCAATCGATTCTTGTGTGATGGCGGTGCCGTTCACTCCTTGCACGGTTCCCACCCAATCCGGACCGGTGCTTTCGGCCGACTCGAGAGTGGCAATCACGGTGGGGGTGGTCGACTCGGGTGGAAGATTCCACGAAAAACGTCGATGTTGATTGGTATTTTTTACTTGATGAATGCTGCGATAAACCGTGCTGGCACTCTCCTGATAAAGAGGGGTATCAACCAGATCGATCATCGCGGCGTTCGCCAGAAACGTACTTTGCAATAAATGCGCTCCCTGAATAAAAAGTCGAGTGATCGGGAGAGAAAAATTCACCAAAAGCACCGCGGCCACAAACAATAAAACCACTTGTCTTAAATAGTGCCTGGGAATAAACAAACTAAACATCCACAAAGCGGCAATAATCAAAAGGGCCACAATGAAAAGGCTGTTGATCACGGAAAGCACCTGATGATAGGCACTTTCAACCGAAAGCGTATCGGAATGTTCCGATTCCATGCCCAGTCTCCATGCCAATGTTTCTTTTCCTCGAATCAAAAACTTGAGCGCCACCGTTAAAGCGGTGCTGGGCTGCCAATAGGGGTCATTCTCTACGTCAAAAACAACAATACCCTGATGAGTGGCCGATTCCCCCGCGGGCAATTCAGTGCCAAAAAGCAGTCCGGATGCAGTGGTCCCGGGCGCAAGGCCGTTAGGGCTGCCGGCTTGAAAAGAGCTCACAAACAAAGGAACACTCCCCACGTTATTGCTGGCATCCACGTCGGCACTGGCCGTAAGACGCGAAGTGACGCGCAGTTCGCTGCCAATGGTGAGTGTGGGGGAAAGTTTAACGCTAAACCCGTAAGAGGCCGAAGCGCCCGGCATGAGTGTGGGAATAAAACAAGTCACCTCGCGGCCACTGTCTTGGCATCGATCGGGTTGCAACAGCGAAACATCTTGCAGCACCGCTTCATCGTAGTCAATCACCAGGCTAAGGTTATCGGCTCGCAAAGTTCCATAGTTGTGCAGATCGACCTGCAAAGTAGAAAGGGACCCAGGAGTTGGATTGGAATTAGAGGCCGTCATCTCAAAAATCGATGGGTCCGCCCCCACCACAGGTGCCACAGTAATTTCTTGCGCAAAGGCGTTCACAGTGACCAGGGCAGCCAACCCGGCAAGCACACCAACCACCAGCCGATGAATCGCACGCGTATTGAAGATCAAGTGAACAGTTAAATCTAGTAACTATACCATAGAGAGCATAAAAACACAAGGCCCCATCTCACTAAGCCACTGGATCGCTCGCTACGCTCGAACACTGGGTCACACATAGTAATTATTTTCTAATTTTTGTGCTCCAGTGATCGAGTTCGTCTGCAAAGCGGACGAACGAGTGACTCAGCGCTCCCGTGATCTAGTGACAACAAAACATTCATAAAAAAGAGTCAAGTCTATCGCTTTGCTGCGCTATTAAAAATATGATATACTACTCGGATTTCTTTAAAACAAAAACCCATGATGCCAAAGTTGTACACACGTCAATTTCCACTCATTTCGGTGAGCATTGCCTTGTTTGTTGCCAGTGTTTATTTGGCTTATCACTCAGTGGTAGTGGGGTTTAAAGATGAAATAATCCCCAGTGTGCTATCGGTGGTTCCAGCCAGCGAATTGATGGTCACCGGCGTAAAGGCACAGGTGGCGTCGTGGTTTGCCGGCCTATTCCAAATATTGATGGGATACACCGCCCATAACCTCTTTTTAGCCATTTTTGTTTTAGCATTTTTGGTTGAATTGGTATTGCTGTACCCCAGCGTTTCAATTCAAATCAAACAAAAGAAAATTCACTTATTCCACAAAAAAATTGTCGATCGCTTTCGAAAAGGAGAACTCACCTTGAGCAAAACCCGTTCAGAGTTAGCCAAAATTTACGAAGTGAATGAAACCATTCATCGCCGAGGAGCGGTGCTCGTGGTCATTCAAATTGCTTTGTTCTTTTCAACAGTATGGGGTCTTAATTTTCTGATGAGCAACGAATCATTCCTGGCCGCAAGTTGGAGCACGCTCAATGCGTCATTGCTCACCAAAAGCCCCACGGTTGCCTTATCGGCATTGATTAGCTTGAGTTATTTATTTCACAGCTTGATCAAAATCTATTTTAAAGAACGTCAGGATTACATTGCTCCGGCTCAGGTATCAATGGCTTTGGTATTTGCACTCTTAGGAAGCGGAGTGATGTACGCAGTGTCGAATTTGTTTCCGGTAGCGGTGAGTGTGTATTTAATCACCCTAATTAGCTTTTCAACCTTACGATACGCCTTCATTGAACAAAATGCGCACCTTTGGAAGGGGCACGCCCAATCCGAATTAATACGCATGCTGCAAAATGCCCAATCATCCCCCAAGTCATGGGTGGTACTTTCACGCTGGTGGAATCATTTGCCGATCACCCGCGCCCTCAACACCCATTTAATGGAGGAAGCGCTCTCGATGAGCCTTAGTTTACTCATTATGGTAACCCTAGCACAATAATTATGAAACCAAATCAATCTCAAACCATCGTTGCCGCTCATTCCAAAAGTCGTCACTGGCTCTCGTTGGTGATGGTTGTTGGATTTTTGCTCATCGGATTCATTGCTTCCAATAATGCATCCAGATTAACCGCAGCCATCCTGCAGCAACCCGGACTCGTGATCGCTCCTTCCGACGATTTTTACATTCAAAACTACTCGGGATATTCAGGAGACACCGGAACCATTGAATTGCGAGTAGCGAGCACAATAGCCAACGTAAATCGATTGGATGTGTTCATTAATTATGATCCCAATTTATTAACCATTACCGGGGTCAGAAAGGAAATGCGCTCCAAACGGTTGCCATGGGTCAACAAGGAGCGAGTGGAATCTATCAATTTACCTTTGGCGATGCGTCGCTCACGTTCCCGTCAACCACGCTGAACCAAAACGAGGTGATCGGCTACATCGATATCGCGTTGGCAAGTGGATTGGCAGCAGGCACCAATGTATTGAATGGTTTTGTGGTGAATGCAGTGGCCAACAATAGTCCAATGGACACACGAGTAGGTCAGTTGACCGTGGTTCAACCGGGCGGATCGATCTCGACTCCAGGTGGCGGAATCACCGGCGGAGGAGTGACGATCGGTTCAGGAACCGGAACGCCTATCACCGGCGGAGTGGTGTTGCCATCTACTACAACCACTATTACCAACGAACCTCAAACCAACGTTACTCTGTTCACCAGCGGAGGCGCGGTAAAAACCAACGCCACCGAAAATGTGTATTTCCCTGATTACCAAGTGCAACCTGGGGCCACGGGCGGGATCGAACTGCGCGCAGGAACCAACATGAACATTCAACTGATGGATCTGTTCGTCACCTTTCCTAGTCAAAATATGACGATCACGAGCTATCAAATACCGACCGGTAGTCCGTTGGCCGGATTAAGCATTCTGCCGAATCCCACCCAAACCGCTGGGCGATACCGCTTAACCTTTGTGAATCCGAATCGCACCACCGCCACCGACTATAGTTTTACCGCACGCACCATTAACGACAACGATGTGCTCGTTCGCTTAGGCGTGAGCATCAATGCCAACGCAGTGGTCAGTAATACACCGTTATCAGTATCACTCGCACGTGGAAACGGGGCCACCATCGAATCGATTTACGTTGATGGAGTTACCCAAAACCAAGTCATTCCAACCGTAAATGCGGGGGTGATTACCGTCACCTCATCCCAAGCCCAAGTGGGCGGAGCCTGCCAAACCAATGCCGATTGTAACGGAAACGGAAATTGCGTAAATGTTACCTCAACCAATCCTGGTGTTTGCGCCTGTAACATTGGTTATCAAGGCGACCTCTACTGTCAAAGTTGTTCCACCGGATACGTTGATAACGGACTTGGAATCTGTGTTCCACAATTGCCTAATTTCTGCGATCAAAACACCTGTCAAAACAGTGGGGTTTGTAATCGGGCAGCGGGGAACGCTTCCACCATCTATGCCGGAGGAGCCTGTGAATGTCCGCTGGGATACACAGGAACGTTCTGTCAGCAATGTGCAGCGGGTTACAGCGGCTATCCGAATTGTACATTCGACCGCTTTGCCAACCTGCGCAACCTTACCATTACGCTCAATCGCGCAGAAGTCAGTCGATTGTCGCTCAGTGAAAATGAACAATGGATGGGGAATGTGGTGGTGATGATCCATTCAACCGCGGCAGAAGGACACACTTTTACGATTGAAGGACGTCAAATCACCCTTCCTTCGGTACCGGGTTCAACCCCGGGTAGCATTGCCGCTCAGTTGGTTGCCAGCATCAATGACCCCAACTTTTTATTGAGCGGAATGGTGCAAGCAACCTTAAATTCAACCATTCCTGGCGCTTTGATCATTCGCCAACTGCCTCAGGGAAACCCCAACCGATTTGTCGACATCTCCACATCCGCACCCGAATCGGTGGTCAGCGTTTTCCCATCATCGCTTCAGTCATTAACGCTGCAGGCGGACGATAGCGTGGGGCTGGTTGTGATCGGAGAAATGGCCGACGGTTCCACGCAAGTATTGAATCCTCAAGCCGTTACTTGGCAAGCTCAGCCGGTGAATCGAGTGGACGACGCGGCGTTGAACGGAGGAAGGCTTGAACGCGGAGATGTAGATGGAAACTCAACGGTATTTGCTCAAATCACTCAATCCGGCGGAAACATCATTGCCAGTAACAGTCTTTCGGTATTGGTAGAGCGTGCACCTGTGGTGGAATTTGCGCGCCGCATTGGCAGCAATCCAATCGAACGAGGCGGACGTATTCAGTTGAGTGTGCGTATCACCGACCTTACTCAAATTGCTGACATCGCGCAAATCACATCATCGATCGTTCGGTCGCGTTACAGCTTGTATGCCGACATTCAAAACGATCCCAGCGCTGTGTACTTTTCTATGAGTCCGTTTGATCTGTCGAGTTTGCAGGCCATCAACACAACGGCGCAAGCGGGTCAGTCGGCGGCGCAATTCTTTCGTACTTTTACCATTCCAATCGACATTCCACAGGACGCTCGGTTGACCGATGGAAACTATCAATTGATTCTTTCCATCACCAATTCAAATGGATTCACCACCAACGTGGTGGTTCCCATTACCATTGGAGCGCTCGCCAGCGGAGATGTGGACGGCAATGGTCGCTTGACGATGCTGGATGTCATCTTAGCTTTCCAAATTGCTAATGGGCAAATCGTTCCTACCACCGCTCAAACTCAGGCGGCGAACATAGACGGCCGTGGAAATGTAACCTTGTTGGACGTGATCTTGCTGTTCAATCAGGTGAATAACCCTTAATCAGCGCAACGCCACCATAAAAAGAGCATCATTGCGTTCATCGAAAAATAATCCTAAAAAAATGTTAAACCAAAATACACAAAAAATCTTCGGATCAAAACCCAAATGGGCCAAGGCATTGGTCGCCGCTGTCGCGGTGCTCGCCATTGGGATCCTGGGGTATTTGGGCTCACAAAGTACCGGCTTGTTCAAAGCGGCATTGACCGAAATTGTGAATCCGGCTCGCACCGCCAACCTATATATACCGGGTTACAACGCGGGCGCACAAGATTCAGGAACGGTTCGCGTGTACGCCGCAAATCCCACTGCGACCGATATAGCTCTTTATAGTGTGTCTTTTCGTTTACAATTTTCTCCGAACGACGCATTGATTTTCAATGGAAATTCGATTGTGATGAATAATGGAACCTTGTTCCGATCCGCCGATTTGCAAGCGGTGAATACATCGGTCCCCGGAGAAGTGACCGTGTCATTATTTTCCAATGCGGCCCCGGTTTTAGCAGCCGGCAGTACTCAGGCCTTGTTTGAATTGGCATTGCAAACCAATGCCCCCGTTGGCAGTTCAATTACGCTTACGGCAAGCAATGTGGAAGTGGTGGAACGCGATCCAACCGGATTGCCAATGATCAGCACCCGTTACACGGCGCTCGAAACCAGCCCGATCCAAATTCAAAATCAAAATAATTTAAGGCTCTTACAAGCCGAGGTGCTCGACGCAACCCATGTGCGATTGCAATTTTCTGATTTGCTCACCAACATCAGTGATCGTGGGGATTATAGCATTGTGGACGTCAATACGAATAACGCGTTGGCGGTTACCAATGTAGAAGCCGGAAGCACCCGCGGCTACGATCAATCGAACGTGGTATTAACCACCGACCCGCAAACGCCCGGAGCACAATACGAAGTGGTGATCGGCACCCCGATCAACAATCCCACCGTCGCTGCGCTCGCGAGTAATACGGCGGGCGGAATGAATTTTGCCTACAGTCGGGCGCCAATGATTGGCTTTGGTCGTGTGAACACCACCATCAGCGATTTTGCGGTGGTTTCAGCGACGGCTGCAAATTATGACACATTGAATGTGACCTTCAGTGATGTTCCCGAACCCGCATCGATCAACGCGGGTGGAATTCGTATCACCACGGGGGTCAACGGAGGACAAAGCAGTGTATTGAGCACCACCTTAAATGGAAACGTGCTAAGCATTACCACTCAACCTCCGGTGATGCGCGGCAACACCTATGTGATTACCTTTGATAACGAAGCGGCCAGTGGAGTGGCGTTGCGTCGTGCCAGTGATAATGCGGTATTAGGCCTTAACGTGGCCACAGCCGCCGGATATAAAGCCGGTCCTCAAATCACCCGAGCCGTTGCCACCTCGGCCAATACGGTGGAAGTAACCTTTGATGAAAACGTGCAAGTGGTGCTTCCCAATGCAACCGTGGGTCATTGGGTGGTCACCGGTGACAGTGCCAATCCGGTGCTTATTCCGGCCAGCAGCGTTCAAATTGTGAACAATGTAATGACCATTCAAAACGTTCCCAACACGGCCAACAACAATTACACGTTGGCCTTGCGGAACAATTTGAGCAACGCCTCACGCCAAGCGATCGATACCCGATACAACAGTGTCAGCGTCTGGGGATTCGGCAGTACTGTTGGACCCAACGCAGTTGCAGGCGCTACGCTCACTCGTGGAAACACGATTGAGGTTGCTCCGGGCAGTTTAAATTTTTCAGCAGTCACTCCCAATCAGGTTTCCATTTTTTATTACGACCTAAATGCCGTGGTACAAAATGTAACCGGAATCAGCGTTAGCGTAGCCGGCAACGGAAATTTATCCATTTTAACACCGGCCAACTCTATTTTAAACGACCAGCACTATCATGTGCGAATCGGAGGTGCTTTAAACACTCCTCCGTTGGCTGTGGCCGAGTTTGCCATGCCAAACGATTTTGAAATGACAGCAGCCACTGCAACTTTGTCCAATCAAATTCGATTGAGTTTCAGTGAAAACATTAATGAAAATACACTCAGTGCAAACGCATTCACGATTCATGAGTGGGGAACCGCGAACCGATTCAATCCAATTACAACAACCGTACAAACCGGCTTCCGCGATGTCATTCTTCAAACTCAAAATACGCTCAATCCGGGAGCGGTGTACGTGGTGGAATCAAACACAGGGCTTACCAACGCTGTCCGATCCTTTGTGGCCGGAAAAGTGGTCCATCGATATTTGATTCCATTGACCGGATTTCAAACGCAATCCGCTCCTAGCCCGGTGCGATTGACTGCGGTCACTCCACTTTCTGCAACCGAATTGGAATTAAGATTTTCAGCGGATATTACCCCGACATCGTTGACACCAATCAATGTTCAATTGACCAATCGGGCTGCTGGAAACTTAACCGTTTCACAAGTAACGACAGTGGACGCCCGCACCCTGCGACTCACAACCACACAACAAACCCCGGATGCACAGTACTTTGTAACACTCATCAACACGCTCGATGCAAACGGGTTATTGATTCAAAATAATCCAATTCCAAGCTTTTTTGGATACATGGCCCCCGTCATCAGTGTGTTGAGCGTTACTCCAAGCGTCATCACCAACGACGTTGACCAAGTCGTGGTGGTAGCCGGTCAAAATTTGGACGGCGTTCAATCGGCTCGTTTAGGAAACACCGCGGTAACCTTGAACCAACAAACAGCAACCGCAATGAATGTGGTGGTGCCCGCCGGATTTGCCGAAGGCGCTTACGATTTGATCTTAACAAGCAGTACCGGACAAAACACAACTCTATCGAACGCGGTCACAGTAACCGTGGCCAATCAGCCCATGCGCATTGTTTCGGCAGAATCACGCTCATTGCCCAACCGCGTTGCGCCCAACGGAACAACCCAAGTGACCTTTTGGGTGCTGGTGGAAGCTGTAGTAGACATCAGTTCCGTGGAAAGTGTAACCATCGACCTGGAAGCCATCGGAGGCAGTCGCGCGCAAGAAATGACCCCCGATCCGGGATTGCAACCTCGCAACCGTCAGTTTTACACCTACACCACCACAGTATCTCCCAATACCCCCACTCAAAGCACTCCTTATGTCTTGGCTGTGCAAGCGCGTCGAGGGGCGGAAGTGGCGAACGGAACGGTGGAAATCAACGTCACACGAGACATTCTAAGTAGTCAGGCTCCCGCGTTTGAACAAGCCTATTCAAATCCAGCTACGGTCGCTCCCGATGGAGCCACAACCGTGACCATTTCAGCACGCGTCACCGATCCGGACGGAGCCGACAGCATCAGTTCGGTTGTTGCCGACCTAGGCTCAATGGGCCTTGGATTCATTCCCTTGAACCCTTTGCAAATTGCAGGCAGTGCCAGTGAATTGGTAACCGGCTTTTATGCCACCAGCCCTTTCACCGTTCCTGCCACCACGCAAGAAAAAAACTACACCATCACGCTGATCGCAACCGACAACACCGGGGAGTCAACCAGTACCACACTCACATTAAGCGTGTCTTCGGCACTCACAGCGCCTACAATCGACGAAACCCGAACCCATGTAACCCCTCGTCAATCCCTGCCTAAAGATGGCACCACTCCGTTTCAAATCAGCGCCTCGGTCACCGATCCGGATGGAGTGGATGATATCGACAGCGTAGTTGCGTACTTTGGCTCATTAGGAATCGCTCCGGTGGAATTAACGTTAGCCACCAATGCAAGCACTTCGGGACGTTCAGGCTTGTTTTCATCGGGCAACATTGTGGTTCCTACCACCGCGCCCTTGGGAGTTCACGACATCGAAATCATCGCCACCGACGAAAGCGGGGGAACCGGTCGTTTGATCGTTCGCATCGATGTTAATGACAAAGATATTTTAGGAGACGCCCCGCTGGTCTTTTCCGACCGCAGTTACACCAATCCAGCCATGGCGTTGAACGACGGGGCGACTCGAGTGAGTTTGTACGCCTTTGTGCGTGACGACGATCGCGACTTGGATTCAGTGGTGGTGAACTTGAGTGGAGTGGGCCAAGTGGGAGCGCAAACACCTGCCAGCTTTACACCAAGCAACTCAACCACCAATACAACCTCCGGCACAACGGTAAGTAGTGGAAATTGTCCTACCAATTCCACCATCATCGCGTGCATGCAGCCCAGTTTTCAAGAAGGAAACGAGGGGCGTTGGTACGTTCTGCCCGATGTCACCATCAACACTAGCACTCAGTCCGGCCAGCGCGAAGTTCAAGTGATTGCAACGGATAAAACCGGAAAAACCGGCCGCGGAACCATCCGCATCACCGTTCGCGATCAAAACGGAAGCACGGCCGAAAGCGAGCCTCCTCGCATGGTAGCTGCAGTCCCCGTAGGGCCAGGAAGTCTAGAAGTCGCCTTTTCGAAGCCGTTGATGGCAACATCGATTCGTTCATCCGGAGCGAACTTTACCATCACCGCGCGAAACGATATTGCCGACCGACTGGGGATTGTGGGGGCAACGGTTCACGCCGACGGAACAGTAATCACTTTAACCACCGACACTCAAACCTCCGGTCAGGAATACCTGATTTCTGTCGACGATCAGTTGACCGATTTGGGAGGAGTGGCACCGCTGAGCAACAATCGATTGTCTTTCATGGGATACTCCGAAAGCACCCGACCTCCCGTGGTTCATTTTATTGGATCGACTGGTCCCAACAACGTACAAATCGAATTCCAATCGGACGTACGCCCTTCCAGCATCTCCACCGATTCGGTACAGGTGTTCGAAGTGGATTCCGGACGTCCGTTGGCCGTAAAAAGCGTTACCTTCGACGAGTCTGGAAAAGCGTTGGTGGTCACCACCGCCACTCAGCAATCGGCCACTCGTTATCGCGTGGAATTGGCAGGAGTGGTCTCGGATTCTGGAATAGGGAGTCGTGAAAAACTGGTGAAGTTTTTTACCGCCGAAACCTTCCGGGCCGCTGCAGGAAGTCAATCTTCCGGAGCAACCGGCAACGCGGTTGAACGAGCCGACTTTAACGGAGATGGCAAGGTGGACTTTGTAGACTTCACGATTTTCTCTTCCGTTTACGGTCAGTCAATCGGTGGAACCACCAATCAAACGAACGCTTCGTTAAGACCCATCACTCCCACCCCCGATGCGTTAGTGCCCACCACTTCTTCAACTAATTAATTTTTATCATGAAACCCATTCGTATCATCACCGCCACCGTTTTATTACTGATCGTTACGACGGTACTGGGCGGTTGTACCCCTCGTTCAAGTGCCCCCTCATCGTCTCAAAGTCAGGCTGAACTCAATGCCTTACTCGAAAAAGCATTGGCAGTAAAAAAGGAGGCGGAACTGACCCTGAAAGGAAACCGAAACGGAGACCAGCTCACGGTGGATGTTTATATCAACAATCCAACCCAAAAAGGGATCACATCGGTACAAAGCTGGCTGAGTTTTGATCCCAAAAAACTCGAAGGACAAGCCATTGAAACGGCGGATTCCGACTTTGAATTACTAGCGCCATACGGCGCCGAATTCGATACCGAAGCGGGGCTGGTGCGCATCGGTCGTTCCAGTGCCGTTCCAGTGACAAAATCGATGATTAAAGTAGCGACCGTACGCTTCACCATTCAGGATACAGGCACTACCGCCATCGACTTTTACGACTATCGCGACGACTTAAAAGGTCATTCGTCGGTAGATACCATCGTAGAAAACGTGCCGTATAACATTTTGTTAACCCCTAAATCTCCCGCGTTAGTTATCGAAAATTAAACGAAAGAACCCCATTCCTATGAAAAAATGGATGAATCAATTCACCAAAATTACCTTTGCATTCCTCGTGTTGATGGCAATGCATACGGTGGTGCACGCGCAAGGAACCGGCGCTGAATTAGTGCTGGTACCCACCCAATCGTCCGCAGACAATGGTCAAACATTCTCGGTAGCGGTTCGTTTGCTCAATCCGTCTCAGCAAAACATCATCTCGGTGCGTGCATGGCTGAATTACAACCCGAATGTGCTCGAGGCAACGTCGATCGATGCTCAGGACTCACCCTTTCAATTGGTGGCCCCTGGCGAAAATGACCTCAATGCTAAAGAAGGACATGTTCAAATCGGTCGTTCCAACATTTCTGGTGGTTTCAGCGGCTCAGAAGCGGTCATTGCCACCGTGCAGTTTAAAGTGCTCGCTAAGCAAAAGGGGGTAGCCACAATCGACTTTTTTGATTATCAGTCGAGCGAATTGGGTCACACCAACGTCAACATCATTACCCAAGGACTTCCGCTGAACATTCTAACCAAAAAACCGGACGCGCTCGGAATAAAAGTAAATCAGAACGCGAGCGCCGGCTCCAACGGAGGCAATACGCCCAGCACCACTGATCCTAACCATTCCGAACAACCGCTCGAAATCGGCGGGGGAACGATCACGACCGTATTGGCGCCTTACGATTTAAAAATTGGAACCGAAACCGGAGCCATTGAACTGAAGTGGCAAGCGCCCAACGACCCCAATCGTATCGGGTTTAATGTGTACTACGGAAAACAAAGCGGCCTATACACCCGTCGACGCACTTTAGGTGAAACCAATCAATTTAGATTAGAAGGTTTGAGCAATGGCGAAACCTACTATTTGGCGGTCAGCGCCTTTGATTCAACCAATCAGGAAAGTGATTATTCGAACGAAGTGGGGGCGATCGTGGGTCAACCGCTTAGCGCGACTCACCAATTTCAAGCCTTTTTAAATAATTATTTAAGTCAAATTCCTCAACAACCCCAAAACGGACCCTTAACCGGATGGTTGGTCGTGTCCGCCATGGGAATGGGAGGCGCATTGACATTACGTAAAAAAAAAGTAACATGCCATACACACCCAAACAAAAAGTAATGCTCGGAGCTTTTGTCGCCTTAGTCCTATTGGTAGGAACGCTATGGGCAGGCCTATCGTTGAACGTTTTCAAAGGTGACTTGCTCGAGGTAGCAACCGAACCAAAGCCTCAACCTATGGCCGAGCAGCCGATAGTGGACTCCAGTTTGTCCCAACAAACCGGAGGGGAAACAAAGGCTCCTACCTCGCTTGAAAAGCCCTTGCCTATCACAACCGATCCGGTGCAAATTCAGCCGCAAGAAACGATTGCGCTCAATGTCATTCCGCGAGAAGGAGGGGATTCGCAGGTGATGCAGCAGGCACAAGCTCCCAGCGTCCCAACCCTGCCCGAAGAAGATTCAGCGCTCATGGCTCCTAATCCAAATGAGCCCACCGATGGACCGCAAAATGTGAGCTCACAGTCTTCCACAGCAGTGGGTGGCAGTGCCGCAACCATCAGCACCATCGGAACCGCACGTGTGGTTGATAAGCCAAAGCCACTGGTCGGATTTGACACTCCCGTCGAAGACGAAGCGGCCAAAACGGCCGTTACCACACCTTCTCCACGCGCCTTAGTAGGATTCGAAACGCCGCTGGAAGACGCTGCTGCGTTGGCGGCGGCCGAACCCGAGGAGGAAGAAGTAATCCCTACCGATCCGGCACCTGTGGTATCCACCCCTTCGGTGCCCGCAGCACCTTCAACGCCCGCAGTTACCGGTGGAAGTTCAGGTTCATTTGGGGGAACCACCAGTCATTCCAGTTCATCAGCGCCCGCAGCGGCAAGTGCAGTGGTTGAAGGAGAAATGACAGGGGCAGACGAAGAAAAAATGGATGACTCAGCAGAAATGACAAAAACCTCGGATGTCACCGAAACGGCAGTGTTGTTACAAAATACAGGCGCTTCCGCCGAAACAGCCGATCTCAGTCCAAATAAACCTGTCATCAAGTTGATGACGCCCACCGCCTCGGTGGGGGGAGGAGTTGCCAATGCATCTACCGATGGCGCTGCAAAAAGCAATCTAACCAAAAGCGGCCCTGCACAAACCGTTTTGTTGTTGATGGTTTCCATTGCGTTGGCGTCCTACTTTTTGAAGGAAAAGCCCACCGCACAGGTACAATCCTAAGTCATTCTTTTAATCTTTATTTTTTCGCCCTAATTCGTAATTCATTCACTTTATGTCAGCCAAAAAACCCGCTCACTGGATCACCATCCCCAATAAGAACACCCCTGCGCCGCAGGCATGGGTCGATGCAAAAGACGCATCCGACGACCGCATAAAAAATAAGGGATGGTGGGCAATCGGATTTATTTTAATCGCATTACTGAGTTGGGCCTTGCTCAGTCCGGGTCAATTCAACGCGCTTATTCAGGGAAATCTTTTTGACCAATCCGGCTTGTCCGACGAACAAGTGGGTAGTCCTATAAGCCCGTTGGCCTTGTTGCCCAAAGAATCCACCGAAAAATTCAGGATCAAGCCAATGACCTGATCAACACGGTTCAGTCGGTGGGGGCGAGCGAGTCGGGGACATCCGATTCAATCCAAAAAAACGTCATCAAGCCCGAAACCGAAGCGGTGCCGGTGAGCGTTCAGCCCATTCGAACGCAAGGAGCGGATTGTAAAGACGACAAAGAATGTTTGGCGCAAAAACTCAATGACTGTCAAAAGGCCCGTGGCAGCGTCGAAGGAACTACCGCCAGTTTTGAGCTGGAAATTGAGCCATCAACCAATGCATCCACCTGCCAACTCACTTTAAATTACGAAAGTGCTCCTCAGCCCGCTTTGGTTGGCAAGAGCGCAGTATGTGAGCTTACCCAAACCGGATTTACCGCCGCTTCACTGACAACCTTTTTGGAAAATAATGAGCTGATCAAAGCTCAATGCACCGGAGACGCGGTGGATCGATTGCGTGATTTGGATGAAAAAGCAAAAATAGACGCGGAACGAGCGGTTCAAAATCAGCGTATTGCCGATTTACAAAAACAGTTAGAAAATTTAAGCACTCAACCGGCGGTATCCACTGAACAAAATGTACGACCGGCAGCCACAGAAAACACCGCCGAGTTCCGTAGAAATACCAACACGGTCACTCAAACGCCCGCTGATGTGTTGCGTCAAAACCAGGCAAGCGGGTCACAGGTGATCCGTGTTCAACCCACCGGTGCTACTACCCAGGTGAACACATTCGTTCAGCCGGCCAATCCATATTCTGCTCAGCTTGGCAATGTTAATCGCACCCCTGAAACAGGGCCAGCCGATATGGCGATCGTGGCACTTTTAATCACAATGGCCGTTATGGGCGGTAAAAAAGTAATTTTAAAACGCTAAGGCGGATCATATTTTCTTAACTGAGCAGGTGCAGATAACGATCCGCGCCTTCCGCTTTGATCAAAGTGTTTTTTAAGCTACAATAGGGCTGCTCATAATTTAAAAAACATGAAAATCAAATTCCACGGTCATGCTTGCTTTTCGATTGAAGATAAAAACATTGCATGGGTAACCGACCCTTTTCAAAAATCAATCGTCTTATCCATGCCTAAATTAACTGCAACCATGGTAACGGAAAGTTTGGATGCATCCGAAGCGCACAACGCTCACGAACTGATCGGTGGAACATTCAAGCGGTTCAATTGGCCGGGCGAATACGAAACGATGGGGGTCCATGTAAAAGGGGTTTCAACATTTCACAATTCAAAAGAGGAAGAATCCCAATTGGCCAATGTGGTTTTTGTGGCACATCTCAATGGTATTAATGTGTGTCATTTGGGAGCATTGGGCACTAAGCTCAGCTCGGAACACCTTGAAAAAATAGGAGATATTGATGTATTGATGGTGCCCGTAGGTGGCAAAAATTGCATTGATGCCAAAAAGGCAAAAGAAGTGGTTGAGCAAATTGAGCCGCGCGTGGTTATTCCAATGATGTACGATACCGAAGGAAGTAATCAGGGTTTGGCGCCGGTAACTCCATTCCTTTCCGAAATGGGTGCCCAGAGCGCCGAGCATGTAGATAGTTTTACTTTTAAAAAAGGTGATTTGCCGGAAGACACCACAAAAGTGGTTGTATTAAATAGGATCTAGCTCACACGGTAATGGTGCCCCCGACAGGAATTGAACCTGTATCTAAGCCTTAGGAGTGCCTTGTTCTATCCATTGAACTACGGGGACGCAGGTTTACTATAGCTATCGAGTTCCTACTTCGCAACAAAAGCCGTTGCTCCCAGCCACGCCAAATCAAAAATCGACTTCATGGAATGCGCCACGGTCGAGCTTTCCACCAGCAGCCCAATCAGCTCATCGGCATTCAGCGACATGATCGCCACCTTATTTCCGTAAATCGCGATCTCGTTTTCAAAGTTAAATTCATGGCGATTCACCATCAAGATTTCCAATAAATTGGGATCGTATTTTTTGGGATAAAAATCATCGATAATATCCACACCCTCTTCGGTGGAAGGGGTGATGTAGCGTGTCTTAATGCCATTGTGCACCTTTTTGTGGCAATACTGCTTAAAATAATTCGGGAAAAGTTCGGTGACATATTTAATGTTGGTATACCCAAGCACTTCGTCTTTGGTAGTCAAAACATCTTCAAAAATTGCTTTAATGCCTTCCACACCTTCATAAAATTTAATCTTCGGTTTAAAGGCGTGCGTGTTCATCATCGAAACCAATTGCGGAATCAGATTTTTGGTACGATCCATTTTTTCCTCAGCCATTTGCATAAAGCGCTTGGGGTCTTCAGCCGTAAAATGGAGCACTTTGCCCTTTTGATGCGAACTGACTAGCCCCTTTTTCACCAAATTATCCAGGGTGTGGTAGCAGGTGGATCGATTCACCTTGGCCCGCCTGGCAACCGAACTCACAAACGCACTGCCAAGCTCCAATACGGCCAAGTACACTTTGGATTCCTCGCTGGTGAGCCCGAGGTTCGTTAATTCCTGACTAATGATCATACTATTATTATTTATTACGCATTATTTATTACTTATTCAAATCAATAGGTAATATGGATTGTTGTTGAAACGATTCAACACAAAATTAATTATACAAAATAAATGGCTTTAAGTAAACAAAAAATAAATATAAAAAAGAGCCTATATTGTTGAAAAACATAGACACATACTTGACACATTGCTGGCGAAAGGGTAAGTTATTAGTTTACGAATCGCTGACCGCCCGCCTAAGGCGGGGCAGGCCGTATTGTCTATCGAATAGGGGATTCCACTCTTCAATACGATAAACCATACGACTCTCAGTGAACTATCCGAAAATTATGAAAAATTGTAAAAACTGCACATCACCGTTCGAAGTCACCGAAAGTGATCGCGCGTTTTACGACAAAGTCAGCCCGATCATTGCCGGAAAAAAATATCGCATTCCCGAGCCAACCTTGTGCCCGAATTGCCGACAGCAACGGCGGGGTAATTTTAGAAACGAACGTAATTTGTATCACCGAAAATGTGATCTGTCTGGCAAACAAATGATTTCTACCTTTCATCGAGGTACGGCGTTTCCGGTGTATCACATTTTGGAATGGACCAGCGATAAGTGGGACCCACTTGATTACGGGCGTGACTTCGATTTCAGTCGCCCATTCTTTGAGCAGTTCTACGAGCTATCGCAAGCGGTTCCCCGTTACAATCTTTTTGTGGATCCAACCTTGGACGAAAATTCTGAATTCACCAATTGCGCCAGTGAGTCACGAAATTGTTATCTTATTTTTCAGGCAGAAAAAAACGAAGACTGCTATTACGCCCGTGGAATCAATCGCTCCAAAAACTGCGTTGATTGTTTGCGAGTGAGCGAATGCGAACAATGTTACGAATGCATCGATACCAATGTGTGTTTCAGTTGCACCTATTGCCAAGATTGCGATCATTGCTCCAATTGCCATTTTTCCACCGACTTGCGCGGATGTCGCAATTGCTTTGGTTGTCATGGCTTACGCAACAAGGAATATCATCTATTCAATCAGCCGCTTTCGAAAGAAGAATGGATTCGGAAAGTGAGTGAAATAATGAAAGATCCCAAAAAACGCGCCGCAGCCATTCAAAAAAGCGAACAAACTCGTTTGTCAGTTCCCAAAAAAGCCGTGCAAATGACCAATTGCGAAAAGGGATCCGGCGACTACTTGATCAATTGCAAAAACGTAAAAGGGTGTTTTGAATCGAAAGATTTAGAAGATTGCGCCTATTGTTATGAAATAGGCAACGGCGCCAAAGATTGTTACGACTTTACGGCGTGGGGCATTAATACCCAACTGATCTACGAAGGAATGGGGATTGGCTACAATGTTTTTCACACGCTGTTTTCGGTGCACTGCTGGCAAAATGTTTCCAACGTTTTATACAGTCAGGATTGTTTCCCATCCGTAAGTAATTTGTTCGGATGCATAGGAATTCGTCGAAATGAATACTGTATTTTAAACAAAAAATATTCCAGAGAGGACTACGAAGCGCTCGTTCCGAAAATCATCGATCATATGAAAAAGGCCGATGAGTGGGGTGAATTTTTCCCCATTGAAATTTCGCCCTACGGATACAACGAAACCATTGCTCAAGATCACTTTCCGCTTACTAAAGAAGCGGTGATTAATAACGGGTGGAAGTGGTACGAAGAAGAGCCGAGTGAACAAAGTTATCGCGGGCCTCAGGCAAACCTTACCGAAAATATTTATCAAGTCGATGAGTCGATTTGTAAAAAAATTCTCACCTGCGACGTCACCGGAAAGCCCTATAAAATCATCCCCCAAGAACTCAATTTCTACAAAAAAATGGGCATTCCAATTCCCAAAAAAATCGTGGCAACAACGCCACACGGAACGGATGCAAAAAGAAATCCGCGCATTCTGTTCGACCGCACCTGCGCCGAATGTCAAAAACCCATTCAAACCACCTACGCCCCCGATCGCCCGGAAAAGGTGTTGTGTGAAAATTGTTACCTAAAACAAGTGTACTAATGAAAACTTGTACTCAGTGCGCCACCGGCTTTGAGATTTTGGCAAAAGATCAAGCATTCTACGGAAAAATGAATGTGCCAGAACCAAATCTTTGCCCCACATGCCGATCGATTCATCGACTTTCGTTTCGTAATGAATGGAGTTTATATCATCGAAAAAGCAATTTGAGCGGTAAGCAGATGATCACCATGTACGCTCCCGAAAACCCCTACGTAATTTATGATCAAGACGAATGGTGGAGCGATCAGTGGGATCCACTAAAATATGGCCGGGATTTCGATTTCAATCGCCCGTTTTTTGAGCAATTCGCTGAGCTCCAAAAAGTAGTTCCGCGCATGTCGCTCAACGTGATTGGGAATGAAAACAGCACTTATACCAATTACGCCCTGCGCAATAAAGATTCCTATTTAATCTACACAGCGGATTTTTGTGAATCATCTTGCTATGGTCGAGTATCAATGAGAGGGGCAAAAAATTGTTTTGATTTCGATTTTGTTGATCGCTCTGAATTCTGTTACGAATGTGTTGATGTTTACGATTCCTATCAATGTTTCTATAGCCAAGACTGCCACAATTCATCTAATTTATGGTTCTGTAAAAACATGAAGAGTTCCAAGAATTGTCTTTTTTCATGCAATCAAATTAACAAAGAATACCTCATTTTTAATCAGCCCGTTAGTCCCGAGGAATTTGAAGAAAAGAAGAATCAAGTTTTGGGATCTTACGCAACATTAAAAATCGCGCTAAAAAAAGCACAGGAATTCTTTTTAAAAAACCCCGTTAAGGAAAATGAAAACTTACAATGTGAAAACACAACGGGGAATTATTTAAGCCAATGCCGAAACACCTACGACGCCTATGATAGTTCTCAATTGGAAGATTGTCGGTATGTTTCCTATTTGTACAATTGCAAAGATTGCTACGATTGGGATTTTGTTGGGAATAAGAGCGAACTTTGTTATCAAGTGTTGAGTAGCGCTTATCAATTGCAGCGATGCATCGGTGTGATGAATAGTTGGGATGTGAATACAGATCTTTTTTATTGTGATTTAATGCTGGGGTCCAAAAGCTGCTTTGGATCAATCGGCTTACGAAAAAAAGAGTACTGCACATTCAACAAGCAATATTGAAAAAAAGAATACGAAATGCTCATGCCCAAAATCATCGAACATATGAAAAAAACGGGTGAGTGGGGAAATTTTTTCAGTCAAGCTTGTAATCCCTTTTCTTACAACGAATCGGTGGCACAACTTCATTATCCTAAAACAAAAGACGAAGCGCTTGCCAAAGGATTTACCTGGCGCGATGAAACTCAGTCAAAATCGTATCGGGGGCCAATCTATAATATTCCAGATCAAATCAGCCAAGTCGACCAGGAAATCACCAAGCAAATTCTTATCTGCGAAGTGACCGGAAAGCCTTACAAAATTATTCCTCAAGAACTCAAATTCTACCAACAATTTCAGTTGCCAATTCCAAGACGCTGCCCCGACCAACGGCGCATTGATCGATTAGAAAAAAGACAACCCAGAACGCTGTTCGACCGCAACTGCGCCGAATGTCAAAATCCCATCCAAACCACCTACGCCCCCGACCGACCGGAAAAGGTGTTGTGTGAACCGTGCTATTTAAAAGAAGTGTACTAATGAAAACCTGCCAAAAGTGCCCATCATCGTTCGAACTTTTACCCCAAGGAAATTTTATCCGAAAAGAACTGGGAATTCCTGAGCCAACGCTTTGCCCACAATGCCGGAACATTCGCCGAATGACCTGGCGGAACGATCGAACGTTTTATCACGCCAAATCGGCACTCAGTGGCAAGCCGATGATTTCGATGTATCCCACCGATACGCCTTATACCGTCTATTTGCAATCGGAATGGTACGATCAAAATAAATGGAATCCATTCGATTACGGCCGTGACTTTGATTTTAGTCGTCCTTTTTTTGAACAGTTCCACGAACTTCAATTGGCGGTTCCACGCATGAATTTAGATATCGTCAATTGCGAAAACAGCGACTACTGCAACTACTGTGGTGACGACAAAAATTGCTACCTCGACATCGCCGGCGAGTCGAACGAAGATTGTTATTACAACTTGTTCGTTAAGTATTCCAAAAACGTGGTCGACTGCACCTTTATTTATAATTCCGAACGCTGCTATGAATCGATCAACTGCTATCACTGTTACAACGTTTACTATGCCCAGTATTGCCAAAACACATCCGACAGCGCCTTTGTGTACGATTTAATCGGCTGCAAAAATTGCTTATTTTCAAACGGATTACGAAACAAGGAATACTATATTTTTAATGAGCCTCACACCAAAGAAGAATTTGAAAAAAAGAAATCCGAATTACTCAACGGTTCTTATAAAATTTTAAAACACGCCATTGAACTTTGGAAAAAGCGCTTGATCGAAAGAGGGGTTTTCCGCAATAGCTACCAGGTGAACTGCGAAAACAGCAGCGGGAATAATTTGAAAAACTGCAAAAATGTTCAGTTCGGATTCAACGTGACCGATGCTGAGGATAGTCAATTTTTATACGATGTGCTAGACGCCAAAAATTGCAGCGACCTTAATTATTCACTTTACAAACCCGAACTTTCCTACGAGCTGATCAGCACGCTCAACATGACTCATAGTGCTTTTAATATGGCCAGTCATTTTTGCCACGATGTGTTTTATTCCGATCAATGCAACCATAGCAAACACCTGTTCGGTTGCGCCGGGCTCACGCGCCAAGAATATTGCATCCTAAATAAGAAGTACTCTAAGGAAGATTACTATAATCTAAAATCTAAAATCTTGAATCACATGAAGGCGACTGGTGAGTGGGGCGAGTTTTTTCCTTCTCAATTCAGCCCCTTTGGCTACAACGAAACCGTCGCTCACGAATATCATCCGCTCACCAAAGCCAATGCAACCGAAAGGGGATTCAAATGGATGGACGATTTAGAGATTAAAAATTATAAAGGTCCTGCGCAAACCTTGCCCGATAACATCGCTGATGTTACTTCGGAAAAAATTAAAGAAGTAATCGTGTGCGAAGGTTCCCAAAAACCTTTTCGTGTTATTGAACAAGAACTACGGTTCTACAAAGAAATGAACTTGCCCCTGCCGCGCCGCAGCCCTCAGCAGCGCCACTTGGACCGCATGAAGCTTCGCACCGCCCGTTCGCTATGCAATCGAAACTGCCAAAGTTGCCATGCCCAAATTCAAACCACCTACACCCCCGACCGACCGGAAAAAGTGGTGTGCGAGCACTGCTACTTAAAAAATATATATTAGCGAAGCCCGCCGAAGTACGCGGAGGAGGACGAACACTGTTATTTAAAAAATATATATTAGTGAAGCCCGCCGAAGTACGCGGAGGAGGACGAGCACTGCTACTTAAAAAATATATATTAGTGAAGCCCGCCGGAGTACGCGGAGGAGGACGAGCACTGCTACTTAAAAAATATTTACTAACGAAGCCCGCCGCATCCACCGAAGGCGGAGAAGGAGGGCGAAGATTGCTACCTCAAAGAAGTTTACTAATTCAAATCAAAACCGATTTTCCGGTGACCTGATGATTCAGAGGTTGACAATTTTTCAATCGCTCCCCACACCTTTCTAAATTCTTGAGTCGATTCTTTGGAGTGCTTGAGCAAAAAGGATTTGAGCTCCGAAAGTTCTTTGGTGATTTTTTTCTGCGAACCGATCACTTTTCTTAAGTTTACAAAGGCTCGCATAATTTCGATATTGACCTCAATGGCTCGTGGACTACGAAGAACACTGGAAAGCATGGCTACGCCTTGTTCCGTAAATACCCAGGGTAGTTTTTGACGTCCTCCTCGACCTCTCTTCGATATACCAATTTGGCACATCAAAGATTTCCAGTCAGTTTGACTCAATTGGAACGCAAAATCTACAGGAAACCGGTTTAAGTTTCTCTTAACTGCACGGTTAAGTGCACTGGTTTCAACCCCATAAAGTGCCGCCAGATCACTGTCGACCATCACGCGCGTTCCTCGCACCACAAAAATATACTCGTTCAAATTCATAATATTCACTTATTAACAAAAATCTGCTATTAACCTATACTAACCCGTAGTAATTCGTCAAGACAGCGCTTATGCAAACATGTGTTTACTGTCAATCACCCTTCGACGTCAGCAATGGTGAGCAGGAAATTCTAAAACGATTCGATGTGCCAATTCCACAAAAATGTGCCCGTTGTCGCGATCAAAACCGCATTGCGTTTCGCAACGAATCCAAATTTTATCGTCGCGAATGTAATCTGTGCAAAAAGCCGATGATCGCGTTGTATTCCGGCGACAAACCCTACACCATCTATTGTTCCCCGTGTTGGTGGTCGGACGCATATGACCCACTCAAGTATGGCCGGGATTACGATTTTAATCGTCCGTTTTTTGACCAATACAAAGAATTGGCCGATGCGGTTCCCAAACCAGCCGTGATGAACATGAACAGCGAAAATTGTGACTATTCCAATTATGCTTCCGAAAATCGCAATTGTTATTTGGTTACCGGTACGCTGCGTTCGGAAGACTGTTTTTACAGCGATCGTATTTTTTACTGCAATAACGTGTTTGACAGTTACGACCTTTATAAGTGTCAGCGTTCCTACGAATGCATCCAATGTACCAATGTGTACGAATGCACCTTTTGCCAAAGTTGTGATAATTGCTCCAGTTGCGATTTTTGTTTTGAATGCGTGGGGTGCAAAGATTGTTTTGGATGCATTAATCTACGCAACAAGCAATTTTACATATTTAATAAGCCCTACTCAGAATCGGAATACCGTCAAAAAGTAGCCGAACTAAAAACAAAGCCCGACATGGTGAAAACTGAGCTCGAAAAGCTCCGCAGGACAACACCTCATCGCGCCACCCATACTATTAATTGCGAAAACTCGACGGGCGATCAGCTTTATAATTGTAAAAATTGTCGCGATTGCTACACGTTTAAGAACTCCGAAGAATGCGCCAATATTTTTATTGGAGAAGGAAACAAGTTTTGTTACGACAGTGATGTAGTTGACAATTGCGAGCTCGTCTATAACTCAGCCAATTTTGAACAGAATTACGACGTTATCGGTGGGAACCTAGTTTGGTACACCAAAAACGCGCGCTATGTTACCAATACCTTCAACTCGAATGATGTGTTTGGTTGCATCGGACTCAAAAAAAATCAGTATTGCATTCTGAACAAGCAATATTCCAAAGAGGACTATGAAGCGCTCGTTCCAAAAATTATTGATCACATGAAAAAAACCGGTGAGTGGGGGGATTACTTCCCCATCGAACACGCTCCGTTTGCCTATAATGAAACCATCGCTCAGGAACATTGGCCCCTAACTCAACAAGAAGCGACTCGCCAGGGGCTCAAATGGAAAAGTCAGAATCAAGAAACGCTGAAAGTTGAAAAAGCCATTCCCGCCGAAAAACTACCAGCGTCCATTGCAGACATTCCCGACGATATTTTAAATTGGGCGATTGAATGCGAGCTTAGCAAACGTCCATTTCGTATTGTATCGAAGGAACTTGCTTTTTATCGCGAAATGCAGCTGCCCATCCCTCACCTGCACCCTGAGGAGCGCCATCACAATCGGTACAACCGAAGGCAACCCAGAATGCTATTCGATCGAACCTGCGCCGAATGTCAAAACCCCATCCAAACCACCTACGGCCCCGATCGCCCGGAAAAAGTGGTGTGCGAGCACTGCTACTTAAAAAATATATATTAGCGAAGCCCGCCGAAGTACGCGGAGGAGGACGAACACTGTTATTTAAAAAATATATATTAGTGAAGCCCGCCGAAGTACGCGGAGGAGGACGAGCACTGCTACTTAAAAAATATCTACTAACGAATGGTGGGCCGCATCGTGGTCCAAATTGCAACATTTACAATAGACCTACTATCCGAAATGACGAAATTTACTAATTCAAAACCTGAATTGACTCGACTGTTTTGCTTAGGTGATCAATGGCAGACATGGCGTTCATGTGAATTTCTTTCCGACCCAAAAATACTTCATTCCATAGTTCATTGTCCCACAGCAAATAAGGAGTGAGCTGGTCTTTGTATTGTTCAATCCATCGCTCTAAATCAACGTTTGTATTCCATCGTTCTTGAGCGACCAACCATTGATCATAAAATTCGTTGGTGCTTAGGTGGTTATAAACAAAATGAATCAATTCATTGTATTGACCGGTTTGATTTTTCATAAATCGCTTTAGATCGTTGGCATAAAACCCTCTTACATTCAAAAAAGTCTCGTCCGCATCCCATGGGGCAATGCGCCATTTACGAGTGGACTCATCAAAGTATAAATAGTAATTGTGAATCAACGAATCAACCGCGTCGGTCAAGTAGGTGATCAAGGCATAATCAAAAACAGACTGCACATCAATTTCGTCCATCAGCGATTCATCGTCTACTCTCAGCCGATCAATAAAACGTAAAAAGCGTTCACTACTTCCATTAATCTTATAAAGCGCCAGCGTGTCCTTATCGCTTTTAAAATAGGTTAAGTTGGCATAAGTGTCCGCATCGGAATTTTGAGCGTAGTAATAATCCTTTACCTTCAGGTGGCGGCGCGCAAAAAAGTCGTCCTTGATCGGCTCGGTAACATGATAAAGCCCCAACGGCATTCCATTCACCGTGAGTTTTGATTCAAAAAAATCAGGCGCCACTTGGCCCATGGCCTGGAACAAACGATAGTACAATTTTTCTCTCAACTGACTGGGTTCGTTTAGCAAACCTCGCAATTTAATTTCATTGTGATCCTTCAGCCATTCGTCACCATTAAAAGAGTCATTGTCGGTCAGCTCGTCAAAAAATTCAATGGTATAGTTGGTTTTAATAAAACTACGAGTGGCGTTTCCGCGACTTTTAACTAAGGCGGGTTTTTGGTAGGTCTGCCCATCGGGGTATTGCCAAGTAACCAAGGCGGGATAGCGACGGTCACTGCCGCGATAATGAATCAACGATTCCAGATCATCGGGCGAAAGATCGATCGAAAGGTTAGGCAAGGTTTGGTCGGAAACCGAACGTAATTTGGGGGGTAATAGCCCCATAAGCGTAAGACGCTTTCTGATTTCGGTATCACCATTGCCCAAGGTGGAGCGCACCCATTCAGGATTAAGAGATAGCTCGGCAATTTCCACGCTGCCGTCACTGCGCTTGGCCCGCGCCCAACCTTCTTTGCGATCCCAGTCTAACCATACGTGCCAGTCCATACTTTGTTGGCGCATGCTAAGGGGGCCAAGCTCAACCCATAGGTGGTCAACCACACGCCCGGTTAAACGTTTGCGACCGGAATCCACCAATACATCGGTTTCCTCACCCTCTTTATTTAAATTGGCGCGACTGTTCCAAATGAAAACCGGTTCGTCGCTCATCAAAAGAATCGGCTCAACTAAGTTGGTGTAGGTACCGGCATGATAACTTTTTAGCTGATGTCCGCTCGCCCACAAATTAAAGCGCTGAATCAATTCAAACGTTTCATCTCCATTTAAGGCCTGATTGGGCCAATACGTATGTTGATAGGGATTCAACACAATCCCTTCGTAAACCGCTTTGGCGATGTGCGGATAGGAAGGATGAATGGTTTGCATGGATTCAAACAGGCTGGAATCCAACCACTTTCCATTAAAAGAATAATCCGTGATCCCATGCGACAAATAAAGCAATTTAAGCAATGCCAGCAAAGTGATGGATTGATCGGGATAGAACTTTTCATCGATGCCCACCACATATCCTTTTTGTTTTGCGGCACAAATTTCACCGCTCAATTCATGCGACCGATCAATGTCCTCAAAGCAATTGCCCGCATAGCGACCCCAATCGGTTCCCGGTTCAGTCAGTCTTAATACCAAGGCCAGGCCTTCGGCGCGACTCATTTTTTTGAGTCCATCCGGATCACTTTCAAGCGGTTCAGGATAAAAAGTTAGATTTTGTACCGCGTCCTCGGCTGTCAGCTGAAAGCAATAGGCGGTGGTGGGGGCTAGTCGGGCACATTGGCTAAAATCGTGCGAAAAGCTGATGTGGTTAGAATAAGGGAAGACATGAAAAATAACGCCCTTGGTAACATTGTTCACCAAATAGGTCACCCCACCCATCGAGCGGACTTCGTAATCGGGACTATACTCAAAAGAAAAAAACCCTTTCGGATCTTGGTAGCGATTCACATACAGCCGCGATTCATTCACAAACCAATCCAACTGATCTTCGGCCTTAATGCTACGAATGGTTTGCTGGGTCACCACATCGGCCCCGGCCAAGTGCGGATCTTGCTGAAATAGGAAATAGCTAAAAATGCTGATATTCATCAGAACGATTCCTACCAAAAAAAAGGGAAGCCATTTGAGCAAAGAGGATCGACCTCGCGAGCCTAGGTAACCTGTAATACTTTTAAGGTGCGCCTCCATGGGTTAGCTTTTAGTGTTGGTTTGAGCAGATGACTTCCAATACAATACTTGGAAAACGGTTGTTCAGTCAATTTAAGTCGCTTCAACAGGCGCTTTAGATCCGGAATCGGGCCGGTTGACTTGATTTCAACAACGGCATGCGATTCGATAAAGCGCGGCAATTCGTCCACTTTACGCACGTGAATGCGGTCGTCTAACGTAATGCGCCGGCCAAACGTCCGAAACCCATGTCAGTCGCCGGTAGCCGGTTTGAATGGTGGGCACCAGTTCAAAAGGATCGATCTGAAACCCCTTTAAATGGGTGGATAAAAAATTCCGCGCGTACGGCAGGCGCCAGTCGGAAAGTTCGTCTAGGCGAATGCGCTCCTTTCGGCTGAACTTCCCTTTGCTTTTCAGCTTACATTCCAAATAATAACCGGTATCGCGATTCAAATATTCACGAATACGCACTTGTACCCGATTAAACTTTCCTTGGCGGTGCCAGCGGTACAAGCGGTGGTCGGGAGTATCAAAATAGGTATTGTTGTAATAAAAAAAAGGCTCAGCCTTGTGCACCACCAAGCGAAAATCTAATGCTCCCAGCTGTTGAATAAGCTCAGAAAGTTGCTCGCGACGCATGCAAAACTTATCTTCTCGTCGCTTTAAGTTAAGCTCGTGTTCGGTCCGCCTTAAATAATCCGCTAAATCCAGAGTGGGCGTGCTGGACTCAATCGTCAAGTCGTTCATCATAGTAAACGAGTAAAGAAACACTATCCTTTAAATGATCGATGGACTTGAGGACAATGCGGCGCACTTTAAGTGAATAATGCCGTTCAATATAGGCGGAAAGCTTGTCGGGCATCGCAATCATTTTTAGATCGATTTCATCCAAAGTGATCTCTATTTTGCTTGCCTCACGATGCAAAAAGCCAGGGCACACCAGGCCAAGCACGATCAAAGAAAGAGCGCCGTTTACGGCAAGCAGGACCGTCCAATCTGCAATCGAGGCGCCCAAAAGCCCTACGGTGATTGCGTAAAAAATCATTCCGATGTCCATCAAGTTTTCGGCGGTCGAACGCAAGCGAACCATGCTTAAAATACCCAAAAGGCCAATGCCCAAGCCCAGGCTGCTATCAAACGCCACAAAATGGACGATGAAATAGATAAACACACCGTAAAGGATCGTAGCAATCGCCACATCGGTTTTTCGAAAGCGCAAAAAATAGCCGGAAGCCGTGAATGAGCTAAAAACAAGAGTAATTGCAAGGGCGGCCCAAAAGGCACTACTGATCATTTTTATTTATTTTAATTTTACGCTACAATTTAAACATAGTTAACCAGTGGTTATCAAGAGGATCCCGAATTGTAGGCCGCATCGTTGGCCAAATAGTAGGCCGAGTAGTCCCGCCTAAGGCGGGCACAATGCGGCCCACGCGAAGCCGGTCCACTATACGGTTCACAATACGAAATATGAACTGCAAAAATTGTCAATCATCGTTCACGCTCAATGCCGACGACCAGCGCGTTCTCGACAAGTTCAAGGTGCCGGCCTCCAAGCTGTGTTCCAATTGTCGCAAGCAGCGCCTTATGGCCTTTCGGAACGAAATGAATTTTCACAAAACCCAATGTGGTCTAACGGGAAAACCAATCTTAACTCACTTTCCACCCGATCGTGGTTACACCATTTATTCGTCAGAAGCCTTTTACGGCGACCAGTGGGATCCCTGTGATTTTGGAAGAGACATCGATTTCAATCGCCCTTTTTTCGATCAGGTTCAAGAATTATATCAACAGGTTCCTCACCTCAATCTCATCCAAAATCTATCGCAGAATGCGGATTATACAAATTTCACCGTACGCTCCAAAGACGCGTACTTGTCGGCCCGCATCGGAGACACCGAAAAAGCGTACTACACCTACTTAGCCCTCGATTGTTATAATCTGTTTGATGGGTATTTTCTGCAAAGAACTCAAAATGCCTACGAAGCCATTGACTGCTCCGAGTCCAACAATATCAGTTTTTCGCAGCGGCTCAAAACCTGCAACGACGTTCATTTTTCCATCGACTGCACCGGGCTGGAAAGCTGCTTTGGCTGCGTAGGGCTACGCCACAAAAAATACCATTTTTTCAATCAGCCGCTTTCCAAAGAGCAATATGAAAAAGCGATGAGTGACCTTAATACCGGGTCGTATGCAGTCGTGCAAAAAATTAAAGAGCGTTTTTATAAAGAAGAAGCACTCAAGCATCCGATGCGTGCTACGGTGATCGAAAACTCCGAAAACGCCACCGGTTCCTATATTTACAACAGTCGGAATATAGAAAATAGCTTTGATGTCAGTGATTCTGAAGACGTTAGAAACAGCTGGGGAGTACAAAGTCAGTCCAAAGATATTTATGAGACCTACGCGACCTATTTTGCCGAACAGGTGTACGAGTCGGTCAGCTTGTCGAGCGGTCGCTCCATCCATTTTTCGTACGCCAGTTTTAATAATAGTTATGATCTTTGGTATTGCATGGAGTCATTTAATAATGTTCAACATTGTTTCGGTTCGGTAGGCCTTAAACAAAAGCAGTACTGCATCTTAAATAAACAATATTCCAAAGAAGACTACGAGGCGTTGGTGCCCAAACTGATTGAACACATGAAGAAAACGGGAGAATGGGGCGAGTTTTTTCCCATGTCGATGAGCCCCTTTGCCTACAACGAATCGGTGGCAGGCGAATACTTTCCGCTCACTCAAGCGCAGGTCGAAGCAAAAGGGCTTTATTGGCGCGAAGAAATCCGCGATCCGACCGCTAAAACCTACCATATTCCCGACGACATTAAAGACGTTCAGGACGACATTCTCGAGGCGGTTTTAAGTTGCGAAGTCACCGGCCGACCCTACAAAATTATTCCACAAGAACTGAGTTTTTACCGTGAAAACCACATTCCTATTCCGCGCCGTTGCCCGTATCAACGCCACATTGATCGCATCAAATTGCGCATGCCCCGAAAACTGTTCGACCGAATGTGCGCCCACTGCCAATCCGAAATAAAAACCACCTATTCACCCGAAAGACCGGAACAAGTGGTGTGCGAAAAGTGTTACCTAAAACAAGTCTATTGAAAACCTGCTCCCAATGCCAATCACCGTTCGAAGTAACCGAAGACGATCGTCGGATTTTAAAGCGATTCGACGCCCCTGATTTTATCGAGTGTTTTCCCTATTTCAAACTTTTCACCCGACAAACCGTACAAGGTTTACAACACGCGCGACTGGTATTCCGATCAGTGGGATCCCATGGAATACGGACGCGATTTTGACTTCAGTCGACCCTTTTTCGATCAATTTGCTGATTTGCTTCGGGTAGTTCCCCATTCTGCATTAGCAATTCTTGGGGACAACGAAAACAGCGATTACACCAACGACAACTACAAATCAAAAAACTGCTATCTGATATTCGACGGTGAGCAAGCCGAAAGTTGTTACCATGGTGAAACCTTTGTGAATATCAAAAATAGCTTGGATTTTTTATTTTTGAATGACAGCGAACAGTGTTATCAATGCACCGTATGCCACAATTGCTACAATCTTAAATACTCTCAATTCAGCCAAAACTGTTCCGATAGCTGGTTTTTGAAAGACTGTATTGGGGTACGAAATTCATTCGGGTGCATCAATCTGCGTAACAAGGAATATTACATTTTCAATGAGCCGCACACCAAAGAGTCGTACGAAGCGTTCATACAAGCCTTCAAATCATCAAGTCACGCGCAAGTGCTGGCGATGCAAAAAAAGGTGAACGATTTTTTTGCCACTCAACCGCTTCGCGCCATTCGTGGAATTCAAAATCAAAATGTGGTAGGCGACAACCTAAACAACTGTAAAAATGCTTACGAATGTTACGACGGTTATGATTTACAGGATTGCAGATACTGCACCGATTGTTTAATGGGCGCAAAAGATTGCTTGGACGTGCACGTGTGGGGAGATGGCATGGAAAATTGCTATAATTCCTTGCTGGTGGGGGCAAGTATTCGAAATATCATGAGCTCGATCTACGTTATAAAGGGATGTAGCGATGTGGCGTACAGCCTATGGTGCTTGCAAAACTCTCAAGACTTACTGGGGTGTGTCAGTTTGCGCCACAAACAATACTGCATTTTGAATAAGCAATATTCGAAGGAGGATTATTTTGACTTAAGGGCAAAGATTGTTGAGCACATGAAAAAAACGGGCGAGTGGGGGCAGTTCTTCCCGATTCAAAAATCGTTCTTTGGTTACAACGAAACCATCGCCAACGAGTATTATCCGCTCACGAAAAATGAAGCGCTAAAGCAAGGATGGACATGGTCTGATTATGAAGTAAGTGTGCAGGCAGAACGTGTGATCCCAGCTAGCCGGCTGCCCGATGACATCAATGATATTCCCAACGATATTCTCAATTGGGCGATTGAATGTGAGGCAACCGGTAAGCCATTTAAGGTGATCGCTCAAGAACTCAAATTTTATCGCGATCATCATTTACCAATCCCCAGAAGACATCCCGATGTAAGACACGCGGATCGCTTGGCACTTAAAAACCCTTATCATTTGGTCGAAATCAACTGTCACAATTGCCAAAAAGAGGTCCAAACCTCGCACCCCAATCCTAAAGAAAAAGTAATTTTCTGTGACGATTGCTATTATAAATTGGTAAACTGAAAATCATTTGCCCTCCAATCTAAACTAATTTAACATAGAGCCTAATCAATAAAATTAAAAAAGACTCATGAAAATATCAGTGATGAAAAAGCCCAGTCAAAAAGGAGCCCTTAAAAGAGGGAAGAGATTGTTTTGGAGCATTCACCTGTTTATCGAGTTATGCGCCGTTTGGGGTTCCCATTCAAATTGTTAATAATCATCAGTTAAAAGGGTGTTATATGCAACTGCACCCCAAACAAGCTGAAATTGTGCTGGCCACGTTGAATGAAACCATGGAAGAGAACATCATTCTTGAAGAAATTATTGAGGATGAAAGTAGTGATGATTCTGCTGCTGATCAAAGCCTATGAACGCCTGCACCCAATGCCAATCACCATTCCAAGTTACCGATTCCGATCGGAAATTTTACGATCAAGTTAGCCCTATTTTTAACGGGGTCAAATATGTTTTACCCGAGCCAACCCTTTGTCCAGATTGCCGACAGCAACGTCGCACAGCTCACATCAACGAGTTGAATCTCTATCCATCGGAATGCGATTTGTGCCACAAAAAAACCCTGACTCAATTTCCGCCCCATGAGAACCTGACCATTTATTGCCGTGAATGCTGGCATAGCGATCAATGGGATCCCTGCGACTACGGACGCGAGTTTGATTTCTCTCGTCCATTCTTTGAACAGTGGATGGAGTTAAAACGGGTCGTGCCCAAACAGGCGCTCAGCCATCAAGGAGTAATGATTAATTCCGATTATACGCATCTGGTGGGTGAACTGAAAAATTGCTATTTGATCGCCCACGCTGATTTTTGCGAAAATTGTTATTATGGATACGGTTTTAAAAAAAACAAATTCTGTGTAGATGGCTTTTATAACCTCCATTCCGAACTGTGTTACGACTGTGTGGATGTTCACAAATGTTATGGCCTAGTTGGCTCTCAGGAATGCATTAACTGTAGTAATAGCGCGTTTCTGCGCGACTGCATTGGCTGCAAAGATTGTTTTTTATGCGTAGGCTTGCGACAAAAACAATACTGTATTCGCAATCAGCAGCTCACCAAAGAAGAATATGCAGCTGAAATGGCCAAAATAAATTTGGAATCTCACCAGGAATATCAAAAGTATCAGGCCGAACTTAAGGAACTTGAAAAAACACATACGTTCAAAGAATATCAGGGACACAACAACCAAAATTCATCTGGGAACCACTTGGTGAACTGTAAAGATTGTCAAAAATCATTCGATTGTGAAGACGTGGAAGGAGGAAAGTATTGCTACCAATTGGTATTGGGCGCCAAAAATAACATGGACATCTATCAGTATGGCACCGGATTAACCGAATCCTATGAAGGGGCGATTATTGGTGACAGCAGCTATCATCTTTTGTTCACAATCGATAGCCACATCAATTCGGCGGACTTAATACATTGCTGGTACATGGAAAGTTGTAAAAACTGCTTTGGGTGCGCCGAAATGCACCGAAAAAATTATTGTATTTTGAACAAGCAATATTCCAAAGAAGATTACAACAAGCTCGTGCCAAAAATCATTGAACATATGAAACAAACAGGCGAATGGGGTGAATTTTTACCAGTTAAATATTCGCTATTTGGTTACAATAAATCGACCGCTCAGTTGTACTATCCGCTGAATCGTGAAGAAGTGAACAAAAAAGGATGGAAATGGGACGAGTACGAAGTGCCCGTGAACGCCGAAAAAGTCATTCCGGCCAGCCGTTTGCCCGATAAGCTTAGCGAAACACCCGACGATATTTTGAATTGGGCAATTGAATGCGAAGTGACCCAAAAACCCTTCAAAATCACACCACAAGAACTCAAGTTTTATCGGCAACAAAAACTCCCCATCCCCAGAAGGCATCCATTCCAGCGCCATCACGATCGACTGGACCGTCGCAATCCCCGAACGCTTTTTGATCGCACCTGCGCCGAATGTCAAAACCCCATCCAAACCACCTACGCCCCCGATCGGCCCGAAACGGTGTTGTGCGAAACGTGCTACTTAAAAAATATATATTAGCGAAGCCCGCCGCATCCGCCGAAGGCGGGGGAGGCCGTATTGTGTGTCGTATGGTGATCGAATCGTGTATCGTATAGTGGCCCACAATACAACCATCTATTCGGCCTTCAAGACGACTAACCATACGACTCTCAATACGATAAACCATACGAATTATGAATTGTAAAAACTGCCAATCGCCATTCCAAGTTACCGACTCCGACCGCGCCTTTTACCAAAAAATGGACGTCCCGGAGCCAACCTTATGCCCAAAATGTCGCATGCAACGCCGGCTTGCCTGGCGAAACGAGCGCACCCTTTTTGGTCGCACTTGTAGCCTGTGTGAAAAAAAAGATCATTGCCAATTTTCCGCCAAATACCGAGTTTCCGGTGTACTGCATTCACTGTTGGTGGAGTGACGATTGGGATCCGATGGATTACGGAATGGATTACGATCCGAATCGCTCTTTCTTTGATCAATTAGCGGAGCTCCGAAAACGCGTTCCTCGCATTGCGCTTTTGCAGCATAAAAATGAAAACAGTGAATACACCAATTGTGTCACGAACCTAAAGGATTGCTATCTGCTGTTCTCGTCCGATTTCAATCAAAACTGTATGTACGGTGTTTGGACCATGCATTCCAAAGACAGTCTCGACAACCTTTTACTCATTTCCGGACAGCTCACCTACGAAACCGTTTTTTGTGAGCAAATGCACAACACCAGCTTCGCCTATTTCTCCAAACAATGTTCCGATTCCGCGTTTTTGATGGACTGTCGCAATCTGACCAACTGCTTTAGGTGTTTTGGGTTGCGCAACAAAGAATACTGCATTGCCAATAAGCAATATTCCAAAGAAGAGTACTTTGAAAAACTCAAGGAATTCCCGATGTCGTCCTACAGTAATTTAGAAAAAGCCAAAGCGCATTTCTTTCAAATGATCGAAAAGGCCACCTATCCCGATATGCGTAAACGCGGAACCGTGATTGATTCCACCGGAAATTTTTTAACCGATTGTGTAAATTGCGTGGATTCTTACGAAGTAACGGATGCTCGCGATTGCAAATACGTCATGGGAGGTTACCAAATTAAGGATGCGATGGATTGCAATTATGTGAATCAAGAAAAAGGGTACGAAAATTGTGAGTGCTTCCCGATGCCCATCCATTCAATCGGATGCGTGAATTCGTACGAGGGAGCCGATCAGTTTTACACGGATAACTGTATGAACAATTGTACCGATATTTTTGGAGGCATAAGCCTAAAACCGACGATATTAGCCAAGTGCAAAACGACATTATTGGGCAAGTGCTGGCCTGTTCCGAATGCGGACGGAATTACAAAATCATTCAGCAAGAACTCGCATTTTATCGCAAACAAAATTTACCGATTCCTCGCAAATGCCATGAATGTAGAATTTTGGCGCGCAACGAATGGCGCAAGCATCGCACGTTGTTTAAGCGAGAATGCATGGAATGTCAAAAAACGATCGAAACGGTTATTGCCCCCGACCGATCCGAAAAAGTAGTGTGCGAAGGATGCTATTTAAAATCAATTCATTAATGCACATGCCCATGCTTTTGGGTTTCGATTTGATATTGAATATCGTATTGGCGCGCACGTTCTTCTAAATGAGGAAATTGAATATTGCTTTTTTGAATATCCGACATAATGTGATGCACTTTATTCACACGTGGAATGAAATGAAAGGTGTAATGAACGTCGCTGCTGGCCCCGAGCACAATCAAATCTCCATATTTAAAAATCCGCTGCAGAATCCCGGTTTGGCGGCAGCGGAAATCTTGAATTTTTTGAAAATAAATCACATCGCGCTCGCGCTTAAAAAAGACCGACTGTTCGATGTCGATCATGCGCATATTGGTAATCATCACCACATTTAACAGGTAATTATACATACGAAAAAAGAAGATGTGGAGCATAGCAGTGGCTGCGATCACATTAATCGTAAATGTAGTGGGAGCGTCGATGTGGAAGTAGAGCTGATTCAAAAAATTAAACCCAATCACAGCGAGTACCCCAATGAGATACTGCAACATAAAGGGGACCAAACTCATCCAATGGGCAGTGGTCAAATGCACAATTTCCTCGCCGGGCTGTTGGCCGGGGAACTCGCGTTTTGCGTGGGATCAAAGCCGAGAATGAATTGCCAAAAGCTCATAATAAATAATACATAGAGGCGCCGATGGAGCCAAGAGCCACAACCACCGCCGAAATCATGTAAAGCAAAGCCAAGTGACGAACGCGTACAAAGCCAAACATTAAGTAGCGGTTATGCGCCACCACTCGGTGTTTCGACAAATAACCCAAGGTGGATCGGGTGGCTAAAAACACAGAATCAAGGAGCCGATTTGTAAGGGCACCAATATCCAAAAGAACATAAAGTGAACCAAAAAATTAAAACAGGCAACTTGGATCTCTAATAATAGAGGGCTTTCACCTAAAACGCAATTTTTTATTTCTGATAATAATGGTGTAGAATTATCTTCCCGTTGTTACCAAGTGGATCAATTTGGCATCAATCCGGAAAATTTATGAACAATTGTGTTAATTGCCAAATATCGTTCGAGCTAACCGATCAGGATCAAAAGGTTCTGACCAAAATGCGCGTACCCGAACCATCGCATTGCCCGCCGTGCCGCGCCCAGCGAAGGTTTACTTTCCGCAACGACCAAAACTATTACAAGAACGCCTGTCATTTATGCCAAAAAACAGTCGTTTCTACCTATTCGCCCGATAAGCCTATTCCGGTGCTTTGCCCCGATTGTTTTTGGTCCGACAGCTGGGATCCACTCAGTTACGGAGTTGATTTTGATTTCAGCCGACCATTCTTGGAGCAATTTGCCGAAATGCGTCAAGGCGTACCACGGCTCGCTATTTTCAACACTCAAAGCGAAAATTCCGAATACACGGTTCACAGTTCCAAGAATCGTAATTGTTATATGGCCAGTTCATTGGCAACTTGTGAAGAAGTGCATTTTAGTGATTGGGTGATGAATTCCACCGATTCCATCGATCTTTTGATGTGCACGCAAATGCAAATGTGTTACGAGTGCATGTTCTCTCATGAATGCTTCCATTCCAACTACCTGGAACTGTGCAACAGTGTGAGTGAATCCTTTTTTGCGTTTGACTGTCGTAATTCCAAACGCTTGGTGGGTTGCGTGGGGCTTCGGAGTCGTAAAAATCACATCCTAAATAGACCCGCCTCAAAAGAAGAATGCTTGGTAATCATTCAAAAACTAAAAACCGATCGTGCCTTCTTTGGCGAATTCAAACAAAAGTACAATGAGCTCAAGCAGTCGCTCCCGGTACGCGATGCCTGGATGGTCAACGCCGAAAATTGCTCGGGGAATTACATTGTGAATTCCAAAAATGCCACGCAAGCGTTTCATGTGGTGAATAATGAGGACACGCGCTACAGCTGGGAGACCAACAGAGTTAAGGACGGCTATGATGTTTCGCGCCAGGCTGGGTCCGAAATGGTGTACGAATGCACCAGTGGGGTCGATTTACGTTTTTCTAAATTTTGCAACATGGTCTATCAATCCGATAACATGGGCTATTGCGACAACGTTCAAAATTCCAGCCACTGTTTTGGGAGTGTCGGGCTTAAATCGGGTCGTTTTGTGATTCTCAACAAGCAATACACAGAAAGTGAGTATCGCGAACTGATCCCCAAAATTATAGAGCACATGAAGAAAACCGGCGAGTGGGGGGAATACTTTCCGGTAACGCTCAGCCCGTACGGATACAATGAAACCAAAGCGAATGAACTTTTCCCGATGAGTCGAGAGCAAGTGGAACAAAAAGGATGGAAGTGGTCCGATTACGAAGTGCAGCTCGACCCGGGCCTTAAAAAAATCCCGGCAGAACGTTTGCCGGATGACATTAAAGATATCCCCGACGACATTCTCAATTGGGCCATCCTTAGTAAAGGCGACGGCAGTGCGTTTCGCCTAACCAGTGCCGAGCTAAAATTTTATCGCAAAAAAGGCCTGCCTGTACCGCAATTATCCCCCAAAGAACGTCATCGAGAGCGTCTCAAGCTCCAAAGCCCTCGCCATCTCTATTCCCGCGCCTGCGCCGAATGTCAAAACCCCATCCAAACCACCTACGCCCCCGAAAGGCCCGAAAAAGTGGTATGCGAGCACTGCTACTTAAAAAATATATATTAGCGAAGCCCGCCGAAGTACGCGGAGGAGGACGAGCACTGCTACTTAAAAAATATATATTAGCGAATTGATAGCAACTAGATGTCGAATTGATATCTATCCGCAATCTATCCGAAAATTATGAAAACTTGCAAAAACTGCCAATCACCGTTTGAAGTCACCGAAAGTGATCGCGCGTTTTACGACAAAGTCAGCCCGCTCATTGCCGGAAAAAAATACCTCATTCCCGAGCCAACCTTGTGTCCGGTTTGCCGACAAATCCGTCGTTTAGCATGGCGCAACGAGCATTATTTATATCGTCGAAAATGCGACAAAACCGGAGACTCCATCGTATCCATTTTCCCCCCAACATCCTTGGTAAAAGTGTATAAAAAAGAGGCATGGTGGAGCGATGAATGGGATGCACTCGATTACGGACGAGCGTTTGATTTTAGCCGTTCTTTTTTTGAGCAAATGAACGAATTAAAGCAGCAAGTACCACATTTATCGCTGCAAGCAACGAATAATGAAAATAGCGAGTACACGCACCTAGAAACGGACTCAAAAAACTGCTACATGAATTTTGGAGGCCACTATAACGAAAACTGCTACTACAATTTGCATGCACTCAAGTCGGACCATTGTATCGATAATTATTGGGTGGATCAGTGCAGTTACTGCTATGAATGTTTTCAATGTTTTCATTCGCGCAATCTCTTTATTCTCGATGGAGTTTTTATTGCAACGACAGTTGGTTTTAGACGATTGCCGCAATTGTTCCGATTGTTTTGGGTGCTCTGGATTACGCAATAAGCAGTACTACATTTTTAATAAGCCCTATACAAAAGCGGAATATCAATCAACAATTGCCCAATATTTGGGTAGTGCTAATGAATTTGAAAAGGTAAAAGCCCAAGTGCAAGCGTTTCATGAACGCATTCCAAAGCGAGCACTGATTATGGAAAATTGCGAAAATTCCATTGGCAACTATTTATCCAATTGTAAAAATGCTATAAATTGTTTCGAGGTGAGTGATGCTGAAGATTGCCGATATTGTTACGTAGCCTTGGACATCAAGAACTGTATGGATTCAACACGGTTTGGTTATCAGACTGAAAATTGCTACGAAATAATGGGGGGAACAAAGCTTTATCAAAGTGCATTTGTGAACGTCTCATTCGAAGGAGTGAATGAGTGCCTCTATGTAGATTCATGTATTAATGTAAAAAATTGTTTTGGATGTGTCGGGCTTCGCCAAAAGCAATACTGCATTTTGAACAAACAATATTCCAAAGAGGATTACGAAACGCTCGTTCCAAAAATCATTGAACATATGAAACAAACCGGCGAGTGGGGGGAATTTTTCCCGGCCCAATTCAGTCCATTTGGATACAAAGAATCGGTTGCACAGGAATATCAACCACTTTCAGAACCGCAAATTATCGAGCGGGTTTAATTCAAGCCATTTCATTACGTCATTTCCTGTAACGGAAAAGATTATTCCAGCCAATCGATTACCCGATCAAATAGACGCCATTCCAGATGACATATTAAATTGGACCATTCAATCTCAAAAAAGTGGGCGCCCGTTTCGCTTAATTCCGCAGGAGTTAAAATTCTATCGGGATCGCCAAATTCCCATTCCGCGATTGCATCCAGACGAGCGTCACGAAGTGCGAGTCGAAATGAGACATGAATTGAATCTCTATTCCCGCCCTGCGCCGAATGTCAAAACCCCATCCAAACCACCTACACCCCCGATCGCCCGGAAAAAGTGGTGTGCGAGCACTGCTACTTAAAAAATATATATTAGCGAAGCCCGCCGGAGTACGCGGAGGAGGACGAGCACTGTTATTTAAAAAATATATATTAGCGAAGCCCGCCGCATCCGCCGAAGGCGGGTACAAGACGGCCTTCAATAAAATAATACAAAAAAATAAATACTAGTCTTGTCAAATTAAGTAAAATCTGATACAATCCGCACAATTGCAATTTATGAAATACCTTCACGTTATTATTCCTCAAGGCGAAGAAGCAAATCCTAAAAAAGAGGCGCTCTTTGAACAAGTGTTGGTTAATTTGCAAAACACCATTAAAGACAAAGTACTTTCGCTCGAGTTTTTTGGCTATGAACAATACACCTATTGTTATTTGGCCGTGCCCGATGACTTGGTCGAAACGATTGAAGGGCTGATTTATTCCACTTTTCCGGACTGCGAAATTAAGCCCACTAAAGATTACACCAATCTTTATCAGCCCGAAAAAATGAGTGTGGCGGGCACCACGCTTGCATTCCGTTTTTTTGACATTTATTCGTTTAAAGACTACTCCCATTACACCGAAGACAGCCAATCCAATTTATTTTCGGTCATTTCCAAAATCAGTTCAGGCGAACAAGTATGGGTGCAAATGATCATTCGGCCCGTAAATGAGTCCGCGGGATATCATTTTGGACGCAGTTGGGCGATGCGTTTTGCGCGCTTGCGCCAGATGTTCCACGTGCGCGATTGGTTTCGTGCTAAATCCGAAAAAAGCATCAAGCAGGTTCGCGCTAAATCAGCCGAAGAAAAATATCAATCACCCCCCTTTGATGCGGTGGTGCGATTGGGCTATGTGGCCAATGCACCCAACGAAGCCAAACGAAAGTTGAACGCAATCATCAATAGTTTTTATCAGTTTGGCTTAACCGATATTCAAGAGTTTCAAGCCGGTCGCCTGCAAATGAATGATGCGTTTATTGAGCTTTACAAAAAGCGATCGATTGCAGGTGCGGCTACCATGAGCGCGCGTGAAATTGCGAGTTTGTACCACTTTCCCAATGCCGACCACACGCCCCACATTGTGCATGTGCTTGCTAAAAAATCAGAACCACCGCAAGATTTACCGCGCTTGGGAGAAGGCGAACTTTCCATGTTTGGTACCACCAATTACCACAATAATTACGTCGATTTTGGAATCAAACGCTCTGACCGCCGCCGCCATTTATACGCGGTAGGAAAATCGGGTTCCGGAAAATCAAAATTTTTGGAGCTCCTCATCAAAGAAGATTTTTGACGCGGAAAAGGAGTGGCTGTTTTGGATCCTCATGGAGATTTAGTTGACAATGTTATGCGCACCATTCCGGAGCACCGCATAAAAGATGTGATCCTTTTCGACCCGTCCGACGTGGATTTTCCGATCTCGTTCAACCCGCTCGAAAACGTTGGTGAGGCTTATAAAATGCAGGTGACCATCGGTTTTATCGATATTTTTAAAAAACTGTTCGGTGACAACTGGTCCGATCGCCTGGAGCATGTGTTGCGTTACACCACCCTCGCGCTTCTTGATAGCCCAAACACCACCGTGCTATCGATCTTAAAAATGCTGACCGATAAAAATTATCGTCAAAAGATTATTTCTCGCATTCAGGATTCGGTCGTCAAAAATTTCTGGGTATCTGAATTTGCCGCCTGGAGCGAAAAATTCGATGCTGAAGCGATCACGCCGTTGCTCAACAAAGTCGGCCAGCTGGTTTCAACCAACATGATCCGCAACATCATTGGGCAGCCCAACAGCAAGTTCAATATTCGCGACATTATGGATAATGAAAAAATCTTGCTGATGAAAGTTTCAAAGGGCTTGCTGGGAGAAGAAAACGCGCAAATTTTAGGGGCAATGATCATCACCAAAATGTATCAGGCTGCCATGCAACGGGCCGACATGCGCGAGGAAGATCGGAAGGATTTTTACCTCTACATCGACGAGTTTCAAAATTTTGCCACCGACACCTTCGCCGAAATTCTCTCTGAGGCGCGCAAGTATCGCCTCAATTTAACCATCGCCCATCAGTACATGGGGCAGCTCTTGCCTGTGGTTCAAAAAACCGTGTTTGGGAACGTTGGTTCGATCGTTAGCTTCCGTGTCGGTTCGGACGACGCCGGTATCTTAGCTCAAGAATACAACCCGATCTTTAAAGAGCGCGACATCATCAATCTTGGAGTGCGCGAGTTTTATGCCAAAATGTCCGTCAACGGCGAAATCCGCGAAGCGTTCTCGGCCCGCACACTCGATGCGCCCAAAGTGGAACAAGACTATACGGATCAGATCGTAGCTCAATCGAGAGAAAAATACTGCACCCCGCCGACGTTGAAAAGCTGCTGACCAAATGGGACGAAGCCGGCGAATTCACCGAAGACAACAAAGCGCCCGAAATGGAACAAGCATTTGAAGAGCCACTGATTTAGATTTGACAACTCAATTCAGTCCAAGGTAAGTTGCAAGCGAATTTAGATTTATTTTTTGTATTTAAGTGAACGATGAATTATAAAGTAAAAAAGAAATTTCGTTTATCATCCTACAATTATGCTTGGGACGGCCATTATTTCATTACGATTTGCACTAAGAATCGTGAGGATTTTTTGGGAAAAATCATCGATAAACAAATGTATTTAAGTGAAATGGGAACAATAGTTGACCAAATTTGGCATGAAATTGCGGAACATTTTGAGGGGTTTGAAGTCGATGAATGGGTGATCATGCCGGATCACGTCCATGGGATAATAAAAATCAATCAGGAGGCATGTGAATCGTATGATGCCAAACGCGTACGCAAACGTAGGAACATGATTAATCATGTTCCTACGTTTAACGATTTTCCAGGCGATCATGAATCGATTCACCCATTCCCCATTGATTTTTATGTGCCATTAAAAAAAGGGTTTGGCATCAACCAAACCTCCGGTCAATATGGCATCATTAATAATCCCATGCAGCGGACACAAACAACCCTTGCTAAGGCGGTCCGCTGGTTTAAAGCGAAAGTCACTCACGCCATACGAAAAATATTAACCCAAACTTCGGCTGGCAAAGCCGTTATTATGATCGTATTATTCGCGATGAGCGGAACTCTACCTTGTTCAGGAATACATAAAACGGAATCCAGAAGTATGGGAAAACAATAAGGGGACACTTATCTCGCCACAAAACTAGTCGCTCCCAGCCACGCTAGGTTAAACACCGAGCGCTCCGTTCTAGCGTAAAGCGGGCTTTTAATGATCATGCCCACCGGTTCGTTGGCATTGAGCGAAACAATTGCCACCGAATCATCGTAAATATTGATTTCGTATTCAAACGGATATTGGTCGGGATTGATAAAAAGCACCTCGGTTTGGCTCAATTCGTAATCTTTAGGATAATAACGCTTTAAATAATCGGTTGCCGCTTTGGTAAAAGGCGAAAGCATGCGAGTTTTAATGCCCGCTTGTATTTTACGTTTTGCGTAGTCTTTTAAATAATCTTCAGGAATCGCCTTGGGGAGCTCTTCTAAATTGGTATAGCCCACAATCTCGGATTGAGCGTTCAAAGTATCTTCAAAAATATGCTTAATGCCATCCAGCCCTTCGTAATACTGAATTTTGGGCTTGTAAGAAAGCGAGTTGGTCAGCGATAGTAGCTCCGGAAGCAGCTTTTCAGCTTTGTGATAACGTTCCCCTAGTTGATTTACCAAAAGTTGCGGACTTTCTACCGCAAAATACTTCATATTATTTTTGGTGAGTTCATTCACCAACCCTCGTTTCACCAATTTGCCGAGCGTGTGATAGCAGTTTACCCTCGGCAATTTTGCCTTTTGCCGATCGCACTCACATAGCCACCGCCCAGCTCCAAAACGGCTAAGTACACTTTTGCTTCTTCTTCGGAAAGCCCCAATGATTCTAAATCAGAAACCAACATATTGTAAAAGTTTTTCTACAGAAATTTTAACATAAAAATGGCTTTAAATAAAGAATTAAATTAAATCATATAAAATGAAGTATGGATAAATTTACAATAAATGCTACAATAATCCCTCAGTTAAATAGAAATGAAAATTCGTAATTCGTCCCGCCTCAGACGGGCGTAATTGTTAATTCGTAATTGTTAATTCGTAATTGAAAACTTGTAATATTTGTCATCAACGGTTTGTAATATCATCCGATGAAATTGCTTTTCTAAAAAAGATGGATTTTTCATTCGGTGATCAAGTCGTATCGATTCCCGAGCCCGAAAACTGCCCCGACTGTCGCGCGCAACTTCGCACCATGCATCGGAACGAGAGCCATTTGTATCAACGAAAATCCACAAAGTCAGGCAAACAGCTGATTTCTATCTACAATCCCGATTGCGATTGGAACATTGTTAACAAAGAAGAATGGCACACCGATCAATGGGACGCCCTTGATTATGGCCGCGACTTCGATTTCAACCGCCCCTTCTTCGAACAATTTTTATCGCTTAGTCGCGCGGTGCCACGCATGGCCCTCATCACCGTTGCCAACGAAAATTGCCCCTACACCACCGGAACAGCCTACTCCAAAAATTGTCATTTAATCAACTCGTCGGAATATTGCGAAGACTGTTATTACGGCAAACTGCTCCAAAAATGCAGGGATACGATCGATTCATCCTATTGCTACGACAGCGAACGCTGCTATGAATGCTTTAGTGTACGCAATTGCTTCAATTGTGTGCACGTATATTACAGCCAAAATTCATCGGACTGCTGGTTTTCGGAAAACCTCAAAAACTGTCGCAATTGTTTTTTGTGCACCGATCTGGATGGGAAGGAGTATTACTTTATGAATCAGCCGCTTTCCAAAGAAGAATTTGAAAAAAGAGTGTCCGAATTTAAGGGGTCTCATCAAAACTTTGAACGGGCTAAGCAGATTCTAAAAGACCTCCGAAAAAAAACGAATTCATAAATATGCCAACATTACCAATTCCGAAAACTGCACCGGAGACTTCATTGAAAACTCGAAAAATTGCATCGATTGTTACGATGTAAACGACAGCGAAGATTGCCGTTACGTTCAGTTGGGAGTGCAAGTGAAAGACGTTTACGATTCATCGAACATGTATCTTAAGCCCGAGCTCAACTACCAAATGATGAGTACGATCGAAACGTACCACTGCGCATTTTCCACTCATGTGTATCACAGCCAAGCTATTTTATATTCCGACCATATTCATCATTCTAAAAATTTATTTGGCTGTTCCAACATTAAGAACAAAGAATTTTGCATTTTGAATAAGCAGTACACCGAGGCAGAATTTAATGAACTCGTCCCTCAAATAATTAAGCACATGCAAAAAACCGGTGAATGGGGTCAGTTCTTTCCGGCGCACCTATCGCCGCATGCCTATAATGAAAGTGTGGCCTACGATTACTTTCCACTCACCAAAGCCGACGTTGAAAATAAAGGATGGGCTTGGTACGAAGCAAACGAAAAGGCGGCGTATCAAGGGCCTACAATCGAATTACCTGATCACATCAATAGCGTAACCGACCAGGTCACCGAACAAATTTTAACCTGCGAAAAGTCCAATAAACTTTTCAAAATCATCCCTCAAGAACTTAAGTTTTATCGTTCCATGGGAATCCCCATTCCTCGCCTTGCCCCTGATCAGCGCGCCATCGATCGCATGCAACTGCGAAACGAACGTAAACTCTACGACAGAAAATGTAGCAACTGCCAGTCCACAATTCAGTCCACCTATGCACCGGATCGAGAAGAAAAGGTGGTATGCGAGCACTGCTACTTAAAAAATATATATTAGCGAAGCCCGCCGAAGTACGCGGAGGAGGACGAGCACTGCTACTTAAAAAATATATATTAGCGAAGCCCGCCGAAGTACGCGGAGGAGGGTGAGCAATGTTATCTAAAAAACATCTACTAATTTTAGCAAATTCTATCGCTTGTTTCCGCATCAAATAAACGTATAATAATACAGCTTGCGAATTTGACAATTCGGAGCACTGGGTCATTTTAATACTTAATTCTTTATAACATGACACATTCAAATATGAACTCAATTTTTAAAAAAGGGTTACTGCTCATGGCAGTGGTTAGCACCTTGGCGCTCACCGGTTGTGCAGATGACAAACTCAGCGACCAAATGCAAGACGACGACTCAATGGTTGAAAGTTACAAAATCGGTTTCATCGGTCCGTTGACCGGAAATGCTGCCGCTTACGGGCAAGATATGCTTGCCGGGGTTAATTACTACTTTAAACAACATCCAACCATTAATGGAGTGCCGGTAGAAGTGGTTGCTGAAGATGGAAAGTGCACCGGACAAGACGCGGCCAACGCAGCTCAAAAATTAATTACAGTCGATAAAGTGCAAGTGATTGTAGGTGCTGGTTGCAGTGGTGAAACCCTCGCCGCCGCTCCAATCGCTGAACAAAATCAAGTGGTGTTGCTTTCGCCACTTTCTTCAAGCCCCGAAATCACCGATGCTGGGCAGTACATCTTCCGTAACTATCCATCCGACGCTCAAGTGGGTGCCACTTTAGCCAATGATGTGGTGGAACATGGCTACAAAAAAGTAGCAATCCTTTCGGAACAAACCGATTATGCTCAAGCCTACCGTGCAACCGTTCGTGAACACTTCGAAGCAAACGCAGGGGTAGAGGTGGTGGTTGATGAAGCGTATCAAGTAGACAATACCGACTTTCGCACCTTGCTAACCAAAGTGAAAGACGCGGGGGCTGATGTGCTCGTTAGCATTTCTCAATCACCGGTTGGAAACGGATTTACGGTAAAACAAGCACGTGAATTGGGAATCAATATTCAAGTGTACGGAACCGACAGCATGACCGGGCCTGAATACGTCGATACCGCCAAAGATGCTGCGGAAGGAAGTTACTCTGTACTTGCTGCCGAAGATTCAAGTCGCGAAGGGTATCAAGAGTTTGCCGAAGCAATCGGAACTCCTCAGTACGCTATGCTATTTGCCGCCTTCGCCTACGACGCCGCAGACATCGTAGCAACGGCGATTGAAAAAGAAGGGTACAGTGGAGAAGCCATCCGCAATTATCTAAACAACATGGCTCCCTATCAAGGACTTGCGAGCGACGTAAACTTCGACGAAAACGGAGATAACCAAGTGCCTGCAGGAGTCCTAATGGTAAAAGACGGTGACTACGTGGTTCGTGACGATGCAATGATGCAAAGTGGCGAAGAAAAATGGAAGGGGATGATGCCATGATGACGGACGACGAAAAAATGGAAGGGATACTATGATGAAAGAAGAGTAATGCAAATTCTGCTCAACGGAATCATTGTTGGAGGCATTTATGCGCTCATCGCGCTAGGATTCAACCTAATCTTTTCCTCCACTCGATTCTTCCACGTGTTGTATGGCGTCCTGGCCTTGCTGGGCGCCTATTTCACGTATACGTTTATGGAATATGGATGGAACTTTTTCGCCGCCATTCCCGTGGCAGCGCTGTTGGCTAGTTTGCTTGGGGTGGCCTCTTGGCAGTTTCTTTATAAACCGTTGGTCGACCGCAAGGCGTCCAGTTTGGTATTAATGGTAACGTCATTCGGGGCACTGATCGTAGTGCAAAATTTAATTGCGCTCATTTGGAAGAATAATACCAAGTCGATCAGTATCACCGACACCATCAAACCCGCTTACGAATTTTTAGGGCTCAACATCACTTTCAATCAACTGGTGATTCTGGCGGTTTCGATTGTTTTAATGGTGCTGCTCGAACTCTTCCTAAAAAAGACCAAATACGGGTTGGCTATCCGTGCGATTGGCGACAACGCCGAGCTTACCACCGTGCTGGGGCTTCATACCAACCGCATCACCTTACTCGTTTTTTTCATCGGAACTTTTTTGAGTGCAGTCAGCGCCAGTTTGATTGCGCTTGAAATTGGTGCACGCCCCACGCATGGACTTCATTATTTCTTTTTAAAGGCGGTGATCGCCTCAATCATCGGAGGAATTGGTAGTATGCGTGGTGCTCTCATCGGCGGCTTACTACTAGGAGTCGTCGAAAACATTGGAATTTATTACTTGGGCGGAAGTTGGCAAGAAGTCGTGGCTTTTAGTTTGCTCACCCTCTTTTTGCTTTTTAAGCCCCAAGGCCTCGTTAACCAAATGCAACTCGCCAAATAGTTATGGATTTTATTCTTCAAGTACTCATCATCATTGGCATTCATTCCATCCTCACCATGAGTTTGAATTACGTGGCTGGGTTTACCGGGCTGATGTCGATCAATCATGCCGCCTTTTACGGAATGGGCGCCTACGCCACCGCGATTTTGAGCACCCAATATGATTGGAATTTTTTCCTCACCATCCCCGTGGGAATAGTGATTGCCGGAATCGTTGCTTGGCTGGTGTCATTCCCCATGCTCAAAATGAAAGAAGATTCCTTTGTATTGGTCTCGCTTGGTTTTGCCATCATCATGTTTAACATCATGCAAAATTGGACCGATCTTACCAAGGGGCCACTCGGAATCAAAGGGGTGCAAGCACCTATGTTGGGCGATTTTAGTTTTTTTGCCAAACCACTTTTCTTGGTACTGGTAATCGTTGCCGCCGCATTAACCTACTGGTTTTTAAATCGAATTCTAAAAACACCATACGGAACCATTCTAAAAGGAGCACGTGAAAACGAAACGGTCGCCCGTGTGAACGGCCACAATGTGGTGAGTTATCAACGTAGCGCGTTCGTGGTTGGGGCAATCTTCGCCGCCATTGCCGGGGCGTTCATTGCCAGCTTTATTTCATTCGTTAATCCAAAAGCCTTCGAACTGATCATTTCGGTGTACCTACTCATCATGATTATTTTAGGTGGAATGGCCAGTCTTCCCGGTTCCATTCTTGGGGCATTTATTATGCTCACCAGTTTAGAAGTGCTCCGTTTCGCGGGAGTGTCGGCCGAATGGCAACAAATTCTCTATGGCTTTATTCTGATCGTCATCATGTTTTTTCGCCCACAAGGAATTCTTGGTAAATATAAAATCTAATGCTCACTGTAAAAACCTCAACTTACAAATCGGCGGAATGAAAATATTGAACGATCTATCGTTCACCATTAAAGAAGGTTCCATTACCGGGCTGATCGGCCCGAACGGGGCCGGGAAATCGAGCTTCTTCAACGCGCTATTTGCGCTATTCCCATCCACCGGTTCCATCAAACTCGAAGACATTGAATTGGTTGGCAAAACACCGAACCAGGTCAACCATTTGGGGGTGTGCCGAACCTTTCAGGATAGCAAGTTGCTCCCGCAAATGACCGTGCTCGAAAACCTAATGCTCAGTAGCAAATACAGCGAAACCGTTACCTTGCGTCGTGTATTTTTTGACAGTAAAAATTTGAGTGAAGAACAAAAAAATGAGCAAGCACAGGGTATCAAATTACTCAGAAAAGTCGGGCTCGAAAAAAAAGCGCACATACTCGCCGGTGATCTTTCCTACGGTCAAAGTAAGTTAATCGAAATTCTGAAGCTTTTCATGTGCGACAGCAAACTCATTTTACTAGACGAACCGTTCTCGGGGCTCTTTCCGGAAATGATCAAAGTAATCACACGCCTGATTTATGAATTGGTGGAATCAGGCCGCACGATTATTTTTGTGGAACACAACATGAAGCTGATATCAGAAATTTGTGATCACGTGATTGTACTCGACGCCGGCACCAAAATTGCGGAAGGAACCTTTGATCACGTCCGAAAAATTCCCGCGGTAATCGAAGCTTATTTAGGTGATTAACTAACGTTGTAGGTTGAAGGTGGTAAGTTAAAAGCTAAGTCAAAACCTACAACCTAAAACCTACAACCTAAAACCTACAACAACTCATGAATAATAAATTACTAAACGTTACCAATTTAGATGTCCATTTCGGGCCCACTCAAGTGATTCACAATGTCGATTACCACGTGAACGAAGGTGAAATATTAATTTTAATGGGCCCCAACGGAGCCGGAAAAACCGTGCTTTTAAAAAGTACGTTCGGGTTGTTCGAAAAAAGCACCGGGACGGTTGAATTCGACGGCAAGGTCATTCACCCGCATCCGTCCAGCATGGTCGAAGCAGGAATGTCCTTCGTAGGACAAGGCAAGCGTGTATTTCCCTCACTCACTATCGAAGAAAATTTGCGCATGGGGGCATACTTGTGGAGCGACAAAAAAATGATCCAGGCGCGCACGGAAGAGTTAATTCAGTTTTTTCCGGTGCTCAAAAAAAAGTTCAAACAAATTGCCTACTACATGAGCGGGGGGGAGCAGCAAATTTTGGCATTGGCACGCGGGCTCATGATGAATCCAAAATTGCTACTTCTTGACGAGCCATCAATCGGACTCGCTCCCAAAATCGTTCAATCCGTTTTCGAAAAAATCGCCGAAATCAACAAGACGTTTGGAACCAGCATTGTGGTAGTGGAGCACAATTTAAAAAGCCTGCTCAATATTGCGCATCGCGGCTATATTTTGGCCGAAGGAAAAATGCTCATGGAAGGACCGGTCGAAAAGCTGGCCGATAGTAAGAACTTAGAAAAAGTATTTTTTGGAGAAATAGCGTAAAAGGAGTAAGGATTAAGAACTAGGCAGACTCTAATTAATTAGTCTTATATTTTTCTGTGACCGGATCCATCCATTTAAAGTCTTTCCAGTCTCATCTTGTAGCGCGGCTATTTTTTCATAGTCAGTCTTACTAAAATAACTCAGACCAAAGGCAAGTTGAGTTTGGCACTTCACTTCCTCCAACGATGCATCTGATTGATTATAAAAATGGACGCGATCTTTTAGTCACTATATAAATACTTAATCCTTATTCCTTACTCCTTAATTCTGGAATTACATTTTTCGAACCACCCCAACCACTTTGCCGAAAATCGCCATTTCGTTTTTAGGGATGATGGGGGGGTAATTAGGATTTCCAGGCTGCAAAATAATTTGACCCTCTTTCGATTTATCCAAATACTTTACCGTAAAATCTCCGTCTACCTGTGCTACTACAATGTTTCCCACCTGAACGCGAGCGTGACGGTCGACAACCACTTTGTCTCCCTCATGAATGCCTGCATCAATCATACTGTCGCCTCGAACGTTAATCATGACCGTTTGGTCAGGGGACTGAACCAAAAAATCGTTCAAATCAATTCGATCCAATAAAATTTCTTCTTCAGCGGTGGCATCTCCAGCTTGAACGCTATTAAACAAGGGGAGTCCCAAAAAATGCAACCCGGGCTTCAGCCGCCCCTTATCCATCTTCTCTATATAGCCTTTTTCCACCAATTTGTTTACCAACTTAAAAGCGGCATTTTTTGACTTAAAGTCAAATAGTTCACAAATTTCGTCATACGTAGGCATAACTTTATTCTGCTTGTAATAGTGGCGAATACGCTGGATTTTGGAAAGTAAAGCATCAATCATAATTTAATAAGGTTAAAAGACGGATAAAAAGAAAGGCGAACGAAAGAACAAAGCCAGCGAATAGAAAGTTGAATAGCATGTAAAATTATGAATAAAAAATTTGTTCAATAGCACTAAGCTGCTTTCATCATTGAGTGAGTTTCGTAATAAGTCTTTATGAAAGCGTTAATAAATTGGGAGGACTGATCTTTTTTATTAATCGCGTAACTCGCCAATCGATAAGCGAACCGAAAGATACGAACGAAATTGAACAAGGCTATCAAGTTGATGACTAAGAACAGGCCTGCAAAAAATAAATTGATCAACATAGTTTTTTGTTTTAAGTGTTAAATGAGGGAAGGCGACACAAGTCAGTCGCAATATCATCCACAGCCCCAGTTTAGTAAACATACGTTCACTGGTCAACCCAAAATGAACAAAAGTTCACTAATAAGTGTAAAAATAGCTAAAACAAGCCAAATAATGTGGTAGACAAATATTCACCATTATTTTTTATATTTTTTGTTTGACAGCGAAATTATAATGTATTAGCATGTTAACACATTAATAATTTTCATGCTCGAAAAAGAACTCGAACAAAGCCCGGCATTTCAAAATTTGTGCAACGCATTTGCCTCGCTCAAAACGCAAACCGACGTTCAAAACTTTTTGCGCGACATTGCAACAATTTCCGAAATCCAAAGTATGGCCGAGCGTCTTCAGGCGGCCGAACTCATCAGCCAAGGTATGTCGTATCGAGCCATCAATGAACAAACCGGAGTAAGTACCACCACTATCAGCCGTGTGGCCCATTGGTTGCATCATGGCATGGGTGGATATCAAACGGTGCTAAGTAGGCTCTAATTAAAAAGCATCACCGAAATCCACCCAACCGACTCACCGTGAAGTCGGTTTTTTATTATTTAAATTATCAATTTCATGAACAAATATCTACAAAACGCTATTTACCATCAAAGCACTCACCCATTTTTTATTTTCTAAATTTATTAATAATGAATGCTATAGATAAAGGTCAATACGTTGAGGGTGAGGTAGAAGTGCTTGAGTCCATTCAGCGGTTGCCCATTGAAGACCGCGCCATCATTGAGCGAACGCTCCGGCGATACAATGCAGAATCTCAAGTGGATGGCTATCGAGCCGATCCTTCTGCGCTGGTTCAATTTCTGGTAGAAAAAAGGCTACTTGTCGATTCACCCGTCATTTTTGATTTAGGGGCGGGCCCCGGAGACCTACTCAAAAGATTATCCAATGAATTTCCGAATGCCAATTGTACAGGCATCGATCTTGCCAGAGGGTTTGTAGACAAATTTAACCAACAACAACGTTCCAACGCGCGTATGCGCATGGGCCTAATCGACTCGCCCTCGGTATTTCCAGGGGATGACGAAATTGAAGGGGGTGTGGTTTCTGTGCTCACGTTGGATCGACTGCTTTATCCCAGACAATTGGCGGCAAATATGTCCCGGTTCACTCGATCGCGCATTATTGCCACCTTATTACCTGTGGTGGCCGAAGACGATAATCCCAGTCGCCAGGGTGATGAAAAATAATCTACACCTTGCCAGAAAATCGAATCGTTCCAGGTCAAAATGCCGAGGACGATCAAAGGGTATTGGCCGCGCAACTAAAAGAAGCCTGGGACCGTCCGGTCGATTTTGAAACCGTTCCTTATATGGTTCAAAGCTCCGGTGATGTTCAGTCTTATCAGCTAGGCGTCTTCTATTCAACTCCTTAATTTCTTAACTTTATGATTATGAACCAATCACTTTTATCCATTTTAAGCCCCCTTTATAACGCTGATTTCTTTAAAAATCCCACCCAAGAAGTCATTCAGACGTTTGAACGAGATGGCATTCTGGTTTTGGAGAACTTGCTATCCAAAGAGGCATTAAAAACTTTGGAAACCGAAGCGGATAATTTAAAACCCGAGGCATATCGAAGCCGGTCAGAATACAATTTATATGTACTCCCCCCGGATCCTAATTTTTCGCCGAAGTCGCCAAGGAATCGTTTGTTCAGTACCACCAAAGGCTGTATTGCCGACGATCAAATACCAGCGGATTCCTACTTAAGAGTGCTTTACGATTCACCTTTGTTTCGCGAATTTTTAAGTAAGGTGCTCGATTTACCCAAGCTGTATCCATATGCCGATAAACTTTCACCCATCAATATTAATTATTACGACGAAGGGGATAGCTTGGAATGGCATTTCGACAACTCCGATTTTGCCATCACCCTTTTTATTAAAGCGTGCGAGCAAGGGGTGAATATGAATACTTCACCAATGTTCGCTATGATAGCAACGGAAATGAGGATTATGAATGTATTGGGCAGATGATTGATGGCAAGCGAAAACCACAAGTAAAATCGCTCGATGCCGGTGGGCTCATGATTTTCCGCGGCAACCAATCGCTTCACAGGGTGACGCCAGTTAAAAAAGGGAAACGAATCTTGGTAACGTTTAATTACAACCAAAAACCAGGCATTTCGCTTTCCGAAAAGTCGCAGCAAACCTTTTTTGGTCGCATCGACTAAGGCATAAAAGAAGGCGAGGATGATGATCCTCGCCTTCTGCCCATGAGGCAGCCTTTTATCGATGCAATTCCTTCCGACTGAGTCCCAATTCCAAATTGTTGTAGCCAACCGCCATCACAAGCATTCCACCCACCACCAAAATAATGGCGTCGGTCAGATCGATTTCGATGCCTAAATGCAAAAAGAGTAGTCCGAGTCCGAGGCAAAAAAGGATCACCCCTGCCACAATAAAGAACATGGCAACCGGAGTAAAATCATACTGTTTTTTATTTTTCATAATTTTATTTTTTAAGTATCTGAATGCATTATAACTCGATTCCCAATAATTCTTAACTTTTAATTCTTAACTATTAAATGAAATATAGTTGCATTTAAAATTTTGCTGCGTTAAACTGATGCCAACCTTTAATCCTTGATTATGAAAAAATAGGGATCATTGCGGCAGCTGCGGTGTTGCTAACCGCCTGCAGCACGGCATCGCCAAGCCAGCAAGTCTCACAAGATCATCCTTACACCATTGTAACCACGTTTCCTCCGCTATACTCATTGACCAAAAATATCGTGCAAGAAGAGGTGGAGGTGATTAATTTGGTGCCCGCCGGAGTGAGCATTCACACCTGGGAACCCAAGCCGGCCGACATTAAAGCGCTCTCACGCGCCGACGCACTCATGATGGTTGGGCTCAATCTAGAACCGTTTATCGAGGACATGATCGAGTCGGCCGGCAATCCCAAATTGCAGGTAATTCAGGTGTATCAAGCCGTGGAATCCGAACTGCAATCGATGGAAGAATGGGTGGAACTGCCTGCAGGCGCGGCTGCCGAAGAGGACGGGCATGAGCATGAACATGAAGGGCTTGATCCACACATTTGGCTCAATCCTCAGTTAGCGGTCCGCCAGGTGGAATGGATCAGTGAACACTTGCCTGAAAGAGTCCAAAACAATCAAGTCGATGCGTATAAAGCGCGGTTGATCGCATTGGACCAAGAAATTCAAGCTCAATTGCAAAGCGCGAACAAGCAACCCTTTATTTTGTTTCATGACGCGTACGGGTATTTTTTGAAGCGATATCAATTGGACGCCTATCATGTAGCCAGCATTGAACCTTTTCCCGGCAAAGAGCCCACCTTGGCCTATTTAAATCAGCTCACCAAATTAATCAAAGAAAAAGGAGTGAACCTTGTGTTCACAGAACCTCAATTCAGTCCAAAGGTAATCGAAGCTCTCAAATCCAACCTCGATTTAAATACCTATTCAATCGACCCGATCGGTTCCGAGTTGACGGCCGAAGGATATGAGCATAACTTAAAGGCGATCGCTGACACGTTAAGTAGCGCCTTTGGAAAATAACCCGCGTCAATCATTGGTAGAATTTCACAATGTTTCGCTCACGAATGGGGGTAGAACCATTGTGCATAATGTAAATTTTTCCATTGCCGAAGGGGAACGCATTGCCATTATCGGGCTAAACGGTTCCGGAAAAACCACATTGTTGCGATTGATGCTGGGCATTATTAAGCCAACAGAAGGCGTGATTCACCGGCATCTTAAAAAAATGGGGTATGTGCCACAACACTTTGAATTTGATCGCACCATTCCGCTGACCGTATGGGAGCTACTGAAGCACTTTTCCGATCAGCCCAAGTCCGAAGTGGAAAAAAAACTAAAAGAAGTGGGCGCGTTGCATTTGATTCATCAATCAATCGGCGGCCTTTCGGGTGGAGAAATGCAGCGGGTGCTCATCGCAAACGCACTGTTGCAGCATTCCGAATTGCTTGTGCTGGACGAAGCCACGTCAGCACTGGATGTGAGCGGTGAAAAAGACTTTTATTGTTTACTGGAAGATCTGCGAAAAGCCTATAACTTAGCCGTGGTAATGGTCACGCATGACCTGCATTTGCTGGAACATCATGCCGATCGTGTATTTTGTATGGATCAGGCATTATGCGAATGCGGAACGCCGACCGAAATAGAAAACAGCAAAACGTTCGAACGCCTGTTTGGGGCGCACATTCTTAAGCACAGTCCAAACAAAAACACCAATTCATAACACTTCAAATGGTATGCATCAAATCATTGAAGCTTTACAATTCAGTTTTTTCCAGCGGGCCTTGGCAATGGGGTTAGTGTTGGCCGTTGTGTTTGCGCTATTGGGCAATTTTGTGGTGCTCCGAAAAGAATCGGTAGTAGGGCATTCTATTGCAAACATACTTTTTTTGGGAATCGCCCTGGGCACCTTTTTACAATGGAACATCAGTCTTACGGCCACGTTAGTGGCAATGGCGGGAATGGCTTTGATCACACTACTTCAGCGCATGAGCGTTTATAGTCACGACTCCATTCTATCGTTCGTAGAGCAAATGACGATGGCGGGAGCGATCATTATTTTGAGTGTTACTCCGGGTTATCAAAATATCGAAGGGTTTCTGTTTGGGAACATTTTAGCCATTTCCAACCAAGACCTGTGGGTGGGAAGCGTCATGGCATGTGTCACCATCTTGCTGTTTTTTATGTTCAAAAAAAAGCTGATTCAAATGGTAATCAGTCCCGATCTGGCTCGATCGCGCGGCATGAATATCGAAGCGGTAGAATTTATCTTTCGATTCATGCTGATCATCAGCATCGCCTTTGCCATCAAAATAGTGGGGGTGATTCTCATCGGCGCCTTTTTGGTGATTCCAACCAACGCGGTCAAATCGATCGCCACCAGCTTTGCTCATATGATGCTCGGGTCTGTACTGGTGGCTATATCGGGAGTGATACTCGGCTTATTCACCTCGTACTTACTGAACATTCCCAGTGGCGCTTCCATCATCGGCGCGTTGGGCATCATTTTGATGGTGTTAAACTTCGGGCCCCGCGTCAATCGTATGCACAAAAAAATCTCATAAAAACGCAATAATCAAATGCCAAATCAATACAACGAAACATTTTTCAGAGGAAAAGTGCTGCAAATTCTCAATGAGTCTGCTCAAGAACAATTTGGCTTTGTCGAAAACAAACAAGAGATTTCGGTAACGCTGCTGGACGGCGACGAAGCGGGGCAGGTGGTTGAAATTGACCACTTTATTTCTCCCATTCAGTCGCTTGATTCGCAAAAATTGAATCCGGGCCAAACCATCGTGCTCACGCGTAATAATTTTCAGGGTGAAAACGCCTATCAATTTTTTGAACCTTACCGATTAAATAGCCTGGGTGGGTTTATGATTTTGTTTGTCTTGATCACAGTGGCGGTGGCGCGCGTGCGTGGCATTACCTCGCTCTTGGGATTGGCGGTGACTTTAGTCATTTTGCTCAAATGGATGCTGCCGCAAATCATGGCCGGAGCCAACCCGGTGATCACCAGTGTTATTTCCGCCTTTGCGATCGCCATCATTACTTTATATTTGGCCCATGGATTTTCCCGTCGCACAACGCTTTCGGTGATCAGCACACTCATCACGCTGCTACTTTCGTTTTTGTTGGCAATGCTGGCGGTTTCGGGGGCTCAGTTGTTTGGGTTGGGATCAGAAGAAGCCGCCTATTTAAGTTTTGGACAATTTCAAAATCTCGATCTGCGTGGGCTGCTTTTAGGGGCGATCGTTATTGGGGCGCTTGGAGTGCTCGACGACATTACCACGGCTCAAACCGCAGTAGTCGACGAGCTCAAAAAGGCTGACCATCGCTTTCGGTTTAAAGAGCTCTATCATCGCGGTCTTTCGGTCGGCAAAGAGCACATCACCTCTTTAGTGAACACATTGGTCATTGCGTACGTCGGGGCATCGCTGCCGGTATTTTTACTATTGGTCAATTCCGATCGCCCGCTTTGGGTGATTTTAAACAACGAATTCATGGCCGAAGAAATCATCCGTACATTGGTAGGATCAACCACATTGGTGTTGGCTGTGCCCATTAGCACGGCAATCGCCGCGTACGCCTATGCTAAAAAGTCTCAACAATCTCTATGAAAAAGAAGACGTTTTTTTCACAGTTGGTGCGAATGATGATGACGATCATTAGCCTAGGATTAGGTTTATTGGTGGCCTATTTCTTTTTGATCGGGTTGTTTTACTGGTTAGTGGCCGGAATCATAATCGCCTTGGCATATAAAGCTTATGGCATGCTTTTAGGCAAAAAAACACACACCTCTCATCATCGAAAAAAAACACCCCCCAAAAACGTGATCGATGTTGAGTTGGAATAGCAACGCCAAAAGTTGCTAAAATATTTTTTTTATGTTATAATAATTTTGTTTTAATCATTAAATCAAAACAAAATGAAAAAACATCATGGAAATTATAAGCATCTAAGCATGCTGGCCGGGGCATACACATTGGCGCTCGCACTTTCAATGTTGGTATCCAGCGGAACGGTTCAATTTGGATAGTTCGCGCGGCTACGTTGCCCTAAAAAACCGAGCCATCATGAATGGATCGGTTTTTTGTAAACAAAACTAAGAGCGAGTTTCCTGAATAATTTTAACCACACGGGCAACAGTATCGGCCAAAGCACCGTTTTTATTTTCTACTAAATAATCGCACTCGCGCGCCTTAGAAAGTTCTGCTCGCATGCTCACCAGTCGCTTTTTAAGCTCGTCGTCATCAATCGGGGCTCGCCCACGAATGCGTTCAATCAATTCTTCCTGGTTCGGGGCGGTAATAAAAATGGTCACCAGGTCCTCTTTCGAAATAGCATTGCGAATGCTTTCAAATCCTTGAATGTCGACCTCACGCACAACAATTTCTCCTCGCTGCAGCGCCTCGATAACCGGCTGTTTAATCAGTCCGTAATAGTGATCCTGATGAACCACCGCGTATTCTAAAAAATCACCGCGTTCGACATGTTGCTTAAATTCATCGTGCGAATAAAAATGATAAATATCACCTTCTTTTTCGCCGGGGCGCATAGGCCTGGTGGTGGCAGAAAGAGGATACGTATATTCCGGGTGCGATTTTTTAAGCTCCATTAAAACCGAACTTTTTCCTGATCCCGAGGGGCCGACAATGAGAAATAAAGTTCCTTTCATGATAAGGATTAAGAACCAAGGAATAAGGATTGAGTAAAGGATTAAGCAGTGATCAAAGCAGCTTATTCCTAGCCGGGAGCATTGTACCTAAAAAAAACATCAGGTAATAGTTGACTTTAAAAAACAAAAGAGGTATAATGATATGAAACGTTCTTTTAAAACAATGAATGAGCCGGGAGAAATCGGGAGGGGAAACCTTCCAATTCCCTTTCGATTTCTCCCTACTTCTGTCCTTTAATTCTTTGAATTGAGGGCTCTAGTAGCCTCCCCGCCGCAGCACTGAGTGCAAAGGTGGGTGAAGGCCAAAAACAAAAACAAATATCTCCTGGATTGATTCCGGGAACTTTGTCCCGATCTTGTATCGGAACGACCGCTCTCAGAAGCGGCCTAAATAATTCTGAATATAGTAGGGAGGCTCCGTTCGGACGAAAATCAGTGTTTGCATTTATTTGTAAATCGATTGAATCCGGGCGACCCGACCTCGTCTATATTGGTCTCTCCTTCACTGTTTGATGTTTCTAATCCTTAGTAATATCAATCAGTGGGGGAGGATCTCGGATCGAGTGTCGTTAGGGCGCCATCCACACCTCTGGACCCACTGCTTTGCAAGGCTTCATGTGTAAAGGGATCGGCGCTCTTTACTATGCCCAAATCACCCATTCTAGATTTAATAATATTAGATTTTTTGGTTAAAAAATGGTAGAATAAGAAGACGATCAATTAACCATTTGATTATGAGAGCCGCACCAAGTGGACCCCAGTACGGAGCTAAAGATGAAGTAAATGTTAAAAATCCCTTATTTAAGGATCCCAATTATCCCAGTCAACCCGAATATATATTGGCCGAACAGAGGGTGGGAACGGTGCGACTGGGGCGGGGAATGCTGTATTTAGAGGGCGCACCTTCTTTGTCGCATGAATTGCTCAAAAGGCTTGATGCAAGCACTGATGATCAAATTGTGGTAGTGCGTATGGATACAAATGGTGTCTTAGATACAAACGTCACCCCTGCGGATGGTATTTTATCAGTTCACATCAAGGGTAATGGTGAAGCAATCAACCTGTGGAAGGAAAAATATGATAAATATACGTCTGAGATGCGGGGGATTAGAGAGAAATTTTACGATGCATTGAAAGCAAATAATCAATAATTATGAATCGTCCTTCAAGTTCACCATCCGAAAGGCCAGAAAGCCTAAAGAGCTTACTCAGGCACATAAGAACGAGAACCGTTGGAGCGGACCAATATTCAAGAACGCTTGAGCAGCCTGAAATGATAAAAGGTTCAGGTGGCTTAGGGCAATGGCTAGAGGAATTAGCAGCTTTAAACCCAGTTCAGCGAGATGAGTACGAACGCTATCAGCAGCAAGGTAAAGTACGGTATTTTTTGTCTGAAGATGGGGATAAATACGCTGTTCTGTTAATTCAAGAACCCGGCATGGAAGAGACAACCGATTTGCGGGTATATAAAGTAATTGATGAGTCAGAAATTAGCACAGCGTTCGTGCGCTTAACAGGCAGTGAACAAAGGGAATTAAGAAGGCCAACACCCAGGGCATCAGATGGTCTTTACGATCTGGACGAAGGGCCAACTGAGCAACGCCCAATACCGGTGCAGGTACATCGCACACGCGGCAAATTAAAGAAATTAATTTTGGCCGGGCTTGCTGCTATTGGCTTGAGTGCTGCCGGATACGGAGTAGGTAAATGGACGAAACCCGAAAAACCAACGCCAGGATTGGTAGACATTCCCGACGCGTCGGCTCCCGATGCAGTTTCGGGTGAGCCCGGCGTTGTAGATCTGCCCGAGGACTAGTTGCTTGCTACCAAGCTAAAAATCATTTAAAATTAGCATGTTGTAAATAAAAATAGAACATGCCACTTAAACGCCCTACTGCTCGCCGAAGTAAGCAGGATTTTAAACTCGAGATCGCGCCTCATGTTGCGCGCGAGGTGGGGGTGGTTATTTATGCTTGTTTGGCCATTTTTATTTACTTAATCCCGCGCGGACAGCTTGGCATCGTCGGGGATTTATTGAACAACTATCTCGCTTATTTTTTTGGCTCAGCCGCTCATTTAGCGTTACCGGGGCTGCTTTTGATCATGGCCGCCGCTTTAATGTTATCCAGTCGTATTCGTTTTGACGCCACGCGTTTTTTTGGAATCGCGCTGATAGTGGGGGCCGGGTTGGGGCTGATTCATATGCAAGTGCCCATGGAGCTGGCAGGCGACGACGTGGAGGCGTACGGTGGACTCATTGGATTTTTGGCTTCGTACGTACCGCGGTATCTACTTTCGGATGTTGGGGCCCACATTGTGCTTTCCGCCACATTATTGATTGGGGTTTTGATCGCGTTCGAAATTTCAATGCGACGCGTGCTGCAATGGATGATTCCACAAGCGCCTACCATTAAAATAACCACCGCTGAATCTGGAAAAGCGGAGCGCAGTAAAAAAGAAGATTCAATGAATGAGTTGAATATTGTAAAACCAATTTTAAATCAAAATGAATCAACCGAAAAATCAATGGCACCCTCAGGAAAATCTTCCGGCGAACCGGTTGTTACCAAAAAACCAATTGAGCTCAACATTCAAAAGCCGGACCTCATTCAAAAATCAGAACCAACAAAAGAAAGAAAAGAAGTGGACTACAGTGATTGGGAATTTCCTTCCTTAGACCTCTTAAGTGATGCCACCTCGCAGGTTTATGTTAGCGACAAGGTATTAAAAGCTAATGCCGAAGTGATTCGAGACAAACTGGGGCAATTCAGCATTCCGGTGACCATGCGCGATGTAAACATTGGCCCCTCGGTGATGCAATACACACTTCAGCCGCACGAAGGCGTCAAATTGAACAAAATCACGGCGCTCAAAAACGACGTTGCGTTGGCGTTGGCGGCAAAATCAGTGCGCATTGAAGCCCCGATTCCGGGTAAATCGTTGGTGGGAATCGAAGTGCCAAACGACAAGCGCATGGTGGTTCACTTGCGAGAAATGTTAGAAAGCGACGAATTTAATAGTGTGGGTTCAGATCTGACACTGACGATTGGGCGGGATGTTGCGGGAAACCCAGTGGTGGATGATTTGGGGGCGATGCCTCATTTATTGATCGCCGGAGCAACCGGTTCGGGTAAGTCGGTAGGAATGAATACCTTTCTTCTGTCATTGCTTTATCAAAACTCACCCAAAGACCTCAAGTTCATCATGGTAGACCCTAAGCGAGTGGAGCTTACTCCTTACAACGGCATTCCGCACTTGCTCACCCCTGTCATTACGCAGCCCGACAAAGCGCACACCGCGCTCAAGTGGGCCGTAGCCGAAATGAATCGTCGGTATCAATTATTGGCCGAAAAAGGCTATCGCAACATTGCGGAACACAATGAAGCCGAAGAAAAAACCATGCCCAAAATTGTAATCGTCATCGACGAGCTGGCCGACTTGATGATGCAATCCACCAAAAAAGAAACCGAAGCCGCTATTTGTCGCATTGCTCAAATGGCTCGCGCGGTGGGAATGCACTTGATCCTTGCCACGCAACGCCCCAGTGTGAATGTGATCACCGGGGTTATTAAGGCAAATATTCCGGCTCGGATCGCATTTACAGTGACCACCGGAATCGATTCCCGCACCATTATCGATAGTATCGGAGCGGAAGATTTATTGGGAATGGGGGATATGCTTTATTTACCTGGAAACATGAGCCGCCCCATCCGTGTTCAAGGGGTATACGTTTCGAGTAAAGAAATTGAGCGCGTTACCAATAAACTTAAGCTCACCACCGAACCAACGTACGACGAAACCATTTTAGCTGGAAAGTCATCATCGGGGGTAGATACGGACATGGTGGGAACAGCCGACGGTACGGACCAAGACAACTTATACAACGAAGCGGTAGAAGTGATTCGACAAACCGGTAAAGCCTCAGCATCATTACTCCAACGGCGATTGAGCGTAGGGTATGCTCGTGCCGCCCGCATTCTTGATATTCTGGAAGAAAATGGGGTCATCGGGCCCACCAACGGCGCCAAACCTCGGCAAATATTTATCGATAAAAATTAATTATTATTTATTATGTATTACTTATTAACGGTTCTTAATAAGTAATCTTGAATAAGTAATAAATAATAATTAATAAGTAATAAAGATGCACCGATTTTATTTAGAAAATATCAATCACAGGGATAATCTCATCGAAATAAACGATCCTCGCATCGTCCAGCAATGCCAAAAAGTACTTCGTATGAAGCCCGGGAGTCGCCTAAGCGTATTCAACGAAAAGGGGAATGAATGGGCACTGGAATTGATTGAAGTGGATCGAAAAAAACTAATCGGCAATGTGACGGAATGTATTGAGCGAAAGACAGAATCACCGATTGAATTGCATTTATACCAGGCCATACCCAAAAAGCCGGCTCTTTTTGAATGGGTGATTCAAAAGGCAACCGAATTAGGGGTGAGCACGATTTACCCCCTCATCACGCGCCGCACCGAAGGGCGAAAACTATTAAAATTTGATCGCTTGCAAATGATTGCGATCGAAGCGGCGGAACAAAGTGGGCGAGTTCGAGTTCCCATCATTCAGCACCCGATCACCTTCGAAGAGGTGCCTAAAAAAAAGCCGGTATACATCGCCTATGAGTTTGAAAAAGGCAATGAGTTATCCAATTTTTTACCGGAAATTAAAAAGTCTCGCGTGGCCCATATCTTAGTGGGTCCCGAAGGCGGATTCGACACAAACGAGATTATGGCGGGAAAAAAAGCAGAAGCAAAGTCATTCAGCCTGGGGCCACGCATTTTGCGCACCGAAACGGCCGGAATCGTTGTGGTAGCGCAAACACTGATCTAATATTGACTAAATATGTTTTTTATTTTATAATAAAAACAGAAAAATCAAAAAACCCCCATGAAAAAACGCCTACTTTCGTTTGTAAAAAAACACACGACTCGTTTGGTAGACGATAATGAGAAAAAGTTCGCCCTATATCCTCGATGGCTTATTTGGCTGATTCTTTTTTTGAGCTACAACGTACTCATCCAAGGAATCATGGATGTGGTGCTAAAAGTGGCTGGGCATACCCCCTGGCTTCAAACACTACCCGTTCGAATCGACTTTTTATTTTTAACGGTGGTTTCCATTCTAATGGGGTACCAAGCGTTGGTTGGAATGAGGCGGCGCGAAATGGACGTAACCAAAAATTCAATCGCCCTGGGGATCATTGTAGAAATTGGACTGGTGGTATCCGACATCATACATGTGGTTCAGTACGGGGAAAGTTACAACTATCTATTACTGATCCGTGCGCCCTTCATTGTGCTAACCACTATCAACTTCTTCATTCTGATCGTGGTGTCGTACTACCTTAAACTCTTTGTGGATAAAAAAGGGCATTTTCACCTTGCCTAGCGATCTTGGTCCACCACTTCATTGACCACTTCCGCGGCACGATTAAGGGTTTGGAGTCCGTCCTGCACTTTCTGAGTCGCGTCTTCTACTTTGTCCTTGGTTTCTTGAAGGGTGTTTTTTGCATTCCCCACCATTTCGGTAAACTCATCAACTTTGCCCTTCACTCCTTCAGCTTCGTCGTTGACATTGTCAACCTTCTCAAAAAAAACGCTTTTAGCTCATTCGCCTTTTGTCCAAAAACGGAATCTGAATCAGGGCATACACCACCACAATAATAACACCAAGTTTGAAAAGAAATTTGAACATAGCCACTCAATTACGAATTATCAATGACGAATGATGAATTCGTCGACGAAATGGTAGCAAATCTTAGTCAAACTGAAAAGAGATGATCTGACGGTCCACAAAACCGTAGTGATTGTAGCGTGTCACCGTAAGCGTCATGGGCAATCCTGAATACGCACTACGATTCACAAGTTGCAAAGTGGATCGCTTTGAAAAATCCTCTTTCCAAATTAATTTTTCACCGGATCTAAGGGTGAGTTGGTAGTTAAAGTCGCCGACGGGCTTGGCCCAAGACAAACGAATAAAGCGATCATTCTGTTCAGCGATTTGTAATCCAATGCCTTCGACCGTAGCTGAACCGCTGCGAAAGGTGCCACTCCGGGGAAAGGCGATGACTTCGGTCCAATGGGCGCTCAGGTTTCCGCTGGTGTCAACAGCAGCAAGATAAATAAAGTGAGTTTCATCATTATTGAGCCCATCAAGTACCGCCTTGGTTTCGGTGGTACGAGTCACATTGGGCATGGCGTCAGCGCTGAGCTCACTGCGCGTATTGATTTTTCCGTCCGAGACACTAATGAGGTAATGAGAAACGGCCACGTTATCTTGAGCGGCCCTCCACGATAAAAACACACGTCCGTTTTCAGCCACTGCCTTAACATTCCCCACCACACTTGGGCGTGTCACATCGCCTCGAGGAGTTTCTGCCGGCTCGACAAGCGCGGGTTGCACATAAGTAATCGAGCAGAATCCGTCGTTGTTAGGTAAATACAGCCGGTCACCCGGGTCAATCGAACCTCCGGTTAAGGCATAAAGACGTTCCCCTTGATACCCCCGAATGGCGTGACAGCGCGCATCGAAAAAAAGAGTTTGTTCCAAGCCGTTTGGATCGATCACGACCACTCGATTACTACTCTGAAAAACCGTGGTAACGGTTAATTCAGTGTCAAAAAGATCCGCGCGCACAATGGCACATCGGCGATACGCATCCACCTGGACCGTGTCATTATCACCTCCGTCCAATTGGTTTCGTGCCGAAATAGACACCCGTTGGCCTTCGGTGAGCGTGCCACATCCGTTCCCCAGGTAGAGCAGATATTTTTCTGAAAATTGCCCCCATGTAACCACAAGGGCACGCTTGCTGATCACGCGCTCAATCGGAGTGCTTCTGGCGGTTTCGGTTGCGGCCTGGGCAACCGTGGCCGAAAACAAAAGCATCAATGCCCATGATAGTCTCAAAAATACTTTCATTTGACTAAATTATATTTTATTTTATTATATTTAAATTGACCCAAAAGTCAAGCGCTTTCAATGTGTAAAAAGGGCTTTAAAAGGGCGCCTTTTTCAGAAAATCGATGCGATCCAATCGCGACAATTTCATCATGTTCATCAACAATAATGGGAACCAGGGCTCGCTTTGCTCGCGGAATTTTCTGATCCACAAAAAAGTCCTGCACTTTTTTGGTGCCGGTCATGCCGTTGGGTTCAAAGCGGTCGCCGGGTTGCCAAGAGCGCACCCATAAACTTTTTTTACTCGAATTTTTGAGTCGCCACGAATGCCAGTAAATCAAACGGTGGGCCAAAGGCTTGCGCCCCTGCGGCGGCTGCTCTAATTTCGAAGCGTTGCGCGTCACAGACATTTGATCATAGTCCACCAAAAAAGTAACGGCCTGCACGGTGCGTTGTTTGCCGGTTTCTCCCGATTGAATCAAATTCAAAATAGACTGAATGGTTTTTTCATAAATGCCGTTCGGGTCCACCAGTGAAAACAAAACTTCCACTTGCACGTCACGCGGGAGTTTCAAAAAGGCTGCTCGCTCAAAACGATGAAAGCGATAGTGCTCGTTGAGCCAATTATCCGCCCAAGAGCGTACGTCATGCCAGCGAGTTTGAGCGTCAATCATCATTTCGTGAACGCGCTCGATCAAATCGGGCTGTCCCTTTTTTAGTGCGGGCACGAGCTCATGGCGCAATTGATTGCGTGTAAATCGCAGGTCATCATTACTTTCATCATGACGGTATGCCAAATGGTTTTTTTGCGCGTAGGCCAAAATCACTGACTTGGGCGTAGTTCAAAGTGGACGAATCAAGCGTTCCTGTTGCACCAGCATTCCACGCGCCCCCCGCAAACCTGCTCCCCGCAGCAAATGCATCAGCACCGTTTCAATTGGATCATCCAAGTGATGAGCGACAGCGATCAGATCGGCTTTCATTTGCTTGCGAACGTCTTCTAAAAAACGATAACGCACGGTTCGCGCATTCTGCTCCACATTCCCAATGAGCGAAATGGCTTGCCGATCAATAACACACGGCACGTTCAGCTCTTTTGCAAACTGCCGAACAAACAAGGCATCCGCATCGCTCGCCTCGCCCCGCAGCCCATGATTTAAGTGGGCAATGATCAGTTCATAGCCCAGCGCATGTAGTTGATGAGCCAGCACGACACTATCCACCCCACCCGAAACACCGACCACCAGTCGTCGAATGGGGCCTAACTGCTCCAATAGTTGTTGCACAGTGGGTTGCATATCAGAATAATAGCAGATTTTTGTAAAAACAAAATTGCAAATAGTGCTACTTTACGATGAAATGTAGCTACAAGAATCAATAGCCCCTATGACTAAATTTGAGAAGAAAATACAGCATTTTTTTGAACGTCCCACAACATTAAGCTACAAAGAAATTGAAAAAATTCTGATGAGCATAGGGCTCGAGAAAATAGCAGCAAAAATTGCCAAAGATATTTTTACCTCCCAATAAAATTTATGAAAGCTACCTTTAAACATTACATCACGCTCAATAATCAAAAATACGATTATTCAATCGTAAAAAAACAAAAGAAACTACTTTTTTTTGAGTGTAAGGCAGCCAATATTGCACAAGAATTTTTAAATGAAGACATCCCAGAATTACTGGTCGATTTACCAAACTTAATTATTGCCGAAAAAGAATACAAAACCAGTCAATCGGAAACCATGCGCTTTCGAGTATCTGCGAATGACAAAAAAAGAATCGAAGAAAAGGCGATTAAAAGTGGCTATGAATCAGTATCCGACTACCTCAGAAACGTTGCATTGAACTAAATCATTTCCCTAAGCCGCTTCACGCGGTCTTCAGCGGGCGGGTGAGTGCTGAATAGCCCATTGAGCCACTTCATTCCCTGCTCATTGCGCAGCGGATTTTCGATATACATGTGAGCGGTCGCCTTGTTCGCCACTTCCAAGGGCTCACGGTCATGATTGATTTTTTCGAGAGCGCGAGCCAGTCCTTCGGGATACCGTGTTAAAAGCGCGCCGCTGGCATCGGCCAAATATTCTCGTTGGCGCGAAATGGCTAAGTGCATCAGCTTAGCGATGATCGGACTCAGGATCGCGAGTACCAATCCAACCACAAGAATCGCTGCTCCACCACGCCCCCGGCGATCACTGCTGCCCCGGCGGTTGTAAAAAATCGATCGTAAAAATACATCCGAAATCAAAGCGATCAGCCCAATAAATGCCACGGTCACACTTTGAATGCGAATGTCATAATTTTTAATATGACTCAGTTCGTGGGCCATCACTCCCTGCAGTTCCGATTTATCCAGCTGCTCCAAAAGCCCACGGGTGATGGCTACCGACGCATGGTCGGGATCGCGACCGGTGGCAAAGGCATTCAGTGCAGTATCGTCGATCAAATAAATTTTGGGCGTGGGAATGCCGGCGGCAATGCTCAAATTTTCAATGGTGGTAAATAATTCAAAATGATCCTTTTTTTCAATCGGACGAGCTTTGGCAATACTCAACGTGAGCGAGCCGGCGGCGTAATACGAAATCAGCGCGTAGATCATGGCGATGATTCCAAAATGCCCATGAACCCAATGGCCGCCTGTTGATCGTTCGCATAATAAAATCCAATCGTGTACCCAAGCGCCACAAAAACACTGACAAAAACAATCAACAAAATCCAAGTATTTCGCCTATTGCTAGCAATTTGATTATACATTTTCTTATTATTGATTACGTATTACTTATTAACTATTTCAAGTCTTAAAGTAATCTTGAATGAGTAATAAATAATCAGTTTATTTAGCATCATCATAGATCGTATAAATCAATTGCGCTAGTTCAGCTCGTGTCAGTTCTTGCATGGGGTCATACATTCCATAGGGAATCAGCCCAAGCTCAAACCCTTTTTCCATGTATTTTTTGTACCAAGGGTTCGTATCGCCTTGCCAAACCGGAATGTCATACATTTCAATGATCATTTTTAAAGCCTCAACTAAGCGAATAGGGCGGTTCGGGCGAAAAGTATTGTCGGCATAACCTTTCACAATTCCGTTTTCCAGTGCGTACTGAACATGAGGATAATAGCCGGCTTTGACGTCCACATCGTTTACCTGTTCGTTGGTATGGGAACGATAGGATTCAAAATCAACCATCTTTTTTGATTTACGTTCGGTTTCAAGTTGATTTTTACTTTCCAAGATCCATTGCAAAGCTTCACCGCGATTGATCAAAGCTTCGGGCTTGAACTGATTCAGTCGGTTGCCACTCACAATCCCTTTTTCGGCTAGCTGGTTAACCGCGGTAGCAAAACGGTGGAATTGTAAGTCAACAAAGCGTTCTCCAAATCGAGGAGTGTTCGGACTGGAGGAATCCAAAGAAGTCGAGGAGTCACTCGCGGATGACTGAGAGGGGTCGGTTGCATCCGCACCGGATTCTGCCTGATCAATCGTTCCGCTAAATGCGAAGGTTTGCATCATGGCTTCAACGGCGGGCAAATTGGCATCAAAATTTTCGATCAAATCATCATAATCAAATTGAAACTCATAAAGGCCATTATGAAGAACGATTTGTAGGCTTTTGCGAATTTCCTGATATTCATCACCCTCATATTCATAGGCATACGAAAAGCCTTTCAAGCCGCCCAAAGTGAGCGAATCATTTTTAGAAACAATCTTAGAATCCGTACTGTTTTTAATGATCTCATCTAAGCGTTGCTTGGGGCTTAAGTGCTGCTCTTGTTTATCAATCAGTCGATAGTAAATATGAAAATACCCTTTGTAATTATCATAAATTGCCGCTTCGGCGAGCAAAGAAATGGGGGATTGAGTATCGTGTTTGCGAATCGACCAATTTTCGGGAACGGTGAGCGAAAACGGAGGATTTTCAAAGGTGATGGTTTTAGGAAAATGAGGCTCTAAAACGGGTGTTTTGGTGAATTGAAGCGAGTTTAAAACCGGCTCAATTTTTGCGAGCTGTTTTTCCTTTTCATCCAAACTCAGCGTGTAACTGATAATGGTTAGGTTGTAGCCGTAAGGAATATAATAAGTGATGTGTTCAGTGTCATAGCTGGTGTAAGAAACTCTCCATGCCTCTTGGCCCAAATAAGTCACAGTTTCTTTTTTATAGTCGGTGTAATGCTGGCGCAAGTCGTCCAAATTTCCGGTTCAATTCATCCATCACGCCTTCGTCGACTTCATACGGATTTTCGAGGGTAAAAACAGCCACCCCAACCGGATCACTGACATTTTTTTCATAAAGAATAAAGCGATCATTCCGAATATAAAGAAACTTCCAACCCTCGGGCGCATTCGCCTTAAAGTACGGATAATGGTCTTGGGTGTACGTGAGGTCTGCATTCGCTTTAGAAAGCCGGTACAGGTCATTTTTTAGCAGCTGAATAGTCGCCGAATCATTTTGTGGAGCTTGCTTTAAGTGCTCATCAATCCAGGTGCGCGCGTTCGAAAGATCTAAAAAATAGCCCACCGTTTCGTTATTGGAACGTATGTAGGTAGGAATCCCTATGAACTCACCGGCTTCGTTTAAAACCGTTCCCCCAGAGCTTCCGCTATCAAAATCGGTGTCGGTTTTAAAGTAGGTATAGTTATTACGTTTTTCCACTCCACTCACTTGCGAGAAATGGTAATTGAATCACCGCCGCTGCCGGGATAGCCCACCACGGTAACCGAATCACGCTCTTTAGGAGGTTGGGCCACGCGATGGCTCAAAAAAGGAAATCGAACTGATTTAAGTGAATTGCCGTAAACATCCTCGCCAGAAAGTTGTAGTAAAGCGATGTCCAAGTCCTTGTCGTAACCAATCAATTGTGCGGTGTAATCGCAAATTGGCTCTTCTTGCACATTAAAGGTAATACAAACTTCAAAACCGTCCAATGGCACAAACTCGTTTTCATCAAACACCACATGATAATTGGTCAAGATTCTACCCTCGGCATTAATCACCGTTCCCGAGCCCGAACCAATAGGAACCATTTGGTCAGTAAAAGATTTTTTGTACGCAACCACTTTAACGGTGGGCTCCATGCTGGAATAGTTTTTTACCGGTTCGCTTGCATGGCTGACAGTGACCCCTACCAATGCCATCATTAGGGAGATCAGAATGCGTTTCATCATAAAAAATAGAGTTAAATAATACGATGTGGATAGAGTCAACTTGCGGTCCATTATTTGTTAATCCGCTCAGGATGTCAAGTACACCCAACAATTCCCTGTCCGATGGGTATCGTCAGAAACGAGGGTTCATTTGACATTTTTAGCAAAGATGATAGAATGCAGTCTCTATAATATTTCGGAACCATGGCTATAGATGCCCCACGCTCTCAATCAATGGCGGATCGATACCAGGAAGGGGCCAGCCCTCTCACGGGGTTGCTGAAGTCATGTCGGTTAAAATTGGCCGCCTTGGTGCTGGTGCTGACATCTCAGGCAGCCTGTGGCTTTGGCACACCTCCACTGCAAGAAATTTGTAAAACAACCAAGGTCGGGGATCGATTAGCACCTGAGTGTTGTAAAAAATTGGGGGTGTTATGCGCTCATGACGCGGGTGATGTTGACGCGGGCATTCTCCCGGATGCCGAGGTGGATGCGAGCAATCCTGATGCGGAAATCAGCGATGCCGACCCTCGGGATACCGGTTCTTTTGAAGATGCGACAATCGACGGAGGAGAGTTAGATGCCGGCGTAGACGGCGGTTCCGATGACACTGGAATTCACCCCGATGCGGAAGTAATAGATGGAGGAGATTTAGATGCCGGGGATCTAGATACGGGTGTGCACCCCGATGCAGAAATAGACGCCGGAGAATTGGATGCAGGTTATCCTGATGCCGAACCGATGGATGCCGATCTCGACGCAGGCCTTATGGACACCGGGGTTCACCCCGATGCAGAAGTTCACCCCGACGCAGAGCCCATGGATGCCGAGGTGGATGCGGGCAATCTTGATGCAGGTTTGGAAGATTCTGGAGTCAATCCAACCCCTCTTTTTAATATCACGGTGGCGCCCACGAGTCCAACAAGCCTAAATGCCAACAATCAATTGCAAGCTCTTTTCAATACTTTATTTGAAAATAACGAGCCGCGTCCGATTGAAATAAAGGTACTAACGTTCAATGTAACCGCTCCGGTCTCCATGCAACAAGTGCGCATTGTAGTCACCGATTCAAACGGGCAAACCACCGTTTTGGTGCCAAGTGCCGGAGGCAATTTAGCCGCATTCGATCAAAATGGTCAAAAGGTGCGCATGGTGCTACGTGGAGCGTCGATGATAATTCAACCGGGTCAAACCTGGTCGATCAGCTTGTTGGGAAGTTTTAATTTTGGTCCTTCCAATAGTGGCGCCACGGTGACCGTAGCATTAGAAACCGATCAGGGTGAAGCACCACTCACCGGTAGTTTGTACAGCAGCACAGGCCCTTCAGTGTTGGCAAATCCACAGGCGTGCAGCACATCCATTCCTCAATTAGCGGGGCTCGTTTATAGTGATCCCCCCGCAGTATCAAGCCCAACTGTGTCTCCCGGTTGCGTGGTAAGCGATGGCACTGGGGACGTTTTTCATAAGAATGGATCCAGCTTTAACCTGCCGGAGCCCACCGCAAGTTTGCTGGTTCAGTAGCACCATCAACCACTTTCTGTTAGAATGAGTCCGATCGCCTCAAAAATAAAAAAACCATGCAAAATATCAAAGACATCGTCAGTAAGGCGTGGAGGGTAACCCAGCAACATTTAAAGTCCCTCATCTGGTACGGATCGGTCCCTGCGTTTTTTACGGTTTTGGTCAGCAGTGTGTATATCGGCTATCAGTACAACGCCTTTCGCCATTCCGCCTTATTTGGGAATCAGTCCGAAACAGATTTAGTAGCAGAAATAAGTCGTATTTGGGAATTAGTAAAACATCATCCCAAGCTCACATTGGCGCTGGTGGTAGTGGCATTGATTGTGTTTGTAGGCTATGTACTTTCTCCTCCGGTGTTTCGGGGTACCCTTATTTATGCTCTCAATCAAATTGAAAAAGAAGAATCGATCGAAGGATCATTCCAATTCGGTGTTAGGCAATTCTTTCCTTTATTCGAATTCGGTGTGGTCACAGGGTCATTTAGCATCGTCACTTTGTTTTCCGAATCGTCCTTTATTTTAAGGTGGTGGGGGGAAAACATTTTCTTTGTCGCTCTGCCCATTTTGCTATTCATTGCCATGGTGGGGCTGATCGCCAGTTTTCTTTTTACCTATGCCGAATATTTTATTGTCTTAAAAGGACTTGGACTGATTGAGTCCATCAAGGAAAGCGCCTTGTTGGTGATAGGCAATCTCAAAAAAACCATCCTGGTTTTCGTTTTAATGTTGCTGATCGGTGCGCGCGTGATTGTAAATGTGTTATTGGTTTTATTTATTCCAATGGGGTTGATTGTAGTCACGAGCTATTTTGCAACGATTTTTTTTACAACCGCTGGCTTCATTATTATTGGAATTTTTTCAATTTTGGTGTTGTTGGTGGCGGCATACCTAATGGGGCTATTCAACATATTCACTACAGCGGTGTGGGTGTTCGCCTTTAATATGCTTACGGAACATGAAATCACCGTGGCACAAGTGCATCATTCCGAACCGGTGCCTGCGCCCGAACCGCCCAAGGAAGCCTAAAGGGATTTGACCATGTAGCTACCTTCCAGTTCATAACCAAGTTTGCGGTAATATTCGCGCGTACCAATGGCGGCAATCACTACTATTCTTGAATAGCCACTTTCTTTGGCCATCGCTTCGGCTTTTTCCATCAAGCGTCGACCGAATCCAGTGTGTTGGGTTTTGGATTCAGCACTATTGGCAGCTTCATTCAACGATTGTTGCCGCCCATACACATGGAGTTCACGAATCAGCGCCGCCCCTTTGAGTTCTTCAAAGAGCGCATTTTCCGAATGATCCGGAAGCCGCAAACGACAAAGCCCAATCAGTTTATCCAGCGTCGGTTCTTCGATCGAAATAAAATGTTCCTGCCCATCGCCCGCGCGGTACGGGCGGTCCATCAATTCCACTTTTTCTACATCAAAGGCGGTATCTTGAATTTCGCGACATCGCACACAGCGACAAAACACACCGCGGCGTTCCATAATTTGCCGCAAGTTCGATGTTTTGGAGCCAATAATAATACTTTCCGCCGGAATGTCACGAATGATCCGAATGATGCGGCAGTATTCGGGAGTGTGTTTTTGAAGATCCGTAACCAAATCAATCAATTGGTCGTCGGTGTAGGGCGTGTGAATACTTGGATCATCTTTCAGCATTTTTTCCAAGTCCGAAAAGGGCGTAACCATGGTCGGGTACACTTTTAGGTAGTCGGGCCGTAGGCCCTCCAGTTCAAACAAATCCTGCCGATTTTAAATCCGATTCCCAGGTGGCCGTCGGCAAATTAGGCATTAAATGATGGCAAATCTTAAGCCCGGCATTCAGGCACAGTCGCGTGGCTTCCATCGATTCCGTGAGTCCGTGGCCTCGCTTGTTAAAATCGTTCACCGCATCGTCGGTGGTTTGCACGCCCAGCTCAATCCCGGTCACGCCATAGCTGCGCAACTTTCGAATTTCTTCCGCATCCACCCAGTCGGGTCGCGTTTCGACCCACAGACCCACACAGCGGCACTCCGCCGTTTCATTCTGTTTGATAAGATCTTCTAATTCGTAATTTTTAATTCGCAATTCGTAATCATCCAAATTAAGTTCACCCGGGCCTTCATTGAGCGCCAAAATATGCCCTTAAGAAACCGCTGTCGATACCATTCCGGAATCGCCCCCCAGGTTCCACCCGCGGTGCGTACATCAATTTTCGTGATGTCATGCCCCTGGGCTTTAAGGCCATTCAAGCGAGCCTTCACTTGTTTGTAACTATTGAATTCGTTCCGCACCGCTCGCATCATCGCCGGTTCGTTGCTCAAATAACTTTTCGGCATGCCTTTTTCAGTCGGGCAAAAAATACACTGCCCCGGGCAACCTAAATCTTTGGTTAAAACGGTGATGTTGGCAATGCCCGAAAGCGTACGCACTTTCCTTTTTTGAATCACGCTCAGCAGTTGAGGATTTTTTTCAATCACTCCGTCAAGGGTCAATTGCTGGTAAGCCTGAATCAACTCCAAATTCTTGGGGAGCACGCCCCCATTCACTTTAGTGAGCTCATTGCGAACCAACTTGACCTTTTTTTCGTCCAGCGCCGATTCCTTGCTCAAGGCAATCACAATTTTTTTAGCCAGTGGAATGAGTTCCGGGCGCACCGAATAAACGGACATAGCTTTATAAGTACCAAATAACAAGTCCAAAAATCCAAAACCCAAATGACAAATAGAGCTTAATTATAAAGCTTTCTACTTAAAAAACAATCCACTGGCACCTGAGTTAATTATATGATAATATAGTACTATAATTTAGTAAATTATAAGCATGACCTTATCAATTCCTCTACCAGCCGACCTAGAAAAACAGTTACAACAAGCCATCAAAATGGGTTGGATAGATAACAAGGCCTCTTTTGGAAGAAGGGCACTTGAAAAAGAACTTGAAAATTTAGCTGTGCAAGCCGTGTTGGACGCCGAAAAGGAACCAAGTCTAGAAGGTGACCTAGATGAATTAGCTAAAAAATAGGTTAATGAAGATTGTATACAAACCTAAATTCATTCGGCAATACAGAAAGTTGCCCATTGAGCTTCAAGAAGAAATAAAAGAAAAAATAAGGCTCCTGAAAGCTGATTTAGCCCATCCTTCACTTCGAGTTCACAAGCTGAAAGGCCGCCTAAAGGGTCGCTGGAGTTTTTCGGTAAATTACAGTTATCGAATTATATTTATTTACGAAGAAAAAGAAAAAATAGCCCTATTGTTGGTGGGGGACCATGCGGTTTACAATGAATAGGGGTGATTTTACCCTTGTTTTTTCAAGTGTTTTGCGCGAAGGATAAGTCCGATGATCAAAGAAAGGATGGCCACACAAACAATAGCCATGAATTTTCCGCGCGTGCCCAAAAAAGAGCGCGATCACGCCAAAAAGTCCCGAAAGAAAATAAACAACCAAAAGTGCCTGCCGTTCGGAAAATCCAAACTGCAGCAAGCGGTGATGCAGATGGACCGCCTTGCGATATTTATCCCATTCGCCGCCCTTCCACGGAGCGCGTCGTTTGAACAGACGGTAAATGATCACGTACAGCGCGTCCAAAATCGCGAAACCTAAAATCAAAAAGGTGGTGGCGATTTTTCCGCCCGAAAAAATCGCCAGGCTTGCCAGCATCAGGCCAAAAAACATCGAGCCCGAATCTCCAATAATCACTTTAGGCGGAAAGAAATCAAACAGCCAGGCGCCCAACGCAATCATCGCCACCAAAATAGCCATCATCGCAATCTCGGGCTGGTTCACCAAGTCAGAAATACTCAAAAAGAAGAGGGTCAGGCTGCCCAAAACGCTAATGCCGCTCACTAAACCCGGAATCCCATCTAGCCAATTCATCGTATTAACCAAAAGTACAATCCAAAGCACCGTAAACAAAGCAGAAAAAAGAACCAAAGTGTAGGCTGCGTCCCCCCAATTAAAGGTAAGATTGATTTCGTTGAGTGCCAGATAACCACCAAACGGATTGGTAATGGTTTCTATCCCAATGCCTGATAGCACTAAAATAATCGCCACCAACGCTTGAACACATAATCGCAGCCATGGTGGTAAATCAATGCGATCATCTACAAAACTAATAGCGACCAGAAGCCCCGCGCCCAATAGCAGACCGATCAACTTGGCGGTGGGTTCCAAAAAAACCAAGCTTAATAATAAAAACACCAGATATAATAAAATGCCGACCGGATAGGGGATGGGCTTACGATTCAGCCCATATTTATGGGGACGATCCATCAATCCTAATTTCGGAAAAACGCCTTTCGCAAAAAACATGGCTGCAATCGTTAGCATAAGTGAGGACAATCCTGCAATGAGGTAGGTTGTATTCATGTCTTAATAAATACCAAATTTCAAATAGACAAACCACAAACAAATTCGAATTCTAAATACCAAATAATTTAAAACTTAAAATTTGAAATTGGTTATTTGGCATTGTTTGTAATTTGTGTATTAGGTATTTGAAGTTGTTTAATAGCCCCGTTCTGCCATTCGAGTGATCGTGTCATCAATGTGAATGCCTACCATCGCATCGCCCAAGTCTTCCGAAATCGTGGCGAGCCGTTCGGGGTCATTAAAGTGGGTGACCGCTTCCACCATGGCACGGGCGCGTTTTTTTGGATCCCCCGATTTAAAGATACCGGACCCCACAAAAACTCCGTCGGCCCCCAATTGCATCATCATCGCTGCATCGGCGGGAGTAGCCAAGCCACCTGCCGCAAAATTAACCACGGGTAAACGACCCAAGCTTAACGTATGCGAAAGGAGTTGAGGGTCTACGCCCTCTTCTCGTACAAACACATTCGGATCGAGTGCCCCTTCTTGCATGGCTAAAATTTCGTTCGCAATGGTTTTGATGTGTCGTACTGCTTCCACCACATTCCCGGTGCCGGCTTCGCCTTTGGTTCGAATCATACTGGCTCCTTCCTGAATGCGGCGGAGTGCTTCGCCCAAGTTGCGGGCGCCACAAACAAAAGGTACGTCGAATTCCTGCTTGGAAACATGCTCCTCCGAGTCGGCCGGAGTAAGCACTTCACTTTCGTCGACGTAATCAACACCAATGGATTGCAAAATCTGCGCTTCTACAAAATGACCGATGCGAACCTTTGCCATCACGGGAATGCTGACCGCGGCGATGATGGCTTTGATCATAGCGGGATCACTCATACGCGAAACACCTCCTTCGCTGCGAATATCAGCAGGCACTCTTTCAAGGGCCATGACCGCAACTGCGCCCGCCTGTTCCGCAATACGCGCTTGCTCCGGATTGGTTACGTCCATAATAACGCCGCCTTTAAGCATTTGCGAGAGCCCGTGTTTGAGGGTGGTGGTATTTTTTTCATAGTTAATTTTATTTATTTTTTCACTGGATCAACCAGTCACTGGATCAATGATTAAATCATTACTTTTGTGTTCCAGTGATCAAGCCCTGCCTGCCGGCAGGCAGGGAAGAGAGTGACTCAGTGCTCCAGTGAAAAAGTCTAAAAATTAATGCCTCCGGTGTTCGGAATTGAAGGAGTTGAAAGTCCTCCAGCATCCAGAGCAACCAAATTAAACACCAAATAAAGCGAAAAAACAATTACAATCGCAGCCAGCACGACAAACCCCAACACCACCTTGCGAAAGCGGTTGCTCAGGTAGCTAAAGCGCACCATGTGACGAATGATTAAGGAAGTTGTAAAAACAAAAGTGGCAATCAGGGCGACGTAAATGACATAAATAATTTGCATGGCGCGAATGGTTGATGCGTGCACTATAACACATTTCAACCCAAAACATTGACAGCAAAATACAGATGAGAGTACTGTGGGTCCATACGCCTGCCGACGATAAGAACACGCTAAAACGATCCGGTTTTACAGAGAATGAAGGCCGTGGCTGCAAGCCTTCTAAAACACGCCGTTTCAGTACCATCTTATCCAGGGTGTAATCCAATTAGAAGAGTGTCTCCTGCCACCGGTGGGGGAAATCGGGGTGGAACCCCCGCCTTAGGCGGGCCCCGACAGAATTTTTTCTGCCGGATTTTTTATTATCTTTCATTCGTAATTCATAATTCTTAATTCGTAATTCATAATTCGTAATTCATAATTCGTAATTCGTCCGCCTCAGGCAGGCGTAATTCTTAATTCTTAATTCGTAATTCTTAATTTAATTAATATGTCTCAACCAACTCTCGAAGCCAAACGCCATAGTCTTGCTCATATTTTGGCTCAAGCCGTGCTCGATATGTTCCCCGAAGCCCAGTTGGGAGTAGGGCCTGCCATTGCCAACGGATTTTATTACGACTTTGAATTACCGCGCACATTGATTCCGGAAGATTTGCCCATTCTCGAAAAAAAATGAAGCACATCATTAAACAAAATCAGAAATTTGAAAGTCGCATGATGCCAATCGACGACGCAATCGAACACCTGAAGCAAATCAATCAACCCTTCAAGGTCGAGTTGGCGGCCGGTTTCAAGGAGCAGGGATCGCACGAGGTTGGATTCCATCGTAACGGACCGTTCGAAGATTTGTGTCGTGGAGGGCATATTGATTCCACCGGGCAAATCAACGCCAATGCGCTTAAATTGGATAAAATAGCCGGTGCCTATTGGAAAGGGGATGAAAAACGCCCGATGCTTCAACGTATTTATGGACTCTATTTTGAAACGCCCGAAGAATTGAACGAATTTTTAGAGATGCGCAAAGAGGCTGAAAAGCGCGATCATCGCAAGTTGGGCAAGCAGCTAGAACTATATACCTACAGCGACGTAGTGGGTCCGGGCCTGCCTTTGTGGCTTCCCAATGGAACCGTTTTGATTGAAGAATTGGAGTCGCTGGCCAAAGAAATGGAGTTTAAAGGAGGATATAAACGGGTCCGCACTCCTCATTTAACCAAAGGGGGCCTCTACGAACTTTCGGGGCATTTGGAGCATTACAAAGACAGCATGTATCCCCCCATGCAACTGGAAGGCGAGGACCCCTACTACATGAAACCGATGAATTGCCCCCATCATCACATGATATACAAGGCAACCCCCAAAAGTTACCGCGATCTACCATTGCGTTTGGCGGAATATGGAACTTGCTATCGTTACGAAGATTCCGGAGCTCTGTTCGGATTGATGCGTGTTCGAAGTTTGCAAATGAACGACGCCCACATGTATTGCACCGAGAGCCAATTTGAGCAGGAGTTTTTGGCGGTCACCGATCTGTATTTGCACTACTTTAAATTATTTGGCATCGAAAAAAATGTGATGCGACATTCGTTGCACGACACCAGAGTGCTGGGCAAGAAATACGTAAACGAACCGGAATTATGGAAAAAAACCGAAGACATGGTACGAAAGGCAATGAAAAAGGCAGGGGTGCATTTTGTGGAAGTAGAAAATGAGGCAGCCTTTTATGGGCCCAAAATCGATATTGAAGTTTACAGTGCCATTGGGCGCGAATTCACGTTAGCCACCAATCAAGTCGACTTTGCAGTGCCAAAGCGCATGGGAGTTACCTACATCAACGAAAAGGGCGAAGAGGAATATCCATTGGTCATCCATCGAGCCCCCTTGGGCACTCACGAACGTTTCATCGGTTTTCTGATCGAACATTTTGGGGTGCGTTCCCCACTTGGCTTGCCCCGCAACAAGTGGTGGTGGTACCGGTGGCCGAAGCGCACGAGGCCTACGCAAATGAAGTAGCGGCACTCCTTTTTGAAAATCAGGTGCGGGCCGAAGTGCTGTTGGCGAGCGAGAGTTTGGGCAAGCGCATCCGCAGTGCCGAGCAGCAAAAAAATTCCTTACATGCTGGTGATCGGGGATAAAGAAACGAAAGAAAAATCCGTCACCGTTCGCAGTTATCACCACAGCGATCAGCACGAACTAAAAGTGGAAACCTTCGTAAAACGAATCGTCGACGAAATCAAGGAACGCCGATTACCGGAATCCAAATAAAGGCATTTAGTTGCTACCAATTTCGCACCCACTCATTCCAACGTTCCAATCCAAAAACATCCAAAGCCGCCTTGCTCACACTCAACAGCTCGCGGCTTTTGTAATAATTCATAAAACGATACACTTGCTTATCCGCCACCACCCCAATAGCATCCAACGAATGATCGTTCGCATAAAACAGCGCTCGTGGCAGGTGAAACGCTTGAGTGACAATAATCACTGAATCGATGCTGGTGGGCACGTTTTGAATGGAGGCGAGCGTATTAAATCCATCATCATCCTGAATCAAGTGGTCCCCATCCACACCGCGGCGAATGGCATAGCCAACCATCGACTCCGCTTCGTTAGCAGAACCACTCATAATCAGCGTATCCACCAGGCCGCGTTCGTACAGCTCAATTCCGGTGTCCACCCGATCTTGCAGCACGCCCGACAGTCGCGCATTGTAAACCGCGGCCCCCAAAACCAACGCCGCTGTTTTTTGCGGAATCTCATCGGTCGACTGGTAAATCTGATCTTCGGTGGAAAGCCGCACCCACGCGGTCGAGGCGAAGGGGTGAAGGGCGATTAAGAAAAATACTGTCATTACCGCCGCCGCTTTTTTCGAGATAATAAATGGAATCAAAAACTATAACCATTACTAATACTCAAACTATAACTCATTTAACTCGGATTGCGAATAAGTCCAGTTAGCATTCGACCTATTTCATCTGCTCTTGAATGCAAGTGATCGTATTCTGGACCGCTCAAAGCCCCGTCAATTCTTATGAGCCTAATCGTTGCTACACTTTCGCTTACAGAACCCCTTGCAATTAAGTAAAAATTCTTTTTATCTTTGACACTAAACTTACCGGAACCTTCGGCGATATTTAAGGCAACACTTGAGCTAGAGCGTCTGAGTTGATTTTTAAGAATTTTGTCTACTTTAGAATTTTCAAAATCATCTGAAGAGCTTTATAAAATGCTTCAGCCCTTTGGTACACAATTAAATTCTCGAATCCAAACATACGCAAAAATTATTAAATACAAAAAACAAAATGAACTATATCGTCACAATTGTGTGATTGCAAGTTATAGTATTAAGTAGTATTAGTTAGATTCTGAGTGATAGTTTTTGATTGGTACCCGCGGGTGGAATTGAACCACCGACCTCCAGCTTAGAAGGCTGTTGCTCTATCCACTGAGCTACGCGGGCATCTATTCATCCTAATATTATATCAAAAAAATAGACCAAACGAAACTAATTATAACGAATATAAGTTATTTAGTATTTAAAGTTTTGAAATGGTTTGGAATTTGTGATGTGAGTATTGAACATTTTAGTCGATGGTGCCCGAGGAGAGAATCGAACTCTCACTCCCGAAGGAACACGATTTTGAGTCGTGCGCGTCTACCAATTCCGCCACCCGGGCAAAGCTCACACATTTTAAAACTGTTTCCTCCAATTTTCAAATGTTTGTTCTCCGCTTCGTTTTCTCTCCGCCTAGCGCGGCTCGGAGCACTGCGCCCCGAAACGCTTCGCTCGCGAGCTTGCTCCCAGACACCCAAAAGCCCACAAATTCTATACGGTTTTGTGGGAGATTTCAAGTTATTTATCGGGCTAAAATCAAACAAAGTAATTGAAAAAAACTAAAAAAAAAGCTATAATAAAAAAAACCTATAAATAAAGAGATGCGATACGCCCAAAAATACGAATCAACGAGCCGTGATCCAATGATAAAAGGCAATCCTGATTATCGAATAGTGCAAGCTGTCGAAGGAATGTCAGGCCATGATTTTGTAGCGAAACTTATCGGAAGATTGGATGAGTGTGAGGCTCTTGGGCATATTGAATTAGTAGGCGATGAGCTGGTGGAAGCAGTTGAAAAATGGGCCAAGCAATATAAACTCAACGAGCCAGAATCCAAATTGAGTGAGGTGAATATTAGAAAATTAATTGCCGATGAATTATTGAATATACTTAAACACCCAGGTTACATCCTCATTTCAGAAAAGCTGAGAACAGAGGCTATAGCACAGTTAGTAAACCAAATTAACAAACTAGAAGACGTACAAAGCATCGCAGAACTAGGCGACTATATTGAATTTATGGAAGTTTATAGAGATCTGGTTCATCGAGTAGACATGGCACGAGAGGCGCATCTAATAATGAGAAAGAGGGACAACTAATTTAATCCTCCTTTTTCTCAGTATCGTCATTGCCATCATCAACCACCTCGGCATCCACCACATTCTCTAAGGAAAACTCCGCTGCTTCTTTCGGTTGGGCAGCATCGACATCTTTATAAATTTCTGCCCCCACTTTTTGAGCCTCTTGCTCCAAAGCTTCGGTGGCTTTCTTTAAAAGCATCCACGTCAGCTTTCTCATCCTTTAATAACTCTTTCAACTCATTGATTTTTTCGTTGACCGGTTTTTTAACTTCGTCAGAAATTTTCGCATCATTTTCGCGCATCATTTTTTCTAGTTGAAAGACGGTTTGATCGGCTTTATTACGAATTTCCACACTCTCCTTTTTTTTCTTATCCTCCTCGGCATGCATTTCGGCATCCTTTCGCATTTTTTCAACTTCCTCATCCGAAAGTCCGCTGGAGCCCTGAATGGTAATGTGTTGTTGTTTGCCCGTTCCTTTGTCTTTGGCGGTGACTTTCAAAATTCCATTCGCATCAATATCAAACGTCACTTCAACCTGAGGAACACCGCGAGGAGCAGGGGATTCCATCTAAAATAAAGCGACCGAGCGATTTATTGTCCGCGGCCATTTCACGCTCACCCTGAACCACATGCACATCCACGCTGGGTTGATTATCGGCCGCGGTCGAGAACGTTTGTGATTTCGACGTAGGAATGGTGGTGTTGCGTTCGATCACGCGAGTCGCTACTCCGCCCAACGTTTCAATGCTGAGCGAAAGGGAGTGACGTCCAAAAGGAGCAGGTCTTTTACTTTGCTGTCTCCCATCAAAACCCCCCCTTGGATCGCAGCACCCAACGCCACCACTTCATCGGGATTCACCCCCTTGTGAGGCTCTTTGCCAAAGAATTTTTTGGCGGCTGCTTGCACAGCGGGCATACGGGTCATCCCCCCCACCAAAATAACTTCATCAATATCGCTCGCGCTCAATTTGGCATCTTGCAAAGCCTTGCGACATGGTTCAATGCATCGGTCCAATAGGTCATGAACCAATTCCTCGAGTTTGGCACGGCTCATTTTTAAATTCATGTGTTTAGGACCGCTGGCATCAGCGGTAATAAACGGTAGATTGATTTCGGTTTCGTTAGCCGATGAAAGTTCAATTTTCGCTTTTTTCAGCTGCTTCTTTTAGGCGCTGAATAGCCATCTGATCTTTTGAAAGGTCCACCCCATCACTTTTTTTAAACTCACTCACCAAATAATCAATCACCCGTTGATCAAAATCATCTCCACCCAAATGGGTATCTCCATTGGTAGAAACCACTTCAAACACCCCGTCCCCAGTTCCAAAATAGACACATCAAATGTTCCTCCTCCCAAATCAAAAACGGCAATTTTAGCCTCTTTATCTTTTTTATCAAGACCATAAGCCAAAGCGGCAGCGGTGGGTTCATTGATAATGCGTTTTACATCGAACCCGGCAATTTTACCCGCGTCTTTGGTGGCTTGGCGTTGAGCGTCGTTAAAGTAGGCGGGTACCGTAATAACCGCTTCGGTTACCGGTTCTCCCAAGTACGCTTCGGCATCGGCTTTTAGTTTTTGAAGCACGCGCGCCGAAATTTCAGCAGGTTTATACCATTGGTCACCCATCTTAATTTCTACTTCACTGTTGGCCCCTGCCTTGGTTTCAAAGGGCATATTTTCAGCCTCCTTTTTTACCTCTTCAAGTTTGTGCCCAATAAAACGCTTGGCAGAAAAAATCGTATTCTTTGCATTGGTCACCGCTTGACGTTTGGCCACCACACCGGTGAGCCGTTCGCCATCTTTTTCGGCAACGATCGAAGGTGTGGTGCGATTGCCTTCGGCATTGGCGATCACGTTTGCCTCGCCCGCCTCCATCACGGCCATACACGAATTTGTGGTTCCTAAATCAATTCCAATTATTTTACCCATTTCTTATTTAGTTAAGAGTTAATAGTGGTCAATTAAGAGTTGCTAAAAGATTTAGCACTCAGAATTATAGAGTGCTAATAAAATCCGTCAAGAAAAAATTCTTAACTCTTAATTCTTAACTCTTAACTCTTAATTCTTAACTCTTAACTCCTACTTTTACTTTCGCCACTTTTACCAAGGTATCGTTATAAAGATAACCGGGTTCAAACTCTTCCAAGATAATATCCGGTTCACCTTCGCCCTGCATCACCGCTTCGTGCAAATTGGGATTCAATTTTTGACCGACAGTTTCCATGCGTTTTACTCCAATCAAATCGAGTGTTTTCATCAATTCATCATGCGTGTGAATCACTCCCTTAGCCCATGAATCCTCCTTTAAATTCTCGGGCAAGTGTTGGCAGCTGCGATCAAAATTATCAAGGATCGGGAGTAGCTTTTGAAGCAAATCTGCATTGGCAAATTTTACAAAACGCATTTTGTCCTCCTCGGCGCGGCGCTTAAAGTTTTGAAAGTCAGCCGCTGTTCGCGTGAGTGCTTCTTTTAGATCGGCAATTTGTTGAGCTTGCTCGTCTTTCGAGTCATTGCCGGCGGCGGCTGCTTGGTTGTGAGCGTCATCTTGCTGCTGCGCAGCTGACACTTTTGCAGCCAAATCATCATTTGGTGAGGAGTCTTCCATAAGGCATCGATTTAAAAAGCTCGCGCATTGTAACACAAAATTCCACTTAATCCATAATTTTTGGATGACGCCGAATCATTCGGGTGATGACGAAGGGGAAGGCGATGGTGGTTAAAAGTGACATCAAAAGCAAGCTCGAATAAAGTTCTACCGAAATCAGGTGTGTTCGAAAAGCGAGCAAAGCAAGCGCAAGGCCCACCGCTCCTCGGCTATTCATGGCCCAACCGATTAAATGCAATTGTCGCCAGGTAAGTCGCGTAAACGGGCGCGCCAAAAAAGTACCGCCCATTTTTCCAAAGAAAGCGATCAGTAAAATAATCCCCAACAATTGTGGAGACAAAAGCACCGACTGTAAATCAAAATGGGACCCCATGGAAACAAAGAAAAAAGGCACAATCAAAAGAAAGGTCCATTTTTTAAGGGCAACGATCGACACATGAGCCCGATGAAAGCGTTTTTGCAAAAGAATACCCAGAAAAAAGGCCAAAATGGCCACCACCAGCAACACATCTTCTCTTAGGTGCACCTGATCTAAAATAAGGGTAATCATGACGAAAAGGCTCATGCCGAGCACATCGTCAATAATGCCCGCCTCCATCATTAAAGTTCCCACGCGCGACTTTATTTTTTTCAGCTCCAAAAGAAGAGCAGCCGTGGTTGCTTCGGCCGTGATGCTCATTGAAACGCCCACCACCATGGCGGCCAATAAATCATATCCCAACCAATAAAAAGCCAAAAATCCAACAGTAAATGGAGTGAGTGCCGCAATGAGTGAAATAGAGACGGCCTCTTTTGATTCATGCTTAAATTCTTTCACCGACGTTTCCAGCCCCGCCAAAAGCATAAGGGCCACCAGCGCAATATCACCCAAATCACTCACGAACACGTCCACCGGGGCCCCCTGTAAAAATAGCGCGTGAATTTGCGGAATATTCAAAAAAAGCCCCACTAAAATCAGTGCAACAATATGAGGAATTTTGACCCAACCCGCTACTTTTCCAAAGGCGTAAACCCAAACAATAATCCAAAAAGTAGCGGTGAGAATTGACATAATCTTTTTTGCAAATGTTAGCGATTTTTTGTATTCTAGTAATCACACAGTCAGTTTAAACCCAATACGATGAAAAAGCGAATATTCCTCGTCGCAGCCATATTAAGCTTGGCAGCCTGCACCCCGTCTTCGTCCGAACCAATCGTGCCAATCCAACAAGACCTCCCTGAAAAAATTGTTTACGATTTTTCGGCGGATCTTTCCGAGGCAAAGTTGGACTGTCAAAAACGCAATGGAATTTTTAATGAATGCGGCAGCCCTTGTGGACCCGATGCCGATTTTTGTATCCAAGTATGTGTGCCCGTTTGTGAATTAAAACCCAAAACCAATCAGCCCAGCGCGGGGATCAACGAAACCAGTATTCCTTTGCAAGTGCCCGCTGGTTTTAAAATCAGTGAATGGGTCACTGATCTGCCAGGAATTCGCGTGTTGGCCGGCCCGGATGCACTAGGAAATTTTTGGTACAGTCGCACCAAGGATGGAATCGTGAGTAACATTCAAATCGGCAAGAATGGAGAGGTGGTCAGTATTTCGGATGTCTTTACGGGGCTTGACCGACCCCACGGGATCGCGTTCGATCCGCAGGATGGGCTTATTATGTACGTCGCCGAAACCAGCCGAATTTCGAAAGTGCGTTTATACACCGAAGGAAATTTAGAAAAAATTGCCGACTTACCCGCTGGAGGTCGGCACTACACTCGCACCTTATTATTTGGGCCTGATGATCGCTTATACGTTTCGATCGGCTCCAGTTGTGACACTTGTGTCGAAAAAGATGATCGTTTGGCCGCTGTGTATGTAATGGAAAAAGACGGAGCGAATTTTGAACCTTATGCTACAGGGTTACGCAACGCTCCTTTTTTAGCCATCGATCCCGTATTGGGTGGTATTTGGGTGACCGAAATGGGGCGTGATTTTTTGGGGGATGATCTGCCGCCCGACGAAATCAATGTGCTCAAGGCCGGTGCCAATTATGGCTGGCCGTATTGTTACGGAGAGCAAGTGCGGGATCACACTTTTGAGCCCGAGCGATCAATGGATAGGTGCGGCTCCACTGAGCCAGCAAAAATTGAACTACAAGCCCATTCGGCACCACTCGGGCTTGCCTTTGTGCCCGAAGAAGGATGGCCCGAAGACATGGCACTCGATCTATTGGTGGCCTATCACGGTTCGTGGAATCGCAGCGAGCCAACGGGTTATAAAATTCGCCACATTAAACTCGACGACGATCGAAACGAAATCGAGCAATCTGATTTTATTACTGGGTGGCTCGACGAAAATGGCCAGTCAATCGGTCGCCCGGTCGATCTTTTAATCCAGCCAGGGGGAACCCTCTACATCACCGATGACAAACGCGGGATGATTTATAAGGTTGAGCGACTGTCGTTGTAGCCCAAGATGTTTCGGATCGCGCTTTGTGCCGCTATCTGGCATGCGAATGAACTACTTAAAGCATTCAGATCAGCCAATATTTTCCCCAAGAGTTCTTGCAATGAATTTGAATAGTCATCACCAGTATTGTTTAATTGTTGGTGTAAAGTTTCAACCGACTGGATAGATTGTTGAACAATCGATAAGGTGTCCGACAGCAAATTGCTATGATTTTGCGTATATCGTTTAACAAAAGGGGATCGAAAATGAAATACGTTGCGCACCGAATGGGCGAACCGGAACACACTGGTAATAATCCAAGCGTTGCCCTGGCCCAACGCTGCAATGAGTTGCTCAAAATGAGAGGCCTCATTGCCTAACTGAACTACTTCTTGCTGTTTTATGCGTAAAAAATTCGCCAGCTCTTCAGCAAACAGTTCGACTTGTTTTAAGCTTTCCGCTTCCGGCGTCGCTTCGCGATCCACTTCGATGTGAACGGTATGGCCCAAAACGCAGAAGGTGTAATGAGTTTTTGTAGTGGCAAAAGGTCGGGGAGTCAAAAGGAGTCGGCGACGCGTGAGTTTAATCAGGTCAGGTAGTCCGCCAGGCCGTTTAACATAATCTATCCCCAAGCCTTCGTGGCGCTGAATTACCGATGGTGAAAGAGCCACTTCGGACGAGGAAGACATTGGGCAACAGGTAAAAATGAATGGAGGTACCGGCGGGACTTCCGCCTGCGGCGGATCAACTTCTCGTCCGCCGACTTAGTCTATTATTAATGGAGGTACCGGCGGGACTCGAACCTGCGAATGGAGCTTTTGCAGAGCCCAGCGTTAGCCAACTTCGCCACGGTACCTTTGATTTGAGCGCTCTTGAAACCTGCGCGAGCGGAACCTTGATTGCACCATGGTAGAAAATGAGCCAACCTACCTACCGGTAGGCAGGCTTCGCCACGGTACCTTATTTTGGGTGCAAGGCATTTTTAACAAAGTTGCCCAATAAAAGCAACTCGAATACCAAGGTTATAAAATTACTGCAACCGAAAGCTGGTCACTGCCGCTCCTATTTGATCACGAATATCTTTGGGGGTGTCGGGCAGCATTCCTGCCGAAACAACATAACCCATTTCTCCGCTGGTAACATACATTTGCACAAAACGTATCAATTTCTCGCTCGGATTTAGTCGCCCGTGGAAAATATGAACCAAGGCTTTTTGTTCACCCACGTCGAGCGTGGCCTCTTGTATTTTTTCGTAGTCCACCACGTTTTGATTGGCTAAATTAATATTGGCACGTCCATAATCGATCGAAGAAACGGCTTGATTTAGGTCTTCACCCAATACGCTAATGTTCAAAAAGAACCCGTCGTAACCTTCGGGGCTGGTAAAGGCCACCAAAGCCTGCTGAGGAATATCGGCAAAAAAATCAGAGCGCGTCAAAACTTCCCACTCCTTGGGAACGCTGATCGTGAAATGATCGCCCTGATAGGTTTGAAGGGTGTCCTCGGGGGGTGTGGATCCGCCGCAAGCCGTAAGGGTGACGATAAGCATTGCCGAAGCAATGAGCCGTTTAAATAAGTATGTCATTGGATTTGTGTTTGATCGGATAGTACCATAGAACAGGGAAACAAACAACCCGACAACGCTTGCATGGACCCCCCTTTTTAACTTAGAATAAGCGTAATAAATTTTTGTCATGGAATTCTTTCGCGAATATCCCATTTCGATCCCTTTTGTGGCCATTTTGGCTGCCGAAATTGCCAAGGCAATGGTGGATCTTTTTCGTCAACGTCACAAAATCCGCTTCATCAACACCGGGGGAATGCCCAGTGGCCATTCATCGTTTGTATCCGCATTGGTGGTGGTGGTGGCCTACCGCGAAGGACTTCAAAGCACCGCGTTTATGACCAGCGCAGTGGTGGCACTGGTGGTGATGTATGACGCCATCAATGTGCGCAACGAAGCCGGTCAACACGCCTACTGGCTAAACAAACTAATGCCCAAAGCCAAACTCGAAGAATCGCTCGGTCACACTCACATCGAAGTGATTGTGGGGGCGTTGTTTGGGGCAACAGTGGCCTTTATTTTGTTGACGGTTTAGGCTTACCTATATTCCCAACGATTGCTACGGGGCCCCACATGTTTTTTTGGTGTTTTCCCTTGATCTGCGCTGGGCTTAACAACGCCTAGGTTTTGCATTTGCTCATCAACCCATCGTAGTCTAAGGTCGGTTTGTAAATCTTCGTTCGCCTTCAAGGCTTCTAAAACGCCCTGTCGCAACGCTTGTAGCGCATCGGTGACAGGTAGCCGATCGAGAGCTGTGCATAAATCTTGCAGAGACATAGTTCGACCATGCGGTTCTTTTTGGTGCGTTTTGTAGTTATAGATTTCCTCGGTTCCTCCAAATGCCTCGGGGTCATATCCAGCAGCTTGCAAAACTTGATCCACCAAGGCGCGTGCATTAGTGAGTGGTCCTTCGTTCAACCCGCTCGCCTCCATTGTTTCCATTAACTCAAGTTGTAAATCATCCAAGCGCTCCTTTAGTGCTGGAATGTTATCGGAGGCAAGAGTGCCCGATAATTTAAAAACACTAAAAAGCGCGTCGCGTACGGCGCCGCAAATCAAAAAATCAGGCCTGCCATTGGTTGCTAGGGGCATTTGGTCCGGCCCAAAGTTTTGGGCTTTTGAGGCTCTTAAAAGGGATTTTATTGCTTCATTTTCATTGTGTCGAATAGAAGGCTTTTTTCCGGCTCGTCCCATAGGGCAATGGGTTAGGGGTTAAGGGGAAAATTAAACCAAATAGCATGCCTACTTGTCAAGTTTTACCATTGAATTTTCGAGGGAAAAATGCTATAATAAAAAGATTAATCTTTCTTCGATGCTCCGTTCTATTCGTGCTCAAATCATTGCCGGAACCTCGTTTGTGATTTTGCTCACCTTAATCACCACCGCTTATTTTGTAGTCAACCAAAAGGTGAAGGAAATTAACTTGGATATTTTTGAAAATGCCATCAGCTTTGCCGATTTGACCCACGAGCGCGTGATCGCCAATTACGAGAATAATTTGTTGCAAGGCATCGATGTTTATTTTAAGCGCGTTGAAGCCGAAATTTTTAACTTAAACGAAGATATCGATGGAATGGGGGTATTCAATTACGCTGGTGAGGCGCTCTATCAGTCGGCCAATAATCAGGTAAAATTGGTTGACGAAGAATTGTTGGAGCGCATTCAGGCGATTTTACCATCGGTAAAAACCGTCGAAGGTCGTGTGGTGTATCTCAGTCGTTCCGAAGGCCAAACCGAAGTGGATTTTACAGATTTTAATGGAGCGCAAGCGGATCCTATTTCTGCAGACGAGCAGATCAGCGACGTGATTTATCCCTTTCGCGATCCCAACAATTCTCTCCGCGCATTTTCGGTGCGCTACGGCGTCACGTATCAAGCCTTGGCCGAACGGATTCGCACCACACGCAATTCCATGATCATTCTGGCGGCGCTGGGCATTTTAATTACGTTAGCGGTGGGGCAAATCATTGCCGGACAAATTACCAAGCCGATCAAAACTCTCACTCAAGGAGCGTTGAAAATTGGTAAAGGAGATCTGGACACTCACATCGATGTGAATACCAAAAACGAAATGGGGCAATTGGCCCAAACGTTCAATCGAATGGCGGCTGATTTAAAAAATAGTACCGACCAATTGGTGGAAAAAGAAAAGCTCACGCGTGAGTTGGAATTGGCCGGAGAAATTCAGCGCGCGTTACTACCAACCGAACTGCCGGTTATGAAAGGGTTGGATATGGCGGCGAGCTTAAAATCGGCCGAAGAGGTGGGGGGAGATTGTTACGACTTCATTCCCATTGGGGACGACCAATTGCTTTTTTACATTGCCGACGTAACCGGCCATGGAGTTTCGGACGGATTGGTTTCTGCCATTAACAATGCATTGGTCCCGGCTTTTATGGATCGGTACAACACCACTCAAGAATTAGTGATCCATTTGAACCGTATTTTAAAAGCCAAAACACGTGCAGATGTTTTCATGACAATGTTGATGGCGATTTGGTCGGTTTCCGATTCCACCATTCATTTTACCCAGGCCGGGCACGACCCCATGATCCATGTGAGTGGAAACGAACTCAAAGTGTTATCGTCCGGAGGAATGGCATTGGGAATGGTTCCCGACGTGAGCAAAGTGGTTAAAACGGAGTCGGTCAAAATAGCTCAAGGAGACGTGATTGTACTTTACACCGACGGGATTCCCGAGGCTTGGTCAGCCCCCACTAAAAATTATGGAATGGAGCGTTTTAAAGAATCAGTTTTAAAAAACAGTCATTTAAATACAGCGCGCGAGATTCATGATGGAATTATGAAAGATGTGCGTGACTACATGGGCAGTTATCCCCAAGCCGACGATATCACTTTAATTGTTATTAAAAAAACCGATGCCTAAATGGACCCCTACCGATCAAAAAACTCCTTATCTTCAAACCCAATTTGGTTTGCAGCAAATGATAAAAGAGCTAGAACTCGCTGGACGCATCCAGCGCGAACTATTGCCTCAATCGGTGCCACAAGTGCCCAATCTCGATCTGGCAGCGGGTTTGTGGCAGGCCGAAACGGTGGGCGGGGATGACTACGATTTTTTGCCCGTGGATGAAGGAAATTTGATGTTTTATGTGAGCGATGTGATGGGGCACGGGATGCCCGCAAGTTTAATTGCGGTGTTAAATAATGCGCTCATCACCGCATTCATGAATCAATATCGTTCCACCGAAGAAATTTTGATCGCCTTGAATCAGGTATTTCACCGAAAATTCAGTTCTGAATTCATTATGACCATGGTGATGGCCAATTGGAATCACGCCATCAATACGCTTTCGTTTACACAGGCCGGCCATTACCCTATTTTGTTGTATCGTGCTGAACAAAATCAAGTCGAGCTCTTGCCAATCGGAGGAATGGCATTGGGAATGGTGCCCGACCTATCGGCACGAATCACCACGCATCAAATCGAAATGCAGCCCAACGACATTGCCGTACTGTATACCGACGGGGTGCTAGAGGCGCGCCGCGACCACCGAGAGCAATACGGGATGGAGCGGTTGATGAATGCGATTGTAAAAAACGCGCATCACAAAAGTGCCAATACCATTATGGACCGTGTTGCTAAAGACATTCAGTCATTCATGGGGGGAGCCCCTCAACAAGATGATATGACACTATTGGTTGCTAAACGCAGCGAATAATTACTTATTAACCATTACTTATTAACTGGCAGGGAATTTGAACGAGCAGTTAATAAGTAATAAATAATTGATAATAAGTAATTTAAAGAAGCATTTTCGCCAAATAGCGTCCGGTGTGGCTTTCTTTGTGCTTGGCCACTTCTTCGGGCGTACCGGTGCATACAATGTTGCCGCCCCCGGTGCCACCTTCGGGCCCTAAATCGATCACATAATCCACCGACTTGATCACATCCAAATTGTGTTCGATGGTCAGCACCGTATTTCCTTTATCTACCAAGGCCTGAAGTACATTCAGCAGTTTTTTAACGTCGTCAAAATGAAGCCCGGTGGTGGGTTCATCCAACACATAAATGGTGCGGCCGGTAGCACGTTTAGCCAGCTCGGTAGCCAGCTTGACCCGCTGAGCCTCTCCACCCGAAAGCGTGGTGGCGCTCTGACCCAAGTGAATGTATCCCAATCCCACATCTTGCAAGGTTTCCAATTTGCTCTTGATTTGTGGAATGCTTTCAAAGGCTTCCAGCGCTTCGTTCACCGTCATGTCCAGAACGTCGGCAATGTTGCTGCCCCTCCAGGTAATTTCCAGCGCTTCGGCATTGTAGCGTCTGCCTTTACAAATTTCGCAAGGCACATAAATATCCGGTAGAAAGTGCATTTCAATTTTCACAATCCCGTCTCCTTTGCACGATTCACAACGGCCGCCTTTTACATTAAAACTAAAGCGCCCTTCTTTGTAGCCACGCAATTGCGCCTCGCTGGTTGAGGCAAACAGTTCGCGAATATTCGTAAACACTCCGGTGTAGGTGGCAGGGTTACTGCGGGGAGTACGGCCAATGGGGGATTGATCAATGTTAATGATTTTGTCCAAGTGTTCAATGCCTTTAATCGCCTCATGTTTTCCGGCGCGTTGCTTGGCACGGTTGAGCTTGGTGTTGAGCACCGGGCACAAAATATGATTGATCAATGACGATTTTCCCGAGCCCGATACACCGGTCACGCCAATAAAACAGTTCAAAGGAATCTTCACATTCACCTTGCGAAGGTTGTGTTCCTCGGCACCTAGTATCTCTAAAAAATGGTTGCTGCCCTTGCGGCGCTTGGCCGGAATTTCAATCTGTTTCCGTCCCGATAAATAATCACCGGTGATCGATTGTTTATTTTGCTTGATCTCTTCAGCGGTTCCCGCTGCCACCACATAGCCTCCATGTTTTCCGGCAGCCGGACCGATATCCAGTACATAATCGGCGGCATTGATCGTATCCTCGTCATGTTCCACCACCAAAACGGTATTGCCCAAATCACGTAAATTCTCCATGGTTTTAATCAGGCGATCGTTATCACGCTGATGCAATCCGATCGACGGCTCATCCAAAACATAAAGCACTCCCTGAAGGGATGAGCCAATTTGAGTGGCCAAGCGAATGCGTTGTGCTTCTCCGCCCGAAAGGGTATTAGCCGCCCGACTGAGCGTTAAATAAGAAAGCCCCACATTGTTCAAAAACTCCAGGCGATTTGAAATTTCCTGAATGATCAATTTCGAAATGGCGTATTGGGAATCATTCAAAGAGTAATCGGGATGTTCAGGTTTGAATTTGGCAAAAAATGCTTGCGCCTGCTCCACGGAAAACTCGGTCACATCAATGATGGACTTTTGATCGATTTGAACGCTCAGCGCCTCGCGCTTAAGCCGTTGTCCACCACAGCTTTCGCAGGCCAGTTCTTCCATAAAACGTTCAATGTTATGCCGCACGTAATCCGATTCGGACTCGTGATAGCGCCGCTCCAAATTGGGAATGACGCCTTCAAACGTGGTGGTGTATTCATGACTGTTGTGTTGCGAGCTGTAATGGGTGCGATAGGTTTCTTCGCCAGTGCCATAAAGGATCAGTCGCACTTGTTCATCGGTCAGCTTGCCGATCGGCGTATCGATACTGAATCCGTGTTTTTTGCCCACCTCTTTTAAAAGTCCATTGTACCAATTCAGCCGCATGGACGAATTCGACCAAGGCAAAATTGCTCCCTCGGCAATGGTAAGTTTGGGGTTAGGCATCACCAAATCGGGATTGATTTTTTGCTTGGTTCCCAGGCCATGACAATCCTCACATGCCCCATGGGGCGAATTAAAGCTGAACGAGCGAGGCTGAATTTCGGGGATGGAAATGTTGCAGTGGTCGCAGGCAAAATTTTCCGAAAAAAGCTCTTCTTCATTCGTATCGGCATCCACCACCTTAATCATGCCTTCGCCGTATCGCAAAGCAGTTTCAAGGGAATCAGCCAAGCGCGAACGATCTTCATTTTTTTCTTCAACGGTTTCGCCCGATTGAAGCGTGACCCATTTTTTCTTTAAATCGCGCACCACCAAGCGATCGACCACAATTTCGATGCTATGCTTTTTTTTGGGATCCAAGGCAACTGTTTCATTGACGGTATAAATAGTTCCATTCACACGGAAGCGCACAAAACCATCTTTTCTGATTTTTTCGATCACTTTTTCGTGCGATCCTTTTCGATCTTTAATGATAGGGGACAAAAGCATAAAGCGTTTGCCTTCGGGCATGTCGGCAATAATATCCACCATTTGGCTTGCTGATTGACGTTGAATCAATCGATTGCATTCAGGGCAATGAGGCGTGCCAACCTTGGCAAACAAAAGGCGTAAATAATCATAAATCTCAGTCACCGTTCCTACGGTTGAACGTGGATTGCGGCTGGCGGTTTTTTGGTCGATCGAAATAGCGGGCGAAAGACCTTCAATCGAATCCACATCGGGTTTTTCCATCAATTGTAAAAACTGGCGCGCGTAGGTGCTCAAACTTTCCACATACCTGCGTTGACCTTCGGCGTAGATCGTATCAAACGCGAGCGACGATTTGCCCGAGCCCGAAGGGCCGGTTAAAACCACGAGTTGATCGCGTGGAATTTCTACATCGACGTTCTTTAAATTATGGGCGCGAGCCCCTTTTACAATTATTTTATTCAAGGGATGAAAATTAAAATGACCACGAGCTTCGACCGTAGCATATCTTTTTTAAAAAAGCAATGGTGTAAGTGGGGGGAGGGTGATAAAATCTTCTTAGGAATAAGGGATTGGGAAGGATGAAAAAAACTCATCCCAACCTCCCGAGCTTATTCCTTACCACTTAATCCTTACTCCTAAAAATAAAATGCTACAAATTCTAAAAAACATTCCCTTTTTCGCATCATTGAGCGACGAAGATCTCAATCAAATTGCCCGCACGGTGCAAATGAATTATTTTCCCGCAGACCATATTATTTTTGAAGAGGGACAGCTGGGCGACACCATGTACATCATCAAGCGCGGCAAAGTTCAGGTCATCCGTGACAATGCCATTTTGAGCACCTTGGGCGATCATGCATTTTTTGGAGAAATGGCACTGGTGTCTAACGAGCCACGCAATGCAACCCTAAAAACCCTTACCGATGTTGAAGTGTTGACGTTGAGCAAAGAGGACTTCAATCACTTATTGCAAACGAACGAGTCGATCGCAACCCGAGTGAGTTACGAAGTGGTGAAAAGAGCCAATGAACTCTATTAATTCGTCATTCGTAATTCATAATTCGTAATTCATAATTCGTCATTCGTCATTCGTAATTCGTCATTCGTAATTAAAATAATGTATCTCACACTCCACCTAATTCTTTCTCATTTTCTAGCCGATTTCCCCCTTCAGTCTCGTCAGTTAGTGCAATACAAAGAAAAGCATTTTTTAGGCGTACTGATCCACAGTTTTGCCCATTTGGTGATTTCAGGATTGCTCGTATTTCCTTTTTCCAACCAGCCGCTGGTGTGGTGGGGCATTGGATTGATTTTTTTGGTGCACAACCTAAGCGACCAACTCAAAATCAGCGCTCAAAAGTATGTTCCCCATTGGAACAAATTTGAGTTGTACGTGTTGGACCAAGTCATACATGTCGGCACCATTATTTTGGTCTCACTGTATTTAATCGGCCCGGTCGAAGCCACCGTTCCATTATCATTCACCTCGGTTTTTTATAATCAAATGCTCATGAGTTATTTGATCGTTTTGGTATTGGGCACCTACTTCTTCGACGTATCGCGCTGGATCTTTCAAAGTGGCTCAAAAAACCCTCCTTACACGCGCGACTACATTATGATGATGATCAACGCCATGCTGATTTCGGTGGTGTTTGCTGCCGCCTATTTGCTAAAAGCCTAGTCGTAGTCGCAAAGCCAAACAAGGCTTACTTTTCGGTCAGCTGCCATACGCCGTCCCAGTCGGCAGCGGGTGGATTGTTTTCGAGTTGTTCGCAGCGCGCAATGAATAAAAGGGCAATCGGATCCTTTCCAGCGAGCGAAACAGATCGATTGCGGCTAAAAAGTTGCGCGTGCGGTAGTGCTCCAGCCCTTCTTCAAAGCGCTTGATAAGCTCAATTTGAGTGCTGGAAACTTCCTCTTTCACCCCAATCAACTCAAAAATACGCACTGCCTCGTGTTTTCCCTTCACGCGAATCCGGTCAACCTCGCGGCAAACGAGGTCTTGTTTGACGTGATCATAGGTGCTTTCCGAAATCATGATGCGGGTAGAATACACTTTATTCACCCCTTCCAATCGAGACCCTAAATTCACCGCGTCGCCCATCACTGTGTAATTAATATGATCTTTGGACCCCACATTGCCCACAATCACGTCACCGGTATTAAGGCCAATGCGCACATGCAAAGCCGGATACCCTTTCGCCGCCCATTTTTCCCCAAGCTGACTTAGTATTTTTTGATTTTCCAGTGCGGCCAAACAAGCCAGTTTAGCGTGGTCCTTTTGCTCAATCAGGGCGTTCCAAAATGCCATAATGGCATCGCCTTCGTATTTATCCAGCGTTCCATTGTATTTCAAAATCACATCGGACATAGCGGCCAAGTACTCATTCAAAAAGCTCATCAGCGCTTCGGGAGGCATACGCTCAGAAATCGACGTGAAGTGTTCAACGTCCGAAAAAAACACGGTTACCATGCGTTTTTCACCACCCAAATTCAAAAGGGAAGGATTTTTAATGATTTGCTCAACCATGGTGGGGTTCAGGTAATGCCCAAAGGCGCGCTCCAAAAAACGTCGATCCTTCGCCTCCAACACGTAGCGCACCAAAAAAGTACCGGTAAAGCTTAGTATCAATGCAAAAATCGGATAGACCACATTCAATAGCAATCCACTTTCATAAGCGGCAATTCCCGCAATCAGCCAGGCAATCAGTTCCACCAAAAAAAGTGGGGTGGCGTAACGCGCCCGCAATAGTCCAAACAAAAGTCCATTGATCAGCAGCGTGGCAATCAGCAAGATCCACAAAGAAGTCGAAGATTGATTTCGTAAAAAGCGACCTTCGATGAGGGTTTGAACCGCATTGGCGTGAATTTCAACACCCGCCATTTGGGCCCCCTCGCTCACGGGGGAAAGATACGTGTCTTGCAGGTCGATGGCCGTGGGCCCGATCAAAGCGATTTTACCGCTGAGTGATACCGGTTGGCCGTGAGTATCGACCAATTTACCCTGATACACATCCCAAAACGAAAGTGTGGTGTAAGACCCCGGGCCGGCAAAATAGTTGATGTTCATCAACGAACGCTGCGCCCCACGAGATTCATCGACTTGTCGCACCACCGGAACGGACCCGGACGGTTCTAGTGTCAAAAAATCTCCATCAACCGGATAATGACTCACATGAGTGTTCAAAAAATGTTGTGCAATTCTATGAAAATGCCTCAATCACCTCATTTTCAAACAAGTAAAACAGAGGAATTTGACGCACAGAACCATCCGCATCCACCTTCACATTAATCCATCCCGATTGAGCCGTGGGCACAGCCCACGATTGGCTGGGAAGCTCCGCCTGAGCGCCGTCAGCATCGGTATACATGCGTGCGGCCGCCACTACGTTGTGATGACGCTCAAAAGATCAGCCAAACGCGCTTCGTCTTCTGGGCCATTCACCGAGGCATTGGGCAAGGTTACATCCAGACCAACCACCTGCGCCCCCGCATTCAGCAGGGTTTCAATCGCCACCCGGTAATAATTTCGCTGCCATTGGCTTAAAGGACCCAAGCCATTTTCGGCCAATGTGCGCTCATCGATCGCAATCACCACAATGTTGGAACTTGCCTGATCAAAGTCATAAAAACGATTTTGAACCCCAGTTTGAATGCCCAAAAAATTCCACGATGCACCGCGAGCGCAACCGCAAGGAGCAGAATTAAGTTCAAACCAATGAATTTCAGCCATTTTTTGTTCACCAGCCAACCTTAAAAATATCTTTATATTTTAGCATATTTAAGCCAAATTTTCAACAGCTATTGACATTTATTAAAAATTCGATAAAATGAGAAGTAATTGCTCAATAGCCCTATGAACATTTCGTATTGCCCAATTTGCACTAAACTCGTCCAACTTCACACCGCGTGAGGTGAGTTTTGCACGTTGAGCTTTAAGCCCCAAAACACACCTCACTCCCCAGTGGAGGTTTTTTTAGTTCCAGGGGGAATAAATTGACAAGTATAGTTATTATTTTATTTAATACAATATAATAAAACCACTATGTCTTTGCCCGAGAGATATGTGCAAAATTATCCAGAACTTGGCGATAAGCCCGGAAGAACCATTTTTGCAGTCACAGCAAAAAGTGATCTCACCGCTTTGTTGAAACTAGCACGAACAGGGAGGGGGAAGGGGGTGGACGGGCCAAGTCGATATGAACAGTTTGTTGAAAAAAGGAGGGAGATTGAGGAATTGTTGCCAAGTGGGGTGACGCTACGAGATCTTAAAAAAGCAGACAGGTTATCCTCAAATATTGAGTTAGCTAAATTTATAAGGGATAGAATGACTGAAAAAGTGTTTGGACATTGTGGTCGGCTGCCAGAGTCGATACTTGTTCGCTATGGCCAAATAGTGAATAGCCTTATTTCGGATGTAGTTCAAAAAATGTTTCGTGAGGATGAATGGCAAATTGATCATATGAATGAGGTAAAAAGTTGTAACGATCCGGCTAAGCTCCTTTTATTATCAATGGACAGACGATACGATGAGCGCATTCGGTTTGAGGCAAAAAGAAAATTGATTCTTATTGATTTAATTGCCAAAATAGACACCTACATTGAAGAAAAAAAAGATGGATTAGATCGTTTAAATGATTTAATGAATGAACGCCTTTTCGTTCGGAATGGGCATATGGGTAAACACAGCGATATGTACCTATTATCACAGCATGAAGATGTTTCAATGAGGTGCATTGAAGTGGAATGTCTTCCTAGTCCACCAGATCAAATTCCAGATGGGCATAAGCTAACGCCCATTGCAGTGCGCCAATTCACTAGAGAAGACGGCTCTGCAGCAAATATAGTAGTTGAACAAAGAACTAAGAGTCCGATTTCTCGCGTATTGAAAATGTTAAGAAGAGACACAAAAGATATGTCTTTATTAGATAGAGACTTAAACGGTCTGCAAGTTATTTGTCAATCTCAAGAGGATATTAATGAATTTCAAAGCGCACTTCAAAGAGCGGCCAAAGCCGAAGGATTAGAATTTCGTGAGGTGTACGGAAGGCAGAAAGGGAATGTGGGTTCCGCAGCCCTAGAATTGACAAAGGTAAATTACATAATAGGAGGTGTAAATTACGAATTTCAAATATTTACTCAGCGTCAATTTATAAATTACATGAATTTACGAGGGGGATCTTGGAAAGAGTACGAGGTGGCAAGATTTTTTGACCATAGGCTAGATGAGGCACTGTTTCCTCAGTCTATTTATCCAGCAATTAATAGAAGTGAAGCAAAAGAAACTGCCATGGAATACGCACGTAGCTCATAATGAGGAGTGAGCAAGTGAGGTCTTTTATCAAACTTGTTTCAAGTACTCTTATTGAATTTTAGAGAAAAGCCGAGCGTGCAAACCCCCACCCCCATTACTCCCACGCTCAGGATCTGACCCAAGGTTAAATGGCCGATTAGAAAGCCAATCTGGGTGTCGGGTTCGCGGAAGAGTTCGGTGACTAGCCGAAAGCCCCCGTTCATCATCAGGTAGCTGGCCAGCAGCGTTCCTGGTTTGGGTTTTTGGTTGAAAATAAAGAGCAGGATCAAAAAATTCACCAATAAAGCGATCGACTGAAAAAGGGGGGAAGGGTAGCGCAGAAGACCATCGCCAAAATCGACCCCCAGCCATTGCCACGATTCGTTTTGAATCACTCGCCCCATCAATTCACCATTAATAAAATTCCCCAATCGGCCCAGGCTTTGGGCCAGCGCCCCTGGGAATAACGAGTAAATCGGCGACATCCACAAAACGGACGCGGCGCTTTTTGGCATATAAATAGGTCACCAGTGCAGTGCCCAAAAGCCTGCCATGAAAAGACATGCCGCCTTGCCACACGGCAAAAATTTTAGCGAGAGGCTCCAGATAGAACGGCAGATTGTAAAACAGCACGTAGCCCAATCGACCTCCTAAAATCACCCCCAGCAAAAATACCCAAAATAGCAAATCAAACCATGAATCATTGTTTTTAAAAACCGGTCGTTTTTGGTTCAACTGCGTCAGCATCCACAGGCCCACAAATAACCCCACGCCATAAAGAATGCCATACCAATGAACCGAAATGGGGCCAAGTTGGAATGCGATTGGGTTGATCATATTCATATATTAAATTACGAATACCCAATACACAAATCACAAGCAATACCAAATAACCAATTTCAAATTTTAAGTTTTAAATTATTTGGTATTTAAGTATTTGAATTTGTTTGTAATTTGTGTATTCGTAATTAGGTATTATTATGTCACTTGAATAAAAAGATAAGACCCAAGCTCAAGCTATGAAAATACTCGGAATCGAAACCAGTTGTGACGAAACGGCAGCCGCCGTGGTGGAAGACGGAATCAAGGTGCACAGCAATGTGATCGCCAGTTCGATGGATTTGCACACCAAAACCGGGGGAGTAGTTCCCGAGGTGGCAGCGCGTGAGCATCTTAAACAAATCAATCCGGTGATCGACGAAGCCTTGGAAAAAGCCGGAGTGGGATGGGGTGACATCGACGCGATCGCCGTTACGCACGCGCCGGGCCTGATCGCCTCGCTTTTGGTGGGGGTGAATACCGCACAGGCGCTCAGTTATTTGTATCAAAAGCCGTTGATTCCCACGCACCATATTGCCGGGCATATTTATGCCAATTTTTTGGAGCGCAGCGAGCCAATTCAATTTCCTATTTTGGTGCTCACGGTTTCCGGAGGACACAACGAATTGGTACGGTTAAAAGGACATCACGAATTTGAATCGATCGGCGAAACTTTGGATGATGCCGCCGGTGAAGCGTTTGATAAAGTTGCGCGTATGTTGGGGCTGGGATACCCCGGCGGGCCCATCATCAGCAAACGTGCCGCCGCCGGTAATCCTGCCGCCTTCAATTTTCCGCGCGTGCATTTAGACAAAAACAATCGTTATAATTTTTCGTTTTCCGGCCTTAAAAGCGCGGTATTGCGCCAGGTAGAGAATTTAACCAAAGAAGGCGCGACCCTTCGACGAGCTCAGGATCATTCGCGCCTTCTTTCAGAAACGGATATCAACAACCTTGCCGCCAGCTTTCAGGCAGCCGTAATCGATGTCCTTTCCGATAAACTCGTGGCCGCCGCCGAAGCCTTCGATGTAAAAGAGGTTCATTTGGCCGGGGGAGTGTCGGCCAACCAGTCGCTCCGCCAAGCGGTCACCGAAAAATTAAACGACCGCCTGCCGCTTTGCATGCCGCAAAAACTAATCTACTGCACCGACAACGCTGCTATGATTGCGGGGGCGGCTTATTTTTGTATCAAAAACACCGGATCGCTATAATATCAACAGGCAAGTGGAGGTATTTTCGCAAAAGAAGTTATAAGAATAAGGATTGACTATAAAAAATGAATCAAACCGATTTTCTCATCATTGGTTCCGGTATCGCCGGACTCTCGGCCGCTTATTTTTTAAAGGATAAAGGCTCGGTAACGGTGGTAACCAAAGGAAAATTGCGTGAAGCCAATACTTATTGGGCTCAGGGCGGAGTGGCTGCGGTCATGTTGCCGGAAGATTCCTTCGAGTCGCACATTCAAGATACGCTCAAGGCCGGCAGTTATTTGAATGACGAAAAGGCGGTGCGGGTTTTAGTGGAGCATGCTCCGCGCTCGATTCGATTTTTAAAATCGATCGGGGTTCCCTTTCAGCAGGAACCCGCGCTCGAAGCGGCACACAGCCATGCGCGCGTATGGCACACCAGTGATTTTACCGGGCAAGACATTCTCAATCATTTGATTAAACAGGTTACTCCCACCGCGGTGGATCATTTAGACGCAGGGCGTTATTTTTTGTTGTCCGAAACGCTGCGTGGCTTCGGCGCTAAAATTGTAAATGAGGCCGGAGTTGAGTTTTTAAAAGGTTCATGTGGACGCTGAATTGGCGCCGCGAGACATCGTCACTCGAGCGATTTATTTTGAGCAAATGAAGGGGGAGTTTATTTGCAAATGAATCATTTGAACGCGGCTGAAATCAAAAAAGTTTCCCAACATTTATAAACGCCTGAAAGACTATGGCATCGACTTAACAGTAGACCGCGTACCCATTACCCCGGTGGCCCACTTTGCCAGCGGCGGGATTCCGGTCGATTTGAATGCAAAAACCCAGCTGCCGGGTTTGTATGCCGTGGGAGAAGTTGCCTGCACCGGCGTGCATGGAGCCAACCGACTGGCGTCAAACGCCCTTTTAGAAGGAATGGTATTTGCCGAGCGCTTGGCAAATAGTATTGAGTCGAAAGAAGGCGCGAATGATCCTGAGCTCGTCGAAGGGTCGCGCCTTCAAAAAACATCATTCGAAAACCCACCCACCCTCATCATCGAACCTCTCCCCGAGGTAAAAGCCTATGCCAAGCGCCTGGGAAAAATCATGTGGGAGCATGCTGGAATTATTCGTAGTGCGGACGGATATGCGCAGGCACGGGTCGAAATCGACTCGATCCCCTCGCGTGATATCCGCATTCATCACCGAAAACTGGTAGCTAAAGCCATTTTAGACGCCTGCGCAAAGCGACGCCAAAGCGTGGGGGGGCATTATGTCATCTAAGTCACTGGATCACTTCTTCACTGGATCACTCGTCCCGATGATCATCGGGACTTGATCACTGGGGCAAAAAATAATTAATAATTTTGTGATCTAGTGATCAAGCGAAGCGAGTGACCTAGTGATCCAGTGACTCGGCAGTGACCTTGTGAAAATCCCCAGGATATAAGTATACTAAGCAAAGATAACCAAAAATAATGTTCAAAACCGCCATTGTCCTTCTCAGTGCTGTGTTGCCCGCTATCGCATGGCTTTATTTGTTCTTAAGGCATCACCGTAAAAATCCTTGGTTGGTGCTTATTACGTTTATTGCGGGCATGATCGCGGCGATTGATTTTGATTTACCAGGGGTATTGGGGCGAAACCATCAATCTTATTTTCTTTCAGGTCAATCCGGTTGATTTTCAGGAAAACTTGAAAAATTTATTTTTTGAAAATCCATTGTTGGCTCTGTTTCTGAGCTTTGTGGGGGTAGGGGTCATCGAGGAATTTGCCAAGTTTTGGATGATGAGACTGGTCAGCCGGCGCTTTTTTAATTCAATCGACGACGTCATACGGCTGGCAATCATTAGCGCGTTGGGGTTCGCTTTTTATGAAAACATGGTCTACTTCAGCCACAATTGGGGTCAGCTTTCCGCGGGTGGATTTTTTGTATTTGCGCTCATGCGAGTTACGGTGGTGACCATGGTGCATGTGTTGTGCTCCGGAATATTGGGTTATTATTATGGAATGGCTCACTTTGCGTCACCCGTGCTTAAAATTCAATACATGAAGAAGGAGCATCACCCGATTTTGCAGTTTATGAAAAATGTCTTGCGCTTCAAAAAATCCGACCTGTATTATCGCGAAATGTATTTGATTGGCTTAACCTTAGCCATGGGAATCCATGCGATGTATGATTTTATTCTTTCTACGCAGCACCCTCTGGCTTTTTTGGTGGTGTACGTCTACTTTTTTGGCGGATTCTGGTTTCTCAATCGATTGTTAAAGAAAAAGGATCTCAATCTCAAGCTGGGATTGGTTGGCACGCACATCATGCCCAAAGAAGATTTTGTTAAACTATTGGACGAGATTCAATTGATCAAAGAAAAAATGGAGCAGGATTCACAGCTTAAACTCACCCCGCATGAGCACGCCTAAAAAAGATTTCGCCACCATGGATATCGACGATCAAGTGGATTGGGTCAACGAAGTGTTGGAGCCCGAGATTTACCCTGCGCTCATGATGGACGGAGGCGGAATGGAAATTATGGACATTGAAGGAACGAACATCAAAGTGCGCTATTACGGAGCCTGCGGAAACTGTGCCATTGGCGAATCGGCGACATTTCCCTACATCGAACAAACGCTCAAAATGGCGATCGACCCACGCATCACCGTTGAACAAGTTTAATGTTTGTGAGCTAGATCTTGCAAGGCATCGTCTTCATACCGCTCCAGCAGGGCTTCTTCGGTATTTTCCGTTAAGTCGGTTTGAAACAGATCAAAGGTGGGATCACCGGCCTCGGGCAATGGAGTAGTGGGTGGCAAAGGTGCCGGCAGTAGTAAGGGGAACGGTGAAATCAGCGAGGAGGCAACGGGCGTTGCCGACGGAGCAGCCGGTTTTGTAACCGGAAAAGGAGAAGGAGCGGCCGGAAACACCAAGGGTTGCGGATGAGTAGGCAGTGGAGAAAAACTGGCAATGGAATGGTCGTAGGTATGCAGCACACGTTCCACACGCCCTTCCTCGGGCAACAAGTCATCAGGATTCAACGATGATTTTCGGCGCATGAGCACTCGACGAACGATCCAATAAATCGCGATCAAAAGGGCCAGCACGCCAAGGGCGAGCGATACATTCAATACACTCAAGGCAGCGGGAGCCACTTCAAAATGCACATCGACCGTATCGGAACGAATCACCTTATTGCCCACACGTTTTAAGGCGTACAAGCTCACACGATGAAGTGATCCACCTTCCAAAGCCTGCGGGGCCTTGATCGAAAAGAAGCCCTCCTCACTATCCGAAATAACCGATGAAGCCAAAACCAAACTATTCCAAATGGCATACACTTGCGTGCCAAACTCCGAATCGCCTTCAATCACCGGTTGGGTCTGATGAATGCGAATGAGGGAGTCGGATTGTGCATAAGCCCCGGGAATCCAACTAAAGTTAAGTTGATCGGACTCAATCGGTACGTTATCCAGGGTGCGTGGGTCCGGCGCGTTAACGCCCAAGCCTTCATTAACTCCAAAAGAAACAGCGGCCGATTTTAAAGTGGTTCCATCTTCGTAAGTGGCAATTGCAACCAAGTTGTACACCTTTTGATCTTGCAGCTCGAAAGCATTAATTTCAAAGCGATTCAATTTCTTTTCACCTACAAACGTTTCAGAAAACTCCTGAGTTTTACCAAGATAAATCGGGTTCAAAAGCGCGGGATTGACCAAATCAAGGATCGCAGTCGCACCTTCTTGAATCGCTGCAGTGTCGCCGTTTTCAATCACCCCATTGCGCCATTCTGAGTGGCAATATCGCTCACGCGGCGAATTAAAGTATTGAGTGAGCCATAGTCAAAAAAGTCTCCATTCTCCAGCCAAAACGCGTTCAGCTGTTTTATGCGATTGTCCAGTTCATCCATTAAGCTGCTCGCCAGGTCGGCTCGCGGATCGGCCGCCAATTGTTCAGCCACTTTTTTTAAGGCGGCCAGGGCGGACTGATCAGCATGAAAGGCAACCAATTCCACCTGAGTCGCGTTGCGGCTGACCACTCCGGCTAACCGCGGCGTGTTGCTGCGCACAATCCATCCTTGTTGGGGATCGGTGATAGAAACCATGGGCTTGATAGGTTCCGCTTCCGATTCTGCTTTTGCATCACAATCTCCCGCTCGCGTGGGATTGGTGGCAAGCAAGTTCACCTCTTCTCCGTCGCTGCATCCATCCCGATCGGTATCATACGAGCGTGGATTCGTGCCTACGTAACATTCCGATCGATCGGTAAGACCATCACCGTCCGCATCACCAATGAGCGTAGAAAGATCGATGCCTTTAAAATAACCATTCCCGGTGCACGATTCAATTTGATGGTCGATGGTTTGAGTGGAGTCGGGCAGATCAAGTTGAAATTGATCCACAAACGCACCGGATTCCACCACTTCCGAGGCGGAAGCAATCGCACCCAGTTCACCTTCGGTCAGTGAATGCGCGGCGGGTCTAAGCGGTTCATTCGATGGATCTTCTTGGGGCGGAGCTTCTACTACGGGTGGAGTTTCAGGTTCTTTCACTGGTTCAACGGGCGCCACCGGAACGGGTTCGGGGGCAGGTTCGGTGACCGTAAAGCTAAACTGCGCATTGCGAGTCACTCCACCGGTGCTATAGCTCACAAAAAATGTCGTCGTTCCTTTGCGCTTGGTAATCAAATTCCCTTGTTCAATGGTGGCAACAGTTGGTTTGGAGCTGGAATAAATCACACCTTCAAGTTGGGTGATGTTTTGGACGCTCTCATCCGTAAAATGGGCATTGGTGATCAGCGGAAGGGTTTTGCCCACCAAGGCGCTCTTAACCCCACTCACCGTTTTAAACGTCAAAAAGTCCAAAGCCACTTCTCTTCGTATCACTTCTAACAAACATTGTTGATTGCAGCCGTCGCCGGCCAAATCGTTTCCATCATCACATTGTTCACTTCCTTCAATCACCAAATTTCCACAAATCGGATTTTCCAGCACCAATGAAGTGTTGGTACAAGTATTCGTGCAGCTGTCGGTGTCAATTTGGTTTCCATCGTCACACTGTTCTCCAAAATTCAAAATACCATTGCCGCAAATTTCCAAAGCACACACACTGCTGCAACCATCGCCATTCACCGTATTGCCATCGTCACACGTTTCACCGGTGTCCACCGCGGAATTTCCACACATTCCTCCACCGGTTTCCAAAGCACACACACTGCTGCAACCATCGCCATTCACCGTATTGCCGTCGTCACACGTTTCACCGGTGTCCAAGGTAGCGTTCCCACAAGAAGTCGAAACGGTGCCGTTCGCCTGGATCGTAAAAGGCAGTGCCGTGCACGTTGCCAACGAAGCCTGGTTGGTGATGATGGAACATTTGCTAAAAGTAAGGGTACTGCTTTGAGCAGCTAAAATTTGAAGTGTGGCGAACGTTTGAGTCGTGGTGAGTATCTGGCCACCATCTTGCTGCAATCCCGAAGCTCCCAAAAACTTGAGCGTGCCGGATTCCGAAAAATCAAGACAGCTATTAAAGCCGCAATTGGTAGAAATCGACTGAATCGAAAGTAAATTGGGATCATAGCTGAGATGCACTTCGGCTCCTAAAAGCCCGGCGCTCTCGGCATTGGGGTCAATGTCCAAAGTGAGTGTGGTGGGGTACTGCCCAACCGGAACCGTATTGGCGGTCAGTGAAAACGTAGTACCGGCTTGTTCGGCGGTCGAAACCAGCAATGCGCTGGCCAGCACGCCAAAAAACCCAATGATCAAAGCCATTTTAGGTCTAAACCCGTGCTTTAAGGCAACTGAACCCATACCCAAGCATCACAAATAAAATCTAATCATTATATCATAGTTTAAGCGTAAATGAAAGGGGGGTAAGGGCACGGTCGATTCAGCAGAACCAAGACTTCACTTTGATTCAATCGAGTATTCTTGTACAATACAGAAAAAATAAGCCCATGAATAATAAAAAGGAATCACGCGACCGCTGCTCATCGCCCTGATCGCAGGGGGAATATGTGTAATAGCCCTCCTCGTTTTTTGGTGGCTGCGTTCCGGTGCCAGCGCGAACCATAAGAGCGACACCATTAAAAAGGCGGGTGGCAATACGCTGGAAATTGATAATTCCAGCGGGGCGGTACTACAAATCATCACTGCCGATATCGACTACATTTCAATCGATTTAGAGGGGCCGCCCAGCGAGCTGCGACAGGTGCGTTTTTTTCGTGTGAACGATGACACGATCAAATTTCGCTACGCGGACGGTCGTTTGGAAGGCTCGATATCGGGCATTATTGTGGTGCCACACAATGTGAGCATTGACCTCACTCAGCTGATCAACCAAAATGTCATCGTGCAAGACGATCGCGGGCGAAGGCTTTACACGCCCTCGTCGGGTTTTGGGAATGTTGTGGGGCAAGACACGATTACCTTTATTCCGGATGGGACCATCCAAATTTCGGGCGTGGGCACAATCCAATCCGATGCTCCGGCCTCCAGTGGAGTGACATTGCCTCCACCATCCAATCCGTTCAATAACTCAAATTCAACAACAAGTAACGGGCCGGTTCAACTGGATACCGGAGTGGGCCCATCCAATCCCAATCCAAACGGAGAACTACCGGTGGTTCCCAACACACCGGCCACATTTCCACAATGTGGTGTGGGGTCCCAGGCGGTCAAAGATCAATGTTGTTATCATGTGTATCACAACACGCCCACCGTCAATTGTTCGGGGTCGTGGGGATTTAACGAAAGTGAACAGCGTTGCGCGTTTACCTGTTTCGACGGCCAACCGCCCGTACCCGAAGAACCCAATCCAGTGATTCCAACTCCGGGCGTCCCACAAACCGATCCGGTGAGTTTAACCTGCAGCAAGCAGGTGACGGTCGACGGGCAAAATGTATGTTGCGACGACAATCTGAGCAATCAATTGCATATTGGCCCCCGGCCCGGCTACCCCGATTGCATCGGTCGGTGGGTTTTTAATAAGCAGGCGTTTGAGTGTCAGTTTCGCTGTTCTTCATTCGGCGAAATGAAGGAAATTCTGCAGGAATTACGTAGTCGCCAAGAGCAGCGCGAACTTTAAACACTCAAAATCAAGTCGCATCGGCAAAAAATCAGCCAATCTTTTATTTTAAATCTTGAATAAATCAGGATTCGTTATTATGGGCGCACCTCCATGATTTATTATCACCATGACCCTTTAGACGGCAAAGCACTCTCTGCTGAGTTGATCGATTCGCTTAAAAGTGAGATCGAGGCCCTAAAACCAAAATTAGTGGTGATTCAGGTGGGCGATAATCCGGCGTCCGCGTCTTATGTGCGTAATAAACAAGTCGCCTGTGAAAGAGCCGGGGTGAATTTTGTAAAAATTCATTTAAACGATTCCACCACACAAAATGAGCTCTTGGCCCAAGTGGAACAACTCAATCAAGACGATTCGGTAACGGGCTTTATTGTTCAATTGCCGCTGCCGTCCCACATTGAAGTCCCCTTAATCATTCGGGCGATCGATCCCAAAAAAGACGTCGACGGCTTTCATGCCTACAATTTGGGTAAAATGTTTTTAAGCCCGGACTTTGAAGATTTGCCACCCGCCACCCCATTGGGCATTGTTAAATTATTGGACCATTACGACATTCAAATTCAGGGGCGAGAGGTCGTTGTGGTGGGGCATAGCAACCACGTGGGAAAACCCATCAGCACCATGTTGCTGAATCGCAATGCCACCGTAACCACATGTCACATTTATACGAGCGACTTAGCCAGTCACACCCGTCGCGCTGATATTTTGATTGTAGCCGTAGGAAAGCCAAATCTTATCACAGCGGATATGGTGAAAGACGGCGTCGTGGTGGTCGACGTTGGAATCAATCGAAGAGAAGATGGATCGCTTTGCGGAGACGTGGATTTTGAAAATGTCAGTAAAAAAGCCAGCTACATTTCGCCGGTTCCCGGCGGAGTGGGTCCAATGACGGTGGCAGCCTTAATGGTGAACACGGTGCATGCAGCGAAACGAATGCGTCAAAATAGTTAGAAAGCTTAATAATAGTTCGATTACGAAAAAATTCGTAATTCGTCATTGTGAATTCGTAATTTTTAATCCAAAAAATATGTGCGGCGTCGTTGGAATCATGGGAAATCAAAATGTCGTTCAGGAACTTTACGACGGGCTCATCACACTGCAGCACCGTGGGCAGGATGCTGCCGGAATGGCCACTTATGACGGTCGCCATATTCATTTACGCAAAGCCAATGGGCTGGTGCGCGATGTGTTTCACACTCGCCACGTTCTTAGATTGCTGGGAACCATGGGGCTCGGGCATGTGCGTTACCCCACCGCAGGTTGTCAGAGCGACGAAGAAGCCCAACCATTTTATGTGAACGCTCCCTATGGCATTGCCCTGGCGCACAATGGAAACTTAACCAATTACGAGTCGCTCAAAAACGAAGTGGTTACCGAAAATTTGCGCCACTTAAACACCACCTCCGACTCAGAAGTTTTATTGAACGTATTGGCGTTTGAGCTGATGAAAGAAACGCATCGGCAATCCAAATTGAGCGCAGCGCGCATCTTCAAGGCGATGACCCGTTTGTTTAAACGAGTAGAAGGAGGATATGCATGTGTGGCGATGATTGCGGGGCATGGGCTTTTGGCATTTCGTGATCCATTTGGCATTCGACCTCTTATTATTGGCATGCGCGAGGAAGCCGGCAAAAAAAAGGAATACATGATTGCCTCCGAAAGTGTGGCGTTTCAAACCATGGGCTACAAAATCGTGCGCGATGTGCAGCCGGGTGAAGCGGTATTTATCGACGAAAATCACCAATTACACACTAAACAATGTGTCAAAGGAAAGTTGCAACCCTGCATCTTTGAGCACGTTTATTTGGCTCGTCCCGATAGCTTGATCGACCAGGTGAGTGTGTATAAAACGCGCATGCGCTTGGGAGTAAAATTGGCCAAGCAAATCAAGCAAAACCCACCGGAGAATAAAAACAAATTGGGAATCGATGTCGTCATCCCCATCCCCGACACCTCTCGACACATTGCACTCACCCTTGCTCATGAGCTTAAAGTAAAGTTTCGCGAAGGATTTATTAAGAATCGCTACATCGGGCGCACGTTCATTATGCCCGATCAAGAGGCGCGCAAAAAGTCGATTCGATACAAACTCAACCCAATTCCGCTCGAGTTTAAAAACAAAAACGTTTTGTTGGTGGATGACAGCATTGTGCGCGGTAACACCTCGCGCAAAATCATTCAGCTCGCGCGCGATGCCGGGGCAAGGAAAGTATATTTTGCTTCAGCAGCGCCTCCGATCATTAATCCGGATGTGTATGGCATTGATATGCCCACACGCAAAGAGCTGGTTGCCCACAACCGCACCATCGATCAGGTTTGCGAGGCCATCGGTGCCGATAAACTTTACTACCAAACGCTCGACGATTTGATTGCGGCCGCGCGCGAGGGAAATCCAAAGATTAAAAAATTCACCGCTTCATGCATGGGGGGTGGTTATCCTGCCGGAAACATCACAGAAGAAGTGCTAAAACGAGTAGAAGAAGCCCGTCCTTATCACGACACGGATGATGTAAACAAAACCGCAGCTTAAAAAGCATTAATATAATTTGGTAAACTTACTCCTTCACTCCTTAGAATGAAAATTGCATTGATAGGAAGCGGTGCTCGCGAGCACATCATTGCGGAACAACTGGCGCGATCTCCCCAGTGCGATCAGCTTTACGTATTCGGCAATACGCTGAATCCCGGTATTGAGCCGCTGGCTGCCAGGTATCATGTGGGCAATTTAACTGATACCAAAGCCATTCAGGCATTTGTCGATGAGTACCGACCGGATTTTGCTGTGGTGGGCCCCGAGGCACCCCTGGCTGCCGGCGTGGTGGATGCGCTTTTAGAGATCGGCATACCATCGGCCAGCCCCACGCAAGCAATGGCACAACTCGAAAGTTCCAAAGGGTTTACGCGTGAATTGCTCGAAAAATATGGCATTTCCGGAAACCCTGAATTCAAAGTATTTACATCCCCCGATGGCCTAAAAGAATTTGCGGAAAGCCTTGGGCAGATAGTGGTAAAAGCCGACGGGCTTCATGGGGGAAAGGGGGTATTGGTGCAGGGGGATCATTTTGAAACCATCGATCAGGGGGTAGAACAAGCGCGGGCGTTTTTAAAGAGCGACGGACAGGTGGTGATCGAAGAAAAATTGGTCGGTCAAGAGTTCAGTTTAATGAGTTTTGTGGACGGCGACCATGTAATCGACATGCTTCCGATTCAGGATCACAAACGGGCGTACGAAAACGACCAGGGCCCAAACACGGGTGGAATGGGAACCTACAGCGACCGCGAAAACCTACCTTTTCTAGAGGCATCCGACTTAACCGCCGCTCATCAAATCACCGTCGAAACCGCGGCGGCCCTCAAAAAAGAATTGGGCACCGGATTCAAAGGAATTATGTATGGCGGATTCATGGCCGTAAAAAACGGAGTGCGTTTGATTGAGTACAATGCGCGCTTTGGTGATCCCGAAGTGATGAACGCGCTCACACTTTTAAAAACCGACTTGGTAGAAGTGTGCCTAGCAATCATTCACGGAACATTGGATCAGCTCAACATTGAATTTGAAAAGAAAGCCACCGTGTGTAAGTACATCGTTCCCAAGGGGTATCCCGAAAATCCAGTAAAAGGCGAACGAATTCATCAAACAAAGGCTTTCCAGGGGGTGGGCGTGTACTATGCATCGGTTGAGGCCGCCGGAGACGATTGGGTGTTGGGTGGTTCACGCGCAATGGCATTCGTGGCAAAAGCAGATACGCTGGAAGAAGCTGAAAAAAACGTTCAAAAAGCCGTTGAGTCCATCCAGGGTCCTATCTTTTTTCGTCGCGATATTGGCACCAAAACGCTCATTGATCAGCGAATTGAAATGATGCGTGCCTTGCGAAAATAGTTGTACGGATCACTGCAAACATCAGTCGCGCTACAAGGGTGGACTTTTACCCTGTATTTTGGTATAATAATTAGATTTTTAAAACTAAAAACCAAAAAATCATGAACGTTGATTACGAAAAAGTGTTTGATTTAGCCATCAACCAAAATGCGTCCGACATTCACTACCAAAGCGACCGCCGCCCGGTTATTCGTGTTTCGGGAAAGCTCTACGAAGTGGAAGACGCGCCGATTTTTAAAATGCAACAAGGCGACGAAGATTTTATTAAATTGCTGAATGAAAAATCTCAAGTTGAGTTTCGAGAAAAAGGCAGTACCGACTTTGCGTTCGCCTACAAAAAAGATTTTCGGTTTCGCGCGAACTTGTATCGCCAGCAGCACGGATTATCGCTCAGTTTGCGCTTGGTGCGAAACAATATTTTAAACTTTGAACAGCTGGGTTTGCCGAATATTTTTTTGGACATAGCCGAAAACTATCGCCAAGGATTCTTTTTGTTTGTGGGGCCAACCGGCCATGGAAAATCGACCAGCTTGGCATCGATTTTAAATCACATCAACAGCACGCGTGAAGAGCACATCATCACCATTGAAGACCCGATCGAATACATCATCGATAACAAAAAATCGATCATTGAACAGCGTGAAGTGGGGGAACACACCTCCACGTTCGACGAAGCGTTGCGCGGGGCTATGCGTCAGGATCCCGATGTGATTATGATTGGAGAAATGCGCGATCACGAAACCATGCAAGCCGCCATTACCTTGGCCGAAACCGGACATTTGGTGTTCTCGACATTGCACACCAATAATTCCGTTCAAACCTTGGATCGGATCATCGACGCGTTCCCGGAACAGAAGCAAAAGCAAATTCGTCAGCAATTATCTGGCGCACCTACCGGAATCATCTCGCAACGCTTGGTGCCGGGGGTGGATGGAAAACTGGTGTTTGCTTACGAGCAGCTCATGGCCAACGATGCGGTTCGCAACATCATTCGTTCCGAAAAAACCGAGCAAATATACAACGCGCTTCAGTCGGGTGAAAACACCGAAATGGTTCGCTTGGAACAATGTTTGGTAAAACTGGCGAAAGACGGAAAAATCACGCGCGAGGTCGCTTCGGCCTATGCCATCAATCGTCAATTGATCGACGTATTTTTTGACCAATAGTCCTTATTTCAATTTCCATCCTTTATGGACACCATTAAAACAACCGCTCGGCAACTGAACATTCTTTTGATCGACAACGATAAAGACATCGTTCATGGCATCGAAGAATACATCAAAACGCATGAGTTGAAAGAGAAGCAAGGGGTCAATGTGGAACAAGTTTCCAATGCCAAAGAGGCGCTCAAAAAAATATCCGAAAAAGAATTCAATTTAATCGTGCTCGAAATCATCTTGCCGCTCGTGAACGGATATTATTTATTGGAAGCCTTTAAAACCCTTGCGCCCACTATGCCCGTGGTGGTGTATTCGCGCTTAAAGGGGGCCGAAGATTTGGCAAAACTTTCCACGTACAAAGTGCAAAACATCTTTCTAAAACAGCTCACTCGTTTCGACGAGCTGATCGAAGCCATTGTGAATCAAAAGGACGATCCGCGCAATTTGGATGAATTGGTGCTAGAGCTGAAAAACAAATTAAAAGTCATCACGAACCTGGAAAACCAAGTGCGCTCCAAAATCACTCAGTGTCCCAAGTGTCACTTGGTCATCAGCCCAAATTCGCACTTTTGTAATAATTGTGGTCAGAAAATCGCCAAATTAACGGCGCCGGTTCCCGCAAAAGAGCAGCCGGTAAAAGAACAGTCAAATCCCGGTGAGGCAACCGCCGCGCCAACAAATGCAAAAAAAGAAGTGAAGCCTGCGGAAGTATCAAAGCAGGCTGCCCAGAAAGAGCCCGAAAAACCGGCAACCGAAAAACCGGCTGCCAATAAGGCAAGCGAGCCTAAAGAAAATCGACCGACCCGGTCTGCAAAAAATACCACTAAAGCCCTAAGTCAGTAATCGTATGATGATTCCAGAAAACAAACTCATCGAAGCCCTTCGGTTAAAGGGAATATCCGAAGATCTGATCCAGTCCACACTGGATGAAGCCAGGCAATCCCGAAGTCCGTTTTTTGAAACCTTGCAAAAACGGCACATTGTGGCGGATGAAATTTTAGGAAAAATGGTAGCGGATATTTTAGGCTACCCTTACATCAATCTTTCCAAAATTCAAATTCCCAATGAGGTGCTCGAAATCGTTCCCGAAAACATCGCCCTTAAGCAAGGGGTGATTACGTTCGAAGTGAACGAGGAAAAGAACATTATTAAAATCGCGACCGTCAATCCGCTCGACCTGGAAATGATCAGTGATCTGGAAAAGAAAACCGGGCGAGAAGCTGAGGTGTATTACACCACCACCAGCAATATTAAGAACATCATCGGAAAATACAATCAGGAGCTGAAGCACATTTTTTTGAACATGCTCCCGGAACACATTCGTTTTCTAAAGCCGGATGAAAAAGTATCCGAAGCGATCATTAACAACATTAGTGAAGAAATTCCGATCGTAAAGATTTTTGACACCATCTTGTTGCATGCTTACCGTCACCACGCGTCCGATATACACATTGAAGCCACCAAACAGTACACCGTCATTCGCTATCGGATCGATGGAGTGCTGCATAAAATTGTTAATTTACCTAAAATCATTCATGAGCCTTTGGTAACCCGATGTAAGATTTTATCCAGCTTGCGCATCGACGAAACCCGTGCCGCTCAGGACGGTCGTATCAACTTAAAACTCGATAACGATTCCGTGTCATTTCGTGTGTCCATTTTACCGACTCACTTTGGGGAAAAATCGTGATGCGTATTTTGGTGGAACTGGAAGACTCGGTAGGACTCAGAGAATCCGGATTGAGTGAAACGGATTACAAAAAAGTAATCGCTAATTCCACCAAACCGTATGGAATGTTGATCGTAACCGGGCCCACCGGATCGGGAAAAACCACGACGCTTTACAATGTGATTGAATTGATCAATTCGCCCGAAATCAATGTGGCAACCATCGAAGATCCAATCGAATACGGGATCGACGGTATCAATCAGGTACAAGTGAATCACGCCACCAACCTTACCTTTGCCAACGGACTACGCGCATTGTTGCGTCAGGATCCCGACGATATTTTGGTGGGGGAAATTCGTGATCAGGAAACCGCTCAAATTGGTGTGGAATCGGCGATGACAGGGCATATGGTGTTTTCCACGTTGCATGCCAATAGTACCGCGGTGGGAATTCCGCGCTTGGTCGAAATGGGAATTGAACCCTTTTTGCTCACGGCGGCCATCAACTGCATGATCGCCCAACGGTTGGTGCGCAAAGTGTGTACGCAATGCGTCGAAACCAAAGTGTACAATGCCGAAACGCTCAACATGATCTACAACAACAAAAACATGGTTGAGTTGATCAAAAAAATGAGTAAAAAAATCTATTCCGACCAAGAGCTGGAAACGCTGCAATTTAAAGACAACTATTATTTTTATAAAGGAATCGGTTGCAAAGCGTGTGGGCAAACCGGATACAAAGGCCGAATTGGTCTTTACGAAGTCATGGAAATGAACGAAGCAATTAAAAAAACCATTCTTAAACAAGCAAGTGCGGACGAAATTGAAGCGGTTGCTATCGAAAATGGAATGAACACCATGTTGGAAGACGGAATTTTCAAAGCGCTCTCGGGCGTAACCAGTTTGGAAGAAGTGGTGCGTGTTATCAAAACGTAATAAGTGCTTATTAACCATTAATTTTTCACTCAGTTCTTGCCTACCTTAAGTTTAAAAAAATCAGGGATCCAAACCACGCCGCCCGAACCTGAGCAACATTCGTCTCAAGCGGTCAGCAAAGCGATCGAAGAAGAAAGAACTTCGGAAGTTGAGCGAAACTTGGTCGACGAAGACGGAGAAGTGTTGCAAGCCGTGGGTGGGGAAGGAGTGGTGGAAGTCGAATCGCAGAATTTCACACAAGGCCCCACCGAAAAAGCAGTACCACAAGTGCAGAAGAAAAAGAAAATGACCCTGGTGGAAAAGCTGAGCACCATTGGAACGGTTTCTCAAAAAGAGGTGCTCGAATTCACCCGTCATTTGGCGGTGATGTTGGGCGCAGGAGTAACGATTTTTGAATCGATTAAATTTTTGGCTGCGCAAAATGGCAACAAGTCATTTCAATACAAATTAAGAAGGAATTTTGGAGCGCCTCAACAACGGTCAGTCACTATCGGCCGCCATGCGAAAATACCCCAAAATATTCCCCGAAATCTATGTGAATATCGTAAGCGTCGGGGAACAATCGGGTACCCTTTCCGAAACGATGATGGGGCTGGCCGACAATCTAGAAGAAAACGATCGGTTTAAAGCAAAAGTAAAAGGGGCGCTGATTTATCCAAAAATCATTATGACGGTTATGTTCACCTTCATGATCGTATTGGCGGTGTTTGTTATGCCTCGTATTCTAACCATCTTTGATAGCTTGGGGCCGAAATTCCTTTCACCACTCAAATCATCATTGCGATCACCAATTTTATCAACAAATACATCGCCTTGCTCATGGTGGGCGGGCTGGTGGGAGGTGTGAGTTTTTTTCTTTGTTAAGGACGCCCAAAGTTAAAAAAATAAAAGACCGATTGTATCTTAAATTACCGGTGATTGGGCGAATTGTTCGCAATTATAACACCGCCCAGGTGAGTCATCATTTTGGTTCACTGATCGCAAGTGGCATCACCATTCTTCGTTGTTTGGAAATCACGCAAAAAGTGGTGGGGAACAGCATATTCCAATCCGAAATTGAGTACATGTTGGGAAAAATCAAAGGCGGAGCCGCCCTTTCGCAAAGCTTTAAAGAAGACTCCAAGTTTCCGGGGATGTTTGTTAAACTCATTCGAGTGGGCGAACGCACTGGTAAATTGCCGCAGGTAATCGATTACATGGCGCGCTATTACAAAGGAATCGTGGACACCGACGTAAAAAATATTTCCACCATCATCGAGCCCGCCATCATGGTGCTACTCGGTTTAATGGTGGCCGGTTTGGTAATCACCGTGATCGGGCCGATTTACACACTTATTTCCGACGTGGGACAAACCTAACCCCTTCACCATCATGAGCATCAAAAGCAATTCAAAGGGATTTTCTTTGGCAGAAATACTGCTCACCGCCAGTATTTTTATTATCTTGGCCAGTGTGGGGGTGGGAGCCTATTTTCAGTATTATCGCGCTTCGCTGGGGAATATCGATATCAATAGCACACTCACTTTGTTAAAGCGCGCGCGATCATTGGCACTTAAAAATGCGACGAACGCGAATTACGGAGTGCATATCGATCCGATCAATCATCAGTTCACCATCTTCCAAAACATGTACACGTCCGGTGGCTCCGGCAATATTACCTTAGACCTTAAATATTTTGACATTCTTGATTTTGAGCTCAATCCGCAGCCGGGCATTACCAATGAAATCGTATTTGAAAATCGCACGGCGCGCACGCAAAACGACGGCACCATTACCATCGGAAATCAAAACACGAATTTTACTTTTAACGTCAACACGTTTGGGGTGATTGAATAAAAAAGTGGTGTTCTTTAAAAAAATACGCTAATGTAAAGCAAATGGTTCCACAAAAACAAATAAAAAAATTCATGCTCACCCAGCAGCCTTATCCAAAAGGGGTCCAGTTTGGTCGAATTGATCATTGTAACAGTGTTGTTTTTAGTGTTAACCACCACGTCGTTGGGGGTATTTATCGGTGCCCGCAAAATCACCGGTCAATCCTACATTCAGGGGCAGGCTGCCATTACTCTCAGCGAAACCAACGATATTTTGCACCACTTACGTAATCTCGATTTTACCCAATTAAACAATGGAACTTTTTTTCTCATTCGAAATCCGGGCACCGGATCTTGGTTGGTAAAAAGTGACGTCCCCGATATGGACACCTTCGAACGACAAATCACTGTTTCGGATGCCCTGAGGCATTCGGGCAGCAATGATCTTTATTTCGATGGTGATACGGGGCAGTCATCGACCGACACCAACACCAAGCGCGTCGATATCAGCATCCTTTGGTCACCCGACTACATTCCCGATGACCTCGCTTCGCACACGGTGTATGTAACCGATTGGCTTAAAACAGTCAATTATTGATTCATTTATTATTTTTTTACTTATTTAACCTTATTCTATAATGTTCAAGCGTCTCCTAAGCCCCCTCAGGAATCAATCGGGAGTGACCTTCATAGAATTATTGCTGTACGTGGCAATTTTCTTGGTCATCACTCCCACTTTACTTACGGTATCCATCAACTCCGTGCGATTTGATCGTCAGCACGAAGGGGAAAAGCAAACCAATGCGGATGCCCAATTTGTGATCGAACGGATGTACAACCTCATCAGCGGGGCAACTCGTGTGAATGTAGCTGACTCCGTTTTTGACATGGCGGATGGCCGCCTCAGCATGCTCGATGCCAATGATCAAGTGGTGGTGATCCAAGTGGATACAGCCAACAACACCATCGAGATCACCGAAGGGGGGTGAAACCAGCCGATTGTCGCCTGATACACTCAATATTCATAGTTTGTTCTTTGAACGAATCGAAGACCGCTTGAATGACCCGCAAATCGTAATGGGGGTTACCGCCCGCCTGTCCGCTCAAGATGGACAAGATGGAGTGCCACAGGAATACATCGTATCTGCCAACTTGGAAAAAGGGGATTACGACAACGATGGAAGTCCCGATTATCAAGATCAATTTCCTCATCATCCCCAATGCACCGGTGACGCCGATGCGGATGGTATTTGTGATGAAATGGATAATTGTGTCTTGATCTACAATCCGTTCCAAGAAGATTTTGACTTGGATGGAGTAGGAGATGGATGTGATTCTTCGGCATACGGTGGAGCGGAATCCGGTGGCGAAAGTTTGGGGGCAAGCTTTGGAGGCTCTGGCGTGTTTGCGCTTAATTGCAGCAACGATGCCCACTTGCTTGAGCTCATCACTCAACAGCCTACGATCGATACATTCCAAATGCGTCAAATTTTGCTGAGTTCCAGCCCGCTCCCACCAAGCGTTTTGAATGCGTTGATTGAAAATCATCCTCCGGTCATGTGGCACCGACACTTCCGTGAAGTCATGGTGGCCAACACCAAGTTGCCCGACGATGTTTACCAGAATGTACTCAACATGACCGGCCTACCCGGATTCGATAAAGCCTTCATCATTTTGGCCCAAGCCCTATCGGAATACATTCCATGGTTGGGAGTGAATCCAGAAAATGAAGTCGAATACGAAGTGCATCTTAATGCCAGCCCCGACGACTATCATGCCGAACTATGGCGCGTGGGCAACTGGCTTGGGGACAACAACCGCAAAGAAACCGATGTGTTCATTTTCCAGGTCGATAACGCCGACGGATCAGAAGTGGAAGTTACCACGCAAACCCGAACGGAAAGTTGGGTATACAATAAATCAACCAACTACCTTCAATACGCCGGAGACTCTGTCATTGATCAAAATGGTTTTGAAATTAAACTGGAAGGAATTATTGGGGAACAATACGTATTCTCGGTCAATTCGGTTCAAAACACATTAGGATTGCAAGCGTTTGAAGTTAATTTTGGTGAAGGAAAACACATCACCTATCCATCAGACGCCTACACCACGTACCGATACGCGTACTACTGTCCCGGAGGCTGCAGTGAAAACTGTGGAGACACCGGAACCGGAATTCTAACCGGATTGAATGTTTTGGGAGATCGTTGCTACCGTAATAACGGCACCTTGCCTGAATGGTGCTCACGCTGGAGCACCATTGGAGACGACGACAGCTTAAATCCCGCCTACATTGGGGGCACTCAACAAGGTCAAGACAACCTATGGTGGGAAAAACAATTCAAAACCATTCTTTCCGACAGCCAAGTGGATTCGCTTGAAAGCATCAATGTCAGCGGTCAAATCGCCTATCAAAGCATCACGCAATTCTTCTGTGATCAGCTGGAATCCAGCTGTCCTATGAAGGGGGTTTTGATGGGAAGTCAAAACGTGCAGCTGTTTAATTGGGTGAGCGATTCGTGGGAAACTGTCGGATCGATTGGCGCCGATGGAGAAAGCAGCGACCAACAAACGTTCGAAGTACTATACAACGGCCCCGATGCAAAACGTTTTGTCGGAGGCTTTGAAAATCGAACCATTCGCGCTCGCATCCAATTCAATTGGGACGGCGTACCACCGGTCGGCAGTGAAAGCGCTCCCGCCTTCATGGTGATCGATTACTTAACCCTTCATTTAAAATGGTAAGGCGTTAGGCCAACAGACTCCGCCCGCCTACGGCGGGCGGAGTCCTTCAGCCGACCTTAAGAATTATGCAAAAAAAAACTCATCGCCCACAGGGATTCATCGCAATTGTGAGCTTGCTCATTGTCACCACCGTGGCAATGTTTTTTGCAATGGGAATGTTGTTGGATGGAGTAAATAACGCCTCGTTATCGTTGAACAGTATTTATTACGAAAATGCACGCTTGAACGTAAGCACCTGTTTTGAAGACGTGATGTGGCGTTTAAAACAGGAATATCAATTTCCCGGAAATCTGAACTACCAAATAGGTCCGGATGATACCTGCACCAGTACCATGCAATGGTTCAGTCCTCAACAAATTGCTCCGGGCATTCAAGAGCGTCTGGCTACTTTGGATATACACGGGGTCAGTAATGGATTTAATCGCACGTTTCAGTATCAATTGCGCATTGAAACGTATGATGTAAATTTTGCCAATTACTCAGGAGTGAACCACTACAACACGATCGACATCCTCTCGATCAACGAACTCTAGCCCCTACTTGCACTAACGAATGTCACTAAGTCGTCTCCCCAAAAAACTAATCGGCCTCGATATTTCCAGCCACGCATTAACTGCAGTGGAATGGCTGGTTAAAAAAGATCAATTGGTTTTGGTGAATGCGTCCAAAGTAGAACTGGAATTGGGCGTGGTCGAAGATGACATCATCATCAATAACCCCGAGGCATTTAAAGCGGCGTTAAAACAATTGATTGAAAACGGAAAGAATGGGCCCCTCAAAACCAAAGAGGTGGTCATTGCCATCCCCGAAGAAAAAACCTTTTCCCACCGCATCACACTCAAGCCTGAACAAAAAGAAGATGAAGAGTGGATCAAAAAAGAGGCCGCCGACTTTATTCCAATCGAGCTCAATCAGGCCATCATTGATTACTATCCCATTGCCGGAAACGACCCCAAACCGGTCGAAACCGCCTTGGAATTTATCGCAGCGCAAGACGGCCTGGTGGCCGCGGTGATTCAAGGATCGACGAGACTGGGTTGAATGTAGTGGGGTCGACGTAATGCATCATGCTCTCATCCGCGCGTGTGAAAATCAATTCAACGTCAATGCACAAAATTTTATGGCGATCCACCTGGGTCAAAACGGCACGTTGATGACGATTGGCAAGCCGGGCCAGGAGCACAAAACGCTCAGTTCAAAAGTCGCAGGCGCATTTTTAGCTCAAAAAATAAAAGAGACGCTCAGCATCCCACTCAAAGACGCAACGGCGCTGTTGCAAGGGGTCAAAAAGCCGACACCAATTTGGAATCTCAATTACAGCAAGCCCTCGCGGAATCTTACCAGGATTTGATTCGGCGTATGAATGAATTAATCAATGCAGCGCGCAACCAAGAAAATTTTGAATTAAAAACGGTTTATTTGGTTGGGCCTTACGCAAAAATGCCTTCCTTAAAAGACGCGCTCCAAGCGGCGTTCCCGCAGATGGAATGGAAAGAAATGAGCTACTTAACATCTCAATCGCTCACATCGGAATACGCCATTGCTGGTGGGCTGGCGCTATGGCCGCTGGTAGGAACAAAACAAGAGGCGCAAGGAATCAATCTGCTCCCAACCGACAAGCGCGATGCGCTTCAAAAAAAACAAACCTATCCCATGCTACGAAACGGCTTGTTGGGCCTATTTTCGGTTTTGACCGCCTTTTGCTCTTCTCGGGCATGTCAACGGCCAGCAGCTATTTCGAGTTGAATGCCATGCTGAAAGAGCGCTCCATTTCGAAAGAAAACTGGCCAACCCCTATGTCAATCAAGTGGCAAAACACAATCAGCAAAAAGCTCAGCTGGCCAGCCAAATTGCTACCATTTTGCAAACCTCAATCCCGATCGACTTTCTCATTAAATCGATTGAAGACTTAAACACGGACGACGTCAGTTTGCTCACCGCCAATTTTTCGGTCAACGCGCGCGACGAAATGCTAATGCGGTTGCGAGCGCGCGCACTTTCCAGGCCGGCCACCGAAAATTTCATCGTACTGCTCAGCAATCAGACGTTATTTTCCGAAGTCTTTTCGCCCCTTTCCAATCTGGTGGGCAAAGGCGAGCGTTTCATTAATATTGATCTAACCATCGACCCGATCGCCGTTTTTGATTCACTGCATGGAACGAACGACGAAGAGGTCACCGCTGACCCATCTGCCACACAAGAGGGGGTTGACGCCATTGAAGAGACAGAAAGTGACCCAGCCCCAGAAACGCCAGACGCGCCCGCAGGCGACCCTGCTCCAACCACTAATTCAAGCGATGAATCACTCTAATTTAAATTATTGGCGTATCTTAAAAGGCAGCCGTTTATTGCGCACCTTAATTATATTGATTTTTATTTTTTTTCTGGCTGGAATCGTTTTGCAATGGTTTCGATTTTCATACCGCGACCAAATCACTCAAATTCAAGCGGATATCAAAAAAGATGAAGAAGCATTCATTGGGTTAAAGCGAATCATCGAAACATCCGATCAAGAAATCGTTGGGAGCGATATTAGTTTAGTGGCCAACAAAGCCTTTGCTGATTTTGAAGAAGTCGTCCCCTTCATTGGATTTTTAGAAAACCTCTTTGTGCCGATCGACCCCGAAGTGCAAGTGATCATTCGGGGGCAACAAAGCCAAATTTTTATGGATCACTATGCCGATTACCACGTTAGTTTTAAAATACCCGAATCATTCGATCAAACCCTTTACGAGGCTCTGTACGAAATCGAAAAATCAAGCTTCATTACCAAACTCATGTCACTCGATTTAAAATATAATGTTGTGGATCAGGGACAACGAAGTCGCTTGTCCACGATTGAAATGAGCATTCGACTGTATTTGAAATAAATATTTTTTAAACTATTTTTTCATTTTAGCCATTGTATTTTGGCTTTAAAAAGGTGGTAAAACTTGTCGTTGGTCAAATTTTTGATACAATGAGTTTAACTTTATTAAATAAACATTAAAAGTTATGCTTAAAAATGTTTTGCCTAACCGCTCCAAAGGGTTCACTCTTATTGAGCTTTTGATTGTGATCGGTATTATTTCCATTCTTGCCGGAGTCGTTCTGGTTGCAGTTAATCCTGCTCAGCAGTTCTGTAAAGCAAACGATTCAGAACGCAAATCTGAACTCGGCACCATCCTGAGTGCTATTTATCAATTCCAAACCTCGCCCACGGCTCGTGGCGCATTGCCTCAATGTTTGTTGGGGTTGCACCAGGAACCGCTACTGCCATTCCTCAATGCGATCCAGATAACAGCGGTGTTGGAAGCGGAAATGGGGGCTTCGAAGGTGCAGTACAATTGGGTTCGCCCGTAACAGCAGCCACTTATGATTGCAGCACCACCTTGGTTCCCGATTACCTACGTGAAATCCCAGTGGATCCAAACACCAATACCTACAGCACTGCTGCGACCGGATACTACGTTTGTCAAGCAACTTCCGGAGGAGTTTCTCGTGTTTATGTGATTGCCAGAGGAGTAGAAGTATTCGATACCGATGGTGGTTGTGAAGTTCCTGGAACCACCACTCCGGCCATGTGTGTATCAGGATAATCGTTTGTAGATTTATAAAAGCCTCGGCCTATCCTCAAGAAATCAAGGAACGCCGAGGCTTTTACATAACTAACCCATTTACAATGAAAACTACCAACCGTAAAGGCTTCACCCTGATCGAACTTTTGATCGTTATTGGGATCATATCAATCTTGGCTGGAATTGTGTTGGTGGCAGTCAATCCTGCCCGCCAGTTCGGTAAAGCAAACGACTCTGAACGCAAGTCAGAGATCGGAACCATTTTAAGCGCTATTTACCAATTCCAAACGTCGCCTACGGCTCGCGGAGCATTACCACGCTGTTTATTGGGGGCCACTCCCACCTTAACCGCTATTCCTGAATGTGATCCAGATTTAAGTGGCGCTAGCGCTGGAACAGGTGCGTTTGAAGGGGCAGTAGAATTAGGAACTCCCGCTGGAAACTCCACCTTTGATTGCTCCACCGTGTTAATTCCCGACTACTTGCGAGAAATCCCTGTAGACCCCAACACCAGCACCTACAATGCAGCGGGGAACCGGATATCATGTGTGCCAAGACACCACCGGAACCGTCGCACGTGTTTATGTAATTTCAGAAGGAGTAGAAGTATTCAACACCGACGGAGGCTGTCAAATTCCTAACTCACTTACTCCAGCCATGTGTGTGAGTGGATAATGGTTCGATCATCAAAAAGACCTGCACCATTCGATGCAGGTCTTTTTTAGTGGTTAAATATAGCGAATCAATTCATCCGTGATCGCTTCCGGTGACCTTTCTCCATCGATCACAACAATACTTGGATCATTTTTCATAATCGCCTGATAGGTCTGATCAATCTTAACGAGCGCTTCCTTTTGTTCAAAAAGTTCGCCAGCACCGCTGCATACGGATCCTTTCCAAGCACGTTTCCGGTGAAACCGACAAAAGGAAGGTCAAATCCGGTTTTAAAAACAGGCGGTTGAGCTGATAAAGCCATTCATAATCCGGAATCGTCAACGACCCGTACGCCACGGTAGAAAAGTAATACCGGTCCGAAATCACCACTGCGCCGCGCTCCAAAGCGGGAACAACAGTATTTTTTAAATGTTCCGCGCGATCCGCACAAAAAAGAAGCTGCAGCGCTTCGGCACTTACCTTCACCTCTTTTTTTAGTATTCTTCTCAGCAATTGGCCAATGTCACCTTCCCCGGTAGGCTCTTGGGTCCTTACAACCGTTCGCCCTTTCTTTGTTAGCATCCCTGCCAAACGCTCAGCCTGAGTGGTGGTGCCAGCGCCATCCAATCCTTCCAGCACAATAAACATATCCGAATTGATTATTAAGTCATGCATTAGGTATAATAAGTTACGTCAATAAAAAAAGCATTATGAAAAAACAATTTTTACTAGCGGTAGTAACCTTGTTGATGGTGAGCGCTTGCCAACCCAAAACTCCCAATTTAGACGATCGCATCAATCAGCCGGGCAGCGAAATGACCGATACCGGTGAGGCATCACAAATGTACATCGGGGTGCTAAAACCAATCGACTCGAATCGCTTTAAGAGAGGAACGCATCAACTGATAACCGCAACCGGAGAAATCGCCCTGCAAAGCAGTCGCATTTCGCTGTCGAATTTTGTGGATCAAAAAGTGCAAGTGAAAGGCGAAATGCAAACGTTAATCGACAATAAAACACAGGTGTTTAATGTATTACAAATCGAATTGGCGGACGAAAGTGCTTTGGGGCAAAAGAAGCAATACCAAAGTGCCAGCGACGACCTTACCTTTGAATATCCGGCATACTGGGAACAGCGTGAGGGGGTCGGCAGTATTACCTTTCGCCACAATGCAGAAGACCTAGTTCAGATCAATACAATCGACACCGATTTGGGGCTCGATGCATGGGTGGCTGATCGCGAAAATAGCGTAGGGCAGCCGGTAACCATTTCGGGCAAGTCAGCGTTGCGTTTTCAAGCCAGCGACTCAATTCGTTTTTATATCGAAAACACCGCCCGCCAAAAAGTAATCCAAATTCAATTGCTCAAAAGAGACGAAAACGTGGAGCGAGACTTTTTAGCCATGATTGAAAGCATTCAAATCGCTCAAACATCCGTAAAAAGTGGAGATCAATGCGGAGGGGCAGAGCAACTGGCTTGTGCCGAAGGATTTCGCTGTGAATTGAATGGCGGCGATCAAGCTTCCGAAGGGGTATGTGTGCCCATCAATTCAACCGACGAAAGTTTGAATTGCCCCTTTGTTCCCGTGCCCGCCGGCTGCACCAATTACAAGCCACGCACCTACAATCAAAACAAGTGCCCCACCGGCTATGTGTGTTTAGATGAGCCCAAGATGCCCGAAGCATCAATTGATGTTGACGAGCAGGCGGATCGACAGGCGCAATTGGATGCGCTCATCGCCGAAAAACAAGAGAGCGATTCCACCGAGCCGATTACTTCCGCTCGCAATGTGATCGCTTTTTTTAATCAACAAAACCTTATTCCGACCGACGCCGAAGTGGTGCGCCACGAGGTGGTAGAATCCGACCAAATCCTTTTTGTAATTTACACCCAAAACGGCGAAACATTCCGGGCGGGGTATCAGTATACCCTCGTGAATAACACATCGCTTCAATTTAACCAAAAAGCGCTCTATCGAGCAGAAAAAGACAAAGTGGGCTTTGGTGTCCGGCGAGGCGATTCAAATTGCCAAAGTTCAAAATGCCGAGCCGGAACCTGTCGAACCGGTTAAGCCAGTCGAACCAGCCGAACCAGTCGAACCAGCCGAACCAGTCGAACCAGCCGGTGAGCTTACGGAAGAAAAGCTAGTGCCTATTCAAGTGGCACTCGACAACATGAGGCTCTACCAAAATACCCACAAACAATTCGATGTTTACTACCCAAAAAATTGGTATTTTCGTAGTTTCGGCGCGGCAGAAGGGCATTTATGGCTGGTGGGATTCGCCGATAAAGAGGTGGAAGAGCTCGACCAGGCATTGATTGAATTGTGGTTGGATTCAGGCCAAAAAACCACCTCCGAAAATACGGAAAATGGAATATTCTACGCCACCGTCCCGCGGGATGAAGCGAGCCATTACGTGGTGAAGGGCCCCGTGGAGCTTAAAGAAACCATTCTGGCCATCGCCCATTCCATCGCCAAAAGTGAAGAAATAGATTCATAACCAAACGTCGGACAACACCGGATATTTGGGTTTTGTTTTTTCACCCCTCTGTGGTACCTTACTAGGGCCTTTAACCCTTTTTTAATGCGTCTGGCGGACATTGCGAAAGAGCTTCGCATCACAACTCAAGAGCTTCGAAAGGAACTCACCAAAACCAATTTCGGGATCGATAGCGCTGCCCACGAAGTGGACGACAATTTAGGAAAAGGGATTGTTCGCTTCCTTAAGGGAAAAGTTAAGCCAACGCTCACCCACCGACGCGTGGAAAGCGAGTTCCAAGAAGACTTATCAGGAGTGGCTTCGTCCAGCGAAAAGGAAAAAAAAGAAGAGGGTAAAAAGGAAAAGCGCATTTTCATCGTTGGAAAAGAAGGACAGGTAGAAGAAAAAATCACCGAAAAAGCCGAGGAGGTATCAATGCAAGAAGAGCAAGATAGTAAAGAGACCGATGAGGAGAGCGAAAGTTCCGTTGCCGATTCATCGGTGAACGATGAAGTGGATTTGCCCAAAGCCAAAGGGGCGGCTGAACCAAAAAAAGAAAAGCGCGAAGAAACGGTGAATGACCGCATTGCCGCCGCGATCGCCAAAAATGAAATCAAGGTCCTTCCCAAGAAGGGCTTTGCACAACTGCGCGTTTCTCACCGCATTGAAGTGGACACTAAGCCGGCAGAAAGTGACACCAGCCACCTGCCTAAAAAGTATTACAAAACCAAGGGAAAGAAAGGAAAAAAACGACATTCCGAAGAGGAAATTCTTTCAGTCATGCGTCATCCGCATGCCGCCAACAAGCCGCATGTGGCGCGCGTACACTATCAAGCAGACGAAAACGTTCGAGCGGAAGAAATTGAATTTGAACGCGAATTGGACCGAGAACGCTTTCGCGATCAAAAAAAACATCGCGCCACCAGTCAAAAGCGCGGCCATAAAGCCCAGCCACAAATCAAACCCAAAACCGGTGTCATCGAAATTCCAGCCGTCATCAGCCTAAAAGAATTTTCCGAAAAGTGTGGTTTGCCCGTTATGGACGTTATTGCCAATTTGCTTAAAAACGGCATTATGGCAACCATTAATCAACAACTCGATTTCGAAACGGCCATGTTGGTTGCGGCTGATTTGGGGGTGGAAGTAAAAATGACCGAAAAAGAAGTCAGTTCCGAAGATCTGCTGGCGGGCGATATGCACGCCCTGATGGCTGAAGAAGACAAGTCGCTCCTGGTAACTCGTCCTCCGATTGTAACCATCATGGGGCATGTGGATCATGGAAAAACCAAATTGCTCGATACGATTCGCAGCAGCAACGTGGTAGCCGCAGAAGCGGGTGGAATCACTCAGCACATTGGAGCGTATCAAGTAGAAAAGAACGGCAAACTCATTACCTTTTTGGATACCCCGGGTCACGAAGCATTCACGTCGATGCGCGCCCGTGGGGCCAAAGTAACCGACATCGCGATTTTGGTGGTTGCCGCCGACGAAGGAGTAAAACCGCAAACCATCGAAGCGCTCAATCACGCTAAAGAAGCGGGAGTCCCCATCATTGTTGCCATTAATAAGATCGATAAGCCCAATGCCAATTTAGATAAAGTGAAGGGTCAATTGGTTGAGCATGGTTTGCAGCCCGAAGACTGGGGAGGGAGCACGGTGGTCGCTCCGGTTTCTGCTCATACAGGTCAGGGAATCGATGATTTGCTTGAAATGATTCTGTTGGTAGCCGAAGTCGAGCAGCTGAAGGCCAATCCAAATCGCTTGGCGGTAGGAACGGTGGTCGAATCGCATCTCGATCCATCGTTGGGGCCTGTGGCAACCATTTTGGTCAATACAGGAACGCTGCACGCTACCGATTCAGTAGTGGTAGGAACCACATTGGGGAAAATCAAAGTGATGCACGACCACAATGGAAATGTGCTCAAAGAATGCCCTCCTTCGGGGGCGGCGCGTATTTCGGGTCTGTCAGAAGTACCCAAAGCCGGCGACATCCTTCAGGCGTTCAAGAACGAACGAGTGGCCAAACAACGATTGGCTCAACTGATCGACATGAAACGCTTGGACGACGAATCGCAATCGGGCTCAATGGTGGAGCGCATTGTCTCCCAAATCAATAAAGGAGATATGAAATATCTCAAATTGGTGATCAAGGCCGACACCAAAGGTTCTCTCGAGGCGATCACACAAGCGCTGAACAAAATCAAAGGCCATGAAATAGCGGTAAAAGTAATTCATTATGGCGTGGGGAATATTTCCGACACCGACGTAATTATGGCATCAGCCAGTCAAGCGCTTTTGGTTGGTTTTCATGTAGAAGCCAATGCACATGTAGTTAAACTGGCAGAAAAAGAGCATGTAGATATCAAAGAGTACACCATCATTTATAAGTTGATCGAAGATGTAAAAGCGATCATGTCTGGCATGCTGGAACCCGAAATTAATGTGATCGAACTGGGCAAACTCGAAATCAAACAAATCTTCCTTAACAAAAAGATTTGGGTCATTGCCGGTTGTAAAGTGACCGAAGGCCGCGTTCAAAAAGAAGCTTTGGTGCGGGTGAAACGCCACGATGAGCTGCTCTTTGAGGCTAAATTGGAAAGTTTGAAACATGTAAAAGAAGAGGTGGCCGAGCTCGAAAAAGGCTCGGAGTGTGGAATTAAGATCAAAACCCCCAAGCCGGTGGAAGTGGGGGATATTTTAGAAGCATTCAAAATAGAAAAAGTACAGCGCACTCTCGATAACTAACCTGCATCCATTCTTTGCCCCTAATCCCGTTGCATGCCCCAAGCTGAAACCCTGCCTCCTCCACTCGACGAACAAGAAGAGCGACATGAGGATGAATATGGCCCTATGACGCCGAGCGAAGTAACTCGCAGTAGAATTTTTGGTCTATTGGTTTTAGGTGCACTTGCCGCAGTATTGGCAATCCGAGGATGTAACTGGCCAAAAGCTTCACAACAAACACCTGCTCCTGCCGAAAAACCCATAATTCCCCGGAAAAATTTTCAACCCGACGGAGGCAAATATCGTCAGAACTGTTTGCCGAACACCCGACAAATGTTAAGAGTATATGAAATAGAGACAAAAATATATATGTATGAGTTTATATATTACTTATTTTTCAAATGCGAAATAGCGAACAAACTGGAGGGGGTTGTGCCCGTGAAAGTCTAACCGAACCGAGCGACGGCTATGAAAAGCTGTGTACTTGGGTTCGCCGGGCGGCGGGGTTGGCGGTGGTGGGTGCCCTACTTATCGCCCCTTGTGCTGTGCAAAGAAGGACTGAATCCGTTCGGTCGGAGGAGAAGTCCAAACCAATGCTGCCGGGAAAAACCCCCCAAAAGGGGGTAGCATCCCCACTCGATTCCGCCCCAACTTCCGCCGATGGCCCCCGTTCAATGCCGGTTCGTTTCGCGCCGGATGCGGTCGCGGTTGCTCAACCAGCCGAAAAACAAGGGGTTCCAGATTTCAAAGAGCAGATCCACACACAGATAGCAATGTTTCCATTGCAGGAATTATCAGCGCTTACCCAAGAAATTGGCTTTGATGAAATAGAATCCTATAGCCATTTTTTAGGGTTAATTGAACAGATTCAAGCATCCATTGACAGTAAAGACGCCAGCGAAACCGATCGACTGGTCGAAGAAGCCGCCGCCTTAATGGCTGTGCTAAGAGAGGAAAACACCCATTACAACGCATTAAAAGCGGTGTATTTAAAAAACGGGGGTGATTCACGAAGCTTTGAGCGTTTTCAGGGCCTTATGATCGCGATAGCCAATTACATCACTTTATTGCTTAAAGACTGATTTTTTGCTATAATGAAAGGAAAACAAAACAAAAAATGACCAAAGCGGAGGTATTAAAAACCATCGATCAAAATCGCGACTTGCTAACCGCCGAAAACTATCAGCGTATTATTAAGCAAATCGATCTATTTACCGAAGACGAAAAACAGCGAATCGTCGATTATTTGAATACTGCGCAAAGAATGTTGGCGGTCAATCACGAATTTATGCAAAAACAAAACGCCTTACTTAAGCAAACAGGCGACTCACTCAATACCATCTCGTATCATCTTCAAGAAGAAAAAAAGCAGGTCCTTAAGCAGGCAGAGAACACCAAAAAAAACCAAGACGACTCCGCAGCAGACTCTCTACTTTCTAATCTTTAATTATGCCAGAAGTATTCGAACCCGTAAAAGTCACTCAAAATCCTGAATCCGCCGTCCACCAAATCGAAGTCAATTTTTCCCCAGAAAATTTGGGGCAATTGGCCAAGGAAAACGAACATTTGGCGTTGTATTTGCAGGATCAAACCGATTTGGTTCAAAGTCAGTTAAATGCCTTTAAAACCGCAGCACTCAAAGAATACACAGGATTTTTGGTGATTGACAATGAGGCAGCGGTGAATCAAGCGCTAAAGGATTATGCGACGCACATGAACCAACTACTTGAGCAATCGGTTAGCGAACTTCAGAGCGTAATCGCAGCAACAAAAAACGAGCATCCCCAATGGTTCAAAGGTGACCAGCCGAGCGACATCAACGCAAGATACGCCAAGGTGAAGGAGGTTTTTGGGCCGAAATTAGAGGCAATGATCAAGGGGGAATTAAACCAAAATATTGCCGATATCATTAATGCTGCCGACGAACGTGCGAGCATTCAGGCCGAAGGGGAGCGGCAAGGGCCATCACCCACTTCCGCGGGAATCGACGCCATCACAGGCAAAACCACCGCTCGCCGTATCGACGAAATGACCCAAGGGGCTAGTCGCTAAAAAGCCCCCGGCCGATCCGCACCATCGTGGCGCCTTCACTCAAAGCGAGCGGATAATCACCGCTCATTCCCATTGAACAATATTTTAGTTCAAGTGAAGGGTTTTTTGTTTTTATTAAGTCAAAAAGCTCTCGCAGTTTTTTAAAATTTTGGCGCACCAAAACCGAGTCGGTCGAACGAACCGCCAGCGTCATGAGTCCCACAATTCGTAGGTGACTCAAGACCATCATATCGCGAACCAACGCCTCCAATTCAGAAGGCGAAACCCCTCTTTTTTGCGGCTCCAGGCTTGTATTAACTTGAATTAAAACGGGCATTACTTTGCCCGCTTGTTCGGCAGCACGATCAATGGCCTGGGCCAACTTGAGTCGATCCACACTTTGAATGACGTCAAACAAGTGCACCACTCCAGCCGCTTTGTTGGTTTGCAGGTGGCCGATAAAATGTTTTGTGATGCCACTGGGCAAGCCCATCAATTTTTCTTGCGCTTCTTGCAGGCGATTTTCCCCAATGTGAGTCACGCCCAGCGCAACCAATTCATTGATCTCGGCGCGCGTTCGGCCTTTACAAACGGCCACCATAACCACATGGTTTGACTGAAATTCCGCCATCAGTTCCTGCACATGAGATTTATTGAAAGACATACAGCTAGTGAAATAGGTGAAAACATGATACAATAAAGCAAAGTAAAATAAATAGCTCATGAAAACCTTTTATCTTGTTGGCGCCATCTTAGTATTTTTAATGCTGCTGGTGCTTAGTCTTCCTCAAATTGGCGCAAGCTGCGTATGGTATTTAATTAGCACCAACAGTAGCCCCACCTTTGTGCTTTTTCAGGCAGCGGGGCTGGGTGCGGTCATCGGAGGACTACTCGTTTTATTTTGGAAGGAACCCGGCGCCAAAGCACCCGATGCCGATGACGAATCGGAACTAAATTAAAGAAAATTAAGGTTTAAAAAAAATTATACATCATCACCGGTTTAAAAAGCAAGCTCGATAAATTTAACACATAAAATCGGGCTTTTTAAAACAAAAAACCGTATATTTGAATAAAATATTTATTCATTTAAAAAAGGCTCAAAAACCGATTGTACAAAAAAAAGATACTTGAACAAAAAAAGAAGTTCTTAAAATGAAATTAAAAAACAATATGTCAATTAAAATATACGGCTTATATAAAACAAAAAACAGGACAAGGGGGTACTTTTTTTTTTAAAAGAGGTTGATCAGAAATGAACTTAAATGTATAAAATATGTGCACACAAATGCTCCACATTAAGTAGTAGACGGTAAGCTCCAAAACTCACCTTCAACGTACAACCCTCAACAAACAAAAAACCAATCTACATGAAACAATATTGTTGGTATTTTTTGTTTTCATACTTATGCTCAAATCTCTCTTCAGTTCCAACACGCGCATCAAGCTCCTCACTACGTTTTTGCTCAACCCCGATCAGGAATTTTTTATACGTGAGCTCACGCGCAAGTTGGACGAACAAATCAATTCGATTCGCCGCGAGTTGGACAATCTTAAAAAGATCGGACTGCTCAAAAGCCGAATGAGAAACCGCAAAAAGTATTTTTACGTAAATACCGAATACGTTATTTTTGATGAGCTAAAAAACATTCTGCTTAAGGCGATGAGCGGTGAGCAGGATTTGATCAAAAAAATCGCCAAAATGGGGGAGGTGGATCTATTGATTCTAAACGGAGTGTTCGCCGGCAAAGAGTCGGCGGTGGACTTGTTGGTGGTGGGCGAATTAGACAAGCAAAACTGCAGCGTTTTCTTTCTGAAAACTCCAAATCCGGCAAGGATCTGCGCTTTACCAACATGAATCAAAAAGACTTTTTATATCGCTTGGAATGCAAAGATAAATTCATTCGAGATCTCATCAAAGACCCCGAGTCCATTTTTGCCATCAATAAACTCCAAAAAGAGCTGAAAGCCGCCCAATAAAAATTCACTTGCTTTATCGCTAAAACTTGACTAAAGTAAGCGGGCAAAATTTTTTACATTTATATAGGTTAAATTTTCTCCGATGCATCCACTGATTCAAGAAGTACAGAAGTCACAATTCAAACGCATCCCCGAAGTACGTGCGGGATACACGGTGAGTGTGCACCAAAAAATTAAAGAAGCCGGTAAAGAGCGCGTTCAGATTTTTGAAGGTTTGGTGATTCGTGTGGCCAGTGGATCAGGACTTTCTAAAACCTTCACGGTTCGCAAGGTGGTAGAAGGCATTGGAGTGGAAAAAGTGTTCCCTTTTCATTCGGCCAACATCGTAAAGATCGACATTCGCAAAAAGGCGAAAGTGCGTCGCGCTAAACTGTACTACATGCGCGATCGCTTTGGTAAGTCTGCTCGCTTGAAGGAAAAACAAGTGACGGATCAAGAACGAGCCGATGAAGAAGCCAAAATGGACGCTTTGATTGCCGAAGCGGTAGAAGCGGAAGCAGCTAAAAAAGCCGAAGAAACTGCCATGGATCAAGCCGAAGAAAGTGCCGAAGCTCCGGTAGTCGAAGAAGTTCCCCAAGAAGAATCAGCCGAAGAAATGAAAGAAGAGTCTAACTCTTAATTATAAACGCTTAACTCCTAACTAAAGAAGATGTTCGTAATCGCAGAAATCGCTGGAAAGCAATACAAGCTTGAAAAGGGAATCACCGTTGAGGTGGATCACTTAAAAGATGCCAAAGAGGGTGACAAGCTTAAATTAGACACCGTGCTCCTTCGGTCAAACGGCGCCAAAACCGATATTGGGGCTCCTTTTGTATCGGGGGCAGGAATCGAAATTGAAGTAAAAGCCCACACCAAAGGAGAAAAGATTCGAGTGTATAAAAAGAAGCCAAAAAAACGCTACGAACGCACTCAAGGACATCGCCAACAGTATAGCCAAATTGAGGTTCTTAATATTAAATAATTAAAAAGAGCCTACGGGCTCTTTTTTGTTGTAAGTTGCAAGTTTTATGTTGTAGGAAAATCGATACTTACAACCTTCAACTTACAACCTTCAACGTTTCAATGGTTTGACTGAGATCATCAGGCAGCTCAGAGGTAAGCGTAATTTCCTCGTCGTTTTTTGGCAGTCGAAAAGTCAGCTGAGCCGCATGTAAAAATTGGCGCCGTAAACCACTGAGCGATTCGATCGCTTGATTGGTCGTGGCGTCGCCATACATTTCGTCACCCACCACCGGATGGCCAATAGCGGCAAAGTGGACGCGAATTTGATGGGTTCTTCCGGTAATAATGCGCACGTTAACCAAGCTGTATTCACCTAAATACTCCTGCACATGATAATGAGTGAGAGCGTATTTTGCCGTGATGGAATTGGAAATTTGCACGTCGGTTCGCCCCCCCTTGGGTTGAGCTTTCAGCGGAGCTTCTATGCTGCCTTCTTTCGGCTTAAGGCGCCCCTTAAGCAAGGTAATATATTCTTTAACAATACTTCGGGATTCGATTTGATGCGCCAGGGCGCGATGGGCGCCATCGTGTTTGGCCACCATAATGAGCCCCGAGGTCTGTTTATCGAGCCGATGAACGATGCCGGGGCGTCGATCCCCGCCAATGCCACTCAAACTATCATGACAATAGTGCATCACCGCGTTGACCAATGTGCCCGAAACGTGGGACCCATGATCAGTGGGGTGCACCACCATTCCGGCAGGCTTATTAATCACCAGCATGTCGTGATCTTCATAAACAACGTCCAGTGGAATATCCTCGGCCACAATGCCTACTTCTTTAATCGAAGGGATGAGCACCACCAATTCATCGTCTTTTTGTACTGAATGGGAGGCTTTAGTAATTTTTTTCTGATTCACAAACACGGAACCCCCTTTGATCATCTTTTGAACGAAGGCACGGGTAAGGTCGGGCCGAACGGAGGATAAATACTGATCCAAGCGTCGGTCTGCTCCTTTGTCATCAACGGTAAAATGTTTCACTGGACTTAAAAATACATATTAATAAAGGATCGGTTGTCAGGATGCAAAGAGCTATGCATTACTAACATTCTACAACTTACAGCAAAATAGATTTGACATCTACATTTAAATCCGTAAAATGGTCACGTCGCAGAAAGCAGGCATCCCGCCTTAGGTGGGTAGAAGCCCCGCAGACATACAATTCGTTTCAAAATTAATCTTGAATGTTATAATTTTGAATCTTGAATAAGTACGTCTCGCTGCGCTCGCCCGAGATTTTTTTGAGTCTGTTAATAACTCTTAATTATTAACTCTTAACTCTTAACTACTAAGAAAATGGCTGTTACTAAACAACAAAAAGAAGACATTTTAACCGGACTGATTGATCAGTTCAGCCGCTCAAAAACCGTCGTTTTTACCGGTTATCGCGGTCTAGACGTAGCGGGAATGTCTGATTTACGCAGAAAATTGCGCGCAACCGGCTCCGAAGTTTCGGTGGCAAAAAAAACATTGATGAGAATTGCAGCCGAAAAGAACGATATTCACGGGCTGACTCGCGAAATGATGGAAGGGCCCGTAGCGGCTACATTCAGCTACGAAGATGAATTGGAAGGCCTAAAGGTATTGTTCAACTTTGCGAAGCAAAACGATAAATTGATCTTGCTGGGAGGCGTGGTCGACGGCCGTGTAGTAGGAGAAGAAGAGATCAAAAAGTTGGCAATGTTACCAGGAAAGAACGAGTTGATTGCCAAGTTGATGGGGTCAATGAATGCTCCTATTTCCAATACCGTTGGTTTGTTGGGCAATTTAATTGCCAGTTTCGTGCGCGTGGTGAATGCGTATAAAGACACCTTGCCTGCCGAAGGGCAAAAAGAGGCTCCAGCGGCGCCGGCCGTAGCAGAGGAAGTGGCTGCTCCGCAAGAAGTGGCTGCAGAAGAAGCGCCCGCCGAAGAAGTAAAAGCAGAAGAGAACACGGAAGCGTAATCGTTTTATTAATAATTTATTTACTTACTTACTAATTTATTATTATGTCTGACTCAGAAAAAAAGGAAATTAAACTTTCCAAAGCCGCTGCATCCATTTTGGATGAAGTAAAAAAACTCACCGTTCTTGAATTAGCCGATTTGGTAAAGGCTATGGAAGAAGAATTTGGTGTTTCTGCTGCTGCACCCGTTGCGGTTGCTGCTGCTCCAGCCGGAGGAGGTGAAGCCGCTGCTGCAGAAGAAAAAGATACTTTCGACGTTGAATTGACCAGCGCCGGAGGTCAAAAGATCGCCGTCATCAAAGTAGTGCGTGAAATCACCGGTCTTGGCTTGAAAGAAGCTAAAGATCTAGTGGATGGTGCGCCTAAGATGGTTAAAGAAGGTGTCAAGAAAGACGAAGCCGATAAAATGAAGGCTCAGTTGGAAGAAGCTGGAGCTACCGTAACACTGAAATAGTGAACGAGGGCGTAGAGTGTGGTCGTACGACCACACTCTACGATCACTCCACAATCCCCGGAGTCTTTAGCATTGCCCACCACTTGCAAAAGTGGTAAGGTTTTCCGCGGCTAACCAAAGCGAATGACCTCTTTCAAAACAAGACAAATCAGAAAAAATCCGCCCCTAAAGCCATTAAAACATGTGCTCTCTTTTATAAAGTGGCTGGCGCTCTTTTTGGGAAGAAAAATTCTAAAGCCGTTAGGCCGTGCGGTGATCGGTTTGTATCGTGGTCGCAGCGTGGTGGTGGGCACCACCATGGTGCTGGTGAGCATAGTCGTGGTCTTCAGCATCACGCGGGTGCTTCTTGGGTTTATTTGGGATTTTGACCTCAAGTCACTACTGTTTGTGGCGGGGCAAGAGCTAAAACATGATGAAAGCGGGCGCACCAACATTGTCTTGCTGGGTGATGGGGGATTTGAGCGTGACGGTGCCGGTTTGATTGATACGATCATTGTGGCCAGCATCGACTTTGAAAACTACCAGGTTTCCATGTTATCAATTCCACGAGACCTCTTTTTGCATACCGAAGGGTACGGAAGCGGAAAAATTAACCAGTTCTATGTCACTAACACTCAAACATTAGGCGACCCGGAGGGTTTTGAAGTTTATCGAACCTTATTATCGAATATATTAAATCTTGATATTCACTACTACATTCGAGTGGATTTTGGTGGATTTGTGGAGGTGGTCGATGCAATGGGGGGGGTAAACGACAACGTGCACGCCTCCATCGAAGATCCATATTATCCCAACGACACCGACACGGGTTATAAAACGTTTCGCATCGCCGCCGGCCCCAAGAATTAGACGGAGAAACGGCGCTAAAATACGTGCGTAGCCGAAAAACCACCTCAGACTTCGATCGTGCACTGCGCCAGCAGCAAGTGCTTTTGGCGATCAAAGAAAAAGCTTTATCCGCTGGAGTGCTCACTAGCCCCGGCACGCTCACAGACATCTACAATTCCATTCAAAACAACATGAATACCGATATGGAATTACGTGAGCTGATCACGATGGCAAAATTCGCCACTCATTTTGATCGAAATAATTTGGTTATGAAAGTGTTGAATGACGATCCCGAGCGCGATGGCGGATTTTTATACGTCCCCTTGCGAGACGATTATGATGGACTATATGTACTGGTGCCTTTTGGAGGTGACTTTAAAATGATTCAGCGATACGCTTCGCTTTTATTTCATCACGGCATGGCCATGGCCAATCCGGCTCGGCTGGAAGTGCTCAATGCTAGTGGGGCATCCGGCGCTGCCCGTAAAATCGCTACTCAGTTAACGCGTTATGGCTTCGACGTGGTGAACATCGATGATTATCTTGACGCGGCTGGAAATCGCATTGAATCAGAAAAAACATTCATTCAATTCAATCAATGGACTTTGGATCGAAAGGAAAGAGTGGTTCCGGCATTACCGCTGCAAATAAAGGCTCTGGAAGAATTTTTATCCGTTGAGTCGATCCCAAGCGATCAGTCGCAAGATTTCCCCGGCGCCGACCTGAGTATTGTGATTGGCTCAGAGGGGTTATCACTTTAAAAAGGGTTGCACAAAACGCAATATTTAGGTAGAATCCTCGCGCTTTGTTAAAAGTTGTATGTTAAAAGTGATTCATCAAAGCATACAACCTGCAACCTGCTACCTACAACTTAAATCGCTACAATGCCAATCACCAAGCAAGCCATTAAACGTGTTAAGCAAGACAAAACTCGTACTCAACGCAATCGACACTACAACAGCCACATGAAGTCGATGATTAAGTTGATTTTGGGCTTGGTAAAATCCAATGAATCGGACAAAGCGGTAAAAATGCTGCCAAAAGCGGTAAGTGCTATTGATACTTGCGCAAAAAAGAACATTATTCATCAAAACAATGCCGCTCGAAAGAAATCTCGCATTGAACGAGCACTTTCTGCAGCAAAATCTGTTAAATCAACCGCCACCTCAAAAAAAGAGGAAGTTAAAGCGTAATCATGTCAAACGGTAAGTACCTCGCCATCGACTTTGGCGACAAGCGAGTGGGATTAGCCATTACGGACACAACCAAACAAATCGCGTTTCCACGCGATTTTTTACTGGTTTCTTCTGTGGATGAGTTGGTGCGTCAAATCAATGAGTTATGCGAGCGTGAAAAAGTGACAAAAATCATAATTGGCCTTCCGATCGAACTGGAAGGCGCCGAGGGAGAGCGGGCTCACAAAACGCGAATGTTTGCCAAAAAGCTTGCAACAGCGGTAGAAGCGGATATCGATTTTTTCGATGAGCGTTTAACAACGCGCCACGCCAATCAATTATTACGCATGCAGGGGGTCAAATCGCGGGATCAAAAAAATCAGCGCGACATGATTTCCGCCCAAATCATTTTAGAAAGTTACTTGCGATCCGTTCGCAATTAGTGATTAAAAGTTAAAAATGCAGTTGCCCACCGTCGATTATTTAAGGGAATTAAAACCGTCCGACCATGTAGCGCTAACGCACAGCACAGATAGAATTCTCTATCTAACCGCAGCCGCCGCTGGAATCCGAGATCAGGTGGAAGCTGTTTTAAAAGAGGGGGTCGATTCGCTAAATTTCGTGGGTTATGGCACACAGGCTCAATGTTACGAGCAAGGCGGAATTCTTTATAAACTCACAGCCCCTGAAAAACTTGCCGAAAGAGATCGGGCTTTGGTGGATAGGGCTTCGGTAGTCCGTCGCGACCTTGAGGCTGTGCTGAAATGCTATTCCGAATTGGATCGGCTCAACATCGCTCATCCAAAATTTTACGGAGTTGAGCTCAAAAAAGTAGACGGAAGATGGCAAGAAGTTCAAATCATGGAATACATCAACGGCCCAAGTTTGCAGGATGTAATGGAATACGATAATGACCCTAATACGTCCGCTTTTTATAAATTAAATAGACCAGCAAATGAGGGTGATCAATATGATCAGCTAGTGGTCGCAAAATTTGCAGCAGTACAAGCATTGGCCGAAAAACTCACTGGTGGTTATGTAGTTCAACTGAAAAGAAAAGCCATGGACACTTTGGCTGAAATAAGAAAAATGCAGGCCAGTGGATCGATCAAAACCCCGCCAACTGCATGCTTCGCGAAAAAGACGGGGGACTTGAGTTGGTTATGATCGATCCTCAGTTAACAACCGAAGTTGCATCACATACCGAGGCGGCTTAGCTCTTTATAGATGGCGGTTAATATTGACAAAAATAGAATTTTTAGTATTATATAGAAAATTTTAAAGTCAAGTCCATGAATAGAGAGGCATTCAATGCGGCGCACTATGCCATTCGACAAGACGTTTTTGCTCCGGAAGTTAAGGGGGATTTTATACGCCATATCAATCGACTGCTCGCTTGTGCCGCTCAAACAGACCGGGTCTTTTCGGGCGATGTAGTTGCGGAAGATCCCACCTATCCAGCGGAGTTTTTTGAGGCATACCCCGATCAGGCCGAGAAAATATTGAGGCTTGTGAACATGAACGATGCTCGGACTCAAATTCTTAGTGGAACCCGTGCCGGGCTTATTACGTGGTATCTTAAAACCTTTGGCTACAAACCTGAAGATGAGGATGCGCAGCGAAGCAAAGAGGCGTTTAGTATTGCACAAGGGGTGCCTCGATATCATGCGTATCAATTGGCCGCCTTGGCAAAAGGATTTAAAAGCGGGAACATTGACCTTACCTTGGTTGAAAGGGTCAGGCAGGCGGATGGAGGTAAAGCAATTAACATCAAACAAGCCAAAAGCGCTGGAATGACGGTAAAAGATATCATTGAACTTTCATGCTTGCTTGGGGCGATTTATTTAACTCACGCCAGTCGCAATGCCGTCATGTTATTATTAAAATGCGAAGGGGTAAATGAGGCCGAATTGGAAACAAGGTTTGGCCTTATGATGGCGGACATTATTCACACAACCGGTTGTACAAGCCGGGCAGAATATGAGCCGTACCTAAAACAAATGCGGGCTGGCACACTCAGTTAGCAATTCCCGCAACACCCCATTTTCGGCTCCTCCCACGGTTTACAATCGATCACCGGGGGCATTTCGCTTTTGTGGCGATTGTTTTGAATGCGTTTGTGAATCGAAATCTCTTCGTCGGTAATCGGACCATTGCCCAGTTCGTAGTCTTTCAAAATGCGGTCCATTGCGGCGTAGCTCATGCCTATGTCGCCTTCGTCGGTTTGCCCGGCTACTAGTTCCGCCGTGGGGGTTTTTTCGATGATCGCTCGGGGCAAGTTGAGCAGTTTGGCCGCCTCCCACACTTCGGTTTTATAAAGCGTCGCAATCGGTTGCACATCCACGGCGCCGTCGCCATATTTGGTGCAGTATCCCAGCATCGATTCGGTTTTATTCCCCGTTCCCAGTACAATCGCATCGTGCGAATTGGCGTAATGATACAAAATATTCGCACGCACCCGGGCCTTACTATTCATGCTTGCCAAATCCGAGGCATTCCAAGGGAGTGAATCGAAAGGCTTGGTGAACGCATTGATCTCAATCACTTCGAACGAAATTCCCAATTCCTTCGCCCAATCCTCAGCGTCCTTCGTGTTTTGATCGGCCGTTAGACCATCATACGGCATATGGATCGCCATTACGTTTTCCTTTCCCAAAACATTCACGGCCAGTTTAGCCACCAAGGCCGAATCGACCCCCCCGCTTAAGCCCACCACCGCTTTGGTGAAATTAATGGAGTGCAAAAACTTACTTAAGTTTTCCTCAATGTATTTAATTTTGTCGGCGGTACTGCTCATAATATAATCTTAATGACCTACCTAGAGTATAGATTTTAGATTTTAGATTCTAGAGGAAAAATGTTGACGGGTGAACGAATGTTTACTATACTTACTTTAGTTAAGAATTAAGAGTTAATAATTAAGAATTAAAATGAAACGTAGCATTATTCAAGAAAAAAGTTATTTTTTTGCACTTAAAATAATATCTTTTTACAAATATCTTGCTCATCAGCAACGAGAATACATAATTGCAAAACAGATTTTAAGGTCGGGTACATCCATCGGAGCCAACGTAGAGGAGGCTGCTGGTGGACAATCACGAAAAGATTTCATTGCAAAATTATGTATTTCTTACAAAGAAACTCGAGAAACCCATTATTGGCTTAGGTTGATTAGGGATTCCGAGTTGGCACCCCTGGATAAAGTGACGGTACTGATCAAAGACTGCGAAGAGCTTTTACGCATCCTGGGCGCAATCAAAAAAACAACTCTTAACTCTCAATTATTAACTCTTAACTAAGAAGGATGAAACTAAAATCAATCTACGTTTGCAGTAATTGTAGCCAAGAATCCTCGCGATGGTCGGGGCAATGTATGGGGTGCAAGCAGTGGAACACCTTGGTGGAAGATGTGGTGAATGTGGGTAAAAATGATAAACCGCTGATTTCGGCAATGGCTTTGAAGCCCGAAGTCACCATTCAGTCGATCGAAATCACTAAAAAGCGCTTGAACACCGGCATTGACGAATTCGACCGGGCGGTGGGCGGGGCCTGGTGGCCGACTCGATCACCTTGCTGGCCGGTTTGCCCGGAATCGGAAAATCAACGCTCACGCTCCAGGTGGCCAACGAACTGGCCAAACTCGATCGAAAAGTGCTTTATTTTTCGGGCGAAGAATCGGTCGAACAAATCGCCTCGCGCGGGCGAAGATTAGGGCTAAAGTCAGGCATTCATGTGATGAACGCGTATCATTTAGAATCGATCTTGGCCACCATCCAATCCGAAAAACCCGGCTTTGTGGTGGTCGATTCCGTCCAGGTGATGCAAAGCGAAAATATCGAAAGTCAGGCGGGTTCTATTTCTCAGGTTCGTTACGTGGCGGAACAGTTGATGCAGCTAGCCAAATCTCAAGGGATTCCCGTTTTGCTGATTGGCCATGTGAACAAAGACGGCAATTTGGCCGGCCCCCAAGTGCTAACCCATCTGGTCGATACGGTTTTGTTTTTAGAAGGGGATTCCCATCATCATTACCGCTTGCTCCGCACCACCAAAAATCGTTTCGGTGCGGTCGACGAAGTGGGAGTATTTGACATGAAAGAAGAGGGCATGATCAGTGTGAAAAACCCATCCGCCATCTTTTTGGAAGGACGCCCTAAGAACCCAATTGGCTCGGTGGTGGTACCGGTACTCGAAGGAACGCGCACGTTTTTGGTCGAAGTGCAGGCACTAACCTCGGCCACTCACTTTGGTTACCCCAAGCGTACCGCCAGCGGAATTGAGCTCAATCGCCTCAATATTATTATGGCCGTGTTGGAGCGCTATGCCCAAATCAAACTCGACAGTTCCGACGTGTTCGTAAATGTAGTGGGGGGCCTCAAGCTTTCCGAGCCCGCCGTCGATCTAGCCGTCGCCTTGGCAATCGCCAGCTCAAAACTCAAAAAACCCCTCCCATCCGATCTGGCGGTGATGGGGGAAATTGGCCTTTCGGGCGAGGTGCGCTCGGTAATGCAGATCGAAAGACGGCTCAAGGAATGCGAGCAGCTCGGTTTTCAAAAAATCCTTATGCCTACAATGAAGGTGAATTCAAAATTATCGGTCACTCAAGTATCGTCGGTGGCAGAAGCAATTAATAAGGGGGTAGGGTGTAGTGAGTAGGGCATAGGGTGTGGTTCGTAGAGCATAGTTTTGTTTATAATTTATTTTTTTGTATATGAGTGAATTTTCAAGTTACAAGAGCCTGATTGTTTGGCAAAAATCGATCGAACTAGTCTCGGAGATTTACATGTTAACAGCGAATTTTCCGAAATCAGAAATGTATGGCCTAGTGTCTCAGATGCGCCGATGTTCAGTTTCCATTCCGTCAAATATAGCTGAAGGTTACAGAAGACTGACAACTAGGCAGTATAGGCAGTTTTTGCAAGTATCATTTGCATCCGGAGGAGAGCTGGAAACTCAAATAATCATTGCCAAAAATAAGTATGTCTGACGAAAGGTTTTTTGTTAAATCGGAGCAACTACTTGATGAAATCATGAGAATGCTAAATGCAATGCTCAAAAAAATATATTAGGCATAACCAAAACTATGCCCTACTCACTATGCCCTACTCACTATGCCCTACACCCTACACCCTAAATATTAAAAAACCCCTCCGCATTCGTACTGGTCTGCAAAAGAACGTGCTCAAGGGGTAATTGTTTTACAGTTGCGATCGTCTTGGCCACTTCCATTACATAGGCTGGTTCATTAGGTTTACCACGATGACCGTCGGGCGTTAAATACGGACTATCGGTTTCAATCAACATGCGGTCGAGCGGCGTGCGTTTTACAATGTCTCGAAGCTCCTCGTTCCGTGAATAGGTGATAATTCCGGTGAATGAAAGATAGCAACCCAGCTCCAAAAGCTGATCAGCCTCGCGCAAATTCCCGCTAAAGCAGTGAATTTGCGCTCGTGAAAACCGTTCCTTTTTTAGCACCTTAATCAGATCCAAAAAAGCCGATTCGTTTTCTCCGGGATTTTTGCCCGCGCGACAATGAATGATGGCGGGCAGATCCAGCTGTTTGGCTATGTTTAAGTGTCCCACCAAATAATCAATCTGCGTGTCACGGTCGAATTTATTGTGGTAATAATCGAGCCCCATCTCACCGATCCCCACCACTTTCCGCTCATCCTTAGCCACTTCGTAAACCCGTTCTAAATCCTTTTCCAAATCATAACCCAGGGTAGTCGGGTGCAGGCCAACACTGGTCCATACATTGTCCATCTGATCCGTGATGGGCAGGCATAAGGCCACGTCTTCCAGGCTACAGGCCACATTGATCAGTTTTTGAACCCCGGCCGCAAGCGCACGGTCAAACACGGCCTTTCGCTCAGATTCTGGCATTAGATGAATATGGCAATGAGTATCAATGGCGTAGGGCATGCGCTAGATTAAATCTTTTTTGAAGGAAAGTAAATAACTCAAGCTCGTACATAGCAAAGCCTCCAATCGCCACAAAGACGAGTGCCCATTGAAGCGACCAGCCAATAGCACCGGGCAACATGGCCAGTAGCGTAAATAGAAACGCTCCCAACGCATAAGAAAGATAAACGCGCACAAAAGAATCCTTTTTAGCACTTGTTTTGACCAATAAAAAGCCAATAGCGGTAGCAGCCGCTAATTTTACAACATAAAGTGCCATCAGCCAGGTTAATAGAATTAAATAAGCTGCCGGAAGGCCAATGAGTGTGATGGCAAAAAACCCGGCCAGTACAGGCGTGACAAATACAATCAAAAAACCAATCAAAAAACTGAAAAAAGGGCGCTCCTTAAGTTTTGCCGTTCCCCCGGCTGCATAATGACGCAAAAACCAAAGAAAGAAGAATCCAACGAAGAGTAGGCTTAGCAATCGAAACCAGTTAAATGAGTGAACAGTAAAAGTGGAACCAGAGTGGGTGGAATCGCCACGATCCCCCCAAACAGATGGCTCAAATTGAATAGTGCCGCCAACTTTTTCATTAAAGCCCAGCTGTTCTTTAGAAGCACGATAACTCAAATCTCCTTCAACACGACCATTAGGCCCAAAGGAAAGTTGATCAACGCTCATTAATTTAACATTTCCCCGTACCGTACCGTTGATTTTTAGTTCGCCCGCCCCCCCAAATACATCCCCATTCACCACACCGTCCAAAACAAGACTTCCGGCTCCCAAAACCAAATCTTCTCCAATCACCGAGTTTGCGGTGATTTTAACCTGACCGGCTGCAATAATCAGGTCCTCCTGAATGGTTCCATTAATAAAAACTTCCCCGCCGGTAAGACGGGCATCACCTTCAACTTGGCCGTTAAAATCAATACGACCACCTGCCACATTCAGATCTTGCCGAATCACACTATCGATCATAATTTGACCGCCCGCCAAAGAAGCATCACCGTCAATTCCATTGTTTAAATGAATACTGCCACCCGCGGCGTAAAGATCCTCGGGGATTGGCTGATCAACTTTCAAATCTTCTTCTGCTCGAAAATCTGCTCCCAAAGCCACCATAGGAACCAAAAGAGCTACCAGGGCAAAAAGTGAAATGAGTTTTTTCATAATATTTTGTTATAAAAATCACTCACAAAATAGCACAAAATGCGTTAAGGTAACAGGGAATGATGAGTGAATTAATTTCCAATTACGGTTATTTGGGGATCTTTATACTCTTGGCCCTGGACCAATCGGGAACTCCTATTATTTGGCCTACCAGCGTATTTTATTGGGAACAAAGTCAATGAATGGCTCAATAGCCCCTACTTCACACTCTATTTAATGGTGGGGTTGGTGGTTATTCAAGCGATAGGAGTTGGTACGTGGGTAAAATTTAAAAAATAAAAAATCTTCCGTGCGTCTGACCTCGAAAGATTGATTTTTTGTAATGGTGCCCGGGAAAGGACTCGAACCTTCACGCATTGCTGCACTGGTTCCTAAGACCAGCGTGTCTACCAATTCCACCACCCGGGCATAAGCTCAAACATTTTAAAATTGTTTCCTCCAATTTTCAAATGTTTGTTCTCCGCTTCGTTTCCTCGTTGCCTCGGAGGCCTTCGCTCCGAAACGCTTCGCTCGCAGGTTTGCACCCGGGCTTGAGTTCAAACACTCACTCGCTGCTTTTTAAGGCGGCGCTATTGTAAAGTTCCACACCCTATTTGTAAAGGCCTTGGTTGACAAATCTACCTAAAAACACTAACATGCGCTCCAAATAAGTTAACCAATGCCCCATGGAGACATTCAGATATTTAACTTCAACGGAAGCGCCCGCAGCGGTTGGGCCTTATTCGTTAGGCTTGGTCCCGAATAAGCCGGGTCAAGAGCGCACATATACTTTTGAATCCTCAAACCCCGACATTGCCACAGCAACTGCTGAAATATTAGAACAAATAAAAAAACAGATAGATCTTAGCCGTGTGGCAATGGTAAAAGTGGGTTTGCCCGACATTAGCGGCTACCCAGCCATGAATGCAAAATACGCAGAAGTCTTTAGTGATCACAAACCGGCCCGCTTGGCCTTGGCACCCGAGCAAGGTGATCTGACCATGCAGGTAATCGTATGGGATGATACGAACGCGGGCGACGAAAGTGATTCAGTTCCGGTGTATTTGTCGGGGCAGGTGGGGCTAAATCCTAAATCAGAAAGACCCGCTTTGGTCGAGGGGGGATTGGAGGCTGAAATGCGGCAAACCATTCAAAACATTCGTGCGGCGCTTCTGGCGGCTGAATTAGGGCTAGCTTCCGTTCATACATTGCAGGTCTATATTCCAAAGAGCGTCAATCGAGCAGATGCAGAAGCTGCATTGAACGAGGCATGGGGTGATCAAACGCCCACTGTAGAATGGGAAGTCGTCAATCAATTGCCCTTAAGTGCTCAGGTGGAAATAGTGGCAAAGGCAAATAAACCGATCGGACAAAAACTCGATTAGCCCTTGCCTGCTGCGGAAATATTTGTGTATTTTAAACGTGTCATTAATTTCATCCATGCTGATTCCTATTGTAAAAGGCAGAAAAGACATCGTACTAAGAACCCCTCCAAGTCCGTTAAAACCATCACCAAAAAAACGATGAAGTTCTTGCGCGATATGGAAGACACCATGTTCAAAGCAAAAGGAGTGGGGATTGCTGCGCCTCAAGTAGGAGTGAACGAGCGCATTTTTTTGGCATTGCTCGATCAAGAGCGGGTGGTGGCCATGGTGAACCCCGAAATTATTTCTTACTCAGTGGGTGAAACCATCGAAATGGAAGAGGGGTGTTTGAGTTTGCCCGGAAAATGGGCCAATACGCCCCGCTACAAAGAAGTAACCCTTCAGTATTTAGACGAAATGGGGCACGAAAAAAACCATGAAATTAACCGGATTTAACGCCAGGATCATTCAGCACGAACTGGACCATCTGAACGGAATGTTGTTTGTCGATCGAATCCATCCCGACGACTACGAAAATCTTTTAAGGAATCTCAGCCATCCGATTATTTAAAAAATCGATTCGATGCTTAGGAATAGATTCGGCTTGAAAATGGGCTCAGATGATTTAAAATGCGAAAGCAAAGCCGAAGTGGTGGAATTGGTAGACACGCAGCGTTCAGGGCGCTGTGGGATTCGTCCCGTGGAGGTTCAAGTCCTCTCTTCGGCACCAAAGAAACTTATCAATCCATAATAAAGGAGAAATGAGTTTGATTTAGGTATTTTGAAAAGGCATCTGAAAGTGCCTAATTCAATTTGCAATATTTGGTGTTGAAAAAATAGAGGGGTTTGGATGGAGTGCCAGATAGACTAATTTTCCGCTCCTTTCTCCATTATTTCTAAACGATCATAATAGTCACTAATCTCTTTAAGATGTGCCCAAGCAATTTTGCCAGTAATGATAGGGTCATCATTGGTCACATTGGTTTCGGAATCATGTACTCCGTGTTCGGCTTCCACATTCATCCCTGCCGTAAATTGCTCAAGATCAAAAGTGACTCCATCCCAATTAATGCCGATCTTAGAAGCTACGTCCTGGGCTTCATTTTTTGAATAAGTCCTTTTTTGCATAGAATTGTTATTAAATAACTAAATTGTAAACTGATTAAAGTGTACACCTTATTTAAATTAACAATACCTTTCCTACCCACTGAGGAAACGAAGGCTTAACTGGCTTTTACGTCCGATAACAAAAAAGCTTCAATAAAAAGATCAATATCTCCGTCCATCACCGTTTGCACCTGGCTGGTTTCGGCGTGAGTACGATGATCTTTCACCATGGTGTAGGGTTGGAATACATACGAACGAATTTGATTACCCCAAGCCGCTTCTTTAAAGCCGCCTTTTAACTCTTCCACTTTTTCTTTTTGTTCTTCTTCCATGCGCTTCATCAATCGAGCGCGCAGTTCCTGCATGGCCTGGGCCCGATTTTGAATTTGAGAACGCTCATTTTGGCACGCTACCACCAGGCCCGTGGGTAAGTGAGTGATGCGAACAGCGGAATCGGTAGTGTTTACATGCTGTCCACCCGCGCCGCTGGCGCGATACGTATCAATGCGCAGATCGCTTTCATGAATTTCAATGCCTTCGTTTTGTTTTAAAACCGGCAATACCTCCACCAAGGCAAACGAAGTTTGACGAAGGTTTTTGGCGTTAAAAGGCGAAAGTCTAACCAGGCGGTGCACCCCGTGTTCACCTTTCAAATAACCATACGCCATCAACCCTTTGATTTCCAAAGTGGCACTTTTAATGCCCGCCTCCGCTGCGACGGTTTTTTCGTGAATCAGAACACCAAACTCTTTCTTTTCTGCATAACGCACATACATGCGCAGCAGCATTTCAGCCCAATCCTGAGCGTCCACGCCTCCGGTTCCGGCCGAAATAACCACAATGGCGTCATTTTGATCGTAAGGACCATCCAAAAATAGCTCCACATGAGCCTTTTGGTGAATCCGATGAAGGGCGGTCAATTCCGCTTCGAGCGAGGCCAATTCATCGGCTTTATTTTGATCAATCATTTCGGAAAACAAAACCGCATCAAGTTTTTTTGTCGGATGTCCCCCCAAGTTTCCTGCAGGTGAGTCCAATATTTCAACTCTTTCAAAACGGCCTCCGCAACCTTGGGATCATTCCAAAATCCCTCTTGCTGCGTGATTTGTTGACGTTTGAGTAGTTCCGAATCAATGCCAAGGCGGTCAAACATATTGAAGATCCTTATCGATCGACGCAATGAGTTGAGGAAGGTGATTGGTGTCCATCGTTAAATCTTCATAGTTAAAGCCCACGCATTCTAGCACAAGCCGGCACAATATTAAAAGAAAAGAGTGAACGAAATGCGCCAACACCCTTGATATTTACGCCAAAAAATGGTAAAATTTAGAGATTAATTTTTAGATTATGGAACTCAAACAAAAAGTAAAACAGTTCTTCTTGGCTATGCGATCAAAGGCAGAGGAGTTAAAAAAACGTTTACTGGAGCGAATTTCGTCAAAAAAGAACGTGGAAAATGTTCCTGCAGAACTTAGTGAAGTCGGGGGGCAAGCCGACGAAAAAAAATCAAAAATCAAGCGCTGGTTTGAGCGTATGATCCCAAAACGAAGTCCATCCGAAGAAAAAAAACAAAATACGTTTACAACGTTGTTTGGCAAAAAGGCCGAGGGAAATGTTTCGCAAACCATCATGGACACCATCGCTCAAAAAGCTGAGCAGCAAAAGGTAAAAAACAATTCCGTTGCTCCGGCTAAAAATACCGAGGAAAAGTGGCTGCTGGCTTCCAGCTTATTCTTACAATTTGTGTTGGTATTTTTGCTGGTGAGCTCAGCGTTTTTTTACGTCACAAACATCGATGAAAAAAATCAGGTTTTAGGATGGGTGGGGGTTGAACAAAACAACGCCAGTCGCTTGGCAGCCAGCTTTGCAAAACTGGACGAACGCGAACAGGAAAAAACCCGCCTAAAACAACAGATCACCCAGTATGGACAGGGGTACAACGATCGCAACAAAGAATTCGTGGCCAAGGTGGTAGAAACCCGCTTGGATTGGGAAGAAATGATTCGAAAAATCAACGAAGTGACGGAGTCTGTGTACGAAAAAAACTCTTTGCTGCAGTACGTTCAATATTCTAATTTTTCGTACGATGTAGACAAATCTCAGTTGGTTCTATCGGGTCAACTCAGTGATCCAAAGGGGCGTAATTTGACCAAATTAGCGGAATTAGAAGAAGCCTTCCGATTTTATCCCAGTGACAAAAACGATCCCGAAGATGGCAAAAAACCCTATTTTTACCAAGTGCAAGAATTCAGAACATTATCGAAAAGTATCAACGGAGAAACCAATCGCTATTTATCCAATTTCTCACTCTCCCTTTCAACCAAAGAAAAAGAACCTGAACTTTAATCGTTTATTCATTCTTCATGGAAAATCAATCATTTAATAATCCCATGCAAAGCGACCATTCGGCGGTGATACAGCCCCCGGTTCAACCTATATTCAACGATGGATTGATTGCTTCGATGGAACCCAAAGGCAAAAAAAAGAAAAATGCCGCGGTTAAGATCATTCTTTCATTTTCGCTGGGCATCGTGGTGCTGGGGGTCTACATCGCTCAATTTTTTGCCCATCAATTGATCAGCTTTATCGAGGTGAACCAAAAATTAATATCAATTGATGAGCAAATAGGCACTTTAGACACCGAAATTGAAGACTTAAGTAAAAAAAGAGATCAGGCGCGATTGGTGTACGAAGAAAAATTCAAAGAAGAAAAAGCGATCATTGATAAGGTGCTTCCGCTGGGAATGAACAAATTGGATTTGGTTCGCCTGATCGAAGATTACGCCGCTTTTTTAGAAAATAACTATGGCAACTTTGAGTTCAACAGCATTAGTTTGTTGGACCCGGTTGAAAAAGATGAATATATGGTTCTTCCTTTTCAAACAACCATCAAAGCTAGTCAGGCAAATTTTGAGCGCTTGTTGGGATTAATTCATCTTTCCGGCAATCTTTCAACGAGCATTCCCGATCACATTCGACTGATGGACATCTCTCAAATTTCCGTACGTCAGGTGGGGAACGATAAATTTGGAAACAATCAAGGCGTAGAAGTGAGTCTAAGAATGAACGCTTATTCACGTAAACCATCTATTTAGTGTCAGTGCCCATTGCTACACCATCGGCCACGCCGGTAGCAAGCCCGGTGCCGCCGCAAAATACTGCGGTGAATACGGCATCAGTCGTTCAACAGGCCTCTGCGACTGCTGCTGCGGCGGCTGTAAATAAAAAAAATACCCCGGCCGCATTGTTGGCCCAATTGGAGGATTCCATCGTTGCCGGCAATATTCCACAGATTGTGTTAAGCATGATCACCTATGCCACCAATGTGGGAAGTAGTGATATTCACATCGAGCCGCTCGAAGGCGTGGTGCGCATTCGATTTCGCGTCGATGGGGTATTAAGAGTGTTGATCGAATATCCAACCAATATTCATCCGGCCATCGTATCGCGAGTTAAAATCATGTCGGGAATGAAAATTGATGAACAGCGCATTCCGCAAGACGGCCGTATGCAAACTGTAACCCAAGATGGTCGAAATCTTGATTTGCGTGTTTCTACATTGCCCACGGTAAACGGTGAAAAGATCGTAATGCGTATTCAGGATAAATCCAAAACCATTCCCGATCTGCCCGATTTGGGAATCGAAGGCGAAAATCTGAAAAAAATGGAACGGTTCACCAAGTTGCCCAACGGAGTGATTTTGGTGAGTGGTCCCACGGGAAGTGGGAAAACCAATACGCTCTATTCCACCCTCAATCGTTTGAATCAGGTGGGAGTGAACATCATGACATTTGAAGATCCGGTGGAATATCAAATGGATGGTCTGAACCAAAGTCAGGTAAAACCGGAAATCGACTATAGCTTTGCCTACGGGCTGCGCACGGCCTTGCGTCAAGATCCCGACATCATCATGGTGGGGGAAATTCGTGATCAGGAAACGATTGAAATCGGGATTCGGGCGGCGCTTACCGGGCATTTGGTGCTTTCCACTATCCATACCAACAGCGCGGTGAGCAGCTTAACGCGTATTTTAGACATGGGAGTGAAGCCGTTTCTTATCACCGCTTCCATTCGGGGCATCATCGCACAACGCCTGGTGCGAAAAATTTGTTCGGATTGTAAAGAGACCTACCAGCCCGAAGCAGCCATCCTGCAAGACATCAAAACCGAATTATCCAAAGTGCCCCAAGGCCAACTCGACCCGGAATTGCTCACCAACATCACCCTGACAAAAGGAAAGGGGTGCGCCAAATGTGGCGACACGGGTACGGCCGGGCGAATCGGTATTTTTGAAATCATGGAAATGGACCGAGAGCTGAGCGCCTTGCTCATCAAAGGGGCTTCGGAAGAAGAGTTGGTCGAAACCGCCCAAAAAAACGGCATGATCAGTCTTAAGCAAGACGGGTACATCAAAGCGTTACACGGAATCATCCCCATTGAAGAAGTGTATCGTGTCGCTCAATAATTAAATCATTAAAAACGGTATGGCATTAGATTCCTTTCACATCGGTCAAGCATCCCCCGCCAAAATAGTGGTGCAAAAAAATTCAAATCCACGATTTAATTTTAGAAATCCGCTGGTGTCTTTGAACGAATGGGTGATTCAGCTCACCCCCATTAAAGATCAGGAAAAGGCAACTTTTTTTCGGCTGATGGCCACCATGGTGAACGCGGGAATTTCCATCACCAAGGCGCTCAAAATTCTGAAAACGCAAATGAAAAATAAGCACTTTCAGTTGATCATCCAAAAAGTCAATGATTCAGTAGAAGGAGGGGGGAGCTTTTCCGAAGCACTCAGTGAATTCAACCGCTATTTTGGAGAGGCGCAAATTGGGATGTTGGAGGCAGGTGAAGCCACCGGTCGTTTGAATCAAACCATGCTACAAATTGCCAGTGAAACCGAAAAATCCTCTCAGTTGAATAAAAAGATCAAGGGGGCCATGGTGTATCCCGCAACCATCATTCTGATTTTAATGGGGGCCATGTACGCCGTCATGACCTTTGTCATCCCAGAAATTAAAGGAGTGTTTGATAGTTTGGGGGCTAATTTACCGCCCTTAACCCAATTGCTCATTAGTGTGAGTGATTATATTGTGGGGCAAACGTTTGGTTTTCCAAATGCCATTTTGGTTCTTTTAATGTTAGCGGGATTATTTGTTGGATTTGTGTTTTGGAAACGAACACTGGCCGGACGATTGATTTGGTCCAGCATTACATTAAAAATTCCTATTTTTGGAGACCTATCAAAAAAGGTGGTTTTAGCACGTTTTTGTCGCTCGCTTAGCATGTTGATCGCCAGTGGAGTGCCGATCGTAAAGTCGCTTTACATCACGGCAAACAGTGTGGACCATCCCTTATACGAAAAGCGGATTCGCTTGGTGGCCGACGATGTGAAAAAGGGGATTACGATGGGGGAAAATATGAAAGACGATGAACGTTACTTTCCACCGATGGTGGCCGGAATGATCAGCATTGCCGAACAAACCGCTCAACTCGATCAAATCAGCGAAAAACTAGCGAATTTTTATGAGGATGAAGTGAGTGATATTATTAAAAACTTATCCAGCTTAATCGAGCCCCTCATCATTGTGATACTGGGGGGAGCCGTGGCGTTTTTGGTGATTGCGGTTATGCTGCCCATTCTGCAGTCCTCCGACCTGGCGTTATTGTAGGCAGGTCGCACGACTAAAAACGTGCGCATATTATTTATTCAACAAGCATAGTTGTTCATATTTATGAACAATCTATTAATACATTCCATACCTTATTAGTAAGGGGTTTTTAAGATGAACAAATTTATTAAAAAAAACATTTGCGCACAAAAATTATTCATGCTAATGTGATGCCAAATACAATTTATCACCTAACACAAAAACAAATGAGTATTTCCAAATCTTTTAAGCGTGGGTTCACCTTAATCGAGTTGATGATCGTCATCGTTATTCTCGGTATTTTGGTGGGGACCATTCTTCCCCGTATTACAGGAGGGAGAGACCGTGCAAGTGATGTAGCAGCTAAAGCTGATGTTGCTTCGATTGCACAAGCGCTCGAGCTGTATTACGCCGACTTTAACGCGTATCCAGCCGTAGTCGCCTCCGCCACTTCTGAATGTATCAACCAAACCAATGCAGGAAGTGCCGGTACCGCTTCGGCCGCATTGTCACAATACATGAAAGCAAATCGCCTACCTGCTGCTGCTGCAAGCACTTTGGGTTGTGCCGGGTATTTGTACCAACCCCTTTCACGTAACTCGGTGGTAAGGCAAGCGTATATCGTAGGAGCCGACATGCAAAACTGGGCACAGGCCAACTTCACCGCTCAAAGCGGAGGCTTGCTCTTGACCGCAGGTAACGAAACCTACGCTGCCGCATCAGCAATCTATGGCCCACTTTCTGCCGAGGCTACCACCGCCGCACAAAGTGTGTTCGTCATCATGCCTTAATCAAACAAACTTGAAAAAGGAGGGGCTCGCCCCTCCTTTTTTTGTTAACTAATAAATGTACCATGAACAAAAAAGGCTTTACCCTCATCGAACTGATGATCGTCATCGTAATTCTCGGCATTCTGGTCGGAACGATCCTCCCCCGCATCACCGGTGGTCAAGACCGCGCGCGCGACGTAGCGGCCAAAACCGATTTAACTTCCCTAGCTCAAGCACTTGAACTATTTTACGCCGACTATGGGTATTACCCCGAGGTGGGCGTGGGGGCACCCGACGGCAACTTGGAATCCGAATGTATTGCTCAAGCGAACGCGGGCGCCAACGGAACGGTTTCATTCGCCCTTTCTATATACCTAAAGTCTTATAAGCTACCCGTAGCGTCTAGGCCAACCTTGGGATGTTCCGGTTATTTCTATCAGGAGCTGAGCCGCAACGGATCCAATAATCAGGCCTACATCATTGGGGCCGATATGCAAAACTGGGCACAGGCCAACTTCACCGCTCAAAGCGGAGGCTTGCTCTTAACGGCAGGTAATCAAACCTACGCTGCCGCATCAGCAATCTATGGCCCACTTTCTGCCGAGGCAGCCACCGCTGCCCAAAGCGTGTATGTTATTCTTCCTTAGGGGCCCATTGTATTTCAGCCCATCCCATTATCAATTAACCTACATTACCATGAATAAAAAAGGCTTTACCCTCATCGAACTGATGATCGTTATCGTAATTCTCGGCATTCTGGTCGGAACGATCCTGCCCCGCGTCACCGGTGGTCAAGACCGCGCGCGCGACGTAGCAGCCAAGATTGATTTAACGGCTTACGCTCAAGCACTTGAGCTATTTTACAACGATCATGGCTACTATCCACGAGTGGGGAATGTAGCCAACTCCAGTTACGATGTTGAGTGTTTAGCCAATGCAAACGTGGCAACAGCCGGAAGCGTTTCTTCTCAACTGGCTCCCTATATGAAAGGAGGCCGTTTGCCCGCGAGTAGTAATACAACTCTGAATTGCGACGGAACGAACACAACCACCCGCACGGTTGCTTATGTGTACTACGAATTGAACGAAGATTCATCAGTGAACACCATCAATCAATCCTATGCCATCGTCGCCGATATGCTGCTTTATCAAAACGCCAATTATCAATCCACCAATAGTGGAACGCTGTCGCCAATGAGCGATGGGGGGCGCAGTCGTACGAACATCAATGCCAATATGGGTCCACTTTCGGCAGAATCCGGTAATCCAGAGCAAAGTTTGTACGTAATCACCGATTAAAGACCAATTAAATACCAACAAAAAACCCCGACGGACTCGTCCGTCGGGGTTTTTAAGGAAAGAGCCGATTAGGCCAGTTCCTTCAAAATTTTTGCAGCCGTTGCTTTTCCAATTCCGTCGATCGCTTCCAGTTCTTCCAAGCTTTTGCCTTCCAAATCAGCCAGGGATTGAAAGCCCGCCTTTTCCAGTTTAGAAACGACCGTCTTGGCCAAAGTTCCCCATCCACCATCGGCGGAGTCGGCCGATGCAGAATTTTCACCAGCTCCCTCAGCTAAAATTTCAGCCTCAGCTGCTTCAATGGCCGATTGGTCATCAATCGATCGAAGGTCTTTGTCGTCAACACGACGAGTGGCATCGGTCAATTCACTCAATTTTTCTTTAAAAGCAGGGAGTTGTTCCAGATTGTACAAATCAAGTTCAAAATGAGTCAATTCAGATGCCAAACGTACATTTTGACCTCGCTTTCCAATGGCCATAGGGCGCTCAGCCTCTTCCACAAAAACAGCAGCACGCTTGCGCACGCGACCGTCTTCGCTGGCATTAACAATCACCACTTCGGCAATTTTAGCGGGCTGTAGTGCGGTGGCAATAAACTCGCGAGGGTCTTCGGACCATTCGATGATATCAACGCGTTCACCGTTAAGCTCCTCCATAACACTTTGAATGCGAACACCCTTTTGACCGATACAGGCACCAATCGGATCAATTTTTTCATTTTCAGACCAAACTGCCACCTTGCTGCGAACGCCGGCATCACGAGCGATGGATTTGATTTCCACTTCGCCTTCAATCACTTCGGGAATTTCCATTTCGAGCAACCGAACCACCAAGTTGGGATGAGTTCGTGAAATCGAAAGTTCCGGTCCGCGGCTGGTATGAATCACTTTGTCCAAATACACTTTCACACGTTTACCATTGTAGTATTTTTCATTGGGAATCTGATCGCGGTGCTGAAGTTGAACGGTATGATTTTCGATATTGATATAAACAGTTTCTCCTTCCACGCGCATCACCTGAGCAGACAGCAATTCATTTTCACGGTTTTTGAACATTTCATAAAGGGATTGACGCTCAGCTTCTTGAATGCGCTGCAAAATAACTTGCTTGGCAGCTTGGGCCGCAATGCGACCGTATTCCAAAGGGGTAACGTCGATGCGAATTTCATCGCCAATTTCCACATCTTTTTTAAGTTTTCGTGCTTCTTTAAGGGCAATTTCGATATTAGGATTTTCCACTTCTTCCACCACTTCTTTAATCAGCAAAACGGTGGCGAAAGGGCCGGTTTCATTCAAAATAATTTCCACTTCCTCTTCTTTGTTTCCAAAGTCTTTGCGATAAGCGGTGGTAAGGGCGGCTTGCACAGCGCTCATGACGCTTTCAAAAGGGATGTTTTTTTCGGCGCAAATTTGGTTCACCGCCGCTAAAAATTGTTGGTTCATATCCTTTGGGTTAAAAAAAAGTTGACCCGCTCCGGCTCAACTACGATTCCATTTTACGGGATTTTGATTAAATTGGCAAGTCTTTTCATCAATTTTAAAGGCGCAAATGTTGAAAGAAAGCCAATGATTGGGTTTTTGGTAACGCTAAGAATGAGCAATCACTTTATAAATCAGCGCATCCGAAAAGCCTCGCCCCCTTAAAAACAACATCATTTTTTGCTTGAACGCCCGCTCCTCGATGGATGACGAAAGGCTGTTTTGCTTTTGATGATACGCCGCTTGAATCATATCCCACTCGTTGTATTCAATCGCCTGCAATTGAGTTTCCATCTCGGATTGTGAAAGTCCGTGGCGCCGACATTCCACCCAAAGTTTTTGTCGCCCGATCGGGCGTGCGGTTAAGTGATGAATCAATTGTTCCGCATAGCGCACGTCACTTAATAAATGAAGGTCAACCATTTCTTGAATCACCTCATCGATCAGTTCCGCCTGGTCGGGAAATTTTTTTCTTAAATCCACACCGAGATCATGGGTGCTCATGGCCCGCTGGCCAATGCGTTTTAAGGCCGCTACGTAAATGGTCTGCTTTTGATTCATAAAACTCTTAATTCCTGCCTGCCGGCAGGCAAGGCGTAATGGTTAACTCTTAACTATTAATTGTGCTAACATAATACCATGCCAAAATCCCTCAAAAAACCCGGATCGAGTTTAAAAATAAGTCCAATGCAAAGGGCGGGACACTGGTTCGATATTCTTCCAAAAAAACCGTTACGCCCAGCCAAAATTAGACAATCTCTTTTGTTGCAATTTCTAACATTCTTAGTGGTGATGGGCGCATGGATTGGATGGATGGCGTTGTATCAAAAAGGTCAGTGGATTCGCGCGAAAAGTGAATTTCAAGTGCAGCAGGGGATCGGTCAGTGGATGCAGGCCGTAGATTTAGCAAAAAACGAGCACATGAGCGCTTCAAAAGAAAGCTTTAAACAGGCCGAGGAAATCTGGAAAAAGTTGGAAGCAGAAACTAAAAAATGGACGCTCGAATCGTCGTTATCCTCTTCGGGATCATCGTCGGTAAAACAAGTGGGTATCTTGCTGCAGGTAGCCACGCTGATGTCGCAGGTGGGTCAGGCGCTGATCGATTTAAAGGAATCGACGGACACATTGGTGAATACATTCGCCCAATCAGAAAACCCGGCCGATCAGGTGAAAGACTGGTTTGTTCAGCTGGAATCAATCGCTCAAAAGGTAGAACAGGGTAACCAAATGATGAAACAGGTGAGTCCAAACATTCTTCCCGATGCCTATCTGTCATCGTACATTAGGTTTTATTTCAAAACAATCATGAGCGTCGCCCCACGGGCGGATTCATTGGCAGCTACGCATTGGTGCAAGTGAACGACGGAAAAGTTTCAAGCATTCAAACAAAAGATGTGTACACCAGTGATGCGCAGTTAACCAAGTGGATTCCGGCTCCGGCAGGCATTGACCTTGTAGCCGATCGCTTGTACATGAGGGACGCCAATACCAGTCCCGATTTTCCAACCTCAGCCAATCAAATCATCGACTTATTGGATTACAGCCGTGGGCCTTCGGTGGACACGGTGATCGCGGTTGATCAAACCGTAACCGAAACGCTCCTACGGCATACCGGACCCATCAAAATTCCACGAACTCCATTTACAATCACCGCCGAAAATTTTAACGACATTATGAGCTTTTATATCGAATCAAAGCAGCCCTACACCACGACGCCCAAGCAAATATTGATCGATTTCATTCCACTGTTTGAACAAAGAGTTCGCTCGATCGACAACAAGCTAGCCCTGGCCCCCGATCTGCTTGCGCTCATTCAGGCGGGACACATTCAAATGTACTCCACCTACGAATCGGTTCAAACCGTTCTGGAGGAGTGGGGCCTGGCAGGCCGCATGATTCAGGCCGAACCCGACATGGATTTTTTAGCGATGATTTCTACGTCGGTCAGCGGAAATAAAAGTGACGCATTCATTAAAACCGATCTAAATCACGAAACTGAATTACAGCCATCAGGAGTTTTTACGGATAAACTCACAATCACCAAAACACATGAATGGTCCGAGGCGGCCTTTACGCCTTGGAAAAAATGGGCAGACCGACTGGGCACCGGTGAGCTGGATCTAAACACCTTAAAATTCATTCATGGGGCGGGCGACAATCGTGACTTTTTGCGTATTTACGTGCCCAAAGGCAGTGTGTTGCTTGCGGCCGATGGCATAGAAATGGCCGAGGTGAAGACAGCCGAAGCGCTGAATTACACCGTGTTTGAATGGCTCTATCAAGTAAAAGCAGGAAGCCAAAAATCAGTAACCTTAACGTATCAATTGCCTTTTGAATCGGACAATCAGCGCTATCGCTTTTTGGCCTATCATCAAGCGGGCGCAGAAAACATACACCTAACCAAAACGCTTAAAATCCCCGACGCCCTTAGAATAACCAAAACCTATCCCGAAGTTGATTTAAGCAAAGGCCTCCAAATCAATTTGAATCGCCATGCCTTTGCGGTGGCCGAATGGATGAATGAATAGATTGACATTTGACCTCAAAATCATTTAAATGAGTTTCACTTAAAAAAAGAGTTCATGAGAAGCCCCAAAAAACAGCCCCCTTTCAGTCTGATCGGCACGCGCCCATTATCGCTAACGGTTGGCGGACCATTTACACAGCCAAAGATCGGAATGCCTCAAAGCTTAGGAATATTCGATCCATTGTCCGTAGATGGCGATCCTCGGGCGGTGAGCTTGAGTAAAATCCGCCCCGACCGCGTAGCCTTGGGAGTGACAATCCATCGAATGAACGTGGCACGGGCTTTAAAGCTGGCACCAGACGGCACTCAGCAGATTCTATGGCAAAACAGGCAAGTGGGGCCACCGATAGGCGAAGAAGGAATTGAGTGTGTTAATGGGGTTTGGGTGCTTGAACTTTTTTGCTATCCCGAATTAATAAGACAAATTAGAGAGCGAATAGCGGGGTTCCAATCGCTTGGCTTCTAGTTTCCAAAAATAATCGAGGGTCGAAATGCGCTGCCCGCAGCTCAGTCGATTGAAGAGGTGCTGCTTAAAGCAGCGTAAAGGGCCTCTTCCATAATTTGTACAGGAGCTTTGGCATGCGGAAACCAAAGTTCAAATTGCCCAATGGCCTGATGAAGCAGCATTCGTTCCCCGGTGATTGCAATGGCGCCAGCCTTTTTTGCTTCGTGAATGAATGGGGTTTCCAGCGGCTGCGTAATAATATCCATCACCACAGCATGGGGTGCGATCGCCTCTGCGGTTATAATCGAATGGGATGCACCTGATTCGGCTGATTCAGCGTGGCTGCCAACCGGGGTGGTGTTGATGATTAAATCAAAGGCGGCTTGGCCGATCGACGCAAGTTCAATCCACTCAATATCGAGCGCCTGGCACAACGCTTGCCCTTTCGCCTCGGTTCGGTTATACAAAAAAACCTCCGCACCACTTTCTCTCAGAACGTAGGCAATCGCGCGAGCGGCTCCCCCCGCCCCCAAAACCAAAGCCTTTTTTCCGGGAAGTTCGGTTTTTTCTTTAAGGGCGGCCAGCGCCCCCGTGGCATCGGTGTTATAGCCAATCAGCTCCGAATTCCGGTTCACCACCGTATTGAGCGCGCCGATCGCTTTGGCCAATGGATCATAATAATCCATATAATCCATCATCACTTCTTTGTAGGGCATGGTAACGCTAAAACCCCCAATATGATTTAAGTCGGTTTCATACGTAAAATTCGCCAGAGCTTCGGGGTCTTGTGGATCGATATCAAACAGCTGATAATCGGCATCCAAGCCCAAATGCTGAATGGCGGCATTGTGCATAACCGGAGAAAGTGAATGGGTAACCGGATGACCGACGATGCCGAAAGTAGTATTCATTTTATTCTTCCCACAAATTTTTAGAATCGAGGCGATCACCGCCAATTTTTTCGGCAACCATATCCACAATCGTATCATAAGGAACCACCTCTTGGCTGCCGCGGTGCATATCGCGCAGAATGATCGTATTTTCTTGAACTTCAATTTGCCCCATAATCAGTGAATAGCGGGCTTGCATGCGATCCGCCACGCGCATTTGAGACTTAATGGAATCTTTCCCCGCAGAGCTTACGGTGTTAATGCCACGTTCCCGCAAAGCGTTCACCAAGGTGAGAGAGCGTTTTTAGCCACGTGCCCCAACTGGGCCACAAAAACATCAATCGCATCCTTGTTGGGGGGGCGAATGCCCTGTTCTTTCATGTAATCGATCGTGCGCTCCATACCCGCCGCATAGCCGATTCCGGGCGTGGGTGAGCCTCCTAATAGTTCGATCAGGCCATCGTAGCGACCTCCTCCACCGGTAGCGTTTTGCGAACCGTCTTTCTTGCTCCAGAATTCAAAAACCGTGTGAGTGTAATAGTCCAGCCCGCGTACCAAGTGAGGATTGATTTGATAGGGCACATTCAGTTCATCCAAAAATTCACAAACCAATGCAAAATGCTCTTTGCTTTCGGCGCTCATCACATCGGACATTTTAGGCGCCATGGAAGCCAAAATTTGACCATCCTCATCCTTGGTATCCAGCAGGCGCAAAGGGTTGATGCTAAGCCGTCGGCGATCTTCTTCGCACAAACTACGTTCTTTGCCGGTGTAGTAGTGAACCAATTCTTCTTTATATTTTTCTCGGTCCTCCAGGCTACCGATCGAATTGATTTGTAAGCTGAGTTGATCCGCAATGCCCAAATCCTGATTGATGCGATAGGCCAGGTAAATCACTTGAGCGTCCAAGGCGGGGTCCGATTCGCCAATCACCTCAAAGCCAAATTGGTGAAACTGACGAAATCGACCTTTTTGAGGGCGATTGTAGCGAAAAAACGGTTCGATGTAATACAGTTCCACCGGCTGAGGAAGCTGTTGCATGCCATGTTCCAAATAGGCGCGTGCCACACCGGCAGTCCCTTCGGGCCGCAGGGCCATTTTGCTACCACTTTTGCTTTCAAAGACATACATTTCCTTTTCGACCACATCGGTTGCGTCGCCAATGCCACGGTTAAAAAGATCGATACTTTCGAACATGGGCGTGCTAATGCGGCGAAACCCCGCCTGTCGGCACCGATGCCGCACCACCTTTTTGATAAAAGAAAAATAGAGGTGTTCGTCGGGCAGAATATCGTGAACACCTTTTGGGCTTTGAAAAAGTGGGGAGGCCATGGAGTTAGTTATTTACGCTTAAAAACTATAATACTATAGTATAAAACATTCGTTGAATCAACACTAAAATTAAGTTTTATTTAAGCACTGTCTAGAGGCTTACCGAACTTCTTTTGCCAACACCAACCCATCCAATCGTGGCTCCCATTCCAGTTTTTTTTGCACGGCATAAAGGCGGGTGGATTCAAAGAGAGGAATCGCGATCAGGTCATCGTTCACTCGCTTGCTCACTTCACGCAGCATGGCCAAGCGCTTTTCCCGATCAATTTCGCTTCGACTGGCTTCAATCAATGCGTCCACCTCGGGATTCGAATAACGGCCATTATTAAATTCCCCTTTGCTATGAATAAAGGCGTCAAAAAAGCTGCCCGCATCTCCGTCTTCAAATTGCCATCCGATCACAAACAAAGCGGATTCCTGATTTTGAATACGCGCCAAAAGCTCTTCCGGTGAAACCGGATTATTTTTGACGGCAAAGCCGGCCTCTTGCAATTGCAATCGCAAATAATCGCTCAAGGTGCGATAAGTAGAAAGATAATCCAAGGTGATTTTTTCACGAACATCCCCGAACAAATAACGCTTTACCGCGCTTTCGTCATAAGTAAAAAAGGGTAAATCAGGGTTGTAGCCAAACACGCCCGGGGCTACCAACTGACTGGCGGGACGCACAAAAAAATTCCCAATTTCCACCAATTTTTCGGGATCGATTAATTGGCGAATGGCCTCGCGGTTTTCACGGGTTAACAGGGGATTATTCAACTGAAACATCAAGAAATTCACTTCAAGGTTGTAGCTTTTTTTCAGCTCGGTTTCTGGCAAAATCAAAGCCTGATCACGTGGAACCGCTACCAAAATATCCGTTTTACCTTCGTCAAACAGTTGTTTGCGTTTTTGTTTGCTGGTGATCACTTCGTATCGCACACGCGCAAAGTCAGGCGCCTTTCCCCAGTAGTGGTCAAAGGCGCGGAGTTTAAGTTCCCATCCTTTTCTCCAGCCTTGAAAAGTGTAAGGGCCGGTTCCAACCCGATCACCATGGTGAATGTGAAATTTAGTCAGTTTAGAAAGAATCAAAGGGTCGGGTTCCTGAGTGATCAGCTGAATGGTGGTGTCATCCATGATTTCAATTTTAGCCACACCCTTCAAAAGATTCTTAATTTCACTCCCTCCATAGCGCCGTGCGTCTTCCAAACTCCTCACAACGCTTTGCGCGTTAAACACAGTTCCATCATGAAACAGCACCGATTTGCGCAATTTGAATTCCCAGGTGGTTGGGTCTAGATTGCCCCACGAAAGGGCCAAAGCAGGCACCACCTTTAGATTGCTGTCAAACTGCACCAACCCTTCGTAAATATTGGCGGTTCGCGTTAAATTGTTGGCGTTTAAGCTATACGGCGAAAGATCGGTTGCGGGTGTATTAAGGGTAATCACCAACTCGTTGGGCGTAAGATGGGTTTGATACGCTTCCAAAAGGGGCTCTCGGTAAAAGAACCCAATCACCATCAGAACAATAAGCGCGGTAATGAAGGAGATGGTTTTGATCACAGGCACAAGATTAACAGCTAAGTACAAACCTTGCAGCACGGGTGCTCAAGATTCAATAAACCCCACTAGCTTGCCGGATTGACTGCACCGGCGGCAAGAGCTTGAGAGGCAGCTTCGATCGTTTCGTACACACTAACGATTTGCGTGATTCCCACCACTTTCAAAATATCTAAAATATTGGGCTGGGGTTGAGCAACCACAATCATGCCGCCTTTTTCGGCAATACGCGTGTACCAATCGGTCAAATAACCGATCGATTTGGAGTTCATATAGGTCAGTTCACCAAAATCAAGCATAATATAGGGCAACTCGGACTGATCCACCACTTGATAGATTTTTTTAGCTTCTTCGTCTACATTGGTTTCATCGAGCTGGCCGGCAAAACGAACCACTTTCCCAGCTTTGTCGCCAAAAAGTGCATCCTGAATTTGAATTTGTACGTCCGCCATAATAGTAGATAAAAATGAGATAAATTGATTACAAAGTTTCGCCTCCCTCGATCGACTTGGTAATATGAACGGTTAAGCCGCCATATTCATTATCGATAAATTCCATTTCATCGGTCCAATTCGCAACGATTTGAGAGAGGCCACGTCCGCGAATGGTGGTAATTTTGGTTGGATCTTGCTGTCGGCGCTCCTGAACCATTTTGGACATTTCTTCGCCGGTTTTTTTGGATGGGCCTGTGCCCTTATCTTCTACAAAGATTTCAATATGGTCGTTCACAACGCTCACAAAGGTGATTTTAATTTCTTCACCTTCGGCAGATCCAAACTCAATTGCATTGTTCACCAGTTCGTCGACGACCGATTGAAAGCGAAAGGCCCATTGGTCCGAAAAACCGGTCATATTACGCACTACATTCATCGTAAAATCCCTTAATCCCGACATAAAATAGGCATCGGTCGGAATGATAATGGTGATTTTCACCGATTTTTTAGAGGGCGATTTATCATGGGGGTCCGTGGTAGTTTCGGGGGCACGATCCGCTATGATCATGTTATTTTGTTTTTATTTATCAGTCCATTATAACATGTTATCCCCAAAAAATCAACGAGTGATCGTCGGGGAAAGTTTACTGATCGTTCAAGGAATCCAAAAGCCCGGAATCGACCAATCGCACGTGATTAAACGGCCACAAAACCACCAATACCTTGCCTCCAATTGACGACTGATCCAAAAAAGGAGAATAAGACTCATCAATGGGCGAAAACCAGTGGCGGGAATCATTGCTATGCCCACGGTTGTCTCCCATCACAAAAAAGTGTCCTTCGGGAACCACCACATCGCGCTGATCAGGAAGGCGCTTGTAATAGGTGTTAAGCTCATTTTCACTGTTCAAATAGGTTTCGGAAAGCTCGTAAAAATCACTGGCGTTTTGCGGACGAACATAAACACGACCGTTTTCGATGCGAATGGTATCACCCGGAACTCCGATAATGCGCTTAACAAAGTATTCTGGGCCAAGTGGATCATAGATACGCACGGCATAGGAGGTGCTCGGTGCACCGGTAAACGTAATTTGCTCAGCGTCGGCCTCATCGGCGGTTACTAATTTTTTTTGATGCTGATCCCAGCGAATGCTGGATCCGGCGGTATACGTTTCGCTATCAACGGGCTGAAAATAGGCCAAATCATCTTTTTTTATGCCCTCTTGGCAAAACCAGAGGTTTTGAAGGGGTTTTAGTTTGCAATAAATCACCCGTTTGCGGGAACGAAGTAAATGGGTGTCTAGGGTGGCGAGCCCCGCTTCGTTTGTGGTGACCAATTCGTCAAATTTAGCCCCGTCTTTGTTGGTGATCGGAGGCAAAAAAACAATCGGATCTCCGCGTTTAGGCTCAGAAATGCGATAGGACAATCGGTCAATCAGAATATATTCATTATTTTCAAGCGTGTCAGCCATGGAGGATCCCACAACCTTAAAAGGGGACACTAAAAACGTTCGAATCAAAACAACCAGCACCACAATCACTACCACGTTGTAAAGCACGTCGGCCACAAAAAGACCAAACTCGCGCCATCGGCTAACGGGGGGATCTTGAGGAAAGGAAGGCTTGGTGGGTGTGGGAGTTTTAGCGAGGCTCACAGGTGCAAGGTTAGACCCACATAGAGTATCGATATTTGAAACGATTTACAACCTTTTTAAAGTTTGCAATAATAGAAGCAAACAAAAAGAAAAATGTTCATCGATCAAATTTTATTCAAAAAACACCTCGAAAAAGGCGAAGAAGTTCTGTACGCCGTGCATAAGCACTGGTATGTGCTCATGAAGCCCGTGCTTGAAATTAGTTTTTTCGGCTTTGTATTGCCATGGAGTCTTTATGCCATCGGTTTGCGCACGCCGCTGTTTTTAGGCATCGCGGTTATTTGGTCGCTCATCGCCTATCTTCGTTTTTTATATCTACTGCTGGACTGGTATTCAGACGCATGGCTCATCACGAACATGAGCGTGATTACGGTTCAATGGAATGGATTTTTTAACAACTCGTCCGCTCGTATTTCATTTGAAGATGTGGAAGGGGCCGCCTATGAAATCAAAGGCATTGTGGGAACGTTGTATCGATTCGGAAACATCACAATGCGCCTGGCATCCGGGTCCAACTTTATTCTTAAAAACGCGGCAAAACCCAAAGAAGCCGAATTGGCCCTGGCGCGTTTCCAGGATATATATATGAAAAAAAGAAGCTTTCAAGATTCAAAAGGACTCAAAACGCTCTTATCAGACCTGGTTTCGCATCATGTACGCGGAGCACGATAAGTGCCAAAAAAACAAAAACAAAAATAAAACAAAAGTTAAATAATGAAAATTTTTTTCCTGATTCTGGCGGTATTTGTTGGGGTGGACATCCTGATGGTGGGATATGTTTTTTTTCGTAGAAGAAAAAAGAAAATCTCTCAGGCACAGGTGGAAGAAATCAAAAACACATGGCGAAAAATCATTCGACAAACCGACATGCGCCATGCCATTTTGGACGCCGATAAGCTCTTGGACCATGCCTTATTTTTAAAAGGATATCGTGGAAGTCTTGGGAATAAATTGAAAAAAGCAGCACCTTTGTTCAAAAAGAACATCAACAAAGTGTGGGCTGCTCACAAGGTTCGTAATAACATCGCGCATCAAATCAACTATCAAATCGACGAAAAAACTTATAAAGAAGCCATGACTTCTTTTAAACAAGCCTTTATTGATTTGAAAATATTTTAAAAAACATTTCGTCTCACAAGCTGGGATGAAAAAATAACCCCGCATCATTTATGGTCCTAGGAATCACCGGAATCAGCGGTTCTGGCAAGCAAGAGGCATCCCGATTTTTTGAACAAAGGGGATGGGTCATTTTAAATGCCGACGAATTGGGGCATCAATCGTACCGTCCGTACACGTTGGTGTGGAAGACGGTTGTGCGCGAATTTGGCGAGGGAATTTTAAATCAAGACGACACCATCAATCGACAAAAGTTGAGCCAAAAAGTTTTTGATCCAAATGACCCCATCGGGTCGGAAACCCGATTGAAAAAATTGAACGAAGTGATTCACCCCTACATTCATCGTCGCATCACCGATTTCATTCATCGTCACTTTCGTCGAGGGTCCAATATTGTGGTGGAAGGGGCTTTGTGGCAAGAGCTTAAAATGCATGAATACTGCGACAAAATTATTTTGCTCACGTCAACAGTGGGCGCGCGCGAAAAGCGCATCATGCAGCGGGACCACATTCCGGCGGAAATTCACCAAATGCGCATTAAAAATCAAAACGACCCCGAGCGATTCGACTATCTGATCGAAAACAATGGCTCAGTCGAGGATTTGTTCAAAAAATTGAACGTTGTGTACAAAGGATGGAGTTTGTAGCTAAGATTCCTTAGGGTTGGGTTCGGGTGGTGACCACTCGCAAGCCCTCCGCGCCATTCGCCACCTGAAATTCATACATACTTTCGATGAATTTGAGCAGTGAGTAATCGGTCAAAATACAACCAAAGCTGCCATAGCCGTTTCTTTTTTCCACAATACGTTCAAAGTAAGGCGTGGTGTGAACTCCATATTTGGTGCGAACGTACTGCCCGTTCTCATAGGCACGATACAAGCGTAAGAAGGGTTGTTCGTCGATCGGGGCGCCGTTTTCGTCGGTTTCAAGAGTGCCAAAAACCGCAAAGGAATTTTGGCGATTATTCTCCTTAATCATCCATTGGGCAGCCGGAGTGCGGGGGTTGTAATAAGCTCCGGCATAATAAATATTCTCGTCTTGGTCCAAACCACTCCCCACCTGAAAGGGGATTGAAATTTGGGAGCTGTCCCATCGATGAAACCGCAAGGTATTGGTACTCAATTCAACCTGAATCCAGTCGCCGGGTTGAAAACTCCAGGTCGAGGCGGCTAGGCTGCCCGATGTGGATTGATCTGCCCAAACATCCCGAGAAAAAACAGGGCTAAACACCACAAGCATTACAGCAAAAACAGCCAGTCCAAGTTTCTTGATTGTATGCATTGATCCGAGTCTTATGATTATTTCAGCAGCATATTACAATAAATTTAATATATTGTCAATATTATTGCGAAACAACCATAAGCCCGCGCTCAGAACTCTCTAGTAGAACGTTTGAATCAGGCGGTGGTCGGTGGTGCCGTTTTTGGTGACATTCCACGCCCATTTTTTGTACGTTCGAATGCCGGTGTTGATGTTCGTCAATTCCACTGTGCGACCGTCCCAAGTGCCATAAAATTCTACAAACGCTTCATCATCATCGGTCAAATAGGTGTGAACCAAAATGGGGTATTCAGAATCGTTTACAAATCTAAAATCCTGCTCATTGGCGGTGAATACGGCCGCATCAATTCCGTATCCGTATTGATGGTAATAACTGACATCGAGCGAATGAGCGCGACGTTCGGTTACCTTAAGGCCGGCATTCACTACAGCGCGATACAGGGTTGTAGACGATTGACAAACCCCTCCACCAATGCCGTATCCCACCGCCCCTCCATACAGCACTTTGGTTTTGGTGTAGCCTTTGTTGGGGGTAATCCATCCCGTGGTACGATTCATCGAAAACTCTTCTCCCGGCTCAATCAAAACAGCGTCAAACGCTCCTAGGCTTAAGGAAATATTGGTCACACGGTCGGCCTGATTGCCCATGGAAAAATTAGAGCGCCCCACGCCCAGCAAATCGTTGAAAGACCCATATTCTTGCGGACCAACAACGGTGGGGTTGGTTTGGTGGATCGGCACGGTAACCATGCGCTCCGCTTCGGGAGCGTGAAAGGCGGTTACTAAATCCTGAAATAGTTTTTCCTGATCCACGCTTAATCCTCGCTCAAAGGAGCCTTCGTACGTCGCTTTTTTAAAGGATTTTTGATCGTATTCTGAAACGCGGGTTTCAAAGCCGCTGATACGAACTTCCCCGGCGGGGCGATCCCATTGTTGACTGTATTGCTGAACCCACGCGCGGACTTTTTCTTGATTGACCAGGGCGGTGCGAGCTTCTGAATCCACCACAATCCAATCCGAAGAATCGGTTGGTGAAAGCACTTCGTTTTGTTCGGCGCGAACCAAAGTAATAGGGGCGGTTAATGCAGAAAGACGATCTTTTAGCTCAACCAAGTCATCGTAACGTTGGGTGGGCATCAATGAGTCGTACGACACAAGAATCGGAGCGGCCGGTCGTGTGCTTTGGCTTTCTTCAACAATCAAATTCGCAATGCGAGCGCTTTCGCCTGCCGACACATTCCAACCTTCCTTTTCGGGCGAAATAGCCCAGCTGCCATCACCGGTCCAGGTATTTTCGGACCACACCATCTGCGCATTGGTAGCCGGAGACGCATATTCAGAAAAAAGGGTTGTTAAGCGAGCTTCAAGTTCAGGGCGATTCACAGTAGCTACGGGATAAGCCGGACGCACGGAGCCGGATTCGCTTGGCAGTTCCGAGGCAAGCAATTGTGCAAACCAATGGTGTTTCACCGGCAGAGTGGAAAGGGTGCGTTCCGCCGAAAACTCAATACCCAAATCCGTCGGGGTCACGGTCACCTCCTCGCGAGTGCCCAATTGAAGCACAATCGGTTTTGACCGTAATGAATCCAAAACACCGTCGATCGCCACCAGCGCTTCGGGCACTGTGAGCGAACTTAAAGGAACGCCTTCAAGCACATATCCTTCCGGAATGCGCTTTTCGTCCGCGATCACAAGAAATGCTGAAAAAATAAACAGCATCAGCGCCCCTATTTGAAGCGATCGTTTAAGATGAGAAGCATTTTGAGTATCCATTTTTATTTTTGGGTTAGTTTCATATTATAAAACATTTTTTAAAAAAAGTAAAGTATTTTAGATGTCGGATGTTTGATATAGTGGGGCACATGAAATACGAAGTAGTAATCGGTCTTGAAATTCACGCACGTATTAACACGCTAACCAAGCTGTTTTGTCGATGTGACAACAACACCTTTAATCAAGACCCCAACACACACGTGTGCGGAATTTGCATGGGGTTCCCCGGAATGCTCCCCGTGCTCAATCGCGAAGCCGTTCAAAAAGGCATCAAAGCCGGCCTTGCCCTGGGGTGCACCATTAAAGAGTTTTCCAAATTCGACCGCAAAAACTATTTTTACCCCGATCTACCCAAGGGATACCAGATTTCTCAATACGATCAGCCCATTTCGGAAAACGGAAAAATCACCATCACTAAAACGGACGGAACTGTCAAAGCAATCGGAATCACGCGCTTGCATTTAGAAGACGACGCCGGAAAACTAACGCACACCGGCGATGGCACTTTGGTTGATTTCAACCGATCGGGTTCTCCGCTGATGGAAATTGTGAGCGAGCCCGACATGCGCACGGTCGAAGAGGCCAGTTTATACGCGCGCCAAATCCAAAAAATCGTGCGGTACATCAATGCGTCCGATGCCGACATGGAAAAGGGCCAAATGCGCTTTGATCTCAATATTTCTTTACGTCCCGAAGGACAAAAGGAATTTGGAATCCGTGCCGAAATCAAGAATTTGAACTCGTTTCGTAGTCTCGAAAAGGCCGCGGAATACGAAATCAACCGCCAAACCGAACTTTTGGACCGCGGCGAAAAAGTGATTCAAGAAACCCGCGGCTGGGACGACGTAAAAGAGGTAACCATCAGTCAGCGTAGTTTTTAAGAAGCCGCCGACTACCGTTATTTCCCTGAGCCCGACATTCCACCGGTCATTTTAAAGAAAGCCGACATCGAAGCGATTCGATCCGAATTGCCCGAACTGCCCGAGGTCAAGGCAAAGCGATACATTGATGAATGGCAGCTTCCAGCTGAAATTGCTCATCAATTGGCCGAATCGATCGATCTTTCACAGTATTTCGAAGCAGCTAATTTGATCTCCAATGCGCCCAAAAAAACCGCTAACTGGCTGCTTTCGGAGTTGATGGCAATGTTAAATGCGGAAAGCCTTAGCATTATCGATTCCAAATTATCCGCAGATAACCTAGGAAAATTGGTGAAATTGATCGAAGACGGTACGATTACCGGTAAAATTGCCAAAGACCTCTTTTCCGAAATCTACGCGGGCAATCTAAATCCCGAGGCGCTCGTTGAAGAGCGCGGGCTGAAAGTAATGAGTGATACCGGTGAACTGGAAGCCATTTGCCAAAAAATCGTCGATGCGAATCCTCAGGTCGTCGCCGCCTTTCAATCGGGCAACGAGCGGGTGATGGGCGCATTGGTGGGCCAAGTGATGAAAGAAACCGGCGGCTCTGCTAATCCTAAGATGGTGAATGAACTATTGCGAAAGTTGTTGGGCTAACACTCATCCAAATCTGTCAATTCCATCCACACGACACTGGGACAAAAAAATGTTAAAATGAACAAGCTAATAAGTAATACATAATAATAAATAATAAATAATAAAATATGCCAATTATTCCAACCGTTATCGATAAAACTCCCGGAGGAGGAGAACGTGTTTACGACATTTACTCGCGCTTGCTCGAGGAGCGTATCGTCTTTTTAGGATCCGGAATTAACGACGAAGTAGCCAATGTGGTGATCGCTCAACTTTTGTTTCTCGAAAAAATGGATCCGACCAAAGACATCACCATTTATGTGAATTCTCCCGGGGGATCGGTTTCGGCAACGCTGGCCATGTACGACACCATGCAGTTGATCAAGTGCGATGTTTCCACGGTATGCGTGGGGATCGCCGCCTCGGGCGGGTCCATCATTCTGATGGGCGGAACCAAAGGAAAGCGCTTTATTCTTCCGCATTCCGAAGTGATGATTCATCAGCCCCTCGGCGGCGCCGAAGGTCAAGCGACCGATATTGCGATTCATGCCAACCACATCATCGATACCAAAAATCTGCTTAACAAAATGATCGCTCGTCACACCGGGCAAGATCTTAAAAAAGTGGAGGCCGACTGCGAACGCGACTACTTTATGCGCGCCGAAGAAGCCTTGAAATACGGCATCGTTGATCGGATTATTGGATCCGAAGCAGCAGCAAAAGCAGCAAAATAGGCACTGATCCGTAAAGTAGAGCTAAATCAGAATCCAACATCACACGTTTACCACAAATAAGGTGAATGGTAGTTTCAATATCGTTATTCATTAGAATGCAAAAATTACGTCAAAAGTTCACCTGTCAAACAAAAAAGTGAGTGTGCTATACTCCCCGGCGATGTTTAAATTACTCAAAACCGATGGGGCCGCGCGGCTTGGAGAGCTAAAAACCGCTCACGGAACGGTACAAACGCCGTTTTTTATGACGATCGGAACCGTGGGCGCCATCAAAGGCTTGTTGCCCGAAGAGGTCGGCGCGCTGGGTGGTCAGGTGATTTTAAGCAACACGTATCATTTGCACCTACGCCCCGGGGAAGACGTGGTTCAAAAAGCCGGCGGCCTTCATAAATTCATGCACTGGAACGGGCCGATTTTAACTGATAGCGGTGGATATCAAGTGTTCTCGCTTTCCAAAATGCGCAAGCTGACCGACGAAGGGGTGGAGTTTCGTTCGCACCTGAATGGCGAAAAAATTTTTCTAACCCCCGAAAAGGCGATCGAAATTCAAATGAAATTGGGCAGCGACATTATGATGGTGCTCGACGAATGCCCGCCCTACCCAGCCGAAAAAAGGTACGTCGAACAATCGTTGGAACTGACCACGCGGTGGGCTGAACGATGCAAACAATATTTTGTGTACGCACGTAGGAACATGATTAATCATGTTCCTACGCAAAAATCACAAAAATTGTTTGGCATCGTCCAAGGCGGCATGCACCCCGATTTACGTGAGCGCTCCGCGCGTGAATTGGTGGAAATCGGATTCGACGGCTACGCCCTTGGCGGGCTTTCGGTGGGCGAGCCAAACGAAATGATGTACCAAGTGCTGCAATCAGCCGTCCCCATTCTGCCGCAAGATAAACCTCGTTATTTAATGGGGGTCGGAACGCCGCAAGACATCCTTGAGGCTATTGAGCGCGGCGTAGATATGTTTGATTGTGTGCTTCCCACGCGCAACGCGCGCCATGGGTCGCTGTTTACGTCCAAAGGGGTGGTTCGCATTAAAAACGAACAGTTTAAAGAAGACTTCACCCCGCTTGATCCGAATTGCGACTGCTACACCTGCAAGCATTTCACCAAAGCCTACCTGCGTCACCTCTTTATTGCCGGCGAAATTCTTTCTCAGCGCCTCAATACGCTTCACAATGTTGCCTTCTATTTAAAGCTGATGAAAGAAAGTCGTGAAGCAATTCAGGCCGGCCGATTTGCGGAATTTAAAAAGGAGCTATTGACCAATTTGGTTTAAAAGCCCTTCAATATCAACACCTTCAAGTCCATTGAGTCGATCGGAGTTTTCTTTTAAACTACCGAATCCACTGAGTGCCTCTTGATATTGTACCTTCATAGCGTCCAAATCGACGTTTTGCCGAATGTAATCAACCAAATAAAAACTTGCGATCAGCGGTAGGACGATAAAAATAAAAAAGACCAGAAAGCTCATAATCCCCCTAAAGGCGGCCCAATGCCGAGCGCTGCGCTGGTATTTAATCAGCAAATCCAACTTTTCGTCGGTGGTCATTTCTGATAACTCTTTTGCCATATTGATGTGGCATTGGATCACTCGCTGCGCTGGATCACTGGATCACTGCTTCGCTTCCAATGCGTTAATTTCACTCCACAACATAGCACCAATTTCGTCAGCGAGCAAAGAACCTTCCTTGAATTCATCTTGTGATAAATAATTTTCCTTGTAACAGAAATCAAATAAATACTCAGATTCTTTCAGGGATCCATAAGAAATTCTAAAAAAATTCAGTTGTGAACCAAGGGTGCGTCTTGCATAACCTTCTATATAATTCAGAATTACCGAAAGAGATGATCGTCGAAATTGAGAAGTGACTCCATATAATTCATCTCGAGGAAATTGCTTAGAGATCCCATAAGCAAAATGAATATATTGGTCCATTTTTTGTTTCAAAGAGTTTCTAAATAAGGTGCTCATAAAAGTGGGGCTAAAAAAATAATACGAGCGAGCAACTTATTTGAATGGTTGGGAGTTTAGTGGCTTGGTGATCAAGTCCGCCGCGGCGGACGAGTGATCCAGTGAGCTAGTGCTCTGGCGATCGAAGGTTAATCGGTTTTACATTCGCTTCGTTGAGCGTGGCATCCGGCATGGGTGAAGGGGCTCCCAGCATCAAATCGCGTGCTTTTTGATCTTTAGGATAAGCAATGACTTCACGGATGTTCGGTTCGTCAACAAACAACATCACCAGCCGATCGATTCCCCAGGCGATTCCGCCATGCGGAGGAGCACCGTATTCAAACGCCTCCAGCATGTGGCCAAAACGCCGCTGGGCATCTTCGGGCTGAATGCCAAGTAAATCAAAAATTTGCTGCTGCAAAGAGCGCTCATGAATCCGAATGCTTCCGCCGCCGATCTCGTTTCCATTGAGCACAATGTCATAGGCAATCGCACGCGCCTTTTCGGGCTCGGTATTAAGTTTCTCACGATCTTCATCCATCGGCCGTGTGAACGGATGATGCATAGCAGCAAGTGCGCCACTTTCGCTATCTCGCTCAAACATCGGGAACTCATTCACCCACAAATACGCAAACACATTCGGGTCGATCAAATCGAGCTTGCGAGCACAGGCTAAACGAATTTGCCCCAAGGCTTCACTGGCGGTTACAAAGGTGTCGGCTCCAAAAACACAATATCACCCGCCTTGGCTCCGGTCAGCTCAGTAATCTTTTGAATAATGGCTTCATTCAAAAATTTAGCGATCGGCGATTTAATTTCATCTTCTTTGTAAACAAAATAGGCCAATCCTTTAGCGCCATGAGTTTTGGCAAGCTCCTCAAATTTATCGATTTCGCTGCGTGGCCAATCGGCTGCGCCCTCTACGCGTAGAGCGTTCACAATTCCTCCGTTTTGAACCGCTGCGCTGAACACTTTAAAATCTGAGTCTTTCACCGCTTCGGACACATCCACAATCGGCATATCAAAACGAATATCCGGTTTATCGGAACCATACTTCGCCATCGCTTCGCGCCAGGTCATCACGGGAAATGGCATGGATTGAATGGTTTTGTGGGGAGCCATCGCCTTGGTAAGTTCAATCAATAGTTTTTCGTTAACAGCACGAACGTCTTCTTGTCGCACAAACGATAATTCCATATCGAGTTGTGTAAACTCCGGCTGGCGATCCCCACGCTGATCTTCATCGCGAAAACAGCGCGCGATCTGAAAATACTTATCAAAACCCGCCACCATCGAAAGTTGTTTCAGTTGTTGTGGGCTTTGCGGAAGCACATAAAAGTTTCCGGGATAAAGGCGTGACGGCACCAAATATTCTCGGCTTCCTTCCGGCGTTCCTTTTGATCAAAATCGGCGTTTCAATTTCAATAAACCCTTCTCCCGAAAGGTACTCACGAATGCGCTGGGTTATTTTATGGCGGGGTGATCAAGTTGGTTTGCATGCGTGTTTTGCGCAGGTCCAAATAACGATATTGCAGCCGCAATTCTTCGTTCACGGTTTTTTCTTGATCAATTTCAAACGGAGGAGTTTTGGCGGCGTTCAAAACGGTCAATTCATCGATGTACACTTCAATTTCACCGGTATCCATGTTTGCATTCGCTTGTCCGTCCATGCGTTTTCGCACTTCGCCGGTCACTTTCAAAACGTATTCGCTGCGTACGCCTTCGGCAAGTTGATGAGCTTCGGCATGATGAGCAGGATCTAAAACAATTTGAGTAAGCCCATAGCGATCGCGCAAATCAATAAAAATCAGCCCGCCATGATCGCGCCTTCGATGCACCCATCCGCTCAAAGTAACCGTGGTGCCTTGATCAGTCAGTCGTAATTGTCCGCACGTGTGGGTTCGGTACATAAAAAAGGGTGGTAAATAACGGAAAATAATGTATCATAAAACCGTATTGAGCATTAGGGGAACTTAAAAGACTACTTGACGAAATTCAAAAAAGAAATATAATAAAAAAACTTTATAGTCATTTAATTCGATCAATATGAACGCAAATAGAATAAATGCCCCAGAAGGCCAAGATGATATGACCTATGCGGGTTGGGTAGAGCGACACAGTGATCTAGAAACTTCCACTCGAACTGCCATATTGCTTGCGTTTTCATTTGGGGCCGCTTTAACTTGGGCACAAATTGACAAACTCTCCGCGTCAGAAAATCCGGGCAGTGCCAAAGTGGCACAAACGGCTCAACCCTCATCGAATGAAAGTAGCGACCAATAATTAGGTCCGATTCATTATTTAAAACCCACTTAAACCGCCCGTTGACTGGCAAGCAATCTGCTTTTCCATTCGTTCCCCGGCGGTTTATTCGTATCTTGACCCATTGCAATTTAAGAAGAGCTTGACATAAATAAAAATTTAAATATAATATACACAATTATAATTTCCTAATAGAATTTCATTATGTTCACTTTAGATAAAGTATTACCAGCATTGGCAATGGCAGGAGCATTATCGATGTCAACATTAAAGAAGTCTCCAGAACAAGCAGCAGATGACACAAGGGCATCCGTTGAAGCTGTTTGTGGTGATTTGAATAAAAAAAGCACTGCACCCCAATTCACTTCATTCGCTACTCCAGAGGGTACTTTCGAAGGTCTTGATGGAATGCCAGTAAAAACCAATGCAGACAGTACATGCGCTGCAGGAATCGATGGAAAAACTAGTTATGTAAAAATGCCTAGTAAAAGTGGAAAAATAGTAGAATACGTAGCAACAACCGGTGATGAAGGCTGTGGCGACGGCATGGTAGCGGCGAACGCTGACGGTCAATACTTTGACATGAATTGTGGCGTTGCTGAAGTGGATATGGTCAATCCTGATCGTGCTGCGATAGAAGCTAGTGAAAGATGCGTGGAGCTATGCAAAAGCGTACGCAATACTGCAGATAAACTATTGAATTCCGGCCCTGTTGCTTCAAAATAAGTAAAGTCGTTTATACGATTCTTACCTGCCCTTTATTTTGTAGAACATAACCCTATGAAAGCCCCCCTAAAAATCGCTTTATGTGCTGCGTTGTCGTACGGAGCATTCAGACCTGCTGGCCCCAACTACGCAGCGCAAGCTGATCAAATCGTTCCGCCGAATGTCGAAGCATCGTTAGAAAGCATTGAAGAATTTTCCCCTTTACATGAAGTGCACTTTCACGGTGGGGAAAGCGAGTGTGTTTTGATGGTCAATAATAATAATGATCCGGCACCATCAAGTATTAAACTTATTCTTCCACAAACCGAAGGGGGCTATGAATACTCGGCGGTGGGAGGAGGGCGAGAACTGAATGAAACTATAAAAGTGAGTGAAGACGGTGCGTTTCAGAGTCATCAAGAACATGCTAATTCAGGCGAGCCCACTGAGGCGTTGCAAAAAAGACGTCGCGCACTGGCAACCATCATCCGCGGCCTTTGGGGGGAGTATCGCAAGCGTCACCCGGTAGGAAAATAATCTATTCGCTCACTTCGCACCCTAAAATCGCCTCGAGCTCATGTTTGCCGAGCGGGCCTTCGCGATAAATTTGAACGGAATCCTTGAGTACCTTTAAAACCGTCGAGGCTTTTTGGTGTTCGTCGCATGTGCCTTCTAAAACCCATTCGGGCTGATAGGCATGATCAGCAAAATGGTCCATCACCGCTTCGTGATGAAAATAAATAGGCTGACCGGTTAAGTTGGCACTCGTAGTAATCAGTGGCCCATTAAAGTAGGTGAGCAGGTCTTGAGACAACTGATGCATGGGCACACGAATGCCGATAACAGGAGTGTCGGGAAAATAAAAAGTGGGAATTTTGGCCCCTCTAGGAAGAAGTAGGGTAACAGGGCCGGGCAAAAGACGTTCGCTGACCATACGGGCAAAATCATCCATTTCAGCGTACGCTTCCAAGTGAGGCAATTGGGTAACGGGCAGCATGATGCTCATCGGTTTGTGGGCATCGCGGCCTTTGATTTTTGAATTTTTTAAATGCGTCAGGATTCATCAAATCACCCGCCAACCCAAAGCAGGTGTCGGCAGGATGAGCAACAATGTTACCTTGACTCAAAAACGCAGCAACTTTTTTGATGGCAGAGTGAGTATAGGGCAATAACTTCATAGTGCATATTTTACCAATAAATTGTAACACCACATGGATTAAAAATTAATTGAAAATCATTTTAAAAATCATTAAACTGCTTAGGAATCATGAAAACAACATTCACCTCATTCATCGAATTTTACTTAAAAAACCGCGAAAGCAGGGGGTAACCTTGCTTTTTTTATATCCTAATTAAGGACGTAGGGTGTAGGGCGTAGGCAGTAACTATCCAATGGCAACTGCTACACCCTACAAACTACACCCTACACCCTCTAAGTATCATGAATAAAAAAGCAGTTAAAAAAATCCTCCTCCTCGGTTCCGGTGCCCTCAAAATCGGCGAAGCAGGTGAGTTCGATTATTCCGGGTCGCAAGCGATCAAAGCGTTTAAAGAAGAGGGAAAGAAAGTTATTTTAATCAATCCGAACATTGCCACCAACCAAACCTCAAAAGGGCTAGCCGACAAGATTTATTTTTTTCTGGTCAATCCTCAGTTTGTCGAAAAAGTAATTCAAAAAGAAAAACCCGATGCGATTGCGCTGAGCTTTGGGGGGCAAACGGCGCTCAATTGCGGCGTGCAGTTGGACGAACTAGGCATTCTTAAAAAGTACAACGTGCAAGTGTTGGGCACCCCGGTCAAATTGATTCAACGCACCGAGGATCGTGAACTATGCAACAAGGCGCTCCAAAAAATTAATGTCAGCGTGCTGCATTCCATTGCGTGGCCCAACTTGGCCCAAGCCAAAAAAGCGGTCGTGGTGATCGGCTTTCCGGTGATGGTCCGTGCGGCATTTGCCTTGGGAGGGCTCGGTTCGGGCGTGGCAAAAAATCAAAAAGAACTCGACGCCGTTTTAGGAAAAGCCTTTGCCAATTCGCCTCAAGTGCTCATCGAAGAATATTTGAAAGGATGGAAAGAGATTGAATACGAAGTGGTGCGAGACGCCAAAGACAACTGCATCACGGTTTGCAATATGGAAAACTTTGATCCACTGGGCATTCACACTGGGGAATCGATCGTAATCGCGCCTAGTCAAACACTCACGAATCACGAATACCAAAAGCTTCGCAACATCGCCATCAAGGTCATCCGTCATTTGGGAATTGTGGGGGAGTGCAACATTCAATACGCGCTCGACCCCGATTCCGATGACTACCGCGTGATCGAAGTGAACGCGCGCCTCAGTCGCTCGTCGGCCTTGGCCTCTAAAGCCACGGGTTATCCACTGGCGTACGTGGCCGCCAAATTAGGATTAGGATACTCGTTGCCTGAACTCAAAAACGCCGTCACCCAAAAAACGTCGGCCTGTTTTGAACCGGCGCTCGATTACGTGGCCCTTAAAATTCCGCGCTGGGACCTGAACAAATTCCGCAAAGTGAGTGACGAAATCACCTCCGAAATGAAATCGGTCGGGGAAATCATGGCGCTGGGCCGCTCGTTCGAAGAGGTGCTCCAAAAAGGGCTGCGCATGATTCAGGTGGGGGCTTACGGGCTTGAGCCCGACACCTTTGAATTTGATTCCGTTGAAAAGGCGGTATCGGTGCCCACCCCCAAGCGAGTGTTTGCTTTGGCGCAGGCGCTCGATGACGGTTACACCGTTGAAAAACTTCATAAACTCACTGGAATCGACGAGTGGTTTTTGCACAAACTCAAAAATATCCGCACAATTGCAAAGCAGATCGAAAAAGCCAAAACGCTCAAATCTATCGATCAGCCGTTCATGGAAAAAGTAAAGAAAGCGGGATTTTCGGATAAGCAAATTGCGCTCAAAGTGAATTCACACGAGAGTTTAGTGCGCGATCACCGCAAAAAATTAGGAGTAGTGCCCGTGGTGAAACAAATCGATACCTTGGGAGCCGAGTTCCCCGCCAAAACCAATTATCTGTATCTGACCTACTGGGGAAAACAAGACGACATTTCATTTGAAAATTCTAAACTCCAAACTCCAAACTCCAAACTCAAGAAGGCGATTGTGCTCGGTTCGGGGCCTTATTGTATTGGATCGTCGGTAGAATTCGATTGGTGCTGTGTAAACACAGTAAAGACCCTCCACAAAAAGGGCTACGAGTCGATCATGATCAACTACAATCCCGAAACGGTGAGCACCGACTTTGACGAATGCGACAAGCTCTATTTTGACGAACTCAGTTTGGAGCGCGTGCTCGACATTCACGATAAAGAAAAACCGAACGGAGTGGTGGTGTCGATGGGCGGTCAGATTCCGAATAACTTAGCCACTAAACTCGATCAGAATCAGGTAAAAATCATGGGAACCGCCGTTAAGGACATCGATCGTGCGGAAAGTCGCGATAAGTTTTCGGCTTTGCTGGATGAGCTGAAAGTGGATCAGCCCCAGTGGCGCGCATTCACTCAAATTAAAGATGCCTACGAGTTTGCCGACAAAGTGGGTTATCCGGTTTTGGTGCGCCCCAGCTACGTGCTTTCGGGGGCGGCCATGCGCGTGGCGCATAATCATCAAGAACTGCAAAACTTTTTGGGGAAAGCAGTTCGCATCAATACCGAAGCGCCCGTGGTCATTTCAAAATTCGAAGTCGGCGCACGCGAAATTGAAATGGACGCCGTAGCGCACAAAGGCGAAGTGCTCATTTTTGCCATCAGCGAACATGTTGAAAACGCCGGAGTTCATTCGGGGGATGCCACCATTGTGCTCCCTCCTCAAAAAACCTATCTCGAAACGCTCCGCCGCGTAAAAACAATCGGCAAACAAATCGCCAAAGGATTATAAATAACCGGCCCGTTCAACATTCAGTTTTTGGCCAAAGACAACCACATCAAAGTGATTGAATGTAACCTGCGCGCCAGTCGCTCGTTCCCGTTTGTTTCAAAGGTGACCAAACAAAATTTTATCGAAATTGCCGTAAACGCCATGGTGGGGGACGTCGACAAATCGGTTCGCTACCAAACCGTCGACTTGGATTATGTGGGAGTGAAATTCCCTCAATTCTCATTCCGCGCCTAAAAGGCGCCGACCCGGTATTGGGAGTCGAAATGGCCTCGACCGGAGAAGTGGCTTGCTTTGGAGATGATTTAGAAGAAGCGTTTTTAAAAGGATTCATCGCGGTGGGCGGAAAGCTCCCCAAAAAGAACATTTTGCTGTCGGTCGGTCGCACCGAAGATAAATTGGATATGCTCCCCACGGCCAAAAAATTGGTTCAAATGGGCTACAACCTGTTTGCCACCAAAAACACCTCCGAATTTTTGAATCAATATGGTATTAAAAACACCATGCTCCACAAAGTGTCCGTTAAAAAAACCCCGAACATCGCCGGCCACCTAGACGATCGAAAAATTGATATGGCAATCGTCATTCCTACTAGTTACGCCCAAGAAGAAGAAAGCGACGGCTACTTCATCCGCCGCAAAGCCATCGACCGCGGCGTTCCGCTGATCACCAACGTGCAAGTGGCCAAAACGCTGATCCGCTCGATCGAAAAATACTCCGTCGACGATTTGCGGATCAAAGATTGGGGAGAGTATAGGAATTAGTTGTTATGATACAATAAACCAAAATCCTAATGATTTATAAAATATGCTCAACTTCAAACATCCTAGTTCAGGATTAATAAAAAAAGTGCCAATTGGATTTTCCTGGTCAACTTTATTGGTAGGTTTTTTTGTGCCATTGTTTAGAGGTGACATTGTATGGACAGCAATATCTTTGGTTCTTACATTTTGTAGCTTTGGTATTTTTTGGTTAATATTCCCGTTTTTTACAATAGAATCTACACAAAAAATTTACTAGAAAAAGGGTATAAAATAAATGATGAAAAAACAGAACAGTATTTAAAGCAAAAAGGGTGGGTTGGCTAATGCAATACATTGTCATCTCGACCGCCCGCCCGAGGCGGGGAGAGATCCCTTTGCGATCGAATCAACAAAGAAGGCGCGAATGATCATTCGCGCCTTCTTTATGTTCAAGGGATTTCTCCGCTCTCCCAGTGTTCACCGGGGTCGGTCGAAATGACCAAATGAGGTTTTTAACTCAACAAATTCTTTGACAAAATGATATCATTTTGATATCATAATTTTGATTAATAGTATTTTAAGTGAATTCAAGTGACTAAGCGAGACAAGCGTTTCGAGAAAATGATCCGTGGTGCGCAAAATAAATTCCCCTTTGAATGGATCGAATTATTTTTAGGTCATTATGGGTTCGAATGTGAATCAGTAGGGTCTTCTCACTTTATATTTCGCCGCAAGCCGTATCCTCACCATTGTGGTCCATCAAAATTCAGTAAAAGCCGTTTATGTAAAGCGGATGGTAAAACTTTTAAAACTCTAGACATTATTAAATAGAATGAATCCCAATCATTACAGAATCATCATTAGCGACATCTCCGAGGGGGCCGGGGAGGCGTATGAGGCCTATGTGCCTGCCTTTCAGGCTCATCATTTTGGCGACACCATTGAAAAGGCCATTGAAGCCTATCATGCCTATTTTATAACCGAGGTGGAACGGCGTAAAAAAAAGAACATCGCAATGCCAAGTTCCGACATTATTAAATACAAAACCAAGCAAGTGCCTTTGCGAATCCCCGAAGAAACCTATTTGAAGGCGCTTGATATCGCCAAAACCAAGCATCAATCATTTAATGCATTTGTTTCAAGTTTGTTAGAAGGGGCTGTGGCCTAAATCCTAACTCTTAATTATTAACTCTTAACTGAGTAAAGATTTCACCACCTTACTCACCATCACCCCATCGGCTTGGCCTTGAGATTTTTTCATTACTTCGCCCATCACTTTTCCAAAATCAGATTGAGTGGCATTCATTTCTTGAATCACGGCTTTGGCGATGGTCAAAAGTTCCTCCTCGCTCATTTGGGCGGGTAAATAGGCCTCGAAGATTTTAATTTCTTCGCGCTCCTTATCGGCCGAGGCCTGGTTGCCTCCTTTTTCAAAGGCCTCCGCGGCTTCTTTGCGTTGCTTGATGCCTCGTTTCAAAAGAGTGATCACCACGTCGTCGGTTGCGAGCATATCCGCTCCGCTAACTTCGTGTTTCATAATGTCAGCTTTGAGCATACGAAGCGCTCCCAGCTTCAGTTCTTCTCGGGCTTTCATGGCCGCTGTCAGATCGCTTACAATTTGGTCTTTTAAGGTCATAAATAATTAATTACAAGATTTAAGATTCAAGATTTAAGATTATGAACCAAGAATACCGCATCAAAAAAATTTAAGCCAATTTTTAGCATTAATCTTGTAATTTTGAATAGCGGAGCGTTTGAATCTTGAATTATTTATACACCTTGCAAAGCAAATTGGCACCCGATCCACGCAACTTCATTGCTTTTTCCAAACGATCAAATGCCGACATATAAGCGCCTTCACGCATACTGGTGTGGTGTTTTTCCTGAAAATGAAGCACGCGCTCCAAGGCTTCCAGCATCACTCGGTTTAGTTTGGTTTGAACCTCGTCGAGCGTCCAATAATACGCTTCACGGTTTTGCAGCCATTCAAAATAAGAAACGGTCACCCCACCGGCATTGGCCAAAATATCAGGAATCACCTCAACTCCTTTTTTGAATAGATAGTCATCGGCCTCGGCGCTGGTAGGCCCATTGGCCAACTCCAAAATGATCTTGGCTTTGATGTGTTTTGCATTGGTTTTATTCACCTGATTTTCCATCGCCGCCAGCACCAGCACATCACATTCTTTTTCGATCAATTGTTCATTGGTGCAATGAGTGGTTTTAGCCAGCCCCTCCAAAACTCCTTTTTTATCTTTATGCTCGGCCGCTTCATTCGGATCAATCCCATCGGCATGATAAACGCCGCCTTTCGAATCACTGAGCCCCACAACGGTGTAACCCATTTTATGAAGGATCAAAGCGGCATTTCGCCCAGCGTTCCCGAATCCTTGCACCACTACTTTAGTATTGGCCACCTCTAATCCTTTTTTGGCCATGTACGATTCCAGTACATAAGCGCCCCCTTGAGCGGTGGCGGTATCGCGCCCCAAAGACCCCCCCACTTCAATTGGTTTTCCGGTAACCACGCCGGGTTGATATTCATTCACCAAGCGGCTGTATTCGTCCATAAACCACGCCATAATTTGAGAGTTGGTGTACACATCGGGCGCGGGAATATCGTGCCGAGGGCCAATGATTTGGTAAATTGCTTGAACATAGCGGCGTGTTAAGCGCTCCAGTTCGCCCGGCGACATTTCTTTGGGATTGCAGCACACCCCACCTTTCCCTCCGCCGTACGGAATGCCCACCACCGAACATTTAAACGTCATCTCGGTCGCCAGCGCTTTTACTTCATCCAAATCCACGGTGGGATAATAGCGGATACCGCCTTTAAAAGGACCACGCAATTCAGAATGTTGAACACGATACGCCTCGAAAACGCGCAATGTACCATCGTCCATACGCACCGGGAGTGAGACCATCAGCGTTTTTTGGGGATGAGAAAGAACAGCCAACGTTTCCGCATCCAATTTCATGGTTTGGGCCGCTTTGTTTAAATTAGTAATCGTATTTTGATAGAAATTCATATGTTTTACTTTAAGTGTTTCTATTCTATCACGAGAAGTCTAGCTAATGATGATCTATGCTACAATTACGAATTCAAAATTAAAAATTACGAATGATTCAGGTAAATCAAAAACTAATTCGTAATTTAACATTCTTAATTCGTAATTAGCGAAGTTAGCGATTAGCGATTGCCGTGTCTCCGCGTACAAACAAAGGTTGGCTGGCGGCGATCATTTTTTTAATTTTTGGATCGGACTGTAAATGATCAAGGGCCTGAACCTGAGCCACTTTCATATCCCAAATTTCATTCTTGGTGATCAAATTACTGCGCTCCAATTGCAGGGTTTTAAGTGCATACCCCTTAGTGGCGTTGCGATTAGAATTAGCCAAATAAGCCAAACTAAGCAGGGTGATCAATAAAAAAATAACAAACACCAACGAATTCAGTCCTACCTCCACTTTATAAGACAATGGGCTTTTTCTCACTTTCTCAGTCAGGTTATTATCAATAGCTAAAACAGAGCTCATTTGTTTGTGTGTTTGTATGGGGTGATTGAGATTGATCATAGTTTTGGTGCGGCCCGCAATTTGGCACTTCGTGCGCGCGGGTTTTCAAAAACCTCAATACCTGTTGGTATTATAGGTTTTTTAGTTAGTAAATAAAGAGATTTACGTAATTCAAGTTGACTATTTTGTATTTTTGTTTGTTTTTCATATTTGTTTTGTTTGGTTTGATCGGCCTGCTTCTTAAGGATGTTTTTAACTTCTCGGTCCTCAAGGGAGTGATACGCAATCACGACGAGTCGGCCTTCGGGAGCCAAAACATCGATCGCTTGGGTTAGAACGCTCTGGAGAACTTCAAGTTCGCGGTTCACATGCATGCGGAGCGCCTGGAACGTTTTGGTGGCGGGATGAAGGGTTTTTTTAAATTTAGGGTTCTTGATGGTTTCCAAGATCAGTTCGGCCAGTTGGGTGGTGGTGGTAATCGGTTTTTGAGCCCGCGCCTTCACGATCGCTTTCGTAATCTTCCAGGCGCGCGATTCTTCGCCCAAGTCCCGAATTAATTCAAACAACTTGCGCTCATCCATCTTATTAACCACATCCGCAGCAGTTAAATCAGTGCGGGGTCAAAGCGCATATCCAGCGGACCATCAAATTTAAATGAAAACCCACGTTCAGGATCATCCACATGAGGCGACGAAAGCCCTAAATCGAGCAAAATCGCATCCGGGGCCGGGAACTTTTCTTCGTCGATCACTGCTTTCAAATCTTCAAAATTCCGGTGAGCAAAGATAACTTGCTTCGAGTAATCCTTCAGTCGCTTCTTCGCTTCTTTCAAGTTTCGTTCGTCTTGTTCAAAAGCGAGCAAATAGCCGGTTTTACCAATGCGTTTAAGAATCTCGAGCGAATGGCCGCCCAATCCCAACGTACCGTCAATAACGTTCTTTCCAGGCGATAGATTTAAAAGATCAAGCGTTTCGTGGAGTAATACGGGTTTGTGTTCTGGAGATTCCATAGCGAGCTAGAAAGTAGGGTGTAGTTCGTAGGGTGTAGCAGTTGCTAGTGGGTAGCTACTGCCTACGCCCTACACCCTATGGCCTAGTCAGCGTGAATTTCCCAAAACACACTCATCAATTCATTAAGAGAGGTGATGAGGTGATTAAATGATTTATTCATCATAACTTTTTGGGTCAGGTTTTATTTTTGTATTTTTCGCTTTCATTAACAATTTAAAGTGTATAAAAATTTTGGTCAATAACAATTTTTGTGTTCAGTAAAAAAAAAGTAGACAATTAAAATTTAGTACGAGAAGTATACTTAGTTCAAAAATTAAATATTGCTTTTTACAACATTTTGTAATAAAATCAAGATCACCATTTACCCAATCTGAATGAAGCTTTCAAAGTATGCTCTTAGTGCCGCCCTTGCTCTTAGCAGTGCCGCGTGCGTCGAAGGAGTTGGCCCACTGGATTCACCACAATTAGCCCAGGTTTGCCCCAGTGGAACACCCGATCTGCCAGCCACTCGGTCTCAAGTGTCCGATTTACTCGAAAGACATGGCTACGAACCAACCTGTCCTTCGGACGAACCAACTTGCGAGAACACCATGAATCGGGCAGAGCTGGCAAAAGCACTGACCGAAGCCGTTTTACCAGCTGATCAATGGGCTCCCACTCAAACCCAAGATATCCCCGACGCATCACCCGATGCTTGGTATTATCAGTTCATTCAATTGGCAATCGAGCATGGATGGCTCACCGTCGACGAAAACGGGCTCATTCAGCCTGCAGAACTGGTAACTACCTGCGATCTGGCCGCGCTGGCCAATTTATTACCAGAAGCCTACACTGATTTGGCGGTTGCCGAACTCACCACCAGTAGCCCATGGGGGCGTGAGCAAGAGCTAGGAACGGTCATTCGCAATGTGGGCACAGCCACGGTTCGTGATTTTGGAGTCACCATTCGCTTGGTTGGCATCAATCCACCCTTGGAACAAGTTCCCGAAATTTGCCACGAATCGAATCCGGGAGTGCTAAGTTGCACCATTACGCAGCCCTTGCCCGCAGGTGGAGAGCACACCATCACTTTTCGATCCGCCTAAACCCTGGGGATGTTGGCACCATGAGCTCAGTCGTTACAGCTGGCGGAGATGATAATGCCGACAATGACGAACGGACATGGGCCGTGGGAGCGAACTAAAAGTCCCCAATGACATTTCCACTCATCTAGGGTATTTTTCCTTTAGTTAAAAGTTACGAGTTAATAATGAAGAGTTGGTCACAATCTTAAAAATTCTTAACTATTAACTTTTAATTCTTAACTTTAATACAAAGTGTTAAAACAAAAAAGTAATGGACTCAAAATCATCACCACTCCCATTAAAAGCACTCAAGCGGTTACCGTGTTGGTGCTGGTGGGCGCCGGTTCGCGTTACGAAACCAAATCGATCAACGGAATTTCCCATTATTTGGAGCACCTATTTTTTAAAGGGGCCAGTCGCTACAAAAACGCTGCCGAGGTGTCCTTTGCGATCGATTCAGTCGGCGGAGATTTCAATGCCTTTACCGGAAAAGAATACGCCGGCTATTACGTAAAACTTTCGGCCGATAAAAAAGAAATTGCTTTCGACGTGATTGGCGACATGATGCTGAACGCCACTTTTTTGCCCGAAGAAATCGATAAAGAACGCAATGTGATCATCGAGGAGTTCAACATGTATCAAGACACGCCCATGTACCAAGTGGGCTGGGATTTTGAAAGGTTGCTATTCGGCGATCAGCCCATGGGCTGGGACCAAATCGGAATCCCCGACATCATTCGCTCGCTCAACCGTGACCAGTTTTTGGACTACAAACGAAAGCTCTACACGCCCGACAACACCGTGATCAGCGTGGCCGGGAATATTACCGAGGAAGAAGTGGAAGCGTTGGTCGAAAAATACTTTCCGTTTCAAAATGAAACTTGTGGAGTGACCCCCACGCCGTATCAACCGATTCCGTCCAAAAGACGGGTGATTCTGCAGCACAAAAAAACCGAGCAAGCGCATTTAATTTTAGGCACCGAAGGCATACCGGCCAATCATCCCGACGAATACGTGGCGAAAGTGCTCAGTGTAATTTTGGGTGGAAACATGAGCTCTCGCATGTTTTTGAATGTGCGCGAAAGCAAGGGGCTTAGCTACTACATTCGCACTCAAACCGACGATTATTCCGACGTGGGAACGCTTGCCACCTCGGCCGGGGTCGATTTAAAGCGCGTCGATCTGGCGGTTGAGGCAATTTTAGAGGAATATTACAAAATCGCCCAAGAACGAGTGTCCGAAGCGGAACTACAAAAAGCCAAAGATTTTATGAAAGGAAAAATGGTGCTCAAGCTGGAAGATTCCGAGGAATACGCTCATTTGATGGGAAAACAAGCTTTGCTTTATCCCGAAGTAAAACCGATTGAGGAGCTCTTTAAAAAAGTCGACGCCGTTACTGTGGAAGATATTCAGCGCGTCAGTCAGCAGCTCTTCCAGCAAGATCGCTTCCATTTAGCGCTCATTGGGCCTTTCGAGGACGAAGCTCATTTTGAAGAATTATTGAAAAAATAATTACAAATAAAAAAATCACAAACAATTTCCAATAACGAATATTAAATGACAAAATGGAGCCAAATTCGTAATTCCTGCCTGCCGGCAGGCACGGCGTAATTATTAATTCGTAATTATTAATTCGTAATTATTAATTCGTAATTACTTGTAATTTGTGCCTGCCCGCCGCGGAGGGTATTCGAATTTTGGCATTAAACGAGAAGTTGCAACTTTTCGAATGATTCGGTATTTTATTGCAACCTTTAAATCAACAACTATGCAAAAAACACTTGTGCTCATCAAGCCCGATGCCGTCGAACGCGGACTCGTGGGAGAAATTACGGGACGAATGGAGGGAAAAGGGCTTACTTTGGTCGGAATGAAAATGATCCAACTCGACGACGCAATGCTTAAAGAACATTACGCTCACTTGGCCGATAAACCTTTCTTTCCCGGAATCGCCGGTTTCATGAAAAGTACGCCGGTAGTGGTGCAGTGCTGGGAAGGGGTAGAGGCGGTCGAGGTCGTGCGTTTGATGGTTGGCGTAACCAATGCGCGTGCGGCAGCCCCCGGTACCATTCGAGGCGATCTAGCCATGAGCATCCAAAGCAACTTGGTGCATGCATCCGATTCGCTCGAAACCGCTCAGGTCGAAGTGCCTCGATTTTTTAAGGCAGGAGAAGTACTTTCCTACAAGCGCTCAGCATTTGAATACATGTACGCTCCCGACGAAAAATCAATGTAGTTCCAAGTCCACAATACGACTCGCAATACGATCACTATACGATCTACTATTCGGCCCACGATTCGTTAATCAATGTAAATGACCGTCACCAAGATGAACCCAAGGCTGTCTTGCTGAATGCCGATTCCAATTTGCTTCCAGCGTCCTTCAAATAGCTGTTCGTTTGAAAGGATGCTGGTTTGAGCTGCTTCAAAATTATTGTGACCTACCAAATAGGTTCCAATGGTGCTATTAACGCCTTGGCTTTGAACTAAGGTTGCTAAATGAGTGGAGTCCGGGGCGGTAATATCAAAGAAATCTTCACTCGCCATACGCTCGCTCCATTGCTGAGCAATCGTGGTTAATGAATCGGAAAGCACCAAATCCGTGCTGCGCGCATTATTAATACGAGTTAAAAGCGCGGTGCGCAAGGAGCCCACCTCGCTCAAATCGATCGGGTCGGTTGAAAATATCTGCACAAAACTATAGGAACCATCACTGTTTTTACTAATTCCCAAGCCAACTCGTGTCCATTCGGTGGCAAGAATATTTTTGCGATGCACGGCGCTGCGCATCAAGCCATATTCAGCCAAGGCAATGGTGGAATCAAGGGCAAGATTTTCGCCTACACTGGGGGCGATTCCATAATTTCGTCTTAGGTCATTCGCGGTGTTGCCATTCAGGTCCCAATGACTGATGTAATTGTTTTTTGCCATATCGTCGCTACGAAACTGAGCTAGACGCGTTAAATCGGCATCCAATTCAAGTGGAGCCCGTTGGTAGCGTGCACGGTCTTCATTCAAGCGAGTTAAAAATTCATTTCGCAAACCTGCGGTATTATTCCCCAAATCGGTCACAAAGCCGCCGCTTAAATCGCGTGGGTTGGGAATGAGGGGGTAAACGCCAGCCGGATAAACAGGCACATTGATGACTCCTAAGCCATCGTCGTTGTTGATTTCAACAAAATACACTCCAGTTTGTTCCACGGCTAATTGAGCGGTAAGGGTCTGAGCGGAAGGGGGGATCACTTCGATCTCTCGATCGTTTGAGACCAAAGGCGGTGCCCCCACAATGGCCTGCTCAAACACTTCTCCAGACGGAAGAATGAAAGCGGCTTTCGGTTGCAAGCGAACCTTGCTTTTGAGTTGCACAGCGAGCTGCGCTCCTTTGGTTAATGCAGAGCTTAATTGAATCAGCTCAATCGCATCCGTATCAATTCGATACTCATGATGCGTGGTGATATTGAAAGTCGTACGATACGGCAGGCTCCATTCCACCGAATTCGTTTCAAAAACAGAGGAGGTGTTTAAATGTGCGGTGCGCAGTTCCAAGGCAACCACACCTTCATTAAACGAAGAAAAATCATTAACGCGAGGCGTGAACTGACCGTGGTTAATCCAGTAATTTTTTACGCGATTCCCCTGAGTAAAAGTAAGTTTATACAGCGAGGCGTCTTCATTCGGCCAGTCAAGAATTAAATTTCCATCTCGCACCGATAGTACCACGGACGAAGGAGCGGTCATTTGGCTTTGTTCAACTTCCTGAACACATTCAGGGCTCAAAACCACCACTTCTTTAACCAAGCTACTTTTTGTTGGTCAACCAAAAGGCCTAGCTGGTAGCGTCCGGTCGAAGGAAAAAAGACGTCGATTTGAAAATGATTGTTGCGAACCGATGAGCTAAAAATGGTTTGCTCGTCTTGGCTATCCACCACAAACGCCCGCACCAAAGAACCATTGGAAACCGTGCCCGAAAGGGTCAGCACTTGTTCGCTCGTAATGCGATTGGGGATCGACGAATCCAGGGTAACCCCTTCGTAAGTGGATGAACTAATGCTTTGTAACGAGGCAATTTCGGGACATTGTTTTTTTTCGGACGCCGCAAGCGTTGCAGGATCGGGCTCGGCGATTGGGTCTGAATCGGGAATATCCACCACTTCTAATGCCACCTCAATCACCCCGCGAGAAAGAGGCGAGATCGCCTCAAACGCCGCCTTGCTCAAATCAATCACCCGCCCTTCGGAATAAGGGCCACGATCGGTAATGCGCACCACGACCGATTCGTTGTTGGCCACATTGGTCACTTTCACATGCGTTCCAAATGGATAAGTACGATGAGCGGCAGTCATGGCTGATGCATCAAAAACTTCTCCACTTGCAGTGGTGCGTCCATGAAATTTTTCACCATAATAACTTGCCTTTCCATCGGCGATCACAACGGGTCGCGTGTTCATGCGATACATCAATTCGGCCATGAGTGCTCGGGTAACTGGGCTGGCCGGATTCACGTTTTGTTCTCTATCTCCATCAATCCAACCGCCCAGACGCGCATATTCAAAATAAGGCGAAAACCAAGCGTCGCTGGGAACATCCCAATAAGGATTTGCGCTAACCGTAGGCAATTTTAAATGATTCGCGACGATCAAAATTTTCAGAATTTCCGCCAAATTAATGGTATCGCCCGGACGAAAATAACCGGTATCACCATCCCCTGAACGATGCTCAGATTTTTGGCTTTTAGGGCGTATTTTCCATACCAAACATCATGGGGAACATCCGGAAAAATGGCTTGTTCCGATATTTCCGGTACAAAAATATCCGAAGCCAACAAAATAATTTTCAGCGCCTCGGCACGGTTAACTTGGCGATTGGGTTGAAAGGTTCCATCATCATAGCCTTCCACCACCCCTTGATCTTGCAAATACGTAATGGCTTGGTAATTCGGATGACTCGAAGGCACATCGGTAAACGAGGCCGCTTGTACCAGCGAAATGGGAAGGATCATCAAAACCACAAGGACGATCGTAATTTTTGAAAACAGTTTCATGCTCAATTTTTTAAAATACTTGCAGACATTTTAGCATACTCAATGTATATTAAATACACGAGAATCATTCGTAATTCCTGCCTGCTGGCAGGCAGGTTTAATTCGTAAGTCGTAATTAAATTACTTACCGTCACTACCTCATCGGCATTTTGCTCATTGCGCTACTCGGTTGGGGTCGTGGTTGCTGGTGATCGATAATTTAAGTCCGTTTATATCCGGTTATTTAGCCTTATCTTTGTTTTATGCCAGTCTGATGGTATCACTTTCAGCCACGTTTAGCCTGATGAACTACTATGTGCGCATGGCAATCAACCGTCGAAACGAAAACCAATTCTACTTTTTGGGTGTTGCGGTAAGGCAAGCGATTTTGATGTCAGCGGTCGTGTGTGTGACACTCATTTTTCAGCGACTCCGAGTGCTCACCTGGTGGGACGCGCTACTTTTGCTCATTATTGCCGTACTCATTGAGTATTACTTTCTAAAAAAGGAATAGTCTTAAAATTACAAATACACAAATTACAATCAATCTCGAATATCTAATGTCAAATTCCGAAATAATCTATTTTTCTGGCAGATTATTTGATATTTGTAATTCTTGCGATTATTGTTTGTGGTTTGTGTATTAGTTATTTAGTATTCCTAGAAATATATTCAATTAAGTCGTTCGTTGAAATGCGTTCCTGCTCCATCGTATCTCGATTGCGAACCGTTACTGTGCCACTTTCAAGCGTTTCAAAATCCACGGTAATTGCGTATGGAGTTCCAATTTCATCTTGGCGACGATAGCGTTTGCCAATGCTTCCGGTTTCGTCGTACTCGCAGCGAAAGTGGGGGAGTAGTCCCTCCATCACCTCGCGCGCTTTTTCGGCCAGCCCACCCTTTTTCATCAGTGGCAAAACTGCGACTTGATACGGCGCCATATGTGGCTTAAATTTCATCACCACACGGGTTTCACCCTCCACTTCTTCTTCGTGATAAGCGCTGCACAAAATAGCCAGCAGCGTTCGATCCACCCCAAACGTTGGCTCCACCACATGCGGAATCAGTTTTTTGCTATTGTCGTTTGGGTCGGAATATTCCAATTTTTGCTTGGAGTGTTCTTGGTGATTGGTTAAATCAAAATTGGTACGATACGCCAGCCCCCACAATTCTTTCTTTCCAAACGGAAACTCAAATTCAAAATCGATCGTGCGCTTGGAATAATGGGCCAATTTTTCTTGAGCAATGTCTTCGGCGTGCAGATGGTCGGTTTGAATCCCAAGCGACGCCGCCCACTTTTGCATCCATGCCACCCAAGCATTAAAATGCGTTTCCCAATCACCTTCCTCCAAAAAATATTCAATCTCCATTTGTTCAAATTCCAGCGTACGGAACACAAAGTTGCCGGGAGTGATTTCGTTACGAAACGCTTTTCCAATCTGCGCCACGCCAAAGGGCAAGCGCTTGCGAGTGGTGTCGAGCACATTCTTAAAATTCACAAAAATCGCCTGCGCCGTTTCGGGCCGCAAATAAACCACCGATTTATCATCTTCGGTTTTTCCGATTTTGGTTTCGAACATCAAATTAAACTGTTTAGCCGGGGTCAGTGCATTGCCTTCGGGGCTTTTGATGTTGTTTTTTTGGATCAACTCGTTCAGTTCCTGAGTGCTCATTCCATCTGCACTGATTCCCAGAACTTCTTCTACCAAATGGTCGGCGCGATAGCGCTTATGACTTTCCACATCTTCCACCAGCGGGTCGCTAAAATGCCCCACATGTCCCGAGGCGATCCACACTTTGGGATTCATCAAAATGGAACCATCCAATCCCACCATATCATCGCGTTGTTCCACCACTTTTTTCCACCAGTCGGTTTTAATGTTCATACGCATTTGCGCCCCCAATGGGCCGTAATCCCAACTGTTGGCCAGTCCTCCATAAATTTCGGACCCCGGGAACACAAACCCACGACGCTTACACAGTGAAACAATTTTTTCCATTAAATCCTCCATACGTTTTGCAACATTACAAGATTAAAACGCCTAGTAAACTCGGCTATTCAAGATTACAAGATTACCGCGGAAAGGCAAGGGGAGAGTAGAGGCCGGTCAAGATAGATTTATTAACAAGTTGAAATCTCAAAATTCAATTGAACGCCTTTATGGCCAAGAATTTCAGTAATTTGTGCTCGGGTTTCAGGAAAGGCAAGGACAAAAGCAGCCTCCTCAGGCTTAGTAACAGTGCCTTTATAGGTAGTGACTTGTCTTGTTTCACCACCGCCGGCATCAACGGCTTGTTGCTCAGATTCTCTATTTAAAGTAACACCAGCCATACCAGATAAAATTTTATGCACTTTACTTCTCAATTCTGAGCTTTCAATTGGTGGATTAATGTTTACTTCAAATCGGCGGGCAAGCATAAAAGCATAATTAGTGAACACCTATTCTATAACAACTATTTAACTTTTGTCAACTATATAAGAACAAATAATTTGTTCAATAGTGGCTCGGACACTGTTATGCCCCCCTTTTCATCCGTTTTGCGTCGCTTTCGAATTTCTTGCCGAAGGCTTGCTACTTTTGTCGCCAAAAGTAGCCAAAAGCGCCGGGGGTTCGCAAAGCAATATCAACGGGATCACCAAGAAGCCTATCATTGTGGAATAGTGCGAACCCCAAGCCCCCACAAGACCTTGTCCCATCACTACCCACATACTGGTGCATCGTTGTATTTACGATTCCGACGCGATCCTCCGAAGTTCAGTCGTCGTATTTACGATTCCGACGCGATCCTCCGAAGCTCAGTCGAAATGACAAATCACAAACATTTTCCTTTGGGGTTAACCAATTCAAGTCATTTCGACCCGCCTCAGGCGGGAGAGAAATCTCCCGTAAAACAAAACCACTTAATCCCATTCATCAATTTCATTGTACAAATCCTTCCAATCGGGGTTCAATTCATTGATCAGCCTAACTTTTTTCTCACGTCTCCATTTTTTAATCTCTTTTTCACGTTCAATGGCAGCTTCCATGTCGTTGCTTTGCTCAAAGTAGATTAGCTGATCCACATTGTATCGTGCTGAAAATGAGCCGGAATTCATTTTATTCTTATGTTCATGTAGACGCCGGCCAAGGTTATTGGTAACGCCAACATAAAGAACCGTATGCCACTTATTAGCAAGAATATAAACAAAAGCCATAAAAGGTTAATTAGGTTAATTAGGCGGATTTCTCCCCGCCACGGACGGGTCGAAATGACTAAAGAGAGTCGTGGCAAAGTAATTTACGACTCCAACATCAGCGTCACCGGCCCGTCGTTTACCAAACTCACCTGCATATGAGCCTGAAATTGACCCGTTTCTACCACCACTCCGGTTTCCTTCATTTTTTGAACAAATTTTTTATACAGTTCTTCGGCAACGTCGGGTTTGGCTGCATCGTTAAAGTCGGGTCGACGGCCTTTTTTGGTGCTCCCATAAAGCGTAAATTGTGATACCACCAAAACCGAGCCCCCTACCTGCAGCACCGATTCATCAAATCCGCTCTTTTCACCTTCAAACACGCGCAAATTTGCAATTTTTTCCACCAAATACGCAATATCCTGATCGGTATCGTTGTGAGTGATCCCCAAAAGCACCACCAATCCTTTTCCAATCTGCCCGATCGTTTTGCCATTCACTGCTACCGCCGCTGATGTGGTTCGTTGAATTAAAGCACGCATGTAAGAATTGTATCACAAAAAAAGAAGGCGAGGATAGTGATCCTCGCCTTCTTCGGCAATACACAATGTGGATTACATCAGCGCGTCACGCTTGATGCGTTGGTAACGGGTTGTTTGGTAACGACGGTATCCAAGAGCACTCAACATGGCAAGAATCAACATCAGGAAGGTTCCAGCTCCGGTTTGCGCCAATTGATAGGAGCGACCCGGGGTAGGTGCGCTTCCTCCGATAAGGCCAATATAGTGAGCGGTTGGAGGAATGTTTTCAAATTCATTGATTTGTCCGGTGGTAAGAGTGCGAACAGCGGTGTTATCAGCGCCACTAACCACTTTAACTTGGAAGGTGTAATGAACGGTTTCACCGGCGTTTAGAAGTGCACGTTGCCATTCTAGGTTCTTACCGTCATTGCGCGCTCCACCGCTGGTAACGATGGCAAAGTTTGCTGGGTAGTAGAAGTTGAGTGCCAAGCCGGTCATGGCTTCTTCGGTAAGATTGGTCACATGAATTTGGTAGTCGATCGTTTCACCTACACGAGCTTCGGCGCGGTCGGTTTGCACCGTAATGCGAAGGGTATCCGAGCCGTTCGACGCCAAGCGATGAGGAGTAACATCAGGAGTGCTAGGATTAGGTTCGGGAGTAGTCACAGTCGATCCGTTCGCAAAGTAATTGCTGAGGGTACGGCCGATACCTTGGTAACTTAGTACGTCCAATCCCGCAGGAACATTGGCTCGGTAATCAGCCAAAATAAGTTGATCGGTCGCCAAAGCACTGTTGGCACGCCCCGAAGTGATCGGAACCACATAACTGAAGGTGATCACCTCATTCACTTTGATCTTGTCGATCACCAGTTGTTGATTTTTCAACTGAACGTTCTTGGGCTGAGTGATGGCACCGGCTTTAAGAGTGGAATCACCCGCATTGAACACGTGGTTGAAGGTAACGTTTTTCACCGACACGTTCCCCAGATTCTTTACGCGAACCTGAACGGTAACGGATTCGTCACGGTTGTTGGCAAGTAAGGCGGGGGCGCTGGTAGAGGTGGTTTCGTAAGTTTTTTGACGAGTGGTGACTGTGGTGTCAATTTCCAAATCCATGGCGCCCACGTGAGCAGGATTATTGGGTTGGAAACCGCGAGTTCCATTGCGATCAGGCACGACAGTTCCATCGTTATTTCCACCGTATCCACCCAAGTAAACGGTAGGCCCACCTGGGTTAACACCCGGGCGTGGTTGTACGGTAACCGAGGCGCTGGCAGTTACTTCGATAGGATTTCCACCGTTTAAAGGTTCTTTGTAGGCAGCAAAGGCAGTGTTGGTAAAGGTGGCAGCGGCCGTTTGAGCACTGTTGTTCGAAAGCATTTGGTAACGAATAATCGCGGTGCTATTTCCGGTATCGAGCGTAACAGTGACAGCACGATTCGCAATCCCGTCGGCCGACGTAGCCGAGCAGCCACTCGAACAGCTGAAGGTGTTCAAAACGTAATCCATGCGGCCATTGCCAGAGGTCAACGTGCCGTTTCCGGTAATGTCATCGCTCAATTGAATGTCGATAGGGGTGGTGTTGCCGGCGTCGGTTCGGCTCAGCGTTAAGGTATAATCCACTCGCTTGTTGTTATTGGCCACGATTTGTTCAGAAACGGTTTTGGTGAGTAGGACGGTGCGGAGTACCGGAATTTGATAGGTGATTACAAAGGTAATTTGAGCACCATTGGCTAAAGTTTGGGTATTGCTAGGTGTAATTGAAAAGCCTGTGAAGGTTGATCCAGTTGGAACAACAGCGGCCAAAGTGTAGTCACCCGCAGGCACTCCGGTTAATGTTGTACCTGTGGTTCCTCCTTGGTTTTGAGGACCGCTCAATGTCCATTCACCAACAACAGGATTATTATTTTGATCAACAACCTGAATGATGATGTCTCCATTGCCAACTGGTCGTTGGTAAACAACGTTAAAAGTGATGGTGCCATTAGCGGCTAAAGTTTGGCTAGCAGCAGGGGTAACCGCAACTGCATTATATGCTCCGCCCACGGGAAGGGTAGCAACCAATGAGTAGTCGCCAACAGGTGAATTAGTAAGTGTACTTCCCGCAGTGCCCGAACGGGTAATAGGCCCAGAAAGTGACCATGCACCATCGTTAACGACAGTGCCATTTTGGTCGACCACGTTAATGACCACAGTTCCGATAGGTCCGCTCAATGGAACATAAGTGCCAGTGTAGCGATTGGTTTGTCCTGCAATAATTGTATTTGCATTTATAACGATATCAGCTGGGGTAATATAGCCTGGAATAGAACCAAAAGAGATTGTATGTAGTTGGGTCACGTTAACGGCAAAGCCAGGAGCAACAGGAACAAACGCACCAGCAGACGCAGGCATACCCACCGATTGGCCATCAATGAATATATTTCCAGTAGCAATCGGGTTGTTGTCACTCGAAACAGTGGTGGCTTGGATATAACCAGTATTTTGTAGTTGAGGTGTATAAACAATGGTGAAGGTAATAGTGCCACCTATCGCCAAAACCTGTGGATTGACTGAGGAGATGATTTGACCGATATATCCGGCTGCTGCATTGGCACGTATGTAGTATTGGGCAGGTGCTGCACTAAAGCTTGTACCCGCATTTCCACTTCGTACAGGGATATTGCACGAACTTATGTCCATTGTGCTGCAGCGAAACAGATCCCAGTTACCGTCATTAATAGGAGTTCCATTTGAATTTTGCACCTCAACAATAACGGTTCCCAATTGAGCTGCGCGTTGATAGGTAATAGTAAAGATAATCGTACTATTCGCGTTAAGCGTTTGGGTATTTAAAGGTGAAATAGTAACACTCGAATACACACCGCCTGCTGGCAGCGTAGCCGCAACAGTATAAGTACCAACCAGCGCATTTCGAATGGTTTGACCGCCCATACCATTGGCAGAAGAAGGGCCGGCCAGAGTCCATTGGCCATTAATGGGTGAACCACTATCATCAATCACTTGCACGATGATTGTTCCCGTATTAGTTGGGTTGGTTCCCGGGGTATATTCCCCATGACGAACCTCGGTAACACCGTTGGTAATGTTCACATCCTGAATCAACGCAGGAGTGTTGTAGCCGGTTACGTCAGTAAAGCGAATATCATACAAATCAGGAGCCAAGGTAATATCGAAAGGTCCCACTCCCGTGTTGCTAGCACCAGAAACCACATTGGTTGTATTGGCGTAAAGCACATCAAATCCACCATTGCTCTAGTTGGTGGTCACACGCAAGGTTCCTTGTTGGGGCTGATTCACGACAGTATATTCCCCATGACGAACCTCGGTAACACCGTTGGTAATGTTCACATCCTGAATCAACGCAGGAGTGTTGTAGCCGGTTACGTCAGTAAAGCGAATATCATACAAATCAGGAGCCAAGGTAATATCGAAAGGTCCCACTCCCGTGTTGCTAGCACCAGAAACCACATTGGTTGTATTGGCGTAAAGCACATCAAATCCACCATTGCTCAAGTTGGTGGTCACACGCAAGGTTCCTTGTTGGGGCTGATTCACGACAGTATATTCCCCATGACGAACCTCGGTAACACCGTTGGTAATGTTCACATCCTGAATCAACGCAGGAGTGTTGTAGCCGGTTACGTCAGTAAAGCGAATATCATACAAATCAGGAGCCAAGGTAATATCGAAAGGTCCCACTCCCGTGTTGCTAGCACCAGAAACCACATTGGTTGTATTGGCGTAAAGCACATCAAATCCACCATTGCTCAAGTTGGTGGTCACACGCAAGGTTCCTTGTTGGGGCTGACCTGTGATCGTATATTCACCATGGCGAATCAATAAAGCACCATCGATAATATTAACATCCTCAATGAGGGCTGGAGTGGTGTAACCCGAAACACTACGAAACTCGATATCGTACAAGTCTGGTGCCATTGTGATATCGATCGGGCCAACCCCATTCCCCATCGCACCAGGTACCTCTACATTAGTATTGGCATATTTTACGGTAAACCCACCATTGGTAATATTGGTAGTTACACGGAGTGTACCTTGTTGAGGTTGTTGTTGCGCCAAAACTAGATTAAGTGGCAATACATGTACGAGTGCCACTAAAGCAATCATACTAATGCTGAACCATTTTTTGAGCATTTGGGTAAACATGATGTGAAAATAAATTGATTAAAAAAACAAAACAAAAGGAATCTCTCCAACGCAACTCTCTCCATTTTTTGTTTTGATTTTTGGATTTCAGCGATTTTGGAACCAAACTTTACATTAAAATCTAAATTTTGTCAAGTAAACCGATATCAAGGCAGATATTGCAAGAATTAGAGCGGCAATTGGGGTGAATGGCAGCCCGGTTGTTGCGAGCTTAAGCTGGCTTTTGTCCACACTTTCAATGAGGGGAGATGGAGTCGTGGGTTTTTCAAAAAACTGTGGAACGTGCAGGTCGATTCGTTCTGGATTGGTAATACCACTCCCATTGGGCGCTTGCGGGGCTCCAGAAGTATTCGCATTAGCAGCGGTAGATGTAGACCCGTGTTCAAGCGAAGATTCAGATGCCAAAGCCATTCTATCATCATTTAGAGGGCTGGTTGGGTTACTTTGGATTGGGTTTCCCGAAAAATAAGCCGGATAGGCTTTACCAATGCCCAAGTAATTAAATCCATCATGCGCTGAAGGTACTTTCGCCTTGTAATCGTTCAAAACAATCATGTCAATACCACTTGCCTCCTTACCACTGTTGTTACTTACGGTCACTTGATAAGTAACATCGTGCGTTTCCAGGGTATTGATGCGATCGACAAGAATAAGTCCATTAACGCCAATACGCGCCCCAGATAAAAAAGCCAAATTATTTGAGTAAACGGCAGGTGAACCAATAAAGGCGTGATCAAGCTCAGTTTGTTCAATAGAAACAGGATTGGGATTATGAATAGAGATACGGTGATAGATGGTTTGTGATCCCTGAGCAAGCAGCAAGGCGTTAGATTCGGAGTTAGCCAGCGTAAAATGCAATCCGTCGGTTGAAACAAAATGAGAAATAGCAAGTTTTAAGTCACCCTCATAAAACAAGCGACCTCCACTTGGCCCTCCACTCCCACCTCCTCCACCTCCACCGGTGGCAGGGGGGGTAACATGGGGCGGAGTAACGGGCGGAGGAGTAACTGGGGGGGTAGCCACGGTTACATTTACCTGAGCTGTGTCATCCGTAGCACTATTATTTACATCTGCTGAAATAGTGGCCACATTGGCAATGACTGTGCCTGGAGGGACGGTGTTCATTACCGTAGCCGTATAACTTAGGTTGGCGCTCGCTGTAGTAGGAACCAGTCCTAAGTTACAAGTGATCACCGCTCCGTTATCGGCGCAACGAGGGTCGTTTAATACAATATTGCTCAAAGCACCTTCATCATAATCATCCACAATAACGGTGTTGGTAGCATCAAGGCTGCCATTTTGTGCATAGGTAATGGTATAGGTTAAAGTGCCCCCAGGAAGAGGGGTACTAGTATTAGCCACTTTCTGTACTAATTGAGGATTCGCTAAGCTAACCGGGGTTTGAACGGTGAAAGTTACAGCACCTGAATTATTGGTTAAATCCGAATCTTGCACGCCTGCAACACGCACCGAATTACTAATGGCGCTCCCTGGCGTGGTGGTTGCGCGAACCGTAGCAGAATAAATCACCTGACCCGTACCACCAACCGGGACATCTCCTAGTTTACAAGAAATCGTACCACTTGGGTCGTCCAAACAGGTGCCCGCAATAAAATTAATATTGGTTAAATTGATCGCATCGTAAAGGTCTTCCATATCCAAATTATTAGCAGGAAGGTCGCCCAAATTAGCATAGTCAATGGTGTAGGTCACTGTATCTCCCGGAAGGGGATTGAGGTTATCGACGGTTTTAGCAATAATCGCTGGATCAGCCGATCGATTATCCACCACCGGGACATCCACCTGTACCGAATTACCACTTACATCCGCAGCTTCGGTGGCGGTAATGCTCGCGACATTCGAGATCACCGTGCCATCAGCAACGTTTGTGCCCACCTGAGCGGTGTAGGTAATCGATCCGCCTTCATTCAAGCCTAAATTCCCCAAAAAACAAGTAAGAACATCACCATTATCAAAACAACGAGGGTCGTTTAGGGTAACATTGATCAAATTTACCTGGTCATAATCCAAGGCAAGTTCCGTTCCCAAGGCATCCAGTGGCCCCAAATTGATGTAATCAACCTGATACGTCAAAACAATCCCCGGTGACGCGACGGTGGGATTAACACTATTCTGTGTGATGCGCAGGTCAACAGCGATCATTTGAGCCATCGTATCCAAAAAGGGTTGTGAATACAGGCTGAGCATAAGGGATAAAAGCCCCAGGCCGATCATTTTAGAGAATCGTTTGATCATAATGAACAAAAATAAGACATAAAAACACACCATGTTTTTTTGATGAACAGGTGCTTTTTATTTTTGAATCCGCCTTAGGCGGTGGTAGGGCTTTTTTTAGTAGTCAAATATAACGTTTTTTGGGCGGAGCGTCAAGTTGACTCAGTCTTTAACCGATTACGTGTAATCGACTTAAGAATGAGTCCCACGCGCCCGTGTGTCGATCCGCCACTCCCGCAAGCGGGAAAGCGAATGAAAAACGCTAAATGGACGCGTGGGAAAACTCATTTGTGTACAAGGGGGTGGGCTAGGCCCCCGTTTGCCCTCGCCGCCCCAATTACGGGGCGACGATCTCGATCTTCACCTGGCAGCTCTCGCTGCCATCCGAGACCTCGAGCAGGTCACGGAACACGCTGGGAGCCAGGGCGGTCAGGCGGCAGGTGCCGTCTTGAGCCGTCTCGACCCCGAGCGCGGTGTCGTCCAGCGACGCACAAGACCCAACGGAAACTCCGTCGAGCCGCAGCACGTCGTCCAAAATGACCGTCTCCCCGACGGTCAGTGGGGGGCCAGCCCTGCGGCACGCGTAGCCGCCCTCCTCGAGCCGGAGCTTGAGTTGGAGCGGCGCCGTCAGCCCAACCGGGATGGTGACGCTCCGCAGCGCGTCCGGGAACCCGGGGAAACCCCGGGTTTCGATCCCGAATCGCTGCCCCACGGGGAGGTCGCCGATGACCACGGGGGTGGAGGACGTCACCGCGAAGGTGCGCTCCTCCTGCCCGTGGACGACGATCGTCCCACCGGTCACCGGGTTGCCGTCGACGGCCGAGACGACGCTGACCGCGATGCGGTCGACGCCGAACCCGTTGCCGCCGCCCGACTCGACGATCTCGACGGTGACGGTAACCTCGATCGAATCGAGGACGATCACCGTACCATCGAGCTGACAGAAGAAGTTCGGGTCGCTGGCGGTGCACGTTGCCGTGCACCGGCCCGGGGCCAGGTCGTCGCCGACGCTGGTTCCGAAGATGACCCGGTGCTCCTGCCCGGCCTCGATCGAGTCGCGCTCGAGGCTCTGGGTGTCGCAGGTCAATGCGACGGAGAACTCACGGTCCGCGACGAACTGGACCGAAGTGAAAGTGGTTTGAGGGGGCTCCCCCCCGCCACACGCGGTGGCGAGGAGGAGGGCGAGGGTGAAACTGAAGTGCTTCATCGCGATCTCCTTGGATCCTCCCCACCTCCCGGCGGGGGAGGAGGGGCCTGTGCTGGATTTAGAGGAACTCGCGACCCGGCACCAGCACGTAGCCGGGCCGCGAGTGGGCTCAGAAGTTCGCCACGATGCCCAGCCCCGCGCGGGGCCGGACACCACGACGTCCTCCAAGGGCTGGCCCCAGCGCACCCCCGAGGGGATGCCGGTGGGCTGGTAGGCCCACCGACCGGTGACCACCGCGGCGAACCGCGGGGTGATGGTCACCTGAACGTCGAAGCCTCCGGCACCGCCGGGGCTCGGCAAGGCCCAGAACTCGCCAACGGCGAGCAGGCCCAGCCGACCCCAGAAGTAACCGCCGCGGAGGGTCAGGCGGAGGGCGAAGGCCGCCGCACCGCCGTCTCGGTCGTTGCTGTCTCGCTCAGGGCTCCAGCCCGTTGCAAGAAGCGCGCCGACGTCTCCGCGTCCTTGGATCGTCCAGCCGCCGCTGGAGATCCCGTAACCCAACCCGGCCATGACGGCGCCGAACCCGGCGCCGTCGACTGACCCCCCCGGCGTTACCCGCGAAGAGGATTTCCCCGCCGAAGGTGAGCCCCGCGGCGGCGGGGATCTCCTTCGTCTCCGTCTCGATCACCGTCTCAGGCTCCATGCCGATGAAGAGACGGTGCCCGGCGGCGAACCATCCGGCATCGATCACCACGTATTCGCCCCCATCGCTGGGAGCGACGACGAGCGACCGCCGACCAACTTCCACCAGGCGACCCTTGCGGGTCTCCCCGGTCGAGCTGGTCAGGATGACGACCGGCATGCCGTTCTCACCCGGGGTGAACCGGGGGGCCGCGGTCGTGCCGTCCACGTCGCTTGCGAAGGCTTCGCGGTAGCCGGCCTCGATGAGGCCGGCTACCATGTCGCCGCCGCCCACGCCGAGCACCTCGCGCTGAACCTCGAGGGGCAAGCCCTCGAAGAAACAGGCCGAGGCGAGGACGATGCGGCCCTTCACGGTGGTGGTGTCCGTGCCGGTCAGGGGGCTGGGCGCGCACGGGTGCGTCGCCACAGCCTCCATCGCGGCGGTCGCCGTCGTGGTGGGGGGGAGTTCGGTGTCAACGCCGTTGGCGCGCGACAAGTCGAGTACGGCGGCGAGGTGGGGAACCTCGCGCGCTCCGCAGCCATCGAAGGTGCAGTCGGTCTCGTCGAGCCGGCTCGTAAGCCGGCTCTGGATGCGGTCGTGCACCGGCCGGTTCGCGGCCAGGCACTCGCGCATCTTCTCGGTCACCGCGACCGGGAAGTCAAAGACCGTGTTGGTGTCCGGGTTCGACGGTAACGCATCGAACACGGGCTGGGCACCCGTGTTCATGTACCGGTCGACCAGACCGCAAATCTGGACCGTGTTGAAGAAGCTCATCCGAAGGCTGTTCGCCTCCGGAAAGAGCAACTCCACGTCGACGGCCTCGATGGCCGCCGACGTCGCAGTCCCCGCTGCCGCGGCGCTCTGCGCCCACGCCATCCTCGGCGCGGGGAAAAGGTTAAAAAGAACAGCCGCCACGAGGGCGGCCAACACGATGCTCAGCTTTCGGCTTCGCATTTTTGACCTCCTGGGTCTGTTGCCCGCCACTCGTTGCCGAGGGGGGGGAGTTTTAATTCGCCCCCAAACATACGGGCGTTCGGGGTGGGTATAAGCCTACGATTGACCCCGAATGGGTCAAGAGGCTCTTCAGCTGAATCTGGGTTGATCATCAGCCGGTGGGTCACAGGGGTAATACAATCTTACCCACATAAGCCACCGGCTGATGATAGAAAAGTAGTATGACGCTCCCTGGGGGAACTGCTCATACTTTACTAGTTGCGTTCGCCATAGATTTATCGACGGCGAATCGCTACTTTGTACACAAATGAGTTGTAAAAGATCATCTAAACTCATGCTAGGGTCGCAACCACATGCCAAAAAGCAAGAATTGGAACCACGGATGAATTTAGGATCAGAATTCTATAACATTTTTGCATAAATGTCAAGAAAATCCAATCACTTTTTCACACGTTGATGGCATCAAAAAAAGCCCTCAAGCATGAGGACTTTTCTCGTTCATTTTCATATCCATAGTTTATCGGCGGCCGCTCATATCAAGCCGTTGGCGCAGTCGTTGAACATGAGCAGCTTTGCGTTTTTGCAATTTCATTTGTTCGGCGGTTCGACGCGCTTCTGATTCAACGCTTCCTCGTCCAGTGACCACATTATAGAAAGCAATTTGATCAAGAACAGCTTGGTCAGGTAGTCCAGCCTTAGCACAGGCCATTCCGATGGTTGGGTCAAACCGCCCCTGAACATTGGCACCACGAATAGAACCTTCTACAGCTCCACGATTGGCTACTTGATCAGCAGGGACTTCTCTAAAAGCACGAAGGAGTTCGCCTTTGGCTGCATTTTCAGAAGCAGTGGTAGCAAGGCCTTTGGAAACAGTGCCTTTAAAGCCAGCTTTGGTACATGCCACCGCTTCTCCATTACGTTTAATTCCTTTTCCGGCATCAAAAATGTCTTCGCGGTCAGCATCTACTCCTAGTTGTTTGAGCAATTCAGTACGAGCAGCTTTTGCCTTAGGGGTAAGCGCTTCGGCCATAGAGGGAGCCATAACCGATCCTGCAAGAGTGATGGCTAACACTGGTGCATTTTTCATAACAAAATGGGTTACATTAGATTAGCATTATATTTCATTTTTTAAAAATGTCAACAAAAACCCCTCCAATCGCTATGGATTGCAGAAGCTAAAATATCGCAAAGGAGAGAATGGTAAAAGGGGACCCCCCGACGAACCCGAAGGCTCGCCGGGGGATCATCACTCATACGAGGCGATCAGACGGGGGGCGGGTTGCCGCCCCCCCCGTTGCCGCCGTCCGGCGGCTTCAACGCATGGATATCTTCGGTCTGCGCCCAGGGGATTTTTGCCCCCCCCTGGCTGCCGCGCAGGTCGTTGGTGGCGTTTGCCGTTGCGACGGCGAACGCCGAATCCTCCAGGGCGGCGAGGCGCTTGCGCGTCCGCCAGCCGTCCCAGAGGAGGACCGCGATGCCCAGGAAGAAGATGAGGATGGCGGCCCAGATGAGCCACCACCCTCCCCAATGCCAGACGGTGTTGATCACCACCTGGCCCGGCGCCTCGCAGCGCCAGGGCTCGTCCGCGTTCCCGCGGACGAGGATCTGGCCTGCTTCGCACGAGGCGAAGACGGCCAGAGCACGGCCGTCGAGCCTGCGCAGATTGCCGTCGCCATCGCGCCAGAGGACCTTTTCAGTCTCTAGTGAAGTGAGGGTGTCCAACACCCTCTGCTCGTCGTCCGAGATCCAAACCACCTGGTCCTCACAGGTCCAGGTCTCGTCACCGTGGACCAGTACCTGCCCCTTCGTGCAGTTCGCCGGCGCCAAGGCCAGCGAGCGTGGCGGCGGGTTGCCGCCCCCGCCGCTGGCCTTGGTGCCGCCCCCGCCCTTGGCGCCGCCCGACCCCTTGGTGCCCTTGCGGCACTTCTCGGCGACGGCAGTGGCGGCGGCCTTGCAGGCCGCCGCCTGGGCGGGGTCCATGTTGGCCACCTGGCAGGCGGCCAACACCGAGCTGAGCTCGGTGTTGCAGGGCTGACCTGTGTCAGCCTTCGCCTGCAGCGCCGGCCAAGCGCGTGCGGGCTTTGTGAAGCCCGCGGCCCACGCCGTGTTCGACGACGTGGGGAAGAAGGTTACTGCCAAAGCCGCCACGAGGGCGGCCAACGAAATGCTCAGCTTTGCGCTTCGCATAGTTGACCTCCAGGTCAAGGTTGCCCGCCCTCGTTGCCGAGGGGCGGGGAAGTGTTCCCCGCCCCCCAAACATACGGGCGTTCGGGGTGGGTGTAAGCCTTCGATTGACCCCCCATGGGTCAAGAGGCTCTTCAGCTGAATCTGAGTTGATCATCAGCCGGTGGGTCACAGGGGTAATGTAGTCTTACCCACATAAGCCACCAGCTGATTCATAGTTCGATTTCTAATTGATTCATATACAGCAAAGCGCACCCCACAATAATGAAGTGCCACCTATACCGATGAACCAAGGGTTAAAATCAGTTTCATTCTCTCCTTTGCTGATAAAGATCATCCACCAGCGACCACCCCAAAAGAGCTTGGGAGGCAGTGGTGGGAGCAGAATTCTATAACATTAACACAAAATTGTCAAGAGAAACACAGTAAGTACCCAAGTGACAAGCGGGGGCAAAGTAAGTTAGTCTGTTATTGCAGTGCAACAGGGGATTTCTCCTCGTTTCGCTCGTCGAAATGACTATCATTAATCCATGGCTAAATACCCTCATCTTTGCGTCCCCATTCAAGAAACCACCCAAAAAAAGGCGATTCAGGCGCTCCAGGCACTGAAAGGAAAAGCCGATGTGGCCGAAATTTGGCTCGATCACATTCGTGATCTCGACGTTCAAGCGCTCATCAAAGCGTCGCCGTTACCGGTTTTAGCCGTGTGCAAAAAGCCAATCGAGCAGGGGCGATTTAAAGGAACCTACGCCGAGCAAGCCGAAGTGCTCAGTCAGGCTGCCAAAGCGGGAGCGCAATATGTAGATTTACCGCTCAAGTCTCCGCAGCTTACAACTTACAACTTTCAACCTTCAATTTTAATTGTTTCGTATCATAATTTTAAATCGACCCCATCAAACACTGAGCTCCTCAAAAAAATCAAAACCATGCGTCGCCGTGGGGCCGATATCGTTAAAATCGCCGTCACTCCAAAATCGATGGCCGACACCTTTCGGATCATTCAACTGGCACACCAGTTTAAAGAACAAAAGATTCCTCACATTCTGATCGCGATGGGAAAATTGGGAGTTCTCAGTCGCGTTTTAACCCCACTCACGGGTGGAACCTTGATGTTCGCTCCGCTGAACAAAGGCAAAAACACCGCGCCGGGGCAATTAACGATAAAAGAGCTTCGAGAGGCTTGGGAGATTTTTTCGTAATTCATAATTTTTAATTCGTAATTGTTTGCGATTTGTGTATTTTGTATTCGTAATTTTTATAATATGAGCTTAAAAATCGGAATCGTAGGCCTACCGAATGTAGGAAAATCAACCCTTTTCAACGCCCTCACCAAATCGAGTGGCGCCGAAGCGGCCAATTACCCCTTTTGTACCATCGACCCAAACGTAGGGATCGTTGAAGTGCCCGACGAACGCATGGACAAAATCGTCGAGATTGCCAAGCCCAACAAAATCATCCCCGCGGTGGTGGAATTTGTGGACATTGCTGGTTTGGTAAAAGGCGCCAGCACCGGCGAAGGGCTGGGAAACAAATTCCTGCATCACATCCGCGAGGTCGACGCAATCGCCCAAGTGGTTCGATTCTTCGAAGATGCGGACATCACCCATGTACATGGCGGCGTGAACCCGAAATTAGATAAAGACGTTATTCAGCTTGAATTAATTCTTGCAGATCTCGATACGGTCAACCGACGCTTAGGTGAAACCGAAAAGCGCTCCAAGTCAGGCGATAAAGAAATGATGGCGCAGTCGGCCACGCTCAAAAAAGTAAAAGACGGGCTCGAAGCCGAGAAGCTGGCAATCAATCTGGAATTATCCGACGACGAGCGCCTATTTTTAAAGTCGCTTCATTTGCTCACCAACAAGCCCTTTTTATACATCGCGAACGTGAAAGAAAACGAGGTGGCCACGTTTGACAGCGCCAAGGCCAAACAAACGCTAGAATTGGGGGACGGCGAAGCTGTTTTACCCATTTCTGCAAAGCTAGAAGCCGATCTGATCGATTTTTCGCCGGATGAAGCCAGGGAATATTTAGCGGAATTGGGGCTTAAAGAATCGGGACTGAAAGCCGTGATCAAGTCCGCTTATCGCTTGCTGGGGCTTCAAACCTACTTTACCGCCGGGGTCACCGAAGTGCGTGCATGGACGATTCCGATTGGCGCCAAAGCGCCACAAGCTGCCGGGGTGATCCACAGCGATTTTGAAAAAGGATTTATCAAAGCCGATACGATCGCTTATGCCGATTACGTCCAATTCAAAGGCGAGCAAGGCTCCAAAGACGCCGGTAAACTACGCATGGAAGGAAAGGAATACGTGGTGAAAGACGGCGACGTGATGCACTTTAAATTTAATAATTAAATCATCGCGAAAGCCAATGTCTAATGGATCCAAAAAACCCTTTAGATTTTAGGGTCTTTGAAAGCCTTCGTTTGCTAAGAATCTTTTGAAAAATAGCTTCGATTTGATTATAAAAATCATCAAATGAACCAATATTGATCGAATATCGCTTATTGAGGTAATTTTTCAGATTATCAAAGGAGAGCTCGGAATCTTCGAGCAATGCAAATAATTTAGGCTCCAAAGGTTTAATAAGTGACCATGCTGATTGATTGATTTCATTTAAACTTTGATCGTTATCCCCCAAAATGGCAGCCAATCGAGGAGATTCATCTTTATGGTCCTCCAAATAAAAACGTTCGCCTTGAATGGGTTTAACATTCGGATAAGCACGTCCTTTGGTTTGGCAGCCATGGAGCATGATAAAATTTGCAACCAACTGACGTTGAGTTTCAGTGCTCTCGGCAGATTGCATAGACCGAAGGAGCGCGGGGTACATGCTTCCAAGCATGGTTGGGCTATTTTTTTGGGTTGATAAAGATCGAATGGTATTACAGGTTGCTGCAGGGGCCATAAATGCAGCGGTGTCATGATCCCAATGATCATCGGTGAGATACAAACCAGCCGCCTGTTTAACATTGGAATCCAAAACAATAGTCGACCAATAATAATCGAAAAAAGAATCGGGTATTTTTTTACCACGAAATCGTTTAGCTAGTCGTTTTAGATCACTAAATTCCTTTTTCTTGAAGAAATTTAAAGCAGGCAAATGGCTACTTTTAGCAACAAAATGATCCATGGAATCTGCCTTAAGTACATCCGCTTCAATGGCCATAAATACAGACCACATCAACACCGAAGGCGATAATTTACTTTCTTCAATACAATAATCAAGGGTTTCAATTAATTGATCGGAATCACGTTTGGCAATAAGTTGAAGTAATAAATCATCAAGATCATAGCGAGTGGCTAATGAATCTCTGAAAGAAGATGATTCTTGATTACTGGCATTGAGCTGCTGTCGAATGGCTGCCGCTTTTTGTTGGTCCCTTTGATAAGCTTGTGCTTCCTCTGCGCGCTGAGTATCAGTTGGCTTACTAATAACTACTTCATCATTAGCAGGGTAGGAGTTAATTGCTCCGAAACCCCTTCCTTTAGGCCGACATTTTCATTGCATTGAGCATTCATTATATTATACCCTTTTTGATGGAGTTACTCAAGTTAAGCTAGATACTTAAATATAAATATAAGCCCAATAATGAAAGTCGCCTACTTTTGCATGGAATTTGCACTCAAGCCCTCCATTCCGAATTACGCCGGGGGATTAGGTGTTTTGGCAACCGATCTCATCCGCAGTTGTGCCGATTTGAATAAGCCGGTGGTTGGGGTTACTTTAATGTATCATTTAAGCGAAGAGCCCGATCGTGCTTTTTTGCCCGGGCCCGAATTTAAAAAGCGCGAAGAAACCATCCGCCTTCACATCGAAGATCGGCATGTAACCGTGGGCGTGTGGGAACTCACCATAACAGGAGAAAACGGAGGAGTGGTTCCTATTTTGTTTTTAGACACCAACTTACCCGAAAATAAACGTTGGGATCGCGACATCACCAAAAATTTATACGCCGACGATGCGTACACCCGTATTTGCCAAGAGGTCATTTTGGGTATTGGAGGTGTTAGAATGTTGAGGCGTTTGGGTTACGATCAAATCGAAACCTTCCACATGAACGAGGGTCACGCAGCGTTTTTGACCCTTGAATTACTAAAAGAAAATGGCTACAACGACGACGCGGTTCGAAAAAAATGCGTGTTCACCACACACACCCCCATTCCAGCCGGCCACGACCAATTCGAATATCCGCTGGCCGAAAGGGTGCTGGGCAACAAATTGCCATGGCATATTAAAACGTTGGCCGGCGATAAAATGCTCAATATGACTCGCCTGGCACTTAGCCTAAGCAAAGCCACCAATGGAGTAGCCAAAAGCCATGCCGCGGTGTGCAAACGCATGTTTCCTGATCACGAATTTTTGGCGATCACCAACGGAATTCATCAAAACACCTGGGTGGCCGATAATATGAAACAGCTGTTCGATCGGTATTTACCGGGATGGGCCCATAACCCGAAAGTTTTTTTGGACGCCGAAAAAATCCCGGGCGATGCACTCACAAAAGCGCATCAGGAGAACAAAAAGAAATTGATCGACTACATTAACTCCGATCCCGAGCATTTCCCATTCGACAATACCGACCTGCAGCCCGACGATCAGTTCGAAGAAAACGTCCTTACCATTGCCTTTGCGCGCCGTTTTGCCCCCTACAAGCGAGCGTTGTTGCTCTTTCGAAATCTCGAAAAACTGCGTGAATTGGGTTTTCATAAGATTCAATTGATCTTTGCCGGGCCCTATCACCAAAGCAACACCTATGCCACCGACACCATCCAAAAATTGAGTCACTTTGGAAAAGAACTACGCGGGCAAATTCGATTGGTGGTTTTGCCGGATTACAATATTGATAGTGCAAAACGGTTGGTTCAAGGTGCGGATATTTGGCTAAACACTCCCGAACCGCCACTCGAGGCCAGCGGAACCAGCGGAATGAAAGCGGCGCTGAACGGAACGCTGAACCTTTCTATTTTGGACGGCTGGTGGATTGAGGGATTTAAAGAGCAACCCAGAGCGGGATGGGCGTTTGGAGAAACATCGGCCACCCAAAGTTCAATGAATCGTGACGATGTAGACGCCGAGCAGCTTTACCAACAACTAAAAGACGTGATAAACTGCCACTCCCAACACGACCACTGGGTGGAAAGAATGCAAAGCGCCCTGCGACTTGGAGCCACCTTTAACACCCATCGTTGCATTCAGGAATACGAGGAAAAAATGTGGAATCTTTAATTAGGGTGTAGGGTGTAGTACGTAGGGTGTAGATTCTAACACTCTAATCACTACACCCTATACGCTACAACCTACACCCTTAAAAATTATGATCAAAATCGACGAACCCTTCACTTGTTTAAAGTGTAAAATGCCGGTCAAAAAACACCCCGATGGAAGCTGCCGCAACCATTGTCCGTATTGCTTGTTTTCGATGCATGTGGACCTCGAAACCCCCGGCGACCGCCTGAGCGAATGCAAAGGATTGATGCGACCGGTGCGTATTGAGCTCAACAAAAAGAAGGGAGTTCGCATTTTTCACGAGTGCGTCCAGTGCGGCCACACGATTTTCAATCGCTCCGCCTCGGACGACAATTGGAATCTCATCTGCGAGCTCAGCCGCGTACCAAGTGATGAGCTTGATTAAAGTTATTTCATAATCGTCGGCCCAAACCCTAAATGAATGGTGCGACTGCCCGCTTGACCCACCGGATTGGTGTTGATGGCCACCACAATCCCGTCATTGGGGCTGTGATAGGTTTTGATCGACTCGTTAAAAATGCTTTTCACCTCGGCAATAAGGTCACCCTTTTTAATAAAATCGCCAATGTTGACATGAATGGTATGAAGCCCGCCTTCATCGGTAAACAGCCACGAGGATTTTTCGCACAGTACAATGGGCTCAACGGGTGGGCGAATCGTTCCCGGTTGCATTTTGAGGTGCACCAACACATTTTTAATCCCCACGGTCGCCTCTTCAATCACATCGTCCTGAAACAAATACGGGTCTTTCAGCTCGGCGGTGATGGTTTTAATGCCATGATGGGCGGCTTGCCCACGCAAGGTGATTAAATTGGGTTTGCTGTGAACAATAATCGCCGGATTTTGAAGTTGGGCCAAGGTGGCGGTTTCCGGGTCGGTCATATCCGCAAAAATATAATGGCTACTGGCGCGCCCAAAACTCACCGTGTGCAAATCAATAAAAGTGTCAAAACGCTTTACCACACCATAAAGAATCCGATGCATATAAATTTGCCCCAAATTCCCGTCGGGTTTGCCGGGAGCAATCCAGTTTAAATCCACATCATCGTTAAACCGCCGCTGCCCCAAAAGCACCCCGGGAACATTGGCGGTAAGTACACCCACCACCGTGCCCTTTAGCGTATCAAGATCCAATTGTTGAAACACCTTCTGGATCACCGGGATTCCATTCAACTCATTTCCATGCAGCGCAGCGGTAAGCCCCACTACCGGCCCAGGCTCTTTTCCTTTGGCCACCATCATCGGAATACGAATCGGTTCACCGATTCCGTCGTTCACAATCGGCAGCCAATATTTGGTGAGGGTGCCAACTTCAAAATTATCTAAATTCAAGTAATAGGATTGAGACATTGAACAAACGTTAAAAAAGATAAAATCAGCTCGCTAAATCAACCACCAATTGTTTTTGGTAGTCGATGCTCTTTTGGTAGGCTTCTTTATAGGTTTTGCCTTTGATGGTAAACCGCAAGCAAGGCCAATAACCCAGTTTAGCGGGGCCAACTTTTTCCCCTTTTTTGGGTAGAATTTCTATATTGCCAACCTCAGGATCTTTTTCAAGCAGATCAAGGCCAAGAATGTCACTGTATTTCCCTTCTTGCCGAGGAAAAATTTCCATCATAGAAACGTAGGCCAGGGGCCTTTTACGAGTTTTAATTTCTTTGCCAATCACGCTTTTAACTAAAAGTTGATTCAAATTAAAGCCATAAGCTTCTCGATACATTAAATCTCGATATCCGCCCAACCGACTCGCGGTTTCAATGATTTTAATCTCACCTTTTTTATCGAGCATTAATTCGGTGTGGACGGCGCAATGTCGCATTCCCAAAACCTTAACAATGGTTGATGTGGTTAATTTGGCCTTTTTTCAACCGAAGCAGGCAGGCGAGACGGTAAAATGCGAAAGGCTAAAAACGAATCGTCAAACCCCAAGGCAGAAGCCGGATAAACATCAATAATCGACGGCGCATTCCAGACGGTATACCTCCACAAGCGTGGTAACTCCAATTTGCTCGCCCTCAATTGCTTTTTCCACCAAAAAATGGTGCTTAGGATCAGGATAGTCAAAATTAAAATCGCAATAACGATAGTCGTTGTACAAATCTTCATCAATTTTACCGGAATCTCTTTTTAGAATAGTGAAGGCATCGCGCATGGCTGTTTCGGACTGAACATGAAACACATGCGAACTCTTAATGCCCGCAATCGATTTAATAAACACATCACCGCCCAATGCATTAAAGGCGCTCAACGCTTGCGCCTCCGTTTTAACAACGCGATGATCAATGTTTTCCTTCATGTATTTTAGTGCATTGCGTTGCATTGCCTTGTTGCGGGTGCACGCCGCTGAATACACCGTGCTCGATGGAATGCCAAATCGTTCGGCCAAATACGAGCGCACCACCACGTAATGTTCATAATTACTGATGATCCCTTTGGTCGAATACGTTTTTTTAAGGTGGGGGATAATGCTTTGTACAAATGCGCTATTCAATAGATCGCCTTCAATGATTTCATCAAACAATCCTTCCGCTTCTGAGCGCGCATTTTTAGTGAGTAGAATCACCTTCTATCCCTCGGCGCGAGCGGTTTTTATATTGCCGGTCTTATGTCGAAAGCCAATAAAAATCAGCGCTTTGGGTTTCATGGGTTTTGTGGGTTTTATACTCATTTAAACAGTGTAAATCCTTTTGATTTTCCCGTTTTTTAAAAGAAAAGCAAATAAAATTTTTTCCATTGCCATCCCGGATGAGTTTAGCTAAAATTTGGTGGCCGATTTTCAGCATAAACGACCGATGCGGGTATAGCTCAATTGGCTAGAGCGTCGCCTTGCCATGGCGAAGGTTGCGGGTTCGAGTCCCTTTACCCGCTCCAGAATAGACTCATGGTCTGTAATGGAGTTTTTTCGTTATGCTGATGCGGTTTATTTAGTTCGAACCAATCATTTTAGAATGTGTTTTTTCACGGTCTTATTTTGCAGTTTATGGCTTATATAAATATTTTTCCCCGTATGTTACAATATCTGTAAAATTAAAACAATTTATGCAAAATAATCTGGAGACACTAAAAAAGTGGTTTAAAAAAGTTTTTATTGATAAATTCTTCCTAAAAATTGCCCTATCGCTTCTTGTTTCCCCTTTCGTGCCTCAGATTGTTTTTGAAGTTGGACATCGCTTGCGATACGAAGAGTTTATTAGGAATGCCATTTCCGCATCAGTTGTATTAGTTTTCATTAATTACGTAGTAATATCAGCTCTATTGTATGCAATTACATTAATAAAGAACCTGAAGAATAAGGGGTTAAGATTTTAAGTTTGTTCATTGTGTTAATTTTGATAGGAATCTGTTTGACCGAAGTCTTTATCCTGACATATGCCACAGCTCGCTATGGAAAATATGAAAATTCGTCCAGTAAGCATATTTCTAATGAATTCCGCAGTGTAATTGACAATTATTGTAGATCAATCCCGTTTTCTTTTTGTCACGTATCGGCACTTTGCAGCATTGAGGAAGAAGACGGACCAGCTGGTTGCATAAAGACTTGTCGTATGAAGCAAGCCAAGGTTATATCTCCTATTTCGCAGGCACTTGTGCAAATGACACCTATTTATATACTCAAGCGACAGTATGAGACACTTGATATCTCAACGGTAGACCCTGAGTGTAAATCATCTGATACGTGGCAACGGGAAGGAGCATTTTACATCAAAGATGGAAAAGTTTGTTTATGGGCAAGGCGATACTACCCAGAAATTGATGGAGACAGTTTTGAATTCATAAATCACTCCTATGTAAAGGATAAGAATCATGTTTATGTTTTTGACGATTTCGACGATGAATATGGAGGAATGGCAAAAGTTTTAGGTGCCGACGTGCAGACTTTTGAGCCAATCGGACATTATACTGTATATGCCAAAGATAAGGACTATATATATGGTTGTGGCAGGATACTAACAGATGCCGACATCAACTCATTTGAAATTATTGATAATGGCTTTGCAAAAGATATCTATCATGTATATAGGGAATCTCGAATTTATTCTTCGCAAAAAGTTCCAAATTGTAGCGTTGGATTGATTAAGAGCGCCAAGCCTGAAACATTTAACCTAAGAGTGTATTCAGAAAAAAATTTCCAATCCGATGACGATTTACTACTCTACTAGCTTTACTGTTTTTATGTTCTAATTAGGCACATTACAAGGATCAAATAACAATCCAAAATTATTCTCTTCTTTAATAAATTCAGCTGTATTGCCGTCGTAAAATAACTCAATGAATTTTCCTGGATGTTCACCATTAGGAGGGTCACTTGTCATACGAACCTTGATAATAGGCTGTTCATTGGAATATTCCCATCCGAATGTTGCATTCCAGTAGATATTACAACCATATTTTTCTTGTGTATATCGTGTTTTTTCATCTCTCAAAAAACTGTGATATGGGACTTTGCTAAAGACCTCAAATCCCGTTACATACATCAAATCATAGACATTAAAATCTTGAATCGCACCTCTTTTGATTGAGCCATACATTCTAACCATCAATTCGCTATATTCTTCCGGCAATTCTTTGATACCCAAAATGGTTATCTTATTAGTATATTTCCCATCTTCTTCAACTTCAAGTTCAGCAATTTTATATTTTGTATTTTCACGACAAAGACCCACACAGATATCAGTTCCTTTTCTTATGTGCAACATTCCCAACTTACTTACTTCATCCCCCTCGAGTTTGCAGTTACCAATACAATCATTTTTATGGGAAGTCAATACAGAGTCTACTTCGCGCTCAAGATGAAGAGCAGAATAAAAATATTGGCCAATCAGATCATTCGATAAATGGTAATACTTTTTCCCAAAAATTCCACTCCAAGCAAGAAAAAATAACATTACAGACAAGAGGGCGGTCACAAGAATAGTTCCTAGTACAATTTTTAAATATTTTTTCATTAAGGTGCTCCACATTACATTTTCGAAAATCCCAAAAACGCCCCCGACTTCACCTCGCTTGAAAGGAGTTGGTTGAGGGTGCGCTGTAGCCAGTTCCAAATTTGCTGAAATTGAACATCGTTTGGCCGAATGGTAAGGCTGTGAGCCAGGGGATTGGCCTGAATAAAGGCCACCCACTTCACCAAATCCAAAGGCACGGGTTCGTCGGCCGGTTGTTTGCAGTGCGTGCACACCACGTTCAAATGTTCATCGCTCATCCAAAAGTCGCCATCACCCGAAAGCCGGTCATGACAAATGGCACAGTGCTGCCAGGGCGAGGTAAACCCGATTAATCCCAAACGTTGAACCAAATAACCCACCAATACCAGGCGAGCGGGTTTGGGTTGTTGCACCAAATCGAGCGCGGCGACCAAAAAGTTCATAAACTCCATCCACATGCTCATCATCTTGCATCAGTTTGTGAGTCACCTCGGCTAAATAAAATAGGGGTCCGTGTTCGGCGGTGCGCTCGCAAAAGGTGCTCAGGAGTTCCACTTCGTTCAAATAAATCAGCTCGCGCCCCTGAAAGCCCGTAAACGCCAAGTGATTAAAGGGTTCAAGCTTTCCACAAAATTTACTTTTAAACTGGCGCGCTCCTTTGGCCAATGCATGCACTTTTCCCCGATCAGCGGTTAGAAGGGTTACGATTCGATCGCCTTCGTTCAGGTTCACTTTTCTAAGGATAACGCCGGTGGATTTTAGGTTTTTATTGCTCATGTTTTTGATAAGGGCATAGAACGTAGGGCGTAGGGCTCCGTGATTCTACTCACTATGCCCTAGTTGAACGATAACCGCCTCCTCAAATACAGCTCAATCGCCAAATAACTACTGAATAATCCCACCAGCGCCACGCCCAAAAGTTGCCAACCCACCGTCAGCCAAAATTGATCATCAAAGTGAAATAAAATTGAATTTAAGCCAATCAGCAAGCTTTCATCGGTAATGATGTCAACCAAGTTACGCGTTAAATACACCAAAGTAAGTCGCGAAAAAAGCAGGCTAACAATCAATGCGGAAAGGGCATAAAAAAGTCCTTCAAACAAATAACCCCCCCGAATAAAATTGGTTTTGGCTCCCACCAATTGCATAATATTAATTTCGTATCGATGCGTGTGAATATTGATATTAATGCTGTTAAAAATAATCAAAATAGCCACAATCGCAAAAATAAAATTCATCCAAAGGCCCACCCCCTTAATAAATTGAGTGATGTTCAAAATTTTCTCATTGCGACCCTTTTGATCAATATCACTGCTCAGTTTTTCTTGATTCACAATGCGTGAAAATGTTTCTCCTTCCAGGTAGGCGATGATTTTATTGTTGCTCGACACGTCTTTTCCCACAATGCGCACCACGTTGGGCAAAGGGTTTTTAAGATCGTTGTTCTCTAAAAAGCGAATCACATTGGGGTACTTTTGTGAAAAGCGGCCCAGGGCCTCCTCTTTGCTGATGTAAACCACCTCTTTTACCTCGGGATTATTTTTGACCTGAGCCACAAAGTTCTGAATGGTGTAGTACTCAACTTCATCTTGTATTTCAACGCGAATGTCCACTTTTTCACCCACCGACTGCAAAATGGAATCACTGGCAAAGCTAAGTGCAAGGATCAGATTAAATACAAAAAACATCAAAGCAATAATCACCGTGGTGCCCAAAGTGAGCAGCTTGCTGCGCATTAAGTCGTGCCAACCATTTTTAATAACGCGTTCCAGCCAGATCCGCCGACGCTCCCACGAGCTCCGAAAAAGGAATTGAAGAGGGTTTTTCATTTTTGTTTATTACAGACGAATTATACTAGATAAATAACAAATGCCAAAACCACAAATTACAAACAATAACTAATGTTGAATATTAAAATAACCAAGTAAAACTCATTCGTAATTCCTGCCTGCCGCCTGCCCGCCGCGGAGGGTATTAGAAATTAGGTATTAAGTAGGCTGCTTTTGTATTTTTCAGGCGCATAAGCCTTCAGTCGATGAATGTGGATCTGCGGAAATTCAGCCTGAATGCGCGTTACGTCTGCTTTTTGGTCGTACCCCAAGCCAATCACAGTGGGTTTATGATCCCGCAAGCATTGCATAAAATCTTCTTCATTGCCCATCATGACTTCATCTGCCAACAAAGTTGCTTCAACGGCGCTCAAACGCTCCTTTTCATTGTATTTGGGCAAACGACCTTTAATGCGTTCCACATTTCGGTCGCGCGCCACCACTACCATCACAAAATCACCCAACGAGCGTAATTGTTTTAAATACTCCAAATGCCCCGGATGAAGCCCATCGAAAGTTCCAAAGCCCATGACCTTTTTAAGGCTATTCATAGTGCGCAAATCGATCAATACAGAATCAAGTGATCCTTAAAATCGGTGACAGGTCGATTAAAATTCCTTACGTTGCGCTGAGCGAGAAGGGGCACGGATGCGCCAAGCTCAGAAAAGCGTTTACTAAAATTCTTGGCAGCCTGATAGCACTCTTGAACCCGTTTATTGTCGGGATCAATCTCGAGGGCTTTCTTTAGGAGCTCAATCGATTTATCAAACTGTTTGGCCTGCAGGTAACAAACGCCCAAATCACAAAGGGTTAGGCTATTTTCTGGATCCAAATTCAAGGCACGCTCTAAAATAATAATCCCCTGGGTGCGCTTGCCCGAATTAAAAGTAGACCAGCCCAAGCAGCGCAAAATTTCCGGATTATTCGCATGCAGCTCATTAGCGCGGGCCAAGTATCGTACCGAAGCGGGCCAACGCCGAAAATGGGATTCAATAAATCCAAGAATATAATAAGCGGTGTAACTGCTTTTATCTAATTTAAGAGCATGTTCCGCGGCTTTGCGCGCCTTTTCAAATTCGTCCAGGCTCACATGATTATCAGCAATTTCCTCGAGCGCGGCCACACAGTTGGGGTCATCGCATAATAGCAATTGAGCCTTTTTAATCGATTCCTGGTGTTGCCCTGAAATTTTCAAATTTTCAATTTCCTCCAAGGCATCCATCGTTTTAGGGGAATAATCGTGTGCGTGTTGTTTCTTCATAAACGTAATTATAGTAAATACACAATATCAAATACAGAAAACACAAACAAATGTTTTCAGTCTTCTAGATAGGCCATAATCGCTTCGGCCAAACCTCGTGGATGCCCGGTGTCAAAACGTCGGCCTTCAATTTCGACGGCCGTCACCCCTTCGGTAGCCCGCAGGTGATTAAGCGCGTCAATCAAGCGAATTTCGCCGGTTTTTTTGGTGCCACTCACGTGCAACAGGGCGTCAAAAATGGCAGGGGAGCAAACGTATTTTCCAATAATTCCCAGGTCGCTGGGTGCTTCTGCAGGCAGCGGTTTTTCGATCATATTAAGCACCGTGTGACGGTTTCCATTGCTCACACCCGGCTCTACCATGCCATACAACACGCTTTGTTCCTTGGGAATTTTGGTGACGGCCACCACACAATTTCCATCGTAATGATCCATCAATTGTCGGGCGGCCGGTATTTTATTTTTGACAATGTCATCGCCAAAAAGCACAACAAATGGCTCATCGCCCACCGCTTCACGCGCCATCAAAACCGCGTGACCATCGCCGAGTGGCTCGTCTTGATACACGAATTGAAATCGCGCCATTTGATGAATGGGACGAATGGCATCCAGTAAATCGTGCTTTTGCCGATCGAGCAAAAATTCTTCCAATTCGGGATGATGAGAAAAATGATGACGGATCAATTCCTTGTTCGGAGAAATCACAAAAATAATATCATCGATCCCGCTTTGAACCGCTTCTTCGACCAAATATTGCACCACAGGCTTATCAACAATTGGCAAAAGTTCTTTTGGAATCACTTTGGTGGCGGGTAGAAACCGACTGCCCATTCCCGCAACGGGTAAAACTGCTTTTTTGATCATTATTATTGGGGTTGTAGGTTATAAGTTATAGGTTGTAAGTAGGAAATTTCATACAACTTTCAACTTACAACATGAAACGGTCGTAGTTCAGATTACCTCGAAACGGGAGTGATTTTTACAATATGCATTTTTAAATTCTTTTGTTTGGGCAGGCGAATATAGAGCACGTGATTTTTTTCAGTCGCTTCAATATGTTCCACTAAAATGGTGGAAGGCAAAAGAATGGAACGAGAAAATTCCCCCCAAAAACACTCGCGCAAATAGGCATCGGTATCAGGGTTAAAGCGAAAAGGGCTTAAATCTGGGCGGCGTTCGCCGCGAATGGTAAGCACGTCGTTGGTCACAATAATATCGGTTTGATCCAGATCCACACCGGCAATGGGAGTGATGATCAAAATATCATGCTCATTTTCATAAACATCCAGTGGCAACTGCCCATCGGAAGGCGATTGAAAACTGGGCTCCTTTTCAAAGCGAGATGGCTTAATGATAGGCTCATTCAGCTGAATCGAGAGCTCCGGCCGCAATAATTTTTAAGGCTGTCTTCATATTATTTAGGCAGTAGAGGGGATAGTACGTAGGGTGTAGAAAGCAGTTACGAATAGCTACTGCCTACACCCTACAACCTACGCCCTTTGCTTTTTAGGAAAAAACTCCACAAATTCCTCGGCGTTCAGCGTTTCTTTTTCAAGCAAAGCAGCCGAAATTGAATCCATTAACTTCTTATGATCTTGAATGAGTTTAACGGTTCGTTTTTCACATCGGTCCATAATGAGCGCAATTTCTTCGTCGATTCGTGCTGCCACCGCCTCACTATAATCTTTGGTACTGCCCATATCAGCCCCTAAAAATTGACCATTGTTGTGCTCACCGTAAACACGTAAACTAAGCTTTTCACCCATCGCAAAACGTGTGACCATGCGCCGAGCCAAAGCGGTTGCTTTTTCAAGGTCGTTGCTGGGACCGGTGGTCACGTCGCCAAAAAAGATCTTTTCGGCAATGTAGCCGCCCATCATTGAGCATATTTGATCTTCAAAAGCGGATTTGGTGGTTAGATGAGTGTCATTTTCAGGTAAAGACCAGGTGACCCCCAAGGCCATACCACGAGGAATGATAGAAACTTTATGAATCGGATCGCAGCCGGGCAGCAAATGCCCAACCAGCGCATGACCGACTTCATGATAAGCCGTCACTTTCTTTTCGTGGTCACTCATGCGGCGGGATTTTTTTTCGCTACCGAGGCCTACTTTTTCAATAGCTGACTCCAAGTCTTCCTGGCGAATAGCCTTTTGGTTCTTTTTGGCGGCCAAAATGGCAGCCTCATTCAGCAGGTTTTCCAAATCGGCGCCGGCAAAACCAGGGGTTTGGCGAGCCACCTTAACAAGATCAGCGTCCTTTTCGAGCGGTTTATTTTTGGCATGTACATTCAAAATAGCTTCACGCTCTACCAAGTTGGGCCGATCGATGATCACCTGCCGATCAAAGCGACCGGGGCGGGTGAGCGCGGCATCCAGAATGTCGGGTCGGTTCGTAGCGGCCATCACAATCACATTCGTTTCATTTTCAAACCCGCCCATTTCGGTCAAAATTTGATTCAGAGTTTGCTCACGTTCATCATGACCGCCGCCCATGCCATAGCCTCGTTGGCGACCCACGGCGTCAATTTCATCAATAAAAATAATGCAAGGAGCATTGCGCTTGGCTTTTGAAACAGGTCGCGTACCCGGCTCGCCCCACTCCCACGAACATTTCCACAAATTCGGAGCCTGAAATACTGAAAAACGGCACGTCCGCTTGGCCGGCAACCGCGCGCGCCAAAAGGGTTTTATCGGTTCCGGGAGCGCCAGCTAAAATAATCCCGCGAGGAATTTTGGCACCGATCTTGGTATATTTTTTAGGATTCTTTAAAAATCAACCACCTCAATCAGCTCCTCTTTGGATTCGTCCATACCGGCAACATCGTCAAACGTGGTGCGCTTTTGTTCGTTTTTGGAATAAATCTTGGCCTGTGACTTGCCAAACGAAAAGGCGCTATTGGCCCCTTTGCCCAGTTGTTTGGCCATAAAAACCAACAAGGCAATGAAAAGGGCGATGGGCAATAAATTAATAATTCCATTCAGCCAAAGTGCACGAGTCTCCGTATCCACCACACGAACCGATGTGGGGTTATCCGGTTGGTTTAATTGAAGGTCGGTCAGCGTATCGCTACCGGGCTTAATGGCAAAAAACTCAGCACCGTCGTTTGCGGTGGCGTAAATTTTATTTCCTTTCAATTCTAGTTCGGTATACCCACGGGCTTGATAGGTTTGTAGCAATTCGCTCAGCGGAATCTCGGTGGCCACGCGACGGTTAGGATCATTCGGTGCGCCAAAAAAGTAATAAGCGATAACTAAAATCAGAGCGAACAAAAAAACATAACCGATCCCTCCATTGCGTCCTGGTGGCTTAAATTGAGGAGATTTGGGGGTTGGATTCATCATTTTTAGTATTTAATTAGCGACTAAAGTGTACTCTATGTGTTCCTAAATTGGAATTGCTTTAATTACGAATTCATAATGACGGATTATACCGTGACTGCCCATGCCTACCAGCAGGCAGGAATGAATAAGCTGCCAAGACCATTCGTCATTCGTAATTACTTAGGGTTGATACTATCAATCCCCATATATTCTTTCAAAACATCTGGCACGCGCACGCTACCGTCAGCCTGTTGGTAGTTTTCCAGAATAGCAATGATCGTACGGGTGGAAGCCATGGCGGTTCCATTCAGTGTATGAGCCAAATGCATGCCGTTTTCATCCTTAAATTTAATGCCGCCCCGTCGAGATTGGTAGTCGGTACAGTTGGAACAGCTGGTGAGTTCACGGTATTTTTTGTTGGGTGGGAATCCATACTTCACAATCATATTTTTTGGCAGCGGGCGCGCCTAAATCTCCTCCGCAAATGTTAACCACTTGGTAGGGCAGTTTAAGGTCAGAAAGAATTTCCTCTTCAATGCTCAACAAAAAATCATGTTCCTGCCACGACATTTCCGGATGACAAAAAGAAAACATTTCCATTTTATCAAATTGATGCACGCGCAAAATACCTTTCGTATCTTTGCCGTAGCTGCCGGCCTCACGCCGAAAACAGCTCGAAAAGCCAATATAACGTTTCGGCAAAGCGGCTGCATCAAGCGGAGAAAACATGTGAAGCCCCGAAAGAGCGACCTCGGAAGTTCCCACCAAATACAAATCATCCTCGTCGGGATTCACGCGGTAAATTTCGTTTTTGTCGGCCGGAAAAAACCCCGTCGCATACATCATTTCTTCTTTAACCAGCATGGGCACGGTAACCGGAGTAAATCCTTTGGCAACGAATTTTTGAAACAACCACTGAATCAGGGCAAATTCAAGCAGCACCGCTTCATTTTTTAGATAATAAAAACGCGCTCCGCTGGTTTTAGCCCCAGTTTCCAGATCGATCAGGTCCAAGCGTTGGCCCAATTCAATGTGATCCAAAGGCTCAAAATCAAAAACGGGTTTTTCACCCACCGTTCGAATCGGCTTATTTTCGGAATCATCCTTTCCATCGGGAACGCTTTCGTGAGCCGGATTGGGAAGCGTGAGCATGAGTGCATTCAGGGCTTCCATTTTCTGATTCATTTGCGTTTCGATCTGGGCCAACTCATCACCCAGGCGCTTCATTTCGGCAATTTTAACATCTCGTTCCGCATCCTTCAAAGTAGGGATCCGTTTGGAAACCGCATTTTTTTCGGCGCGTTTTTCTTCGACCAGGGTAATCAATGCTCGCCGCTCATCGTCCAACTGCAAAACCGCGTCAATATCAACAGTGACTCGTTTTTTGGCAAAACCTTTTTCATAAAGCGCTCGTTGCTCGCGTAGGTGTTTTAGGTCAATCATAAACTCGAAGATGAATTAAGTAAGTACAAAAGGATGGCGTATCCCTATTTAACCGAACTAATGATTAATTGACAATTGGTAATTCGCAATTTTGTGGGGAACCCGTTTCTTGTCAATTGTACTTAGCGATCAAAGTAAACTATAATCGATCCACTTTTAATCGTATAAAGACATCGCCCTATGAAAATAAAATCAATGTTATCCATGGTTTTGATGGTCGCGGGATTGATGGTGCCGAAAGCAATGGCCCAAACCCTCAACACCACCACACTCCAATTGATCCCCAGCAATCCGCTGATCATCAACACATTGTTTGGAGCCAAAGTAATCACATCCACTCAAAAGTTGGCGGTGAACAACGCCGTATATACCTTTGAATTTCAGGTGGGAAATTTTTTGATGAACAAGGGGGCGATCGATATTGAATTGCCCGCCCAAGTGAGCGTGAACGCAGCTATCACCACCACCGCCACGGCACAAGGGCTTTATCCGCCCACGGCCAATGAGCGCTTTACCCGGTCCACCGTTTCCGGAGTCACTCACCTAACCTTTGACCGTACCGGCAAGCAATCGAGCGAAACCGGGGAAATTGTACGACTGCAAATTCCCGCTTTCCAAAATCCTTCGGTACCTGGAACGTATTCATTCACCCTTCGTATTCTGGACGACTCGGGCCAAGTTCAGCAGCAAGCCGTGGTGCCTGTGGAATTTCCGGTTGAAACGCTGGATTTTCAGGTCGACCAAATGGCAGTGACCGGCTCAACCCCGCTCGTAAGCTTAAATCAACCCAGTGTAAACGAAGGAATCACCTTGGCCCTAACCCTTCAAGACGACTGGAGTTTATTAAGTTTTTATCGCTTGGAACTACCGGAGCCGTTTTTGTTCGAAAGTGGCCTGAGTCAAATCAACATTCCGGTGGAATACGAAAATCCCAATTCCAACCCGGTCACTTTCACTACAGACACTTGGCAAATGGAAATTTCCAGTGACCGAAAAGTAGGTACTTTAAAAATAAAGGGCGGAACGAATCATAGTGGCGCCACGCGCTTTCCGTTCCAAAAATAATCACTCCGGGGTATGCCGGAACCTTTGCCGGATTGGTCATGCGCGGAAACAACAGCAACGACGAAACCTTGCGCCAGGCCGAAAGTACTTTAACCATCCTACCGGCACCGCTCAGCGGTGCCGCGATCGAATTTGATCAGCGCCAAATCGGGCAGGCCAACGCCCAGTGTACAGTCCGTTTAACCACGCCGGTTGCCTTGCCCGCGCGCTACAAGGTGCGCATTCGCTTTCCAAACGCTTTTTCGAACCAAGGATTGCAATCGTATTCTCCGCGGGGCGCCGGGTACAACGCCACCACCAACGCGAGCCTGTTTGCCATCATCGGGCAAACCACCGAACGCACGGATTTTACGCGTCATGTGATTCAAATGTTGGGAAACTTTACCGTGCCCGCCAACACACGTCTGGAATGGTCGCATGCCATTGCCACACCTTCCACAGCGGGTTTCGGAGGATTTTTCAAATTTGAAATTTTAGACCCCACCAACGATCAGGTGATTGCGGCGACCGCCGATGTTGATGCGGGCCTGTTCGAAGATCCAGGGGCGGTACCGGTTTTAAATTTGCCCGGCGGCAGCATTCGTTACGCTCAAAATGAAAGCGACCAAGTGGGGGCCACAACCGCATTGGACGTCGAATTGCCCGTGCTCAGTTGGCTACAGGCCGGTGCTTCGTTGCAACTCACGCTACCGAATTATCTGCAGTTCAATCAGCCCGTGAACGATGAGGTGGTCGTTAAGGGGGTTGCCGAACCGTACACCACCACTCAAACCTCCAATCGTCTGGTGATCACCACCGGATCCAACTCGCTTTTAAACACACTTGAACCGATTATGTTTCAGGTGAACGAAGTGGGCATTCTGAACGAAAGCGGGACCGTTCCCGATTCGTTTGTGATTGAGCTGTTCAATGCAAACGGACAGCTGGTTGAATTTGGAACGGTGTCGGGGTTAGCAACCCAGCCTGCGGCCAATCAACCCTCAGCCCCTTCTGCACCCACCACCGGAACCACAACCAATCCTGCTACCGGTACCGGTACATCGGGCACGTTGGGGGGATCGACCGGTGGCGGTGGGGGTGGCTCGACCGGCGGTAGCACCCAGCCAAGCGGAGCGGGCGCAACCGGAGGCAGTGCGACGCCAAATCATCCCTTCACCGACATTCGCGGCCATTGGGCCGAACGGTACATTGCGGCGGCGTACAGCCGTGGAGTTGTGAACGGCAAAACCGCCACTCAGTTTGACCCCGATGCCCCGATCACCCGCGGAATTAACCAAAATCGCCCTTTTGAATCAATGCAGTCAAACCGCGACTCAAAAACCATTCAGCGACGTAAATTTGAACGATTGGTTTGCCAATTGTGTGAACACCGCCAAGGTGAATCAGGTGGTCGAAGGCTATTCCAATGGTCAGTTCCGCCCAAACAACCCCGTCAACCGTGCCGAAGCGCTGAAAATTATTTTTGGCTCACAGGCGGTCAGTCTTCAGTCGGGAACCCAAGCGTTCAGCGATGTGACCGTGGGGGCTTGGTACGAACCGTATGTGATTCATGCCAAAACTTCGGGGATCGTACAGGGGTACGGCGACAACACCTTCCGCCCGGGCCAATCGATCACCCGTGCCGAGGCGATTAAAATTTTAATGAAATTGGTCGATCCTACTTTGTAATTTTAACCAACTTCACACGATCGGTCTGGCCGCTCAAAATGGAAACATCGGAGGCGGCCAGGCTTTTTTTTAAAAATTTAATCAGCTCCGCATTCGCTTTGCCATTTTCGGGAGCGGCCGTGATTCGGATTTTATAAGTTCCATCCTCCAGTTGGTCCACCACGTCGTTGACCGAAGATTTGGGCAGCACTTTTACTCGAACGTAAATTAATTTTTTAGCTTCTAATTCACCTTTTATTTGATCAAAAATGTGTTCATGAAAGTTGGTTTTTCTCCATTTATCAATTTCGGCATGATTCCCGTTCAAAAGCACGTCGGGCACTTTCATTCCGCGAAACTCTGCAGGTTTAGTGTAATGCGGGTATTCTTTTTTGCGATCCAGCCGCTTCGAAAAACTTTCTTCCTGATGGGATTCCGGATTCCCCAAGGCTCCCGGATTCAATCGAGTGAGTACGTCCACCGCCACCATAGCGGCAAGCTCCCCGCCTGAAAGCACAAAATCGCCAATCGACAATTCAAAATCCACCAGCGTATCGATCACACGTTGGTCGATGCCTTCGTAATGCCCACACAACAAAATAAACGAATCGTATTTTTGGTACAATCGTTCGGCGTAAGGTTGGGTGAGACGCTTGCCAGCGGGGAGATAAATAAATCACCGGGGCTGTGGGGGCTTTTGCTTCACCGCCTCAATGCAGTCGAACAGGGGCTGAGGAGTAAACACCATTCCGGCGCCCCCGCCATAGGGCGTATCGTCCACTTTTTTGTGCTTGTCGGCGGAATAATCGCGTATGTTATAAAGTTGTATGTCGATCACGCCGTTTCCTTGGGCTTTTTTAAGGATCGATTCGTTCAGGAATCCCTGAAACATGTCGGGAAAAATGGTCAGAATATGAAAATTGGTCACCAGGATAGTGTGCTTAATGTTGTAAGTGGCAAGCGGTAAGTTGAATGAATACATGCACTTACAACCTACAACCTACAGCCTATAACTCAACTAAGTTTAAGGTTGCGATCGGATGAATTTCATCTATAATATAGCCAATAAAAATAAACAAAACCACCATGAATCTTTTTAAACGACTTTCTGTGCCCACGTTTGCCCTGGCTATAACCGCGCTTTTTTCGCTGAATGCCTACGCGCTGGACGCCCCCGAAGTAATCAAGGCTCCCCAAAAAATAGATGCCGATGTGTACACCCTCGAAATTGAGGTGCCGCTTGGCTCAACGGTGAGCGTAGTGGGGGCCGGTTTTTTTTGGCTCCGGTGACCGATGGGGCCAATGGAGATGTGCTCGACGGCATTGTGCACGTTATGGTGGGGCTTGCCCAAGAACAGGTCAATCATTTTTCCATCAACGCCACCCTAAATAGCGAAACCAGCGCCACCACTCAGGTAACCATTCAAGAAACGTCAGCCATAACTCCGCAGTTATCGGGCGCATCGGGCGATAAAGTTGCTCCCCCCAAACCCATTGTGAATCCGATCGAAGGGCCGGTCAACGCTCGCCGTTACACCATCACCGGAACGGCCGAAGCCGAAGCAAATATTAACGTCAACAATACCGACGGAAGCCGCGTTGCAGCCACACGAGCCAACGCAAACGGATTTTTTGAAGTCTCGGTTCCACTCGAAATGAATCAAACCAATCGTTTCAATATCACAGCCGAAGATGCCGCCTACAATGAAAGTATCGCAACTCAAGTGGTGATCCAAGCCGTTCAAAACGGGCGCGTGGTATCAAGTGTGGTGAATGGAAAGCGAGCGGTGCGCGCGTTGCGCAGCCTTGCTCAAAGGCGCGCTATGAATTTTACCGACCTAGAAGGTCACTGGGCAAAAGACTACATTCATGCGCTTTACGACATCGAAGTCATCAACGGAAAAACAACCACCCGCTTTGCCCCGAACGACAACGTCACTCGCGCCGAAATTCTAAAAATGGCGTTGGAGGCATTCAATTACGATATCCCCGGAATCGCCAGCAATCTTCCCTATTCCGATGTTGCATTGGACGCGTGGTATGCTCCCTACATTCAGGTTGGATTCGAAGAGGGAATTTTACGCACCAAAGAAGGGGAGTTAAAGCCCAATCAAGCCGTTAATCGTGCCGAAGCCTTACAAATCATTTTAGACGCCGCCGAAGTTGAGCTTGGCACCCATGACAACATTTTCACCGATGTTCCCAATCAATCCTGGTACACCAATTACGTAACCTATGCCAATGCCGAAGGGATTGTGCAGGGATACGGTGACGGAACTTTTGGTCCCGGCCGCGACATCACCCGCGCCCAATCGGCCAAGATTATTGTGAAAGTGCTCGAAATGTTGGAGTAGGTCGCATTAAAGCAAAAAAGCACTAGAGCACAAGAGCATTAAAGTACGATTTGCTCTTGTGCTTTTATGTTCTAGTGCTCTTGTGAAACAGACTGGGTCATTGTATGGTTGTACCGTTGTTTCTTTAAAATAAATTATGTTCTTCACCTCCGAATCCGTCACCGAAGGTCATCCCGATAAAATCTGTGATCAAATTTCCGACGCGGTGCTCGACGCCGTTTTAAAGGACGATCCCGAAGGAGCGTGTTGTTGCGAAGTGTTCACCACCACCGGCCTTATTTTGGTCGGCGGCGAAATCACCACCAAAACCTATGTCGACGTGCAATCGATCGTGCGAAACACCCTGAAAGAAATCGGGTACACGAATGCGGATTACGGCATGGATTACAAAAGCTGCGCCGTGATGAACGTGATCAACGAACAAAGTGCCGACATCGCCCAAGGCGAACATGCCGACCAAAGCGCATCAGGCCCAAGGAGCAGGGGATCAAGGCATGATGATGGGCTACGCCTGCCGCGAAACCGATGAATTGATGCCACTACCCATCACCTTGGCTCATGGCCTCACCAAAAAACTCACCGAGGTGCGAAAGTCGGGCAAACTGGGTTATTTAAGGCCCGACGGCAAAAGCCAAGTGACCGTGGAATACGAAAACGGCATGCCCAAAGCGGTCGAAGCCGTGGTGCTGGCCGCGCAACACGATCCCGAGGTGGATTACAACCAGCTCAAAGCCGATTTGATCGAACACGTCATCAAGCCCGTGTGCGGAAAATGGCTTACCGAAAACACACGCTTTCTCATCAACGAAACCGGAAAATTCGTAACGGGCGGACCGCAAGCGGATACCGGAATGACCGGCCGTAAAATTATTGTGGATACCTACGGAGGAATGGGCAGCCACGGAGGCGGCGCGTTCAGCGGAAAAGTTCCCAACAAGCAAGATCGGAGCGGCGCCTACATGGCCCGCTACATCGCCAAAAATGTAGTCGCCGCCGGCCTGGCCGACCGTTTCGAGGTGCAACTGGCCTACGCCATCGGTTATCCCGAACCCGTTTCGGTGCATGTAAACACCTTTGGCACCGGTAAAATCACCGACGAACAGCTCGAAAAAGCGATCCGCCAAACCTTCGACCTAACGCCCGCCGGCATCATCAAAGAACTCGACCTAAAACGACCGATCTATCAACCCACCGCAACCTATGGCCACTTTGGTCGACCGGAATTTCCGTGGGAGAAGATTGATAGAGTTGAAGAGTTGCGGAAAGCGATTAATTAATTGAGTTCACGGGTTCACTGGATCACCAAATCACTGGATCACAAAAGCAATTCACTGTTTTTTGTTCCAGTGATCAAGTTCACCGTAGGCGAACGAGTGATCTAGTGACCCAGTGATTCCGCGACAAATTTCTCTCCCAAAAACTGACTGCCCAATTCCGCAAAGCGCTTGGGTTGATCGGTGGTCACATAACGACGAGTGCCGTTTTTGCTCAAGCGTTCCGCCAAATCGGGATGCCGTTTAAAATAATCAGCCATTGCCTGGGCGGCTGCCGCCGCCGACGAAATCACCGTGATCGATTTTCCGGCAATCCGCTCAATGGTGTTTTGTAGCAACGGATAATGCGTGCATCCCAAAATCAAGGTATCGATGTTGGCCTGTTTAAGCGGTCTTAAATAATCCCGGATCAGTCGATTGGTCACGGGGTGATTCACCAAACCTTCTTCAATCAACGGAACCAAAAGCGGGCACGCCTGCTGGGTAATGACAACCGAATCCAAAGCGCGCCTATCCGAAGGATGATACAGCGACGCGGCATACTTTTTCAGCTCTCGCTCATACGCTCCGCTGGCCACGGTGCCCTTGGTGCCAATCACTCCAATGCGCCCAAACCGACTTTGCCTCAGGGCTTCTTCCGCCGCCGGAATGATCACCCCCAAAATCACCGGCTTGCCTTGATACTTTTGCTGCACGGCCCTAAGTGCATCGGCCGACGCCGTGTTGCACGCCACAATAATCAGCTCGCACCCCTGACTCACCAACCAATCCACATGGTGCATCAAAAGCGCCTCGACCCGCTCGGCCGAATGACTGCCATAAGGATTATTTGCCTGATCCCCCAAATACAAATAGTCGTACTCGGGATACGTTTTTAAATACTCCCTCAAAACCGTAAGCCCCCCGAAACCTGAATCAAATAATCCAATCATGATCGGATGATAGCATAGTGTGCGCCCGGAAGGGACTTTTAATTTGTTGGGGATGAGGTTATGATGAGAATGCGAGGTGTGGAGTTCGTGTAGTGGCCAGTTATATGAAATCATTCATGCTTAAAAAACATGCTACTAAATAAAGAAAATCCAATTCCAGAATACTTTTATATATTTGTGAATAGCAACAACATAATGGCAACTCATAATTTAAAAACTGGAAAGTGCTTCATTTCACCCAACTTTGCCAACATGTCGATGGATTCAGATTACAGTGAGAAATATGCTAAGGGCACCCTAAAATACCTACCTTTTTCTCCTTGTGAAAATGACATTAAGGCATTTTCTCCATACCTTCTAACCGCAATAAATGACTATAGAATTGAATACGATGCTGAGCTAACTCGATTTCAAAATTACCCACTATACCCATCCAGACTTTCAGCGATATACGCCTTCGATAATCTTGAAACCTGCAAAATTGTTTCTAAGAAATATGGTTGGGATCTATCTACTGTAAAAAAATTTAAACTGGAAGAAAATCCTTTATCTAGAGTAATAAAGGTAAATATGGAGATTGTTTCCTTGTGTAAGCTTGCATATAGAACTAGTTCAATTGATAAAAAAACAATCGAAAGTATATGGCACAGCTACTGGAAGGGTGATAAAGATTTTCAAATGGAATTACTGACCCCAACCCTCAATAGGAAAATATATAAAGTGGATAACATTTTTGAATTTTTAATAGAGGGGAAGCTAAACCTTGTAATATAAGCTTGAATGACATCATATAACAAGCGCGTAGGCGGCTTCTCCCCTCTGACCCCACCTTCGACCCAAGTTTTGCGGTGATGAGTCGCTTCGCTCCATTATGCCACCACAAAACTCCCCCCAACGCGCGGAAGTTATATGAAATACATGTTTTCCTTTTGGGGTTACTCCAGCTCCATAAAACTTGTAAGTCGAATGGTTTTTTGGCACGATCAACCCTTAATAATTATATTCTATGAATAAATTTGTTTTTTTATACAAAAGTAGATAAAATGGCCCATTCCACTGTCATTACAGCAACAAAATGAGACTATAATTTTTTGAAGATATGAAAAAATCAGCCATAGTATTATTTAGTGGAGGGAAAGACTGTGCTTATTCACTTGAAGAAATCGCAAAGTCTCACAAGATTATCCATTTAGCCACTAGCGTTAATGAAGACGGATGCGCTACCTATACAGATGGCCTTGAGGCGCCTGGAAATATTTTAGATGCTTTAAGTGAACTTTATAAAAGAAAGCTGACTTCTGAAGGACATGGTACGAATATAGTAAAAGTAAACACTAGCTCTAAGAAGCCTGTTGAAGATTTTTATAGAAAAATAATGGCTATCGCGCAAAGAGATAATATTACAACAGTTGTTACTGGAGACTTAGAACATGATAACGGTGTAAATAAAGAATTTGAAGCATTGGGCTGCAAAAAATTAGGAATTGAAGTAATAAGTCCCGCCGGAGATTATTTCAAAAAAAATGGCCCAGAAAAATATATAATCGAACTTATTCGATCCGGACTAGATTTTATAATCTCCGCCGTAAGAAAAGGTGATCTTTCTAAAGACTATATCGGAAAACAAATTAAAAGGGATAGTATCGGGGAAATTTTAAGAGAATTTCCTGAGCTTGATATCACCGGCGAAGGAGGGGAATTTCAAACACTCGTTTTAGGGTCAAAATTTTTAGGTGAATCAATTGAGATTTTAGAATTTGGAAAATCTAGGTACGGTAAGGGCAGGGATGGAAAAAATCATCTTTATTCTAGGATGGTTGATATTAAATATAGTGTTCTTGAAAACTGACATTCACTCCCTAGCCCCCCTTGCGCTCGCCTAAGCTGAAAAAACAAACTCATTTCCCAGCCAAAACTTGTAAACCGAACGCTTTTTTGGTACGATCAGCGCCTTAACCATCATATTTTATGAAAACATTTGGTTTAAAAGAAGCTTGCATTGCCGCCCAGCTCGCCGTTACTCCCGTGATCGGGTACGGATTTAACGCTGCGGTTCAATCGCAAGTTAATAGCAGGCGAGCAAAAGTAGCTGCATTGGCTCAAGGCGTTGAGCTTAACAGTTTAGTTTGGGGAAACGGAGGCTTGGATCCAAATAATTATTGGACGAAAGCGATGCAAACGAACGAAGAGTAAATGACTCCAACCCTCCCAACCACCCCCATTACAAACGGAAAAAATTCACTAGTCCTATTTTGGATCGGTTTGGGGTGTTTATTTTTTGCATTGCTAACAGTTGTTGCAAGCTTTTTGTTTTATATCGTGCTAGTTCTAATTTGGGGCTAAACAAACCCGTTGCCAATTGCAACTTCATCTTTCTACAAGGCCCAAAAAAGTTAACCATTTGAATCTGAGCGCCAAAATCGATATACTAAAGAAAAATAACCTAAGCCATCATGCAAAAAATAGTGCCTCATTTGTGGTTTGATAAAGAGGCGGTGGAGGCGGCGGAATGGTACACGTCGATTTTTGACGATTCAAAAATTCTGTTCAAAAACCAAATCAAAAACACCCCATCGGGCGATTGCGATATTGTGGGCTTTCAGTTGCGAGGATACGAGTTTCAGGCCATCAGCGCCGGGCCGTATTTCAAGTTAAATCCATCCATTTCCATCATGGTCAATTTTGACCCGTCGCAAGAGCCGAACGCGCGCGAGCGAATGAGTGAGATATGGAAGAGGCTGATGGAAGGCGGAAAAGCGTTGATGCCGCTCGATCAATATCCGTTCAGTGAATGGTATGGTTGGGTGCAAGACAAATATGGATTTTCGTGGCAGTTGATTTTAACCGATCCAAAAGGCGAAGAACGCCCACGCATGATGCCGTCGATGTTATTTGTGGGCGATGTGTGCGGAAAGGCCGAAGAAGCCTCGGACTTTTATTTGTCGGTGTTTAAAGATGCGAAACGTGGCGCAATGGCACGTTATCCGGCAGGCATGGAGCCCGACAAAGCAGGGACGGTGATGTTCACCGACTTTATGCTGGAAGGCCAATGGTTTGTGGCCATGGACAGCGCTCATCAGCATGAATTTGGCTTTAACGAGGCCGTTTCGTTGATGGTTTGCTGCAATGATCAGGCAGAAATAGATGCGTATTGGGAAAAGCTTTCCGCCGTTCCCGAATCGGAGCAATGCGGCTGGGTAAAAGACGCCTATGGGGTGTCGTGGCAAATCGTTCCTAAAAATATGGGTGAATTGATGGCGAAGAACCCCGAGGTGAACACCGCTAAAATGCTGAAAATGAAAAAAATCATGCTCAGCGAATTTGAATAAAACCTTAATATTTAATCTTTCAAATATGTCAAAAAAAATTGCGAAATACATCGATGCCTTTGTGCTCGTGGTGCCAAAAAATAAAGTGGCTGCCTACAAAAAAATGGCAAAAGAAAGCGCTCATTTCTGGATAGAATCCGGAGCGTTGAGCTACCGTGAATGCATGGGGGACGATCTAAATCCCGCTATGCCGGGGCCGTACATGTCTTTTCCCAAGCTTGCAAAGTTGAAAGAAGGCGAAACCGTTTGGTTTTCGTACATCGAATACGAATCAAAAACGCATCGCAATCAGGTGAATAAAAAAGTAATGAAAATGATGGATGAGTTTTACAAAGATAAGCCCAACGCATTCGATATGCCTTTCGATATGAAACGCATGTGCTACGGAGGTTTTAAAATAGAAGTGAGTAAGTAAATTGCAACCATGAATGCGTTTAAATCCACCCCCTTTACCATCGGCGATTGGTTGATCATTGCATTACCCAAAGACGTGAGCGCTCCTTTGCCCTCGCGCGGGATGGTGATGGGAAAGGTGACGGTGAATCAGGTGGAATGGACGGTGCCGTTGGAGCCGGACGGCAAGGGGAGCCATTGGTTTGCGGTAGAAAAAGCGCTGCAAAAAAAGGCCAACGTAACGGCGGGGGAATCGGTGAGCGTGACGGTGGAATCGTTGAATGAGTGGCCCGAGCCCGAAGTGCCCGCCGACATTAAAACCTTGCTCGAAACCGATCCGCTGGTGTTGGAATTGTGGTTGAGCGTTACCCCCAAAGCACGGTGGGACTGGATTCGTTGGGTGCGATCAACCGGCAGCGCCGATACCCGAGCGATTCGAATCGAAAAAATGGCGTCCAAGCTTAAATCGGGCAAGCGAAATCCCTGTTGCTTTAACCGCAGCATGTGCACCGTGCCCGAGGTTTCAAAAACCGGAGTGCTAATGAGCTAGTCCAACTATCTATTTATAATACGAGTGATCAAAGTAAGGATGAAACAAGCAGGCAGCTTTACAAAGTGGGCGCAATCCATCGTTCAAAAACGATCGCAAATTTTTTGGGTGTGGCTGGAGCTTTCATTTACAATTCCACTTGCGCTGAGCGGGCTGGTAGCCATCGGTAAAATCTTACTGGGTTCATCGGACGTTTATTTTGGATCCGGCCTTAATTTCTTAGGATTTACACTAATGTCTGTGCCCGTGGGTATGATCCTGTGGTGGATCATTCCGCCCGGATGGGTCAGTTTGCTAGGCTTAGTGCTTAGCTTGATGCTTAAAAAGCGATGGCCATTAATTCTGAGTATTCTTAGCTCCCTAGTCTTGGGGCTTTGCTGGCCTTCGTTGTTTACCGCAATAATGGGGATTTAGTGTATGATTGAATTGTGAATCCAACCCCATCTTAGAATTCGGCTAAAAAATACTCTATGGTAAAATTGAACAAGCTAACATTTAAACCATGCAAAGTACAGAGTTACCAGCCGAATTGCTCACATCAATCGGCTCCGAAAGTCAGGATTTCTCGGTAAAAACCAGCCGCGCGTATCCATTAAAAAAATCACTGTTCCTTTTGCTATTCGGAGGAGCATGGATGGCATTTGTAAGCGTGTTTTTTGGAATATTTCTTGGCCCGCTGCTTGCCGGCGAAACAGTTCATTTTACGGTGAATGAAGTTCCAACGGTGGCAAGTTTAGAAAATTTGAAACCCGCATTTCCATTGCTAATAATAATGGGAATTTTTGCATTGGTAGGAATTGCCATGTTGGGTTGGGGAATTTTCATGGCCCTTAAAAAAGGGGGTTATTTTGTAGGAACGCCGACTCGCTTGATCCACTATCAGAGGGGAAAAATTCGATCGATCGACTGGGAGCAGTTTTCGGGGGATGTTGAAGTGAGTGGAGATGCTCAAAAGGGCAGCATTTCAATGCCAATGCGAACCGGGAGGATGGTGAGTCAAAAAACGCCCCTGCTCGTTATGTGCCGGATTACATTTATATCACCTCGATACCAAACGCTTTTGAAATTGAGCAAATCTGCCGAAAACGTATCAAAGAAAACGACCCAACGCCTTCGATTAAACAATAGAATTATAAACAAGATCCCCTAAATAAGGTATAATCGGTACCACAATAACCCAATTAATTATGGATCAACCCAATGCAATCGTTCATTTCGAAATCCCCGCCGACGACGTCAATCGTGCGATGGATTTTTATCAAAAAACCTTTGGCTGGAAATTTAATAAATTCGATATGCCAACAGACAGCTCTACTGGCGGCGACCCGTATTATGGCGTTATAACCACCGAATTGGATGAAAAAGGAATGGCTAAAACTCCTGGCGCCATCAATGGGGGGCTCATGAAGCGCAAGCAGCCCGGGCAACCGTTTATGAATTACATCAATGTTGATTCAATCGATGAAAGTTTAGAAACGATCAAGGCCAACGGGGGAACGATTTACATGCCCAAAACCGAAATCGCCCCAGGCATGGGCTGGATTGCTTGCTTCATCGACCCCGAAAAAAACATGATGGGGTTGCATGAAATGCCAGCTGGAATGAAGGCACAATCGAATTCAAATTAATCTAAATTATTTATGACTCTCGAAAACAAGCCCGCCCCCGCTTTTACATTGTCCGATCAAAACGGTAAAACGCATTCGTTAGCGGATTACCAAGGTCAGTGGGTACTGCTTTATTTTTATCCGAAAGACCTGACCCCCGGTTGCACGGTCGAAGCCTGCACCTTTCGCGATCTGGCTTCGGAATTCAAAAAAGCCGGTGTGCAAGTTTTGGGCGTAAGCGCCGATGATGTAAAAAGCCACAAAAAGTTTGAAGAAACACACGAACTTAATTTTCCGCTATTAGCCGATGTGAACAAAAAAGTTGTTCAAGATTACGGTGTGTGGGTCGAAAAATCGATGGTCGGCAAAAAGTACATGGGCATTCAGCGCGACTCCTTCCTCATCAACCCCAAAGGCGTGGTGATTAAGCACTACCAAAAAGTAAAAACCGAAGATCACCCAGCACAGGTTTTAAAAGATGTGAAAGCGCTTGCTTAAAAAAGCCGAACTCCAGGTTCAACGTCCTGATCCGGCTGGATCAGGGCGCATTCGCCGTCGGCGCGGGGCACGCCCAGCGTTAAAACTTCCGACATAGCTTTACCCACTTGGCGCGGCGGAAAATTCACCACCGCCAAAACTTGCCGACCGATCAAATCGTCGACGGTGTAATGGGTCAGCCGCGCACAGGATTTTTTGATCCCCAAATCCTCGCCAAAATCGATCTTGAGTTTGTGGGTGGAATATTTGCCGTCTTCCAAAAGTTCGGCCTCTACCACCGTACCCACGCGAATATCCAATGTTTCAAAGTCTTCAATCGTCGCCATTTGTAAAAAGGGTTATTTGTCATTTCGACTGGAGTCCGCCGTGGCGGACGCAACGGAGAAATCCCTTTGTGATCGCAACTTCTCAGTCATACCAATCTTCTGATAAGTCTTTCCATTTAGGGTTCACTGTTTTGATTAGATTTTGTTTCTTTTCTCTTCTCCATTTTTTGATTTGCTTTTCTCTTTCAATGGCAGCTACCACCTCTTCACTCTCTTCATAATAAACAAGTTTGTGACAGTGATATTTAGCAGTAAACGATTCAGGATTTTCTTGTTCTTTGTGCTCCAAAACCCTTCGCTCCAAATCATTAGTAACTCCGACGTATAGTGTTCCACTATCACTGGCCATAATGTAGACAAAATACAGAAGTTTTTCCATTTTAATACAAAATATTCAGTTGGTAGGCTAAGGGACTTCTCCGCTACGGTCGAAGTGACATTAAAGGGTGGTCGAGTGACATTACAGCGGTCAAAGTATCATTGTCGGTGACAGCAACATTAAGACAATCCTAATTTAGTTTTCAGTTTGCCCGCCTGATGCAGCGCATTGATGTCGTCGAAGCCACCCAAGCATTCGTCATCCACAAAAATTTGTGGCACGGTCATCATCCCCGATTTTTGAACCAATTCCTGCATCACTTTGGGGGTGTGAGTGATGTCGATTTCTTTGTATTCAGCGCCAATCGATTTTAAAAGATTTTTAGCCGCATCGCAGTACGGGCAGTAATCTTTGGTGTAAATGGTGAGTTTCATTGTAAGGGGGTTGAATGATCAAGCAGATTTCTTGTCGCCTCGATAATAGCTTGGTTTCGGGCGTCGTACAATGTGCACACTCGCTCAACGGCTTGCAAACGAGTATGCGGATTAAGAAATTGATCAAATAACGCTTCAGCTTCTGCGCGGCTAATTTAACCCCCGCTTGAATTATACTTAATTGAGCGCTGAAGCTTTATATTCAGGTAGTTCGGTGTAAAAAAAGGGTTGTGATCGTTAGCTTCTCTCATAGTGAATAAAAAATTTGTTCAAAATTAAGCACCCGATCGTTTTTTACCTCGATTCCATCGGCTTTTAAGCGCGTAATTTTATCGGCGCAACCTAAGGCGAAGCCCCCCAAGCTTCCATCGGCCTTTACCACTTTGTAACAAGGATATTTTTCGGGTTCGGGGTTTTGATTCAAAAGCTGGCCAATGTAGCGGTAGCCTCGCGTTCCCATGGCGCTAGCCAGCGCTTTGTAGGTGGTCACTTTTCCTTTAGGAATCGTAAGCAGTAATTCCTGCATCCGGCGCATACTTGTGGGATTGTACATGTTTTATAAATTATACAAATAAACAATACCCAATACACAAATTACAAACAATACCGAATGACCAAATTCTAATATCAAAAATATTCTTTTTGTATTTTGAAGTTCGTTATTGTAATTTGTTTGTGATTTGTTTATTTGTAACTTGGAATTTATGATCACCCATCTTCATGCCCGCGAAGTTTTGGATTCACGCGGAAATCCGACCGTCGAAGTCGAAGCGGCTACCGAAAATCATTTTGCATCGGCCATTGTGCCAAGTGGGGCGAGCACCGGAGCGCACGAGGCGGTGGAACTAAGAGATGGCGATAAATCCCGCTACGGTGGCAAGGGAGTTTTAAAGGCGGTCGAAAATGTAAACGGTCCGCTCGCCCAGGAATTTATAGGCGCTGATCCACGCAACCAACGCGAAATCGATCAGCGAATGATCGAAATGGACGGCACCGAGAACAAAGGAAAATTAGGCGCTAATGCTATTTTGGGAGTGTCGCTGGCGATCAGCAAATTGGCTGCGATGGAAGAAGGAATCCCTTATTTCCAATACCTCGGGAATTTAGGAAACAAAGGCGCAAGCCATTTGCTACCCACGCCGATGATGAATATTTTGAACGGAGGAAAACACGCCATTAAATCCACCGATCTTCAGGAATTTATGATTATGCCGATCGGTGCACCTAATTTTCGCGAGGCGCTTCGCTGGGGAGCAGAAACGTTTCATACGCTCAAAAAAATCATCGCCGCAATGGGGCAATCCACCGCCGTGGGCGACGAAGGAGGATTTGCTCCTAGTTTGCCGAATAACGAAGAAGCCCTAAAGCTGATCGTGCAAGCGATCGAGAAGGCGGGCTTTAAGCCGGGTATCGATATTTCGATCGCTATGGACGCCGCCGCCGCCGAGTTTTATGAAAACGGCAAATACAATCTGGCCACCGAAAACCGCCAACTCAATTCCGACGAAATGGTCGATTATTACGCGATGCTTTGCGAAAAATATCCCATCGTTTCCATCGAAGACGGGCTCGACGAAGACGACTGGGATGGCTGGAAAAAACTCACCGAACGCATCGGCGACAAGGTTCAAATCGTGGGCGATGATTTGCTCGTTACCAACACCAAACGCCTTAAACAGGCCATCGACGGTAAAAACGCCAATTCGATTTTGATCAAATTGAACCAAATTGGCACGCTCACCGAAACCATCGATGCCATTAACATGGCGCACGATCACGGGTTTACCGCGGTGGTGTCGCACCGCAGTGGCGAAACCGAAGACACCACCATTTCCGATTTGGTGGTGGGAATGGCGACCGGCCAAATTAAAACCGGTTCACTGTGCCGCACCGACCGCATCGCCAAATACAATGAACTCCTTCGCATCGAAGAAAGGCTTGGTGGTAAGGCAACCTATCAAGGGGCCATTCGTCATTCCTGATATTCAATATCTAAGCAATTCAAAAGCTAAAATTTGAAATTTGATATTGGGTGTTTTTTGTGATGATTGTTTGTGATTTGTGTATTTGGTATTTGTAATTTTTAACAATAGTGCTACCCTCATAGCAAAATATAATTCTAACAAATATGTTTAATCTAAAAAATCTATCCAAAGGAATCGCTGTGTCGCTCGCCAGCGTTGTTTTATTAACCGCTTGTGGAGGCGATGCCGAAGCACCGGAAGCAGTGATTCCCGCGTTCCAAGAAAACTTGGTCGCCATTGAAACCTTCGATACGAATGTCAATTTTTCCTTCTTAGGAAAAGATCAGGTGGACAATATGAATTTTCAATTGGACGCCAATGTGAAAGGGGATCAAACCGATCCGGCTCAGCAAAAAGCGGCGGTCGACCTTAAAGCGAACGTTACCCTAACCTCCGCCGAAGCCACCACTCAAGGGAACATGGGCGTGAATTTTTTGATCAATGGAACTGAGTTTTTGTTTAAATTGGGAGAATTTAATTTCAAGGATCCCAGCATCGCTCCTTATCTCCCTATCATTGAATCTTACAAAGATCGTTGGTTAAAATTATCCAGTGACTTTTTGCCCGGAATCGTATCGAGCCTGGCGAATGAGCGCACCGATGAAATGATTGAAATGGAGGAAAAAGCCAAACAATTCTTTGTGGAAGCGGATTTGTTTGATGTTACCAAAGAATATGGCACAGAGACCGTAAACGGCCGCGATTCATATCATTACCAAGTGAGTTTGAACCAAGAGGGCATGACCGCCTATTTAAACCAATTGGGATCGTTAATGCCCGACTCAACTCAAACGCTCCAACCCGCCGATATGGATGAGTTGTTCAATTCGATCAAAAGCATCGATCTATGGATCGGAAAAGAGGACCACCAACTTTCCAAAGGAATCATTAACTTGATGGCCGACAATGCCGAATCCCAAGGAGCATCCTTCGATATTTCTCTTACTATTTTGGCCAATAGCTACAACAAGCCTGTATCGATCGAAGTGCCCGCAGAATTTGAAGAGTTCGACCCACTGAGTTTAATGATGGGGTTGAGCGGCCAAATGAATAGCGAAGTGCCCGCCGAATCAGATGCTCCCGCAGCTGAATAAAAACGGATTGAATTAGTTTTTATGCCCGAACTGGCCGAAGTACAAACCATTGTTTCCGACCTTCATCATTTGGTCGGATATACCTTTAAATCCATTCAGACGGACTGGCCCAAAGCGCTCAGTCCGTCTTTGAGTGCATTCCAAAAAAACCTGATCGGCAAAAAGATCATTGCCGTGCATCGTCGCGCCAAATACATTGCGATCGAACTGAGCGACGATTGGATTTTGCTGATCCACTTACGCATGAGCGGTCGACTGTTCATTCGAGAAAAAGGTCACAAAGCCGACACTCACGTGCATGTATGTTTTGAATTCGATCGAAACAAAGAATTGCGATTTTCCGATCAACGTAAATTCGGGCGAGCTTGGATGCTTAAAAAATCGGATTACAAAACCTTGCCCGAAATTAAAAAATTGGGTCAAGAGCCGCTCGACCCTAACTTTACCGTCGACGATTTTAAAGCGCGGTTTCGATCCAAAAAAGGAAAACTAAAAGCCAAGTTATTGGATCAAACTCTGCTGGCCGGAATCGGCAACATTTACGCCGATGAAATCAGTTTCGCCGCCGGGCTGCACCCGCAGTCAAGTCTCGAAAACTTGAGTGAATCGGATCTTGAAAATTTATATCACGAAATGCGCCGCATTTTGGAATACGCCGTTCAGGCCCGCGGCTCGTCGGTTGGGGAATTTATGGACGCCTTTGGAAACATTGGCAGCGCGCAAAAAATGCACTACGCTTACGGCCGCAAAGGGCTACCATGCAAAGTGTGCGGAACGACCCTGCACGGAATCAAAGTGGCCCAACGCGGCACCTCATTTTGCCCAAAATGCCAGGAATTAAAATAGAAGCCGCGACGTCATCATCTCGACCACAACCCCCTTGTCATTTCGACCGCCCGTCTGAGGCGGGGAGAGATCCCTTTGTGATCGAATCAACAAAGAAGGCGCGAATGATCATTCGCGCCTTCTTTTAATGTTCAAGGGATTTCTCCGCTTCCTTCGGTCAGTCGAAATGACCAGAAATGTTGTAGACGCGCATTAATGGTTTTTGATATCCTTTAGGCATGCCAATCCAAAACAAAAAGTCATCGGTTCACATTATCTACGGCAGTACCAGTGGAAACACGCAAATGGTCTCTGAAACGGTGGCGATGCTTTTGGAGCAACAAAAAAAATCGGTCTCGCTCACGCGGGCAGAAATGGCCACCGAAAAAGATCTTAAAAAAGCCGATCTTACCATTTTGGCCAGTTCCACCTACGGCCACGGATTGCTTCAGGAATACATGCAAGCGTTTGTCGATAAAAATGAAGCAGTCGATCTAAAAAAGCACGCCTTTGCGGTGATCGGTTTGGGCGATCCCAAATACGATGCCCAGTATCACATCGAAGCCGCCCCGATTTTAGAAGAATGGATTCAAAAACATAATGGAATCGTGGTAACGCCGGCCCTTCGCATCAGTGGAGCACCCGTAAGGCACCTGAAGACCTTAGTTCCGTTGTGGGTTAAACAATTGCTAACAGCCATGTAGGGTGTAGGGGGTAGTTCCCCCTGGCTACACCCTACCCCCCTACACCCTACCCCTACACCCTACACCCTACACCCTACACCCTACCCCCTACACCCTAACAAAATGAAAAGAATCGTCCTAAAAGTCGCCGGTGAAAGTGGAATGGGCCTGCTCAGTGTTGGGCAAATCGTCTCTCGAACGCTTAAGCACATGGGCTATTACGTTCATTCCGACCGTGAATACCCATCGCTCATCAAGGGCGGTCATTCCAATGTGCAGATCGATTTTAGCCTCAAGCCCATTCACTCGCTTTCGACCGAAGTTGACTTAGTGATCGCGCTCGACCGTGCCGGGCTGTTGGAATATTTGGACATTGTAAAGCCCGGCGGAGTTTTGGTGCACGGGTACGAAAGGCATCATTTGATCAAAGATCTGGAAGAGCGCGCCAAAAAACGAAAAATTAAACTGTTGTACTTGCCTGCTCGGCACATTGCCCACGAATTGGGCGGAAACGAATTGATGATCAACATGGTGCTTCTTGGGCTGATGTGGCGCGTGCTCGGGTTCGACCTAAAGCACATCGAAGCGCCGATCAAAAAACAGTTTGCCAGTAAGCCCAAATTGCTCGAGATCGACTTAAAATGCGTGCGCGCCGGATACGAAGCCAAAGGCCTCAACATTCACGAACATAAATTACCTCACCCCAAAACCAAGCCCAAAACCATCATGCTCGACGGCAATCATGCGCTGTCGCTCGGGGCTATTCAGGCAGGAGTGCGCGCTTACTTCGCGTACCCCATGAGTCCGTCTAGTTCTATTTTAATGCACTTGGCCAATTACGCGCACGAAACCGGAATGGTCGTTAAACAAGCCGAAGATGAAATCACCGCGGTGCAAATGGCGGTCGGTTCCATGTTTATGGGAACGCGTTCGCTGGTGGGAACCAGCGGCGGGGGATTCGACCTGATGACCGAAACGGTTTCGCTGGCCGGAATGATCGAAAATCCTCTAGTTGTGGTGATTTGCCAACGGCCCGGCCCGGGAACAGGGCTCCCCACCTGGACGTCGCAAGGCGATTTAAATTTAGCCATACATGCCGGCCACGGGGAATACGCGCGCATGGTGATCGCCGCCAGCGACCCCACCAGTAATTACGAACTGATTCAACACGCGCTCAATTACGCCGAGGAATTCCAAATTCCGGTGGTGTTCCTCAGCGAAAAAGTGGTGGCCGAAACTCAGGCGATGGTCGAACCCTTCCAACATAAAAAAATCCCGATCAAGCGTGGTTTGGTCACCAAGCCCGCCGAACTTCAAAAACTCACCAAATCCGATCGCTTTAAACTCACCCCATCCGGTGTTTCGTATCGCTGGGTTCCCGGCAGTGCGCCGTCGGGTTACTACGCCAACAGCGACGAGCATCACGAAGACGGAACGTTGACCGAAGAAGCTCAGCCTTGCCACGAAATGTACGAAAAACGCCTGCGCAAACTAAAGGCGATCGAAAAAGCCATGCCCGAACCCGTGGTGTACGGCAAACCGAAAGGCGCCAAAATTTCATTCGTGGGTTGGGGTAGCAGCAAAGGCGTTATGCTCGATGCAATCGACGCGCTGAAAGAAGCCGGGATCGACGTTAATTATTTGCATTACGATTACTTGTGGCCGCTCAAAACCAAGCGCCTCGAAAAATTCTTCCAAGAAAACAAGAACGTCCATATCCTCGAAGGAAACTATCTGGGGCAGTTGGCCAACCTGATCGAAATGCACACCAATCGCCGTTTTACCGGACGACTACTTAAATGGAACGGACGACCTTTCTTTCTTGAGGATGTATTAAATTACGTTAAGAAAAATTCGTAATTTTTAATTCGTAATTCGTAATTATGACGCAAGTCATCAAAACACTATCGGATCGAAAAAATGATTATCTAAAATACGAGTCGAAAGAAAAGCTGACTTGGTGTGGTGGTTGTGGAAATTATGGAATTCAAAAAGCGCTGGAACGCGCCATGGTAATCGAAAATATCAAACCTCAAAACGCGGTGTTCTTTTTTGACATCGGTTGTAGCGGAAACGGCTCCGACAAAATCGGAGACGGCGAAGTGACCACCTTTCACGGCCTGCATGGCCGCGTCATTTCGGCGGCCGCCGCGGCGTCCATTACCAATCCAAAAATGAAAGTGATCGCCGAAGCCGGCGACGGAGCCACCCTGAGCGAAGGGGTGAATCACTTGGTCCACGGAGTGCGCAGCAATTACCCGATGCTTTTTATTTTGCACAACAACGAAAACTACGGACTCACCACTGGGCAAGCATCGGCCACCACTCGTCCCGGATTCAAAATGAACGCTTCGCCCGACGGAGTAACCGCACAGCCCATGAACGCCTGCGATTTTGTGATGAGTTTGAATCCCACCTTTGTGGCGCGCACTTTTTCGGGCGATGTAAACCACATGACCGAAGTGATTCAAGCCGGGCTTAAACACAACGGATTCGCCTTCATCGAAATCATGCAGCTTTGCCCCACGTACAACAAATCCACCAGCGCCACCTGGTTTTGGGATCGTTTTCGAAACGTTCGTGATCTGAAAGGATTCAACCCCCAAAATTTCAAAATGGCGCGCGAAGTGGCTCAAGATATCGACAAAGAAATCGCCATGGGCATTTTGTATCAAGACCTTGAAAGCAAAAACTACCTCGAACATTTGCCGCAACGCCAAGGCAAAAAAACCACATTGGTTGACGAAGTATCGCACGTCGACATTCGCCCCTTTCTAAAAAAACTAGCTTAAAAAAGGCCAGATTGACAAAAATTAAATAAACCTTAAAATAAGTACATAATATTTTGCCCTGATATTATGAATGGCCCTCATTTACAACCGGAAGAAGATCTTATTCCCGTGGTCACACTGGTTTCGTCAGATTTAATGTCCGGGCTTTTAAGCGATGAAATACCTAGCATTTCAGAGTGGCACAAGAAGGTAATCGATCATGTGCGACAGCAAATGGAAAGTTTGGCTAACGGCAGTAATATAGTCGTTTTTGAAACCTCTCAAGTGATGGGAAACGATAGGCAAGCTCTTTTTATTAATGGTAGACGTGCATTAGACATTGCTCAACGATTGGCCGATGCTGGACGAAAGGAAGTTGAAAGAATCATAAAAGAAAAAAACTTAAAAGCCAGAAGGGTAGCCAAAATTCAAGTCACAGGCGATCAGGTTATAATTCCATCAAGTGGGGACGGAATGAATGACTGGCGCTTAAATCAAGGTAAAAAACCCAATACAGCAGACAAATCACTGGCACTGCCGCTGGTGATAGGGGATGCAAAGTATCGGCACGCCGAAAATATTGCCTAAAAGCCCTTTTTTTGGTATAATAAAAGGATTTATAAAAAATGAAACAAAAACAGATTGAAATCGTAGAATCAACCGGTTCGTCCTGGTGGAATAAGCTGGCATCTGGAGTGCGCGCGAGCGCAACAACACTTTTGCATCGCTTTTCTACAAGTGAAATAGTCGAGGGAAACGCAACCACTCTAATTAGAAAGCCATCCAGCGTGAGTGAAATTGACGTTACCGTCGATTTAAGTGAATTGAATTCCCATTTAGAAGCCATTAAAAAATCAGATGATTTTGCTCGATTGTTCCAGGAATTGACTAAGGTCGATGCGAAATCGCTTGATGAAGAAGAAAAAAAATTCCAAAAGCAAATACTACTGCGGCAATTTGCAACGATTGTGATGGAAGAAGTTTCGCCTCAGCTTGATACGCAGGGAGTGCTTTTGGATGTGTCTTTTGCGGAGCAACAGGGTCAATTTTTTGAACAAATCCAAGAACTAGTGAAACAATTGAGTCGGGAAATGGAAGCGGAACAAATAGCGGTGGTGCAAAACTTGGGGCAGATTGCTCTGAGAGCCAAGAATATTATTGAACATTTAGACCTGTCTGAACCAGTTAAGGCGCAAGAGGCTCATTTGACCACATTAGCCCAGCAAATTGCCGCTGCAATCAATCAGGCACAGGAAGATAAAGACCCCTTAGTGCTTAAGCTCGATAATCTGCTTGATTTGGCGCTCGAAGCAAAGCGAGCAAAAGACCCCGAAACGTTACGCGAGCTCATTTTAGAAATCGCCCAACAATGCCCTGAATGGATTGAAGAAAGAAAAAGCCAATATAAAAAGAACAGTGATGCCCTGAGTCCCAACGACGAACAATTAAAGCAGAGAATCGATCAAACTCGAGCTGCGCTGTCCGTAACACTAAATCATCCTTCCATTTATGTAAAAGGGCACGAATTGGGCGCAGGCGGAATGGGGGTGGTGAGCAAAGGGTATCAACCTGAAGGTCAAAAACCTGTTGCATTAAAGCAAATTCAGTTTGATAAAGGGGTTGAGTACATGGTGTCAGGAGATTCAGAAGTTAGCGCTGCGCTAAAAGAGGCTACGCAAACGTGCCCCTATTTAATGAAATACTACGGAACCATGGCCATGCGTGGCTCAGAAGCAGGGAAGGATGGGCGATTGGAAGTGCTGGAGTATCTGGAAGGAGTAATCAGCCTTAGCAACCGAATCAAAAGCCAAATAAGTGTGAGAGATACTTTAAAGGCAATTGCACAAGGGGTGGAAGGGGCAAAAGCTTTGCATCAGGCAGGATTGGTCCACCGCGACATTAAACCTGATAATATTTTAATAAAACCGGATGGAAACGCGGTTTTAATGGATTATGAAATGATTTGCAAAGAGAATTATAACGATAAATATTCGGCGGGAACAATTAAATACATGAGCCCTGAACAGGCAAGCGGAAAAAAAGCCATAACTTCAAGGTCAGATGTGTACTCCATTGGAATTACACTTTTTGAAGTATTTGGAGGAAGAGCGGATGCTCATAACTATCGCCAGGTCGTTCAGTTTGCAAAAAATAATCAATATGATGTACAAAAAACCACGATGCCCGAATCGCTAAAGCCAATTGTAAGGCGTTGTTTAGCGTTTGAACCAGAAAATCGTCCGGAAGTGGACGAGATATTAAAGGCCATTAATCAAATCATTGAAGAGCCAGCAGGTGATTTAAGTCAACCGACGTATGAAGGAATATCTGCAATAGAGGCACAGTTATTAACACCACCAATTCAACCAATGCGAGCACAGCAAAATGGCGCAGCATAATTGAATTGACAAATTTTAAATTAGGTTTAGAATGTGCATAATAATACCTGATGCCATTTGGGATGTCCGAGAAGCTAGCCATCATCCATCAACACCGCTTCATTTCAGACTATCCTGTTGATGGCAACGCGATTGCAGCTGGTGCCCCAGAACGCACTCAGGCCATTCGTAAAGAAATTGAACAGTTGACCCGCTTGAATGCTCGGGTCATTTTGTTGAATTTGGGGGGAAGACACACCCCCGAGGCAGAAGAAAAAATTGCAAGCACCATACGCGACGCGGTTCAAAACGCACTGAAAACGACCTATAGCAATGTCCAATTGGCTGTGGTAGTTCCTTTGGAAAATAACCGCATTAATCAAACCGACGGGCCCTTTGGCGTGCATCAACATCCAAATGCTTTAGGTGGATTGGTGTACCTAGAACGCCCAGACGAAACGGTTGACCCAAATGCCCTTGATTTGCAACAATGGAAGCCTGCGAACGGTGTGCTTCGCCTCACCAAAACATACGAACTTATAAAACCCGGGCCCAGTGCTAGCACCGAGCCTGCTCATGCCCATTGGTACAAGGTTCAGACGAAATAACAATAAAGTTGCCCTGCTATGCCCCAAGCAAACACGACAATTCGCTACATAGATCGCTCCGATGTTATTCCACGGTTATTAGGTGTGCTCGGTAAGCCAGCAGAATTCGAGCAATTATTTGTAGAAATAGCTTCGGGAATACGGGAATTTATTCAACGCCTTAAAGAGCGTCAAATAGTTTTAGAATTAGGCGAAATGCTACCAACTGTGGGCCAATGGGAACGGGTAAGGAAGTTACCGGTTGTTTACAATACACGTTTGCGAATAGGAGGCTTTTTGCAAAAATCAATCCCCAATTCAGCAATCAAAATTGTCGAAGTGCACTCAAAAGCCGAGGAACACGCGCTGGTGAATTTAAATGAAGGGGGTAAATTATTGATAGTTCCTGATCATGCAAAACAGCATGTCGATAGAATCGCCCAAAAAGCACAACCAAATGGCAGAGTAATAGGTGAACCAGCAATATGGCTACCCACCCTTCACTCGGTTGATAAAAACCCGACTTAGCTTGGAAAATAGTAGCAATGGATTGTTATGCATCAGCCTCAAACGCCACACCATCCACCCTTGAGAACATTAATGCTTTTATCAGAAAGCACTGCTTTTACCGAGGTAGTAACGGCAAAAGTTTTAAACAGGCTTGATCAGCGCGAACTGATGGACGCATACGTGGCAAGCATGAGAGCGAGAATTCGTCAATCTACAGCCCGACCTTTACTGGTTTTAAATGTTGCACCGATAAACGAAGGGGGGGGGCGAGCCTTTAGCGCTCGCTTTTCGTGATGCTTGCAACGCAGCTGCAGAGTACGTGCGCGCCCAAGTGGCAAGAGAATTAGGGCGAAACGCACTGGTACTGGGGAGCGTTTTAGGACAAGGGGGAATGAGTATCGTCTATGGCATCGTTCCACACGACGATAACGCAAGTCCATTAGCGCTAAAAATAGAAAAGGCTCATCCGGACAAAACAGGCACTCCTGAGCTTGAAAGTATTTATCACACAGTGCCTGGATTTTCCGCCATTACCAATCATCCTCATTTGGGGCGCTATTTTCATTCATATCACATTGCTGCTGCAAATGATGAAAAGCCACCTCAATTGGCTCATTTATTACAAAAAATGCCAGAAGGCTCCAAAACCCTAACTCAGTTGATTGTGGAAAGAAAAAAGTCGAACGGGCGAATGACCATTCGCGAGCTGGTTCAAGCGTTATTACATACAGCCAAAGGTCTCGCTCAGCTGCATCAACACAACCTAGCCCATCGGGATGTAAAACCGGGGAACATCATGCAAGTTTCCATGGCTGAAGTAGAGGAAGGGCTATTTAGATGGTTGTTAAACGACTACGATACGGTTCGTAAACAAGGAGAAGTCCTAGAAGGAAATTTAGTGAGTGGAACGATAAAATACATGAGTCCTGAGCAATTTTACAATCGATCCGTCGAAGTACAAAGTGATGTCTATTCTTTGACAAAAATTTTGTACTGGTGCATCGAAGAATACGTGGCAGCCAGCGATCGAACATACGAATATTTCGCAGGACATATTTTAGATGAAAAAAAGATCACAACAAGGCGTGAACTGGCTAAGATAATAAACCCTATGCTGGAAACCGATCCCGGCGAACGCCCGCCCATTGCCCGAGTGATTGAACAGTTCGAAGCACTATTGAAATCCGATTTGCAAGAGCTCAATGCGCCGCTTTTAGGCCTCTAATATCCATTGTCTTTCCCCCAAATCTTCGGTTTAATGGGAGTACATAATTAAGAATTCTTAATTATTAACTCTTAACTCTTAACTTAATAAGCAGTGCCCGACACTTTGGATTTCTCAAAAATGAGCGACGAGCAGGTAAAAGACGCACTCAATCAGTACAATTTGGGGCTGAAAGTAGAAGAGGCGCGTAAAATTGAAACTATTTTGGGGCGCGCCCCACGGTGACCGAAGTGGTGATTTGGGATATTCAAGGATCGGAACACTGTTCATATCGCAGCACGCGCCCGTATTTAAAAACTCTGCCCACTACGGGCGAACGGGTTATTTTGGGCCCGGTCGAAGATTCGGGCGTGATTGAACTCGTCAAAGACGGCGACGTGCGTTGGGGGATTATTATGTCGCACGAAAGTCACAATCATCCCAGCCAAATTGTGCCGTACGAAGGCGCCGCCACCGGAATTGGCGGAAACGTGCGTGACGTGGCTTGTATGGGCGGCCGCGTGATCGGCGTTTTGGATTCGCTTCGCTTTGGCGATATCAAAAATCACCAGGCCAATGTGATCGCCAAAGGCGTGGTCGACGGCGTAGCCGGCTACGGAAACCCGATCGGAGTGCCGAATTTGGGAGGGGACGTTCGTTTTGATCCCAATTTCAACGACAACTGTTTGGTAAACGTGCTCACCATTGGTTTGGTGCGCGAAGACGAAATCATTCACTCCTTCGTTCCCGACGAGGCCGGCGAAGTAGGATACGACATCGTGACCATCGGTAAGCCTACCGATAACAGCGGAATGGGCGGAGCGTCGTTCGCCAGCTTAGAGCTGGACGAAGAAAAGAAGGAGATCAACAAAGGGCGGTGCAAGAGCCCAATCCATTTTTAAAGCGACATTTGCTCGCGGCCACTTACGACCTTTTTAAGCGTTTAAAAGAGATGGGCAAGCTCGATAAAGTAGGATTCAAAGACATGGGCGGGAACGTTTGTTCCACGGTCGAGATGGTCGATAAAAAAGGATTTGGAGCCGAAATCGACCTCGAAAAAATCCCCGTGGGAATGGAAGGGCTGCACCCCAGCGTGATCGCCTGCAGCGAAACTCAGGAACGTTTTGCCTGGACTTGTCATCCCGAGCTCACCGATCTGATTTTGGATCATTACAACGTAAAATGGGAGCTGGGATCGGTTGCCGAAGGAGCGCGTGCAGCCAACATTGGAAAAGTGACTCAAAGTGATCGGTATATTTTGCATTACAAAGGCGAAAAGGTATGCGACGCCAAGGCCACCGACATCACCGAAGGGTTGCGCTACAATCGCGACGTAAAAGAACGAATTTATCACGTTTCAGAACCAACGGAGGATGAGATTCGAAAATCATTCGAAGGCGCGACGACGTCGTCGCGCCTTCAGGAAGATTTCTTCTTGCGCATGCTCGCCTCCGAAAACATCGCTTCTCGTCGCTCCATTTACGAACGCTACGACCGCAATGTACAAGGAAACACGATTTTAGAAGCCGGCGAGGCCGACGCAGGGGTGATCGCTCCACTTTTAGATAAAGAAGGGGTTTCTGCCGCGGCCCAAAAAGTGGGAGTGGCGATCACGCAGGACGGAAACGGAAACTACTCCAAAATTTCACCGTATTGGCAAGCGGTAAACGCCGTCGTCGAAGCCATGCGAAACGTGGCGGCTGTGGGCGCACGCCCCATTGCGGTGACCGACTGTTTGAATTACAACAATCCCGAAAAGCCGGAACTGATGTGGGAATTCACCGAAGGAGTGCGCGGAATCAAGGCAGCGTGCGAAGCGATTCCAACCCCCATCATTTCGGGGAACGTGAGTTTGTACAATTCCGTCGACGCCACCGCCATGATCGGGGTGGCCGGTGTGATCGATGACTACGAAAATGCTGTTACCACGTCGCTCAAAGTCGCTGGCAATCAACTTTATTTGATCAACGCGCGCCAAAACGAATTGGGGGCTTCCGAGGCCTATCGGTTGCTTGGATTTGTGGGGGCCAATGTTCCCAAGCCCGATTTAAAACAAGTGAAAAACGAAATCGACTTCATGGTCGAAGCCGTTTCAAAAAACCTGATTGAATCGGCGCACGACATCTCCGAAGGTGGGCTTGCGGTAACACTGGCCGAAATGACCATGCCGCACAATCGCACCGGGGGCGGAAAATTAGGCGTTTCGGTGGATATTGCCAATGTTGGGCCGGTAAACACGTTCCAAAAACTCTACTCCGAAACCGGCGGATTTGTGATCGAAGTGAAGCCCAATCAAACCGAAGCGCTTAAAAAACTCGCGCACAACCATTCCGTGGAATTGATTAAATTGGGAACCGTAACCGAATCCGCGCAATGGGTAGTGAAAGAAGCCGGCGAAACGGTGATCGATGTACCGCTCCAAAACCTCCAAGACGCCTGGCTGAATGGTTTAACGGAAAAAATGTAAATAAAAAACTCAAAATAATAAGTAATAAATAATAAGTAATAGGTAATAAGTAATAATTTACACTTTTTCACCGGCGAAGATACCTACCGTCTGCAAGAACTTGTGAAAGGTTGGAAGAATGCTTTTTTGGAAAAACACGGCGATCTCAATTTGTCGATTTTGTCGATCGAAGATCACACGATTCCCGAAATGATTTCCCAAATCGAAACCGCACCGTTTTTGGGGGATAAACGCCTGATTTTTTTGGAGGGGTTGCCTGAATCCGCATCCACTGGCAAAAAACGCGACGCCGGCATCACTCCAGAACAAGAGGAGGCCTTGCTGAAGGTGGTCCAAAGCCTTCCCGAAACATCGATCGTGGTACTGGTGCAACCCAATCCGGATAAGCGAAAAAGTTTGTATAAAAAATTAGTTCAATTAGCGACGGTAAAATCGTTTGAATCGCTCAAGGGTGCCGGATTATCAAACTGGGTACAAAGACAAAGCTCTAAATATAACGGAAAAATCGATGCGGCAACCGCTTTGCATTTGGTAAGCTATGCCGGTGAGGATTTATGGAAACTGGATCGTGAAATCGAAAAAATGGCCACCTATGCCGGTGATCAGTCCATCCCGCGCGATACAATTGAAGAATTGGTAATTCCCACCAATGAGGCAAACCTATTTCGATTAACGGACGCATTGAGTGTTAAAAATACGAACGCCGCATTAAAAGAGCTCAATCGGCTGCAAGTTGCGGGCGAAAGCATGCATCAGGTGCTTTATATGTTGGCACGCCAAATTCGTATATTAATCCAAATTAAAGAAACGAGTGATCCCAGTTCGCTCAAATTGCATCCATTTGTGCTGCGCAATGCCAGTAGCCAAGCCAAAAATTTTACCACCGACGCATTAAAAAAAGCTCATGCCGATTTGGTGGCGATTGATGTGGCGGTAAAAACCGGGGCCATTAAAACAACCACCGACGACGAAAGCGAGTTGGCATTGGCTATGGAGCGCTTTATGATTAGTTTAAAAACGTAAGCAGCAGACTCCCCATTAAAAACAAATAAAAACTAAAGACCCGCAGTGAATGATGTTTTAAAAACTTCATCAAATAATGCACGGTCAAAAGACTCACCACAAACGCGCTGATCACGCCGGCCAACGTAAACCCCAAAGGCGGCAGCGAGGCCCCGTTTTTTAGCGAAATCAGTGCATATAAATTGGCCGCCAAAATAGCGATGCCACCCAACAAGAACGAAAAACGCGCCGCAAATTCACGCTGCAGCCCAGTGAGCATACCGGTGGCAATGGTGGTACCCGCGCGCGATAGTCCGGGAACCAAAGCAAACGCTTGTGCAAAACCAATCACCACAGCATTGGTAAAAGTGGGCTGTTCGTTTTTTGCATGCTTCCCCTTCCATTCGGCCAACAAAAAGTAAGCAGCTCCCACCATAAATGCGATCGCAACGGTGGTGTTGGTGCGCAAAGTGTTCGACATCCAGTCGCCCAAAAACAATCCGGCAAAAATAGCGGGAAAGGTTCCGATGGCCAAAAGCACCAACAAAGAATCCCGCGCAAGTGTGCGCTTGGCGAATAGTTGGTATATCTCTTTCAGCAGCGTCATCCAATCACGCCTGAAATAAAGTAAAATAGCCAGCAAAGAACCGCCATGCAACAAAATATCAAACCACTCAAGGCTCATTTGAGTGATCGTAGGAGGGAGTTTTAAAAAGTGTTCAGCGATCACCAAATGCCCGGAACTTGAAATGGGCAGAAATTCCGTGATGCCCTGCAGAGTACCCAAAAGGACGGCACTCATATTCTCGCTCGCGTAAAATTGAGTGTGAATAAGCCAGTTGCCAGCGAAGGCGCTGATCAAATAACGCGGCATGCGACCCACAATCACTCCCAGTAAAAATTTTCGCAGAGGCATTTCGAAAATGCCCGACGTCCAAGTGACCAATTTGAATGGGATGGGGGTGAGTCCCGCTAAAATTACCCCCCAAACACCCCATTTTTTAATGAAGGCTTCCCCGCGGTCCAGGCGCTTTTGCCCAAAAACCCATAAGGCGATCGGATGGCCCAAAAAACGCCCCAAACAATAGCCAATGAGTGATCCCAGCAGGGCGCCAGCCAGCACCAAAAGTAAAATGGTTTTAAAACTGAGCCCAAAAGAAGTTCCCATGCCAATAAAAATATCGACCGGAATGGGGAAAATAAATTGTTCGGCTGTGGTCAAAAAGAAAATAGCGCTGTAGCCATGATGTTCAATTAAAGCGCGCGACAGTTCAATGAGCTGGTGCATGACAAAATGGGTTTAAGATTCGTCCTCCTCCGAACGGTTCAACTTGGTGATGCGTACTTTCTCAATCTTCTTTTTAGACATTTCATCGACCTGCAGAATCAAATTCTGATAGGTGATTTTTTCACCCAATTTAGGAAAACGGTGCAATTCCTCCAAAATAAGCAAACTAACGCTTTCGTGAACCGGAAATTCCAGCTCAATATCCAGGGCATCATTCAGCTCTTCAATCGTGGTTTCACCGCGTACTTCCCATTCGTTTTTACCCATGCTTCGAATGGTTTTTTTCTCTCGATCTTGTTCATCGGCAATATCACCGACAATCTCTTCCAAAATATCTTCCATGGTCACTAGGCCTACCGTTTCGCCGTGCTCGTCCACCACAATGGCCATATGTTGACGTCTGCGCTGAAATTCGCCGAACAATTTACTGATCGACTTGGTTTTAGGAACCACAATGGGGTGCGAAAAATTGCAATCATTCAGCGAGCGATGACCATTGGGCTCGTTCAGTAATTGCAAAATATCATGCACCGTTACAATCCCAACAATGTTATTGATATTTTTTTTGAACACCGGAATGCGAGAGTGCGAATGGGCAATAAAAAACTTAACCGCATCGCGAATGGGAGTATCGATGTCGATCACCTCCATATCTTTTTTCATGGTCATAACCTCTTGAACGGTGGTCTCACTGAACTCCAGCACGTTCTCGATCAATTCTTGCTCTTCCTCTTCAATCACTCCTTCTTGAGTGCCAATATCCACCATCGCAAGCAATTCCTCTTCACTCACCGAATTCAGGGAGGGATTGAGCTTGAGCAGGCGCATCATCAAGTGGATCATGCCTTCCAAAATCAAAATAATAGGGGTGAAAATCCACATCAGCATTCGCAAGGGATGAGCCATAATGCGGGCAAACGGCAAAGCAAATTTTTGGGCGATGGTTTTGGGGGTGATTTCGCCAAACACCAGAATGAAAAAAGTGATCACTCCCGTTACCAATGCCACCGAGTTGTTTCCAAAGACGTTGGCCGCCCATAGGGTGGCCAGCACGCTTGTTAAAATGTTCACCAAGTTATTCCCAATCAAAATGGTGATCAAAAGCTTGTGAGGATATTTTTTGAGTTTTACAATTGCTTTACTGGCAAATTTTTTATCGTTCTGAATGGCTCGTACTTTTGCTTCCGACAGGCTGGTGAGGGCAATTTCGGCACCCGAGAAGGCGCCCGAAAGGCAGATAAGAAACAAAAAGAGCAGTAGCTCGCTGGTCATTGTTTAATTAGGATATCAGTAATGGTAAGCTTACCAAAATTCATTGAATGTGCAACCTAAATTTGATAGGCTTAAGCAAGACCAATCCCATGAAAAAAGGCATTCGTGACCATCACGGGGCACATATGGAGGCCATATTAAATTCCGTTACCCAAACGGTCGAAGCTCAGAATGATGAGCCGGTTTTAAGCTGCATCCAAAAGGTCCGTGCCGGCATAAAAGACGCGGGAATATCGATAGCAGAGCTTGCCGTTATGAAACAGACAGACGTGCATCAAGGGGGAGAAAAAGTAGCACTGGCCAGCTTTAATCCGGCCAATGATCAAATAGCCATGGCGCCCGAAATCATCGATCAAATGCGCGAAGTGAGCGATGCGCGCGACCGAGTTCGGCGTGTGGTCATGCATGAGCGGCGCCACCGGGAATCTCACCGGGCCGAAGGGTCCCGTCGTGTTGATCAGTGGCTTGCTCATTTATTTGGAAAAGAAGCGATCCATGCCGTCGAAGAATCCATGGCCAGCTTGAAGACCACCGAAAATTTCGATGCGTATAATTCCGAACGATCCGAGGCCCGTCGAATGGCAGCGATGTTAAAAATGCCTTACAGCGAACTGATGCGTATTAAGCAAGAAGGAGATTGGCAACGGCTGCAAATGGCAGCTATAAACGCGGGCCTCATTTCGATTGCGGCTTAGCGATAAAAAAATAGGAATTGTCAATTACGAATTAATTCGGTTAAATAAACCACAGTAGCATAATTCGTAATTCGTAATTCGTCATTGTTAATCCATAATCAAAAGGCATGTTAAACGAACTCAAAAATCAGGTCATCAAAGCCATTCAATCGGCCGGGTATTCCATTGAGCCCGAACAAGTCCGTCTGGAAGCCACCAAAACCTTGGAACACGGTCACTTTGCCCTGAATGTTGCCATGATTTTAGCTAAAAAAGCTGGGGAAAACCCGCGCGAGGTGGCGCAAAAAATTGCGGCGAATCTTAAAGAAAGTCCGTTCGAGAAAGTCGAAATTGCCGGCCCAGGTTTCATCAATTTATTTATTGAACAAAATTTTTATTCAAAAATCGTATGCAATCTTGCGAAATCGGTGGAGGTGTTTTTGAAATCTGAAATTGAACAAAAAGGGCAAACGGCACTGATCGATTATTCCAGTCCGAATATCGCCAAGCCGCTCGGGATTCACCATTTACTTTCAACCGTCATCGGGGACTCGATTAAAAAACTGTACCGCCGAATGGGATGGAAGGTGGTCGCTGATAATTATTTAGGGGATATTGGAACGCAGTTTGGTAAGCTGATTTACGCCATTAAAACCTGGGGCAATACCGATCAAATTGAAAAAATCCCATCGACGAGTTACTCGCCTTGTATGTGCGGTTTCACAATGAGGCCGAAAAAAACCCATCCATCGAGGATTTGGCCCGTGCTGAATCTAAAAAAATTCGAAGACGGAGATCAGGAAAACCGAATCATGTGGAAACGAATTGTGACCTGGAGCATGGTCGAAATCAATCAAATTTATGAGCGCCTAGGGGTTGAATTTGACGAAATGAACGGAGAGAGTTTTTACGAAGATAAAATGCCCGCCTTTTAAAAGAAGGCAGAGAGAAGGGGATATTCATCGACGGAAAAGAGGGGGCTTGGATCGTGCCGATGGAAAATCCCGATGAGCCACCCGCCATTGTGCGTCGTTCCGACGGAGCCACCCTTTATTTAACGCGCGACTTAGCCCAGGCCGCATACTGGGAAAAAACCTGGCAACCCGATTTAATGATATGGGTGGTCGACGTCGCTCAATCGCTTCACTTTCGGCAACGCTTTTATGTAACCCAAAAATTGGGTCTAACCGACGCGCAAATGATCCATGTGGATTTTGGTCGCATGCAGTTTAAAGACGGTAGTATGAGCACGCGAAAGGGCAATATGGTTAAGCTGGAAACGGTGATGGACGAAGCCGAGGAGCGCTCGCTCAAACTGATTCAGGAAAAAGCCGTCGAGATGAACGAATCGGAGCAGAAGGAATTGGCACGTCAAATGGGAATTGGCAGCATTCGTTATAATATTTTGCAGCAAAACCGTATTTCAAACATTATCTTTGATTGGGACAAAATGCTCAATTTTGAGGGCAACAGCGCTCCTTATTTAATGTACACCATCGCTCGGGCCAAATCGGTGTTGCGAAAAACGGAAAGGTCGGCCGATCAAATAGCCGATTGTGAACTGCTCATAACCGACGATCACGAAACCGGAATCATCCTTCAGGCGCTGCAGTATGCCGATGTGCTCCATCGCGCCCAAGTCGAATTCAAACCCAATCACATCGCCAATTTTTTATACGATCTTGCTCAAAAATACAATGCGTTCTACAACGCACTCCCTATTCTAAAAGCCGACGAAAACAACAAAAACAGCCGACTGCTTATCACGGCAGCCGTCATTCGCCTGATGGAAGACGGGTTCAGTCTGCTGGGCCTAGAAGTGCCCGAAAAGATGTGAGACCAGCAAAAGGAACTTTTAGTACATTTTAAAACTTAAGGTGCAATCAAAAACAAGAAATGATACTGCGGAATGGTATGAATTTATAGATTCCTTTTTAGATATTGTTGAGCTTTCATGTAAAGAAATTTTAGAACCAAAACATACTATAAAATTCACGAAAAATATTGAGATTAAATATGGGAATCATTTAAAAATAGCAATTATTTACAATCTAAAGCATGCTATTGAACTCATTATTAAAACTTTTATTCAAGAGGTTAAGGGTGAATTAGACAAAAAAGACAGAATCCATAATTTAGATAAATTATTTAATAAATTTAATAGTCAAAAAAGTATTAAAAAATTAAGAGCAGAAGCGAATAAGTTAAAGTCGGGAGTTGAAAAAGATACTATAATTAATATATTAAAAGCTAAAAATAATTCGAAATCACCATTTGAAAATAGTATTGAAACCATAAAAAAATACTGTTAAGTATTATCACAACCTAGAATTTATAGATAAGAATATTATCAATATAAATTTTTCATTAAGCGACAATAAAAATACCTATTTTAAGTATCCCGAAAATAAAATTCCAGTTGCCGGTTTAATTGATTATTTTGATCTTATATATGGTAATACAGAAATAGACGTAGAAAAAATTTTAGAAGATGTTGTAAGTCTAAAATTGGCTTTGAATGAAATTAAATTCATATTTATAAATCTGCCGCTAAACTAAGCTACGAATTAAAAATTTATTACAATATACCGCCTCGCACTTCACATTCAAGTGGTCGACTTTATGCTAGCTTTTTTAGCTGGAAATTTCAGCTTTGAATAACCTGAAAAAAGTAATGATTCGTAATTTTAATCTTAATCACTTAGCCTAAACATTCCACGATTCATAAAATCTTTGATCATCTTCACATAGCTCTGTAAGTGCAAGATGAAAGCGAGTTGGCATTGCAGGATTTAAAATTTTTGCAATCACCCGATGGTGACCTTCAATCAACATAATAATACCGCTTTCGAGTCGAGCAGCAACAATTTCAGTTTCTTCGGGGGCTTTATTTACAATATTTTGTAGCTTTGGAATTGCCATCCAATCTTTTACTTGTGCCAAATCGTTCATTTGGCGACTGCCTTTTTCTGTGGCCATTTTAAGCCACGAAGAAGCGAAGGGGCCACAGTGAAGCGCGGCTAAAAAGCTGGATCGGTAACGGAATAAAGTGACCACGTTCGTTGATCGGGAGCAAAGACGTTCAAATAACTGTTCCTCCATTCCTCCCACCACCATGCCTAAATCCTGTACCGTTTGCAATGGACTCCCAGCCCAAATGAGCAGGGGATTCACCCGCTTTCCAAGTCTCTAAAATAGTTGCCCATGGGTGGGATGCATGAATAAGCGAAAGTGAGCGATCGTTCATGAGAGTGAAAATTAATCCACCACGTGCTCTTTTCGAGCCAATTGTAAAAAATCGGCACCATCACCAAAGTCAAAAGCGTGGCAAAACAAATGCCGAACACAATCGACCAAGCTAAGTCGGCCCAAATTTCATTGGCAAAAGCAAGCGGAAGAACGCCAGTGGCGGTAGTAACGGTGGTAAGAATAATGGGCTGCAAGCGTTCCTTACCCGAAAGGGAAATAGCGTCCAATTTTGATAAACCACGACGCACATGCGTATTGATTCGATCAATCAGCACAATCGCATCGTTCACCACCACTCCCGAAAGGGCCACAATTCCAATAAAACCCGGGAATGAAAAATTGCGTTGCAAAAGTGCAAGTCCGCTAAACACCCCAATCAAAGCGAGTGGCAGCGTCATCATAATAATGAAAGGCTGTTTGAATGAATTGAACTGCAGCACCAAAATAAAGGCGATCATCAGTATTCCCAAAATCATGGCCCGACCTAAGCTGCGAAAAGATTCGGCTGTGTCTTCGGTTTCGCCTCCGTACTGAAGGCTAACCCCCGTGGGCAACACAAGGTCCTTAAGACGCTCCTGCAAAAGCAAAACTGCGTCGGCGGGCAAAAGGGTGTCTTCGGTATAGGCTTTCACATTGATCACCGTTTTGCCATCGCGATGACGGATGGTGGTAACACTGGGGTTTAAGCTCACTTGAACCAGTTGACCAATGGTCACTTGGCCTTTGGGAGTATTGATTAAAATTCGCTGCACCTGATCGATGTCTTTGGCGCTTAAGTTGCAAAGGGTCACATGATCACGTTGAGTAAGAATTTGGTTTTCCAACTTGTTTTTGCACGCTTCGTTGCGATAGTCCATTCGAACCACAATCGGAGTTTCTTCGCCGTTTTCAATGATCTTAATCCGATCATTTCCAAAAACCGCTGCACGGAGTTCGCCCGCCAATTGAACCAAGCTGATTTGATAAAATTCAAGTTGATCACGCTTGGGAGTGAAATAAAACTCACCGGTCCCATGCTCAATATCGGTTGAAATATCACGCACGCCCGCCATCGCTTCCAATTCGTCCTGAATGCGAAGCGCCACCGGTTCTAAACTAGCGATATCGTCGCCCAAAGCGCGCACTTCAATCGGAGCGCCTCCGGGAGGGCCCGATTCCAGTTCCACAACGGTCACGTCCCCTTGGGTAATGGTTTTTACTTGCTCACGCAGTTGTTGACTGATTTCGATGCTGCTCAAGGTGCGTTCTTCTTTGGGATTTAAGTTGATGGTGATCGAAGCCTGATTAACGCTGGTGCTGCCGGTTCCGCCTTGATTGGCTTCGCCGGTAATCCCAATGGCGGACCCGCCGATGATGGTAACAAAATTATCCAGCTCAGGAACTTGTTCCGCAAATCGCTCAGCCTGTTGTGTGATCGCATCAGTCTCTTCAATGGTAGATCCCAGGGGGGCTTCAACATTCACCACAATGTAATTGGCGTTAAACGGCGGGAACATTTGAATTTTGATCACGCGGATGAACGGAAAAGAAATGGTGATCAAGCTGGCCAAAATCATACACACCACCCAGGTGCGGCGTTTGAATTTGCTCGTCAAAATCGAACGAATTTTTTGTTCATACCAAACCCTCAGCGGAGCGATAAAACGGTCCAACAAAGGTTCACGCTGATGGTCGGCTTTAAAGTTTTTGAACACGTGGGCTGCAAGTGCACTCACCAAAAATAATGCCACAAACAGCGACGTCAACAAGGTAATGCTTACGGTAATGGGAATATGTTTAACGTACTGACCCATAATACCGGTCATCAGTGCCATCGGGAAGAAGGCCGAAATGGTGGTGAGCGTACTTGAAATGAGTGGAGCCTTATAAACCGCCACCGAATGCAACGCGGCGTCGGTGGGGTTCATGCGTTTGGCACGCAAGCTTTCATGCACCCCCTCCACCACCACAATCGAAGTATCCACAATTAGCCCCAACGAAAGAATCAAAGAAAAAAAGCACCAAAAAGTTCAACGTTTCCCCACCAGGAGCAGCACCAAAAAAGTGATCAAAAAAATCAGCGGAATACTCAGCGCGGCCAGTAAACCTTCTTTGAGCCCCAGCGCGAAAAATAAGGTAAAAAAGATGATCAAAACCGATTGCAACCCACTGCGACTAAGCGTGGTTAAATCCTCTCGAATGAACTCCGAGTTGTCTCCTGTAACCAAAATATCGGTACTGGGGGGTAGCGCCTCTTTTTGATACGCAAACGCTTCTGCTTTGGCCGCTTCGACCACCTCAATGATGTTCGCCCCGGTTTTTTTGTACACTTGCAGCGTAATGGATTGTTTATACGTTTGAGTGTCAGCTTGGTAAAGGCGGGTTTTATTGGTAGATTCCTTAAAGACTTCCCGAACTTCGGCCACATCACGTAAATACACGTTGCTGCCGCTGACATTGGCAATCGGTAAATCCATCAGCTCACGCGCCGTTTTCATTTGGCCTTTCAGCGAGGCTTGGTAATACAGTTTATCGGTAAGAATGTTTCCGATAGGAAAGTCGATGTGATGACTTTGAATGGCGTTCACCACCTGATTCAGACTAAACCCATAGCCTTCTAATTTTTGAACATTGATCAGCACTTGCATTTCCTTTTGCTCCACCCCCGATAAATTCACTTTGGAAACGCCGTTGATCGACTCGATCCGGTCCTCCAATTCTTCTCCCCAAATTTTAAAAGACTCCGGAGGAAAATTGCCCACCAAAGAGAGCGTGACGATCGGAACATCACTGGCACGAATTTGAAGCACGGCCGGGTCTTCGACGTCCTCGGGCAAATCGGACTTCACTAAATCCACTTCGTCTCGTAACTCCCGAATCGACTGATCCAAATCGGCAGAAGCCTCAAATTCCACCACGATGCTCGACACTCCTTCCAAAGACGATGAGGTGATTCGTTTTAAATGATCGAGCGATTTTAAACGTCGTTCAATTTTATCGGTAATCAATTCTTCCACGTCGGCAGGCGAAGCGCCTGGATAGATCGTCGTAACGGTCCCGATAGGAATTTTAACTTCCGGATCAGACTCTTGAGGCAACAGCGTTAACCCAAAATATCCTCCCACAATCAAGCCGAACAGCACGACCAGCGTTACGCGCCAATTGTTAATAAAAAAGGCCCAAAACGAATGGCGGACGGAATCGATCTGTGCTTTATAATGTTCATTTTCCATTGAGCGCTACGGTTTAAGGGTAAGTTCGGTTCCGTCGTGTTCTATCAAACGTCCGCCCTCGGTAATCAAAACATCTCCAACCGAAAGGCCATTCATAATTTCCACTAAATCACCCACAATGTTTCCAAAAGTCACCGGTGCTTTAAAGGCTTTATCTGCTTGAACGGTCCAAACGTAATTTTCGTTGGGTAAAATATGAAGCGCGTTCAACGGAACGAACAGGCGCGAATCACCGGGGTCAGACGCAGTTTGAAAGGTGACTTTCAAAAAGGTTCCGGGGCTCAATGCCTCACTTTGATGCAAAAATTCAACTTTATACTTTTTGGTAACACTGTCGGCACCGGGGGCGATCGAGGCAATGGTTGCCTTTTCACCGTTCCCCAATAATACCGAATCTCCCACCTTAATTCGCTCAATATCATCCGCGGTCAAATAGGTAACGATCTTGAGTACATCATCATCTTGAATGGTGAATAAAGGAGTTCCTGGGTTTACTTCTTGGCCCACCTTGACCATAACGTCAAGAATTTGACCGGAAAAAGGAATATTAACCGATAACTTTCCCTGATTAATACGGGCTTGGTCATACTGTCCAAAACTTGAATCGATGGCACTTTTAGCGCTATTTTTGCTCAAAGCGGCACTTTGTTCCGCACTAGCTAACTGATTTTTGGCTTGCTCTAAGGCTTGACGCGCATTCACCTCATTGGCTTCCAATTGGCGAAGCGTATTTTCATAGGCCGCTCGCGCGCTGATGACGGACTGAGACTCGCCATTATTCGCTTGTTTAGCACTTTCCAAAGCGCGTTGAGCCGCTTCCAGGCTTGTAATAGTGCTTCGCACCGCGGTCAATTGCGCATTAACGGTTGAATAATGAGTGTTGAGTTGAGCTTCGGTGTAATTCGACCCGATTAAGCTGCTATTGACCACATTCAGCGTTTGCTGAATGACCAACTCAGCATTCTTAAGTAGTGTGTGAGCATTGGAATACGTAGACTGATAGTCTTTCAGTTGCTCCAAAAGCAGCGCCAAGTTCTTTTCGGTGTTATCTTTTCCCGATAGCATCCATGGCGCCCAAGTTGTTTTCAAACGCATCGTTACTAAATCGATACACCGACGAAACCCCCAAAAGTTGATCCAGCGTATTCGCGGCCGCTTGCACAGTCGGAAAGGCGCCTTTGATGACATTATCAAAATTGGTTTGAGAGCTTTGTACTCCCAAATCCACCGAAACGCTGGTGCTATTCAAGCTTTCTTCCGCTTGTCTTTTAAGGGTTTCATTTTGTTTAAGCGTATTTTCCAAATTGGCCTGAGCCGTCGTAAGGGAAATTTTTGCCGATTCAATCGCTTTTTGAGAAGACGCCGCCGTTTGGTCAAAATTAGACTTAGCGTTATCCAATGCGGTTTTACTGGTTGAATACTGCGAACTGACCGAAGAGGATTCCAAAGACACAGCCACTCCACCAGCCTGGACGGTATCGCCCACCGCGATCGAAATGCGTTGAACCGTTCCGCGTTGTTCGGCGGTAACGGTGCTGACCTTATTGGCAAACACCTCACCGGTAACACTAAACGGCTGGCTTAATCCCGCCGACACCACTTGCGTAGAAACCGCAGGCTTATAAACAACAGTTTCGGCAACCTCCGGCTCTTTGGGTTTGCAGCTCACCATCGTTGCAGCGGCCACTCCAATCAAAATCACCAGCCCAATCAGCGAATAGATTTTTTTATGTACAGTCATTGAATTGATAAAATAAGGGAAGATCATTTTAAGGCCTTTCATTGAGTAAGTAAATCTTATTATTATAGCACAAAATAAACACTCAAGCTAGTTCTATTGATACAAAAAAACCAAGTGAAAAAATTCAAGAAAAATACCGGCCGCAACGCAATCGATAGAATTAAAAGTTTTTTATAAAACGGTTTTGAGTCAATACAGCATCGACAGGGTAAAATGCGTTTAATACAAGCGATAAAAAACAATTTGACGCTTTAGGCAACCGCATCCGATCGTCCGGCATTCGTTGACGCATTTTTAAAACCACGTATGATCGGCTTGTCGTTAGGCAAACAGGCGGTTCCATGTTGCCCCCTATCCATCGAAACAGGTTACTCTCCCCATCATCTTACCTGAATGGATACATGAAATTCATATATGATTTAAAACACCGTGGCATCAAAGTGACTCCGCTTTTAATCGAGCGGGTTCTTAGGGATGTAAAAAATCGATTAACCGGAAAGCGCGACGGAGTGCTCGACGAACCGCTCGACCAAATCGTTGCCAACGAATACACCGTGATTCGATTGGAAGAAGACTATAAAATTGACAAATATTAAATCAAATTAAATAAAATGGTGCTTTTGCAAAAAAGACTGTTCAACTAAAAAGCGTCTCAGTATACTTCGGGTCTAATGCATTAAATTTACGTTGATTTCATGAAAGGACCCGGTTCGGAAGCAGGCAAAAGGGGGGATTCTCGCGAGCAAGCAATGGATGAGTTGCGTATTTTAGCGCCCGAATTGGTGCCGGATGTGATAGAAATCAAGAGGAGGTATGGCCTAGAATTAAGCCTAGGGAATTTAAGGCACCCAGCGGTTCTGAAGCAGGTAAGAGAAAACATTCGTCGTCTATTAGGTACAACAGCCTGCCCGAATTGTACGATTCTCCCGAATCAGGCAGAATAGGCTTTCGTGCCTTCGAAGACACCGCGCTACAATACGCGGCGATGAGATTAGTTGGGCCAGTCAAAACGCTTGTCGACCTAGGAACCGGACCGGCAACGGTACCGCTCCGCGCCCTGCAATCGGGACTTGCGGAGCAGTCGTTCGGATTTGACCTACCCCAGGTGGTACAGTTAGCCAACCAGCACCTCGATCAAGATGCAATGGAGAGCATTGCAGGCACGGTTCGCAGCCAGTTGCAAGTTCTAGATTTGGATGTTACGAGCGAGCCTGCTGATCTGAGGTCTATTATCAGTACGCCTTTCGATCCAAAAAGACGTTGGGCACCGCCAATTTGCCATGGGTGCCCCTGCCCGCCAACCTGAGCGAGAATCGATCATTTAGTGCATATTGTAGCGAGTTAGGGCTTTCAGTCGATCAGCTGTATCAAGTGGATGGCGGCCCCGATGGAATGGAAAAAGTTTTGCAGGCATTAAAGCATTTCAATCGATGGGGACTGGAGCGCTTAGTGGTTAATTTTGCATCAATAGGAGACATTGAAGCGTTTATTGCGGGCATGCATGAAAATGGCTATGGAATTAGCCAATTGCCCTTTATTTACACCACCAGCTATGGATACGATCAACATCCTGCGGTGATTGAGCACATTCAAAGCGTGCCGAATAACGCGTTTTACGAGCAAAAAAAGGGGATAAAATACATTGTTTTTGCCGCCATTCTAGAAAAAACAACTCATCGCAACAACCGCGCGCATAGAAGTGCACTCAAAAAAATGCAGAGTGGCTTGGCCCGATTAAAGTCCGGGAAAGTACCACTCAATGCAGCTGGCCGCAAAGAAACCTGGTTTCGTTATGAGCCTTCAGGATTGGATAAATTGCGCATAGAGGCAGCACGCCAAAAAGGTTTACGCGTCCTCAATGGTGGCTAGTAAACCTTGGTGCCACGGTATTTTTTCATCAACTCAATGGCTTCAGAGGTATGCATAATCTGGCTATCTTTTACTTTAGCTTGTTCCCAAGCGAGTTCAAACATGGCGCGGTGCATCGAAGCGATGTCTCGATCGTGAATTAAAGTGCAAAAAAGCCCGAATGACGAATACGAAACCGAAATAATCATACGCTTGCAAATCAAAATTTCCGAAAAAATATGATCCGGGTTTTTTTCAATCCCGATCAAGGTGGTTCGAAAGGATGATTTATCAGTTGCTTTAAGGCGAAAGGCGTCGTCGCAATAGGTCGTGATGGTTTTTACGCGTACGTGCCGTAACATGCGCTTTTGAATAAAGGTGCGCATTCCCTCCCGAAAATCCGGATGATCTTCGGTGGCAGGCGACACATAGTTATAAATCTCATCCTTCTCGGGAACTTCTTCTATGAATTGTTCAAAAGCACGAATACTGGCCGAAACCCCTTCAAACACTTCAAAATGGGGCTTGCGGCCCGTTGCATCTTTATCATACTTTTTAAAATAGGGGGTGAGTAAATCAATGTGAGTTTTTCGATGCTCCACTTCTTTCGTTTGCACCACCAATTCGGCGTCCAGCATGTTTTTAATGATCTCAGGACTCTCGGGACTGTAATGAGTAATGCCGTTACGGGTTTGGCGCTTTAAAAGGTGGCGTTTTACCAGCGCATCCGCAATATACTGAGCGGTAGAACGAGGCATTTTGATGAGGCGTGCTAAACTGGAAGCGGGTTGCGCCCCCAGTCGCAAAAGTTCTAAATAGAGGGTGGCTTCTTTCGAGGTGAGTCCAATTTCTCGCAGAATATCTTCAATCGCCATGATCCAAAGGTTAATTAATTCTTAATTGTTTAAACTAACAATTAAATTCTGTCAATTTATAGAGTGAGTTTTCCTTTTAAATAAAGCATTATTGACAGACAACAACATACCGTTGTCAGTATTTACTTGTCAAGATATTAATTGCATAATATACTTCGCTTGTCCTTCCTATGGATAACGGCGTGATTTCATGTTGACCCTTCGTGATTTTAGCCCTTTGAACCGAAATAAGTTGCTTTAGTTGCCCTAAAGGACACCTCCCTAAACTTATGTCATCCCTCCCGACGACATAAGTTTTTTTAATGCAATCAATTGACAGTGATCGCAAGCGGGCCTGTGCAGTAGTTTTGGCTAAAATCAGCTTCGGACACACAGGCGACTACGTTATGGGTGCCCGCCGAGGCAGGAATGCCAAATCGATTATTGCTTTTGGCACCGCATCCGCTGTCCTCACGAATGGTATACGAAGCCGGACTGATCAAGGAATATGAACCGGATTGACCCGTTTGGAGGTAAAAACGTATAGTTCCAAAATTGGCGTTTCCGCAATCATCGCCCATGTAACTGGTGGTGAGCAGATCGGCAAAGCCGTTCTTAGGCGTAGAATCACCAAACCAAAACCCAATAGTAAATGAGTCGTTACCAGTCAGTGTGTAAGTAGTGGCGGGTAACCCATCGGTCCCACTGGTACTCGTATTCGTATTCGTGTTGGTACTCGTGTTCGTGTTGGTACTCGTGTTGGTATTCGTATTCGTATTGGTGTTCGTATTCGTATTGGTGTTCGTATTCGTATTCGTGTTGGTATTCGTATTGGTGTTAGTACTCGTATTCGTATTCGTATTCGTGTTGGTATTCGTATTCGTGTTGGTATTCGTGTTCGTGTTGGTCGAAGGATTGGTGCCCATGCACGCTTCTATCCCACCCAATGCGTGAATGATATACATCCCCTGTGAACGGACTTTATCCCAACCCACAGCGTCTGAATAAATAAAGTTAAACCCGGTAGCTGTATTAAGTGCATTGGCAATGGCACTGCAATAGCCTAAGGACGGGTCAAGCTCGTAAGCACGCATAAACATATTGAGGGCGACGGTTTGTGAGTTGCTTAACACTCCTTCATTGCCAATATTGCGCGAGCGGCAGGTGCTTAAGTCGCTGCTGGTACATTCAAAGTGCGTATTCCAATTGTTAAAAGACAAGGAATTACCGGTTCCGTTCGCCTGGTATTGATACGCCATGCGCGCTGTATTAATCATGGCTTGGCGAATGGTGGGCGTATAGCTGGAATTCGGGAAATGATCGATAAAGCCACGGAAAAAATCATCGTGCATCGAGGCGTACATAAACAGCTGATCGCTGGTGCAGGTTCCCGCTCCGGGATAGGTACCCCCACAAATCACGCCACTCGCCATGTTGCGCGCAGTAAGCGTTGAGATGGTTTCGGTAAGGGCGCGATTGCAAACGGAGCTTTGAGCAATGTCCTCGGAAAACATGACGCAATAAAGCGGCATAAAATAGTAACCCACCGCTTGCCGATCAATTTTATACTGATCCACATAAATATCAGTTCCACTCGGTGAATAACGCTGATCTACGGTTCGTCCACCCGCCTCGAACACATCTTGAATCGATCCACTGGGCCGAATCAAATAACCTTCGTCCATTCCCATTACATACTGCTTATCATCGGTCGTATTGATATTATTGCGATAATAATCACCTTCGCGCTGACCACCTGCACCAAAGGTCAATCCGTTGCGATAATGGTAGGCTTGGCGGCCGCTGTTGACCACGGTGGTCTTAAGAAATTGTTGCTGTTTCATAAATGTATAATCCCAGTACCACTTCGGTTCTCCGGTACGGAACCATTCCAGAACCTCCACTCGATCAGGGGCCCAAAAATTCGGTCCATCCATGCTAATGGTGAATGGGGAGGAAACGGCTATGGTAAAGGCGGTAGGGGATTCCGGCCAAAGCATAGCTCCCCACGACTTAATAATTCCCCATTGTTGGTTGATCGTTTCGTTGTGAAGCGCATCAATTTTGGCGCGGTATTGCTGAACGGCCGTGGTGTTTTGTGTAGGCAAAGCCGACATGGCCCTTGTGGTATTTACGTAACTGGGGGCCGCATGCACCAAAAGCGCTCGGGATAGCCTGACGTTTTCTTGCTGCTGCATGGTTTTTAAAAGTGCGCTGGTGGCTGCCTGAGAACGGAAGGTGATCAATCCATAATTCCAACGCGCCTGAGCTTCGCCAATCGAACCGGGGCTGCTCATAAATTCCAGGGCAATGGTTTCATTGTTGGTAGAAAGGGCTTGAGGTTCGCGGTATTCGATCCAGGGAATTTGCACGGCTGCTAATGCAGAACCATCGCTTAAAGCATCAAGGGGGCGAGAATAGCTTACAGCGCTGGTGAGTGTACTCCCATCTCGCTGAACCGATGCTCTTCTCCACCCACCAGGGTTGTTGGTGCGGCCACGCTCTTGTTCCACTTTTTGTAGGCCGCTAAAAGAGGCTGTGGATGTATACGTTTGGCTATCGCTCAAGGACCAAGCGGTTTTTTGCGCATCGGCACAATCCAAAGAAAAATCGCAGCCGGCTTCGTCCAAATCAATTTTATCACTGTATTCACTGGTGCCTTGAAAAGTAAGATCCCGCACACAGCGATTGCGAACGTCATGTTCCAGTAGTACCGTGGATTCGCCCTGAGTGAACGTAAGGCGTGAGTCAAATTCCAAATCAAACGAACCACCCGAGCAAGGGCTAGGGGTAGTGCCTGGGTAGGTCCCCTTAACATGCAACACGGTGCGAAGCGGGCCTTGTTCCTCGGCTACAATTGAACTCACCGTTCCATAAATACGTTGACCGTTCCGAATAACATAAGGGCCATCTTGTCCGGTAGGATCAACCATTTCGCGTCCGGCAACCACAACACTTGGAATAACGCGTGACCCCGTAGACTGTACAGTGAACTGGGCAGTGCCTGTGTTTAGCGTCCAACGGCCGGGGCTTCCTTGGGTTTGCAGGGGGGTTGCAAAGAATAGGGAGTGGGGGTGTCGTAACGGCGTAAAGTAACATTAGTTAGTCCATTGGCAGCAACATCAGCTTTGGTGATCACCAGTAGCCATTGAATCGGTCGACTGGTTTCAAAAGGGGCTCCGCCCCAGCGTGATACTACCTTGAATTGTGCCGGAAGCAGCTGTCCCTGAGCATTCACTAGGGCGAACAAATTAGGATCGGTTGCTGCCGTAGGACCAGTCATTGCCAAAGGAATCGAGGCGGAAGCCAGTTCGTTAGCGCGCGAAAAAGTTTGATCGTTTTGAATATCGAGCACCGCTATTTGGGTCCAGCCATTTCCTGTGATGACTTGAGGCGGATTCACCACAGTTCCTGTCCCGGTATTCGTATTGCCGGTATTCGTCCCGGTATTCGTCCCGGTATTCGTATTACCGGTGGTTGTACCGGTATTATTCGTGGTGGTTGTTCCGGTGTTTGTTCCGCTGGTATCGGTGGTTTCCGTAGAACCGGCATTTGAATCGCTACCATTATCACGACTTGAACTGCTCGACTGAGAGTTGGTATTGGTACTCGTATTCGTGTTGGTTTGGGTTGAGCCTCCACCGCCTCCACCTCCACCTCCGCCTCCACCTCCACCACCGCCTCCACCCGACGGAACATAAGTCGAGCCTGAATTTTGCCCGGAATGGGAAGATGACGAGCCTGTCGACGATGAACCCGATGATACTTGGCCTCCACTAGCAACGGTTTGACTATTCAAAAGAACCTTGGCAAATTCCGCACGTTTAATGTGGTTAGAGGGCCGAAAGGTTCCGTCGGAATAGCCGTTAACCACTTGATGATAATAGGCGGTTGTCACCGCCGAATAAAACCAGTCGCTCGGATAAACATCTTTGGGAGCGGTGGGGGTAGCGGGTGCTTTTAAATCATACGCATCCACCAAAATTTTGGTGGCGGCAGCGCGATTAATCGGGTCGCTGGGGCCAAACAAGCCCGCAGAACTGCCATCGGCACGACTATAGCCGCTCACAATACCTTTTTGATAGGAATAATCGACGTAAGGAAAATACCAAGCCTCTTTTTTAACATCAGTAAAAGGCGACGTAGCGCTGGGCACATAATCAGAAAGATCGTTCAGCGCCACCACCACCGACTTTACAAACTCGGCACGATTCATTTCGTCGGAAGGACGAAAGTGAGTTTGTTTTGAAAACACTCCCTGCTGAGCTAGGGTTTCCACAGGTTCATAAAACCAGTCCGACGGATTCACATCGGTAAATGTGACCGCATAGGATGCAGTGGGAAACATAAAACCTGCCCCCACCATTGTAATTGAAATGAGGGACGCTAAACCTTTTTTCATGATATTAATATTTAATGAATAGGCGCAACCATCATAATCCAAATTAATGACAAAAAAAATATGCTACAGCATAAAAGCCTGGAAGTTCCAGGCTTTTATTTAGCAGGACCGAATTGACCAATAGAAAGTTTAGACGCCTTTAAGCAAGTGAATCAGCCGCGAATAAAGATCAGAAATCAGATTGTATAAGATCGCATTGTTTTGAATGACACAGTTGGTGCAAAGCACCGTAGCGGCCGGCTCACAGCTGGGCACCGTGTGGTCGGTACAAAGTACAATGACCTGATTACCAACATAGTCGATGATATTGTTTTGGACGGTGATATTGCTAAACGATTCAGGTGTTGAGTAGCCCTCGCTGATCGCTATCCCCCAACATCCATGCCACGCCGTGGCGACTGGTTCACGGATGATGTTTTGTTCAATCATCACATTGCTCAAGTTTCCATGTCCCACAATCACCACCCCTTCACACCTCTCGGGGTTGGCCGGAACATCAACCGTTTTATAAAACTCATTGTTGCGAACGTAAAAGCCATTGAGCGGTTGCGCGGGGCTTCCTCCGGAAATATACATCGAATGGCTGAAGAGTCCTCCTCGTTTGGGGTTCCATCCATTGTTATAAAAATAATTACTATCGATATTACAATTATCACAACCTCCCAAAGTTCCTTGGTCATGCCCACTGATAATCTCTGAGTTAACTAAATCAAGTCGCTCGTGAATTCCGTTTCCTGTGTTGATCGCGTTTCCGTGACCCATATGGTAATTTACACTGAAACCGTCAAAACGCAGATTGCAGAAATAAGCGTCATCAACTTCATTAAAGAAGAAAGCGCCAAATGTATCACTGGCGCCCGCCGCCTCGCGCAAGTGCAAGTTGGTGACCAAATAGCCACCATCCTGATCCGAATTACCTCCGTCGGTAAAGTCGAGGCCGTTTCCAGAGGCATTGATCAAAGGACGCGCTTCGTCTCCGGATGCCCATGAAGGCACATAGTCGGTGAGCTGACAACGATTACCAGCGGTACAGGTTTGGTTGAACATACGCGCGGTATTGGTGTTGAAGGCTCCTCCGCGGCAAAGAGCCACGGTGCTGCCGGGAGTCATTACATTGAATTGTGACATCGCGTTGGCAAAGGTGCGAGCCGGTGCAAGTGGGTTGGTGCTGGTGGTGATCGAGTTGCTACCGGGTTGGCAGTCGCTATCGCTCCCCGAAGCACAATCACAAAAGTAATAAGTTGGCCCGGGATTGCTTTGAAAATTAGAGGAAGGTTGGCAACTGTTCACCAGACCGGCGCCGTCCAAAGCACCCACCCCATCGCTGTTTAAATCAAGGTAACTTGGAAGAAGGTCGCCATCGGGATTACTAAGGCCCTCTTGATAATCACTTAGACCATCGTTATCGCTATCAAAATCAATGTAATTAGGATCGCCGTCCCCGTCGCTATCGGCGGCGGTTTCCACAGAATCCAAAATACCATCTCCATCACTATCGGTATTTAGATAATCGGGGTTGTTGCTACGAATCGTATTGAAAATCAACACAGGAGTTGTTTCAAGGGGATCGTGGTACCCATTGGAGTTCGCGTCCACAAAGCCATTGATGCGGCCAAGTCCGGTTGCATTGGTAAAGCGCACTTCGATCACATCAAAAATGCAGTCTCCGTCACTGTCATTGTCTAAAAAGTTACGTAGCAGATCGCCATCAAAATCACCCGACCCTTCGGTGCTATCGGGAATACCGTCGTTATCGCTGTCTAAATCTTGAAAGTTTGAAATCCCGTCTCCATCAAAATCACCCGATCCTTCGGTGCTATCCAAAATTCCATCGCCATCGGTGTCCACAAACCCAACCGGAAAGCTGGCATTGTCCAACGGATCGGTTCCGGAACTGATTTCCACATCATCATTGGCACTGTCACTATCGGTATCAGCCAAGTAAGGATTGGTAAAATAAACCGTTGCTTCTTGTGTGTCAGAAAGTGTGTCACCATCGCTATCGGTGTCTCTAAAATTACCAAGGCCATCATTATCCACGTCAGCCGAACCTTCACTTTGGTCCGAAAGCCCGTCGGCGTCGGAATCAAGGTCAAGGTAGTTGGAAATAAGGTCGTTATCGGTGTCCGCCGCCGTTTCAATGTAATCCGAAATACCATCTCCATCACTATCAAAATCGATGTAGTTGGGAGTTCCATCATTATCCGAATCGATCAGACCCTCAACGGCATCACTAATTCCATCCCCATCGGAATCAAGATCCAAATAATTCCAGTTTCCATTTAAATCCGTATCGGGCAAAGGCAGGGGAGAAGAAACCAACCGATCATCATACCCGTCGTTGTTGGCGTCGATAAAGCCATCCACGCGACCATTTTGATCCACGTCCACACCACCCGCTTCAATAATGTCAAAAAGACCATCCCCATCACTATCCCAATCTAAAAAGTTAGCCAGTCCATCATTATCGAAATTTTGAGCGGTTTCGTCCGCGTCCAACACCCCATCATTATCGCTGTCTAAGTCCAAATAGTTCACCAGTCCATCAGCATCGATATCGCTGGTGCCATCGATAGAATCCAAAATACCATCCCCATCGGTATCAACCGAGCCCGACGGAGCGCTGTTGGCCAAAAGTGGATTGGTGCCGTTGGTAATTTCGGCACCGTCCCACACGCCATCATCATCACTATCGGGATCAAGAGGATCGGTGAGATAATTATTGTGTTCCAAAAAGTCGCTCAGGCCATCGTCATCGCTATCGGCGTCGTTCGGAGAGGTGCCCAAAACAGCTTCCAATTCATCAGACAAACCGTCCATATCCGAGTCGGTTGGCCCAACAGGAGTAGGAACAACAGGAGTAGGAGTAGAAGGGCGTGAGGATCCTCCGCCTCCACCTCCGCCGCCCCCCCCACCACCGCCTCCTCCGGCAAGCAATTCAGCGTAACGTTGCAAGCGAGTTTTGGAATAATTTTGAGGAGCCAGTTCATCGTTGGTTTCGTCGGCTGCCCGGCGCGCAGCCACTTGATTGAAGCGCTCTAAGCGGTAGGTGTTCGATACATCTTCTCGTTTGGATAAGGTTTCATAACTCACCCGAAATGTGGAGCGGTCGCCAAGGTATTCATCCAGCTGATCGCGATTTTTATAGTTCACACGAGTGATCAAATCCGCCATTTGACCGCGACGAAACCCGTCACCAAAGCCAACCACATCCATCGGAATCAGGTTATGATTTGAAGCCTGGTTCACCAGATCAAGGTACCAAGGATCGGCCTTTTCATTGTAGTTAATCCCCGAGGCTTTCAAAACAATTTTCAGGCTCTCCACCACATTCACTGTGCGAGACGGTTGAAAGGTGCCGTCGGGGTAGCCTTGAACGATTCCTTCACGCTGTGCCATACAAACGTAAGGGGTGAACCACTGACCTTTGGGAACATCGCGAAAAGTGGTGCTGGTGCAAGCGGTAATGGCCTCATCGGTATAATTCGCTTCAATGATAATTTTAGTAAATTCAGCTCGATTGATGACGCGATTCGGTTGAAACGTCCCATCGGGATACCCTTGGACGATCCCCTCGGTGACGAGGTAGTCGATTCCTTTTTGATACAAAGTGTCTTCATCCACATCGGTAAAGTCTGCTGCAAAAGAAAGGGGCACCCAGAACATACCTGCAGCAAAAAGCAAGAGTTGGGCTAACATGGAGCATTTTTTGTACATGATTTTTTTATTTAGTATTAAATCACCTCCCATTGTACAAACAAAAAACAAACATGGCAAAACAAACCTTGCACTTTTTTTGAGCAAAGAATTCAATTCAGAAAAAGCAAAGGAAAAAAGCTGGTTTACTGCAGCCCTTCATCGACAATCGTTTCCGCTAAAACCTCCGCCTCCAAGGAAGTTTCGGGTTGAATCAGTTTTTTGTGTTTCCATTCACCCCGCCGAAACCACGCGTAAGCCAGCAAAGCCGTAAAAACGTTCGAAATAGGAAAGGCAAGCCAAATGCCCCACTCAACCAACGACGTATGCTTGGAAAGCAAATAGGCAATGGGGAACTGAAACACCCACAAAGCCACCAAAGAAAGAATCAGCGAGAGTCGGGTTTCACCCGCGCCGGTAAAAGCGCCATTGATGGTTTGCTGCACACCGATAAAGCCGAAAGTAAGTGCCATAGCCTGTACAAAATGGGTCCCGCTCTGAATCACGTCCAGGTCGTTGGGAATGAAGGCTGCCGTTAAAGGTTGAGCAAAAGCAAAAAGCAATGCGCCCAAGAATGTTAGCACCCAAAACGAAACTTGCAGGCTTTTGTGCGCGATCGCTTCGGCGCGATCCAATTGCTTCGCTCCCAAATTTTGCCCCACCAGCGTGGAGGTTGCCATCGAAAGCCCCATGGCCGGAATGATGATGAAGCTGAGCACGCGAATTCCAATTCCATAGGCGGCCACGGTAAGCGTGCCAAAACTTGCCACCAAAAAAGACATAACCGTTAGTCCAAGGGCGCGAGTGGACTGCGACAACGAGGCGGGGAGCCCCAGATAAAACATCTTTTTAATCAACGGGTAGTCAAACGAAAAATCACTCAGGCTAAGCTGAATGCCTCCGTGGCCGCGCAGGAGCAAGGCAAACCCGGCAACCGCCGCAACGCCTTGAGTGGCAATCGTGGCCAGCGCGGCACCGGTAACTCCGTAAGCGGGAACAGGCCCCCAGCCCAAAATGAACAAGGGGTCCAATACTAAATTAAGTAAAACCGTAGAAAAGACAATCACCAAAGGAGTTTTAACATCGCCCACTCCGCGCATGAGCGATTGGTACACAAAATAAGCGAACATAAAAATCATTCCCAAAAAGGAAACTTGCAGATAAGAAACCGCATCCGGTAGCACTTCGGGCGAAGCCCCGATCCAACGCATCAGAGGACTCGACATAAAATAACCGGCCGCACTGATCACTGCCGACGCCAGAATCATGGCCACAAAAGTTTGAGCGGAAACATGTGAAACCGCTTTCATATCATTCATTCCCCGATATTGAGCCACCAAAATGGTGCCGGCAATCGCAAGGCCTCCCCCCAACGAAATCATCAAAAAATAATCGGAAAGCTGAGCGAAACGGCAGCCACCGCATTGGCACCCAAACGGCCTACCCAAAACGTATCGATCAACTGATAAGCGGTTTGAAGAATATTAGCAAACACAATCGGCAAGGAAAGATGAACCAATGCTTTTACAATGGAGCCCTGCGTGTAATCGGGGGTGGATTTTGTTTTCATGTTTTAAGAAGGTTGGTTGATAATCGTTTTGAGCGACTCTACTTTTTGAGTGAGGTGCTGCATGTATTTTTCTAAAGAGCCCACTTTGGTAATGATGAGTGTGTCTTCATGCACACCAAAAACCAAAAGTTTCTCTCCTTTTTTAAGGCGTAGTGATTTTCGCGCGTCCGAAGGCACCACCATTTGACCGCGTTCCCCAATCACCGTACTGCCGTAAAATGTTTTTTCGTGATCCATAGAAAGACAATTTAAAAAGTATGAAATGTATGAAAAATATAATTAATGCTAGATCAATGTCAATACAAGCCCGCAGCCCAATAAAATTCAAATTCTTTTAAAAAGAAAAAAATCAAAGAGTCATGGTACAATGGCAGCGATGAAAAAGAAGTTTTTTACCGCAACAGGGATTGTTTTAATAGTTATCTTGCTCGCCCTATGGGCTCACGGACGTGTGCGCGCAGCCAACGAATTTTCGGACATTCAAAATAGCCCCTACCAAGCCAGCATTCGTTATTTGGTTCAAAAGGGGATTGTACAAGGATATGCGGACGGCACGTTTCGCCCCCATCAACCCATCAACCGCGCCGAAACGCTCAAACTATTGTTCGAAAGCAACCTAATCCCTCAAGATTTAGAACCCGTGAACGACTGCTTTAAAGACGTAGGTGGTGAGTGGTTTTCGTATTACGTTTGTGCCGCCAAGCAAAAAGGAATCATTAAGGGCTATCCCGATGGATTCTTTCGACCGGGCCAAACCGTAAATAAAGTGGAAGCGCTCAAAATGTCGATCGAAGCTTTTGGAGGACAGTTGAACGCACCGAAGGAACAGGGCGAATGGTATCAGCCCTACATCGATTTTTCGCACGATTACAATTTATTCTCGCGCTATTCCTTTTTACCCAACAGCGCCACCACGCGGGGCGAAATGAGTTTTTTGGTGCATCAGTTTTTACTGGAAAAATCCGGTGAAAAAAAATTAACCAAAGGGCATAGCAATCTGTCGGCGGGCTGTGGAATGCCTGCTCCCGGCAAAACGCCCACACAATCGGTGGTAAACGGCGTAAATCGCGACTACATCACGGTGATACCCAAAGGATATTCGCCCACCAAACCGGTTAAATTGATCTTTGCCTTTCACGGTCGTACCAATTCAAATGCGATGGTTCAAGGTTATTATGGCATCGACAAGGCTTCGCAAAACGAGGCGATCATTGTATACCCAGCCGGCTTGCCCACGGGCCAAAGCAGCCGCGGTTGGAGCGATCCCGGTGATCCGGCGAACGATCTGCGCGATTACGCATTATTCGATCAATTGTTAGCGGAATTTTCAAATAACTATTGTGTCGACCTGGACGAAGTGTACGTCGTTGCCCACTCGTTGGGCGCTTGGTTTGCCAACAGTTTGGCCTGCTTTCGCGGCAATGTCATCCGTGGTGTGGGAACCTTGGGCGGGGGAACCTCGGTGGGCGAATGCACCGGCCCGGTGGCGGCGATGATTTGGCACAACCCCAAAGACCGACTGGTGCCGTTCAGCCAAGGCGAAACCGCCCGCAATCAATACCTGCGCCAAAATCAATGCTCCAGCCAATCAACGCCGGTTGAGCCCCAAAGCGGCAATTGCGTGGAATACCAAGGTTGTTATCAAGAGGCTCCGGTGGTCTGGTGCCCGCACAATGTGGATACCGACAACCGCGGCACCTATTACCCCCACACCTGGCCCAAGTTCACCGGCTCCGAAATTTGGAAGTTTTTTAAAAGTTTGTAGACTTTTTTAAAATCAAGTTGCGCAGATGCCTCAACTTGATTAAAATGGCCGTTGCGAGTAGTGGCCTGGTAGCTCAGTGGTAGAGCGAGGGACTGAAAATCCCTGCGTCGGTGGTTCAATTCCGCCCCGGGCCACCACTAATTGACCTAGTTCCTTTTAGTACTAGGTTACTTCGCAAATGATATTTTATTGATCCTCATCATTATTCCCGGTAGAGCGGCCGATGCGCTCACGAACACCCGCTAAAAGGCTTTCGGGGCCTGGTGCGGTTCCGGGCCCTAATTGGTCGAACGCTGGGTCACCGTCATCAAAAGGGAAAGGCTTAACATTTTTGGAAAGCTCACTATTCAAAAACTCCTGCAATAACAAATCAACATCACGAGCGGAAGTTGCATTACCTTCCGTTTCTTCAAACAGGGTGATGTTTCCTGACTCATGCGATTCTAGTCGCAAGGCAATGACGGGTTCATCACGATCAGCGTAAGCCTCAATTATAAAAATCACTCCGTCGGTTGAACACTGAAAACGGTGCTGAGTTCCCAAAAAAGTATACTCACGAGCATGATCAGGAATCACCAGGCACTTTTCATAAACATCCCTTGTTAATGTGGGCTCAACCCCTTCAATTTTCTGAAGTGACAAGCTTAGTTCTGGCGGAAATTCAGCCATCTTTTCTATTTACGATACAAGAGGTAATTATACCGTATTTCACTCTCGGTGTCACCCCCAAGTGCCTCGGGCTCACCAAAGGATTTTGGGATTTCGGGAAAGAACGCGTCGCAATCGAACGTGTGATCCAACCGCGTTAAATAAATGCCGGTCAAATCGGGATGTGCTATAAATTGCTCGTAAACACTGGCCCCACCGATCACAAAAATCGATTCAACCGAATCATCGGCCAGCGCCAAGGCATCGTCGATCGTGGTAACCACCGTGGCACCGTTGGCCACAAAATCAGTTTGGCGGGTCAAAACCACATTCTTGCGATTTTTGAGCGGTCGACGATTTTCAGGGATCGATTCCCACGTGGTTCGGCCCATCACCACCATATTCTGCTTGCTTGCATCCGTGGTTTCGGAGGTCACTTTTTGAAAATAGACGAGTTCGTTTTTTAAGCGCCACGGTAAATCACCGTTTTTTCCAATCCCGTTCTGCTCATCCGTTGCTACGATTAAATAAAGTGGTTTCATAATTCTTAACTCTTAACTCTTAATTCTTAACTCTTAATTCTTAACTAATTTAAACCGCAATCGGCATGCGGATCGGCGCGTCGTGTTCGTAATTTTTCAGTTCAAAATCCTCAAATTTTAAATCCCAAAAGGGTTTATCGGCAATTTCGAGTGTCGGGAGTTTTTTGGGAGTGCGTGTCAGTTGCTCGTTCAGTTGCTCCACATGATTGGTATAAATGTGGGCGTTGCCTATGGTGTGTACAAAATGCCGCGGAGTGAGGTTGCATTCCTGGGCCACCATCATTAAAAGCGTGGCGTAACTGGCAATGTTAAAGGGCACACCTAGGCCAATATCAGCGCTGCGTTGATACAATTGAAGATCCAAAGTTTGGTCGGTACCCACGTTAAAATGAAACAGCGTATGGCATGGGGGTGGCGCACTGCTCTTTTGCCGAATGAGCGTTTGAAGATCCGCCACGTTCCACCCGCTAACAATAATGCGACGGGAATTAGGATTATTTTTAACCATATCCAAAACATTTTGAATCTGATCGACCGTTTCGCCGTTGGCCCCTTCCCAGCGGCGCCATTGTTTGCCATACACAGGGCCCAGATCACCCCATTTTTGGGCAAAGGCCTCGTCGGTTTTTACCCGTTCCACAAATTCGTTCATGTGTTCGCTCCAGGCGTCGGAATAGCGAGGGTATTTTTCTTCCAATCGCTCGCCTTCCAAATAGCTCTGGTACGCCCATTCATTCCAGATCTTCACATTGTTTTGCACCAAGTAGCGAATATTGGTGTCGCCGCTTAAAAACCACAACAGTTCGTGCAAAACCGCGTTGAAAGGAACTTTTTTAGTGGTGACGAGTGGAAACCCTTCGCGCAGATCGTAGCGCGTTTGAGTGCCAAAAACCGCCAAGGTTCCCACGCCGGTGCGGTCGTCGTGACGTTCGCCGTTTTCCAGCACGTGTTTAATTAAATCCAGATACGCTTTCATAAATCACACAAGTTATTTTTTACTAATTTTACTATAACCATAATTGATCCGACACGCTACTTTCATTATAATGCCCACGCTTCGTGCAGTTAAGAATTAAGAGTTAACAGTTTTTCTCGGTTACTAATTCTTAATTCTTAACTTTTAACTCTTAACTTTTCTAAAAGTGAAAACCCTCAAGGACCTCCCTGCAATCGAAGGCAAGAACGTGATCGTTCGTGTCGATTTTAACGTACCGGTGGACGAAAATGGTTCCATTAAAGATGACAAGCGCATTCGAATTGCGCTGCCCACACTTAAAGAATTACTCAGCAAAAAACCGGCTCAAATTATTTTGATGACGCACATGGGGCGACCCAAAGACGGGGAAAAGCCAGCCCGCCTGAGCACCGGTCAGGTTGCCGCGCATTTGAGTCAGTTGCTGGGGATGCCGGTAAAAAAAATCGATGATTGGGGTGAACATGGAATGCCTGACGCAGCGATCGTCATGCTTGAAAATCTTCGATTCCACCCAGGTGAAAAAGTAAAAACGAAGCTGAATGTAATGCGTTTGCCAAGCAGCTTGCCAATTTAGCCGAGGTGTATGTGAACGAGGCGTTTTCCAATTCTCATCGGGCACACGCCAGTATGACCGGTGTGCCATCGTTCATTCCCGGCTTTGCCGGGCTAGGAGTAGAAAAAGAAATGACCGCGCTCAAAAAAGCGCTGGAATCACCCGAACATCCACTGGTAGCGGTGGTAGGAGGGCTGAAAGCCGACAAGCTGGCCGCGGTTAAAAACCTACTCCCCACCGCCGATGCCATTTTAATGGCTGGAGCTCTGGCTTTTACGCTTTTAAAGGCCAAAGGCCTAAATATGGGGGCTAGCAAAATCGATCAAGAAGGCATTGAAGGAAACGCCGACATGATTCAGGAAATTATCAATAGCCCGAAAGTCAGCTTGCCCACCGACGCCGTGATCGCCGACGACTTTAGTGAAACGGCCCACCACGAAACCGTTTCGGTCGATGGAGTGAAAGACGGATTTATGGCGCTCGATATCGGCCCCGAAACCACTCAAAAATACGTTGAAGTGTTAAAAACCGCCAAAACCATTCTTTGGTTCGGACCGATTGGCGTGTTTGAAATGGAGCCGTTTAGCCACGGAACGCGCGCCATTGGAACCGCCATGGCCGAAAGCGATGCGCTCACCATTGTGGGGGGAGGAGATAGTGCCTCGGCCACCGCCAAACTAGGATTAGAAGAGAAAATGACCCTTGTTTCCACTGGAGGAGGAGCCTCACTCAAAATGATTGAAGGCGATAAACTCGTCGCCGTAGAAGCTTTAACCTAAGCACTGGAGCACTTTTGTTACTGGATCACTCGTCCCGATGTTCATCGGGACTTGATCACTGGAACAAAAAACAATGAATTAGTTTTATGATCTAGTGATCAAGCGAAGCGAGTGACCTAGTGATCCAGTGATTAATTAAAAATGAACCAACAAGTAGTCATCTACCTACAAATCGACGATGAAATCAGCACCATTCTGGAAAGGATTGGAGATGTGAGTAGGCCGGAAATCTATTTAATCATTCCCAAAAAGGCGCTCATTTTCCAGAGTGTCATCAATTTAAAAATTCTCAAAACAAAGCTGGAAAAGCCTCATCGTCGTTTGGTCATTGTAACCGCAGACCGCAAGGGCAGGTATTTGGCCGAACAATGTGACCTGCAAGTGCTTAGTGAGATGCCGATTGAATCAACCCCAATTCAAGTTGAGGAATCAAAACTGGATATTAAACCCATTCAAGCCAGACGAACACAAGAGGGGTCATTTGCAACGCCTCAGCGCACAACTGAAAAGAAAGTAAGCATCCGCGAGTTGATCAATCAATATCGGCTAAATACGGCTAAAAAATCACTTTTCGCGCGCGATGAAAACACCTTCATCTTGGGCAGGCCGAGCCGAAAATTGATCACCATGCTAACCTTGGGGTTGATCTCTTTATTCATGCTCATTGGTTATATCGCCCTTCCGTCAGCCACTATTTATATTAAACCCACCTTTGACTCCGTCGATTTTTCTTTAAACGTTACCCTGGCCGACGAAGCAAAAAATCAAACGCTCATTCGCCAGCGCAAAACCAACATCATTCCCAGTCAGGTGGTTAAAACGTCGACCGGTCAAACCAAAACATTTCCCGCCACCAGCAAAGAATTTAATGGAAAAAACGCAAGTGGTTCGATCAAATTGATCAACACCAGTGGTGAAGAATGGCAATTACGCAAAGGAACACGCTTTCAAACCGAGGGCGGACTTATTTTTCGCAGCGATGATTGGGTGGTGGTACCTCCCCGCAGCAAAGATGAAGCCGGAACCATTATACCCGGCGAAGCGTGGGTAGCGGTCACGGCTGATCCATTCGATTTATACGCCAGTCCCATCGGGGATCGAGGGAATATTGAGCCAACAAAATTCAGTATCCCAGGGCTCACCAAGTTTAGTCAAAGCCTCATTTGGGGTGAAAGCAGCGAGCCGATGCGCGGAGGATTTACCGGTTATCGTAACGTGGTGCTGCAAGAAGACATCGACGCGGCCACCAACCAAATTAAAAACAATTTGATCGAACTAGCCAAGGCGGATCTAAAAAACGACCTCGCCGAAAAAAATCGCGCCAATCAAACCAATTTAGTGTTGTTAACCGATCAAGACTACTTAACCATCGAGCTCACCGATCTGCGAGTGGCGGATGATTTGGTGGGCAGCAGTAAAGAAAAGTTTGAAGTTTTTGCGCGCATCGAAGCGTCGGGAATCGCTTTTGATTTTAATGCGCTGTTCAGTTTGCTCAAAACGGAATTGGCAAAACGGACTCACCCCAGCATGCGTTTGCGAGAAGACTCCATCATTCCCGACAACATCGTGTACGAGGTGATCGAGGACGAAATGAGCGAAGGCCGCCTAAAATTAACCGCCACCATCTCGGGAATCGAAGAATTCGTGATCGACAGTTCCACGCCGGCTGGAATCGAATTTGGGACCAAAGTAAAAAATCAGGTCGCAGGGCTTACTTTGGCCGAAGCGGAAAACCTAATTGAAAACTTATCCGAGGTCGACAAGGTCGAAATTAAAACATGGCCCATTTGGATGAGCCGCATTCCCCATGTACCCGAAAAAATCGAGTTCAAGTTAATGGACTAAAAAGAGTGTTTACAAATGCACCACGTCCACCTTGGCTAAATCCGGAACAAGTTGGTTACGGGCGGTCGTGGGGTTATACGTATTGTAAAGCAGTTCAATCAGTTGAGGGGTCGTCAGCTGCGCAACACGCAAATTGCAGCCTTCCAAACCGGAACGAACACTGTTCACGCGTTCATTCAACCGACGATTGAGTTCATCAAATTCCTGATGACGTCGCTTAATCGAATCGACACTATCCGACGAAGAAATACTTTGCATGAATTTGGTAAACATACTCACGTTTTGAGTGCGATAAGGGTCGTAGGGCACAATCACATAAAAGTTTTTTTCCATGATGTCGGCATATTCTACCAGCTTTTGAATGTAATCGGCATATTCTATCGTTTGCTGCTTTAAAAGTTCATTCGAGTGTGCCTCAGCCTTTTCGCGCACGGTTTCGATATAATGGTCGATGTTTAGCTTACGCGACTGCACCAAGATTTGAATCGGAAATTCAAGTGAATTTAAAAAGTTTTGATAAGAATAAATAATACTGTTTTGTTCCTCTTCGGACTTTAAATTAAAATTAACGCTCGAGGTTTGCAGAACGGCGCGCAAACCCCCATTTTTCAGTACAATGGTACTGTCTTTAATTTCAGCAATGTCTAAGTGTAATTGGGTGCTAGCGGCGGGAGAGCCTTTTTTTTGTTTGACCGTATCCATGACTAAAAGTTAGTGGTTAATCTAAATTGATTTCAATCTCGCCTTTTTTAAGTTCCTCAAATTTAAACTCGCCCGACTCTTTTTTGAGTGCCGGAGAGGTGGAACGTTGAGAAGAATTCGTTGGTTGCGGAGACGCGGCCGTTGGTCGGGGTGCAAACTGAACCGGCTGGTTTTTTTGTACGTGATTCACAACATTATTCCGACGCACAGGCTCGGCTGCCTTTCGGCGTGGGCGTTTGCGTTTTTTAGGCTCAGTGGTCGACTGAGTACTTGGAAAAGCAATAATGGCATCAAAATCGGGTTCGCGCGACGGTGCAGGCACCGGTGCAGCGGCTTCAACAGACTCTATGGACTCCGTTTTCAAAGGCTTCACTTCTGGGGTCAAATCGGCCGTTGTGGGTTTTTCGGGCCTAGAAGGTTCTATGGCGACCTCGGGTGTGGAGGCAGGCTGTTCACCCTTCATTTCATCTAAAACAGGTGTTTCGGTAGCCACCGCAGACACTTCAATTTTTGGTTGCGACGCGGTGAGTTCGGCATCCGAGCGGACATGAGGAGAATCCAGTGACACCTGAAGTGAAGAGGTTTTTTAGGGGAACAGGCTTGTTTTTAGCTAAAATTTTAAGGCGCAGTTTGTGGGAATCCTTGGTGCGCCAGTACATATTTTCAGTGTCGCTTTCTTGAGTTCCAAAATAAGCCTGCGTTACCAAATCATCGTCCTTCGTGGCATCCATATCGCCGTGACTGATTTTTTCAACATTTTGAAAGCCATTTGAATCCAAAAGACGGCTAAGGTCGGTTAAATTATGGGTAGAGCCATTCGTATTAGGGGTTTGACTATTTTTGGTTGAATCGTCCGCCAATTGGGGGCCTCCCAAATTAGGAGACACCGTTTCCAAAATGCCACGATGATCCCAGGCGCGTTTGCGCGGTTTAATTGAAAATTCTAAAAAAAGCAAAATAAACTTTAAAAGCGGCACATCATTGACCCGAATCAACGCAAAGGCGACCGCCAAAAAAGACGGCACACCGATGATCAGATACTCGAGCACATTTAGCTCGTAAAACCGGTTAATAAGGGCAAAAAGTATGTAGCTTAGCCCAAACCCAACGGCCAGAATGATCAATTGGCGCAAGGTTAGCGGCCCAACAATTTTGTCTTCAATCCCAACGTTTTGCGGAATCTTATACTGCAATTCAGTTCATTAAATATCCCTTTATTATACCAAAAAGAGCTCCAAAATCAATCATGAATTAACGGGTATACCCCTTATTTTTTATTTGAATAGCGTCGTTCACTTCCAGGGTTTTAATGGCCAACTTAGCCATTTCACCGCGGGTGATTGGGCGGTCAGGGCCAAAAAAGGTCAAAGGATTCCCCACTTGGTCGCGCACCGCATCCAACAGGCGGTGCTTAATAACAAAAAGCACATACGGACTGTACCACTGATCGGTCAACACATCGCTGTAGATGGTGGTGCTTGGGGGGTAAATCGCGCAAAGAAACCTCTTCAGTCATATCCAAATGAAATGCCTCCATTAAAATCTTGATCGCTTCCACCCGGTTAATGGGTTGATTGGGCTTAAATTCGCCGTCGTCATAACCCTTCACCAGGCCAAGCTCCTTCGATTTTTTGACATAAGGTAAAAACCAATCATCCAAAGTAACATCGGGAAAAGGAACTTGATTAATTTCATCCAACGGTTCCACATCAACATCGATGGCTTTCAGGGCGATTTTAGTAAACTCGGCCCGAGTCAAAAGGTCATCCGGAGCGTAGGTAGTAGGGCCTTTGCCCTTAACAATGCCTTTGCGGTTGAGCAATTCAATATAGTTTTTAGCCCAATGATCCTTGGAATCCTGAAAAACCAAACGATTAAAGTTGTAGCCGGTTTGAGCAATAAAAAGGTCCAGGTGCGGTCCGCACGAATTTCAACATACTGATCTTTCAGATCCACTTTGTATAGCGATTCGTCATAAGGGCGATAGGTCTCAGTGTTCGGTTCATAGGTAAAAACCGTCACCGTGTCATTCGGATCAAACCCATCGGAGTAGGGGATACGAATGCGATAAGCGGCGAAAACGACAGTAATTCACCGTTGGGCCCTTTAAATTCAAAAATTGCCTTAATGGAATAGCCAAAATTAATTGGAAAATCTTTTAAGTACAAGTTGGACGGAGGAATGATATAGCCCGCATAGGGCTCACCGGTGAGCAAATGGCGAATCCCGGTATCACGCTCAAAAAGCAGTTCGGTGTTGCGTTTGGTGTCTTTAAAAATAATCGGGCGTTTGATGATTCCTTCATGCTCGGCGGTGATTAAAATAGCCGGCTTAGTGCTAATGGTCAAAGGAGTGGCGGATGAAAATAGCGGGGCCGTGGCTGCGTCCAATTCGTAATCCAATGCATCCCCGGTGGTGCGATTATCAACAATGCACGTTCCGGACTGCAGTTTATAGCCGCGGTCGCACGTGATGATTTTGCAAGAAGGATAGGCTTCGCGTTCTTTGTAATGTTCAGCCGGATTGCAGTCGAAAGTGTAATCTTTGGTTTGAACGTCACTCACGTTTCCAGCCGCATCGATTCCAAAAAAACGCACCGTCGATTCTTCGGAGATGCGCAGCGGCTGCTTATAAATTTCGGCATTGGCCTTGGTGGGAATGTTGCCGTTGATCGTGTAATAAATGATGGCACCTTCATCCAAAAAATCATCACTCTTGGTATAAGCGCCCACATAGGCTTTCAGTTCTAAATTTTGAGGAAAGTGATACAGTCCCGAATCGGGATAAGCCACAAGGTTCGGCGGATTCCGATCGACGGCAGGCTCGGTGGTAAATGGGCGCACAAACTCAACATTCATCACATTGCCAACCAGATCGCGAACACCCACAACACGAACAGCATACGTTTCATCGGGGTCAAGCTCCTCCTGCAATTGCAGCAGTACTCTCAATCCATCCTCCGATAATTCTCGGCCCATCGCAACCTCTTTTGGACCACTGACCAGGCGAACCGAATAGGCGTCGATTGATTTTGGGTCTACGGGCTCGGAAAAAGTAACGCGAAAATAGTCCAAAACCGTGCTGATCGCTTCGGCATTTTCCGTGATGGAGCTTTCCACCACCGAGGGGGGTGTCATGTCTTCGAATTTACAATACGAACTACATCCGTCGCGGTTAACAAAATTACCGTCGTCGCACTGCTCACCTTCATCCACCTGCAAAATGGTGTCTCCGCAATAGGCAAACCCAAGGGTGGGAAGGAGCAAAAAAACAAAAACTAGGCCAACAATACGGTGAAAAATTCGATTCATCGTGAACATTGTAACAGGTTTAAAGCAAGCGTGAAACAGCAACGTGTGCCGATGCCGATCCATTAGCTGCGGCCTACATATTCTCCGGTTTCGGTGTTCACCAGAATTTCTTCACCCTCTAGACAGCGTCGCTTTTCCACGTCGGCAAATTCAAAGCTTTCTCCGGCTAAAAAGGTTTTGTCCAACGCGTTACCATTGATGAGGTTTTAAGCTTGGTTCTCATAACCGGTTTACGCTGTTGTTTGCGGTTAAATTGGTTCCATACCACCAGGTAAGGATCCCCATTTAATTTAACGATACGACCGGTTTTAATCTCGGTGAGATTCGCCATAAAAGCATTTTTAAATAATAACGCGCGCATTATAGCAGACGATGGAAACGCAAAACAGTTGCACCGCTACAAAAATAGTACGCAATACGAATCATGGCTCAAAAAGCGGATTCCAACGCCCCATCCACCTTGCAAATAAGCTTGAATTGCCGGGGGGTTTCGGTTATCGTGAAACGCGCAAAAAAGTAAGGAAAACAGAATAAGCGTAGGGCCCGTAGCTCAGTGGTTAGAGCAGTCGGCTCATAACCGATTGGTCCCTGGTTCAAGTCCAGGCGGGCCCACCATTAAGAAACTTTCCCGAAACGGAAGGTTTTTTGATTTCTCCTGACATTACTTTTTCCGCATAAGGAAAGGCTTTTCCGAGTACGTCACCACCATTTGGTTCGTGGTTCAACAACAACTTTTGAGCTTGAATCAAATAATTGGCTGCTTTCAATTTTTCAATCGAAGGAATGGCTTCAATTAGCGCAATTTGACCATTTAGCTCGCGGTTCGAACTTAAAACATTCAAAACCTTTCTTTTCACCAAAGGATTCAACTCGCGGTAGCGATACGGGAGATAATCGAAGATTTGGATCAGCTCCAAAGTCAGTGCCCAAAGCGCATCCTCCTTGATATCTTCCTTTTCGCCGAGCTGAGCACGCAAAGCATGGCGCTGATCGATGAGCTCATTCTTGTGGGATAGCCCCTCGTCTGAAGTGAAATAACCATCCAGAACGGCCTTGTTGAGTTTTTCCAGCTGTTGATCGATCTGATTAAGCTTCAAATCCAAAGCCTTGCGTTTGTCGGCATTGTCGACGCGAATATTGGCAGACAAGCGCCCAATAGCCTCCTTGGCGTATGGAATGAACTCGTCAGCCAACTCGTATCTGGCCAGAAACGCAACGATTTGATCCTCAAGCCGATCTTCGCGGATTGTTTGGCGGCATTCAGGGTTGTGGCACTCGAGATAAATATGAGTCTTGTGATAAGACGAAATCAAATAGTGGCCGCACTGACACTTGAACATTTTGGCGTAAGTGAAGTCGTGCTGCATTTTGTTTTTCTGGGTTCGCCCGTCCAGAATTTCCTGCACCTGATCAAAGAGTTTCTTGGGAATGAGCGGCTCATGATTTCCTTCGTAATACGAAGGTTCAGAAGAACTCTTTTTTTTCCACATCATTAAACCGTGATAATAAGGATTCCTGAGCATTTTCTGAAACATGCTTTTGCGGATCGGGTTGCCGCAACCATTCGTCATTCCGCGCTTTCGCATGTAATCGCACAGCGTGATGGTCGAATAATTCCCAGACGAAAACAATTTGAAACTTTCTTTAACGAACGGGGCGACCTTTGGATCGACCTGTTTCTTTTTATGATCATCATCAACGCCCTTTATGCCGCTGCGATATCCGATTGGAGGCGGAGCTGGGAAATAACCCTTAAGAAGCACCTCCTCCATCTTCGTGGTGACTTCTTCTGAAAGATTTTCCGAGTACCATACGGCCATGTTGCAGAAATTGCGGAAAGCCAAACGACCAGCCGCGCGGCTCGTATCAAATTCGCCTTCGATCACGATCATCTTCTTTTTATTCTGAGTGACCATTTGATCCAGCAAAGCGAAGTCGCTCACGTTTCTGGAGCTGCGATCCAATTTATGAAAAATAACCCCTTCGATTTCAGGGGTTGCTAGGCGTTCCAGCATGTTGTGGAATTGGGTGCGCTTTCCTTTGAAGCCTGATTTAGCCTCGCTGTACCACTCGACTATTTCAAACTCTTTGCGCTCCGCATATTCCATGATAATGCGCTTTTGTGCAGGAAGAGAGTTATCCATCTCGGCCTGCGCCTTTGTTGAAACACGGCAATAGGCTAAATACTTCTTCATAGGCATTATTCTGATTTAGAATGTTTCGGCTTCCTCTTGCTCTTCGGCTCGTCATCAATAAACTTTTTACCTTTATTGATTACCGCGTAAAGCTGCAAGAGTTTTTCCTTTTCGTCTTTTTCAAGTTCAAGGATACGCAAGATCATTTCACGCTCTTCCTTGTCCTTAAGCATGATTTCCTCGATCAAGCGTTTTGTATCGGGATTAACCACGACGTTGTTGGCGTGTCCATTAACGACCACGTTTGAATCACCTCCGCCAGCCAAAATACCGCTCGCCTGAATAAGCGAAGACAGCTCATCGAACTTCTTGGCTTTTTCCGCGAACGCGGTCAGCTCTGGATTGTCTTCCCCGAAAAAGTAAGAGAGGGGCTTTTGAAGAGCCTTGGCAACGTCAGGTACGTATTTCTCGGGATTCTTAATGAACCCGCTTTCGACCTTCTGGATTGTATTGGAAACTGCACCGATCTTGCGGGAAAGCTCCATTTGAGACATTCCAGCTTCCTCTCTCGCCCGAATGATGCGGTTAACGATGGCGTTTAAAGACATGTGATTAAAGGTTAAAAATAAATGATTTTTTGGGGGTGTTCCCGTTCTGTATTGAAGTATAGGAAAGAAAAGGATAATAGTCAAGACTAATAACAAAAAGTTATCAACAGTCATACCAGATTTTCTTGACAATCTATTCCAAAAGAGTATGATGAACAGTGAAGGAACAGGAAGATGGCTTAGAATGCATATATTTTTTACCTCCAACTGTTCCGAAATGGAATAACTAACTTGTAAGAAAATGGGCAGACCTTACGCTACAACACCAGAAACTAGACAAAAATGTGGGCACTTTGGCTCAAAGGCTTCACGTTTATTGAGATTGCCCGCCAATTTAAAACTTACCGCCAAAAGACAAGGTCGATTGTCCTTGCCTTTGATCCTACTTTTGAACAATTCAGGCAGCACGACGAAAACCGTCGGATCAGGCAAATGGTGGGAAAGCTTTCCCCTAACTTAAATCCATGAGGTATGTCCAATACAACACAAGAAAAATGGACTCCTCAAGAAGAGGAGATTATCGGGTTCTTCATGGATTTAATACCAGTCCTTCAAGAGGTAAAGGCCGACTTAGAGTCGAAAGGCCTCCTTAACAAAGCATTATGTGTGAGCGGCGGAGAGTCTGCTCCGCAGCCCATTAACTCTTAAATCATATGCAAATCCAAGTTTTCTCAGACGAATGGTGGTTCCAGCTGACAGTCATGCTCATCCTCATCAGCGGATTCGCCCTCTCGCTCTGCATCATAGAACTCGCGGTCTGCATATGGGCGGAGCTGACGGGACGGCGAACAGACCTGCCGACGCAGGAAAGCGTGCACCGATTTTTTATGAAGATCAGGCTGGCACGCATCCGAAGACGAAGGCGCAAAGCCTACAAGAACAAGCTACTTAAATAATTTAATCACCAATCTTATGACAAAAGCATTAGCCATATCGGCACAGGACGCAGCGTCTATCTGGCAAGAACAGAACAAGCTCGCTGAAGTCAAAAAAATCTACGGCAAAGACCTGACGGATTCGGAATTCTCAATCCTCGTCCAGATAGGCCAAGCCACACACCTGAACCCCTTCTTGCGGGAAATCTGGGCGGTGAAATACGGCACAAACCCAGCTCAAATCTTTATCGGCCGCGACGGTTACCGCAAGGCAGCCCAGTCGAATCCAGACTACGACTACCACTTGGCGGACGCGGTCTACCAAAACGACGACTTCAAAATCGAAGACGGCGAGGTTCGCCATACCTATTCGGGCAAAGATCGCGGAGCGCTGGTCGGCGCCTACTGCGTGGTGAAGCGAAAAAGCTCCACCAAGACGATGTTCAACTTCGTCGACATCAAGGAATACACCACGGGCAAAAGCCTCTGGATCGGCAAACCAGCAACCATGATCAAGAAGGTGGCCGAAGCTCAAGGACTCCGCATGGCCTTCCAGCAACTCTTCGCGGAACCTACGACGAAACCGAAGCATGGGAAGAACCAGCCAAACCATTACCTCAACCTAAAGAAGAAAAGCGCATCCAACCGAAAACGGGTGAAGCGCTTTTTGCCGCATGGGGCGAACTCTGGGACTTGTACATCGAGAAATACCCAGACGAACGCACCGATACGGGCGAACTGAAATTCTCGCCCGAGAAATCCGAAGCGACGCGCAAGCTGACCTTCCTCAAAAACTACAACAAGGAAAGCTCAACCGAACTGACCGAAAAGGAAGCCAAGGACTTCATCAAGCGCTGCGAGGAAAAAATCGCTGAACTAAAGAAACTTCCCGAACCGACTAAAGCGCAGGAAGTTTCCGTGAAGCAGATGAAGAAATCACCTGCCTTAGCAGGATAACAATAATTAACCAATCCTACTATGAAAAAACTTCATATTCGCCCCGTCGAGGCAAGCAACAACGGCAAGAAAGAACGTTGGTGGGCAATCCAAGAAAAGGATGAGCACGGCAACTTTGTGACACTCATCAACGGAATATTCTCGCATGCCTACCCTCGGCGCGAAATGGCCATGGAAGCCCGCGAAATGTTGCTCAAGAAAGCCGAGAGCAAACATCCGCGCAGCGTCTATACCCACCGCTACTACGACGAAGAGGATTACAACTACCTGAGCCAAAAAGGATATACGGACGAAGAGATCGAAAAAATCTGGGACAGAGACATCAAGCACGACATCGTCTCGAATCTGCTTTGGCTCGAAGTGAATGATCCCGAGGCCGCCAAAGATGTGCTCACCGAGTACGAACGCCTCAAAGAAAACAATCCCTATAAATCTAACTCTTAAAACTATGCTACGAACCGCTGAAAGCGTCAGCCCAATGCACCCCGACAAAATGTGCGACCGAATCTCGGACGCAATTCTCGACGCGTATCTCAAAGAAGACAAGAACGCACGTTGTGCCATCGAGGTCATGGGTGGCATGAGCTCATCCAAGTGATGGGCGAAGTAACATCAAACGCAAAAACCAAACATTCGGGAAATTGTCCGCAGAATCGCTGGCAATCTCGAATGCAATATCCATCTCGTAAACCAATCGCCCGGAGATCGCGCAAGGCGTCGATCAAGGCGGAGCTGGCGACCAAGGCATCATGGTCGGCTATGCCTGCAATGAAAACGAAGCGCTCATTCCACAAGAGCAATACCCTAGCCCGAAGCCTTTGCAAACACCTGTACGAGCTTCATCCCGATGACGGCAAAACCCAGATCACCATGGGTGAAGACGGCAAGGTGGCCGTGATAATTGCCTCATGGCGAAACATCACATCAGCCAAGCTCTACAAAGAAATCATGCTCTGGGTCGAGAAAGAAAAGATCACCTTCGTGAAAAACGCGCAAATCACGATGAACTCCGCTGGCGATTGGGATAAGGGCGGATTTGAGGCCGACACGGGACTGACGGGAAGAAAAATAGTGGTCGATGCCTACGGAAGCCGCGTGCCTGTGGGCGGCGGAGCCTTCTCGGGCAAAGACGCAACGAAAGTTGACCGCTCAGGCGCCTATAAAGCCCGACAAGAAGCCGTGAGACTCCTCAAAGAAAGAAATGCCAAAGAAGTTACTGTCTTCATTGCCTACGCGATCGGACAAGAAAAACCAGTACAAGCTACTGCGATAATTGACGGCAAAGAAGAGGAACTCGATTTGGAACGGTTCACACCGCAAGCCATCATCGAGGTTCTTGAACTTGATCAGCCCATCTATGAGTCGACCGCCGAATGGGGACATTTCGGCAACGGCTTTAGGTGGGATTCTTAATTTTTTACCAATCTTAACGATGAAAACTATGAAAACTTTAATCACTAAATCGCAGCTCGCGAACTTCCCAGTGCCATACCTGTCGATGTCCGCGATTCGCAACTACCTGACTGACAGACAGTCGTTCTTCAGGCGCTATGTGCGCCTTGAATTCGACGAAAGAGAAAGTCCTTCACTGCTTGAAGGCAAAGCGCTGCATGCCATTATCGAAGCGTATTGGAGATCCGTACAGGCAGGAACACTTAACTTTGCATGGGAAGATGCAATATTCCTTGCCTTAACCGACTTTGGAAATAAAGATACCGCTGGAGCTATCGATTGGGGCAAAACTGGCAGCTTTGAGAAATCTGCAGCAAGCGTGAAGCAAGCGGTGGAATTTTACCGAGCAGCGCTCCCTGCCTACGAAGAGATCGTGGCTGTGGAAAAGAAATTCGTATCCGACTTCGAAGACCTCGAAGGCAAAAGCATGCCGATTGCCCTTAAAGGATTCTGCGACCTGATCGTAAAGGACGGCGAAGACTACATCATCGTCGACCACAAAATGGTGACCATGGTCAAAGAGCAAAGTGAAATGGCTCCAGCCTTCGAAATGCAAGCGGCCGTCTACTGGTTCCTGATCCGCAAAGAATTCGGAGTGAATCCAAAGCGAATGATCTTCGACCAGATCAAGAAAACAAAGTGCCGCGACGGGTCGCCGCAAATTGTGCCTTACGTGGTCGAATACACCCCGACAATCCTACAACGCTTTCTGGAAATCTACGGACGCGTGGTGCGCGAACTTGCTGGCCAACCGCTCATCGATGAAGAGACGGGCATCGTGCAATTCCTACCAAATCCATTCGCCGCTTTCGGCTGGGAAGAATCATGGCAGGACTTCTGCGAGGAGGTCGATACACAGAGACAATGGACGCTTGGCGAAATCAAAACGATCCAGCAAAACCGTTACTCGGACAAAGGAGCGGAAGCTTTGGATATTTAACACCGAACACATGATGAAAGCTTTCTCTACATTTTCGGGCATTGGCGGATTCGATCTCGCGCTTCAGATAAACGGAATTGAAGTCGTCGGGCACTCTGAAATTGATAGGTTTGCGGAGCAGATTTACAAGTTAAAATTTAATAACCCAAATTATGGAGACATCACTAAAATCAATCCGAGCGAACTGCCAGACTTCGACCTCCTTGTCGGAGGATTCCCTTGTCAGGCTTTTTCAATCGCTGGAAAACGCGGTGGATTTTCCGATGCCAGAGGTGGGTTATTTTTTGACCTTGCGAGAATTTTGCGAATCAAACAGCCTCGATGCTTCTTGTTTGAAAATGTTAAAGGATTGCTTTCTCACGACAACGGAAAAACTTTTGCGACTGTCACCAAAGCGATTGCAGAGCTGGGGTATAGCTTCGAGTGGCAGGTTCTTAACAGCAAAAATTTCGGAGTCCCACAGAATCGGGAAAGAGTGTTCATTATTGGATATTTTGGAAGACTCCCCAGACGAAAAATATTTCCTCTCGCGCGAGCAAACGGTCGAATTGCTCAAACAGGCGTAGTGCCAGTTTTAACGCCAGACAGAATCAAAAAAAGACAACATGGCAGGCGTTTCAAAAATGATGGAGATGTTGCGTTTACGCTTACGTCACAGGATCGTCATGGAATTAATCAGATCAACAATCCAAAACATTCAAACGACCGCGTTTACAGCTCTGAAGGAATTTCCCCGACTCTCAATACAATGCAGGGTGGCATGAGACAACCCAAAATACTGGCTCATTACGGTCATAAAAATAAGTCACCAGTCGAAATGGATATTAGTCTGACGCTAAAAGCCCAAAGTCACGGGCATGAACCGATGGTGAAAGAACTTATTTTACGAGACGGACGCGACAATAGAGGCTGTTTAAGAAGCGGACGCGTTCCCGAACTGGGCGTTACTGGACACAGCATTCGTCGTCTCACTCCTCTTGAGTGCGAGAGACTTCAGTCATTCCCTGACGGGTGGACGGAATTCGGAATTGGAGAAAACGGAGTGAAAATTAAAATCTCAAATGCACAGAGATACAAAACACTGGGAAACGCAGTCACCGTTTCCGTAGTGGAATATATCATCGAAAAATTAATTATTTAACCTATGGCGAGACCAGAAAAGAACACAGTCGATTATTTTCCTCACTATGTGAACAGCGGTAAAACGCTGTTTACGGTTGAGCAGCGTTTTGGAAACGATGGCTATGCTTTTCTGTTCAAAATTTTGGAAATATTGGGCAAGACCGAAAACCACTTTATTGACTGCAGAAAACCCGCCGACTACGAGTATCTGCTCGCAATAACCAAGGTGAGCCGAGATAAGGCGGAAGAAATCATGGAGCTGCTAACCACGCTCGGAACTTTTGATACCGACATGTGGGCGCAAAGGATCATCTTCAGCGAGAACTTCGTCAACAACCTGCAAAGCGTCTACGAGAGACGAAAAAGAAAGTGCATGACGAAACAGGATTTGTGCAAACATTTATCGATTAAATGTAAGCAGAAACCCGCGCTGAAAGGATTACCGTCCGCCGAAACACCACAAAGTAAAGTAAAGGATAGTAAAGAGAAGAAAAGTATAGGAGAGGAAGAAGAGGGTGCAGAAATTTCTGGCGAAATTTCACCCGCCCAAAAGGCAAGAAAGTTTTTCAAAAAAATTGAAGACGAACAATTGAACGAAAACGACGAACGCCAAAAAATTTTACAACTACTGGACTGAGAAAAATAAGTCGGGCACGAAGCAGCGCTGGGAACTTGAAAAAACGTTAGAGGTCGACAGGCGCTTTGCGACTTGGCAGCAAAATGCCGCCAAATTTAATTCACAAAATTATGGAAAAAATCAGCGAAATCATCAAGGAAGCGGCCACGTTTCCACCGAAGGACGCGCCGACTTGGTCGTGTAGGGACTGCCGCGATCGGGGCTTTACCGACAGCTCGGTGAGCTACCAATGCTACGGCATGAGCGATAAGCACTACTGCCCCGAATGCGACAAAGGCCGAGCGATGTTCGACTCATGGAAAAGCGAACCTGCGCAGCAAGCGAATCTGAGAACGTGGAAGCAAGACAGGATCGACCGCGCCCTCAAAATCTCTGGCATTGAAGGACTGTTCCGATCCAAGAAACTGCCTGACCTCAAAGGAAATCAAAAACTGCACGACGAGATAACCAAGTATTTGAAAAACTGGAAAGCGATGAAACAGAACGGATATGGCTTCTACTTCTGGGGAAACGTGGGCGCTGGAAAGACGCATGCCGCCATAGTGCTGGCCAACGAACTGATGGAACGCGAAATGGTCGAAGTCCTGTTCCTGAATATGCCAGAGACGATCACCCGAGTGAAAAACACCTTCGACAGCGACATCAAATCCGAAGACTCAAAACTCTTCGAACGCATGAAGGAAATGGAACTGCTTGTGCTTGATGACGTGGGCGTTGAGAAATACTCAGACTGGATGTCCGACCAGATGTACCAGATCATCGACCATCGTTGGAAGAACCGAAAGCCGATGATTATCACCTCCAATCTCTCTCTGGAAGACCTCGCGAAAACCTATAAGCCGCAGATTGCCTCAAGAATCATGGGCAACTGCAAACCGATCCGTTTTACCGAAAGAGACCGCAGATATCAGGCCATTCCACTATTTTAACAAATACCATGAGACATTTTTACCACAACAACGGCAACAAATTCGGAAACCGCAAAACAACGGTCGACGGTATCGAATTTGCCAGCGCCAAAGAGGCTCGACGCTACATGGAGCTCAAGCTTCTGCAAAGGTCTGGCGAGATCAAAAACCTGAAGGTGCAACCGCGCTTCGAGTTATTGCCGTCATTCAAACATGAGGGCAAAGCGGAACGCAAAATCGAATACGTCGCGGATTTCAGCTACACCGCCAGGGGCGGCGAAAAGATTGTCGAAGACGTGAAATCAGTAATCACGAAAAATCATCCCGTCTATCGCTTGAAAAGAAAACTTCTGCTCTTCAAGCACAAAGATTTTACATTTTTGGAAACTTAAAGTTATGGAAAATATCCCTATCAAAACGGCACGCGGCAACTACATCCTCTTCAAATACCTCGTAAAAGAAGGGGCTCCGCTTATTGAAATCAAAGACCGAAATAAGAAATTTTGGTATTATAAGTTTGAGAACGGAGAGTTTAAAGTCGTAACTGTCACGTCAAAGTCCCTCTTTGAGGAACTGCCCGAATTGCTTGAAAGCTCGTAGGCTCGGCCTATAATCAAGCAAATATCGCAACCCAAGTCTTAAAGACCATCTGCCCGAAAAATCGGGCGTCGCATGGTCTTTTTTTAATTTTACCCCTATGAAAATCGAACAAGTAAACATAGAACAACTCATCTTTGCGGACTACAACCCGCGTGCCTCGACCGAAAAGGAAGAGCAAGAACTCAGGAAATCCATTGAGCGCTTTGGCTTTGTGGAACCCGTGATCGTGAACAGCGCTGAAAAGCGCAAGAACATCATCATCGGCGGACACTTCCGCGTGCGCATGGCAAAGCAAATGGGCATCAAGGAAGTGCCCGTGCATTACCTCAAAATTAGCGACATCGAAAAGGAAAAGGAACTTAACCTGCGTCTCAACAAAAACTTGGGACACTGGGATATGGATTTGCTTGCAAACTTCGATGAAGAAATGCTGCTCGACGTCGGTTTTGATTCGTCTGAAATCGACCAACTCTTTCTGAACCTTGATCCCGACGACAAAGACGATGAAGTGCCAGAGCTGCCAGAAACGGCCGTTTCAAAACTCGGTGAAATCTACCTGCTCGGCGAGCACCGCCTGATGTGCGGAGACTCGACCAGCAAGGAAGACGTGGCTAAGCTCATGAACGGCCACAAAGCGGACATGGTCTTCACCGATCCGCCGTACAACGTGAACTACAAAGGCACGGGCGAAAAGGCTAAGAATCACATCAAGAATGACAATATGAGCGATGACGCTTTCGTGGCGTTTCTGACCAAGTCATTCCAGAACTACCGCGAAGCGATGAAGAATGGTTCGGGCATTTATGTCTTCCATAGCTCATCAACACAACGGCAATTCGAAGGCGCCTTGGAAAAGACGGGATTCGAAGTGAAGAGCCAGCTCATCTGGAATAAGCCATCAAGCGCGCTCGGCTGGGGTGATTACCGCTGGAAACATGAACCGTTCTTCTACGCGGGAATCAAAGGCGAGAAAACGCAGTTTTACGGCGACCGCTCGCACTCCACCGTGTGGGACTTCCAGAAATCAGAAAAGGAACTCTTGGCATGGGCGCAACGAATGAAGCGCTATGAAACGCAGGGCAAAACGACTGTATGGAGTATGTCGCGCAGTAATGTGCAGGAATACGTCCATCCGACCCAGAAACCCGTGGAGCTGGTCTCTTACGCCATCGTAAACAGCAGTAAATCTGGTGACATCGTGCTCGACCTCTTCATGGGATCAGGCTCCGCTTTGATTGCCTGCGAGAAAACCCACCGCGTATCTTACGGCATGGAACTCGACCCGAAATACGTCGACGTGATCGTAAAACGCTGGGAAGACTTCACGGGCAAGAAGGCTCAAAAATCCTCCTGACATGTGACACTTGTTACACGGACAGGGGTGCTTACTAACTCACTTTTATGCAAGGCAAGAAAACTACAGCTCGGGACAAAAAACTCTTCCTTGAGGCGCTCCAACGCCGCAAAGGAATTGTTACGCTTGCCTGCAAAGAAGTGAACATCAGCTCGATGACTTTTTACCGATGGCAAAAGGACGATCCTGATTTTTACCAGAAATCAGAGGAAATACGGTACATCGAAATCGGAATCATCGCCGAAGACAGGCTTGCGGAAGCCATCATCGTGAACAAAGACATGAACATGGTGCGCTTCTATCTGCAGACCCGAAATCATAAATACATGATGAAACAGCAACTCCAATTCGAAGACCCGACCATCGAGCTGGCCAAATTATTATCAAAAGACGAATGATCATAGACCTGCCAAAAACATATCGCGGACTGAATGCGTTCGGAGAGAAATACTTCAAGCGTCCATTCACGGATTACCAGCGGACGATTGCCCAGCAAATCATCAGCACTGTTTTTGCTACCCACGGCGAGGAAATCTTTATCGAAGTGTCACGCCAAGCTGGAAAGACAACGGCGGTTGTGGACGCGATCGCGTATCTCATGACCTTTGCCCACCACTTCTTCCCGACACCCTTGTCCATCGGGATATTCGCTCCTCAAAAAGAACAGGCAAAAACGGACTTCGACAGACTCAAGGACAACCTGCGGATTCTGAAAAGTTTGTTCAAGCTCGACTTCGAAGAATCAAACGGCACAACGCTGAAACTCGGGAACGGCAACGTCATCTACTGTTTTTCGCTTGCTCCCACCTCGCACCTTGAAAGTAAATCGCTGCACTTGGCTATTATCGAAGAAGCTCAAAAGATCGATGACGAAAAGGCAAAGAATGAAGTATTCCCGATGCTCGCTTCAACCAATGGCAGCAAGATATTCATCGGCTCGGGCGGATATCAGCTCTGCAATTTCTACAAAGGAATTGAGAACGGCAAGAACGTCTTCAAGTACGACTACAAACATGTGATCGAAGACAAAGAAAGGCTGTATGGCAAAACGAAGAACCCACTGCACCGCAAGTACAAAGACTTTATCGAAGGCGAAAAGGAACGTTACCGCGAAGACAGCGACTACTTCCAAACACAGTATGCACTTGAATGGAAGATCGGGCGCGGAATGCTTATCACCAAGGCCGATCTCGAAAAACTCGGCCGAGACTACAGCGTAAAACTTCCGTACGAAAATCCAGTCTATGTGGGCTGGGATATTGCCAAAGAGCAGGACGAAAGCGTGGTCACGGTTGTAGGTTGGGACGAAGACCTCAAAAAGTACAAAGTCCTGTGCTGGTTGGCAATGAAGGGCGATGACTATACCGAACAGGTCGAGATTGTGGCGAAGGAACTTACCAAGTTTAAGCACGTCATGAAGGTCTGCATCGACGCTACGGGTGTCGGCGATCCAGTGGTCGACAACTTCAAGAAGCAAACACGATACAACACCGAGCCAGTGAAATTCAGCCTGCAGAACAAGGACACGCTCTACAAGAACCTGATCAAAATCCTGCGTGACGAAGAACTCGTATACCAAAACGGTCACAAGTACGCTCCTAAGTTCGAAAATCAGATGATCGAGATGATCAAGGAATACAAGGGCGAATTCTTGTCCTGCCATCACCCAGAAAAAGCGGGAGCGCATGACGATTATCCCGACAGCCTCGCCTCGCACTTTATAAAGCAAGAAAAATAACCGACGTGAACCTCAACCGTCACGACCTCGGACTTTAATCATTTAACAATAATCATATGAGCGACATCTCAACACAATTTCCGACCAACGAAGACTTTAATCGCGTGGCAAAACTGAATAATTACTACAACGTGTTCAAAGGACTTCATAGCAAGGTCTTCAAACTCAAGAGTTATTTCGAGGAAGATACCAAAAAGAAAACACTGCTCTATCTCGCATACAACGTCGGCCAGATCATCTCGTTGACGGCGGCCGACTTTCTGTTCGGCGAGCAATTGAAAATTCAGACCAACGAATCCGAAGAACAAAAGCCGACGGAAAAGAAAAATCAACGCCATCATTCAGAACAATTACCTCGACGAAAAGCTTTACCAAAGCGCCGTCATGCAGGACGTGGCAGGCTTCGCGGTTATCGCCGTGCGGCAAAAGGATAAGACGGCCATTATCGAAGAAATACCGTACGACAACTACTACCCAGACTTCACGGGTGTGCGTCTTGGCGAAGAACCACGGCAGATCGTAATCGCTTCTTACATCGACCTCGTGAATCCGAAGAACCAAAAGAAAGAAACCTTCCTCTACAAACAGATTCACAAGCTAGAAAACAACAAAGGCAAGATCGTCCACGAACTCTGGACGACCACGCCCGACATGAAGCAATCGCAGCTGACCGAGCTCGCACTATTCAGTGCTGACTTGCCAGCCGAGGAAGATACGGAGCTGGATTACATACCGATTTTCCAGATCGACAATTTCAAGACGGTAAAGGAACGCTTTGGCATTTCCGCTTACGAAAGCGTGATGAATTTGTTCGAGGAAATAAACGATCGCATCACGCAAATATCCGTGCAGCTCATCAAGCACCTGAATTCAAAAGTAGCAGTTGGCGAAGGCGTGCTAAGCAAGAAGGGCGAAATGGATAGCACACAAGATATCTTCCTCGTTGAAAAGGGCGACATCGTTCCGCAGTACATCACCAATTCGAATCCACTGATCGAGGAAGGATTCAAGCAGATCGAAGGTCTTATTAGACAAATCTGCACGGTTACTCAAACGCCTGTGTCATTCTTGGGACTGGAAGACAAAGGCGGAGTGGAAAAGGTAGAAACGGCGAAACTGCGCATGGCCGCGTTTCTCAAGAAGATCAAGCGCAAACAACGAAGCTACGAGGCAAAACTGATTGATATTTTGAAGACCGCACTCTTCTTTGAAGGCGCGAAAAAATTCCCAGACAACGTGGATATTTCCTTCGTATGGGATTTGGGATTGCCGCGTGATTTGTTTTCCGAAGCACAGACTCACCAAATCATGGTTGAAAGCGGAATGGAGAGCAAAGAAACGGCAATCCGTGAGCTCAAGGGGCTTGAGGGCGAGACATTGCAAAACGAACTCGACAAGATCGCGAAGCAGGATGAAATGTCGAACTATCAAATGGATCAGGCGCGTAAACAAGTGCCTGAAATTAGCCTTTAACCCGATACCGTATGAGCTACAACACCTATCCTAATCCTTACCAAAAGCACCTGACCTCAGAGGAAGTGCTGCAAAAACGGCTGGAAAATATCGACCGCAATTGGCAGCGGTATGTGAAAGTTGCTCTGGTCTTCCACCTCCTTCTGCTCGTTTTTGTTTTCACGATGATTGTGACAGTAAGGTTTGCATTCCTAATTTTTTAACTATGGCCAACGAAACAAAACTCATCAACATTTACCGCCGAGCAACGAAACGGTTGGCAACAACGGTCAAAAGAGCCGCCCCGAGACAGCCGATCATCCTGATTCGAAAAGTTATTATGGGAGACATCAACAAGATCGCTGCCGATCTTGAGCGCGAAACGAAGAACTGGCTGGTGATCGAGATTCCACAGGAATACAAGAAAGGCAGTCAACAAGCCGTAGATGACGCTGGCAAGCTCGGACTTACGTTCGACAAGATGGGTTTTGGGCAAGTGCACAAAGAAGCCATTCAAGCATTAACCGAAGACGCTTATCTTGATTTTGCTGCTGGTATTGAAGGCGTGCGGCGTGCTGGTCGAGGGTTTGTGAGTGAGATTGTGAAAAAGAAGATCAATGAGCAAATCGTCTCGGGGCAACTTCAGGGTGAAGCGTTAGCAAACGTGAAGCGTGAGGTAAAAGGACTCATCGAAGACACTGGCTTTACGGCACTTGTTGATCGTGGCGGAAAAAGATGGAGTATCGATAGCTATGCCGAAATGCTCGTGCGCACGCATGTGATAAAAGCCAATGGCGAAGGCACAAAAAACCGTCTGCTTTCCAACAACGTTGATCTGGTCGAAATATCAACGCACGCTACTGCCTGTCCAATTTGCCAGCCCTATGAAGGCAAGGTCTATAGTCTGACTGGGAAGAGTAATGGGTACGATAAAGCACCCGAATTGCCGATTCATCCGAATTGTAGACATAGTTACATGCCATATATCGAGGATTGATCAGGGGCTTTCTATCCACAGGTTAAAGGGTTGAATTTATTTTTTAAAACCGTATAATTATTATCAAGTGGACTTTATAATCAATCCCATGGTCAAGACATCAAAAAAACCTACAATAATCGATTTATTTTGCGGCTGCGGCGGTCTTTCTTTTGGATTTGAAAAAGCTGGTTATCAAGTTTTACTTGGTATTGATAATTGGGAACAGTCTCTCAAAACTTTCAAAGCTAATCATAATGGAGCCGAGACTCACTTGGGCGATTTGAGCAAGACCACACCCCAAGAAATTGCAAATCAATACAAAGTAAAAAATGTTGATGTCATTATAGGTGGCCCCCCATGCCAAGGTTTTTCAATATCTGGAAAGCGTCTAACGGAAGATCCCAGAAATTTTCTATACAAAGGGTTTGTTAATTTTGTTTCATATTTTAAACCAAAAGCATTTTTAATGGAGAATGTCCCGAATTTAATTGCAATGGGAGGCGGTAAAATAAAAGAAAAGATTTTAGAAGATTTTACATCTCTCGGCTATACAGTTTCCTATAAAGTTTTACTGGCCTCGGATTATGGAGTGCCGCAAAACAGGAAAAGAGTTGTATTTATAGGTCTATTGAATGGTAAAACTTTTGAATTTCCCAAACCTATTTTTGGAGAAAATTTGAAAAGTAAAATCACCGCTAATGATGCTATCTCTGATCTACCAGAAGGCTCAGTCGTTGACGGATCAAAATATAATACAAACCCAACATCTGAATATCAACGCTTGATGCGAGCTGAAAGTGATGGCTTGTATAACCATCAGACATGCAAGCACAGTGATCAAACTGTTAAGATAATTTCACTCGTTCCAGATGGTGGAAATTATAAAAATTTACCCGAGAATTTAAGAGATACGCGAAAAGTAAATATTGCGTGGACTAGATTGAATAGTGCAAAGCCCAGCTTTACGATAGATACTGGACACCGACATCATTTTCATTACAAATACAATCGTATACCTACGCCCAGAGAAGCAGCCAGAATCCAGTCATTTCCAGATAGTTTTATTTTTCACGGAACGTCGACAGGACAAGCAAAGCAGGTCGGCAATGCTGTTCCCCCTCTGCTTGGTGAAATACTGGCAAAACAGCTGTCCGTTTTTTTAAACCAATAACATGAAATATCAAACACCCGAACAATTTTATTTTCGTCTACACCATATTAGGCCTCGATTCAAAAACAATGTCGAGGAGGTTTTGATTTTCATGGCTACTGAACTCAGTAAGATGAAACCTGCCGAGAAGAAGGAATTTATCGCAAAGTTCGATGGTGTGATAAGACTCTTTCCAGAAAATGCCACCAAAGAAGAAAAAACAATAAAGAACTGGCGAACAGAAATTTCTTCCCTGTTTGGCTTGGTAGAGACTGATGGTGACCAATACAAAACTGGACACATTGCTTTTAAGTTAGCTGAAAATCAAGATTTGGTTGAGTTTTTTAAGTATTTTTTATTTCGTTTCCAATATCCTGGTGGGCATCTAAAACCACATGAATCAGTGAAGTGCATTAATGCTGGGATAAAATTTAAGCCAGTCCAATTTATTTTAAAATTATTGGAAATCGGCGAAAAAGCATTAGCAACTGATGGTGGAGAAAAAAGATTTTATTTGACCAAGGCCGAACTAACCCACTGTATTTTTAATGACCTTAGATTTACCACAGGGCAGTTGGGAGCATCAGAAGCATTAAAATTAATTACAGATAACAGAAAAACAAATACCCAGTATGATTGGAGTGGCGATGTTGTCAGATATGCTGGGGACATTCTTGATTACATGGTGCTGGCAAACCTTCTTGAAATAAGAGGTAATAATTATGTTATTAATTGGGGTGAGCGTGAAGCAATTACAAAGTTTCTTACTTCTACGGAAAGATTTTCTCTTTATGACAAGTTTTATGGCGATCCTTCGCTGAAATCTGAAGATATCTCGGCATTGCAAGATGAGTGGTTTCATTTTGTAAATAGAGATTTGGGAAGCGATCTCTTTAAAACCGATGTTCTTAAATATCTTGGCATTAAAGAAGAGACTTATGAAACCTTGGTTCAAGGTGCTATCGCGAGTTTGCATGAGGACATCGAAAGAGGAGATTCGCGAACAAAGAATATCGGGGACTTAGGTGAAAACCTTATTGTTGGTCACGAAAGCATGAGATTGAAGGTCGGTGGACGTGAGGACTTGATAAGGTTGATCAAAAAAATCCCAAATCATTTTGCAATGGGATTTGATATTCAATCAGTTGAATTTGACGAACGAACGCGTTGCATTGAAGTTAAAAGCACAATCAGTAGCAAAAAATTAAACTTTTACAATGTTCATTTAACTCCAAATGAATGGAGCGCTGCAGAGAGCTTTGGAGAAAGATACTTCATTTACCGTCTCGTTATTTCAAAAGAAGGCAGAGATCTGTTTATCATCCAAGACCCAGTAGATAAGTACAGACAAAAACTTATGAAAATGTCACCGCGTAACGGTGCAGACATTGTATTCTCCGATCAATGCGGAGAACGTTCCGAATTATTAATTTGGCAAAAATGATTACTATAGCTTCACTATTTGCAGGATGTGGCGGTAGCGACCTAGGTGCCCTTGGTGGGTTTAAGTTTCTCGGAAAAAAGTTTGACAAACATCCAACAAAAATTGTATATGCCAATGACATTGATCAAGCAGCTACGGAAACCTACCGTGCTAATTTCGGAGATCATATCTCCTGCAAAAGCATCCTAGAAGTTCCATCATCGGAGATTCCAGACCATGACGTATTGATGGGCGGCTTTCCTTGCCAAACATTCAGTATCGTAGGTCAAAGGAAGGGCATGAGTGACCCAAGAGGGCAATTATTCAATGAAATGGCTCGTATACTTATCGATAAGCAACCAAAAGCTTTTATCGGCGAAAACGTAAAAGGATTAACCAATATTCACGGCGGTAAAGTTTTGGAGCATATATTAGAGACATTTTCAGATGCAGGATATAACGTCGTGTATAAAATCCTGAATGCCGCAGATTATGGAGTTCCACAAAAGCGAGAGAGAGTTTTTATTATAGGAATCAGAAAAGATTTTAATGTATTTTATAGATTCCCTTCAAAAGCAGTAAAAAAATGGGTGCCGCTAAAAAAAGTTTTATTGGATGAGGAAAAAGTTGATCCTAAGTACCATTTCTCGAAAAGAGCAATTGAGGGATTAAAAAAAGCTAATAAGGCTTTTAACAAGGGGCGTGCGCAAAATATTAACGAGCCGTGCAATACGATCAATGCCCATTTGGCAAAAGTAAGTTTGAATGGAACTGATCCAGTATTATCTACGGGAAAAGATGCATATCGCCGCTTTACCCCTCTAGAAGCAGCAAGAATACAATCTTTCCCTGATGATTTTAAATTTATCGGAACCGATCTCAATGCTTATAGGCAGATCGGAAACGCAATTGCACCAGTCATGATGTGGAATGTTTTCAATCATCTCGTCCTTCAGCTTAATGAATGTGAGCAAAAAAGTTCAAATATCACCATTAACTTAAATAGTCTCTTGAAGAGTAAACAAAAGAACCTTCACCAACTACACAAAGATACTGGCATCAGCTACCAACAGCTTTGGGCTATCGCGAATAACAAAACCCAAGCAATAAGCTTTGATTTGCTTGAAAAACTCTGCAAGAAGCTAGATTGCGATCCTAATGACATATTTTCTATAAGCTAATGGATAACATAACCACACTCACGAATCTAGGGGTGCGGAAATACTAACTTAACCCTGAAATTTATGAGTCAAATAGACCAAAACATGCGCGGATCAAAATGGAGAAAATGGGACTTGCAGGTTCACACCCCTTTTTCGCATTTGAATAATGGTTTTGGTGACAATTTTGAAGAGTACGTTAAAAAACTATTCAAGGCAGCGATCGAAAAGCAAGTTGCTGTAGTTGGAATCACTGACTATTTTTGTATTGAAGGATACAAAAAAATCAAGCAAGACTATCTTGGCAATGACACGAAACTTGCCGAATTATTTACGGCAGAAGAAATCGAGCAAATCAAAAAAATCACATTTTTCCCTAACATAGAGTTTCGCCTCGATACTCTGGTAAACGGGAATCGGGTAAATTTTCATGTAATTTTTTCCGATGACGTTTCAATCACGGATATTGAAGAAAATTTCCTCCACGATTTAGATTTTATCTATGAAGGGAATCCTCAGGGTACTGACGAGAAATGGAAGCTAAAAATATCAAACCTAGAAGAGCTAGGTAAAAAACTAAAGCAAGAGCACACGGAATTTCAATCTGATTCTGATTTGTTTGTTGGGATGAAATGTGCAGTTGTAAATCATTCTCAAATTGCAGAAATACTGACAAACAAAAAATCAAAATTCGAAGGAATGTATCTCATGTGTGTCCCTTCCGATGAGGATTTAAGTGCTATCTCATGGAACGGACAAGATCATAATGTTAGAAAAGTTTACATCCAAAAATCTGATGCCCTAATCAGCTCGAATCCAGCAACTATAGAATGGGGGCTAGGAAGGAAGCATGAGAGCCCTCAGCAATACATAGACGAATTTAAAAGCTTGAAGCCCTGTGTTTGGGGATCAGATTGTCATACATACGACAAACTATTTGAACCAGACAACCAGAGATTTACATGGATTAAAGCTGATCCAACCTTTGATGGTCTAAAGCAGTTACTTTACGAGCCTTCAGAAAGAGTAAAAATTCAAGAAGCTAATCCTTCATACGAGTACAATCGACCATACTTCTCAGAGCTGAATATCAATAACGAGGTTGGTATTTTTCAGAATGATAAGGATCAGGTTTACTTTTCTAAAACCAAACTACCCTTAAATAAAAATTTGGTATCCATTATCGGTGGACGTGGCATGGGTAAGAGCATGATGGTTGATTATTGGGCACACCTCTTTAAAAATCATCGGCCATCGGATTCTGCTTATTCAAATTCTGAAGATTTTGAAATTTTATACGCCAAAGACAATCTTCCCAATCCAACCACGGAAAATTATAAAGGTGGAGAGGAAAATTATCTAGATTTCATTTACATTCCTCAGCGTCGTTTAAAAGAGGTTTCAGAGAAAGGTGCTATTGCAGGCGAAGTCAAAAAACTTCTAAAGATCGAGGACTTATTTTTTTCTCAGTCGCTCGATCGAGAAATTCAAGAAACCCTAAAAAATATTGACGATTTGCAGTCGTGGTTTGCATATGAAGACGAAGACGGGCGCAAGCTGAATGATAAAACGTTTGTTGAATCTCAAAAGAAGCGTAGTGAAGAATTGTTAAAAAGCATCACCACAGAGAAGAACAAGAAAAAACTCGCCACATATACGGCCAACATTAATGAGATACGGGTTCTCGAATCAAAAGTGACCGCCCTAGATAATCTTTCTGAAGAGCTAACTGAGACACAGAACGCATTCAACGAAAATATTGATGAAAACAATAAAACCCTTGATGAGAGTAAGGGCTTCCAGAAAATTCCTCAGGTAGACTTTAAGACGCAAAATGAGGCTATAGCTCACAATAAGTGGAAGCTTCTTGAGCAAAAGAAAGGAAAAGAAGAAGAAAATCAAAAAATTAAATCAGAGTTTGAACAGGAAGGTTTTACTGGTGATCTTTCGAGTCTGCTTGATAACGCAAAGACTTACCAGTCAAATATTCAGTGGGCTGAAAAACAGCTGGAAGCAATCGCTAAACAAGAATCCTCACTAACAACCACGCTATCTGAAAGAGAGGGATTGGGTGAGAAAATTAAGTCAGAGTATGAGCGTCAAAAGAATGAGATTGATCGAGCGTGGTCAGGAATACTTGATAACCATGGGACAGCAAATAAAACTTTGATCGAAAAAATCCTTCTTAAAGAAGGTAAAATTGCCGTTCAGGGTGAATTAGTCTTTGATGAAGAGGCGTTCTACAACAAATTACTTGCTACGGTTGATCGCCGTACCTTTCGTGATAAACAAGCTCTAATAGCAAAATTTAAGATTCACTCACTTGAAGACTGGGTTAATTTCATCGCCACTTCTTTGAAAGAATACCTTGAGGGAGAGAACGCAGAACGTTTTGTAGGAATTGCCGACGTGTTTTTTGGGTTAAAAGATAGAGGCGAATACCTCAAAACGATTCCAAAAATCACATATGGAGGGAAAAGGCTTGATCAGCTCTCTGTTGGGCAGCGAGGAACTGTTTACCTTTGCTTAAAGTTGGCTACAGATGCTTTCTCAAAGCCAATAATCTTTGACCAACCAGAAGATGATCTTGATAATGAATTCATAATGAACGAATTGATAGACATCTTTAAAGAACTCAAGAAGTACAGACAAATTATAATCGTTACACACAACGCTAATCTAGTCGTAAATGCAGATGCGGAGCAGGTAGTGATTGCAAACAACACTGAAGAAAAACTGAGTTACTCTTCTGGTTCGCTAGAAAATCCAAAAATCATAGCTAGTGTTTGCAAGATTCTAGAGGGAGGCAAAGAAGCATTTGAACGAAGAAAAAATAAATATAGCCTCAAATAACTATGTCAGAATACTACACGCCACAACGCACTAGAAACCTGTACGATCCAAAAGACACTGAGCCATTTAAACTCAGCCGCTCGAAGATCGATCTGTTTTTGAGTTGCCCTCGATGTTTTTATTTTGACCGCAAACTCGGCGTAGGTCGCCCACCTGGTTTTCCGTTCTCGTTGAACAGCGCGGTCGATGCATTACTCAAAAAAGAATTTGACACACACCGCACTAATGGGACGAAGCACGCTCTGATAGAAAAATACGGAGTCGACGCACGTCCGATCCCCCATGAAGACTTGGCCAAGTGGCGCCATAACTTCACTGGCATTCAGTATATCCATGAACCGACGAATCTCCTCATTTACGGCGCGATTGATGACCTTTGGCAGAACTCCAAGGGCGAATACGTTGTCGTGGATTATAAGGCCACTGCCAAAGACGAAGAGATCACTGAGCTCAACAAGGACTGGCATGATGGCTATAAACGCCAAATGGAAGTGTATCAATGGCTGCTCCGCAAAAGAGGGCTGACGGTTTCGGATACGGGCTATTTTGTATACTGTAATGGCAAAGCGGATCGCGCAGCCTTCGATGGCAAGCTTGAATTCGATGTAACTCTTATTCCCTACACTGGCAATGATAGCTGGGTAGAAAAAGCCGTTATCGGTGCCCATAACTGCCTTAATGCCGACATTATCCCCGAAGCTTCGGAAGATTGTGACTACTGCGCATACGTGAACGCCATTAACCAACAAAGCTATGGACGATGAAGAGATTTTACAAATGGTAGCCGACGGTGAATTGGATTCCTCGGAAATTGAGGACTTCAAAGAGCTGAGCGATGAGCTGCAAGAGCTCGTATCCAACGGTGATATTGATATCGATGAAGCTATGGAATTGAACTGATATTTTTCCACAGCCAAACCCCTTGCATTGTCATACCGAATTGGTATAATTGATTAGTAAGAAATAGTCTTAAAGACCAGTTTGTCCCCGCATGTCGCGGACACCGAACTGGTCTTTTTTCGTTACCGCCAACACTAAGGCGTAAAAATGTTTATTAATCACCCCAGCTATGACAACTCAAAATCCCGCCAATGAGGACGGCGTAAAAACTCCTCCCGTCAACAACGAAGGCAAAGACGATAAAACACCTTCACCGTCTGGTCAGGACGCTAACAAGACCCCGTCAGGCGAAGACGATAAAAAGCAGGAGCAAATGGTTCCTATGAGCCGTTTCCGCGAAGTCATCGACGAGAAAAATAAGTACAAGGACGAGATCGACAAGCGCGATAAGGAAGAGGAGAAACGGAAGCGCAAAGAGCTCGAAGAACAAGGCAAGTACAAGGAAATTCTCGCCGAGAAAGACAAGGAACTTGAGTCCGCTGGCAAAACCAAAGAGCAGCTGACCCAGTATGAAGAAACGGTACAGGAAGTCTTGGCTCAGGAACTCGAAAAGATTCCCGATGACAAGAAAGCTCTCATTCCCGATGAACTTTCCACGGTGGCGAAACTGAAATATATCGCCAAGAACCGCGCGCTGCTCATGGGAGAGAAAAGCACTACAGGCGCTCCTATTCCGCCCAATAGCAAGAACCTCTCCGAGGTCGAAGCGAAGAAACAGCGCTACGACGAACTCATGCAGAAACGCCAAAAGGGCGAATTCCTGTCTGAGCCTGAACGCAGAGAGATCATGAAGCTGGGGCAAGAAATCGTGACTCTGAAAAATCAGACCACATAACGCCTTAATATTTAACTTTCAATAACATGATTATCGCAGGAAAATACGCGACCTATGACAGTCCTTTTCTCGACGAACTCGTCAAAGGGATTGCGGTCATGATCGATCCGAAGCTGACCACTTCTCTGGATTTATTCCCAGAGTTCGAACCGATCAACACAACTAAAATCAAGTGGTACGACGCCAAGACCTACGCGCTGGAAGGCGAAGTGGGCGTTGGCGACTGGGACGATTCCGCTACAACGGGATTGCCTGTAAGCGCTGAATTCGCCCAACTCGTAAACGTCGGCGATGTTTTGCGCATTGAAGACGAATACGTCGTCGTGAAAACCGTGGATCGCACGGGCAACACTATCGACGTGTACGGACGCGGCCACGGCGGAACTTCCGCCGCTACCCACCTTGCCACCGCTTCCATCTTCATTCTCGGCAACGCGAATGTGGAAGGAACCGTGAACGGCGACAGCTTGCTTGAGGATTCAATCGAGCAATTGAACTTCACCCAGATCGTGGAAGAACCGATCGAAATCACGCTTACCGCGCAAAAGCAAAAATATCTCGATGTCACCGACAAGCTCAACGATGAGCGCACAAAAGCCATGACGCGAGCATTGAAAAAGCTCAATCAAGCCGTGCTCTTCGGTAAGCCATCGGCTGGCAGCAAGACCACTCCGCGTTCATTCGGCGGATTGAAGCACTTCATCGAAAACACTTCCGACGCCTTCAACTACAACGTCTCAGGCGCCTTCACCGAAACGCACCTTAAAAACGTGCTCTTGGAAATGGCAAGACGCGGCGGCAGCCCCGATACCATTCTCTGCTCCCCAGACATCAAGAGCGTGATCAACGGATTCAACGCGTCAAACACGCGCTACTCCCGAGAGGAACGCATGGCTGGCGTGCTGGTTGACCAGTACGAAGGCGAAGGCGTGGGCGTGCTGAAAATCGTGGCCGATCCGTTCTTGCGCCATTCATTCGGTGAAATGTACGTCGTGAACACCCGCAAGCTCGGCAAGACATGGTTCGTGGATGACAAGCTCCGCTTTGAACCAGAACCTGCCAACTCCCGAACTTTGAAGGAGACCTTGCAAGGTCAACTTACCGTCAAAGTGAAGGACGTTGTCACTGACTTCGCCCGCATGTACGGCATCAGCTAAAGACTGGGGGAGGTTTTTCCTCCCCCTTCTTGGCTTTTAATTATTTAACGCAACCAACATGAAATTCACCATTAAAGCATCAGCCGTTGCGGTATCGGACACGAAATTCGCCAAGCGCGGCGAATACGAAACCGAAGACGCGAAAGAAATTGAACGGCTGAAAAATATCGCAAAGAAATTCCCGAAGGATGTCGAGGAATTATCTGGCTCAAAGAAAAAAGATGAGCCGAAGGAAGAAACCAATTCCGAGGAAACAACCGTCGTCGACGAACCTCAAGAAGAACATCCCCGCCGAAGACGCTAATTATTAACACCTAACCCGCATGGAAGAGATACTCAAATACATTCAGGATTACGGATTCATGACCGTGTTCGCGGGCGCGGGAATGTTTTTCCTGATCAAATTCGCGCTGCTCAAATACCAGCAAATGGAACGCAGCATGCTGGAACAAGGTGTCGCTGATCCAAAAAAGCACGCCTTCTTCCAAAAGGTCGATTACATTCTGCGCTACAAACTTCCCGATATTAAGCTGAACTACAAAGGCACATACTGCGCAGGCAGAACAGCCATGTTCAGTGACATGCTGGAAACAAAGTTCGAACTTTGGCGGGACATGATCACAAGAGTTTGCGCCACCGATTACGAACACATGTCGAATGCGGATATCAGGCAAATGTTCACGCAGGAAACGCTCAATCTTGTAAGCCAGTATGAAGCCCAGTGGCAGCAAGATGGCGTGCCAAAAGTCGTGGTCTCGAAATTCCACGAATGGCACGACAATCATGCCGAGATGTTCTTGGGAACGGTCGACAGCATTACACTCGGCGCCTGCTTCGGCAGCCAACGCGAGATCATCAACGCCATACTTGAAATGAACATGCTGATGGTATTGCTCACATTGCTGGACGCGGAAAAAACGCTTGGAGATCTGAACGGAGAAATCTCTGGGCTGGAATACAAGGGTCAGAAACTTCTTTAATCATAATAAAATGCCTTACATTCAACACGAGAACATCACGGGAGACGGAAGCGAAACCGAGTTCACGCTCGAGAACAGCTTCCGCAACGGGACATGCCGCATTGAGTATAACGGCAGGCTTTTTTATGAGTATCGGGAAGTTTCTCCGAACAAGATCAAGTTTGATTTTGCTCCGTCGGACGATGACTTGGTAAAAGTTTCGTACTACACCGCCAATGAGGCGGGACGGCTCAATGCCATTCGCTATCTCACGCCGAAGCAATACTTGGAATTGAGCGACTCGGGAAACGAAACTCCTCCTGCGGACGATGCCATCGAAAAGAAAATCCGCGAGGCGGAAATGTTCATCGATTCGTTCTGTGGATTCTGGGAAAAAGCCGACGAAACTCAGCAACTGTTGTTCCCGCGCATTGTAGATATTGATAACGAGGAAAAGTACCCAGTGATTCCGAAAGAAATCACCAAGGCAACTGCGCTCTTCATCGACATGATCCTGAACGGAGACAATAACGGCAACGAAGAGATCGTCGAGGAATCCATCGGCAACTACAGCTACAAGAAATCAACCAGCTCACAAGCGGAAACGATCGATGACAAACTGTTGCCGATAAAAGTAATGCTCAAAGGCTTCCGCAAGCTTACGGGCAAAATGAATATTAACGTCTAACGCCATGTCATTTTTTGATTTGCTCACACAATCGGCGACCATTCAAGAACAGCATACTTCCAATGTCGGCGGTGTGGTGCAAAAGACATGGACGGATAAACTGACCGCTCCCGCAAGGCTGGAAGCGAACAACGGCAGCATGCGCAAAGGAGCGGAGACGCTTGAAAAGTACACGAGCGGAGACTACACACTCTTTCTCGGCTTTCACCCAGATATCACCGAGAAAATGCGAGCCGTGGTCGACGGAACCGTGTATGAAATCGCCTTCGTCGCCAAGGTCATGGGCAAACAGAACTATGACCATTTGGAGCTCCAGCTTAACAAAGTAACCGCATAACCATGGCCATACGAGTAACAGGAATCGCAGACGTGTTGGAAAGCTTGGCAAGAGGCATTCAGGGAATCTCTGAAAAGACCGCCAAGGCCACGATGCAGGCTGGTCTCAAGACGGAATACTTCGTCAAACAGATCACTCCCGTGCGAACGGGAAACCTGAAATCGAACATCAACACGCAGGTGATCTCCAAGGCAAAGGACAAAGTCGAAGCTTTCGTGGGCACAAACGTATCGTATGCGCCTTACGTGGAATTCGGTAACCAAAAAATGGAACCGCGCGCCATGTTCCGAAGAGCCATCGACGAGCACGGCAAAGAAATCTGGGAAACCTTTAATAACTCACTAAAAAAATAATCATGAACTTAAAAACCGCCATCTACGAACAGCTGACCAATGACCGCGATCTCCGCGATCGTGGGCGACCGCGTTTACAGAACCTTTGCTCCCGAGGCAGCCCTGCCTTTCATTTCCTATCAGCGCATTTCCGCCGTCAATCAGAATGACATCGACTGCGTGACTGAACGTTACCAGTTTGACCTCGTTGGATCGGTTGAAGGCGACGATACGCTGGAAGACCTGAAGGAACGGTTGCTGGATAACTTGAACCGCTTTCGAGGCGATCTGGGAAACACGGGAGTGAAGGTCAAAAATACGTGGCTCGAAGTTATTGCTGACGGATTCAGCGAAGACAACACGCTTCGCCGAATCACGGTGGACTTCAAGTTCGCGTATCTGCGCCAAGAACAGGAAGTCGAGCAATAAAATTTCACCCGTCCGCGAGGTGGAAAAACCGAGGCATATAGCCCGCTAAAGTTTGGAACTTTTTCCAAGCGATCAATGCGGGCATTTTTATTAACCATTTAACTCTTATCACTATGTCACAAACGAACATTCAACGAAACGAGGCGCTGCGCTACGGCTCGGTCACCCTCTTCATCGGAGACGACTTCGGATCGCTCATCAATGTGGGCGCCATCCGAAACATGTCGTTCGAACACAAGGCGGAAAATATCGAGGTCGCCTTCGATAACGTTCCCGCCATCAAGAAATTCAAGAACGGTAACAAAGCGTCATTCGTCTTTGATCTGGCCGAAATCGACCTGACCACATTCGCATACACCGACGCGGGACTCGTCGTGCAAACCAATATCGCAGGATCGCCTGTGAACATCACCGATGAAAATCTTGTGCTGACTGGCGTTCTCGGCAAAGCGTTGCAGAACAAGAACGGCGACGGCGCCGTGGTAACGGGAATCGTGGTAACCGACGAAAGCGGTGTGACCACCTACGTCATCAATCAGGACTACACCGTGCAAATCGGAGCCGACGGATACACCCGCATCGCCCGCGTTGAAGGTGGAGATATCGATAGCGGCGACACTTTGCTCGTGGATTACACCTACACGCCGAATGCCAGCAAGAAAGTGACCTTTTACACAGGCGGCACGAAAACATACAAAGTAGCCCGCATTGTGAACGTGAACAATGACGGCAAGGAATTCCGAATTGACCTTGAGAACGTTACGAACATCAAACCGCTCACCACCCCTTTTCAAGCCGATGACGGCGACGGAATCATGGTCTGCTCCATCGAGCTTTCTGGAACCGTAAAGGAAATCGTAGATGAGCAAAGCGTCTCTTAACATTTAACTCTTAACCTATGAGCCGAATATTCGATGCAGATAGCCACGCACTTCTCTCCGACCAAGATGTCTTCAAGGTGGGCGGAAAGGAGTACAAGGTGCCAGACATCAAGATGAAAACCATGCTCCAATTCGAAAAACTAGAGCAATCGAATGTGAGCAAATTCCAGACCATGGTGGATCAGATTCACTTGGTCTTGAAGGACTGCAACAAGATCACGAAAGACGAAATCGAAAGCTGGGGCTTCAAAACCTGCCTCGCTTTCATCATGTGGCTTTTTGAGCCTCTCAAGGAATTGGGTTTAAAAAAACGGAAGAGCTCTTAAAGAGCCAGAAACCAGCGGACGAAGAGTAAAGCTTGGAGAGATGTTCGCCCAGATGATCAGGTACTACAACGGCGGATTCGATCACTGGAAACTCCTTCGGCTCACCTACAGGCAATTCCTCATGTACTACTCCTGCCTCATGGACATGCTGGAAGCCGAAAACGGCAAGCGGGATAAGCCGAAAAAAGACCCGCTCGAGGCAATGAAAGAAGTTAAAAACATTATCCAACCTTAAACACCATGGCATTTGGAACCGCAAATATCGTCGGAGAACTGGGGGTCAAAATCACGGGATACACGACCGACCTCGAGTCCTCGCTCAAAATGCCACCAAAGAGATCAAGACATTCGGACTCAGCGCCGAATCAACGGAAAAGATCGCGAAGGTAGCATTCACGGGCATTGCCGCCGCAGCCACTGCGCTCGCGGCTGGCTTGACGATCTCGGTAAAGAACGCCGTCGAGTTTGAGAAAGGAATGACCAATATCGCAACGATTATCGACACGAATACGGAAAGCATGAAGGACATGGGCAATGCGGTTTTAGATATTTCCAAACGCACGCCCGTGCAAATTTCCGAACTCACTTCAACACTGTATGAGATTCGCGACGCTGGTATTTCGGCTGATGACGCCATGGAAGTGCTGGAGAAATCTGCTCAACTTGGTGTAGTTGCACTCGGCACTACAGCGGAGGCCGCAGATATCGTTACGAGCGCGGTCAATGCCTTTAAGCTCAATGGTGAAGAAACCCAAAAAGTATACGGATACGTCTTTGAAGCGGCGAAAGCTGGGAAAACCGATCTTACCGAACTTGCCAACGGATTCGGTTCGGTCGCTGCCATGGCGGCCAATGCGAATATCCAACTTCCTGAATATCTCAGCGCCGTTGCTGCTCTTACGACTACAGGTTTACCCGCATCGCAAGCAAACGCTGAACTTAAATCTGTAATTGCAGGCGTAACGCGTGAAGGCAAGGAACTTACAAAAGTACTTGATCAGCTCGGGGCGAAGTCATTTAAAGATCTGATGGAAAAAAAGGGTGGCATGGTTAATGCCTTTAAGTCTATTACCGAGGCCGTGAAAAGCGACGATGCCGCAATTATTTCAATCTTTGGTTCGATCAAAGCCTATAACGCAGTTGTCCAGCTGTCTGGAGACCTGAATGGTGTTTATACGGAATCGTTGGCGAACATGGAAAACGGCGCGCAAAACATCACCGAGGCTTTTGAAAAGCAGAAGAACACTGTGTCTGCACAATGGCAGACAATGAAAAATAATCTTGAAACACTGAGCATTCAGGTCGGCAGTGCTATGTTGCCAGCTTTGAATCAAGCACTTCAGGCGATCACTGCATTCATCGATAAGATTCCCGCTATCGTCGAGCAGCTCAAGGATTGGGTTGAAAATAATGATTGGGTGCAAAGCGCGCTTATTGCGTTGGGTTCAATCCTGACTGGCTTGGCAATTTCCGTGATTCCTTCTCTGATCGTATCGCTCGGAAGTTTGATAGCCACCGTAGCGGTTGCAGCCGCGCCATTCGTAGCCATCGGACTTCTCATTACGGGAATCTATGTCGCCATCAAAAACTGGGATCAGATCACGGCTTTCGTTCAGGACGTTTGGAATAAGGTCGTGGACTACACCATGAAAGCTTGGGAGTGGATCAAGCCTTATGTGGAAACGGCGCTTCGTGTCGTTTTGGCCGTACTCACAGGGGGCTTGAGCGAAATAGTCATCTACTTTGTTCAAAACTGGGACAAAGTAAAACAAACCGTCAGCGCTTTCTGGGAATGGATCAAACCCTATGTGGAAGCCGCATTGCGCGCCACGCTCGCGGTCATCACTTTCGGATTGAGCGAGCTCCTTATTTTTACGGTCAAGAATTGGGATCAAATCAAGGCAACGACTATCGCGGCATGGGAAGCCATCAAGGCATCGGCGATCGCCGTTTGGAATTCGATTGTCGGCTTCTTGGAAGGCATCTGGCAAAGCATCAAGAATCTGTTTAATGCAGGACTCGATGCAGTAAATAAGGCATGGACGACGACTTGGAACGGCATAAAAGATTTTGCCGTGAACTCTTGGAATTCCCTCAAAGACCTTGCCAATCAGGGCATTGAAGCTATCGCTGGCATATTCCAAGGCGGAATCAGCATTATCGGAAATGCTTGGAGGTCGATTTGGGACAACGTCGTGAACATTGTGTCTGGCGTTTTCAATACCATTCAAAACACGGTGAATAACATCATCTCGTGGGTTCAAAGAGCACTCGATAAGATCAATATTTTCAAAAGCGAACAAGCCTCCGTCAATCAAGGAAGCTGGGCTATCGGCGGATACACCTTCGGCGGAGTAAATCAGATCGCTGGCGTGGTTCACGGCGGCGAATGGGTCGCTCCCGCATGGATGGTCGATAAATATGCTGGAGTGATCTCCCAGCTGGAAGCTGTTCGCACACGCGGATTCAAATCAGGCGGATTGGTGAGAGGCGCCACTACCAACAACAACCAACGCACGGTCAACCAGAACATCACGCAGAACATACGCGAAGGTGTTGATTTTTCAATTGCTGCGCGAGAGCTCGCATGGCGCGCGCGATTTAGCTGATAACAAAAACTATGCTCGGAATTTCCTACACATACAACGGCATCACCCTAAACGACCTTGAGACGGACGCTCTCACGGGTACGCCTTTTGTATCCGAGCAGGATCGAGCAAACGGCTGCATTGTGAGTCTTACCGATACGCCGAGCGGATTCCATTCTCCTGAATTGCGCCATTCAGAGGAAGCCCGCCAAGGACAACATGGGATTCTGGATTACGACACATTCGTAGGAAAGCGAGCCTTGGTATTCACTGGACAACTCATCGCGCCCGACCGTGAAACTATGGTGGCCTTGGTCGATAAACTTCAAAAGGCATTTACCGTGAGCGCAGTGCCGAGCAAAGATGACGGCTACCGTGAATTGCTGTTTACCGAAGAAGACGGGATCGCAAAAAAGGTATTCGCGAAAGTCGACAAAATGCCTGAATACGCTGAGGAACTGGGTTTTCCGTTCATCCGCAATTTCATGGTGGCGCTCAAGTGCAAAGAACCGCGAAAGCTTTCGCAATCAATCAAAACCCAGCCAGAAATAAAGGCCGATATCTTGGGCGGACAGATCATCATCCCGTTCAAGCTGCCGCTGAAAATCGGCTGGAATTACGTTTACAAAAAGACCTTGGTGAATGCTGGAAACTTTGCGGCATCGCCAGTGATTACGATTCATGCGCCGTGTGTGAACCCGAAAATATTGAACCGAACCTATGACGTCTTCATGCAGTTTATCTGCACGCTCGTTGGCAACGACTATTTGAAAATCGATGTTCTCGACGGCACGGCGACCGTATACCGCGAAGACGGATCAACCGAAGACGCCCTGCTGGTACTCACAAATAATAGCGAGTTTTTCTATTTGCTCTCAGGCGAAAACGAAGTGGTGTTTCTGGAAGAGAGCGGAGTGCCGCCTGTAAACAATTATTCATACGCGCAGATCGAATGGTCTGACACGTGGCTTTAACCTTGTCCGTATGTACACAATCGACATTCTCAACAAGAACAATACGGCCTTCAGCAAAATCCTCAATCCGCAGGGGTTGAATTTCAAGCTGACGCTTACGGGCAAAGACACGGCCAAGTTCAATTTGCCGCTCGCTCATCCGCGCGCCGATGCCGAGAATCTCAAGAAGAACAATCGCGTGATTATCAATCGGGTGAATCCGAAAGATAAGGCAGATGTCCGTAGAATTTGGGTCGGATACATCGAAGCCGTGAGAGTCGTTGACGATAATAACCTCGAAGTTGGTTGCAAAGGGATTTACCAGCTGTTCGATAAACGCGTGGTGACCAGAAGTTTTACCAACTGGCAAGGCGGTCTGGCTGTCTTTGAGCTTCTGAACCAGAAAATAAACCCGACCGATGATACCGAAATAATGCAGGGCGAAACGGATGTGACGGATATCTTCTCTCATGACTTCTTCCAGATGCAGGCCAGCAAAGCCTTTGAAAAAATCGAGGAAGCGACGCTTTGCGAAATACTGACCGATACCGACTTCAAACTGAACTGCAAAAAACAGATCGGCGAAGATAAAAGCGCGAGCGTGATTTTCCGCTTCATCAGAAATTTACAAAACGCCAACTCGATTGACGGTTTTACTCTGCTGCAGGAAGGCAAAGAGCTTTTCAATAAAATTGTCTGCTACGGAAAAAACAATCTCATCACCGCCGTACGGCAGGACAACGCCTCCATAGCCGAATTCGGACTATTGGAAAAGGTGCGTTACTTCACCGAGATTGAAGACCAGAACACTTTGAACGCCAATGCAGAGGCGCTTTTAGCATTTCACAAACCGATAAAAGAGATTCCGAGCATCAGCCCGAATAAAAGCAAGATTGATCTCTTCGACTACGGCATCGGTGACCGCGTTCGCGTGATCATCAAGCACGGGATTCTGGATTTCGACCAGATTCACCGAATTTTATCCATCACCGTGACAGTCGGCCGCAACAATGAAGAATCCATCAATATTGAAATCGCACAGGAAGGCACGAAGAGCGTGAAGAGCGACGATGAAAAACTGGCCGACCTCGCTCAACGGGTGGAAGAGCTCGAATCTTAATTTTTTAACAACAACCATATGGCAACCAGAGTCTCATACTTAAACGCATTAAACACGTATTGGCAGGACATCGACATCAAGAACGTCGAGCGTGATTTTTTCACTGACGGCGTGGCTGATGTCTCCAAGACCGCGCTGTCGCCCGAAGATTTGGGCGAGGACCTTCAAGTATTGGCGCAAGCCGTGCCGGATAAGACCGTGAGGATCAAGGCGGGCGTTGCATATTTTGCCGTGCAACGAAGCACGGATGTGGATGGAGACGGAACGAATGACGAATTCGTGTTGCGTTTCCACAACTTGGAAGACGCCGTTCTGACCATTCCAGACAACACTTCGGGATCACCGAAGATCTATGAAATTTGCTGCTCGATTCCTGACGCGAACATGGATGCGGAAGACATCAATTCGACCGCCTCAAACATCGGGTCGCTTATCGTCCAGCTTCAAGGTTCAGACCTGCAAAACAAATACCTTCTGGCGACGGTGACCGTCGAAAACGGGTTTACGCAGGTAACAAACGCCAAAATTACCGACCAAAGGAAACGTGTTCAATTCAAGGCAATCCCCGAAGGACTGACGGCCAGCATCGATGAAATCAACCTTGCCTTAGACGGCATTTTGGCCAGCGCCGAGGATTTGAACATTCTTGAAAACACCACCGTCACCAAAGAGGAATTCAATAACGCGCTGACAGGAATCGAATCAAGTGCTGATGAATTGAATTTGCTCCATGACGTAGCGGGGCTTGAAAAAACCGACCTTGAGAAACTCGCCGATGTAGATGCGTCGGCCGATGAAATCGATCAAGCCTTGGAAGGCGTGTCTCCCGACGTGACTGCAGCAAACTTAAACATCCTGACGGCTGGCGGATTCACGAACCTGCATAAACACGCGGCCGACCCGTTACTGAGCGGAATCACCGAAAGCCCTACTAATTTTTATCTGTCTTCTGGCGATATCGAAGCGATAGCGGAAAAAAGTATCATGACCCGCTTCAGTTATGAGGAAGACGCGATTCAAGAAGACTCGCAGAACATAGAAGTGGTGAACGATGCCTTTCAAGGATACGAGAGCTATTACAAAGCGATTACCAATTTTGATAACGAGGCTGGCGAAACTTACACGGGCGGTTCGTTCGACACTTCGGAATACAAACAAGGAACGCAGGCCAGAAAATTGAGCCTCACGACCGATAGCACAGCTACGCTTCTCATAGATATTCCGAGCAAAAACATCTCGGCGTTTTCTGGTTCAGACAAAATAGAATTCTGGGTCTATGTCAGCGCCTTGGCCAATATCGACATGGCCACGCTTCAGCTCGGATCGACAACGCCATCAACAAATTATTTTCAAAACAACTTTCTTTCCCAGATCACGCAAAACGGTTGGAACCGCGTATCGATTCCGATGAGCAGCTTTAGCCAAAACGGAGCTCCCAACTGGAATAACATCATTCGCGTACGACTCGAATTCTCAACCAATACGGGCGGAGCCTCCGATTTTATCGCCGACAGCATGCGAGTCGCGAAAGACGCAAACACCACGAACGCCTTCTGGTCGAATAGCGAAGGATACTGGGAAATTCATGACTTCAGCGGATTGAAACGATACGTCAAAACAGATGAAGCTTCGGGCGACAAAAACAGCATTCTCTCGCTCGGAAACCAAAGCCGAAACTATTTGAACGGAATATTTACGGCAAGAATCAGGCGTCTGCAAGGTTCGTCAAACTCGGGAATCAAGTGGCGCTATACATCGCCATCAAGCTGTTATCACGCGTACTTCACTGGCACGGAACTGAAGTTCGCGAAGAATGCGGGAACAGTGATCCAAAGTGTCGCTTATGTGATTAGTGCCAATACCGATTATTGGCTGCGCGTGGCGTTCAACGGCACTTCAATTGTTATTTCCACTTCGCTCGACGGCATTACCTTCACGACGCAGATCAGTACAACCGATTCGAGCATCACGACCGCAGGGCAAGTCGCGCTGTTTGATAACGGCAACATCACTGCCTTCGACAATATCGTCCTTCAGCAAACATCGGTGACGTACGAACGCGACGTCTCTGATCGACTGATTAAAATCGAAGAAAATACTGGCGAAGGAGATAGATTCGACGGGTTCGGCTCCTTCTTCAAACGCATTGCCACATTCGAGACCGACGAAAATACCATGATTGGAGGCGCAGCCGATGCGCTGAATTACAAGACTGGAACTCAAGGCTGGAAAGTGAGTGCCGCTTCTTCATACGCGTACGACAATGCATTAAACCTCGACCTGACGAAATTTGAAGACGGCATAAGCTCGGCGAATACCGACGTGATTGCGTTCTGGGTCTACATCGCAACGGAAATACCGACATCTATTCGGCTTGAGCTATCGGAAACGCAGGACGTAAAAGAGGCCGAAACTGTGATCAATGCCGCCAGCTTGGCGCTTGGTTGGAACTACATCGAAGTGGCGAAGTCGGCATTCTCTGTAATCGGCGGATTCGATTGGTCTTCGGTAAAGCAGGCTCGGTTCTGGTACACACACGGCAACAACAATCCGCAGGTTACATTCGATTCGATCCAGCTTGTTAAGAGCAACGGAATACTGACCAGCAAATACGACGTGGAAAATGGCAAGTGGCTTATTGAAAAAGATATCGAAAATTCCAACCAGTACTTGGTGCAGTCGGACGAATCTGTTGGAGAAAAACTGCTCGTGCTCAAGACAGACGGAGAAAAAAACCTTTTCCAAAACTTCACTTACAGGGGCGCGTTCAATGCACGCCGAGGAAACGCGAATGGTCTGATCTTCAAATATCAGGACTCTTCGAATTTTCTCAGACTGCAATGCAAAGACGGACGCATCTCGTTCGTGAATCGTGTAAGCGGGAACGGACACGGTGCTGGGTGAAGAAATGGCATTCACTCCGACTACGGAAGATTTCTACCACCTGAAAGTCGAGTGCGACTCGAACAGCTTCAAGTATTTCTACTCCGAAGACGGCGCGGTCTGGATACTGATCGACGAAGTGACAGCTTCGGACTTCGCTGAAGGTCAGATTGGCATGTTCTCGGAAGGAATGCTGCTGCGGGTCGATCAGCTCTTCGTCTACGAACACAACCAAGGCGGAGACACATTCTACGAACTCTTTTACGACGACGATGGAAATGTTTCATCGATCGTGAAGAAGCCGATTATCGCATCTTAATTATTTAACTAAAAATACTATGGCAAATATCACTATTGGCGGCGGATCAGGTTCAGTCTTCAAGGACGCGATCCCTTCCGCGCTGCAATTTACCAGCTGGGATAACTATCAATGGTTTCAGCAAGGCGGTCAGGGGTTTAACATCAACTACCAGAACTTCAATTACAACCCAGTCTACTTCAACCATATCTTCGACGTGGCAAACAAGAAATTCTTTGCGCTGCCTCAAGGAATGGGAAACAAGTACGATTATAAGTACGACAAACAAAGCCCGATCGGCGTCTACAAATACGATCATCAAACCGATACCTGCGCATGGATTGAATTCAACAAAACGGATGTCTACAACAACCGCAGCCGTTTCAGCAATTCACAAAACTACAACTACGAGAACATCATTTACGATGAAACCAGCAACAAACTGTTCTGGCTTTGTTATGGCGATAAAACTCTTTGGGAAATCGATCAAAGTACTGGAGCAATTACTCAAAAAACCAGCTGTACGCTTGCTGGGACGATTTGTTCAATCGTCGCATGCAACGGAATCTTGTATGTCATGGATACGAGCAAGAACTTTGCAAAATATACGATTGCAAGCAACACGTGGGCTTCTCTTACGACCATGACTGGTTCGGCCAGCATGAGTCAGGGGTATGCTCGGCTTCTCACTGATGGCTCCGCTTGGGTTGTTTTTGTTCCGTATCAGAACATGCAAACTGCTGGATACGAGCTCATGAAATACAGCATAGCTGGAAACACATGGACGGCGGCGGCAACCGCCAGCGCTCCAAGCAATACCAGTTACTACATTTCTGAAATCTTTAACGGATTTGTTTACGTTCAATATCTCGGTACAGGTGATAACTTCAGCACGATATGGAAGTACAACATCACTGGCAACACTTGGACGGCAAGTGCACTAAATCTTCGAACTAAAGGACTCACAAATGGTGGAGCCTACGGAATGTTTCGGGCAAATAACAAACTGTATTGGGTCGGTTCATATCAGGTAGCGGACTACAACGGCAGCACATCAATGCAGAAACACGGTGTCTGGGAAATGGATACAGCAGAAAATTTTACATTGAACGCGAACAAATTTCTGCCAGTCCAATTCGGTCAATGGTGTTACAACCAGCAAGGCGGTTATGAACAGGACATGAAGTTAATCTCGAAATCTAACGCCAGATATCAATTCTATTGCGGATTCCATGGATATTCGAGAGGGTTCCGATACTTCCCATATATTGATTCGACCCTAAAGACTGTTGAATGGGTCAAAGTGCCGATGGATTCAGGCAAAGAAAAAGAATGGACTGGATGGGGTGCTGTCGTGAAAGGCGGCAAATTGTACATGATTGATCCAGTCAGTTTCGATTTGTGTGTCTGCACGATCGGTGTCTGGACTTGGACAAAAAAAGACAATATTTATGCGAGGATCGGAAATAAAATGCCCTACAGCTGTTACGGCGACCCATGGCTTTATGGCTGTGGTTTAGCGAGCACAAATTACGCTACCCCTCATCAAATGGTGGGAGGTTTATTCACGGTAAAGGAGGATGCGACGAATATTTATCTCATGTCACCGCGATATGGAGCTCATGAAAACGTTTATGTCTATAAATACGATGTAGCCGCAAACCAGTGGAGCGTTCTTAACACGACAGGAACAATGCCAAGCTCCTACTTGGGAAACCAAACCACGAATGCTTCATACAGCTCAAATAAAAATCATTTGATAACTTCAAATGAAAATAGCTCATGGTTGCTGCTGACTTCATACTGCAACAACGATGGTTCAAATTACTACAGCCAAAGGTACTATGCGTTCAATCCAACGGATGGAGCGTTTGAAAGCCTGACAGGATATGTTAATTCAACGTGGTATGGAGTTTATGGATTCACTTTGGAAGGAAAACCCATCTGGCATACAGAAACTGGTGATAGCAAACTCTACTATAACGACATGGCCACAATGGCCTATGACGTCACCAGTAAGCTCCTCGAACAGTTTCTGAATGATCAGAACAAATACATCTGGATGAGAAATACCACCTGTCAATATGCTGTGGCGGTTTTCAATATCGACCCTGAAAACTTCGAGCAAAGTTACATGCTCCGAATTTCGAGCAGTAGCATCCAAGGAGCTGTAAATCAGATATGGGGATTCTACGAACAGATTGACGCACCGAAAGGCGGGTATTTGCTTGGCTGGGCAAGAAACGCCTCGCTCAGCTCACCATACCGATATGGGCGCATCATGATTGATAACGATGACATTCGTTCCGTGATCGTCAACGACGCCTTGCCGTCTTCAGTTGTAGATTCGGCAACGGTCTTCACAACAAAAGTGAAGAAAAACTTCAAACTTTATCTTGAATTCTGGTGCTACAACAACGGTCTCGTGACCTTCTTTGCGCCAGCCAATTAACCATTAACCACAAACATTATGAAATTCTACAAAGCAAAACATTCAGTAGTCGGCGAAGGCGTTGAAGCCACCGTCGTGTATCACAAAGATAATGGCGACGAACTGGTCTGCATTCGCGAAGGATTCGAGATTTTCGAAGAAGCAAATCCAGATGCAAAAGAACAAACAGTCGAAGAAACAGACAAGTTGCTCGAGAAGGAAGTCGTGATTATTTCCGTACCTTCCAAAGCTGAGATCAGGACGCAAAAGCAACTAACAAAAGAGGAAATCCAAGCGGAGATTGAGAGTGAAGAAACTCCAACGGCTGACATTGCGGTTATTGAGGAAAAAGACGAACAGGGTAAATCGGTGCAAAAACTGACCTATTTCGAAAAACGAGAAATCAAGACGGTCGAGGATTTTCTCAAAGCTCAGGAAGAGCAACAAAAAGAGCTGGAGCATGTAGCGCCAGCCGATGAAATCGCCGAGGAAACCAAAACAGATACCGAAGTGAACTTGTAATCATTAACCCCGTTATTGTATGCCAAAACTATATTTAATCGCTGGGCATTCTCAAGGTAAAGATGAAGGCGCCCAAAACCTGAAAACCAAAGAGACTGAAAACCTTGTCGCACGAAACATCCTTTTGCAAGTGTTCCCGATGATCAAGGAACTTATATTCACCGACCTATGTCCATTCGACCTCACTTTGGAAGAACAAACCAAGTGGGTCAACAAACGGGCAAGCGAAAGTGATTACGTTGTTTGTTGCCATTTGAATTCCTCGCCTGAGCGCAAGGAAACTGGCGCTCTGTGTTTCTACTATGGCGGAAGCGAGGAAAGCAAACAAAAAGCCGATAAATTCCTAAAGACCTACGTTCAGGCCATCGGACTTCGAAATGCTGGCCTGTTAGCCGATACCCAAAGTCGATTCGGCCGACTTGGGATCGTAAGAGACACCAAAGGATGGGCGTTCCTGCTTGAAATGGGTTCGATCAATAATGACACCGAAGTCGTGAAAGCCAAGGGGGCGGAAGCCTTGTTTAAGGCTTTGAAGGCGCTTGTTGGGCTTTCAGACGCACCCGTGCCAGCTAATCAGCTATTTACCGATGTTCCCGCCACCCACCCCGATTTTGAGGCTGTTAAGTGGGCAAAGGACAAAGGGATCGCCGCAGGATACCCAGATGGCAGGCTTGGGGTCGATGAACCGCTCAAAGTCGGCCGATTCTTGTCATTTCTGAATAAATATGATAATTTACCTAGGTAAGTGGGCGGGTTTTTCCGAGAAGTGCTGACAAAGCTGTTGGTAGGGTGTAAGGTCAACGGTACCGAAATATTCCTTGATTCCAAGCACTACATCCTCAACAATTGAGGGCAACCATTTGGTCAGCGGTTCGATTCTTGCATAATACCCCCCACCATATAGGTTAGAAAAAAAGTATGAATACCGGTTTTAATATTGCTATTTACTGAAGTTAGTTAAAAGATAATTCGCAATGATTCAGCCGATGATCGATTTTTTCTCGCATTTTCAAACGGCCGTTCACTACGGCTTTCATTTAATTGTTCCGGGCTTAGTGGCTCGAGTCTTTTTCAAAAGCCAATGGAAAGTCGCTTGGTTAATAATGGTGGCAACTATGGTAGTCGATTTGGATCACTTAGTGGCCAGCCCTATTTTTGATCCGCATCGATGCAGCATCGGCTTTCATCCTTTGCATTCGCTCAACGCGCACGTGGTTTATGTATTGATGATGTTGATACCAAACACATACGTGCGAATGGCTGCAATTGGGCTTTTATTTCACATGGTCACCGACCTGCAAGATTGTATTTGGATGGGGCTTTGAACAAGACGATGAATGCCTTGCTTTTAGTTCAAAAATAGCGCCCTCAAACGAGAAGCGCTATTTGGTTGCTAATGACAAGCAAGAAAACACCTAACGGTGTGTTGTTACTTTTTTTTAGCTGGGGCTTTTTTTGCTGGAGCTTTTTTTGCTGGAGCTTTTTTTGCTGGAGCTTTTTTAGCAGCCATAAGTTTTTGTGTTAGTAAATAAACAAGCCAATATTATTCCTAATTTATAAATTGTCAATTGTGTTGTGTGCCAATTTTTACTTTAACCCTTGGCTAATGCCGAAACATGTTTTATGGGAACCATAAAGGCAATCGCGTTCATCGCTTCGCCCCGCTCATTCAATGGCCCTTGAACGCATTGTTCAATCGGTATGGGCGCTTGAGTTCGCTCCATCGCACCTGTTTTAATATTCAAGTGGGCGCGATAGGGATCAAGAATATACCAACGGTGATCAATACTCGATTTAAATGCCGAAGCGCGATGACCATAAGCAGAATAACTGCGCACCAAAAGCACATCGGCAAAATGAGCTCCGGCGGCGTCCAAATTTTTTACCATGGTCTGCACCGGTCCGTGCATAAGTTCCAAGTGATGCTGAGCCGCATTGTTAACATACCACTCTTTTACCACGTTGGCGTCACCCCAGGGAATCCCCAAGTAACCATGCATTGTTAAATGTTCTGACATTTGGGCGGGATTCGCGTTCACGTCAAAATACACCTGCCCGGTAACGGCATGCAGATTGCGCCGTGCGGTTTTTGCACACTGAGTAACGCCATTTTTTGAACGCTCAGGCGGGCGAGAAACAACGTCCAAATGAGACGCGATCAAAGGAGGCAGAACCACCTCTTTTTGAGGCGGCTCATGTTCATTCACCGCTGCCTGGGGCTCGGGGGATTTAGGCGGGGCTTTTACCTCCCGTTCAGGGCGTTCTTTTGGGTTAATCCAGTCCAAAACACCGTTTAAAGTACCCATCAAACTATCAAAAAATCCTTTTTTTCCTTCTTTGGAGGTAAAAAGTTTTTCAAAAAAATTCATTACCTGCGAGCCCAAGACCCATTTTTTTAGCCCCTCCAAAGTGCCAGGCATCTTTTTTTGCGCTTCCACTCGTTTTCTCAATGAGTCAAACAAGTTTGGGGGGTGAGCTCGGGCCGATGGGATCGATTCAACATTTTTCATAAATATTCCCGTCATTATAGCATATTTTTAGGCTTTTTAAAAGCTAGATACACAAAAAAAGAGGACTGGCAAATGCAAGCCCTCTTTCGTAATGATTACGCATGTTTACTCAGCTTCCACCATAACTTTAACCGTAGCGGTTACGCCTTGCGCCAAATGTAATTTAACCTGATGAGCTCCGATCGACTTGATGTGTTCTTTCATCGAAACCATGTCCTTTTCGATTTCAATTTTTGCTTGGTTTTTTACCGCATCGACAATGTCCTTTTCTGTAATAGAACCATAAAGTTTGTCACCACGAGCTTTCATGGTGAACGATAGTGTCACCGATCGAAGTTGTTCTAATAGTTCTTTGGCCTTAGCCTTGAGTTCTTCTAGATGTCGAACGCGTTCAGCGCGCAAAGCCTCGGTTTTTTTAATAACAGCCGGAGTAGCGAGCATAGCAAGGCCGTTGGGCAAAAGATAGTTAGCAGCGTAGCCACGTTTAACATTCACAATATCGTGTTCGTAGCCCAGGGATTTAACGGCTTTGGTTAGTACAACTTGCATCTTAGTTTAGTTATAGAGTTAAGCGCTGACAATGAAGAATTGATGTGAGCCAAGCAGTTCCCGGCCCTCAATACAGATCCTTAATTGAGCGAAGCCAGGGGATTATACAACAAATTTTTAAAATTTAAAATTAAAAATTTAAAATTGACTAAAAATCCATTTCACAAAAGTCCAGGGAGTGGTGCCCTCTTTCAGATCTCGGTCCACTTTTGCGTACCAACTGGCAATGCTGGCAAATCGATCACTGATGGTGGCAAGGTTTTCGAACGAAGCGTTTTGAACCTCTTTAGAAAGCGCAAAAGTGTAGGAGGGTCGGTACAAAAAGACAGCCGGGATTTTTTTGCTGAAAATATCCTGCAATTGGCCCAGGGTTTTTCGGCGTGCGTCCAAATCATGGTCTAAACGGGCTTTTTCTAGCAAGCTATCCGCGGCAAAATCTTTAAACTGAGATAAATTGAACCCTTACTTCTTAGCCTGACTGCTATGCCAATAAGGATAGGAATCTAAATTATAACCTAAGTTCTGACCAAAAATCAGCAGGTCGTAATCACGATCATTTAATTTTTAGAAAAATCCTCGTTTTCGAGCACTTGAATATCAAGTCCAATACCACTCTTGCGCCACTCTGTTTTTAAAAATTGGGCCACATCGGCATACTTAGCCGGGGTTTTAGGAACAATCATGCGTAAAATCAATTCCTCTCCCTCCTTATTTTTGCGAATGGGCAAATCGATGGCTTGTTCATTGGCTTCGGTAAGCTCTGCTTGGTCTTGTTGAGCAAAATCCTCGGCCGTGCCTTGGTAAACGGTCATGCTATCCAGCAGAGTTTTATTATTATCCGCATCCAATGCGTACACCTCAAAGCGATTCACACCCTTTTTAAATTCTCAAATTCCAAACTGGCCACATAACTCCACGTGGTGTCTCCGGGTTTGAATTTTTGCAAAACGTAATCATTCACCTGAATGCCTTGCACGCCACGCTCATTCACTCCGGTAAGCACAATTTTTCGTCAGTGGTACGAAAGTCTTTGCCTGAGTTAGGCGCCGTGATGATGGCAGCTTCTCCCGATTCGTCGACGACCGTAAACGTTTCAGTGGGATCAGGAATACCCAAGGCCTCTTTGTTGGGCAGAGTCCACCCCGCATCAACCAAACCTCCATTTGCCTTGGTAAAGCTATGCTGAAAGACCCAGTTGGAAGGATCAATTTCCAATAAAGGAGTGTCGAGGCTTTCCGATTCACCGATCGATTCGCCTAAAGCGGCTTTGTCGGTCGCTAATTGCAAGGCTAAGCGAATCAGCTCGTTTTTAAGCTTCGGACTTTCGGTGTTAATAAAAACCGCAACATATTGAGGGAGCTGATAATGAATCAAATTGAAGCGTTTGCTATCTAAAATAGTTTGGCGTGCTTCCTCGGGGATAGTGCGAATGCCATCAAGTGAACGCTGATCCGACATGAGACGGTCCAGCTCTTGGTAGATACGAATTTGAAGCGTGGTAATATGAGGAGGTGGATCGTAAAAATTCAGGTTTTGTTCCAAATTCACTTCAATGTAGTTTCCTTTAGGAACGATCGAGCTGAGCCGGAAAGGTCCTGAGCCGATGGGCAATTCATGAAAGTTGCTGGTGGGAATTTCGGGTACGGGTACGCCGACCAAAAGGTGCTCGGGCAAAAGGCCAATCAAAGTTTTGGCTAAAAAGAACGAATCAGGCACTTCCAATAAAAATTGCACAGTTCGATCATCAACTTTAATCACCCGAATGCCGGTCATATCCAAATAGTTGAGCGCTAGCCCGTTAAAGCCGGGATCACCCAAAACCGTATTGTAGGTAAAAATAACATCGTCGCTGGTCACAGGAATCCCATCGTGCCAGGTGGCACCCTCCTTCAAAACAAACGTGTATTCACGTTTATTATCAGAAACCGAAAAAGTAGCCAAATCGGGAATAATTTCACCGGTGTTCGGGCTGTACTGGGTGAGCCCCGAAAAGATCAACTGAGAAATATCATGGGTCACCGAACCTTGTTGAACGTACAGAGGATCGATCACTTCTAATTTTCCAACCGCACCTTCAACGTAAAGCCCGCCGTCTACCGGATTCAAAACGGAGTAGTCGTCGTAAAACTGATCGAGAATGCGTGCGCCGGTGACCAAGACCACCAGAACGAAAAACAGCACCAAAATTTTTTCAACTTTGGTTAAAATCTTAAACCAAGTAAACATAAAAAAATGGGTGAACGAAGCTTACAAAACAACCAGCAATACGGCGTTCAGCATAAACAAAGCCGCCAACACAACCGTAAGAACGAAAATAACTTTTTCGGGCCCGCGTCGCACAGCTTGAAAACGTTCGGTGGCTCCTCCCATCACAGCGCTCATGCCACCGTCTCGGTTTTGGCTGATGATAATAAGGGTGAGCAGAACAGAAAGAACAACTTGAGAAATCATTAAGGCGCTATTCATAAGCAAAGAAAGAAAATAAAATTCACGGGGATTCTAGCACAATCAAAAGGCGAGGGCAAACCACGAGCAATAAAAAACCCTCTCACCTGGAATGCAAGTGAGAGGGAAGGTCAAAGGGTTTAGCTTTGTTTATTTAGGAAGGCGCGACGTCCATGTCCACCCATTTTTCCAAACTGAGGAGCTCCCAGCTCTTCCATGATGGTGTGGGCCTGTTCCATTTGGTCATGGGCCGATTGCATCAGTTTGTGAGCTTCTACGAATCGAGGGAATTCGTCGGCGCTGATGGCTTCTGCCATCTGGGCGCCCATAGGCCCGGTGCTTACCGCCTGTTTCCAAGCTTCATAATCATTGGCTTTTATCGCAGCGTCCACTTCGGCCCGGTGGGCCTCCATTTCCTCAAAGTGAGCTTGGCGATCTTCGAGAATGTGTTCGTGCATTTGTCTAAAGGTGTATTCACCGGTGGCATTAGCGCTGGCGTCCGCAGATTCCTGCGCGTAAGTACTCATGCCAAGAGTGAGGGCAATGGCGGCAACCAATGTGGCGCCGGCAATGGCATTGAAATGTTTCATAGTTTTTGATTAAATGGTAAAGGTTATAGGTGAAAGATCTTTCGTTCTTTAATACAAAGGTGTTGGAACGTTTCTTTCACTTTTTTGGATGTTTTCTCCATTCCATCATGCGGTCCGCACGAAACCGTTGTTCATCGAGCATTTCGCCCAACATGATGGCGTGGGCGTTGATGGCTGGAACAAATGAATCAAAATACATCGTGTGGTCGATCTGAACGGTCCAGGTCATATTTCTAAAATCCACCACCATCACGCTTTGTTCGGGGGTTATTTGAACAATTCTTCCGACCAATAAACCATTTTTCGGGTCCACCAAGGCACGATCTTTCATTTGTTGCCATTGAGCGTAGGGCTTCACATGGTCGTTCAATTGTTGTTCCACCAACTGGCTGGTTCCAATGGAATGAAGGCCTAGCCCCATTACGGCCGAAAGAAACACAGAGCTCAAAATAATCTTCAGGGGTCCATGCCGGTAGCCGGTTTTGGTTTTACAAAAAAGTGCGCGTGCCAAAAAAAGCATCAAAGCGAGCAATACAAACCACAAATAAGGGATCAGCAACAAAAAGGCTTGCAAAGAATGGTGGCCAATGCGGTATAGGGTTGCGTAGTAGGTTTGATCCAAGGTGCGTAAAATCACACTAAAGGAAACGCTGCCGATTAAAATCGTAACAATAAACAGCACCCACAAAGCGGAGTGTAAAAATAGAAACTGCCAACGCGGCCGGGGCTTGAGCTGAGTGTCCTTAATTTTTTTAAGCACCTCAAGGCTACAATGGGTTTTCATAGCGGTTTAAGGTTAAGTTTAAGTGCAATGTCTTTAAATTGATATTTGGCTCGATTGATGAGAGTAGCTACCGTGCCAATCGGCTTGTGAAGTACGTCACTGATTTGTTGATAATCCATGTCTTCCAGGTAGCGCAGAATCAAAACATCGCGATAGGCGGGGGTAAGCAGCTGCAGGGCAGACTGAACCTTCTCTTGATGCTCTTTGGTGGCAAGCGCCTGCGGCAAATCGTCGTCGCTTTGCAGCATTTGAATCAGTTGAGCGGCGTCCTTCTCGTCGGTTTCTAAGGGGATGGTTTTAAGTTTATTCAGCTTTTTGAACGAATTAATGGTTTCGTTGTGAGCAATGCGATAGATCCAAGGAGAAAAGCTGAATTGAGGATCGTAGTCATTCAAATTCCGATACACCTTAATAAAAACCTCTTGAAGAATGTCTTCGGCTGATTCAAGTGAAACACTTGAAATTCTTTGGATATAGCGCAAAAGTTTTTTTTTCGTACCGCTGCATTAAATACAAAAACGCCTCCGGATTTTGTAACGCATCACGCACCAACTCAGCGTCAGTTTTCGTGTCCTTTTGACCCATAAATCAGTTTTAAGAACAGGGGGTTACTTTGCAATACAAACAGACCGAGAATTTTCTTTCATCAATTCAATTAAAGCGATTTAAACTGCTTGGAAAACTCCAATTCAAATTGAGTCACGCCATCGTAGCCCAAATCAAGCAGTTTAGCCTCAATCCACTTATCAGCACCGGTTAAAACGGTGAGACCGACTAAAATAAAAAGCACGCCCAACCCACGTTTAAACCATCCCATCGGATCCGCCAGCCAGGTCAATTTTTTAACAAACGCTTGTCCAAGTAGAGCAATCAAAAGCATCATCGCTCCAAGTCCGAGCGCATAACTAAGCACATGAGCAACCCCCAATAAAAGACCCGAAGGGAGCACCAAAGCCAAAATAATCGCATACGTGGGCGAGCAGCTACTAAAAACCGGCCCCAGCGCCGCTCCAAGCGCAATGGAACGCCAATGTGACGTGGTTTGGCCCGATTTTTGCAAAAGCCCCTGCGAGGCGCTGCCTAAGTGCAACCGTATCGAGATCCACTCCCACGCGTGAGGGAACAAACTAAAAACACCAAACACCAAAATAATTCCCCCGGAGGCAATCTTCCAAACGTCACTCGGAATATCGATCAAAAGCGTGCTCGCTTTTAAAGTAGGGTAAATAATGTAACGGACATCACCAAAGAACCCGTGATCACAAGTGGGGTGGACCACTTTTTGTCTCCCACACTTCCCCCTACAATGATCGGAAGAAGCGGAAGGACACACGGAGCCAAAATGGTTAAAGCGCCCGCTAAAAATGAAAAGAAAAGAAGATTCATAAAAGAAAAAAATACAAAACAAAACTACTTCACAATAAAAATCGGCGCACGTGCTTAGGTTACAAGCGTTTCATCTCTTCCAAAACCGAATCAAGCGAAGAGGGAGGTAATGCGCTCAAGGCATCACAAATCGGTTCGATCTGATAGTAGTTTTCAACATCACGCACTAAATACGAGGGCGTAGGGCAATTCGGTTCAGATTGATAGCGAATCATCGACCAGCCGAACTGTTCAACTTCCACTCCATCGCGCTCAAGATAAGTAGAAAGGTCGACCGTGGATGCAGGCAAAAACTGAAAATGAAACTCGCGCGTCCATGTGCAATCGGCACGAGCGACTGGGGGGCCAAAATTGAATCCATCGGGTTGATCGTCGGTTAAAGGAACGGGCCGCATGTCAACGTGCCATGTGGAATTGAAAGGGAGTTTGAGGCTTAAATCGTAGCGAGGATGAACATAAAAAACACTGGAATCCGGTTCTTGCGCATCGTACTGCTGCTGGCAAATTTCTGTCCCATTCGATTGAGATGAGCGGTCGGCAGGAGCATTTTCTTCGTAATAATAGCCCGAATCGTCATCGGGGGAGTGTTGTTGTCGGGGAGTAAGCTATAAACGGCGAATAGAAAAACCATCCCAAAGCCACTCAAGCCAATCAGCCACAGCAAGCATGAATGGGCAGAGGTAGACGAAACAGATTCGGTGTCAGACATAGCACGAAATAAAATAATTACGGCAATCGTATCATAGGCGATGGAGCAGAGCCAGTGGTTCAAACAAAAAAACCCGCCGAAGCGGGTTTAAATGAATTCCGCAGAAAGAATTAGTTTTGAGCGGGGAGAGCCTCGTTCACAACGATTTCGCGACCATTCAAGTTAGCGCCGTTGGCGGCTTGAATAGCAGCATGACCTTCGTCATCATTTTCGAATTCCACAAAACCAAAACCTTTTGAACGTTTGGTTTCACGGTCACGAACAACGAAAGCGTCGGTCACGGTTCCGTATTGAGAGAAGAACTCAGAAAGTTCTTCGTTCGTGGTAGCCCAAGCAAGGCTGCCCACAAATAGCTTAATAGCCATGGTAAAAAATAAGAGAATAAAAGTTTCACACATTGTTCCGTTCGAGCCGTGGAGCTTTTATTCTCCTAAGTCAAACACGAATAAAGGTGGTAACGGTACAGTAGCAGAGTTTTGACAGATGCGCAACAAAGATTTTTAAATTGAACAAATGTAAAAAAAATGTTATAATATCAAGAAATCTTAAAAATAAAACACAACCATGACCTACAAAAAACACTTTTCGCGCTTGCCCTAGCGTTTACTTTTGCTCAAGGGGCTCACGCGGCTACTTTAACGTGGGATGGGGAAGGGGTGGACGGAAATTGGAGTACGCCAGAAAACTGGTCCGGAGATGTATTGCCGGGATTAGGCGATGTGGTGCAGTTTGATGGAACGAGTTCAAAAAACGCTGATATAGACGCTGGATTTTCCGGAGAAGTACAAGGAGTAGTATTTGCAGCAGGATATACGGGTACAGTTTCGCAGCAGGCAGCGCTAACTGTGGGTACAGCGGGCTGGAATCAGGCCGCTGGTACGTTTCAGGGCGGAACGCAAACCATCGATGTAAATGGAAATGTAAATGGGTCCGGTGGATCGTTCACTTCAACCACGGGCAGCCTATTCGTATCCGGAGACTTTACATTATCTGGCATGACTTTTAGTAACGCAGGGGGAACTCTGGAATTGGATGGAGCTTCTAACGCTAATTTTACCTTGGGAGCGGCGGTTCCCTTTGCCAATTGGGTGCTCAATAAAACGGGTGGCGCGGCACTCACCCTGCTGGGAGGGTCTCCGGTAGTGGATACGGTTACTCTATCGGGAGGACAGCTAAATGGGGGTTTACTAAACATAAATGCGTGCCAAAACGCAACCGTCACCAATGGGTTTACAGGGGGGACAGCCACATTGAACATAGTGGGCGGCGCAGGAAGTTGGGTAATTCCGGCGGACCAAACGATGCCGGCCCTTACACTAAATGCCAGTGGGTGTTCCGTGCTTCTATCGGGAGTACTGGTAAATACCACCACATTTCAAGGAGCAGTTTTGGTTCAGCAAGGAAATTTGCAGCTGGCAGATACGCTTGCCCAGTTTGACAGTACGCTGACCAATTCCGGCGGAACAATCACCACGGGGGTTGGGTCGGTTGTACTCAATGGCGCTGTATCACTCACCGCAGGGACGATTGACTTTGGCACGGCAACCTCGGTTGACGTGAATGCAAATGTACAGATCGCGGGGGGAGCTTACACCGACTCGTCCACGGCATCGTCTTATTCAGGGAATATCGACGCGCAAACGGGAGTTTATAACCCCAACGGGGGGACAGTGACGCTGGATGGATTGACCAACAGCGATTTGATTTTTGCAAGTGCCTATCTGTTCAATAACCTAACGCTGGCCAAGCAAAACCCAGGCTCGATTACGATAACGGGGGCAACGCCGATCGTTGCCAACCAACTTTCGGCCACCGGAGGCTCGCTCGACTCCGGAACCCTTATTGTGCAGCAATGTCAGAATATGAACATCACCAATGGGTTTCAAGGGGGAGTGGATCACTCACAATTACTGGAGGAACCGGAAACGCCGCGATTCCTGCCGATCAATCGATGCCAGGCATTCAATTAAATGCAGCGGGATGTACACTTGCATTTGCAGGAACCAACGCCAATGCAATTTTGTTCGATGGCGCAGTGGATGTTCAAGCCGGAACATTGGATTTTGGTATGACAAATGCGGTATTCAGCCAGACACTAAGCCTAAGTGGAACCGGAAACATCAATGGGGGAACTGAAACGGTGGTGTTGGGTGGAAATGTGCAAATCACAGGAGGATCGTTCACGGCCCCCACCACTTCACTCACGTTCAACGGTACTTATGATCAATCAGCCGGAACGGTAACGGCCACCGGAGCCGGACAAGTGACATTCAATCAAGCGTTCAGCCTGACCGGGGGTTCATTTCTGGCGCCGTCCGCCTCAATGGTGGTGGCCGGACCCAATGCAACCGTGACCGGCGGAACCTTTACCCACAACAACGGTACGGTCACCATGGCATATACCGGTGACACTCAATTGAATGTTACGAATCCAAGCAATCCATTTTACAATCTTACCGTCAATCAATTGGGCGGAATGGGCAGTACCACACTGGCCGCAAACAGCACCGTCCTCAATGATTTGTCAATCAGCAACGGAAGCTTCAATGCGGGCAGTTACACCCTTTCGGTAGGGCGGAATATAACCGTGGCCGGAACCGGTTCGTTTAATGCCGGAACCAGCACGGTGCAATTGACCGGAGCGAATCAAGTTTTGCAGGGATCGATTGCGTTTTATCAACTGCAAAAAACGGTAAACGCCGCCGCAACATTGTCTTTTAGTGCCGGTAATACCATTTATGTTACCAATTCGCTCACGCTCAGGGGCGGCCGGTCAATTACTTTCGCTTCGATCGACAACGCCGGCAAGCCAATTTTTTGTGGATATTTCCGGAACGCGCCAGTTGGATTACTTGGACATTCAGGATTCAAACAGCTTAAACGCCTACGCAATGCTAGCGATTGGAGCGAATTTTAACGACTCGGGCAACAACACCAATTGGGCCTTTACCACCGCAGCCACGTGTGGAAATTCGCTGATTGAGTACGCGGAAACTTGTGACGACGGGAATACGGCATCAAGCGACGGATGTTCCAGTGTGTGTGTATTGGAATCCGGAGGAGGATCAGGAAATAGCTGTACCCCCGTTCAAAATAGCATTCAAAGCGTTAGTGCAAGTTTGGTAGAACGAAACAACGCCTTTTTCATTGCCGTTGGTTGGGTCAACGGGGCGGGAAACACATTGGGCAACTCCACGCTGGAAGTGTACCGAGCCTATGACAACACCTCTACCTTCGACAAATTTAAGCGGATGAGCTACGGCATTAGTGCCAATGCCACTGGCTACATGAGTGGGCAAATTGCTGACCCCGAGTTTGGGCGGTTTCATTGGTATGCAGTGCGATTCGTAAATGATTGTGACGCAGGCCCCGTGTATTACGCTGACCCGGTTTGGGTACAATACAAAAACCTGGATGGGTCCAAAATGCTGCTGGAAGTGACGGTGAATCTAAAAATAAATTCCGCTCGAGACAGCGAGTTGTTGAAACGTATGAATGACCTTTTTCAGAACCACACCAACCCCATTGGTAAGTTAACACGATTAACTCTATCCGACGTGGCGGATCGAATTAAGCAAAAGCCATTGATGGGCGCCTTTCAGCGAGACGCTCACTTACGGCAAAGAATTCGTGCCATCATCGACGAACTGTTTTATGCGGACCCGGGCTTTGCTCAAAACTCGCTCAAGGTTGAATTTTATCGAAAGAATTTGGAAAAATTAACTCAGATGGCAACCCGCGATCTAATCGATCGGGGTTATTATCAAAGCGACAAAGAAAAAATCAACTGGGATCAGGTTGATACACAAGTGCGTAATTTTTTAACTACCCAAGTTAGAAACATCCTTGTGGAATACGACCAAGCCAAAGCAGCTCAAACTTACTTAACTGAGCAACTGAAGACCATTGCCACACAACAAGGCATTAATCTAAGAAATTTTAGCACGCTGAGTGCAATAAAAAACAACCAGGCAATCAAAGATCTATTCACAGCCTCCGATGCCGGCAAACTGATTTCCGGACATCAAGATTCATTCACAATTCAATTTTGGACTCCGGGCACTCGCACAAATCCGGTTTACACGTTTCCAATTGAAACCAATCTATTTGGAGAAGCCTACATAACCGTACCGGATTTCACTGCAGGCACCTATGACATTACGATCGATAAACCACACATGCTGCGCAGGGCCGTGAATAATGTAAAATTGAACTTTCACCGAGTGGATATTAATTTTGCAACACTTGCCAGTGAGGAGTTACGATTTGGTGACATCGACGATGACGGACGTATTAATTTGAATGACATTCTGGCGATCCCCAATCAGTTTCAACAAGACCCGGATTTGGTGGATTTAAACGAAGACGGAAGTTTTGATTTAAGCGACATATTCAACTTGCTCCAAAACTGGGGAAGTGGCGAATAAGTCATCAAGTTGTCTCATCAGCCAGGCGTTCCGCTTCGACCAGTAGCTGCTCCAGTTGCTCGTAACAAGCGTCAATTTCATCCGCCATTGCTTTGCTTTTCATGCCGAGCTCCTTGATGGATTCCACCTGTTTTTGCTCGCAGGCAGCCTGCAAATCAATGGCAAGCGATTGGTGCTTAAGCGTGAGCGTTTCAATAGATTTTTCCACGGTTCGCTGTTGTTTTTGATTAGCTCGGAGTTGCTGTACGCGCTCCTTTTTATCAAGGTACTGCTGCTTATTTTCAGAGGCGGGCTTTAACGACTTAAATTCACTGCTGTCTTCACCCGACCAGCCGTCTTTTTCTAAAAAGGTAGCGTAGTTGTAGTTTTTTAAGCGAACCTCCCCGGAGTCAAATACAACTAACCGATTCGCCACGCGCGTGATCAAATCTTCATCATGAGTGACCAAAATAACGGTTCCGGTGTAGCGGTTGAGGGAATCAATCAGCGCTTGGCATGACTCCATATCCAAGTGGTTGGTGGGTTCGTCCAGTACCAAAATGTGCGAGGAAAACAAAATGACTTTCCCTAAACACACACGGCTTTTTTCACCTCCGGAAAGCTGTGAAATTTTCTTTTTTACCGCGTCGCCGGTAAACAAAAGCGATCCGCACACATTCCGCGCTTCCTGCTCTTTAATACCGGGCAGGGTTACCAGTTCTTCCAGTACGGTGCGGTGCTCGTTTAGATCATCCTTACTATCGGCACCAAAATAGCCAATTTGGAGTTCCGGATAGCGCACAATTTTTCCGGAAGTAGGCTGAAGGGTGCCAACGAGCAGCTTAAGTAAGGTGCTTTTTCCACGACCATTGCGCCCAATCACGGCAATGCGGTCTCCCGGAGCGGCACTGAATGAAAACGAATCAATCAATAAATCGTCATCATCGTATCCAAACCCTAGGTTGTGTGTTTGCAGCAAAACGTTAGCCTTAAAAGGAATGCTGTGAAAGCGAAATTTGATTTCGGGCAAATGCGCCAATTTTTCTTTCACTTCCTGCTTAGCAAGCGACTTAATTCGCGATTGAACGGGCCCGGCCGAGCGGCGCCTGAGCGAAAATTACGAATGAACTCAAGCGTCTTTTCTTGCTTTTTTTCTTGATTCACGCGAGTTTTTTCACACACCGATTCTTCCTGGGCAATTTGGTCCATCAATTTTTGAGGGCCACCGCGCATTTTACGCATCTTACAGCGATGGATCGCCACGGTAAAATCCACCACACGCTCCATAAAAGTCCGATCATGCGTCACCAAAATAAACGCGCCCTTCCAGCTTTTAAAAGTGTTCAAGCCACCGCAGCGACACAATATCCAAATAATTGGTTGGCTCATCCAAAAGCAGCAAATGACTGTCCGAAACAAGAGTTTCCGCCAAGCGAATACGAATTTTAAAGCCGCTCGAAAATTCAAAAGGGGGGCGATCAAAATCAAATTCTTCAAATCCAAGTCCCATCAAACTTGCTTTGGCACGCCACTCTTCGTGAACCGAGTCGGCAGGCAACGCCGAACAAACTTGTGCCAAAACAGTGGGGGCGCCAAAATCTAAATTTTGCTCAAGCGAGCGAATGACAACGGACGGATGACACTCAATTTCACCTCCTTTCGAGTCGTCACGTTCCAAGAGCATTTTTAAAAACGTGCTTTTGCCTGAGCCATTGCGGCCGATTAAGCCGATTTTTTCGCCTTCGCCAATGGTCAAATTGACATCATTGAACAAAAGTTGATCCCCAAAGAATTTTTGTAAATTGGTAACGCGAATCATAAAGAAAAATGAGCCACGCTAGTTTAGCACAATCCAACAAGCCTTGCCTAAAATGCAAATATTTGCTAAATATAAATTATATTACATAATATTATTATGGAAGTTGCCCGCTTCGTATTTGCGAACTCAGACTTAGAACTACATGGCCGTGCTCGCCTGGAATGCGAAATTCAGGCCTTTCGTAAGCGCATGCCCGATCTAATCAAAGGATTTAAAGCCGAAGTAAGCGTAGGTCAAGTGAGCGATATTCGTGAGGCGATTGAGTGTCATCTAGCTAATGTGCGCAATGCTTTGGATGCAAAAACAGTATGCCACGGTGAAACTTCCGAAGAAGTGATTGTTCTTAAAGCCGAAATTCAGGCCTGGCAAGAATTTTTGGCTAGCCTAGAAGAACAAGGAGGAATAAAATAAAAGCGTGGTAAACTGCCCACTTATCATTTAAACCAATAAAAAATGAGACGCCTCGACGTCCCACCAGAAACATCCGCCGGTCCTACATCCGCCCCGCACGACCAATTGGTTGTTGATACCTCCCGATTGATTGCAGAAATGACAAGAGAAATAAGAGCATTGAAGATAGAGACACCTGGTAATCCAAGAATCGAAGAACTTCGGGGCAAAATTGAAGCCCTACAAATCAAAATGGACCAGGCATTAAACCCGTGGGGTCTAAATTAGCATCGCTGCCTAACGACAACCTTTATTAATTGGTTGTTGTTTTATGTTTTCTTATCACCGCAATTCTCAAAAACGGATTTACGATCCAAAAGGAATGTATTTTGTTACCGTGGTTACACATGGGCGCTTTCCATTTTTTAAGGAGAGGGTTTTTTGTGAATTAATGATCGAACAAATTCGATTGAGCAAAGCCATTCACGGGTTTCAATTGTTTGCATGGGTCATTATGCACGATCACCTTCATTTGTTGATTCAACCGACGGTTGGATCGAACATATCGAGGGTGATGTTTTCATTAAAAAAACAATTTTCACATGATGTGAATCGGATCATCGGAGAAAACGAAACGTATTACACGAAAGTAGGCGCGCAAACGTTTGCGCGCCTACTTGGAGGGCGTGATCAATCGTTACAAAAATACATTAATAATCACCAAATAATCGTCGATGATCTCAAATTCAAATTCTCCCAAAAAACCAAACGAAAAACCATCGACATTCCCCAATTCCGTTGGCAAAAATCGTATCATGATCATCTAATTCGCGGCGAAAACGACTTAAAAAATCACATCGCCTACATTCTCAAAAATCCGCATGCGGCGAATTATAAAGATGATTGGCCCTACATACACATAAACGCGCGATTCATTGATTTAACCGACCCCATTGACCTATGAACCTACTCAAAACAATCCAAACGTTTCTGCTCGACCTCCTTTTTCCTCCTCGCTGTGTACACTGCAAAAAAGAAGGTGAGTTTTTTGTGTTCAACATGCGTTGCAGAATTTAAAAAACAAAAAATATCCAAACACATTCGGCCCACCGAGTTACGAATGGGAACATTTGGACGGAGTGATTTACGCGCTGGATTACGCCGAAAATCCACAAATTAAAGCAGCGATTCAACAATTCAAATACAAATTTACCCAAGAGCTGGCCGATTATTTCGCCGACGGGATGCTTGAAAAGCTCGACGAACTTAAAATGGCTCAAAACCGCACGATTGTTCTTATCCCCATTCCGCTCCACAAAAAACGATTGAACGAGCGTGGGTTTAATCAATCCGAAGTGATCGCAAAGGCGATTCAAAAAAAACGACCTTCGATTCGAATCGAACCGTGGCTCGTTCGCACCAAGTACACCAGTCAACAAGCCAAACTTAAAAAAATCGATCGTCACCAAAATTTAAAAGACGCCTTTGCACTCAATCCAAAAAACTCGCGCGAGCAAAACCCCAACACGCTCTACTTTTTGGTCGACGACGTATGCACCACCGGCTCCACGCTTGAAAACGCCGCACAAATTTTAAAAGAATGCAGCTTTCAAAAAATATACGGGCTCACCGTAGCTAGGCAGTTTGCTCCAAAAAACTAGGCAGCACGCTCCATTTTTTCTTCAGAAAGCAGATGGTCACATGCCAAGCGGAGCCCAACCAACACAAGCCAGGTATTTTGCGCATCAAATCCCAAATCTCTAAGAATACGCAACTGCTCCTCGGAAGTACCTCTAAGAACGGCATGGCCGGCAGCCAAGGCCATGTTCAAACTTGCTCTAACAGCTCGATCGCCTAATTCAGTCTGTTCCAATAAATTCCGCATAACAGTAATAGAATCCGTTGTTCTCCGGACATCAAGATATTGCTTAAATCGCTCCCGCAAAGCAGCGGCCATATCAATCAATGGCTGCTCTTGTAATTTCGGAACACGGTAAAGTCTTTCCAAAAGTGGATCCGGTGATGTTTGCTCAGCTAGGGCGTGCTGTAACATAATTATTTTTTTATCTTGTCTACCATTCTACGCCCCCTTTATTCGGGGTGACAAGAGCTTTTTTTTGTCGTATCGTAAAAATGTCCTTACATTTACCAACCCTATGATCAAGTTTGCCGTTATTTCGTTCCCCGGAACCAACTGTGAAGAAGAAAACGTTCGTGCGTTTAAGCGCAACGGAATGGACGCCGAAATGGTGTTGTGGAACGATCCAAAAATGTTGGATGGCAGCCGTTTAAGCGAATTTGACGGGTATTGCATTGCCGGGGGATTCAGTTACGAAGACCGCAGTCGCAGTGGGGTGATTGCCGCCCAAAACCCGATCATGGACGTGATTAAAAAAGAAGCCGAAGCGGGCAAAGTGGTGCTGGGAATTTGTAATGGAGCACAAGTGCTGGTCGAAACCGGCATGATTCCCGGGTTTGATAACTACGACGTGGCCGTTAGTTTGGCAGCAAACGAAATGGTGCAAAACGGTCGCGTGGTCAAAACCGGATATTACTGCAACTGGGCCTATCTAAAAAACGTGGCCCCCAAAGGCCGCTGCGCATTCAACAACTTCGACGAACTGATTCATGTTCCGTTCGCTCACGGCGAAGGACGTTTTATTTTTAAAGATCCCGCTGTTCTGGAGCAACTCAAGCAAAACGATCAAATCGTATTCCAGTATTCTAACGAAGCCGGCGCGGTTCATGCCGAATATCCGTTCACGCCCAATGGAGCGACCGAAGCGATTGCGGCCTTGTGTAATCCAGCTGGAAACGTAATGGCGATCATGCCGCACCCCGAACGCGATCCGCGCGGGAACGGAAACCAGATTTTTCAGTCCATTAAAAAGTGGATCGAAAATCGCACCCGGGCCGAATACAAGCCATTGGGAACCCACGAAACTCGCGATGACATTCGTCAGCTCCCCCAAGCCGATTTGGAATTCCTGATCCGTTTGATCATTGTGGACAACGCCGAGCGCACCGTAGAAATGACGTTTAAGCGCAAAGGATTCGATGCCAAGCTGAAGCGCTATCAGTACTGGGCCATCAATCTAAAGTCGAACGACGACAAAAAAGCCGCCGCCGAGGCAATCATCGAATCCGGTGAATTGGCCAATTTGAACAAAGAGATCGTTTACGTTCGGATCGACGGACAAATGTATGAATACGAAAAAGGGGTCGGGCTAAAGCCCTCCGATTTCAAATCGACTCATCACGTGGTCGCCGCCGACCAAAAAGATTTTTTGGGCGACTACAAAAAAAATACGCTCAATGTGTATTTGAACGGAAGGATCGAAACCATGAAACCCGGAGTATTTTGGGAGGTGGAAGGGGCAGATGATGCCTTGATTGACCAAATGATCGAAAGCAAAATTTGGTACAACCCGAATGCCATGTATCTTCTTAAATAATGGAACGTTTCGTCATCAAAATTGGGACCAACGTCATTACAAAGCCGGACGGGCTTTTGAATCATGATGTACTTCATTCGCTGGTGCAGCAAGTGGCCGAGCTGAAAAAACAAGGAATTCAGGTCATTTTAGTGTCTTCGGGGGCTATGGCTGCAGGGCGCTCGCTCATTTCGCTGCCCGCAAAAGCCAGCAAAGTGCTGCAGCGCCAAATGCTGGCCGCCATTGGTCAAACGCGCTTGATCGAAGTATACGATCGACTGTTTTCGGAGCGGCAATTATTGTGCGCACAAGTGCTGGCCACCAAAGAAGATTTTCGTGATCGTAGTCACTATTTGAACATGAAAAACTGTTTGGAGGGGCTGCTTCATGATCAGGTCATTCCCATCATCAATGAAAATGACGTCACCTCGATCAGTGAATTGATGTTTACCGATAACGACGAACTGGCCGGGTTGATCGCCGCAATGCTCAGTGTGAACGCCTTATTTTTACTCACCTCGGTGGACGGGTTTTGGATAGCACAGGTCAAGTGATCCGGCGGGTTGACAGCAAAAGCGATCCGATCGAGCGGCACATCACTCAAGGAACCTCACAATTCGGCCGAGGAGGCATGCAAACCAAGTGTCGCATCGCCAAAAAACTGGCGCAATTGGGCGTGGTTACCTATATTCTCAACGGTCAAACCGATCAAATTATTCTTAAGGCCCAAGCGGGAGAAGCCGTTGGTACGATCTTTGTTGCCAGTAAAAAAACCAAGAACATTAAAAAATGGTTGGCGCACAGTAGCGATCAAGAAAAAGGAGTGGTCACAGTAAACGATCGGGCTGTCGACGTGCTGATGGATCGCACCAAATCCGTTAGCTTGTTGCCGGTGGGCGTTACCAGTGTGAAGGGGCATTTTAAAAAAGGAGATTTGATCAAAATCACCGATAAAAGCGGACGAGAATTGGGCATGGGAATCGCGCAGTATGGCGATAAAAAAGCGCGCTCCGTTTGCGAACAAAAAGATCAAAAACCCCTCATTCATTACGACTATTTATGGATTCATTAAACCCAAAAATTCTAATCATCGGTGCCGGCAATATGGGTCGTGCGTTCTATAACGGGCTCAGCCACGCCGTCGACGCCGACCATGTGTGGGTGAGCGACCGCAATCAGGAAAAAATAGACGTTCTCGCCGAGAAGGCGCGATTGATCAATCGCGCCTTCATCGGCTCTACAGATATCATAAAATTCGTCGAAAGCGCCGATTGGGTAATTTTGGCCGTTAAGCCGCAAGGTTTTGATGAACTAATGAAATCATTGGGCGACCGGCTAAAAAACAAATTGATTTTTTCGATCATGGCCGGAATTACGCTCGATCAACTCCAACAAAAAACCGGCTCAGATCAGGTCATTCGAGCAATGCCCAACCTACCCGTGTCGGTGGGCGAAGGGGTGATTGGCTGGGTCGGTTCAAGTCAGCTCGATCCAAGCCATAGTCAAAAGATAAGCAAGCTGCTTAAAACAATGGGGCAAACGGTGGCATGCGCAACAGAAGATCAGCTCAATCAGTTAACGGTCATTTCGGGCTGCGGACCGGGATATTTCGCTTTTTTTGCGCACATCATGGCGGCAAGGGCAAAGTCGTATGGATTTTCCGATCAAAGCGCCGAAGCGATGGTCAAGCAAACCTTGAAAGGAGCAGCGGCCTGGATGAGTTCGGTTACGATGTCGTCCCAGGAATGCGCCGACTCGGTGGCCTGCAAAGGGGGATTAACCGAAGCGGCCATCAGCCATATGAAAGCCAGCGGATTAGAAGAAATTTTTGCGGATGCCATGCAAAAAGCCCTCGATCGTAATAGCGAACTCAGCCAATGAACTCATTCAATCAACAATTAGGAAGCGTAAAAAAAGCCAGTCGAAGCTTAGCCAATTTGTCGGTCGATAGCGTTAATCAAGTGCTCATCGGCGTCGCCGACGAACTATGGAACCAGCGTAATCATTTGTTGACCGAAAATCAAAAAGACTGCGCTCGCATGGATAAAACCGATCCAAAATACCTACGACTCGAACTCACTGAATCCAAAATTGCGTCCATTTGCCACGATATAAAGCAAGTCGCCACGCTCGAAAGTCCGCTGGATCAAATTCTCGAAGAACGTACGTTAAAAGCGGCTTAGCGCTTAAAAAAGTGAGCGTACCCATTGGAGTGGTCGGTGTGATTTACGAAGCACGCCCCAACGTAACCGCCGACGTGTTTGCGCTGTGTTTTAAGTCGGGGAATGCCTGCGTTTTAAAAGGAGGAAGCGACGCCGAAGCCAGTAATCAAGCCATCGTAAAAATCATTCGCCACGTGCTCCAGTTGCATCAAATAGACCCAAACAGCGTGCATTTGTTGGGAGCCAGTCGTGAGGATGCACAGGCTTTAATGACCGCGACAGACTGGGTTGATCTGATCATTCCCCGCGGCAGCGCGGATTTAATTCGGTATGTTCGTGAGCACGCCAAAGTTCCGGTGATCGAAACAGGGGCAGGGATTGTGCACGTTTATGTTGATGCCTCGGCTGATTCTGACAAAGCTGAAATGATCGTGTGGAATAGCAAAGTGCGTAATCCTGCGGTTTGCAATTCCCTGGACACGCTCGTGATTCATCAAGATAAACTAGTGGATTTGCCTAAGATACTTTCACGCTGTGCCAACGATCATGTCGTGGTGTTTGCCGACGAAGCGAGTTACAAAGCCCTGGCTAGCCATTACCCCCAGGAACTATTAAAGACAGCAACACCCGAATACTACGGCACCGAGTTTTTATCACTCAAATTGTCGGTTAAAACAGTTGCAAGTTCAGAAGAAGCGATCGATCATATCACGGCGCATTCATCCAAACACAGCGAAGCGATTGTAGCCGAAGATCCGTCGGTCATCGAAACATTTTTAAACCGTATCGACGCGGCCGCTGTGTACGCCAATGCCTCGACCGGCTTTACCGATGGATCGGAATTTGGACTAGGGGCAGAGATCGGCATCTCAACTCAAAAGCTACACGCGCGTGGGCCCATGGGGCTTAAAGAATTGACGAGCTATAAATACAAGGTGACCGGCACCGGCCAAATTAGAGCCAGATAAACAACTCTTAACTCTTAATTCTTAACTAAGTAAGGTGGTCGTTTTACTCAACAACATTCGGTCGCTTCACAACGTGGGATCCATCTTCAGAACTTCCGACGGAGCCGGGGTGGAAAAAATTTATTTATGCGGTCAAACCGGATTCCCCCCAAGGCGAAGAGATCACCAAAACCGCCATCGGCGCCGAAGAGTCGGTTGAATGGGAATATTATATTGATGCAATGGACGCCATTGAACGGTTAAAAAAAGAGGGGAGAGTGCTGGTGGCCTTGGAACAAACCAAAACCAGCATCGACTATCGCCAATTAAAAACCAATCAACCTTTGTGTTTGGTGGTGGGCAATGAAATTGAAGGGGTCGACCCGAACATTCTGAAACAATGCGATCACGCGATCGAGATTCCCATGCGGGGATCCAAGCAATCACTGAATGTGTCGGTGGCTTTTGGAATTGCCGCCTATCAATTAGCGTGAGCGTTGCAGACGACGGGCTTCAATCAAAATACGTTCGTATAATTTATGAATGAAAGGGCGCGAAAGGTGTTCTTTTTTGCCATAAGAAACGAGTCGTTCAATCAATTCAGCTTCACGCGCTTTATCGCGCAGGCTAAGGCCTTGAGTCCGTTTGAAATCAGCAATCTGTTGCGACAGCTTAAAGCGCTCAGCCATCAGGTGAACAATTTGTTGGTCCACAAGATCAATTTGTTTGCGAAGTTCGTTCATAAACGTTTTTTAGGAATATCGAGAATGAGTTTATTTAAGAATAGTAAACGGCAGGCACAACTGCAATCAAAAGTAAAAAAAGCCAAAGGGATTCAATTTGCAAGTTCCAAGGCCGAATGGTAGAGTGTTCGTGATCATACTAACTTTTCAATACTATATGTTTGACCCGACCAATCCAGCTCAAGATCAATCAAATGCAGGAGGATCTCAACCAACCCCTCCAACTCCACCAACTCCACCAACTCCTCCAGCGCCTGGCACTCCACAACCCGGTTCACAACCCGGTGCTCAATCTAACATGGGTGGCATTATGGAAGAAAACGTCGACATTAGTTCTTTGGTTCAGAATGCCGGAAATAAAGACGAACAAGCCGCTTTTATGAGCAGCGTAAAAGTTCCTGCTCACCCCAACACTCAATTCAACGATCAAGAATTTTTGCAACTGCTTGCCGGGTCTATTTCGCTCACCATCAACGAAAAACGCAACATCATCAACGCGGTTCCACAACTTTCGCAATACCAAATTGATGAATTGATGAAAATTTTCCGTGAAGAGCAACAAAAATTTAGCGAATTAGAGCAAAAGCATGCCGAAGAAGTAGCTAAGCTCGAAGCCGAACACGCCAATAATTGGCAAACCTTGGAACAACAAGAAGAAGAAAAAACCGCCGTTCAAAAAGAACAAGAAGAAGCCGAACGACTGAAACAGATGCTGATGGGGGGAATGCCACCCGCCGCCAACAGCGAAGGCTCCGCTGGCGATCAGTCCGCAGCGTAAACATGATAAAAAAGCGAGGCCCACATTGTGCGGCCTCGCTTTTTTGTGGACCATTTATATTAGTGAGTGGCAGCTTTATCAGCCTTGGTGGTTTTTTTTACCACTTTGGGTTTAACATGCAGTCGGGTGCTCACAAAGGTCAGTTCTTCTTTATCGGGCAAAGTGCCAATGCGCACGGTATCTTCCGAGCGAAACTCACCGGTCAAAATTCGCTCAGCAATAGGATCTTCAACTAAGTCCTGTATTTTTCGGCGCACGGGCCGTGCCCCATATTCTGGTTCGTAGCTCAGCTTGGCCAGCAGTTCAACTGCCTCCGCACTTAATTCTACTTGAATATGCTGCTCTTTCAATCGCTTATTAAGGTCAGCAACCTGCAAACGAACAATCTCTTGCACATCCTCTTTTTTCAAGGGTTCAAAAACCATAACGCGGTCGATGCGGTTTAAAAATTCGGGACGCATCGTTTCCTTCAGTTTCTTTAGCACTTCGGACTTTTTATCTTTAAAGTCGTCTTCCGCCTTTTTAAGGGTGTCGTCGGTGAGCGCAAAGCCAATTTTAACCGCCTCTTTAGTCAGCTGGTCCGCACCAATATTACTGGTCATAATAATGATGGTATTGGTAAAATCCACCTTTGTTCCTTTAGAGTCGGTTAAATAGCCATCTTCCAAAACCTGAAGGAGCAAGTTGAAAAATTCGGGATGAGCTTTTTCAATTTCATCAAACAAAACCACGCTGTAGGGTTTGCGACGCACTGCTTCGGTAAGCTGGCCACCGTCTTCGTAACCCACGTAACCAGCGGTGGCACCAACCAAACGCGACACATTGTGGCGCTCCATGAATTCACTCATATCGATCTTAATCAAAGCGTTTTCATTGTCATACACTTCGCGCGCAAGTGTTTTGACCAATTCGGTTTTTCCCACTCCGGTGGGGCCCAAAAATATAAAAGATCCAATCGGGCGTTTTTGGTTGGCAATGCCCACACGGGCGCGGCGAATGGCTTTGGAAACCTCGCTCACCGCCTCTTTTTGGCCCACAATGCTCTTGTGTAAAATCGATTCCAAATCCTGAAGCTTTTTGCTTTCGTCTTTCATCAATCGTGCCACAGGAATACCGGTGATACGACCCACTGTTTTGGCGATGTCATTTTCATTCATGCGCGCGCGCTTGGTTCGGTTTTGACTTTCCTTTTTAATGGCTTCTATCTTTTTGCTGATTTCCTCCTTTTTTTCTTTCAATTTAGAGGCCTCTTCGTAATTCTGCTCGTATACATGCTTTTCTATTTGCTTTTCTATTTTAGAAATCTTTTCTTTCTCTTTACGAATCAGCGGCGAGTTGTATTGCGATCGCGCCCCCATTTGCGCCGCGGTTTCATCGATCAAATCAATGGCTTTATCGGGCAAAAAGCGGTCGGTAATGTAGCGGTCCGAAAGTTTAACGGCAGCCTCGAGTGCCTCGTTCGTGATCGAAATATTATGAAAGGTTTCGTAGGTGTTTCTAAGTCCTTTCAAAATGGTGATGCTGTCCTCTAAACTTGGCTCATCGGCCATAACCGGCTGAAAACGTCGCTCCAAAGCTTTGTCTTTTTCAATTTGCTTGCGGTATTCATCAATCGTGGTGGCCCCAATGACTTGCAATTGCCCACGAGAAAGTCCGGGTTTAAGCAGATTGGCAGCGTCCAAGCTGCCCTCCGCCGAACCGGTTCCCGAAAGGGTGTGAATTTCGTCGATGAACAAAATAATATCGTTTTCAACTTTCATAGCCTCTTCGATGATGTTCTTCATGCGCTCTTCAAATTCCCCTCGATATTTGGTGCCGGCAATCACCGAACTCATGGAAAGTGATAGAATTTGTTTGCTGGCCAAGCTATCCGGCACTTTTTCTTCCACAATCGCCTGGGCCAAGCCTTCCACAATGGCGGTTTTACCAACTCCGGGGTCACCAATGATCACCGGGTTATTTTTCGTTTTGCGATTCAAAATATGGATCATGCGTTTGATCTCTTTTTCACGACCGATGATCGGGTCAATTTCTCCTTTTTTAAATTTTTCAGTCAGATTGTCGGTAAAATAATCCAAGGCTGGGGTCTTGGAACGGTTTGCAGTTTTTCCTTGGGGCTGCTTGGCTCCTGGGCCGGCATCGCGATGTTGATAAGCGTCGGAATAATCATTGCTACCGGGATTAAAAATAGCTCCCTGCAACCCCTGCAAAAAACGATCCAACGAATTATTGACTTGTTGAGCGTCTTTTTTTCGGGCATTGGCCATCTGTTCAAACATGTCCTCGATTTGAGCCTTAAAGTCATCGGGATTAACATGCATGTTTTCTAAAATCACAGTGGCGGCGCACTTGCCCTGAGAAACCAGTGAATAGAGAAGATGTTCCGTGCCAACAAACGGGTGACCATACTTGTGGGCCACTTTCACGGCAAGCTCAATAATTTGAGTTAAATACGAAGAAAGTCCGTGCTGCACGCGCTTCGATTCGGGTTCCTGATTGGAAGCTGAATTTAAAATCATGCGCACGTTTTCCAAAGAAACGCCCGCACCGGTGAGAATGGAAAAAGCTAGCGAGCGCGGTTGCTTAAAAGTCCGATCAGTAAATGTTCGCTGCCAATATAGGGTAGCCCTTGCTTGCGAGATTCCTCTTCGGCGCTACTTAGAGCTTGTTTGGCGTTCGGGGTGAATCGATCAAATGGTGACATAATCTTTTTGTTTAAGGTTTTCCACCCGATTATATCACGAAAGGGTCGAGCCGACAAAGTCCTTGTACCCATTCACAAATTGCTGAATCAACTGTGGGTTTTTTCCCTCTATCTGCACTTCCAAAAGTTCCAAGAGCCCGGCTCCGGTTTGCACAACAATGGAATCCTCTTGCTTGATTACATGTCCGAGAAGGCGCGGATTATTATCCACGACTTCTCTCGTTGAGGTTTTCAAAACTTTCAAGCGCTTTTCATTCCAAAAGGCAAACGAGCCCGGCCAACCCGCATACGCACGCACCTGATTATGAAGAGTTGTGGCCGGCTCACTCCAAATAATTTGACCACTGGATTTATGGATTTTGCCGCAATAGCTGGCTTTGGATTCATCTTGCGGAATGAAGGCAAGCGTTCCTTTAGCGATCGCCACTAGGTCGTTGGGAACGTTATGCGCCGAAAGATCAGCTAATTTATCGTGAAGCGTAATAGCGTTATCTTCGTTATCGATTGCAAGGCGGTGTTGATGTGCAATAGGGCCGGCGTCCATCGCCTCAACCATCTTCATTACTGTAATACCCGTTTCAGTATCCCCATTCAAAAGCGCCTGCTGGTAGCACGATGCTCCGCGGTAAGCCGGCAGCAAAGAAAGATGGACATTGATTGCTCCATAAGGAGCTAGGGTCAAAAGCGGAGTTTTTAAAATGTGACCGTACGAAATCAGACAAATCATATCCGGTTGTGCTGCCTTTAGGACGGCCAAACTAGCTTCGGAATTAATCGAATCGGTTTCATAGAGCGGCAAGCCAAGCGCCTGGGCGACTTGCTTAATCGGCGAAGGGTGTAAATCCATTTTACGCCCGGCCGGCTTATCTTCGGCGGTCAGCACCAAAGCGATATTAAACCGAGGATCCTTAGCGAGCGCTTTAAGCAAAGGCGCTCCGTGCGCTCCCGTTCCTATAAAGATTAATTGAATCAAGTTCTTGTTGCTAAGTAGTAAGTTAAAAAAATGATCAAGTGAATCTTAACATACAACAACTTACAACGCTCTTGAAAGGCCAAAGTAGTACCATTCCACATTCTTAAAAAAGAGCCACCTCATTTGATTGAAAATACAGCGGAGTTGATCTATTTTGACATACTCTTTATAAACAAAATAAATGCGACCCGATCTACAAGAAGTACAAAAAATAGGCAACTTGATTGAAGCCAGTCAACGGATTTTAATCATCTCGCACCGATCGCCGGATGGCGACACGGTCGGATCCGCGCTGGCGCTCTATCATATTTTAAAGGGGCAAGGAAAATCCCCCGAACTCTACTGCATTGACGGCATGCCGTCTGAATTTAACTTTTTGCCCAATATTCGCGAATACAAGCAAACCGAGCTAACATTGGATTATGACGCTTACATTTCGGTCGATGTGGGTGCCACTCACCTAACGGGGTTGCACGAAAGTCATCCCGAGTTATTTAATAAAAGCCTGCCTCTTATCAATATCGACCACCATTATTCCAACGACTATTTTGGGCAATACAACGTGGTGATGCCAACGGTGGCATCGGCCACCATGGTGGTTTATTACATGGCCGAAATGCTCAATTACACAATCGACCGTGTTGCCGCCACGGCTCTGCTCACGGGAATTTACACCGACACCGGCAGTTTTATGCACTCAAACACATCAGCCGAAGTGTTGAGAGTTGCCGCTAAATTGCTATCAAAAGGAGCCGATCGGCACTCGATTTCGAAAGAAATTTTTAATACCACCAAAATTTCGACCATGCATTTGTGGGGGAGAGTGCTTAAAAACACTCATCAAACCCCCGACGGGGTGACTATGTCGGTGATCACCAAAAAAGATTTTGAAGAAACCGGTGCCGATTATTCCGAAATGACCGGGGCGGTTGACTACGTAAATTCCGTGCCAAATTCCAAATATAGTGTTATACTCACCGAGCGAGACGGTAAAGTAAAAGGAAGTCTGCGCACCCTTCAAGACGATGTGAACGTAGCCGAGATTGCTAGTAAATACGGCGGGGCGGCCACATCAAAGCAGCGGGATTCTCTGTTCCTGGTCGCCTGGAACAAGAGGTGCGCTGGAAAGTAGTGAATTAGGTTAGTTAGCCAAAAATCCACTATATTTTACAGTTACTATATTGGCATTAAGTTTGAAATTACTTGACGGGGGAAGGTTAGAGGATGAAAAACTGCTTGTTGAATATGGCTCTCAATATGCTTATGATGAACAGGGCCGTAGGCAAAAGATAAACGAGCTAGTGAGCCAGATTGAAGCAGCTCAGTATGTAGCCGAAAAAAGACGATTGCTGGCAAACTCATTGGATTTAGTTCATGCAGGGCATAGCTACAGTCCACTGGGCAGAAATAGAATGGGGGGAGTTCATGAAAGTGGGAGCCTTGGGTTTGTCTCTAAAAGATTTGAGGAATTAGAGGATTTAATTAGCGTGCTGGCTATTCGGGCAGTTCAGCCTGAACAAAATAAAAATCTTATGGTGGAGTTTGGCCCCGGCAGCGGTAGAAATGCTGAGCGGGTCCTAAAAGACATCTCCTATTTAAGTTACCTGGGCTTAGAAATGTCAGAGGTAGCCGCTAAAAGAGCGAGAGAGACATTGGGCTGTGAATATGCTACTGCAAGAATGTGGGTAAAAATATCAAACTATCTCAAGTTTCTTGATACGCACGTAAAAACCCCAAATCACCTTACCGAAGAAGAAGTAGCTGAGCTAATGAAACTTGGAGTCACCATAATTCAAGCAATTTCTTCAACTCACTATTTTCCGGTTGAGAAGCTGGGAATGATTCTTGCAAAAATAGCGGCTGCACTAAGGCCGAATAAAGGAACTTTTATTGGAGGATTTAAGACAGCCGATAGTGATGACGTAGTAATAAGGCATGAAAGGCTTTTTACCCATCGAGGCATCGTACATTGCCTAGATAAAGAGCGTTTGATTCTGAGAGTATTTCCAGAAACAAGGGCTAAACTGATTGAATTGCTGGAAGAATCCGGATTCGATCCGAGGACTGCAGACGGTGGAAGCATTCAAGTGGTAGATTACGATAAACCCGGAGAGACAGCCCGGTTTGAAGTAGTCTCTATCAAGCCGAAAATGGGCCCCAACGGTGATGGGGGGGGTGAAATCAATTCTGCTCTTTCCACGTCAGCATAAAAATAGCCAAAAACATATCAGCGATCGATTGGCTCTCCAGCAAAACGGCAATGGTTGAACCTTTTTGAAGTGAAATAATGGCCACTTTGTTTCCAAAAATACGAATTTCACCATCGAACGAAAAAATTTGGCTGGGAACAAATTTAACTTCGCGCGCTTCTTGGCTATGCTTTTTAACATCACCCGCCCCGGTGCGATCCGGCATGATCGCATAGGTTTTAATGCCGAGTTTATTCCTCTTTTAATGTATTCGTCGGTAAAAACGCCCAACGCTTCATAAATTTTGGTGATGTCACCATAGCGATAAACATCTTTTTCTTCCCGAAGAATCGCTTCGTAAATTTGTTTGATCCCCTCAATTCCTTCGTAATAACGTATTTTGGGCAAATACGCCTCGTTGCCAGCCATGGTGAGTAGCGGAATTGACTTTAAAATGACTTGGCTCATTTGATTCAACTGCTCTTTTTGCTTTTCAACCAAAGTCTTTAATCGATTTTCGGGATCCTCGGCAAAAAAGCAGGTGATGCCCTGACGTTGAGTTTTGGTAACCAACCCGCGCTTTACCAAGCTCATAAGTGCTTTGTAGGTAGTAGTGCGATTGATGCCCGATCGCGTAGCAATCAAGCTGGCGGGCTGAGCCCCGGGTAGCTGCAGCAGACTAATAAAAACCTGCGGTTCTTTATCGGTTAAACCTAAATTTTGTAAAACTTGATCGATTTGCATAAAATAAGATTTAATCCTTAATTAATGTCGTTCATTGTTAACAACAATATAACATTAGCTTATTAAAGAGGGAAAATCAATAGTGACTTAATAAAGATTGACACCGATTAAAATTTAATATAGTATAATGTTCGTTAACCAATCAGAGTACTTCGGACACACGCCGCCAAGAGTTAACAACCGGTATTGGGGAGGGCAACTTACAGGTCAAAGGGATGTGCTAACCTAGTTATCGCATCCTTTTCCTTTAAAACCGCACCACACTATGATACCATGTGCTACAAGGACTATGAATTCACAACCCATTCAGGAACAATTAAGGCTGGTTGAAAAATTAAAACAACACACCAAAGTGCTTTTTCATCAGTACATGAGCTATGAAATCAATGATGCGCTCACGTCGATTTTGGCAATTTGTGATCAGCACGCCAAGCAAATTGTTCCCGAGGTTAAAGCTTCTATACAAAGAATCAATCGCTCGCTATACCACACAAGCGATTATCACCGACAATCGTCACACGACATCAACACGTTCGACATCGATTTAGTGGTAAAAAACTTGGTACGAGTGGTTAAAGATCATTTTAATGACAACCCGGTTCACTTAAGTCCAATGGCCACCGGGGTGCGTGTGGAAGGCGACCAATCGGCTTTTGAACGCATTTTTTTACTGCTAGTAACCGAAATGATTAGCAGCAGTCCGTATCGAACCGACCTTTATATAGAGGTGAAGCAAAAAAATTACGAAATCACGGTCGCACTGGTAATGCCACAAGCAATCATTCGCCCCGATATCATTCAGGTGATCAATGGAATCGAAATCGAGCACGGATTCGAAAAAAAGACCGAAATTTTCAGCACGGAGCGCGGTTTGGTAGCCACCATCGCCTTTCCGATTATGATGAATGGGGGCAACAACTGCCAAAACGGAGTGACGATCACCTCGTTTCAAACCAAGTCCAAGGCATCGCAGTAAAGTAAAAAAGGTACAATTTACAAGTATCTTTTTAATGGTGTCCCTATTTTATCAAACTCGTGCCTACAAGCCCTCCTTTACCGCAGCCCTCTCGCCTAAAAATTTTTGCAAGCTAGAAAAATTGAATAATTATGAAATCTTTGATAATTTGGGATTTATGAGACAAAACTACTCAAAAGAAACATTACAAGGAATAGTCGATCAATTTAAAGGTCTCGGCATTATCAAAAATAGTCATCTTTTTACTTCTGGCTTTGAAAATTCAAATTACTACGTTGAGACAGAGAAGGGGAGGTTTGTGGTAAAAGTGTTTGAGGGGGCGGACATTATGCCGGAAAATATCTTGTTTGAGATTGAAATGATGGATAGGCTCTCCAATGCTGGAGCAAAAACTCCAAAAATTTTTCATACAATGAGCGGAAAATTGCACGTTGCTCTTGGAGAAAAATACGCCATTCTGATGAATTTTATTGAGGGTAAGAATATGGAAATGCAGACGATTAGCGACATCCTCGCCAAGCAGATTGGAGAACAGGCGGCAAAATGGACTCTGCTTTGCAAATAGTAAGAGATGGCTCTAAAACAAGGCAAAACTATGAATTTGATTTGAAAAATTTTCTTACACTTGAATCGAAACTGACCGAACTTGATTCAAAATTCGATAAGGAGATTTTTACTGATATTTTTGATTCTTTCAAAAGAATTAAACCTGATCTTGATTCTTCACCGACGGGCCTTATACAGAATGACATTGTACTTCACAACATCCTCGCCAAAGGTGATGAGCTGGCCGGAATTATTGACTTTAGTGATATGGTTTTTAGTCCTTACATCCAGAATGTGGCCGTTGCACTCTCTCAATGTTTTTTTACATACAACTGGCAACCGCACCAAGCTAAAATCTTTTTGAGCGGCTATCAAAAGTTTCATCCGCTCACAGTAAAAGAATTAACACTTTTGCGTGTTCTAACTTTGGCGCGGTTTGCTACCTTGGTTGTGGGGTTTAATCATTGGAATGTAACTTTTGGGGAAGATTCACAAAGAACAAAGTTTATTAACGACAATTATGAGTTTTTAAAAAAATTTTTAAAAATTAATGAGCAAGAATTTCAAAAACTCATTTCGTAGATTAAACCAAGAGAAAATATTTTTGAAACAGGGAGTGGGCAGAAAAAAACTACCCCTTACTTCTCAAATCTAACACTAAACACTTCAAAAAAAGACACGCGGTTTACTGACGCGGATATCTTTTTAATGGTGCCCAGGAGAGGACTTGAACCTCCACGGCCATAAGTTGGCCACAAGCCCCTCAAGCTTGCGTGTCTACCAATTCCACCACCTGGGCATCAGCTCAAACATTCTGAAATGGTTTTCTCCAATTACCAAACCATATTATAGAAACCCGTGTTTTTTTCAACTAAAAATAGTTTAAAAACAATGAAAGGTTTTAGGGATAAGGTGGTGTTGAGTAATGGCTATTGAGCCTGGTCTAAAACCACCTTTAGTTCAAGGGTTTCGCCGCTGCGCCATACCGAAAGGGTAACGGTGTCACCGGGTTTTTTTTGACCGATGATACGTTGCAGGGGGTGGTCTGCGTCGATGGTTTGTCCATCAATAGTTAGAATGACATCGCGAATCTTTAAGCCCGCTTTATCGGCTGGGCCACCGGGAATAACAGCAAAAAGTCCCTGTAGCTCGTCTCCCACCAAAAGAGCACCGGTCTCCACGTCAATTTTCAATTCCTTGGCCCGTGCGGCATCCAGCATCATATAGCGCACGCCCAAATAAGGACGAACGATCTCGCCATGAGTTTGGATGGTTTCCACGATCGACTTAACATCATCAATTGGAATCGCAAATCCGATTCCTTAGGCCGCTGGCAATGGCGGTGTTCATTCCAATCACCTCACCATTTAGATTGACCAAAGGACCTCCGCTATTGCCGGGGTTAATCGCAGCGTCGGTTTGCAGCAAATTGATCAGCGCCTCGGAGCCATTGACACCGCCGGCGGTAATTTCACGATTTTTTGCACTGATCACACCGGTGGTAACGGTGTTTTGATATTCGGCCAGAGCGTTTCCAATGGCGATCACCTTTTGACCGATTTGTAAGTCAGCGGAATTACCCAATGCCGCCACGGGCAGTTGTCCTAAGTCGCCGTCTTCGGGCGCTTGGAGTTGCACCACCGCAATGTCGTTAAACGGATCACGACCCAACACCTTGGCCGGATACTCACTTCCATCTTGCAACACAACGGTGTAATCGGCCTCTTCGTCGCTAACCACATGTTTATTGGTCAAAACCAGCCCGTCCGCTGAAATAATAAAGCCGGTTCCGCCACCCACGGTTTGGCGCTGTTTAAGAATGGCTCCTTTTTCGTCGCGCTGATATTGGTCAAAAGGATCTTGGCCGGACCCGGGATTGAGTGGGCTAAAGGGGTCACGGAAAAAGAAATCATTAAAATCAAAAGAGCGTTGACGGTAAAGCGGCAAATCCTTGGTAATCACAATGCTAACAACCGCAGGACTAATTTTTTTAACCGTATCAATAACCGCTGATTCCTCGACCACAACGATCCGCTCCGATGGAGAATAAACTGAAGTGGCAGCGGAGGATGAGAGAGGTGAAAGTACGTTTGGGTTGATGAGAGCGGTCACAGTGGCACCGCCAATAAATCCGCCAATCAATGAAAGAGCAATGAGTAGAGCCAAAAAGCCATAAGGCCACTTAGATTCGTTGTTGAACATGAGAAAATAGTTATGAAGTATTTTTTCGTGCCTGCGGAAGAGGCGAAACGTGCACCTTTGGTGCAAAATGCAATCCAAAATTTCTATACAATCCAACTGAAAAAAAATTTTCAAATAGTTCGCACCATTTTCAAAAAAGTTTCCTCGTCGATAATGGGACCCCCCATTTTTCAGCGGCTGTATATTTACTTCCCGGCTCCATGCCGGCCAATACAAAATGAGTTTTTGCGCTCACGCTGCTGGTGGTGTGTCCGCCATGTTTCTTGATCAGCTCCTTCGCTTCTTCGCGGCTGAGGGTGGGCAAAGTGCCGGTAAGTACAAAAGTCTTCCCTTCAAGTTGATTGCCAAGCGGAATGAGTCCATCCATACGCAATAAAACTCCCACGCGTTCCAGCTTGGCCAAAAAATGTTGGTGAGTCACATTGTTAAACCAAGCGTGCACTTGCTCAGCAACTTTTTCTCCAACGCCATCGATGTTGGTGAGTTGTTCAAGGCTAAGCAAAGCGAGCGCTTTAGCCAAATCCGAAACGGAAGCCACTTCAACCTCATTGGTGGAAGAATTACTGTCGAATAAACTGAGTTGGTCGCGCTTTTGTTCGCTGCGAACCGAAAGAGGGCGGGTAGCAAGCGTTAGATGATTAACCAGTAGTTCAGCAGTTTCGGCACCGATAAATCGTATACCAAGCGCATATAAAAAACGGGCGGGAGTGATTAATTTGGCTTTTTCAATCGCCTCCAAAAGATTGTGAGTTTTTTTATCTTTAAAAAGTTCCAGCTGCATCAAATCATCGTACTGGAGCGTAAATAAATCGGCCGCATCTTCGATTAAATTCGCCTGAATCAGCTGTTCGGTAACTTTTTCACCCAGCCCATCAATATCAAAAGCTTGGCGCGAAACAAAATGCTCCAGTTGTTGCTGGTGAACCGCAAAGCAATTTGAATTGGGGCACCGACTGACCACTTCGTCGTCCGGTCGCACGGTTTTGGTGCCACAAACAGGGCAATGATCGGGCATTTTAAATTGAGCTTCGTCTCCGGTGCGAAATTCTTTTAACACTTCAACCACCTCGGGAATGATGTCACCGGCCTTTTGGATAATCACCGTATCTCCAATACGCACATCCTTGCGATCGATTTCGTCCTGATTGTGAAGCGTGGCGCGCGACACGGTAGAACCGGCCACTTTGGTGGGTTTTAGGTGAGCCACAGGAGTGAGTGCTCCGGTTCGACCCACTTGCACTTCGATGTCCAGTACGACGGTTGTGGATTGCTCAGCCGGAAATTTATAGGCCACTGCCCAACGGGGCGATTTAGCCGTTGAGCCCATTTTTTGTTGGTGCTTAAGTGAATTCACTTTTACTACCAACCCATCGATATCGTAATCCAGTTGAGCCCGTTTTTGTTTCCAATGTTCCAGTTCACGCTCAATGGTTTTCGATGAAGTATTAAGATGAAAATTTGGGTTCACTCGAAAGCCAAGCTTTTTAAGCAACTCAAGTTTTTCGATTTGGCTGGCGGGTTCTGGAATCGACGATGAGTCCACTAAGTCGATGCCGTAAAAAAACATTTCCAACTGGCGATCGGCCGCCACTTTTGGGTCCAATTGGCGCACGGTACCGGCCGCCGCGTTCCGCGGATTGGCGAACTGCTGACCGCCACGGCCATTGAGTTCTTTAAGCGCCGACTTACTCATAAACACTTCGCCTTCGGCGACAATGGTGGGAAAGTCACTCAAATCCAATCCGTTGACGGGATGCAAAACCAACGGAACACTTTCAACGGTTTTTATGCTGTGGGTTACGTCTTCGCCAAACACTCCGTTTCCACGAGTAACGGCTTTAAAATACTGTCCTTTCTCATAAATCACTGAAATATTGAGTCCATCAATTTTCAGCTCAGAAACATAGTCGGGAGTCTCACCGGGAATCAACTTTAGGATGCGCGTCGTCCAGTCTTCAAATTCAGTTTTATCGAATACATCACTCAACGATTGTTTGGGCCTAAGATGCTTAATTTTTGCGAATTTTCCACTCAATGCACTCCCCACACGCTGGGTGGGGGAGTCGGAGGTTATCAAATCCGGAAACGCGGTCTCTAGTTCAATCAGCTCTTTTTTTAACTGGTCTCGCGCGGATTCACTCACCTCATTTTTGTTTTGCACAAAGTAGTCATAATTCCATTGCTGAAGCCACTTTTTTAGCTTATCAACCCGTTGTTTTGCCTGGGATTTATCCATAAATTGGTTTCAAAAACAGTGTAGCAAAATTCTGCCGGCAAACAAAATACGGAGGGAAATAAAAAGTACTCAAATCGAACGATATAACCCTTCATTTCCGAGGAGTTTTATGGTATAATGAAAAGATATATTGAACCAAAAAATGGAGAGCAAAACAAAAATACTAGCAGGAACGGTTTTAGCCCTTGGCCTTGGGGCAAGCCATTTGATGGCTGAGAAAAGTGTGCCCGAGGAAACTCCAAAAGTAGAAACCACTGAAGTGCCGGTAAACAAGGTGCGCGAGCAAATTGGGCAGATTCTAGTTAAAGACGAGCCAGAGGAAGTAGTTCCTGTGCCTAAGCCTGAGTCTGTTGAACCGCCTGAGGTAAACGATTATGAAAATGAGCTAAGGAATCTTTTAGAAGGGGCTAGAACCGGAGATCAAGACTCACTTTTGTCGCTTAAAAAGATGCTGATACAAACCAGCTCAGCCGCCGTACAGCAAGTTCAAAGTGATCTGGGAATCACTGATGAAATGCGAAAAAAAATTAATACCGCAGCAGATTTTTCAGCGTCGATAAGCCATTTTAAAAGTAATGAAACTCAACGGTCAGCTTTAGGTGTTACGAATGCCTGTATGCGTTATCAGTATGCAAATAAAAATGGACCAAAATTACTAGACGATCCTGACTTCCTACAAATGATAGGTATGAACAGAGGCGAATTCGAAAGCCTTCTGATCAGTGCCATGCTAAAATCCAACTCACCGCCTGACTATCTGGGCCGAGTGGCACACACTGTAGGGGTAGACCCACAAAAAATCTTTGCTGCAGAACCTGGCCTTACCGAAAGTTATAACTCAACTTTTACAATTTTGACGAATAAAAAAAATCTATGGTTGATTTTGAAACACTGATTCGCGAAGTAGTATTAATGGAATCGCCCGACGTGCATTTGCAAGTGGGCCAGCTGGCCTACGTACGCCAAAAACGGCGAAGTGGTTCCTTATGTTGCTCAGCAGGCCTACACGCGAGAAGGAATTGAACACATCATTCAATTGATCACCACCGAAAATCAACGTGCCGAATTTGCCAAGGAACTCGAACTGGATTTTTCGTTTCATGGAAGGCGTCGGTCGCTTTCGTGTGAACGTTTTTCAGAGCAACATGGTCCTTCATTGGCCATTCGATTGATTCCGGATGAAATTCCCACACTGGAACAGTTGGGTTTTAATGATTCAATTAAGCCACTGCTGAGCAGTCCACGCGGGTTGATCCTGGTAACCGGGCCAACCGGGATGGGAAAATCAACCACCCTGGCCGCAATGGTCGATTACGTCAATCAGTCTCGCAAGGCGCATGTAATCACCATCGAAGACCCCATTGAGTATGTGCATAAAAATAAATTATGCCTCATCACGCAGCGAGAAGTGAACGCGCACACCCAAAGCTTCGACCGAGCCATTCGAGTAGCGCTACGGCAAGATCCCAATGTGGTGATGGTGGGCGAAATGCGTGACTTAGAAACCATCAGCGCAGTAATGACGCTGGCGGAAACCGGGCATTTGGTTTTTTCCACCCTGCATACGGTCGACGCAGCTCAAACCATCGATCGAGTGATTGACGTTTTTCCGGCTCACCAACAGCAACAAATTCGCACTCAGCTCTCGCATACGCTAAAAGCGGTTATCTCTCAACTATTAATTCCCCGGGCCGACGGAAAAGGGCGTGTGGCAGCACGAGAGATCATGCTGACTAACGACGCCATTAAAAACTGCATTTCTCAAAACCAGATTCACCAAATCTATTCCATGATCCAAATCGGCCAATCCGAAGGAATGCGACTGATGGATCAAACGCTAGAAAATTTGGCCCGAGATGGGGTGATTTCAACGGACGAAGCGCTGGCCAAAGCGCGTGACATGGAATCGATGCGACAAGCGTTAAATGTACAATAAATGATCAATCAAAAAGAAAGACAATGGGCGGCCGCAAGCTATCTGGGACCAATGAGTCTTCTCATTCTGATCGCTGAGCGTGATCGATGGTACGTGGCACATCATGCCAGGCGAGCCACAATACTATTTTTAGTCTCCATCATTGTGTGGGTTATTTCGTCCATACGTTGGCTGGAATATCTTGTGCTGGCTATGATGATCGCAGGGTTTCTATCGGCGCTGATGGGAGAAGAATTTAAATTGCCCATCCTATCCGAAGTGGCCGATAACCGCTTGGATAAAAAACAGTTTGAGCGATATTGGTCACGAATGACACAGTGGATGAAATCGATTATAAAAGCCCATTCAGAGCCAAAAAAATAGGCAAAAAAAGCGACAAAGCAACCAAGACACGATTCAACAAAAGGGGGATTGAAAAAGATTGACCCTCGGTTTTTAACCGCGTAGAATCAGGGACGATGTACAAGCGAATCATGCTCAAAATATCGGGAGAAGTGCTTGGTGAAGCCGGCGAGGGCGAAGGAATTGATGCCAATGCAATCAACAAAATTGCCAAAGAAATCGTCAAGGTTCATAACAAGGGATTGAAGTGGTAATTGTGATTGGTGGTGGAAACATTTGGCGCTATCGCGATACGCAAAAAGCGGAATCGAACGCACCACTTCGGATTACATGGGTATGCTGGCAACGGTGATGAACGGAGTGGCGCTTCAAAGCGCGATCGAAAACAAGGAGCGTACTGCCGCGTGTCCACTTCACTTGATTTACCCCAGCTTGCTGAGCCCTACATTCGGCGCCGTGTCATTCGCCATCTCGAAAAAAAGCGCATCGTCATTTGTGCCGGAGGCACCGGAAACCCTTATTTTACCACCGATACCGCAGCGGCGCTCCGCGCCGTCGAACTGGAATGCGACGTGATTCTAAAGGCGACCAAGGTGGACGGAGTCTACGACAGCGATCCCAATAAAAATCCCAAAGCCAAAAAATTTGCAACGCTCAGCTTCGACCAAGCGATTCGAAATAATCTTCAGGTGATGGACCAAACCGCTTTCTCGCTCTGTCGCGAGAGCGGAATGAAAATTTTAGTGTTCAACATGCACAAAAAAGATGCCATTCTCAATGCGGCCGAAGGTAAAAAAATCGGCACTTTGGTGGCTTAAAATACAATAATTACTAATTTTTAAACGATGGTAACCTTTGAACAACTGACCCAAAAATGCAACGACGCAATTGCCCATCTAAAATTGGAATACTCCAAGCTACAATCAGGTCGAGCCAGCGCGTCTTTGGTGGAATCGATTATGGTCGATAATTACGGGGTAAAGACGCCTTTAAAAGGCATTGCCAATATTTCAATCCCCGAAGCCAAACAAATTCTGATTCAACCGTGGGATCGTGATTCTCTAGTAGCGGTAGAAAAAGCGATTAAGGATTCAAATTTGGGCTTAAATCCGCAGAATGATGGAGTGGTGATTCGCATTAATCTTCCTCCAATGACCGAGGAGCGCCGACGCGAGCTAAGCAAGCTTTCCCACACCTACGCCGAAGATGCCAAAATAGCCGTGCGCAACGCTCGCCACGAAGCCATCAATAGCTACAAAGCCTCCGAGAAAGCCAAAGAAATCAGTGAAGATGAGCTGCATGCTAAAGAAAAAAAGTGCAGGAAACGATCGACGATTTCAACAAAAAAATCGAAGAAATGATGAAGCAAAAAGAAGCTGACATCATGACCGTATAATTTAAAACCAATCTCTCATGTTATTTTCGGGTTTGATTGCCTTCATTGTTATCTTCTCGGTGTTAGTTTTAGTACACGAGTGGGGGCATTTTACTATGGCACGTCGTGCCGGTATTCGGGTAGAAGAATTCGGCCTTGGACTGCCTCCACGCGCCAAAAAACTTTATAAAGATAAAAAAGGAACCATTTACTCGCTCAACTGGATACCGTTTGGCGGGTACGTTCGTTTGTTTGGAGAAGACGCACACGATCCAAAAGTGCTCGATCACAAAGAAAGCTTTGCTAGCAAAAGTAAATGGCAACGCACCAAGGTGGTGGTAGGAGGGGTGGCCATGAATTTTATTTTGGCATGGGTGATCATCACCATTGGGTTTTCAATTGGAATGAAACCGTTTCTTTTGCCGGCGGAGCTGGAGCAAAAAATAGTCGAAGGGGTGTTAACTCCGGTTTTTGAAGTGAAAGCCATTGAACCGGAAAGTCCGCTTTCAAAAAGCGAAATCCAGATAGGTGACCAAATCACCAAAATCAACGGAGAACGCGTAAGCGCCGAAATGGACGTAGCCAGTGTGGTGGCAAAACAAACCCCAACCGAGCTGGAATATCTGAGCCAAGGGCAAGAAATGCTAACCCAAATACAAGCCGACTCAAGTGGGCGACTGGGAATGGAAATGACACTGGGCCTTGTAATTCCCGATGTTAAATACCCTTTTTACCAAGCTCCGTTTGAGGCCGCAAAAGAGGTGGCACGACTCTCGTGGGAAACCCTTCGCATGATGGGCACAGTGGTTCACGACCTCATTACCAAGTTTTCGGTACCCGACGGGGTGGCGGGGCCGGTCGGAATTTTTAAAATCACTCAAGCTTACACCGCCGAAGGACTGATGGCACTGATGCAACTAACCGCGCTCCTATCGATTTCTTTGGGAGTGATTAACATCATGCCTTTTCCGGCCTTGGATGGCGGACGCCTACTCTTTATTGTGATCGAAACCATTTTTAGAAAGCGGGTCAAGGCTCAGTGGGAGGCTATCACGCACATGGTTGGATTTGCGCTTTTAATGGCATTAATTTTAGGAATAACCTGGAATGATATCGCCAAATTGCTTGCGTAGGGTAGGCTAATTTATTGTTTTAAATAAGCCAAAAAAAGCGATTAGTCCATTCGCCCATGCCTGCAAGGAATGTCAATTCGTTTTTAAAATCTGAACCTTGATTAACCCTTCGAAAACGATAGAATAAGTTTCAGTTAAACGAGTTCAAAAAAATAAAAACAAACGCAAAAAGCCCGCGCTTTTTACACGTGCCTTTTTACTACTTTGGCCCCCTTAACGTCCTTTTCTATGAGCTACAAAGATCTCTGGTTATCCATCATCACCGATCTTTCAGATGAAATTGGACGGGCAAATGTAATTACTTGGTACAAAGACACAGCAATTTTAAACATCGACGAGTCGGGCGTAATGACGGTTGGATTGCCGCTCGTGTTCTTTTTGGATTGGCACAAAAAACATTATCAACAAACCACGCTTCAAATTGCGCAAAAGCACATGGCTCGCATTACGGCGTTGGAATATCAAATCGAAGGCAAGCTTTCACAAAAAGACGAGCGGGTGATGGATTTACTAAAGCACTTCCCCGAAAAAACCGGACGCAAACTGCCCAATCAACCTTTGGTAAAACTAAAAAACGGGCTTAAATCTCAATTGCTCAATGCCCGTTACAGTTTGGATAATTTTATTGTCTCGCCCGAAACACGACTGGTGCATGCGGCCTGCATGGCGGTGGCGCAGCGCCCAGGAGAAACCCATTGCAATCCGCTTTTCATTTACGGCGGGGTTGGCCTTGGAAAAACGCATTTAGCCCAAGCCACCGCGCGTGAAGTTCTTCGGAACGATCCAACCAAAGTGATTTTGGTTGCCAACATGGAAATGTTCGCGAACGAAATGATCGAGGCCATTCAGTCAAAAACCATGAAGACTTTCCGAGACAAATACCGAAAAGTAGACGTGTTCATCATCGACGACGTTCAATTTGTTGTAAACAAAGGAAAAACCGAAGAAGAATTTTTTCACACGTTCAACTATCTATACGAATCGGGTAAACAAATCATCATCACTTCCGACCGTTCGCCTCAAGAACTTTCGTTGGTTTCAGATCGATTGGTGTCTCGGTTTCAATCGGGCATGACCGCTCAAATTCGCATGCCAAACGCCGAAACCCGTCTGGCAATCTTGCAAAGCAAGTGCCGCGAGGCCCAGGTGTTCATTCAAGATCAAGTTTTGGAGTTGGTGGCTACTCACATGGAGCAATCCGTGCGTTCCATGTTGGGAGTGCTCAATCAACTGATTGCCAAGTATGAATTTGAACACGAAGCTGCCACGCTAAAATCAGCTGCCGCATTGATTGAGTTAAATCAAAAGGGGGCAAAGCCCACTCCTTTCTTGAGTCCACAAAATCGCGAATCCAGTGTAACCATTCAAGAGTTACTCGATTCGGTTTCGCGCTACTACACCATTTCTCAAGAGGAAATCACCGGCACGTCTCGTCATCGCGAAGTCATGCTCCCGCGACAAGTAATTATGTTCTTGGCAAAAACAAAATTAAACCTTTCGCTGAATCATATTGGGCGCACCATGGGAAATCGAAACCATACCACAGTAATGAACGCCGTGGATCGCATCAAAAAGAGCTTGAACTCAATCGTCAGCTCCTTTGTGATCTCAATGCAATTGCAAAGGAAGTTGGAATGGCTTAACGGGCAAAGGCTTCAATAAAACTGCCACAAAAATTCTTTAGTTCATATTGAATACTACGTACGTCCTCTTCGGAAATAGGTTCTTCAAGGAACCCATTGTGCATGATTTGCGAAGAAAAATTGTGAGTCATCGAATCAGGAGTTGCGTTTTTTTCCACATGAGCCGAAAGGGTCATTTCTGTGGAACAGCGGTGGCATGACACGTCAAACATACAGTCCTTATCGACCACGTCGGTAATGGTAATGTTGTGGGGCATAATGCGCGTATTGCACTCAGGGCAGTTAAGCGATTGAGAAATCTGCGAAATGATTTCATGAATGTCGTGTTGGCTAAGCATTTTTTTGTTTTTGAAAATAAATCTTACCATTATAGCATATCCAGATTCCTTTTTCAATGCCTATTAAGATGAATTTTATGAAAGCCAGTTTAAATAGAAAACAAACACCTCATATCAAATTTTGCATTGAGCGATAAGGAAGTGTTTGTAGTTGGTGCAAAGGAAGCTGGTCATTACGAGCGTTTGACGCGTGATACGCGAAACATGCCACAGGGGATAATGCGAATGCCCTTTTTTTCGAAGGCATCTAGCAGTTGATTCACCCCCAAGGAATCGCTGGCCATGTGCCCGGCCACCACAACGTTTAAATGATGCTTTTCGGCAGCCTGATAATGCTTTTCGCTCATGTGCATGGCTACAATCGTTCCAACCCCAGCCTGAGAGAGCTTTTCGTAAATATCTTCATGTCCGCTGGTCCCCCCCGTAAAACCGGTGACCGCAACACGCCCGGCCAAAGCTTCTTTGCTACCTGCCATCACCATAGGGCCGTTCCCCATTTTACTGGCCATTTGATACTCGGGCTCTTTCATAATGGCATGAATGACGTCTCCTACGGTGCGGTGCTTTTTGCCGCCCACCAAACGGTTCATAAATTGGTAAGCCATATTATCGGTAATGGTATGGGTACATGCGTAGTTTATACCTAATAGTTCAGCGGTATGTAGGGAGCGAATGAAGTTGGTTGGGTGAAGTCCGCGTCGAATTTGAGTCACTCGGGGCTGAAGTACTTTTTCGGCAACGTTAATGGGAACGCCTAATTCCTCCACAATGGGATTTTGCAAATGCATATCATCGCCCAAGCGAATCAACGCACTGCCTTCGGGGTGATGACTAAGTACCAAATCAATGGCATGGCCGGATCGATTAAGCTCGGCAGCCAACAGCAATTCCGTGTGCTCCATATCAATGCCCACCAAAATAGTTTTAATGTCATCGTTCAACGAACGAGCGTAGAGCAACCGAGAATCAAAATAAGGATTGTTCAGCTGTTCTTCGTCATAGTATTTTTTTTCTTCCGCATCAACTTTTTTGTAATGGGCTTTACGGCGGGCTAAATCAGCTGCCACCTCTTTTGCGCCACGAGGATCCGCGTCGATTCCCATTTGAACCGCCAAGGCATACAAATCTTTAAGTTTCATTGTTTAAATAATTAAGAATTAAGAGTTAATAGCTAAAAATTATCGAAAGCCTATCAATTTTAATTTTCAACTATTAACGCTTAACTGAATGCAACTTTCCCTGAAAAATGACGTGAGTGGGCCAACCCTTTAAGGTCATTCCGGCAAAGGGAGTGTTTTTACCTTTTGATTGAAACGTTTCTGGGTCTACAATGCGTTGGCCCTTCAGATCTACCAAGGTCAGGTTGGCAAGCGCGCCTGGTTTTAAAGTGCCCCGGTCCAATTGAGAAAGCTGAGCGGGGTTATAAGAAAGCAGTTGCACAACACGCAAAAGGGGTAAATGATTCTGATGATACAGCGTGGTGAAGGCAACGGGCAAAAGCAGTTCCAATCCCGTAAAGCCGAAAGCGGCGTACTCAATGGTCTCCGATTTTTCTTGTTCGGTATGTGGGGCGTGATCAGTGGCGATCAAATCGACAGTTCCGTCGGCAATCGCTGCCAAAAGCGCTTGGCGATCTTCCTCGGTGCGAAGTGGGGGATTCACTTTAGCCCTGCCCCCCAAAGTTCGAACGAATTCCTCGGTTAATGTTATGTGATGAGGAGTGACATCGCAGGTAATCAGGTTTGATTTTTGCTTGGCCGCCCGAACCAGATCAACCGATTCTTTAGTTGAAATATGGGTTAAATGGGTACGAACCCCATACTGAAGGGCCAAAGCAATAGCGCGCTCAACCGCTTTCCACTCTTTGGTATTCGGTTGACCAGGCACATCGAGTGAGCGGCTAACCTCACCCTCATTCATAACGCCGCCTATTCCAATCGAACTCATTTCGGGGTGAACGATGAAAGTAAGACCAAGCTGTTTTGCTTTTTGAAAGGCAAATTCCAAAATAGCAGGGTCATTAACATCATGACCATCGTCGCTGATAAAATGAATCCCTAAATCCGGGTAAACGTCCAAATCAGCTAGTGTTTTACCTTCCAAGCCTTGTGTGATCGAACCAATTATATAAGTTTCTACAACCGCGTCGGTTTGAATGAGTGATTTATAGCGTTCAATCGTGCTTCGAGAATCCAAGGTGGGCACCGTATTCGGCATGGCAAACACCGTGGTGATTCCACCCTGCAAAGCTGCTTGAGTACCGGTTTTAATGGTTTCTTTATAAGATTGATCCAGGTCGCGCAAATGCACGTGAAGATCGATTGCCCCAGGCATCACTAGCAAACCCGAAGCGTCGAAAACCTCCATGCTATCGGTGGGCTCAAGGGGGCCAACCGCTTCAATCCGGTCGTTCACAATCAAAACATCCGTCACTTCGTCGCGATCCATCGCCGGGTCAACCACATGTCCGTTTTTGATTAGAAGTTGTTTCATTGGCTAAATAAATTTCAAGGAAAGCGAGGCGAAAAAAATTAACTTGGGACAGCCCATGAACTACCCGTAGTAGTTCTTCGACAACTCCCTTAAAATGGCCATTCGCATGAATACTCCATTTTCAACTTGCCGAAAATAAGCGGCCTGGGGCATTTGGTCAACTTCCATGGTCATTTCATCAATCCGAGGGAGAGGATGAAGGACGCGTAAAGAAGGTTTACCAAGGCGCACCACATCCGAAGTTAAAATATAAGACCCCTTCAAAAAGTAGTACTCTTCTAAATTTTCGAAGCGCTCTTTTTGAATACGGGTCATATAAAGAATGTCCATTTCGGGAACGGCGTCGTTGAGTTCGGGGCGTTCTTCGTAGGGAATGCCATGTTTATCGAGCAACTCCAGATAATAATTAGGAATTTTAAGTTCTTCGGGGCTGACAAAATAATTTTTACTTGATAGTGAATCAGCAGATACAGAAGGGAATGAACGGTTCGACCGAATTTTAAATCTCCCACAAAACCGATGGTAAGGCCGTCAATGGTTCCCAGTTCGCGTTGAATGGTGTAAAGGTCCAGCAAGGCCTGCGTGGGATGTTGATTGGCGCCGTCCCCGGCGTTAATAAAGGGTTTTTTGGTGTGTTGAATGGCCTCGGCCGCCGCTCCTTCTTTAGGGTGACGCATCACCAAAAGATCAGCGTATTTTTCAATCACGCGAATGGTATCGTCTAAAGTCTCTCCTTTTTTCATAGACGTGCTGCTGGCATTGGCAACGGTAATCAGCTTGCCACCCAAATTATTCACCGCGGATTCAAACGAAAGCCGCGTGCGTGTGCTCGGTTCAAAAAAAAGCGAGGCAACAATTTTTCCTTCAAGATCATGGGTACGTTTATCACGAAGGGCATCCGCTTCTTTAATAAAAAACTCGACCTCGTCTCGGGAGAGATGGGCCGTCGTGATGAGTTGGGTGCGTTTCATAGCGTTGACTTATGATGTACTGAATCGATTCTAATAACCCCCCCGAAAAAAGTAAACCAAAAAAGACCCCGCAAAAACAATGAGAATCGAAAAATTTTTGATGGCAATTCAATGAGCCTTAGAGTACTCTAAGCGGCGAAACAATCAACCACTATCAAATTAAATTATGCGTTTTTGCGATGAAACAACCATTTGGGTCAAAGCCGGAGACGGAGGCAACGGTGGTTTGAGTTACCGACGAGAAAAATACATCCCCAAAGGAGGGCCCGATGGGGGCAATGGGGGGCAGGGGGGTAACATTATTTTTGCGGCCGATGAGAACATCAACACCTTGTCGGAATATGTAGGTCATCACCACCACAAAGCCAAGCGCGGAGACCCTGGCATGGATAAAAATAAATTCGGTGCCGACGGTGAGGATTTGATTTTAACTGTTCCGGTGGGAACATTGATTTATGATGACGACACCGGCGAGCTGATTGCTGATTTAACCGAAATGAATCAGCAGGTGTTGGCGGCCCGCGGAGGAAGAGGGGGGAAGGGGAATGCCGGTTTTAAAACTTCGATTCGCAAAACACCTGACTTTGCCGAACTGGGGGAGCCGGGTCAAGAAAGAAATATTCGACTGGAACTAAAGTTAATCGCCGATGTCGCCTTGGTGGGATATCCCAGCGTCGGAAAATCCACTTTAATTTCACGCATTTCAAATTCACGCCCTAAAATTGCCGACTACCCGTTTACAACCCTGGTTCCCAACTTGGGAGTGGTCAAAGTAGATGACGTCGATTTTGTGGTGGCTGATATTCCCGGTTTGATAGAAGGAGCCCATGCGGGCAAGGGCTTGGGGGACGAGTTTTTAAAACACATCGAACGAACCAAACTGATTGTGCATTTGATTGATATAACGCACGAAAAGCTAAAAGAAGAGTATCAACAGATCAACAAAGAGCTGGAATTATTCAGTGCAGAGTTGGCAAAAAAACCACAAATTCTGGTCTTTAACAAAATAGACGCTTCTATTCCGGAACTCAACGATCAGGTCAAAAAAGAATTTAAAAAGTGGCAGCCACTCTTCATTTCATCCGTTAGCGGCGAAGGGCTAAGTACCCTGCTTTACGCAATAAAAGAAGCGTTAGTGGCACTGAGAAAAAAAGAATCTCAAGGAAAAGAAACGGAAAAAGTAGTGCCCAAAGTGTTTCGCCCTCATCTAGACGACAAGGAAAATATTCGTCAATTTGAAGTGACCAAATTGAAGGAGGGGGAGTTTCAAATTACAGGCAAGCGCATAGAACAACTTTCCATTATGACGGACATGTCGAAAAAAGGAGCGATTTATCGCATGTACGATATACTGGAAAAAATCGGAGCGATGCGCGAGCTTAAAAAACAAGGAATTGAACTAGGAAATAAAATTCAAATTGGAGTGAATACATTTGAGTACCTGGATTAGCTGTGCTAAACTGTGAGTAAATAAATTTTAAAACAAACACTTTATGAAACTCACACGTTATTTGGTTGGCATGATCAGCGGACTTACTTTTGGCATGCTTTTGCACCCAAAAAGGCACGCAACTACGCAAAGATTTGATCAATAAAAAGTTCGAAATCGGGTAAGGAAGGCCTAAAAGTATTAGGAAAAGCGTTTTCGGATGCCGGCAGCGAAGCTATGAAAGAATTAAAAGGCCTCAAAAACCATGAACAAGTAGCCGCCTTGATGGACTTATCCGAAGAAAAAATGCGTGAATATTTAGATAAGGCCGAAGAACAAGGCTACGATCTCGCGGCTCATTTTCAAGATAAAATGGAAGTGCTCCTGGCTGCCGCAAAAGGAAAAGCAAAAGCGGTTCAAAAAGAAGTGATGGCCGGCGAAAAAAAACTCTCCAAAAAAGTAAATGCCGCCAAAAAACGCGCCACTAAAAAGGTAGTTGCTCAAGCCCGCACCACCAAAGCTAAAGCACAAAGTGTTCAAAAAAAGGCTAAAAAGGTGGTTAAAAAACAAGTGAACAAGACCCAGTCCAAGTTAAAAAGCAAAAAATAGGTGCTTGTAATTTTGCGAGATTCGTATAGAATAATCGGGAAAATATTTTAGTAACCTTTTAATTCCCAATGAATATTCTATACGCTTCCTTGGTAGTAGGCGCCATTAGTCTTGCCTATGCTGCTTTTAATTCGTATCGAGTTCTGAAAATGGACGCCGGCACGCCTAAAATGCAGAGCATTGCGCAGGCAATTCAAGAAGGATCCATGGCCTACATGCACCGTCAGTTCAAGGTAATTTCGGTATTCGCAATTGTGCTGTTCGTGGCCTTGTGGGCTTTGTTGGGCCCATGGATTGCTTTTGCATTTTTATCGGGAGCGTTGCTTTCTGCGGTAGCAGGGTACATTGGAATGAACGTGTCGGTGCGCGCCAATGTTCGCACGGCCGCCGCTGCGAAAACGGATTGAATGCCGCATTGAAAGTGGCTTTCAATGGAGGTTCCGTAACCGGGTTGGCGGTAGTGGGCCTTTCGCTCATTGGAGTGAGTGGTCTTTACACAATCTATCAAGCAATGGGGCTTGCTCCTCATTCAATTCCACATGCTTTGATTGGATTTGGCTTCGGTGCCTCACTCATTTCTCTATTCGCTCGTGTCGGTGGTGGAATTTTTACTAAGGCAGCGGATGTGGGGGCGGACATTGTAGGAAAGGTAGAAAAAAACATCCCCGAAGACGATCCACGTAACCCTGCCACTATTGCCGACAACGTAGGGGACAATGTGGGTGACTGTGCCGGAATGGGAGCTGATTTGTTTGAAACATACGCCGTGACGTTGATTGCTGCCATGATCTTGGCCGCCGCCGAGAATTTGGGTGGTGACTATGTCTTCTACCCCTTGGCGTTAGGCATGATTGCCGTGATTGCCTCGATTATCGGAAGCAACTTTGTGCGGGCAAAAGGAAAAGCTGGAATTATGAAAGCACTTTACTTAGCCATGGGAATCACCCAAGTCCTTTCTTTGGCGGGATTTTACGTAGTAACCCAATCGATGGATCTGCTCGAGGCAGATAAAATGAACTTATTCTGGGTAACTGTAGTGGGAGCGGCCGTTACTATTTTGTTAATCATCATCACCGAGTATTACACATCAACTGATTATCGCCCGGTGCGCGATACAGCAAAGGCTTCCGAAACCGGCGCAGGCACCAACGTTATCATCGGCCTTTCCGCCGGAATGGAAAGCACGTTTTTACCCACTTTGGTAATCGTGATCGCCATCGCCATTGCTTATTCACTGGGTGGGCTATACGGAATTGCCATTGCAGCCGTTTCAATGCTCAGCACAACTGGAATGATCATTACTATGGATTCTTATGGGCCAATCACCGATAACGCGGGTGGAATTGCCGAAATGAGCGGTCAACCCGAAAAAGTTCGAGCGGTAACCGACGCGCTCGATGCCGTGGGAAACACCACCAAAGCGGTAACCAAAGGATACGCAATCGGCTCGGCAGCGCTAGCGGCCCTGGTTCTCTTTCACGATTACAATGGAGCCTTGATCAATGAAGGACGAAATCTTATTTTTGATTTAACAGATCCAAAAGTAATTATCGGACTATTTTTGGGGGGAATGATTCCATTTATCTTTTCCGCCATTACCATGAAAGCCGTAGGCCGCACTGCTCATTCGGTTGTAAAAGAAGTACGCCGACAATTCAAAGAAATTAAAGGAATTTTAGAAGGGAAGGCAAAACCAGACTACAAGAGTTGTGTAGACATTGTTACCAAAGCTGCGTTAATAGAAATGGTCGTCCCTGCACTCATTGCGGTATTTTCACCCATTTTGGTTGCAGTATTCTTTGGCGACAAAGCCTTGGGCGGAATGTTGATGGGGGTAATTGCCTCAGGGCTTCTGCTTGCACTTTCCATGAACAACGGTGGAGCCACTTGGGACAACGCCAAGAAACACATTGAAGAAGGAAATTTTGGAGGAAAAGGTTCCGAAGCTCACAAGGCCGCTGTGGTAGGAGACACCGTTGGGGATCCTTACAAAGACACCTCCGGACCTGCGCTTAACGCCTTGATCAAAGTAATCAATACCATTGCACTATTGATCGCCCCATTGATTGCAGGGTGGAGTCTGTTCTAATCGATTCAATCACTAAAAAAGACCTTGGAGAAATCTAAGGTCTTTTTAATTTGCGCCCAATTTTTAAGGAAATTCGCAGCAGAGGCCAGAACAACCGGCGCCTGATTCATTTTAAAATTCGCTAGGCCAACCAAAGGGTACTCACCCTCTCCTCCGCATCTAAACACAATGGGTTGATTGGGGGGCTTGCTAGGAGTAAGAATATAGCGGGTTGAAGCATGACTGGCAGAATCTCCGCTCTCTTTTGTTAAGTTATAGTTCCGATCGTTGATTATCACGTATGGATCAATATTGCTTAGCATGGCGGAACGAATGCACTCTTCGAGCGCCAACTGCAAAGCATGCAGCATTTTTTTATCCAGTTCCACAAAGTGCCTTTCGATGGCAGCGTCAACATGCTCATCGAGCCGCCCCCTGCGTTTAGGATGTCGAAGTTTACGTAAAGCACTATTTTCAATCTGGGCAATTCTTTGCCCCAGCACATCAAGGGCCTCTCCGATCTCAGTACGGCTTAAATCGGTTCCGCCGGGTTGATCAATTCCATGGAGCATCTTTATTACTTTCTCTTCACGTATGGCAAGTGTGGAGAGTATTTTACGAATAGCCTTTCGCAATTCGTAGTACTCAAGAATTTTATCAGGTTGCAAAACAGCAGACTCAAGATCATCAACAAGCTGAGGATCAAATTCCGCTTCATGCACTTCCAGAGCATCTGCCAAAATAGTTGGCTTGCCATCTTCACCATAAACAAACGAATCCAAAGCAGGATACCTTCTGTGTTGAATACCTCCCTCTGGCTCAGCTACCCCCAAATTGGTGGAGACATCCATAAAGGCGGCTGCCAACTTTTCTTGGGTATGTAATGGAACTCGAATAAGTGACTTTGTATTGTCGTGATAACGCTGTATTCCATTAGTGATGTATACGACCATTCGTGTAGATAATTTAGCCGATGATCCGCTCATCGAATTGATACACATTAGGACAGCTTCGGTGCCTACCTGAATATAATCACTTAGCTCGTTAACGTTAGAAGAAAATTTTTCTGCAATGGCTACAACCAAAGGTAGATAAGCATGGATCAATACAGAACATGCATTTTTAAAATCGTCGACCCGTCTAGGATCGTGCTTAGTATTACGAGCTCTCTTAACTAAATACTTTTCATAACTAGGACTAAGACTGGGTGAGGTTTGACACTGGCGTAGAATTGAATTAAGTGTACTAGCTTGGCCGTCAGTATGCATTTTAGGCCCAGTCTCAAAATCCACATTCAATTCGCCAAGTGCTTCTATTCTTGCCTTTAATTCAGTGCGATTGAGCTTGCTAATTGAGTGGAAGACAGCTCCTGAGTTAATTGGAAGCGCAGAAGCCCGAATATATTTTGCAAATAAGTGTGCACGGCTTTCAGCACCTGTAGCCTGCCGAGTCATTTCTTCCCGAATTCGGGCAACTTCGCGAACGGATCGAATCGGATAATAATTTTTTAGATCAAAGTGATAGTGAGTTCGCCTTTGGGGGGCCTTGCCACGCTCATAAATTCGGCCAGCAGCACCAATGATCAAATCATCCTTTCCATCATAGTAATCGGGATCAAAAAAGGCCGCATTGCATAGAGGTAGCTCAGGCTTAGAAAGAGGCTCACCCGTTTTTTGGTTAACAATTTTTTCGGGAACCACACAAATCACTTCAACAGGTTCCTGAGGGGCACTTGGGTCTATGCTAGCTCCGCGCCCATTGGCTTGCCAAAATAATTGAGGTGATTTAGTGATGGTACTGTTGTAAACCAAGCGTACATTCGGAAGATGCAGTGAGCGTTCCATTAGCTTGCTACCAACCAACAAATCAATTTCTCCTTTTAGGTAGCGTTGCTCAACATTGGCCCGATCAACAGACGGGTCACCCGTAAGCGCTTCGGCGCGAATCCCCAGTTTAGTTGCCTGAGCAATAAACTCACCAACCAAAGTGTTATCGCGCAACGAAATCAAAGCGGGCTTTAGGCTATGGTTATCGTGACCACGATCCAAATAATCTTGAAGGATTAAAGTGGCCCAGGCATTGCTGCGTATTAATTCATTCACGGTATCATTACCATAGTCTTCGACGGGTTCGCCACCCTGTTCGCTAACTATTTTGGGTGAACGGTGCTGAACAGGAACCGCCAATTCTGCACTCAAATATAAGTCGGTGAAAGTCATATCCGGATGAAGGCCCAACTGGTTACATTCACGAAGGCCATCCGGCACCGCCAATCGGTGCACACGCTGAGGAAAAACATCTTCCAATTCCTTTCCGGATGACTGCACTTCGGTGGCCGACATGCCGATCACTGGAATATTATGTTTTTTGGCAATGCGCTTAATTAAATTACGCCGACTGGAACTCAAAGCATTAACATCCGCTTCATCGATGATGATGACATTAACCTCGTCCCAATTCATAGTGTCGGCCCAATGATCAGACGATTGAAAAGTCGTAACGGTAACCTCTGAATCAATACCAGTTTTTCCGCCATAACATTGGCCCACCGTCCTTTGCTTCCCAGTTTTCTTACTTTCGTGCGATTCAAATGATCGTCGAAGGCGGTCGGCATTATGGTGAGCAATAATAACCGAGCGACCTCCTAGCATTTCGCTAATCAAAATAGCGGCCCCGGTCTTTCCTGATCCAAATGGCTGAACTAAATGACCCATAAGATCAGGTTGATCAATGCAATAGCAAAGCCACTCGTATACCCCTTCTAGCGCATCGATTTGAAGGGGGCGTAGTGGGTTTCCATCAATAGTTAAGCCTTCCTTTTTGGGAAGGTAGTTTTGTGCAGTCACCAACAAATCAAAGCGTGATTTTAAATGCTCTGCAGTAACCGCCAGTGGCAACGGTGAATCCCCGTCAGCATCTGGCTTATCAGGCAAATCCTCAGCGTTATGGCTGGGAATAGCCCCAAGCTGATTGCAGAGTGCTTCCAGCAAAGCTTTTCTTGTGCGAGCAGCCACACGTCCTCTTAGCACGTCGGGCGAAAACCGAGATAAATCAATGCCTAATTCTACTTTAATTCGTTCCTGAGGATTGTCGGTGGTCTTTTCGTTATTGGGCACAGCTGTTTATAAAAAATAATCTATATATTATAAAACAATATTAAAATATATGCAATATACTGTCTTATGCATGATTATACAAAATAACGAATTAACTGTTAGTTGATTTTATACATGACCGCAAAGCGCACTCACGATTGCGCACCACTTTCTTTTAGGATCGCTTCAGCGTTTTTGATCATACGTAAAATGATAAAAGTGCATACGGCATTTTGTTGAGCGTATTGCGCGGATGAAGAGACTCCAAAGGGAGTTTTTCGTCTACTCCTCCGGGATGATGGATGGTTAAAAATTGAGGCGATTGAGACGCTGAAAGCCCCAACGAACGAGCCAGCACCGAGGGTTGAATCGGGCTATTATTAAGCTTAGACAAAATGAAATAATTAACTGCATAATCCAAAATAAGACTTCGTAAAAAGGCCAGTTCATTTCTAGCCAAGCGTGCGGGAGAGTTAAAATTAGGGCCAAACTGAATAGAGTGAGCAAGAAAAATACGAATCAACGCTGTGGACGAGTAAACAATGTCATGGAGTAAATGGGCATTTTTTCAAAGTATTCAAGAACGGATTCGGCGGTCGCGTCAGAGCTCCATTGTGCCCCGTTTGGAGCATTATAAGCAATAAATGAATAACCGGGAGTAAATAAATTGATAGGAGCCGATTGACTTGATGAGAGGGCATTCGGAATTAAATAAGGAAAAGTGACCTCAGTAAACTGAGCGGTTACTGAAAGAATTTCTTCCGCCTGACGTATGCGATCAGCCGCAAACAACTCAGCTTTACTGGGAGGGCGCGCTTTTTTTGTTGCATAAAGTGTATCCGGCCTATAGTAAAGCTTGGTATTAGGATTTAATAGCTCTTGCAGGCGAGAGCGATGATCTTGAGCTGCCCTAAGTAAAGTCGCCGCCCTGCACCAGTTCGGAAGCAAGGGGTGAATTTCACCTTCTGCACCAAAATGCACGTCGAAAGCATCGCTGAACGTATTTTGATCCGATTCAAAAACATTTTGCAAGAGGCACGCACGCAAATAGGGGTCTAATGAATCTAAATCGGAAAAAGCAGCAAAGTCTGTTGGGGAAAATTCTTTAAATAAACCGTGGTAAATGCCCGAAAAAACTTTTTGCCTTTGCTGAATAAGTGCGGGACGCAATGGATAGGGGGTGTCCGGAAAGGCCACTTTCTTTTCAAAAGATTCGTAGGGCCCCAGAGGTCGAATACAGGCAGCTCCATTAGAAATGATTTTAAACTCGGCCGTTAGCAAACGTTGATAATAGTCTGCCAAATCAGCAGCTGCATCTGCACACTGCCTCGCATCAACCGACGATGAATGGGGGGGCTTATTGGGCAAAGGGCTTTTTTTAATAGAATTTATCGTAAAATAAAAACCCTAAAAAATCAAATTAAAGGTGGTACCACGTCCAATTCCTCAACTCGCCACCGCGATGTTTCAAAAGGGCGTTTTGAACGGCCAAAAGAGCGAGCAAAGCGCATTTACTGCGGCGCAAACTGATTTCGATTCCGAGCACTTCGTAAATAGTTTCTTTAGTTAAATTCAGAACCTCGTCAACAGAAAGGTCAATAATTACATCGCCCAGCAAATCCGCCGCCGCCTGACTGATCGCACAACCCGCCCCAGCAAAGGTGTATTCAGCAATCTTGTCGCCATCTAAACGCAAAGACACATGGGCTTCGTCTCCACAAGAGCGATTGAGTTCGCTATGGCTCACGGTAGCATCCAACTTCTTATCTTTGTAATAAGGTTCTTTGTAGCGGTCCAAAATGGTTTGAGCGTAGATATCCATATTTCTAGGGCATAGGGCATAGCGAGTAGTAGCACGAAACTCTATGCCCTACTGACTATGCCCTTTTAGTTAAAGTAATCATATATTTCCACAAGAGCTTTTAAGAGAACATCCACCTCCTCTTTCTCATTATAAAACGCCAAACTCAATCGAGCTGTGCCCGAAAAACCCAATTGATCCATCAGCACTTGAGCGCAGTGATGACCTCCGCGAATGCAAATGTTTTGATTGGAAAGCCCTTCGGCAATATCGTGTGGATGAATACCATCGATGGTGAATGAAACGATCGAACCGCGGTGCTTGGCATCTTGTGGGCCAACGAGTTTAACAAAATCGAGAGTTTTCAACTGATCAATCGCGTAGTGAGTGAGCTCAGCCTCCTTTTGTGAATCGTAGAAAGTCCAACATCTAGCATAAAATCGATCGCAGCCTTAAGGCCAATTGCTCCTGCGATGTTAGGCGTGCCCGCCTCGAATCGTTCGGGTAAACGCCGGACTAAACGACTGTTCGGTCACTTCGTTGATCATGTCGCCACCCCCCAAAAACGGAGGCATGCTTTCTAAAAGTTCTTTCTTTCCATAAAGCACGCCAATGCCGGTGGGGCCGTAAAGTTTATGGCCGGTAAAAACAAAAAAATCACAATCGAGCGCTTGTACGTTCACGGGCTCATGCACCACCAATTGGCTACCGTCCACCAAAACCTTTGCGCCCACCCTGTGAGCCGCCTCGATGATCGGTTTCAAATTGGTGATCGTCCCCAAAGCATTCGACATACCGGTAACGGCGACCAATTTAACGGATTCATCCAAAAGAGCCGGATCAAAATCCAATCGCCCTTCTTTATTAACTGGGATGTATTTGAGTTGAATTCCACGTCGTTCTTTTAGCTGTAACCAAGGAACGATATTACTGTGATGCTCCAGTTGACTCAAAACAATCGTATCACCAGGATTAAACATCAACTCAAGCGAGCGAGCCACCAGATTGATCGATTCGGTGGCATTACGGGTAAAAATCACCTCGAAAGATTCGCGAGCGCCAATAAAATCAGCCACCGTTCTACGCGCCTCGTTATAAAGCACCGTGGCCTCTTCGGCCAAAAAATTCGGCCCACGGTGAATATTGCTGTTGGAATACGTGTAATAATTTTGAATGGCATCCAGCACCGCCTGCGGCTTTTGTGCTGTCGCCGCATTATCAAAATAAATCAGATCAGGCCGCTGGGTAAAAATGGGGAAAAAATGCTTCATAAAAATTGGCACATTTATTCTAACAAAGTAAAATTGACAACCCTAGACAAAATATATAAAATCCGCTTAAATAATTTTTTACAATGAAGCCACCTGCCCTGTTTCTTGGTAAAAATAAACTACCCAACCACGATCCTAGAGCAATAATCTGTAAAATTCTAGGTGATAATACCGAGCTAGAGTGCACAAGAGCGACACCTGGCTTTTTTGCGTCAGTAGAATTTAGAAGAGAAGGTTATAATGACGTACCAGTTCGTTTGGTGCTGACCATGGGCTCAGGAAGGGTAGCCATATCACTTGAAGATGTCAAAAGTGCCCGTAACCAAATCCTTGCTCAACTGGAAAGGCTGGGAATTACTGAAGTGGATAAAAAAGATCAGCAGCCATCTGTAGAAGCTCTGGGTAATCAGCCAAATGCCCAAGTGATTCTTTTAAAACCCTGAACCAGAAGCTGACGAGCGTCGTCCTTCGGAAGCCCGCGGCTAGCCATATAAAACAGAGCGGATTCATCCACATTCGCCACACTGGCCGAATGGGCTGCTTTGACGTCGTTGGTATCAATCTTAAGCGAGGGCATGGCACTGGCCGAGGCTTTTTCACTCAAGAGCAACGTATCTTGGCGCAAATAGCCGTCGGTACCACTGGCACTCTGATCGATCTGAATGCAGCCATGCATACCTAATTTCGCCGAACCACTGGCAGCCCCTTTCGCAATCATTTGCCCAGCGGAATGAGGCGCGGTAAATCGATTGGTCAAAGTGAACTGAATCGATCGCTGATCATCCGCCTTGCAGATTAAATCCATATCCGCCTGCGCCTGACTACCCACCACATGATGATGCATAGTGCCCTGGGCCAACTTTGCGCCCAGCTGAATATTGAGCCAGCGCACCTTGGCTGATTCATGAATTTCGCTGGTACGTGTTTCGGAATAGGTCGATTCGGCATTTAAATTTTGAATCGTAACCACCAGCACTTCAGAGTTTTTACCCGCGATCAAATGGTGGCTGTAGTTGATGGACTGAGCCGGATCTTCAGCAAATGCTTCAACCAAAACCACGTTAACTCCATCGGCAACCTCAACGCGCAAATCCGATTCACCATTCGGAATGATGTGGCGCACCGGGAGATCCTTTGATGAATTAAATTCAAGAATCATAATAAAAGTTATCCGACACTTCCTTCCATTTCTAGTTCAATCAAGCGGTTCATTTCCACTGCATATTCCATGGGGAGCTCGCGTACAATCGGGTGAATAAAGCCGTTCACAATCATCGCCTGCGCTTGTTCCATCGGAATACCGCGCGAGGTTAAATAAAACAAATCGTCTTCGTTGATGCGGCCAACGGTTGCTTCGTGGCTAATGGTCGCCGAATGATTATCCACCTTAATGTTCGGGATCGTGTCCGAAATCGAGATCGGGTCCAAAATAAGCGCATCACATTCCACCGACGAAATCGCATCACTGGCTTGCTTACTGATTTTTAAATCTCCGCGATACACGGATTTCCCCCCCGCCTTTGAAATCGATTTCATCACTACCTTTGAACTGGTGTTTTTACCGATGTGAAAAACTTTGGCGCCCGTGTCCTGAATTTGATCGGCATTGGCAAAAGCGATCCCCAAATGGTCCGCATGCGAGCCATCTCCTTTCAAAATACTACACGGATAAAGCATAGTCACACCGCTCCCCATGTTTCCGCCCACCCATTCCATACGGGATCCGGCTTCCACAATCGCGCGCTTGGTGTTTAGGTTATAGGTGTCTTTGCTCCAGTTTTCCACCGACGAATATCGGAATTTAGCATTCTGACCCACAAACACTTCTACACAGCCGGCATGTAAAGCGTTGGCCCCGTATTTGGGAGCGCTACAGCCTTCGATGTAATGCCCTTCGGCTTCGTCTTCAATAATAATCAATGTGTGTTCAAATTGGCCCATGCCCATCGCGTTCATACGAAAATACGACTGCAACGGTTTTTCCAATTTTACGCCTTTGGGAATATAAAGAAAGGTGCCTCCGCTCCATACCGCGCCATGCAAAGCAGCAAATTTGTGATCATTTGCCGGCACACATTTCATAAAATACTTTTGCACCAAATCCGGATGTTCCTGCAAAGCAATGTCGAGATCGGTAAAAATCACGCCTTGGTCTTTCCATTCCTTTTCGAGCGAATGGTAAACGGCCTCACTTTCGTACTGCGCGCCTACGCCCGCCAAAACTTTACGTTCAGCCTCGGGAATCCCCAAACGATCGAACGTATTTTTGATGTATTCGGGAACTTCATCCCAGTTTTCATAGCCACCCTTTTTATCGGCCGCCTTGGCAAAAAAACAAATCTCATCGAAATTCAACTTCGAAAGATCAGGACCAAAAGACGGCATCGCCCTTTCCACAAAATACTTAAATGCCTTTAAACGATGTTCCAGCATCCATTCCGGTTCATTCTTATCTGCCGAAATATGGCGCACCAATTCCTCCGAAATTCCTTTGCGGAATTTCTTCATATAGTCCGCGGGATCCTGATGATCAAACGTGTCGCGGTTTAAATCTCCGAAGATGGCTTTGTCTTCCGACATAACTCTTAATTCTTAACTATTAACTCTTAACTAAAGGTTTTCGTAACCTTTTTCTTCAAGTTCAGCGGGCAAATTCCTTTTCACCCGATTTTACAATTTTTCCATGCTTCATCACATGAACGTAATCCGGCTCTAGGTATTTAAGAATCCTCTGATAATGAGTCACCATCAAAATGGTCATCGGTTCTTCCGAGGCGTTTTGAACTGCTTTTACGCTTTCACAAACCACTTTAAGGGCGTCGACATCCAACCCGGAATCGGTCTCATCCAAAATCGCAACGCGCGGATTCAAAATCGCCATTTGCAGAATCTCAGCTTTCTTTTTCTCCCCACCCGAAAATCCATGATTCAAATAGCGCGTCATAAACTTTTCGTCAATCTTCAGCATTTCCATTTTTTCCTTGAGCAACTTTTGAAAACGAAAGGGGAGAATGCCGGGCCTATCCGGGTGAAGATGCTTTTGCTTAGCGCGATGCGCCGCCAATAAAAATTCTTCTAACGTGATTCCGGTAATTTCTTTAGGATACTGAAACGCCAAAAATAAGCCATTAAGTGAGCGCTCATTGGGCTCCAAATCTAAAATAGACTCTCCATCAAACTGAACATCACCACCGGTCACTTCGTATTTGGGATGCCCCATAATCACGTTCGAAAGGGTGCTTTTACCCGAACCGTTCGGGCCCATAATCGCATGGATCTCGCCGGGCTTTAGCGTTAAGTTGACCCCCTTCAATACTTCCTTATCATCCACCGACGCTTGCAAACCCACTATGCTCAAAATTCCAGTCATAAAATTCGTAATGGTTAATTCGTAATTGTTAATTCGTAATTGAGTGATGTTATTATAAAAAACTGCTCACAAAACGCAAGAACGATTAAAAAGTAAGTGGGACCAATTAGGAAGTTTAATTGGAGGTATAAATCATCCGATAAATCTGCCCGGCTTCGTCGTCGGTGATGTAAAGCGCGCCATCGGGGCCGAATTTTATATCCACCGGTCGCCCAATCGAAGTCCCATCGGAACGAAGCCAACCGGTAATAAAGTCCTTTTCAACCAAGTAATTTCCCAGACGATCCAGCTCCAACCGGGTCACCTTAAACCCCACCGGATCATCCTGAAGCCAAGAGCCATGGTACGCCACGAGCAAATCATCTTGATATTCCTTGGGCAGGTTTGAATAAGAAGGTAAAAACACAAGGCCCATCGGATTTGCGTAAGGAAGCAAATTAATGTGATTGGGTTGAGCCTGAATTTCGTCACAAGGATGGGTATCAAATTGGTAACGCTTTAAAAAATCAAAGTCGATTTGATTATTGCCAAAGCACTGAGGCCAACCATAATTCGCTCCTTGTTTAATAATGTTAATTTCATTGGGTGGCAAATCATCGGGTAAAAATTCTCGCCCGATCTCGGTCCCCCAAAGTTGATGAGTATTGGGGTGATAGGCCAAAAAAGAGGTATCGCGAAGCCCCGAAGCATAACCGGTAAATACCCGGTTCTCAATATCAATCAACAGCAACGAGGCATTACGTTCCTCCGGCTCATAGCAGGCATTGCAGGTGCTAGGAACCGAAACAAATAATTGGTTGGCGCTATCGCGCTTAAACAGTAAGCTGCGGTGCTCATGACGACCTCCGGCGGGCAAATTAACTAATTTTTTGGCATTAAATGCCGTCATGATTTGCGGAGTGTAATCGTACATCGATACCTGGTGATTTTCGGCCACGAACAACCGGCAACCATTTTCACAATTCATTTCAAGCCCATGGGGTTTATTAAGACCACTTAAAATCGTAATCACCTCATCGGCCACCCCGTTGTGATCGCGGTCTGGCAGTCCCAAAACCAACCCCTGTTCCATATCGCTCACAATCATTTGCCCCAATTCATCCCAGATCACCACGCGGGGGTTGCACCGCCTTGGAAAAAGTAGAAAGCACAAAGCCATCCGGCACATGCAAGGGTTGGCCAGTTCGATTGGTTTCGTTTAAGCCCTCTTCGCGAGTCTGAATTTCGGCTAAATGACTTCGAACCACCGTAAAATAGTTCCATGTTAGTTTTCCGAATACAGCCAATGTCGCTAAAAAATAAGCCCAATAATACCAAACAAAATCCGTTTCATGGGTAAAAAATTAGTTACCGTATGAGGTATTATAAAGAATGGAGTTATTTTCAATCAGGCAATTGGCGCAATCCGTCTCGGTAACAATCACTTGGTTACCAACGTATTCAATCTGGTTATTACGGATCGTAATGTTCTTAAAGCTTTCGGGCGTAGAATAACCACGATTCACGGCAATGCCCCAGCAAGGCTGGTGCGCAGTTCCGGGTGCCTCTTGGATCACATTCCCCTCAATCAAAAGTCCATCTTGATTGCCATGGCCTACAATCACCACTCCTTCACACCCGCCGGGATTGGCGGGAACATCAACGGTCTGTAATAAAGTGTTTCCGCGCACCACAATGTTTTTAACCGGCGCCGAGCTGGTGCCACCACTCACATAAATTGAGTGACTAAAAATACCGCCGCGCTTGGGGTTCCAACCATTATTTTTAAAGTAATTGTACTCGATCACGCAGTCATCACAACCGCCAAGCCAGCCCTGATCTTGACCATTCAGAATTTCGGAATACGCCAGGGTGATGCGCTCACTTTTTCCGTTACCGGTAGAAAGGGTGGGGTTTCGCCCGGCGATGTTGATGTTAGAACCAAATCCATCGAGCACAATGTTGCAGGCATACAAATCATCCACTTCATTAAAGGCAAATAACCCAAAAGTGCCCGAACCAGCCGCATTTTAAAGTTAATATTGGTTACCACATATCCGCCATCCTGATCCGAATCGCCCCCATCACTAAATTCCAAAGCGGTAGCGTTGGCGTTGACCAAAGGGCGCTTTTCATCGCCCGAGGCCCAATAGGGAGTATAATCGGTCAAGCGGCAACGATTGGCGGCCGTGCATTTCTGATTGAACAACGTGTGTGCGTTCGCGTCAAAGGCTCCCCCACGACAAAGTGCCACCGTGCTACCGGCAGGCATCGAATTAAACTGAGCGAAAGCATTGGCAATCGAACGTGCGGGAAGCAAGGGGTTAACACTGCTGGTGAGCGAACTGTCACCCGATTTACAATCCGCATAGCTGCCCGCGGCGCAATCGCAAAAATAATACGTGCTTCCGGTGAGGCCATAATTAGATACGTTGCAACTATTGGGTGTGTCTTGACCCGAAACCGCCACTACCGGAGCGACATAAGGAGGGAGTGGAGGCGTGGGGGTAGAAGGAGTTGCAGGGGTAGAGGAAGATCCAGTGGTGGAAGAAGCAAAGGCGGTACAAGTGCTATTACAGGCGGGTGAACCGGGAATCGAGCCATCACACACTTCGTTGGGGTCAATTTCCTTATTTCCACAGTAGGTTGGATCCGGCTTTTTTTGCGGAGAAGTAGCGGCGGGAGTGCTGGAGGATGGGGGGGTAGTAGGGGTTGAGTTTGAATTTGAATTACCCGTCGTATCAGCTCTCGCGGAGCAGTTCGCATTGCACAATGGTGAGCCCAGCGCAGATGAGTCGCACACTTCAGTAGAGTCGATTTTACCGTTTCCACAGGAATTTAAGGCATGTGTAGAGGAGGGGGCACTTGAATTATTCGAAGTCTGCGGAGAGCTAGTTGCCGTAAACGAGTCGGTAATATGAACCGTAACACTTGCCATTTCACCGCGGTTTAATGGAGCGGTAGGGCTAGTATAGGTGGGAGCCAAATAGTTGAGCTCTCTGGCCTTCGCAATCACATCGGTATACCAAGGGCTCAGCGTCTCGTCGAAAGCGATGCCAAACGCCTTGAATGCTATTTTAATCCCCTCCGCATGAGAAACCGCGCGGTTTGGGCGAAAGGTTCCATCGCTATACCCCTGAACCCAACCATGTTCCTCGGCAAAACACACGTATTTTGTAAACCAAATTTGTGCCGGAACGTCCGGAAAACAAGATCGCGCTGCATAAGGGTCAAACGTATCTTCACTCATTCCAAATTTTTTAATCGCCGCTTCCGCTAAAATTTTAGTCATTTCAGCGCGATTAAGCGTATCCGAAGGCCGATAAGTTCCATCGGGATTGCCTTGCAACACTCCCAGCGCTTTTAATTCTGCAATATCGTCGGCGTAAGGGTGCGTGGTGGGCACATCCGAAAAGGGGGCACTATCGGCTGCGAGCACCCAAAGCGAAAACACAAACAAAAATCCAATGAGGCCCAGAAAGCGCATGGCATTTTTCATAGAACAAAGAATTTAGAGGTTATTTTTTTTGATTGTACTAAAGAAAACACTCGATGACAATTGAAGTTGCTTTCAAGGAATTAAAAAAGAAATGGAGCCGAGAATGGGAGTTGAACCCACGACCTACGCGTTACGAATGCGTTGCTCTACCACTGAGCTATCCCGGCAAGGCGTAAAAAAGATATAAGGCGGAGTGGCCGTGTATCAATCTAAGCGATTTTACTTGGCGAATCAACTTAAAATTCGTATCATCAAAGCATGATCAGAAGATACCAAAACATCTTGGGCACACCAATTTTGCGATACGAAGACGGAGAGCTAATGGGCCTGCTGTACGACTTAATCATTCACCCGGATCATGGAAAAATAGAAGCGGTGTGGGTAAAGCCGGCCACGCTACCGCTCTCGAATGTCATTTTGCTTACGAGCGACATTCGCGAGTGGAAGAATAAAATTTACATCAATTCCGAAAATGATTTAAACGCAGCGGAAGATCTCATACGAATCAGTGAATTGCTTGCGCGACAAACTTTTGTGATTGCCAACCGAGTCGTCAATCAAGATGGGGTTGAATTAGGGAAAGTGACCGATTTGGAATTTGAAGACGAAACCTATTACCTAAAGCGTATTCATAGTTGTAAAAGCCTACTTGGGTGGAGCTGGAATCAAAGAATATTTAGCGTTGAATCGATCAATCAGATCACTCCAGAAGCCATTTGGGTGAATGAAGAAGGCGGCAAAAAGGGGGTGGAGGGAGTGGTCACCCCGGCAATAGAATTGTAAAGCCATCAAAAAAACCCTTTCGAAATCGAAAGGGTTTTTGTTTGCGTGAAAAAATAGGATTAGCCAAGTGCATTGGCCACAAATTGCACAATGGTGTACGAAAGCAGGATGATAACGATACCGACCACGGCATAGGTAATAATTTTTCGACCTTTGGTCACTTGATCTTCGTTACCTCCGGCAGTAACCATCAACACACCTGCATAAATCAAGAACGCGACAGCGATCAAACCGAGCAATCCAAGAAAGTAGTTAATTAAGGTGGTAATATTCGAAGCAAGATCACCCTTAGCGGTAATACTAATGGTGGAAGGATCCTGAATAAAAATGCTATTCCCGGCTCCTTGTGCAAAAGCCTTGTCGGCCATCATAGCAAGAAAAGCGGCAGAGGTTCCCACAGTCGCAGTTGTTTTTTGAATGAGTGATTTCATTTTTTTGTTTGTGTTAGATGATCTTTATTTAATTATATCAAATAAACCTATCAATCGTCAACTCTCCCGAGTAAAAAAAATTGACAAAAAGGCATTAAATGACAAAACGGATCAAATAATGGTGGGCAGAGAGGGATTCGAACCCCCGTAGTCGCAAGACAACTGGTTTACAGCCAGTCCCGGTTGACCGCTTCGGTATCTGCCCAGGAAATTACTTATTACGTATTAGTTATTACGTATTACTTATTACCTATTAATTCGTAATTTTTAACTCGTAATTCGTAATATTCAATTCGTAATTCGTAATATTCAATTCGTAATTCGTAATTTTTAACTCGTAATTCGTAATTGATATAAATGGTCGGGGAGACAGGACTCGAACCTGCGACCTCACGGTCCCAAACCGCGCACTCTAGCCAACTGAGCTACACCCCGATAAAAAATGGAGCCACCTGCCGGTTTCGAACCGGCGACCTACCGCTTACAAGGCGGTCGCTCTACCAACTGAGCTAAGGTGGCAAAAAATGGTAGACGACCTAGCGTCTTGAGTGAATGAATGATTTGGGTAGCTTGCAGAGAGCCATATAAAGACTTTGAGCAAACACAGACCTCAAGAGGTAAGCAAATGGTCGGGGTGACAGGACTCGAACCTGCGACCACACGACCCCAGCCGTGCATTCTAGCCAACTGAACTACACCCCGATACACAGTGAATCACTTACTTCTAAACAAACACTTTTAGCGTTCTAAATGGAAGGGCAGGGCGATATCGAAGCACAAAATGCGAGCTGCACCTTTCAAAGAATTCCTTAACAAACGGATTATCAAAGACCAAAAAAGCAAAACGATTTTAAAGAGGTTTCACCAAAAATGCAAAACAAAATTTGCACATAGACCCTCTAAGGCTTCTGTGCTATAAATGGAGGGCTTTTTGTTCATTCTAAATCGTTGTGGTCGCTCGCCTGAAAGGGCGGGAGGAAAGTCCGGGCATCCTGAGTAAGAATGGTTGCTAACGGCAACTGAGGCCAGAGAAAAGCTGGCAAAAGGAAAGTGCCACAGAAACGTTGTCTTCCGCCGAAGCCTTGGCGAAGGCGGATAAGAATGAAACGATCCCGATAATCAGCGGGATGAATCCGATTGTGAGATCGGAGGATGGAAAACCCCATTCGATGCAAGGTTGTATGGAAGAGGGCGATCAAAGCAGCCACTCACTGCCGCACTCTTGCAACCGCACCAATGTTTCGGCAACGGAACATGCAGATAAATGATCACATCCACGTAGCTTCGGCGAAAGTGGAACAGAACCCGGCTTATGAATTTAGAATGAACAAAGAGCACATTAGCAAATAAACTATGAAAAAATCCGAAATCCTGTTTGGAGTGATTCGTCTGCCGATCGACTTTATTGCCATTTTTTCTTCATTTTGGGTCGCCTATCACTTGCGACCGATCACCGACCTGATTCCCGGAGTACAATACGCATTCGGCGCCGACTTATTACCGCCAATAGCTGAATACTTGTTATTTAGCGGTGTATCCGCCATAGGATTGATTCTATTTTTTGCCGCCTGGAACCTCTACTCACTTAAGGTAACCCATCGCTTCAGTCAGGAATTTTTTAGAATCCTTTTCTTGGTGTCTGCATGGCTAATGTTCATCATAGCCTATTACGCGCTAATCGTTCATCAACTATTCTTTTCGCGCATTACACTTGGGCATATCTGGATCTTTACTATTGCCTTTGTTCTACTGGGGCGAATATTAATTCAGTGGCTGCAAACGTATCTGTTGCGATTTGGAATCGGAAAAAGGCGCGTGCTTTTGGTGGGGGCTAATCCGGTGGCGGATCACTTATTCGAAATTCTAATAAAAAATCCCTCCTACCATATTATTGGAGCGGTAGCAGAAACTATGGAATCAAGAAAAAAAAATCAAGTAAAGCTGATCGGAGAACTAAAAAATATTGAGGCGATCATCGACAAATATAAAATTGAAGAAATCATCCAAACCGACACCGGGCTTGGCGAGAAAGAAGTGAGTGATCTACACACGTATTGCAGAAATAATCAAATTAAATTTCACTTCATTCCCGATCTGATTCGCCTTCAGCGCACCAATGTAACCGTCCAGATGGTCGAAGACATCCCGGTAGTAAGCCTAAGAGATACATCGCTCGACGGATGGGGCCATGTGTTCAAGCGATTATTCGATATTGTTTTAAGCCTCCTTTTAATCGTCTTGCTGATTCCAATTTGGATCATTATTGCCCTGGCCATTAAGCTGGACTCAAAGGGCCCCGTGATTTATAAAAGTCGGCGCAAGTACCGAGACGTGGTTTTTAATGTTTATAAATTTCGTTCAATGGTTCAAAATGCTGATCAAATGCGCGGAAAGTTAATGGAAAAAAACGAGCGTTCGGGGCCGCTCTTCAAAATTAAATGCGACGCGAGTGACCCGCGTGGGCGGATTCTTAAGAAAAACCAGCCTGGATGAAACTCTGCAATTGATCAACGTGCTCGCCGGCAGCATGTCGCTGGTGGGCCCACGCCCCCATTTGCCCGAAGAAATAGAGCAGTACGAAGCCCACCATCATCGCGTGTTTGCCATAAAACCCGGAGTAACCGGCATGGCCCAGGTGAGCGGGCGTTCCAACCTAGACTTTGAAAAAGAGGTAAAGTTGGACGTGTATTACATTGAAAACTGGTCGCTTTGGATGGATATTAAGCTCATTCTAAAAGCATCCTCGTAGTACTAAAAGCGGATGGACATTAATTGAAAGTTAAGAGTTAAATCCTTCGCTAAGTTAATAATTAAGAGTTTTTTAAAAAGTCGAGAACTAATAACTCCTAACTCTTAATTTTTAACTCTTAACTCTTAATTTTTAACTCTTAACTCTTAATTTTTAACTCTTAACTCTTAATTTTTAACTCTTAACTCTTAATTTTTAACTCTATAACTCTTAATTTTTAACTCTTAACTCTTAATTTTTAACTCTTAACTCTTAACTCTTAACTTAACTAGAGTGTTTAATTTCTTTCGTGCTTTTGTGCAACGTGGATTTTTGGCAGGTAGAACAATATTTATTTCGCTCTAATTTCCCCTCCAAAGTACGCATATTAATACGGGTGGTATAGTTTTGCATTCCGCATTCGCATTTCAAGTAAACGTTCGTGTTTTTTCCTCGTGGCATGGAGTAGTAATTTAAAAAAGCGAAAGGATTCTACCTACAAAGCAGGGGATTGTCAAAAGGTTTTAAACTATACAAAAATAAGATTATGTTATACCATAAACTTATAATAACCAAAAAATATGGAAAACACTCTAAAATCATTGTTTGATGAAGCACCTGAGAACCCAGAAACCCCTCACACGATGGAAGACGTAATGAATGCATTGGAGAGAGCACAACTAAGAAATATGAATTTAAAGGACGGAATGGGAGGAGAAGTTAGCCCTTATGCATTAGCAGCCAAAATTTATAAACTCATCGGAGCGTGCAATGGAACGAGAGAAGACATAATAAAGGCATTAAAGGTTTAAAGAGTTAATTCGGAGACTAAAAATGAAATTATCAAAGCAGCCACTAAAACTATGGAAGAAGAAGAAAGATTGCCAGGAAGAATAGGTGATGGAAGGGTACTAATTCCGGAACGATTTCGAGTATATTTAGAAAGAATTAAAGATAAAACGCCGGAAGCGATACAGGAAGCGATTAGACTAATCCAAGTAATGCCCGCACTCGATTTCATAATTAAACACCCAATAGACAAAATGGACAGTGTAATGGGTAAAGACGGAAAAGGAGGGTTCGAAAGGGGCTATGACGAACGAGAAGAAGTGCACAATGCCATCGCTGAAAAGTGGGAAAGAATTAAAAATGCATTAGAAAAGGTTAAATAGCTTGCCACATTTAAATGGAGCCACGACCGGGGATCGAACCCGGGACCTCACCCTTACCATGGGTGCGCTCTACCAACTGAGCTATCGCGGCTTAAGTAGCGAGAAACGCGGTTTTTAGGCGTTTTTCTAATGGTGATTTAACCGAACGCAACCAACTTATACATTTCCTTCGCTCAAGTCAAACAAAATTTCTTCCAACCTCCAAGATAAACTGAGTAGGATTGGTGATGAGCGAGCGTAGCAAGAACCTGAGTGGGTCTTGTGGGCCCCACGAAGGAAGCTTGCGAAGCTAAACGAGCTTTGCGAATTGGCGTGCACAGCTCTTTTGGAAAGGCCGAAAACCTTTTTAAAAGGTTTTTCGGAAAACAGAAATAACAAAAAACCCTACTATCCGTTTTCTTCATGCGTCTTGGTTCCGAGGTTCAGGTGGGAAGGGTCGATCCGGGGATGCCGAATGTAAAAGCCCATCATCCCATATGCCTTCTGATCGAATGTGCACACAAAGTACGCGAGATCGAGAGTATTTTTGTTTTTGTTTTACATCAACATTGAATCAAAATTGTATTCAAGAGTCAACCTTTTTTAAGAAGAAATTCCGATCAAGACTCTTAGGTACTCAAGCGCATCCGTCAGCAAAAAACCAAATAAGGAAAACCCAAAGAAAAGTGAAAGAAGTCGATCTAAAATAACCAGCGTAATCAACAATACCGGCCCTCGCTCCAGGTAGGCATGATACTGGATTCGATACCGCTTTGGCACAAAAATCTGAATAATCTTAGAGCCATCCAGGGGTGCAAAGGGGAGCAAATTAAATAAGAACAGAACCAAGCTCAAATTGAGTGTATACTCAAAAAAATAGCGAACGAATAGAGGGAGATCGGCAGGAAGATACACCAACAGGGTTCCGAGCAAAAAAGCCAAGAACAAGTTGCTTAAAGGACCGGCGAATGCGATCAGGGCCTCATCGCGCCGAGGGTGAGCTAAGTTGCGAGGATTGATCGGCGTCGGGATTCCCCATCCAAAATGCACAAGAAAAATCAGTATTGTACCTAAAAAATCCAAGTGACGCCGAGGATTAAGACTGATGCGTCCATGCGCCTTAGCGGTTGGGTCTCCAAGCCAAAAGGCAACCAGAGCGTGCGAAGCTTCATGCACAGGAATGCACAAACACAAAGCCAGAAACAAATACAGCACTTGAATTGGATTGGAAAACATGCAAAAGGCTAAACAAAAATAAAGTTTGACACCACCGTACTCGAATGATAATCTATGGCGGCTTAAAATTAAAGTCTAATTATGGCAAGAGTCTGTCAAGTTACCGGTAAAAAGCCTTCAACAGGGAATAATGTAAGTCATTCGGTACGCCGAACCAAACGACGCTTCCTTCCAAATTTGCAAAAAAAACGCATCAAAGACCCGATCACCGGGCGCGTTATTAAAATGTTGGTTTCTACCAGTGCCCTAAGAACGATGATGAAACCAAGTCGAAAAAAATAATTTTTACTTCCGAAATCAACCAAAAGAGCGCCCCCACCGTTTTTTGGGCCTCTTTTTTTTAGCCTTATGAATTCAACCGTACTGATCACGGGCGGCTCAAGTGGAATAGGAGACGAGCTTTCCCAACTATTTGCCCAAGATCACTACCACCTTATTTTGGTGGGACAAAGCGAAAAGAAGCTCTTGGCTGCGCAAAAAAACTCCAGGTGCATAAAGTGCAAGTGCATATCATTTGCCAAGACCTCACCCAAAAAGATGCCTTTAAAAAAGTAAGTGCCCAGATAAAAAAGCTAAAGCCAACCATCGATATTTTTATTAACAATGCGGGCATCGGAAAATATGGAGCGTTCGACAAAATCACCCAGGAAGAGGAACTAAAAATGATCGAGCTGAACGTGGTGGCATTGACCCAATTCAGCAGATGGGCGGTTCAAGAATTTGCGCAACAAGGACACGGCTACCTATTAAATGTAGCGTCCATGGCCGGAATGCTGCCTGGTCCATTAATGGCCGTCTATTACGCCACAAAAGCGTACGTACTTTCGTTCACCGAAGCGCTTTACGAAGAATACAAAGATAAAGGGATCCACGTTGCCGCCCTTTGTCCCGGTGCAACCGAATCCGAATTTCAAGCGCGCGCCGGTCAACAAAATTCCGGATTGGTAAAAAACAAAAAACTCATGTCAGCCGCACGCGTAGCCCAAGTGGCCTACGAAGACCTATTCAGAAGAAAAGTGGTGATCGTGCCAGGAATAAAGAACAAAATACTCGCCGCCAGCATTCGCTTTTTTCCAAGAAAGTGGGTACGCTCCTTCTCGATGCAGCTCAATCGCGAAAAATAAAACAAAAATTTTAGTGGAAGAAGTTAAAAAAATCTGCTATAATGGTCAGATTTACTTTTTAAAAATAAAAAAATGACCAGAAAAGTTGCAGATACCGGGCTAGGAACCATTTTGGTATCTGTTGCCCTTACCGTGTTTATTTTTGGAGGGGGAGTTTATGCCTCGCAAGCATTCGCCTTTCGCCAAATTGAAACCTTCACGCTCAACGAAATTGTGGTGAGCCAAAATGCGATGCAGCGCCAAATTGTAAACATGCAGCAACGTATAAACGAATTTGAGCAATTGCTCGAAAATCGCTAAGAAAGTTTACAAAATTCACTAAAAACTCTCTGGGACACTCGGCGTGTTGCAGGGATTTTTTGAAACACGGAAGTTAAGATTTGATTTGTTTTTTTAAACTAAATTAGATATTGTGTACGGGCTTTTTTACGGAGGAGTGCCAGAGTGGTTGAATGGGACGCTCTCGAAAAGCGTTATCCGCTTTCCGCGGATCGAGGGTTCGAATCCCTCCTCCTCCGCCAGCAAAACCCCACTCAGAGAGGGGGGAATTAAATAAAAAAAGAATTTAATTCAAGAAAAGAAAAAAAAGGAGTACAATGAAAGAAACCTAACCACCGAATTATGAAAAAAAGATTTTCAATGCCCTTAGCAGCTGTCCTAATGAGCGTATTTACCTTAGCTGGAGGAGCGTTTGCCTCGTTTAAGGATGTGGGAACATCCCATCCGCACTACGAGGCAATCAACTTTGTGCAAAGCGAAGGCATAGTAAAAGGATATGAAAACGGGACATATAAACCGGATCGGAACGTAAATCGTGTGGAATTGGTAAAAATTATTGTCGAAGCTGTGTATGAACAAAAAGAAATTGATGGCTGTAACGTAGACATGTTGGAAGCCTTCACCGATGTGGATCGCAGCGCTTGGTATGCTCCGTATTTATGTATGGCTAGAAAGAAAGGTTTAATAGAGGGCTATTCCAACGGAACGTTCAAGCCTGGAAACGAAATTAACTTTGTAGAAATGGCCAAAATATTGGTCAGCGCCTATCAATTCCATATCGACCAATTCAGCATCGATCCGTGGTACATGCCATTCGTAATGGCCCTCGACAACCGCCAGGCCATTCCATTACAAATTGAAAATGTAGCCAGCAAAGTAACACGGGGGCAATTGGCTGAAATAATTTTTAGACTCAATACCGAACGCACCGACAAACCGTCCCACACCTATGGGACATTGGGGAAATAGGGCTTTTTGATTGAAATGGGCCACAGCAGAAGAGAACCTATTGACCAAAGCAGATTTTTCTACAAGAATAAGGGGCCTATAAACTTAGCCATGAAAATCATCGCCAAAAACAAAAAGGCCACTTTTGATTACGAAATTCTTGAAAGCATCCAAGCGGGCATGATTTTAACCGGACCCGAGGTCAAGTCGATTCGAGCAGGACACGTAAGCCTAAAAGGCAGTTATATTTCAATCGCTTCCGAAAGACTATATTTAAGAAAGGTCCACGTGACGGAGTATAAATTCGATCAAGGAGGAACTCATAACCCGTTTCGCGACCGGGAGCTTTTGGTGAGCAAAAAAGAAATTCATAAACTTTCGCAGCGACTCAATGAACAGGGAATCGCATTGATTCCACTGTCCATCGGCCTTTCCGGAAAATACATTAAATGTGAATTTGGCGTAGCCCGTGGAAAGAAAAAGTACGACAAGCGACAAAGCATTAAAGAACGAGAAACCAATCGGCACCTCAGTCGCATCATGCGTCAGCGCTAAAAAGGTTGCGCCGACAAAAAGAAAATCGGCTTGTTTTGACTTATAAAGCGACGCTCGTAATGCGTGGTGATTTTTAAAAATTCAGGAACTTCAGGCTGGGCATGAACATCATAAATCGTCTCAAAAATTGTAAAGCCGGCATTGGCCAACTGAAGCCTGGTGTAATCAAAAATCCCAAATCGTCCGTTTTTAAATAAAGTAAACCCTCCGACGAAAGCAGTGTGCGATAAATAGAAAGAAAAGACGGATGAGTTAAGCGCTTTCGTTCAGCGGAATTTTTGGGATGCGGATCGGGGAAAGTAATCCAAATGGCCGAAAGTGAGGTAGGATTAAAAAGTGATCCCAGGTGACGAACATTCGCCTTTAAAAAGCGGACTCGATCGTTTTTTTGATCCAGAGCACCATGGGCACCATACCACAAGCGATCCAATTTCATATCCAGGCCAATGACGTTGGCATCGGGATAAAGTTGTGATAGACCCAAAGAGAAGTCTCCCTTGCCACATCCCAATTCCAAAAAAACCGGTCCCGCTAGGGCCAATGGCTTTAAGTTAGGGTACGAATCCGGGTTATCGGGGTGAACAAATAAATTGGGTAACTCAGCAGCCTCTTGAATGCGTTTAAGTTTTTTACGGGCCATAAATTAGCGAGTAGGGCATAGATAAGTAGGGCACACAATCGATTTACTGTTGGAATATACCGAAGCAAACAGTAAAATACAAACAAGAACTATGCCCAATGCTCTAACTTACTACTCGCTAAAAAATGATCCCCGAAAGCATCAAAAAAACCATCGAAGAATTTAGTAAGTTACCCGGAATTGGCACTAAATCTGCCGAACGACTCACGTTCTACTTATTAAGAAAAAAAGAAGAAGATGTGGAGCGATTTGGGGCAACCGTGTACGCACTCAAAAAAAATATTCGATACTGCGAAAAATGTGCGCACCTAACCACGGATCCCTTGTGCGACATCTGCAGCAAACCCGACCGCAATTCCGAACTGATTTGCGTAGTCGAAGACCCGCTCGATCTGATCGCGATTGAAAAAACCAACGAATACAAAGGGCTATATCATGTATTGCATGGGGTTATTTCGCCCATCGAAGGCGTCGGACCCGACGATCTTAAAATTGCCGAATTGGTGGAACGGCTAAACAAGAATTCTATCAAAGAAATCATTCTTGCACTCAACCCGTCGATGGAAGGGGAGGCAACTGCTGCCCATTTGATGCGTTTTATAAAACCTCTTTCGATTCGAGTCACCCGAATCGCGCGCGGCATTCCGGTGGGGGGAGATTTGGAATACGCCGATTCTCAAACACTAAAAAGAGCATTGGAAGGGCGGATGGAATATTAAACTCTAACTCAAACTCTTACCTTATCCACATTCAAGCAAGTTCTAGTGATGGCTATAGTATTCGTTAAAGTTTTAATCCTAAAAACCTAATTAAAAATATAATATGGAATATCGAATTGAAAAAGATTCCTTGGGCGAACTCAAAATTCCAAAAGACGCTCTTTATGGAGTTCAGGTGGCGCGCGCGCAAGAAAATTTTCAAATTTCCGGAGAGCCGCTTTTAACCGAAATGATTCAGGCCTATGCCGAGCTTAAAAAAGCCTGCGCACAGGCAAATCAAGAATTAGGATTATTAAGCAATGAATTGGCTAAGCCGATTGTAAAAGCGGCCGATGAAGTAATCGACGGCAAACACGACAAACATTTTGTGGTGGACGTGTTTCAAGCCGGAGCCGGAACTTCGACCAACATGAATTTAAACGAAGTGATTGCCAATCGAGCACTAGAAATAATGGGAAAAGAGCGCGGCGATTACCACTCGCTATCGCCCAACGACCACGTGAACATGGCCCAAAGCACGAACGACACCTACCCTACGGCTATGCGAATGGCTGTTGCGATGCAATGCAAAAAATTCGACCAAGCCTTAGCAATTCTTGAGCACTGTTTTCATAAAAAAGCTCAGCAATTTAAAAAAGTGATAAAGTCGGCGCGGACCCATTTGCAAGACGCCGTACCGATTACGCTGGGGCAAGAATTCAATGCCCATTGCAATACAATAAAGGGGTTACGCAAAGACCTTGCGGACTCTCAAGCGCAGGTGATGGAATTGGGCATTGGAGGGTCGGCAGCGGGCACCGGATTAAATGTACACGCAGTTTGCACAAAAAGTAATAAAGCAGTTGAATCAGAATATCGGGCTAAAATTCAAAGGGGCATCCGATCTGATTGAGAGTATGCAATCTCAACGCCAAATGCTGCATTTTTCTCAAATGTTAAAGCGCGTGGCATGTGAAATGAGTCGCATCGCCTCGGACCTGCGCCTGCTTTCATCCGGGCCCAACACCGGACTAGCAGAAATTGAGCTACCGCCAGTACAGCCAGGTAGCTCCATTATGCCGGGAAAAGTAAATCCATCAATTTTGGAGTGTGTAAACATGGTGTGTTATCGGGTGATGGGCAGCGAAGCCACCGTGGCACATTGCGTGTATAACGGTCAAATCAACTTAAACGTTAACATGCCGCTCATGAGTTACGAAGTGCTAACGTCCATGAAAATTTTAGGCAATGCTGCAGTAATGATGGCCGAAAAATGCGTAGACGGGATTACCGCGAACGAAGAAACCTGTCGAAAATACGCTTATCAAAGTGGAAGCCTAGCCACAGCGCTCAACCCGATCATCGGCTATGCCCACGTGGCCGAGATCGTGAAAGAATTTAAAAACGGGCAAACCCATTCCCGAAATCATTTTGGAAAAAACATATTAAGCAAAAAGAATTGGAGGTAATTTTAGATCCAAACAAAATGACCAAACCCGGCATTGCCAAGCGCATGTCGTAATCGCGGGCGTTTAAAGATTAACCACGCTTTCTTCGGGGCTAACGCCGATCACGGTATAGCTGGGGCGTGCCTGATAATCACTGTAAATGTGCTCCACCACATCGGGGCGATCGGCATAATCGATTCGGCGATACCAACTTGCCTTAAAACCTACGTGGGCTGCACCAAGCACCTCTTTTTTGCCGGGGGGAAGTTCGGTTGAATACTCAACGCGAGCCGGTGGAGCCGAGCGGTAGCTATAGTAATAGGGACCCACTAAATCGACTTCTCGGTGAACTTTGGTGCCGTAAACATTGGCATACGCTTTATCACCAATCGTGATCGTTTGGATCAAAATGTGATGATCGGTGTCATTCGTAAATTTTAAGTCCACGGAACCAGGATAAATGGTTGCATCCAAACCCTGGGGATCATAATACGAAACCGAATAAGAGTGATTACGGCGTTCGTCGATCGGAAGACCGGCAAAAAAGCAAACTGCGATAAAGCGTGCTGGAAACCTGGCAAAGTCCGCCCCCGTATTCCGGAATGGTTTTATCGCCTTTAATGACCAACTCGGGCAAATAACCGGTGCTGGCATCAATGGCGCCCAGCATCGAAACAGCGCTACCTTGCTGAGAGGGGGAATGAGTTGCCCCGTAAAACTATGCAAGCCAACCTCAATGTTATGTCGGCGGTTGTGAGGAGAGCCCGAAAAGTCAGTTTCGCCGGTAGACAAAAGATCCACAATACCTTTTTCAATCAAAGCAGGGTCTAATACCGTTACCGTGGCTGGCTCAAGCACCAGTGGTAATCGAGCGACGGTTTCACCGCGGTCCAAAGTCTGCTTAATCAGCTGAATGGCGCTTGGAACATTTAAATGTTGCCCATTCAAAGCAAAGCCATCAAAGACAATGCTGCCATCGTCGGTAGAATCAATCGTGACATCCGATTTGGCACGCGCAAGCTCGGGAGCGATCGTAAGATTTAGGTAATCTCGTATAACGGACTGATTGACCCCACGAATGACCTGGGGAGTTAAGGCTGAAAGCGCCGCGTCTGATTCATTCTCAAAAGCCACCGGCCAATCATGCCAGTAATATTTGGAATAATCAGAGACCCAACCCGCTCGCTCAACATGAATCGGCCAAACGTTAAAGTTGGTTTTCAAAGTAATTTCAGTCGGATACTCGCGCGCCGAAGCCGATGGAGCGATCCAAAAAAAGGCCGCCAAAAAAGAGCCACTTATTCTTCATTCTCGCGCTTATTTTTAAAAACAAATCCATCGACTTATCTTTGAGGATTTGGCGTGTTTCTTTGCCCTTTTTGGGGGGCAAGCGTAAAGCCAAGAATCGAGCCGACGGCCGAGCCAACTATTACACTCTAAGCACTTTTAGTACCTTTTTTGATCGACCAAACATAGGTTTTATTTTAGGTAAACCAATTATACTGCAGGCTCTTGCTTGATGCAATCAATGTTTAATGCCACTGAATTTCCGGATAGGCCTTTAAATGGCTCAATACAACCTGTTTAATTTGATTGAGCGCTGATTCACTTTCCGCCTCCATCGTGATCGATAATTTGGGGCTCGTGTTACTCGCGCGAATACCAGCCCAACCCCCATTGCCAAAATCCAAGCGAATGCCATCGATGGTCACGCAAGGGTATTGATCTTTAAAATGAGTGGTGACTTTTTGAATGATTTCAAATTTCACATCATCAGGGCAATCCGGGCGCATTTCGGGTTCGGCATAGGTTTTGGGGAACGCATCGTAAAGCTCAGAAATGGTTCTTCCGGAATCGCTTAGAATTTTCAAAATTCGGATGGCGGTCAAAAGTGCGTCGTCGTAATGAAAGTAGTTTTCAAACAAAAAGAAGTGACCCGATTGCTCACCACCTAAAATAGCATGTTGCGCCGACATTTCAGATTCCACATACGAATGGCCCACTTTGCTCATCACCGGCTTTCCGCCCCACTGTTCAATCAAATCAAACAAAACCTGAGAATTGGAAACGGTCGAAATAATCGGCGAGCCGGGATGACGTGAAAGCGCATCTTTGGAAAGCAACATCATGGTTAAATCGGCGTTGATAAATCGCCCCTTTTGGTCAATTACTCCCACGCGATCGCCATCCCCATCAAACGCCAAACCGAGATCAGCCGCTTCTTCGACCACTTTTTGCTTCAGCACTTCTAAATTCGATTCCACAATCGGGTCAGCGATGTGATTGGGAAAAGTGCCATCCAGTTCGGTAAAAAGTTCCACCACATCGTGACCGAACGATTTAAGCGTGCTTGGGTACATTTTGCCGCAATGCCATTCCCCGTATCCACCACCACCCTGAGCGGTTCTTTAAATTCAAACATCGATTGGAGCTTTTTGAGGTAAGCCGTTGCAAAGTCACCGGGCTCTTCGGAACCATCACCATTCACAAAATCACCGGCCACAATCAACTGATACACCTTTTGCAGTTCGTCGCCAAACACCGCGTGAGCATTGGCGGTCAAAAGTTTAAATCCATTGTATTCCTTGGGATTATGACTGGCGGTAATGTTGCAACCCGCATCGAACTTTCCCTCGCACGTTGAAAAATAAAGATAAGGCGACGCCGATAAACCAATATTGGTAACACGGCACCCCGATTCAGTGAGTCCACGAATGAATTCGGCCTGAAGCGACTGTGAGTGAGTGCGATTATCGCGCCCCACCACCACCGTTGGATTCACCAGATTTTTTTCCTTCAACAAATAACTGGCAAACCCGCGCCCAATCAAATAAGCGGCCTCTTCGTTTAAATCTTTTTGATAGACTCCGCGAATGTCGTAAGCACGGAAAATGTTTTGAACAATCGGCATAAGTGATACTTCTATTTAATCGATTGCATTATAGAGAGTTAAACGAGCAATACAAGTTAGCGAAACAAAAAAAGTTTGAATTTTAAGTATTTTCTGCTATACTGAAAGTACATTCTCACAGCATGCCAAGCAATTGGCCGCTGGGTACCAGCAGAAACTCTTCCGTTTACACGGCAAGGGTTTTTGTATATAGTCAAGGGTGGCCTGGGGAGGGGGCTGTAGTTTAATTGGTAAAATGCTGTGGGTTGGTACCCAGCGATGCCAGTTCGATTCTGGTCAGTTCCACCAGGCCATTTTTGGTCTACATTTAAGGTCGAGATAACTCTTTAGGTTGCAACTCAGCAAAACATAGCGTATATTTTTTTTGCAAAAACTACCAAATATGAAAAAAAATAGACTAAAGATTGCGTTACTATGTGGCGGTCCATCGCTTGAAAGAGGGATTTCTTTAAATTCTGCCCGTTCGGTTGCTGATCACCTAGAATCTGAAAATATTGAAATTTTGCCGATTTATTTCGACCATAAACGAAGGCCTTATGCCATTGAACGGGGTCAGCTCTATTCCAACACGCCGTCTGATTTTGACTTTAAACTCAAGAGCACCAGTAAGCCGCTCACCGAAAAAGGACTCAGTCGCTTTTTAAAAAAAGTTGATTTGGCCTTTCCCGTGATGCACGGAGCATTTGGCGAGGACGGAACGATTCAAAAATCCTGGAAAAGAACGAATGCCCGTATGTAGGCTCCGATACCGAAGCGTGCAAACGCGCGTTCGACAAATACGATGCCAACGAATTTATTAAAGAAAATGGATTCTACACACGCCCATCGGTGGTGCTAAAAATTCATTTAAACGATCATAAAAAAGTGATCGATCGTTTTTTTAAAGAGCATGACATCAAGCGCGCCATTGTAAAACCCGCCACGGGGGGCTCGAGCATTGGAGTGCATTCGGTTTCGACCGCCGCAGAAGCGCTCAAAAAAGCACAAGAGTTGTTCAGCCGGCGCATGGACACGCGCGTGGTAATAGAGCCATTTTGTGAAGGGATCGAGTTCACCGTGATCGTGCTCCAAAACCGTTTCGGATTGCCGGTAGCCATTTTGCCCACCGAAATGGAGATTGATTACGCCGATCATCAAATTTTTGATTTTCGCAAAAAATACCTGGCCACGCGGCATGTAACCTATCACTGCCCGCCACGGTTTGAAAACCAAGTGGTGGAACGCATTCAGATTCAGGCTGAACAACTGTTTAAAACCATGGGCATGCAAGACTTCGCTCGGTTCGACGGTTGGCTACTGAGCGACGGAAACATTTGGTTTTCCGACTTCAATCCAATCAGCGGAATGGAGCAAAATAGTTTTTTATTTCAGCAAACCAGTCGCATTGGAATGAGTCATGCAGATCTGCTGAAGTACATCGTCAAAAACGCCTGCCGCCGCCACAATATCCCTTTCCCAAAAGGGTATCGCGAATTCGCCGTAGGCGAAGAGCATGGCATCGTGAATTCGCCGCAGGCGAAGAGCATCATATCGCTCTCAAAGAGAGCTGACAAAGAAGTAAACATTCTTTTTGGAGGCAAAACCGCCGAGCGGCAAGTTTCGATCATGAGTGGAACGAATGTGTGGCTCAAACTGAGAAAATCAGAAAAAATTCAGCCGAATCCATACTTGCTCGATACCAAAGGGGAGGTGTGGAAATTGCCGTACTACCTAACACTCAACCACACGGTGGAAGAAATTGAGGAAACTTGTAAAACGGCCGAAAAAGATGAAAAGCGATTGCACCAGCTCAAAACCAGAATTTTGGATAAACTGGGAGCCATGCCCGGCGAAATCAACGAACCGATCTTTTTGCCTCAAAAAATGAGTTTGGACGATTTTATCAAGCAATCCAAATTCGTGTTCATCGGGCTGCATGGGGGAATCGGCGAAGACGGAACGCTCCAAAATAAGCTGGAAAAAGCCAAAGTACCATTCAATGGAAGTGGGTCAAAAGCGTCGAAACTGTGCATGGATAAATACCAAACCGGATTAACCGTAAAAGCGCTCGAAAAAGAGGGGATTTACACCGCCAACAAAACGTTAGTTCCGCTCGATAAACTGTTCAAGCTAAAAAGTGCTGAGTTGAAAACATTTTGGGAATCCGCAACAAAAGAGTTGGATTCCAAAACCGTGATTGTAAAACCGGTAGGCGACGGCTGTTCGGCCGGCATTGCCAGGTTATACAGCACAAACGATCTGGCGGCCTATTTAAAACACGTTCAAAAAAAATCGGCCGTCATTCCGATGGGCGAACTAGAAAACCAGCACGGAATCATCGAGATGCCGACCGAACCGATGCACGAACTTTTGTTGGAGCAATTCATCAGCACGGATCAAGTGCGCGTGGTAGATAATGAATTGAAGTGGCGCACCCAAACCGAATGGATCGAAATTACGATGGGACTGATTGAAAAAAACGGAAAACTTTATGCCATGAACCCAAGCATCACCGTAACCAGCGGTAGCGTGCTAACGCTCGAAGAAAAGTTTCAGGGAGGAACCGGCGTCAACATCACTCCACCCCCCGAGCCCTTTGTAAAAAAAAGTGCGGTTGAAAACGCCAAAAGGCGAATGGAAAAAGTGGCCAATGCCCTGGGAATTCAAGGCTACGCCCGCATCGACGCCTTTATGCACGTGCACACCGGTGAACTGATCATCATCGAAGCCAACAGTACCCCCGGGCTCACTCCGTCCACCGTGATTTATCATCAGGCGCTCACCGAAAAGCCCAGCATGAACCCAACGCTGTTTTTGGAAAGTATTATTAAAGCAGCCAAATAAATCCAAGCAGCAGCGGCTGATGCACCAAATAGATCAAAAGCGCATGGCGACCGATAAACTCGAGCGGGGGAATGGGAACATTAAACGCGTTCCACAACTGAAAGTGATCCAAAAGCCGGCCCAATAAAATTCCGGACAGCGGAAGGGACAGCCACGGAAATAAAGGAAACCAGTCGAATGAATAGGTATTTTGCGGAAACACACCGATCGGAATGAGCCACGAAGTATTTGTGGTAACTTTTTCGAAGAGCTGACCCAATATCACGCTGGAACACGCCAATGTTAGTGTAGCTGGAATATTGCGAATCAAAAGCGAGCCAATCACAATGGACACTGCAACTAAATGTAAAACACCAAAACGAATATACGCATCGGGGAAAGCAAAATAAGTGATCAACGTGATCAACATTCCCATAGCAAATATGAATGCCGCACGCCGAGCTTGTTTGCGAAGAAATTCATGGTTAGATGAGGAGTTTTTAAACGACAAAAACAAGGAAAGGCCCACTAGCAGTAAAAAACTAAATTGGACCAAGCGCGCCCATATCAACCAAAAGAGAGAGCTAAAATCAAAAAGCAAAATTCCGGAATAGTCTAAATCGAAAGCCAGATGGTAAAACACCATCCCCACAATAGCAAGTCCGCGCCATTCGTCTAAAAAACGAATCCTCATAGTGCCGAAAGTTAAGCTGCAGCCATTGTAGCACAACCCAAACAAAAGCACTGACGTGAAAACTCACGAGTGGTTTCAACGGTTCCGCCGCAACAAAAACCAATCGTGCGGATGGAGGTGCGAAACTGAGAAAGTAAGTATAAAATTTCAGCAACGCGCGCACGTGGATCTTCATGAACGGGGGGAGTGTACTCAGTTCCAGTAGCACAGGATTCCTCGATTTCCCAAGGAGGAGTTTCGGTTGCATTGGGATAAAAAGCCGTGAGCCGGTGGGCATTACCTGCCTGTGCACATCCCTGCAATGCAAGTTGGGCACCGGCCAAAGAACAGCAATTCATCGAAAAAGAAAGCCCTTGGTAATTACCGGTCAAGCGATCGATTGTGTTGATCGCATCATAAAGTGGCGTACCACAAAGCAACGTTCCTTCGGGGGAAAGTACAAAGCTAATGACGCCAGTAAGGTCAGCTTGCTTAAGCGCCAAAGCAATTCCTTCGGCCTCATGCAGGGCGGGGATCGTTTCAAAAAGCAACTGTTCATAAATCAAGTCATCGACAGCGTTGATTTGCAAAGCATGAAAGTCGCGTGCCTCAGCGCGGCTGGGGGCAAGGTCGGCACGGTAACAATCGCTCTTTGGACCAAAATCCAGCCAAAAATCAGCAACACCGGGATCAGCGCACTCCAAAAGTAACTCGCTATGCCGGCGAAGTGCATCCCCAAACAGCTGATAATCAGACTCAACCAATTTTCTTAGTCCAAAGGTGGGAGTAGCAAGTGTCGAGGCGCCTGCCTCGAGCACACGATGAATGATGGTGCGAAGCGCACCAGTAAGTTGGGGGGATCGTTCGTCCAAAATAGAGAGGGGATCGTTAAGATTGGGGTCAATAGCCGCAAGGAGAGGGCCATAGGCGGGCGACAAAATACGAAGTGAAGAATGAGGTGACATAAAAAAGGGGTTAGGGGTTATTTACAAAAAAACCTCCGTACAAGACGAAGGCTTTTGTTGATAGGTTGGGTTGAAACAACTAAACACGCCCTCGCCGGAAGAAGGTCATCATAGACATCATCATAGAAAAGGCGGTGGTGACAAGGTGATTCGTGTTCATAAGCGCGAGTGTACGCAATTAGGCAAATGATGTCAAGACCGTGGCCATCAAAAAAGCAAAGCCAGCAGTTGATATATTCCATTGATAAAAAACAAACGAGGGGGGCGCATTTCCCATAAAATTTGCCCCAATACGCCCGTAGCACTAAAGCCCAGCCATAACCAAAAAGTAAAGACATAAGCGGCGCTGAACGCGGTGACTCCCATAAGCGTGAGTAACAAATCCAAAATCATCGCAGTGACCAAGCTGGAAACAAAACCAAGAATCATACTAATGAGCATCAATCGCTTTGACTGCGAATTTTTTTGCTTGGTTAAGCCGACAGCTTTCATCCACGCTTTGCCAAATAATGCCTCACTGTACCATGCCATTCCTAAAAACAGGGTGAGCACCGCTGCGAGTAAAATAGGGCCGAAATGAAGTAAATTCATAGAAAAAGAATTTAAAAAATAGACTGAAAGCAATGGGGGCTATTTTTGTTCCTTTCCGTTAATAAAAACTTTGGCGGTTTTTTCTACCTGCAAACGCAGTGCCTCGCCATTAATATTGTATTCGTAATTTGAAAGGGTTTCGGCGGGATTAAGCTCGGAAAGCAATTTGCGTAGCAAGGCATTCTTTTCTTTCAAATCGTTTTTATGAGTCAGCTCATCGTTTCGGGCGGTTTCAAAATCCGGATCCGCCAAAAACTCATCTTCAATCCGAGCCTTCTCTTGCTCAATTTGTTCGGTAAGTTCTTTTTTGGTCTTTTTAAGCAAGGTAAGTTCGGGTGATTGTATGCGGTAGTGCTTTAAAACAGCCTGAGCGTTTTTGATGCTTTCCTGCAATTTCATAACTTCCACTAGCAAATTTTCTATTTGGTTTGACTGAACTGACATATTTATTTTGTTAAATCGCAAACACTGTACACTGAAAAAAACTCCGGCTCAAGTAAGCTTTGGGTCTAAAATTAAAATGGATGAAAAGAATGGAGGCGGGTAACGGGAATCGAACCCGTATCTTCAGCTTGGAAGGCTGACATAATAGCCATTATACTATACCCGCACTTAGTGAATCTGGTTTTTAATGAACTTGTTTCCGCAGCCTGACTTCGAAAGTTCTTTTTGGGCCCCGCACTACTAAAGCGAAAGGCGATTCAGCAAAGGAGAGTTTAATCGAGATCAACGTGGGTTTCAAGAGAAAATTCATCCACTCAATTAGGCTGAATATTATAGTAGTCGATCAGAAATTCCGTAATCGCTTTAAACACGGGCGCACTGGTGGTAGACCCCCACGTGCTTTGACCGATGCGAGGGCGATGAAAGCGAACCAGCATAAGAAATTTAGGATTCTCGGCAGGGGCATATCCCACGAAAGAGGTGTTCGTGGTGCCGTCTCCTTTTCATATTCACCGTACTTACCGGCAATTTGTGCGGTACCCGTTTTACCGGCCACCTGAAAGCCCGGAACATAGGCAGGCTTAGCCACCCCGTTGGTAACGGCATTAATGTTCATGGCGGTAATGATACTGGCCGTTTCTTCGGAAATCACGCGTGTAATTACTTTCGGCTCGGTTTTAATGCTTTCACCATTATGAATGACCTCATCAACAATATAGGGCTGAACCAACTTTCCCCCGTTAGCAAGGGTGGCCCACGCCGTAATCATTTGCAAGGGAGTCACAACGATCCCTTGGCCGAAAGACGTCGTCAAAAGTTGCGCCTTGGACCACTGCTTATAAAAGTCCAGCCGGCCCTTTATTTCTCCCTCCAGTTCAATATTGGTATATTCACCCAGCCCAAACGAATGCAAATAGCGATACATCAATTGCTTTCCAAGTTTTTTAGCCACAAAGGACATTCCCGTATTGAGCGAAAAAGCCAAAACATCGGACATGGTGGTCATGCCATGATATTGCTGATCGGAATTGCGAATTTCAAATTCATCGATATGAAGCGGTCCATCATCCAAAAAAGTGGTGGTGGGCTCCACTTCTTTCGAATCAAGCGCCATGGCCATCACCAAAGGTTTAAAAATAGAACCAGGCTCATAAAACTCAGAAATGATCTTATTTTTAAACACCTCGGGGCCAAATTTATTTTGATAAACAAATTTTTCAATTTCGGGCTTAAACTCGTCTTCCTCTTCGAGCGGAACGTACTGGCCCCGCTCGTTCTTTTTAAAAACAGGAATGGTTTTTTCGACCAATTCACCCGGCGCAAGCGGCCTTAAGGCAAACGCATCGGAAAAATGATTGGGATTAAAATTGGGATAATTGGCCATGGCGATGATGGCCCCGGTAAAGGGGTTCAAAATGATCACTTGGCCACTATCGGCCCGAAAACGCTCCACACTTTCTGCCAAAATAGATTCCACCTTGCCTTGAATGATGCGATCGATGGTTAATACGATGGTGTCTCCGTTTACCGGTGTAACAATCTCGCTATTCCCCACGGTGATCTGGCGACCCCGGGGGTCGCGTTCCGTATAAATCGTTCCTTCTCGCCCGCGGAGCGCCGCATCAAAGAATCCTTCAACGCCATATTGTCCCACGCCATCACGGCTAATAAAGCCGATCAGATGAGAGGCAATCGAATTTTCCGGATAAAAACGCCAGTGCTCCGGAACCAACACCACCCCCTTCAAATTCAACGATTCAATTTCATTGGAAATTTCAGGCTCTAGCTTGTTCTTTAAAAAAACATAGCGCACGTTGCGCCGGGTTAAAAGCGGTTGCAGGTCGCCGGGGGCAATTGCCAAAATCGCTCCCAATGCGGTTGCCAGTTCAGAAAGGCGGGATTCGGGAATAAGGGTGGGGTTGGCGTAGGCAAAAAAACGTGATTCATCAACCGAAATTCCAGGCAAACGAGCCGCCACAACCTGGGCCATTTCTTCATCGGTCAAATCGCGTTTTAAAATCGAAAAGTCCACCTCTTGTTTGGATATTTTTCGGAGCACACTCGCCGCGACCTCATCGATCATCTTGGCGTAGGTTTTAAATTCCACATCACTGGACTGAATCGACACAGGCTCCGAGGCATCCACAAACCAAGCGCTCGACGTGGTAATCAAAGGACTTTCGGCTGCCTCGTCAATCACGTCATAGCCGCAGTCATCAGGATTTTCGGTACAAAGATCATAATCACGATGTGTAAAAATCAGGGGGGCCAACTGAGAAGCAACCGCAATTTTATCTTCCACCACAAAAGGATCGACATAAAGCAGGTCTAAGGTGGTATTGGTAGCCAATTTGGTTAATTGGCCCGAATAACGATCTCGAACCAAGATTTCCCCTCGTTTGGCAGGCAAAGTGACCCGTCCAAAATGTTGATCGCGAGCCGAAGCGCTGTAATCGTCATAACTCAGCACCTGAAGCTGAAAAAGCCTCCCTACAATGACCAAAAACAAAAGTCCGCAAAAAAAACCAACAATGGCAAGCCGATAAGCCGGAGACGTAGCGAAAGAAAAACCTCGTTTCATGCCCATCATTTTATAGACAAATCACCGAAAATCAAACGTTCAATTTTCTGCGGGCAATCGTAAAAAACAGCCAGAAAAGAATTGTAAAAACACAGAAAAAATGGTACAATAAAAAGAAACCCTAAATGTTCGCAACGAAAAAATGAGCAGACAAACAAAAATCATTGCTGGTATCGGACTTGTGATTGCCATCATGAATGCCGTTTTTTTAACGCCGTGGTAGCAATCGACTCCCCCATGAATCTAGGAGCGAACTCCTGTTTTGAGCATGGAGCCCAACGCAGCCGTGCAAGTTACAACCATTTACGACACAGCCTTTAAACCGGCCAACGACCGACAAGATCTGCTGGCATTGAGCCGCATTCAAACTCAAAATGAACGAGCTGAAATTTACATGGGAGGCAATCAAATTCAGCTTCAAGAAAACACAGAGATCAGTTTGATAGGCGTTCACAATGACGAATGGCAAGTGCAATTGGAAAAAGGAAAGATCAAGGTAAATGCGTACGATCAAATTTTGGTCAAAGGAGGGCGTGTTCAGGCTGAATTTTCACAGTCACTGGGGGTCAGCATCAACGAAGACTACACCCAAGTTGAAACCTTTTCGGGCCGGTCGCAGGTAAAGCTGTTAGAAGCGAACCAAAACGAACTCAATCGCATCGTCATCCCGGCGCAACACATGATTTCGTTTGCAAACGAACAATTGGTGCCGGAATATCAAAAAATTGCAATATTCCAAGTTGAGCAAAGAAGTACAGCTAAGACCGATGCCGGAAGAATTGAGACGAGACACATGGTACCGGGCAAATTGGGATCAATCGCTCGTGAGTTTTCAAGGAGAGGACAAGCGCCTACAATCCACCGGTGTGTACTGGGCCAAAAAGTGGTTTTTCCGCTGGCGCGACCGGCTGAGCCTAAAAAACAATCGAAACCCAAAGGAATGGGCCCATCTTCAAATGAGCTATTTACTAGGAAACGTCAGTAAAAAGAACAATGTTAAAAGGCGGAACAAATATTAAGCGACCTAAATCAGTTGGAGTTAAACAATCCCGCAGGCCTGTTTGAGGAGGAATGGCAACAATGGTTTAAAGAATTACGCTACGCTGAAAACGGATCCGTACAAATGAGGGCCAGCGAATGGTTGCGACAGCGTCTTGCGCGAAACCACACCGAAGCGGTACTGCAAAGCTACCTACGGGAAATGGAGTGGTATTTTGAAAAAGACCAAATTAAAAACGCGAATCAAAGTGCAAAAAAATGGTTAAGCCAATGGGTTATCTTTAAACCAAAAGACGATTTAAAGGCTTGGGAAAGCCAAGCCAGACAAGCCAATACGCTCATTAGCTTATTCGCCGACCGAATTGATTCAGAGACAATGGAAATCGCCAATGAAATCGGCACGGTTCGCATGGCTAAAAACACTCAAGAAGACGCTTGGCTGGAAGTTGCCCAAGAACGCCTGAATTTAAGCAAACGATTGGTGGTAAATTATCGCTATGAAGAAGCAAAAAATTATCTGATCAGTAGCTACGACACGCTCAATTTATCCGGGTCGGATTCTTCGCGGGCAGCGGTAGAAGTGTTCGTAAAAGAAGGGGCCCTGCTGGTGGATCGAATCACATTCGCCGAAAAAACGCTGCGAGGAGCCGCTGCGCCGATCGACGAAAAGGAATTTCAGGATTATCTAAAAAAGCAGGCCGAAGAGCAAACGCTCACCGATCGTTTTAGTCGATTTCTGGCAGGAGCAGTGGACGTCACTCAAAATCAAACCACACTGGAAGAAATTCAAACCGAATTCAGTCGCAACGGCTTGGTGGTGTCAATCACCGATATTACCAAACTGGAAAAACCCCAGCAGTTCCGTGTTGAAAAAATTCGTGCCGTGCTAGAGGGGCGGAACTATGAATTGGGCGGCGAATACGACGCGGCAAGCCAAACGTTGTCTCAGGTCAGTTTATCGGATGGCAAAAAGCTGAGTGGCAACTTTTTGCTTAAGGACATAGGAACACTGTTAAAACGCACCGCTCAGTCACAAAATGAAACCGATCCGTCGGCTGAATTATTACAAGAGTTCTTGAGCGACGACACCGAACAAACCAATGAGCGCTCAACCATCGTTGCACAAGATTTAGCAATCAAATTAGCCACATTGGAACTGGCCGAATTTAACTTAACTCTGCCGTCGGCTCAATCCATCCAATTGGCCAATAAAACGAATTTAGACGAATTTAATCTCAAAGGAATCCAAATAACCAATCCGCTGTTGCAAAAAATTCTCGAGGTGGATTTTCACTATCAATCGTCCACGCACTTAGTGAGCAACATTAACGTGAAAGATCACGACGACATTGTATGGCCGACTTCTTTGTCATTGGAAAAGTTTTTGCCCACTCTCATGCAAGTGCTAGAGCAAAAGCAAGCCGAAGAACAGCTGATTCAATCCGTGTTAAAACGGTTGGAACGCTTTCCGATTCAAGTCAACGCCACTCAAATTGCCCAAGTGGAAACAACGGGCAATAGTGTTCGCCTAGAAGGGGTAAAAATTAAATTGATGCCCATCACCTTTTCGGCGACCTATGATTACGAGAAAGATCGACTGATGAAAGTGGAAAGCGATCAATACAGCGAAGAGAATCAATCGGTTGAGCAGGCGTTGAATCAAATGATGAAACGTTACCTGATCCGCACGTTTCAAAACGCAAACATCGCAATTCAAGAAAAAACATCGATAGCGACTTACCCACCGATGTGATTCATTTTATGGATGTGAAGCGTGGGGAAGGAGCGGTTAATTTCAGCTGGAAGGTGGAAAGTGACTCGGTAAACAACGTATACAATCAATCAACCGGCGAAACCATCGAAAAAATGAGTCTAAAAGAGCTGGGAACCTATTCAATTGTTCCAGAACCCGGCCCGAAGAGGCTGCAGACACTTCTCTCAGCGAAACAAGCGTTCCAACAGGTCAATAAGCCACAGCCACAAAAAACCCGCCTATTGACGAGCCCCTACGCACTCCTCTACAATTCAGGGGAATTTTTAACGAACATAAACGCATGGCTGATCAAAAAACAAACTCAAATTACTCCGCCGACCAAATTCAGGTACTCGAGGGGCTCGATCCGGTCCGCAAGCGCCCGGGAATGTACATTGGAACCACGGACGTTCGCGGTTTGCACCATTTGATTTGGGAAATTGTCGATAACTCAATCGACGAAGCCATGGCAGGGCATTGTGATCAAATCATGGTACGAATCAATCACGATGGCAGCATTACCGTGCTGGATAATGGGCGCGGAATCCCGGTTGATAAACACAAAACCACAGGCATTTCAGCCTTGGAAACCGTTTTAACCGTGCTGCATGCCGGGGGTAAATTCGGTGGAGACGCTTCGGGATATAAAGTATCCGGTGGTTTGCACGGAGTGGGAGTATCGGTGGTGAACGCGCTTTCCACACGTTTGTTAGCCGAAGTGCGCCGTGATGACAAAGTCTATCAACAAGAATACAAAATGGGGGTTGCCCAAAGCGACATTCAGGTGGTTGGCGAAAGCGATTCAACCGGAACCGCCATCACGTTTTGGCCCGATGAATCAATTTTTGAAACCATTCAGTTCGACGCAACTACCATTTTGACCCGTCTGCGCCAACAAGCCTACCTAACCAAAGGCATCACCATTTCATTCGAAGACATGCGCGTAGAACGGTATGAGGGAATTCTGCCAAAAGGCCAACCTCATCGTTATCAATTTTACTTTGAAGGCGGGGTGCGGTCGTATGTGGACCACCTAAATCAGAACAAAGAAAAAATTGGCACTTGCATTTACATTGAACAAGAAACTCCGGAAGCGTTGATTGAGATTTCAATGCAATACACCGAAGCCTACAACGAAAATATCATCACGTTTGCCAACAATATTCACACGCTGGAAGGGGGGATGCATTTAACCGGGTTTAAATCAGCGCTCACCCGCACCATCAACGCCTACGCTCGTTCCAAAGGGTTCCTGAAAGAAAAAGATGAAAACATGACGAATGAAGACGTACGCGAAGGCCTCACCGCAGTTATTTCGGTAAAATTGAGCGATCCTCAATTCGAAGGGCAGACCAAATCAAAATTAGGAAATCCCGAGGTTCGCAAAGCGGTGGAGTCAGTTTTCAACGAAAAATTTGCCGAATATCTGGAAGAAAATCCGAACGACGCCAAAGGAATCATGGCCAAGTGTATGCTGGCCGCACGCGCGCGCCTAGCGTCACGCGCTGCGCGCGACACCGTACTGCGCAAGGGGCGCGCTCGAAGGGCGGCATTGCCAGGAAAATTGGCCGATTGTACCTCTAAAAACCCCAGTGAAAGTGAGCTGTACATTGTGGAGGGTGACTCGGCAGGCGGGAGCGCAAAACAAGGTCGCGACCGATTCTTTCAAGCCATTCTGCCGCTTCGTGGAAAAATTTTGAATGTAGAGCAAGCGCGATTGGATCGAATGTTAGGGAACAACGAAATCAAATCGCTCATCATTGCGCTCGGCGCCGGAATCGGTGAAACCTTTGAACCCGAAAAGACGCGCTATCACCGTATCGTAATCATGACCGATGCCGACGTAGACGGAGCACATATTCGCACTTTGTTATTAACCTTGTTTTATCGCTACTTCCGTCCGCTGATCGATCTTGGCTATGTTTACATTGCACAACCACCGCTTTATAAAATCAGTAAAGGTAAAGAATCCCATTATGCGTACACCGACGAACAGAAAGTAGAAGTGATGAAGGGGATGGGATGGACCGAAGCCGAAGAATCGGTAACAGAAACGGACGAGGAAGAATCCGCCGAATCAGAAAATGAAACCAGCACCGAAACCACTGCCGGCAAAACGGCCAAAGCCAAGTTTTCAATTCAACGGTACAAAGGGTTAGGAGAAATGAATCCCGAACAATTATGGGAAACCACCATGGACCCCAAGCAGCGCACCATGCTTCAGGTAACGATCGAAGACGCGGAATTGGCCGATAGTGTGTTCGATACACTGATGGGCTCCGAAGTACCTCCTCGCCGAAAATTCATACAGTCACACGCTAAACACGTAAAAAACCTTGATATTTAGTAAAAATATGTAATCCTATCACTCGTCATTTTTAATTCTTGCCTGCCGGTAGGCACGGCGTAATACGCACTCAACCCATGAAATCCTTTTCGTACATTAAATACACAAAACTGTGGTTTGCCATCTCTGGACTACTCATTTTAGCCGGAATGGGAGGAATGGTGAACAATAAAATCCAAACCGGTCATTACTTAAAATTGGGAATTGATTTCACCGGTGGAACCGTGATGGAAGTGCAGTTTCCTGATTACAATGGCGACGCAAGCACGTCGATTAAAGAAGTGGTCAACGGAATAGAAGAAGGACTATTAGCTCAAATTACCGTAACCGACAAAGAAACCTACTTGATTCAAACCAAAAATTTAAGCGACGAACAATACGAATCTATTAAAGCTGGATTTGTGCAAAACATTGGCCCTAACGAAGAAATTCGCTACAACACAATCGGGCCAAAAATCGGAGAAACGCTCAAACGAAAGGCTTTCGTAGCCTTGAGCATCGCCATGATTGCGATCGTACTTTACATCGCCTACGCGTTCCGCCATATTCCTAAGCACGTCAGCGCCTGGCGCTTTGGTGTGTGTGCCATCATTGCACTCATTCATGATGTATTGGTGGTATTGGGGCTATTCGCTCTTTTCAATCTGGAAGTCGACGCGTTCTTTATTACCGCACTTTTGACCATTATGGGATTCTCGGTGCACGATACCATCGTAGTATTCGACCGCATCCGCGAAAACCTGCGCCACCAAGGCCGCAACGACACCTTTGGAGACGTGGCCGATATCAGCTTGCGCCAAACCATGTCACGTTCCATCAACACGTCGGTTTCTACGCTAATCACCTTAGCCGCACTTTACATCTGGGGCGCTGAATCAATCAAACTGTTCACCTTGGCGCTCATCGCCGGTATCATTGTGGGAACCTACTCTTCCATCTTCATTGCCAGCCCTGTGCTTACTCTATGGCAAGAAGCAAAGCGACTACGATAATAAGCTTGGATTAGTAAAACAGGTCGGCTATAATCACTCGGTCTGTTTAAATGCCCGTGTAGCTCAGTGGATTAGAGCACTGGTCTTCGGAACCAGGTGTCGGGGGTTCGAGTCCTCCACGGGCACCATGAAAATAAATTAACCGTGCAGGGCGAGAAGCTTGTCCGCCGTGGCAGAAGTCCCTCCACGGGCACCATAAGAATTAATCTTTCTGGCCACCGATTTGTCTGAGTACTTTCATATTTTTCCATCACTTGAGTCAGTATATTAGCTTAGCGGCGCCCCTGGTCGATTCGTGTTTTTAAATGGAGGAGTACAAATTAAACAGAGGTAAATGAGTTATCAAGGCAATAAAATTTTGAAAGCAGTCACCCTATTAGCAATTACTGCTTTTGTTATATTTAACTTGGTATATTTGGAAACAGTAGCTTGGACAAGCTTTCAGTCAGTGAATAGCTCAATATTTGAAAAATTTATTTTTCTTGCTCAATCTATTGTTCCTATTCTAAGTTTGTTTTTTGTCAAAAAAATCAATTATTTAAACTGGCTTATTATTAACCTTGTCTTTTGCTTTATCATTCTTGGACTAACAGGCGTGTATGCAAATTTATTTAGTTGCGAATTTATACATTGTACCACTTGGTCTTTCTAGTCCTCATCCCACACCAAAAGAAAAACACTCACAATTCTTTTCTCACCCTAACCGATCAGAATTAAGGCGATTTTTTGCTAACTTTTCAAAACCCAACCGTCCAAAGTGGCTGTTAATTCACGTAATTATAAAGGAAGCAGGTATTTCACCCAACTAGCACTTATATTTCTTCTCGCAAATCGTTTTTACATTCCCGCGCACGTTCATATCCACCACAATTTTAGCCTTCTTGGGCTGCACCACTTCAAAAAATCGGCAAAGATGACTTCGGTGACACTTTCATGAAAAATTTTAAGATCGCGAAACGCATTGATGTACAGCTTGAACGACTTCAGCTCCAAACATTGATCGCTTGGCACATATTCAATGGTCACCGACCCAAAATCGGGCCAATCCGAAAACGGACAAATGGCAGTAAACTCGGGTGAACTAATCGAAACCCAATGCTCACCTTCGCTAATCTCCTCGAACCCAAAGGTCTCAAGCGGCGCGCGCTCTTTTAACGTCTTTCGAATCTCGGCTAAATCCACCTGAGTGTAATCTTGGCCTTCTTTGTATAATTGATTACTCATTACTTATTACTTATTAGCTATTAGCAATATATAGGATTTCGTTTTAATAGGTAATCCATAATAAATAATAAGTAATATTACGCAAGTAATAATGGTGCAAAGGGGCATTCGATGAGAGTGGCTTAAGAAAGGGGAATGTGGTAAATTAAAAAAGCAGAATGAATAAAATTAAGACAGCAAAACATGCAAGAGTCAGTACTAATTAATGAAATAAAAAAGCTTATAATCGAAAAAGAATTGCAGGGGGAGAGTGGGGCATATAAGAAATTCGAGGAATACGTAAAATATATTAAAAAAACATTAGGTTGTTATGAAGCAAAAAAATGGCGAAAGGATTGGAGGGAAAATATATATGAATTTGGCCGTCTCTTTGAAAAGAACGATGCTGGAGAGTTCATTAAAATACTAAGCAAAGAATTTCAAGACGAAGACGAAAGTAATGAAGTAATAGAGTTTGTAAAATCGGAGATAATAGCAAATTATTTTTCAATGGATAGTAGTTTTGCCACAGACTACTTCGAAAGTATTGTTAAAAAATACCCCACAAATCCAGAATTCCACTATACGTATTCTCATTACTTAAATAAAAGTGGGAACTACAAGAAGGCGATTGATGAATGTAGGATAGCAGTAAAAATCGAGCCATCTAACAATGATTTTGGTAATACAAGTTTTAACCGTGAAAAGACCTATTTCGACGTGCAAATTCTTAATGGGAAAATTCTTGAGGCTGAAAATCAATTACAAGAAATGAGAAATTTTGATCATTATGGAAGTAATATGATTTTTAATAATATTATGGTGGCATTGGGCGATCGACTAAACGACCACAAAATAATCGAAAAAAAAATTGCACAAATAGATGGAATAATTACAGAAAAAACTGAAGAAGAAAGAAGAAAACTAATTGAGGTCATAGGTATTTTTGTTGCAATAATGGGTTTCATATTTACAAATGTAAACATTGTACTCAAAAATTTAGTAGTCAAAGAAATGATGCTACTAATGCTGGAAATGGCCTTAATATTTTTGATTTTTGGAATATCGATATCATACATATTCCAAAAGGAAAAAAAGACATTCTACAAAGAAGCTAAATTCTGGATACTAATCCTGTTGTTATCGGCCATTGTTGCAGGAATTCATTTAGCTTAACTATAATAACACCCAAAAAGGAAATGACAAAAAGGTTCATTCGATTTCAGAAATACATAGAACGACTGAAGCAAATTTACATCCACTCAATTTGTTCCTTTTACGTTTACGAAGCAATACAAGAATCTAAGGCCCAAAACATACTAGGTGAAGAAAAAGCGGAAGAAAATGCGAAAACGATGGGTAATTATAAAGGACTATTTTCCACATTAGAATACGGACTTAAAATTCATTCATTAATGGAATTGGCAAAAATATTTGATAATGCCGAGGGGTCACTTCATATTAACAAGTTGATCAACTTTGCTAAAAGTAACACGAAACATTTGTCCAGTAATGACTTTAAGGAAGCGAATCAGGAGCGTGAATTTATTGATGAACTTACCAAAGAGTATGAGGGGCTTAAAAAAAGTGACTTTGAAGAGTTGGACGAAATGATGTCGGTAAATGCAGAATTAATCGAAAAGCTTAAAGTATATCGCAATCAATATTTAGCGCATGAAGATAAAAAAAAGAAAAATATTAACATAGCAGTCGAAGAAGTAAAAAAATTATTTAACATAGTTGAAAAAATACTAAATATGCTCAGCTCAAAAACAAACTTTTCGACAACTATGTTCGAGCAATTAAAAGAAGAATGTAAAGAAGATACAAAATTTGCGGTGATACATTTAAAACAAATGGAAAGATATAGGCTCAAAAAGCCACAAGAAGATAAAATCGATGAACAAAATAATAGCAGCTAAATTAAACCATGACCCGCAAACTAAAACTCGACGAGCACGACGAAGCACTAGCAAGAAGAAAAACTAAAATTAAATATTAGTAATTAAGAACAAAATGAGCTACCAAGAAAATCACCCAAACTATCGTGAACTTGAAGTTTCAGATTACACAAGCGGTAGGTTAAAATTAGCCGAACCCAAGCTAGAACATGCCGAAAAAAGCCTAAAATGGACCAGCGATTTAGGAGTGATTCAATACATGGGCACCGAATTTGGCGAACCATCCATAAACAAAGAACAAGAAAGAATTTCAGAAATTAGGAAGAACTTAGATGAATATAATTGGATGATTGAATTAAATGGACAAGCGATAGGCAACGTTTCTATAAACTCCATTGCTGAAACAACCAAAGAACTGGGTGAAAAAGCGGGACAATACTCAATTTTAATCGGCGACAAAAACTATTGGCGTAAGGGAATTGCAAAACAAGTCAGCAATGAAGTTAATAAGTGGGCTTTACCGAAGGTAATTTCAAAAAAATAGCAGCTCGGGCACTAAATGAAAATAAAGCCAGCATTGAACTGCTTAAGAGTCTGGGTTTTGACTACATAAATAGTACACCGTGCGAAATACTCATAAACGGAAAAGAAACCGAGTGGCAAAATTTTATCTTAAATAAACTATGACCCAAAAACCCAACAACGACGGGACAGGGACTTGCGGAATGTGCTAAACTGGAATCCTAATATTTCTACCTATGAAAAAAACAACTCAACCCAAAAAAAGGTGGCTATACGGCGGAATGCGAGCCGTTGTGATTTGTATCGTGCTGGGCATTTTTTATCTGACGATTTATTTTCCGGCGATAAAAGCATTGAGCAAAGATGGCCTGCCTAATGGGTCAATGATTCTGCCCACGATCACCGGGCATGCGTTCCCGCTTTTATCCCACTTTGTAATTCCGCATGGCTGGATGTGCGAGGCAACCGAGCCCGTATGCGTGATGTGGAGCATAGACAGTGCACCCGATTCCATTCCTTGGGTAATGGATGGGAACCCCGGGTATTGCCATGAACAAATTATGCAGCCCACCAGCGAATGCGATGAGCGATCCGAAAAAGTGGGGGCGATTGGGCTTTGGTTAATGCTTTTAATCATTTATTTTATCATCGGTGCAATCACCATTAAAAAATAACTTAATAGTCTATGAATAAAAAATTCTTGGCATTTGCCGCCATCGCCATTATCAATTTAAGCGCCTGTTCAACTCAAAGCGCTCGTTGGACGGGATTTTATTATCCCGAGGGTGCGCCCACCGTGGGCGAAGCGGTTTTCGAAGCGCAGGATTTTGACACCAAAGCGGAATGTGAAACCTGGGCAACCGAAAAATCGCAGGGGAATGAATTAGCTGAGCATTACTGCGGGTATCAATGTAAATACGATTCCACCGGGCAATACGCCTGTGGCGACGAAACCAGCGCTTAAATCCGCATGAGTTTTATGCAAAATACCGAAACAGCCTTTCATTGGATCATTGACTTGCTCGAAAAAAACAACATTCAATTTCGGATTTCGGGTGGCTTTGCAGCACGGCTCTACGGATCGAATCGTCCACTTTATGACATCGACATCGAAATAAAAGATCGAGATTTTGACAGGTTAATGCCTTTGGTAAAAGAGAAAATCATTTACGGACCCGCGCGGTATCAGGATGAAGTGTTCGATTTATTTTTGGCAACTTTGGAATTTGAAGGGCAAGAAATTGATTTGTGTGGATGTGAGACAACTCGATTATTCAATCACCAAACCGGGGAATGGGAAAGGACGCCATCGATCTTAATGAGGTCACCGTTAAAGAAATTTACGGCAAAAAAATTCCCATCATACCGTGGCAAAATTTAGTCGATTACAAAAAGAAGATTCAAAGAGACACCGATTTGGAGGATGTAAAAAACATTCTTGAGCATTTAAGCGAGTAGCGCATCCAAGAGCTGCATAATTTTCTCTTCCACTTTTTTACTCTTGAGCCCCGAATGATCAAAGTCGTTGATGTTTGATTTGACGATCGGTTGCACGGTGGTGGCATTGGCTTCGAATGAAAGGATCTTCATCAGTTCGGCCGACGCCAGATAGGCAAACGGGCTACCGGCTTGCACGAGGATTCCGATTTTTTTACCTTCAAACGCCTTGGCAGTAATGTCGATAAAGTTTTTAAGCACGCCCGAAATGGACCAACAGTAAACCGGGCAGCCAATTAAAACAATTTCAGATTCCTGAATGGATTGATAAGCCTCTTTGATCGAATCGTTGTATTCGTGAAACGCCCGACCATCGCAAAATTCCAGTTCCAGCTTACGAAAATCAATCAGTCTAGGGGTGATCTGTCGGCTTTTGAACTGACTAATGGCTTCGTGGCACAACACGGCGGTTTTAGAGTTGGGATTGAGGCTGGGTTGAATGATGGTAATCATAATAAAACAAAAAAGTTACTAATGACAATGGATCACACAAGGCGAATGGTAGCATTCGAGGCACAAAACCGTAAAATGTTTTGGCATACTTGGTTAAGTGCAGACTCGAGCTCCTCATCGGTAGATACAGGATTGCCCTGAACGTAAATCAGAATATCTCTGTTTTCACCGGGCATAACCTTGGTTTTATCTGATTGTTTTACTTCCATCCAGCAAATAATTTTACCAGACTCGTCGACGGCAGCGTATTTATCAGCTTGAACAGCCGTCGACTTTCCGCCCAATGGAGTGAACGATTCATGACCATTGGTTTTGCGAATCACTACGTTCCCTTTTATCTTGTCCAGATTATGGGCTCCAATTGCTAAACCTGTTTCTGCAGAAACAATGTTATAACACGCCACCACGTTATTAATCGGGGTAGTGTGCCACCAGATTCGATCAAGTTCAGCAAGCCTTCCGCGGCGGGAATAGCCTCTTCCGAAAATTGGGAATACAGCGCTCGATAGGCTTCCAAAACGGGTGCACGCCGTCGCTCTTCAAGGTTGCCGTTGATAATCGCCACCTGACCATTCAAGTGAGCCGTCAAATCATCACTCAAATCGCGGGAAACGGTAAGGTTAGTGATAACCGCCGCACGAATTTTAATACCTAGCGTGGCCAGTGCGGAATCAACGTGAATGGAAAATGTTTCGTGCCTCGTCATAACTTTTATTGATTAGCGATACGGTATTCCAGTGACTTGTCATCTTGAATCTTAAATTGCGTAAGCAATTGGATCTTTAATACCCGCCTCTTCAAATCCTTTTAATCGAAGCAGGCAAGCGGGGCATTTTCCGCAGGCCGGGCGTTTGCCTTCGTAACAGGTGTGCGAGTATTTTAAAAGATCAAGCTGGCCCAAGTTTTGCATCATTTTTACGGTTTCCGCCTTGGTTAAATGCATCAGGGGCGTGTGAATGGTAAACGGAGTTTCCATGGCTAGTCGCAACGTTTGCTGAGCAGACTGAATAAAATCCTCACGACAATCGGGATAACCGCTGTAGTCCGTTTGGCAAACGCCGGTGACCAGGTTGGTGATGCCAAGCGAATAAGCGTACTGGGCCGCTACAGTTAAAAAATCAAATTGCGCCCCGGAACAAATGTGGAAGGCAGGCGATCTGCATCTCCCGAATCGACTTCAACCGAATGATCCGTGAGGGCATTTTTGCCCAGTTCGGCAAAAAAGGGGAGGGCAATCACCTTATGATCAAGATTGAGATGCTCCGCGATTTGCCTGGAGGCCTCGAGTTCGATTTGATGACGCTGACCATAATCAAAACTAAGCAGCTCAACGTGCTTAAATTCCCGAAGCGCCCATGCCAGACATGTGGTCGAATCTTGACCGCCAGAATGCAAAACCAGTGCTGTAGATTGCTTGCTCATAATTCTGATCAGAAGGTGCGACGACGTCGTCGCGCCTTGTCGTTATTTTTTCCGCTCACCACCGTAGGTTAGCACATGCAGTCGAGTGGTAAAGTGATACCCCTCCTGTTTGCAGATGTCAATCAACCATTCCGACTTTTCCTCAATCGCTTTGCGCGTGATTCCCTCGGGCATTAAATACACGCGCTCCGCTGGGATTTTCCATTTTTTGATATAAACTTTGATTTCTTGAAGATCCGTTTTTTTGCAAACCACAAATTTATAAAACACCTTTTTGTTGGTGGGCAAAATTTTGAGATTATAAGATTTGTTACCCGAATTGCTGAGTTTAGGCGAGCAATTGATTTGGGTCAAATATCGATTGATGGTGCAGGGCACCGATCCGTTGGTTTCAATTTCGGCCGTATAACCCAGGAGCAAATTCATTAATCCAGCAATTTGCTTTTGTTGAAGAAGGGGCTCGCCCCCGGTGATCACCAAATGTTTACAGGGATATTTTTTGACTTCATCCACAATTTTCCCCAGATCGGAAAGGTGGTTGTCTTGGTATTTAGGGTGCCAGGTGAATTTACTATCACACCACGTGCAAGCTAAATTACAGCCGCCCAAACGCACAAAAATGCTGGGCTTGCCCAGATTTTTGCCTTCACCCTGAATACTATAAAAGATTTCATTAAGGAGCACGGGCAAAAGATTAAGTGATATGCAACAATTAATACGTAATACGTAATAAGTAATACGTAATAAATAATAAGTGATAGCGCTATTTATTACGCCCCGTATAGTCTTCGACAAAGATAGAAATAATATTGGCAACAGGTACTGCAATGATCATTCCAACCAACCCAAGACCATAACTTCCCCCGAGCTTAACACCCAAGGTAGCCCCCGAAAGCAAAGAAAACATGATCACCACTGGGCTCATTCCTACCGAACGACCGATGATGAGGGGAACCATAATGTTACCTTCAAGAAACTGAATAAAAGCGTACGCCGGAATAAGCCATAACACCAAAACCGGATCCTGATTCAATGCGATCAAGCCAGCCGACAAAAAAGTAATCAAAGGACCCAAATAAGGCAAAAATTCCCCGAACGCCGATACCATGGAAAGGGTGAGTGCAAAGTTAAGCCCGATGATGGAAAAGACAATAAACGTAAGCAAAGCCATCGCCAAGGCCAAAAGCACTTGTCCGCGAACCCATTCACCAATTCGAACGCTGATTTGCTGGGTTTTTTCGGTAATGTAGCGTGAGTAGCGAGCCGGGAAAAGCGATTGAAAAAAACTATTGCTGCCACGTCGATTGAGCACCATGAAAAACGTAATGATCAAAACCAAGATCAAATTGAAAATTCCGTTAAAAATTGTAAAAATAGCCCCAATCGCGTTGCCGGCAAAATCGGTAAGCTTGGTTCCCAATTGACTAAGGCTGGTGGTAAGGCTATTTAAAATTTCGGTTTGATCAATATTTTGCCACACCTGATTCACCAAGGGTTGTAACCATTGAATCAAGCGAGAATCGGTGGATTGTCCGCTAACGATATTTTGAATCATGCCTCGGATCGAAAGGGCCAAATTAGTTACTTGTTCCGCCACGATCGGTACCAAAGAAGTGAAAACAAGCGTAATGATTCCAAGTACCACCAAGTAAAGGATCAAAATTCCCAACCAGCGCGGAACGCGATGGGACTCAAGTCGATTAACAGCAGGGTTAAATGCGGCTGCTAAAAAAAGTGCCACTAAAAACACAATCAAAACGTCCTTAAGAAAGAACAGCAAATAGGCAAAACCGATCACGCCCAAAACCGCTACGGTTGCCTTAATGGCAGAGCCCACCGGCAAAATAACCCGTACCACTTGTTCGGGTTTTTCGGCAGCACGTAGAGCGGGTTTTTCGCTGGGCTCAGGAACTTCATCCTGATCCGTCAATGAACGAATACGCTCTTTTAATTCAGTAATTTTTCCTTGGTAACGCTCCAAAAGGCCAAGGGTGACGAAGGGGACGCAGGGTTTTTCTTTTTTTTCATAATAAAAAATTAAGATTCGGTTGCAAGCTGCAAAGCCAAATCGATTATAATCCAAGCCAAAAGTGAAACGGCCAAACCGATCAGAGCATAGGTGATGGTCTTTTTAGCCTGGTCTTTCTGATCATCACGGCCCACCACATACAAATAACCCCCAATCATCACAAATAAAACGGCAAGTGTGCCGGCCACACCCGCGATGGTCTGGGTAAAATATTTGATAAAGCAAGGAATGTTGCGCAAATGGATGTCTCCGGTGCGAATCATCGTGGCCAAGCCAATACAAGCGTCCCCGCGGCCGCCAATGTTAATATCCTGCGAAGGCAAAACGCTGGGGGGAACAAAGTTGGTTTGCGCAAAAACGGCATTAACCTCAACATAAAATTGAATGATGAAGGCAAAAGCCAGTAGAAGAAGTCGACCAATCATAGAATAGAATTTCACGCAAAAATGGTATCAAATATAGCGCTTGTCGGCAATAAAGAAATTGTTTACTATCTACGTATTCTTTTGCAAACTCAGCGCTCAATTCTTAATCACTAATCCCCAGTCCGCAATGAAGTATTCAAGTTTATTTGGAAAGACCGTTAAAGAAGTGGCCAGCGACATTAAATTGGTGAGTCACCGATTGCTTTATCAAGCCGGGTACATTCGTGAATCGGTTGCGGGTCGCTACTATTTTTTGCCACTGGGCATACGGGTGCAGGACAAAATCGTAAAAATCATCGAAGAGGAAATGGATAAAGCCGGAGCCCAAAAAATGATCACTCCGGTATTGCATCCTTTGGAATTGTGGCAAGAAACCAATCGCACAAACACGGTTGGATTTGAACTGATGACGATCGAAGATCAGCGCGGCGGTCAATTTGCCTTGGGGGGAACCGCCGAAGAAATGATGGTGGATGTGGTCAGAAAATTCAACGTGAGCTACAAAGACCTCCCCTTTAATATTTATCAATTTTCACAAAAGTTTCGTGACGAAAAAAGGGCCCGAGGAGGGTTGCTGCGCGTACGAGAGTTTTTGATGAAAGATGCGTATTCATTCCACAAAGACGAACATGATTTTGCATTGGAATACGAAAAAATGGGGAAAACCTATCAACAAATTTTTAATCGACTTGGGTTAGAGGCCGCGATCGTGGAAGCGGATAATGGCTACATTGGCGGGGAATACTGCCACGAGTTTGTGGTACGAGCCGACGTGGGTGAAAGCCGCTTTTTGATCACGGACGATGGAACGTACGCAGCGCACGAAGATGTAGCGGTCTTTAAAAAGGAAATGATGAATGACGAAGCGCTTAAGCCAATGGAACCGATTCAGGCTGAGCGTGGAAACACCATGGAAGATGGCACCAAGCTTCACGGACTGCCATTATGGCAACAAATAAAAGATGTGATGTACATCGATGAAAAGGGCGCTACATTCTAGCGGTTATTCGCGGCGATTACGAAGTGAACGAAACCAAGCTGAAGCACAAAACCGGATCTATTGAATTGAGCGCCGCCACCGCCGAAGACATCCGTGAAAAGTTGGGCAGCGAACCGGGCTTCATTTCGCCCGTCGGAATCAAACAGAAAAAACAAGCGGACGTTGAATTAATCATTGTGGCAGACGATTCCCTGCGCACCGTAAAAAACATGTACGGCGGGAACAATGCAAAACATCAGGATCTGCTGAACGTAAACATTGACCGCGATTACCAAGCAGACATAGAAGGGGACATAGCAATGGCGCAGGCCGGCTACAAAAGCTTAGACGGAAAAGAATTGAAAGAGGATCGGGGAATTGAAGTGGGGAATATTTTTCAACTGGGCACGCATTATTCAAATAAAATGAAGCGCGCTGAGTTCACCGATCAAGACGGGCAGGCCAAACCGTATTACATGGGGTGCTACGGCATTGGGGTCGGCAGAACCATGGGAACGATCATTGAAGTGCATCACGATGAAAAGGGAATGATCTGGCCCAAAAACATTGCACCGTACCAAGTGCACTTGGTATCGATTGGGGACTGCCAAACTCAATCCGACACTCTTTATCAAGAACTCACGAATGCGGGAATTGAAGTGCTTTACGACGATCGCAACGAACGACCCGGCATTAAATTAAACGACGCCGATTTGATCGGAATTCCAGTAAGAATCGTTATTTCTCCTCGTACGCTCGAAAACGGCGAATTGGAATGGAAAGTCCGCACCGACACCGACGCCGAACGGATCAAGCAAGGTAATGCAGTTGAAAAAGTCCGAGAGTTTTATGGAATCAATTCTTAATTCGTCCCGCCTCAGGCGGGCGTAATTTTTAATTCGTAATTCGTAATTGATCATGAAGGGTATCATCCTAGCCGGAGGCACCGGGAGTCGGTTAAGCCCACTCACCAAAGTGACCAGCAAGCAATTGCTGCCGGTTTACGATCGCCCAATGATTTACTTTCCGCTGCAAACCTTATTGAAAGCCGGAATTAAAGACATTTTGATCATCGTATCACCCGAACATTCCGGGGATTTTATGGAGCTGTTGGGATCGGGCAAAGAGTTGGGAGCCGAACTGCGGTACGAAGTACAAGATAAGCCCAACGGGCTAGCCGAAGCCATTTTGATTGGCGAGGACTTTATCGACGGAAAACCTTGTGCGCTGATTTTGGGTGACAACATTTTCACCGACGACATGAGTGAAGTGATTCAGTCATTCCAAAGCGGCGCGCATGTGTTTGTAAAAGAAGTGCACGACCCCGAGCGTTTTGGTGTAGTCGAAATGAACGGCGATCAAGTGGTGAGCATCGAAGAAAAACCCGAAACACCCAAATCGAATTACGCGCAAACCGGATTGTACCTGTACGATAGCACTGTTGTGGCCAAAGCCAAATCACTCGCCCCGTCCAAGCGCGGCGAGCTCGAAATCACCGACCTTAATCGAAAGTATTTGGATGAAGGCAGTCTAAAAGCCACCGTGGTCAAAGGCGAATGGATCGACGCCGGCACTTTCGAAAGTTTGTTCCGCGCGAATCAAGTGATTCGCGAACTCAGCCGTTAAAAACTTCTTTAATATAGTTGCGGATCAAATCCCAATCATCATTAAGCGGAATGAGCGTATAGGCGTGCGGGTGATCGAGGCAATCAGGAATCGGGCGTGCATGGCGCATAGCCTCTTCAATCATCCGCTGGCAATCCGCCAGCAAAATATAAGGAGGCGACGTGAGCACGTTGGCCGTTGAAAGCACAGAAGTTCGGTCGACAGAGTAAGACTGATAACGATAGTAATACGAGAGCGCTTCAGAAAAAGTAAAACTCGTGTCCGTTTTAGTTAAAATGGTTTTTAATAAACCGGCAATCGAACGAGCGCTGCCCAATTCAAACGAGCGCGCCTTAGCCAACATCGCCTTAAAAATAAGTTGCTGACGCTCGGAGCGGCTAAAGTCCGAGGTGGTATGGCGACTTCTGGCTAAGCGAAGGGCCTCAATTCCCCCTAAATGATGAGTGCCGATCTCATAATAAAGGGTACCTTCCTTTCCTGCGTCCACCGTGCGATACGTCGGATCAACCAAAGGGGTAGAAAGGGTAACGTCCACTCCGCCCATTGCATCAATTAAATCCACAAAGGCCAGCATATCCACAAACATGGTGTGGTCGATCGAAAAGCCGGTCAAATCAGTGATTAAGCGCGTAAAATAGTCGGCACCGTACAGCGCGTAGTATTCATTGATTTTTCGCCGATTCACAAACAAATCGCGAGGAATACTCACCATGCGAATAGTTTGGTTGGCCTCATTAATTTGAACCAGCATAAGCGAATCCACCTTATCGGCATGCAGACCGCCTAACAGTAAATAAAGACGTTTGTTGAATATTATCGGCTCGTCAGGGCTTTTTTTTAGAAGAAGCGCTTGCTTCAGGCTCAGGTGAATCCTCGAGCTCGCCGGTACCCAAATCAAACCGATAGCGTTCAACCAATGCGCCCGTTTCGTCCATTAAATCATATTCCAAAAAATCAGATTCAGCCTCATTCCGCTTAATAGTGTAATTCAGTCGATCCAATGCCTTTAAGTAATCAGGGTCCACAAAGGTTGCCTCGAACACATCCTGTTTTTTTTGAAGGGTACGTTGACGCGAATTAAAAACCGAAAAAGCAACCAGCCAATCTTGCAAATCCGAAAGTAGATTTTTGGCTGACAAGATCGTAGAGTCCTCCAAATAAACATCGTAGGCAGTTACAGAACCGTAGTTTGGATTGATGGTGAGAGTGGCAACACGTTCTTGATCCGTATTCAGCAATTGATATTCTGCCGTATCCTGCACCACAACCAAGGATTTGTTGGCTAAAATATTTTGCCCGTCATCCGATTCAAAAAATAAATTGAGAATATCCGCGGTCTGAAAATACACAGTCAAACGCTTCAGTTCGCGGGATAATTGTCTTTGTTGTTGGTCGGCAAATTCGTCCAAATCGGTCACAACGAGTGACTCTTTCATAAGCGGGGTTTTTCGAATCAGCTCGCCGGAATTTTTATTGAAGTAGTACTTAATCACTTCGTGATTCAATGAATCGTGAATGAGTAAAATCATGGAATCCTCAAACGTTTCAACAGTAGGCGTTAAGCTATTTTTCTGCAAAAAACTAAAAAATGAATCCATCGTAAGCTCCTGAAAGGCCTTGAAATGGATTTGGTTTTGGCGTTCAACATCGCGCTGTGACTGATGAGCCAAAAGTCGAGAAAACAAGGTTTCTTGAATGGATTGCGTATCGTCTTCGGGCAAATCAATTTCGAGCGGCTCGTAATCATTGGCATCCATCCGCAAATAGGAACGAATGTCATTCAAATCATTACCAAAATCCAAATAAGCCTCTTGAAGGGTGGAAAAATCGGAGATCAATGTGTGTTGAGCATTGGTAAAGCGTTCCAGCACCAATAGGGCACGCCTAAACCGTAGAGCAAAATACATTCCGAACAACACAGCAACTAAAATCAGCAAAGTGACCAAGAACCGACGATTAAACCAAGAAAATTTCATAGTGAATCCATGCTACAAGAGAAATGAATAAATGCAACCACTCTCGCTTTATTGTTTGGCTTTCCTGGGATTCACCTTCCCCTGATGAATCATGCGATACGTCAGTGCGTCTTTAAAGTGCAAACGAATGATACGGTTTTTCAGAAACGTTAAAAATCCTCCTTGGCTAGCGCGCTGCCCGTCGGCATACACGGTCACTTTGGGATAATAAATGACCTCGTAACCCCGTTCCAAACTTTTATGGCAATAACCCGGGTCGGCCATAAAAACAAAATAGGCCTCGCTCAGCCCCTTAAGTTGCTGCCACAAAGAGCGGCGTGTGACCCAAAAAGAAGACTGAATCCAATCCACCGGCTGAACTTGGCTGTAGTCCAAGTGGGTCATTTCATCATACGCCACTCGTGAACGAATAAAGGGTAAATGACGAAGCCACGTACGCCGACTGATTTGCAAGCCCAAATGAGGAAAGGCGCGCACGGTCATCGTAATTTTGCCATCCGTTTCATTGATCTGTTTGGGGCCCAATACTCCAATTTTCGGGTGTCGCTCCATTTCATCGATCAAAATTTGAAGCGTATCAACCTCAGGCCATACGATATCCGGATTCACCAAAACCAGGTAATCACCTTTGGCCTGCTTGGCCGCCAAGTTATTTGCCTTGGAATACCCGGTGTTTTCGGTATTCACAATCACACGGACATGCGGCAAAGCTTCCAACGTTTTTAAAAGTGCAGCATTGGCCTCGTGGCAACTGTTATCCACAATGATGATCTCAAAATCAAAATTGGTTTTTTGGCACACAATCGTTTCCACATTTTTAAGTACGCGCTTGGCCTTGTGATAATCGACGATGATTATTGAAGCTTTCATGATCAGTTAAAAATTAAGAGTTAAGAATTAAGAATCTAATAAGCGGAGATAACTCTTAACTATTAATTATTAACTCTTAACTAGCACATCAGCGCCTCTATAATAATTGGTTTCACATTTTTAACAACTGCTTTCCGTCGAAGCTCGAGCGCCTTTTCGGATTGCTTTAGCTTGCGAAGCACGCGAATAAGATGTCGTTCAAAAAATAGTGCATATCCAATCATCAACAGCTGGCGCGTGAGCGACGCCAAGCGGGTAACAAAAGCAAATCGGGCGTCCATGTTTTTATAAAGAACGACCTGTTGGCCCCAAAAACTATTGTCTTTTTCAAAACGGCCTTTGTGTTTTCGAGAGCCAAGCACCGATCCTTTCGCACCGGTTCCACGCGCATGTTGGGCATAAAACTGAGGAAACACACGACAACGAAACCCGGCCCATTGCAAACGATAGGCCAAATCGACATCGTTTTTAAAATGAAGCAGCTCATCAAAGTATTCCAGCTTGCCGACTTCGTTTTGATAAGAAATCGCGTCCAGGGCTGCTTTGGTGTAGAGCGCCAGCGCTGCCGACGGACCAAAAGCCTCATTCACCGCATCGTATTGTCCAGTATCCACTTCGCCTTGGCCCGCATCATAAAAATGATGATTACGCCGAATGCCGAGGCCCATGGAATCGAGTCTTTTTGGTATCAATTTGGTATCAATTTGGTAGCCATTTGATTGCCACTGTAACAACTTGATCGCGCTCGACCCATATTCATTCATCACGGGTTCAAACGCATGAATCCAATCCGAGAGTAGCCCTTTGGGGTAAAGCATGTCGTTGCTGGCACATAGATAAACATCGCCTTTCATTGTGCGAATTAATTCATTGTGGCCCCCACTGTGCATTTTATTTTCTCCGATGCTCACTTTTGCTCTTTTCATCAAAGTGGGAATTGCTTTGCGAAGCAGGGTCAACGCCTCGCGCTTGGGGCTTTGTTGTATACAGCACCACCCCCACGGTAATTTTTAATTTTGACATAACCCAATCTTAGCATAGAATAAAAAACCAGCCCTAACGAATCGCATAATGCCCCCGAAACTGGAGTTTTTAAACAATAGTAGTGGAACCGAAGTCGAAGGAATATCAAGAGATCCAGAAGCCTTTAATTTCAGAGCGGTTCGAGAAAAAATACTTCAATTAATTTTAGCAAAAAAAGAGGGCGAGACATCAGCGGAGATAAAACGTGTCGATGTAGTTACTTTCCACTTAACGATTTAATTGAAATGGGAATGAAGGGTGAACTTTTTGCAGGAGTGAACGCCCACAACCCAGAGGCACTGGCCGCCAAACTAACCATATATATTAAAAGCGAAATCGTGCGAATTTTTGAGCAGGGAAGAAAATCGAGCGAATTCTAAAAAATGCGTAACAAATAAAACAACAACGTGTACTAGCTCATGAACATTATTTTTGTTAGTTATGAATTCTCAAATCCTCAGCATCGGAATCATTATCGGAGGTGCCGCTATGCTCAGCATGGCTAGCTTTGCACTGTTCGTTGTGGTTATAGTCTAATGGGAGTTTGAAGAGTTTGGATAGATGTGCGAGAATTGGGACGTCCCAAAGCTCCTAAAATTCTAAAATCTCTTAAAACTCCAAACGAATGCGAAACCCAAAATGCCCATATTTTAATAGTTGCGGGGGGTGCGATACTCAGCATTTAGCCTATCAAGAACAGCTGAAGAACAAGGCCAATCGGCTGGCAAAAGCCATTAAGTACGACGATATTCAGATCTTTAGTGATCAGGAGTATTTTTATCGCAATCGTATGGATCTGGCCTTTCACAAGGGGGGCCTGGGATTTCGGCGCAAAGGTTCGTGGCTAAGAATTGTCGATGTTGAACAGTGCGTAATTTCGAATCCCGAGCTCAACCAACTATTAACCGAAGTGCGCACTTATTTCGACGAACACGGGTACGACGCGTACAGTTTGCGCGAAAAAACCGGCACGTTTCGGTATGCCGTCATCCGCACCCCGAAAGGGGATTCATCGATCTCATTCGTGGTGAATTCCAAGTCGCCCGATTTGCAGGCTGCTTATAAAAAGGTGGAGGATTTTAGCAAAAAGTCGTCGGCTAAAAATATTTTGATCACCCACGAATCACCGGAATCCGACCGCAGTACCGGAAACGATTACAAGGTCATTAAGGGCTCCGATGAACTGACCGGAACCTATTTAGGCAAACCGTTTCAATTTTTCGGTGCAAGGGTTTTTTCAGAACAACGACGTAATGGCCGAAAAAATGCATCAATACGTGCGTGGCCTGATTGAAAAAGAAGACACCAAGGGCATGCATTTGCTCGATTTATACGGGGGTGTGGGCACCTTTGGCATTCTGAACGCCGATCAATTTGAGTCGGTGTGGATTGTGGAAGGCTTTCAGGGCTGCATCGATTCGGCGCTGGTTAACATAAAAAAGAATCACATCACCAACGCCCAAGCCAAGTGCATGGATGCCAAAAACTTGAAAAGACTGAAAATTCCCAAGCCCCTGTTTGTAATCACCGATCCACCCCGAGCAGGGATGGACCCGCGAACGGTGCGCGAAATCATTCAAAAAAAGCCGGAACATATTATTTACATTTCGTGCAACGTTGAACAGTTACGAAAAGATCTGCCTAAGTTTTTAAAAAAGTATGAACTCAAATCAGCGGCGATATTCGATTTGTTCCCGCAGACCAATCACATGGAAAGTGTGGTGGAACTTAAGCTGGCAAATCAAAGTTGACACAAAAGTTGCTAAATTAAAAAAGTTATTGTAAATTGGCAGTAATGATCCATGATGTCCTATTAAAATTAGGCCTAAGCAATAACCAAATAGACGTATATATAAGCCTTTTAAGTGTGGGAACCGCTCCGGCGTCTTCCATTGCTCGCCGGCTAAATATTCCAAGAACAACGGCAAAGTATACTTGTCAGCAATTGGTCAATAAGGGTCTAATCGTGGACACCAACAAGAACGGTGGTTTTATTTACACAGCTAAATCACCGGAATATTTACACGAACTGGTAAAAAAAGAACACGAGCAGGTATCGCAGAAAGGAATCGCTCTGGACCAAATTATGGGGGAGTTAAAGAAACTGCAAAATCCCCAATCCATATTACCAAAAATGCGATTCTACGAAGGATTGGATGGACTGATCGAAATGTTCAATGACGTACTGCGAGACAACAAACCCATCAATGCCGTTTTATGCATTCCCGACGACGCACATCCTAAATTAATGGAGTACATAGAAAAAGAATATATACCTAAGCGCATAAATCTCAAAACCAAAGCACGTTCCATTTTTAACAACAATCCGCGAACCCTTGAATACCGCAAACTCGATAAAAAGATGAATCGAATTACGCTGCTGGCCGATCAAAAAGAATTTCCGTTCGAAATCAATTACCACGTTTATGGAAATAAAGTGGCGTTCTATTCAGGAAAAGAAAGTGACATGACCGGAGTGATTATCGAAAATGACTTTATCGCACAAAATCAGTTTTCTATTTTTAAAATGGCCTGGTATTACGCACGGCAGCAACCCATCAATCTTCAGTATCGGAACGAGGAGCCGTATTGCTAGGCCGTTCATAAATCACGTAAATTTTTGAAAGATTATTGGGCTGCTCAGGAAAACAGCGGGTCACATGATACCCCGCATCAAAGGCTAATCGGGTAAAATCAATGAAAGGTTGATTGTGTCCAACTCGTGCATCAAAGGTCCGTGCAACTATGTCGTCGCCCGCTTCAAAAGATCCATGAGCTCTATCCGCCATCGCTACAACAGAATCAGGCGGAAATTTTTTGACATCCTTGGTTGAATAACAATTGGGATCATAATTCTCTAAATAAAAAAGTTCAGCACTTTTGCCCGCGGCATCATCGGTAAAATCAAACCGTGTAGCCACGGCATGGCCCTCAATATGTCGAAACATAGCCGGAGTACGAGTGGAAGTAATCGCAATCTTTTTTGCGTTCCACGGCAGATAAGCGCTAGCAGCTAACTGAAGAAAGGCACCCGGGAGCAAAGTGCGAAACGCTTTCGCAACATAAAGAGTGCCTATTTCATAGGTTTCGCCATCACCTTTTGCCTGTACACGGCACATACCTGCGGGTTTTCCATCCAAATGAACCCGAATAAAAGTGGTATTGCGATCTTGCAATTGAAGAGGCAATCGATCGATCACATGGCGCGCGTGATCGGGGTCAAACGGTTCAATTTCTTGTTGAACTGTTTCGCAAAACATTCGATAGTCGTCCGGACCGAACTGCTGAGGATAAGGAAATTCCAATCCGGCATCGATTATCGAAATAATCGAAGGATCGCCGTGAAAACCCCCGAAATCAAAACAACGATCACTCAAAGCTCGCAGTCCGCGGGGCACGATCGGATGAATACGATCGTCACTCCCCATATATGGTCGAATGGATTTGAGCAAGATAGGCAAAAAAGTAAGGGGTTTACATGGCTCAATGGGGACATCGGGCTGGGTGAGCGGGGCGGAAGCGCTGGCAATCAATCGCTTAAATAATGCTTGAGGATCAAAAATTTCATCAGGGGGAAAATCCAAAGAAACAAACGAACCCAACTCAAGGTGGGTAAATTCGCGAGATGCATTCATATAGTCGCGCTTGATGCGCTCGGGAAGCTTTTCATACCATAAAAAATGATCCTGAACTCGTGCCGTAAACAACGGAATAAAGGTTGATAGCGCATCCTCATCCATCGCGCGAGTCACCTCGTAAAAGCGTTCTAATAAAGACCGATCAAAATAAAACAATTCAAAAAGCCGCACAATTTCGGGCCGAAGCACCTCGGGAATATTCGAAAAGGCTTGCTTGAATTGAGTACATTCCGTAGCCGAAAAAGACTCGTAAACTAAGCGAAAAAAAGCTTGCAGCCGAAGTTCAACCGAGCTGGTTGGCAGCGAAAAAGCCCGTAAGTTCCATAACGCGTTTTTGCCAAGTGGGAAAGTTGGAAACAATATTAAGTGCTAGTGAGCGATCACGATAATCCGCCTCGGTTTCGTGCAAATAACTTGGGAATAGCTGGCTTGGATACACAAGGGCCGGCTCTAAAATATCGCCAGTTCGATGGCGAAATCCACGCGTCAATCGTTCGCGCGCAAAAAGGGATGGATCAGAATCTGGATTGAGCGGAACGACATCAAAATAATTATCTCGCACAATAACGATCAATTGCTCCCCGGCCTGAAAGTAATGTGGAACCGGGGAAAAATCGTTAACGCTAGCCGCTACGCGAACCGGAGTTGCGTCAGCCGTAAAAACGGTTGCAACGCCATGATCAGATTGAAGAGGCAGCAAAGTAAAAGCACTACTCAACGCTTCATCGTTAGCCGCGGCCGGAGGGGAGGTGTGTAGCGGTTTTTTCATAAGGAATTTATAACACAAAAAATCAATTTGGTCAATTTTAAGGGTGTCAATCACTCGTCACCCCCCCAATGCTTGTAAAAACAACGGGCGCACCCTATAAAATGGAGGCTGAAAACCTGCTCCTAAGTTGCCTACATGCAAAATGAAATCTATATACTTGACCTAGTTGGAACATTCGCATTTGCGGTTTATGGCTCTTATTTTGGGCTAAAAAAGCATTTTAACATTTTCGGCATCATCGTGGCGGCCTTTTTGACCGCGGTGGGAGGCGGTTCGCTAAGAGAAATCATTCTTGGAAACATCCCATTCTATTTTTATGACCCCAATTACGTCTTCACGATCATTGCAGGGGTGGCATTTACCCTGTTAATTTATAATCACTTTCATCGCATCAAAACGTTTGTCATCGTGATCGATTCAATCGGATTAGTCACTTTTGCCTTCATTGGGGCAACCAAGGCCAATCAATACGAATTGGGCACATTTGGCATTATATTTTTGGCAACGATAAGTGCCGTGGGCGGTGGAATGATGAGGGACATTACCCTTAATAAAAGCCCGGAAATTTTATCGTTCGACTTTTACGCTTCCGTTGCCGTTCTTTTGGGATTAAGCTTTAGCATTTTTAAAGAACACATGGATAACATTGTGATTGCAAACAGTCTCATTGGACTATTTTTAATCATGCGTCTAATGGCCGTGTGCTACAAAATTAATCTTTGTAAGCCATGCCTGAGCATCATCAGCCCAAAAGAAACAGCAGAAAATAAATAATCTCGTAAAACAACGATCAAATCCTTCGCAGTTTAGTCAACTTTAGGAGTGTCAATCAATCGTCACCACCAAACGCTTGTGGATCGGGGAAAATGGGTTATAAAGAAATACTAACATTTTAACCTCAAAAATCTGACAAGCCCTAAAGAGAGTATCGAAGCACCGCAAATCCAACCCAACACGGGAGACGTTATTCTTGTAAACCGACAGATTTTTACGGGTGGCGAGCCAGACCTAAGGTATTTTAGAGTCGATCAGATTAAAGAAAATGGAACAATCATTTCAGGAGAAATAACAATTACAAACCCAGAACAAGGATGGGTTTATGATTCGGAATATCAAGTATGGGTTGAAGGTAGATCTGTAAACGCATTTGACCAAAGTAAAAATGAAAAGGATAAAAGAATAATTGAGGAAACAAGACAAGGGGAAACGAGTACACAAAGCATTGTCGAAGAGCGGCGTGCCATGGTTGATAGCCTAACAAAAAATGGACAAGATAGGATTATTGCCTGCGCTGCAGCATTACTGTTAGTAAGAAGATAGAATGCTCATATCTATTTGGTTATGCACACGAACTTTCTCTTGCCACGGAGGCATTTTTCCTCTAAAATGCCTCCGCTTTTAAATATTTTAGTTTTTTGTCCGATCAGGCTTCCTGTCCGCCTTAGGTGGATCACGGCTTAGAAACGACGACAAAAAGCGCTAACCCCAAGGAACATGAACATTTCTATCAAAGAAATGGCTCAAAATGCAGTGCATTTCGGCCATGCCACCGACAAGTGGAACCCAAAAATGAAATCGTATCTTTATGGCAAACGCCATGGGATTCACATTTTCGACCTACATCAAACCGCGGAACATTTGGTTCAAGCGCTTGAGTTTTTAAGCCAATGCTGCCCGAGCCAACAAAACCATTTTGTTTGTTGGAACCAAGCAACAATCCCATGAATTGTTGAAGCAAATTAAAGAAGAAACTCAATCTCCAATCGTTACCGATAAATGGATTCCTGGGCTTTTGACCAACTTTAAAACCATTAAAAAACGTATCGATTACTTTAAAGATCTTAAATTGCAGGACAGTCGCGGCGAGTTGGACAAATACACCAAGAAAGAAAAAGTAATGTTGCAAAAAAAGATCCAGGATCTTTCCGGCAGCCTTTCGGGTGTGGAAGACATGCGCGATACGCCTGATGTATTGGTGGTTACCGACGTGGTGCGAGACAAAATTGCCGTCAGTGAAGCCAGACGCATCGGCATTCCGGTGGTTGGGATTGTTGATAGCAACGCCGACCCCGACACCGTCGATTACATTATTCCCGCAAACGATGACGCCGTTAAATCACTCCATTATATTTTGGGCCTTATGAAAGAAGTGGTGAAGGCAAAAGGAAAATTGGGAGATGAAAAGAAAAAGGGGGATGAATAATAGCCATTAGCCGACTGCGCCATGGAAAATGAAGGTTCACCAGTGGAAGAAGAAAAAAAAGCGAGCCCAAGTGAGCTCGACGAAATGACAACCCTACACGAAAGAACCTTGGCCGCGTTAAGCTATATTGGCCCCCTCTGCGTTATTCCACTGTTTTTAAACAAAGAAAGTCGATTTTGCCGCTTTCATGGCAAACAAGGACTCTTGCTGTTCATCCTTTTCTTTTTAGCTCAACTGTTTGCCGTTCTAGACCTGGTTCAGGACGCACTTTTCATCCTTCAGGTCATCATCTTTTTCTACATGGGCTTAGCAGCCCTATCCGGTCGATGGACCAAGCTTCCTTTCATCTACGAAACAGCCGATAAGCTCGAACAGCAACTTCAAACAAAAAATAAGGAAGAAGAAAACAAAGAGGCTCATTTTAAGCCCGATGAAACTCCCTCGAAAGAAGCAGGGGACTCCTCCAAAAACAATCAGTAACTTTAATTCTTAATTTTATCACAATGAATATTACTGCAGCTCAAGTAAATGACCTTCGCAAGCGCACCGGTGTTTCCATGATGGAATGTAAAAATGCGCTCACCGAGGCTAATGGAGATGAAGAAAAAGCCATCGAAATCCTTCGCAAACGAGGGGCGGCTAAAGCGGCCAAAAAAGCGGATCGAGACACAACCGAAGGGGTGGTGCTCACCGAAACCGGAAACGGAAAAACCGCCATGGTAAAAATGATGTGTGAAACGGATTTTGTGGCAAAAAACGAAGAATTTATAGCTATCGGACAAGCGGCGCTAAAAGAAGCGTTGGCAAACGGAGCCGAGGCTGCCATGCAAAAAGAAGAACCTGCCCTAAAAGAGCTCTTCGCCAAATTGGGTGAAAACATGTCGATGGAAGTGGAGGTGATGGAAGGAGATGGAGTAGGAACCTATGTTCATTCCAACAACAAAATTGGTGTAATGGTAAACCTAGCTCAAGCCGACGAAGAAAAAGCACGCGACGTAGCCATGCACATTGCCGCAATGGATCCTGCAGTGATTAGCCCCAGCGAAGTATCAGAAGATTTGGTGGCTAAAGAACGTGATATTTGGATGGATCAGTTGCAAAGTGAAGGAAAACCAGCGGATATTATGGAAAAAATCATGCTTGGAAAAGAAAAGAAATTCCGCGAAGAAGCCGCCTTGCTAAAACAAGCGTTCGTTAAAAATCCCGATCAAACCATCGAACAATTTTTGAGCGGAAACACGGTGACCAAATTTGTCCGAATCGCGATTTAAATAAGGAAAGTACAATTCGCGAATCGCGCCAAACAAAAAACCCGACATAGCCTTGGCGACGTCGGGTTTTTAAATATCATCGTTTCTAACCGATTTATTGAGCGGGCTGCTCAATTCCTTTCATGCTGAGCTTAAAGCGACCTTGTGCGGCATCGATCGCTAGCAATTTAACGTTAACCATTTGACCTTCCTTAACCAAGGTACTCACGTCTTTCACAAAAGTATCGGCAATTTCAGAAACATGCACCATCCCTTCTTTGCCGGGCATAAATTCAACAATTGCACCAAATTCAAGTACTTTGGTGACCTTGCAATTCAGATAGGTTTTCCCGACTTCAGGATCGGCAACGATAGACTGAACCCATGCCAATGCTTTTTCGCCGGCAGGGCCGGACTTGCTGGTGATAATCACCAAGCCATCGTCATCAATGTCGATCGACTCAACGCCACATTCAGAAATAATTTTATTGATCATTTCTCCTCCTGGTCCAATGATGAAGCGAATTTTTTCGGGGTTCACCATCAACTGAAGAAGGCGAGGCGCAAAGGGAGACATTTCAGCTCGAGAGGCACTGAGCACCTTATTCATTTCGGATAAAATAAATAGACGTCCTTTTTTTGCACTCATCAGAGCTTCTTCAAAAATTGGATCCGGCAAGCCTTTCAATTTAATATCCATTTGAATAGCTGTGATCCCCGCATCAGTTCCGGTTACTTTAAAATCCATATCACCGCCCATGTCTTCTTCGTCTTGCAGATCGGTAAGAATACGGTAATTAGAAGGGTTGTCATAATCGGTCATAAGACCCATGGCGACTCCGGCTACGGGTTTTTTAAGGGGAACTCCTGCGTCCATCAAAGCCAAACTGGAGCCACAAGTGGCTGCCATTGAACTACTTCCATTCGACGCTAAAATTTCGGTCACGGTACGAATGGTGTAAGCAAATTCTTCGTGACTGGGAAGCACGGGGATAAGGGCGCGTTCAGCCAAGGAGCCATGCCCAATCTCGCGATTTCCGGTCATCAGGCGATTGCTGGTTTCACCAACCGAAAAAGGAGGAAAATTATAATGGTGAAAATAATGCTTTTTGGTTTCACCTTCAATGCCATCGATAATTTGAGCATCGCCAGGGGCGCCCAGAGTACAAGTGGTCAAACCTTGAGTTTCTCCACGTTGAAACAAAGCGGAGCCATGCGTGCGTGGAATTAAACCTGCTTCGATGGTGATCGGGCGAATTTCGTCCATAGCGCGGCCACCAATCCGTTTGTCATTTTCTAGAATATTGCGACGAACCGTGTCTTTAACCAACTTATCAACCATTCCACCCACTTGCTCCAAATCCGCCGCTACATTTGCATCGTCAGCGAAGTGAGTACGAATTTCGTCGGCCACTTGGCGGAAGTAATCATAGCGCTCCAATTTGCCTGTCTTTTCAAACAGAGCTTTCAGAATTTTATCGGCATAGTTTTCTTTAACATACGCTGCAAGAGTTTCATTTTTAGAAACGGGCTCCAATTCAACCTTGGGCTTGCCCACTTGATCCTGAACTTCTTTGATGAATTGGGCAATTTTTTGTCCCCACTTTTTACCAAATGCAATCGCTTCCAACATTTTTTCTTCGGGCACTTCATTGGCGCCTGCCTCGATCATAATAACGTTGTGCAAATCGCTGGAAACAATCAAATCCAAATCGGATTTTTTGCGCGCCTCTACGGTGGGGTTAAGCACCAATTCTCCGTTAATTAGCCCAACGCGCACCGTTGCTGTGGGACCTTCGAAAGGAATATCGGAAACCGACAAGGCCACCGAGCCGGCAATGGTTGCAATCATATCATGTTCGTTTTCTTCGTCGTACGAAAGCGTGGTCAGCATCACCTGAATATCGCGATGACACCCCTTGGGAAACAAAGGACGATAGGTACGATCCGCCACACGGGCCATCAGCACCTTTTCATCACTGGGGCGTGTTTCTCGCTTAATAAACCGGCTGGACTTAATACGTCCGCTGGCATAGAACTTTTCTTGGTAATTAACCATCAACGGCAAAAAGTCGATCCCGGGGCGGGATTGTTTGCTCATGGTGGCTGTAGCCAAAATCATGGTGTCGCCGTAGCGAACGGTAGCACTACCATTGGCCAATTGAGCCAATTTGCCTACCTCAATCACAAGGGATCCATTCCCGAGTGGCATGGAAAATTGTTGGGACTTCATAGAAATAAGATAAAAAGAAATAAAAAAAGAGTTACGAAAGTCCCAAATGGAAGGCGATCAGAGTGAACTGATCATCTTTGACTTGAAACTTTTAGCGTAACTCATAAATATGGGTTGGGAGGAACTATTTACGCAAGCTTAGATCTTCAATCAATGATTGATAATCTTCAGGTTTGCGATCTTTGTAATAATTAAGCAATTTTCGACGCTTGCCTACCATAGCCAGCAAACCACGACGGCTATGATTGTCACTCTTATGTTCTTTTAAATGGTCCGTAAGCTGATTGATGCGATCGGTTAAAAGAGCGATTTGAACGGGAACGGAGCCGGTGTCCAATCGACCTTTGCTATTTTCACCCTTGGTGTGCTTAGAAATGATCGTTTTTTTGAGTTGTCGTTTGGTAGCAGGCGCCTTAGAAGCAGCCTTTGCAGGAGTGGTTTTTGGAGTAGATTTAGCCACTTCGGAAGTAGATTTAGTGGCTTTTTTAGTAGCTTTAACGGTTTTAGTAGGCATAGATTAATTTAAAATAAAGCAGAAAGAGTTTACCAGCCTTTTATCATGAATGCAAGGGTAATATAAAAGGAATCCTAAAGCCATTTCTTCCACTTAAATAGCGCGGCCAACGCCAAGGTGACCAAAACCATGGAAACAACAATGCTCCAAAAATGGTGGATATTCTCGAGGGCCTGAAAAAAGGGCAGTTTTACATTCATACCAAAGAGCCCGGTCAAAACGGTGAGCGGCAGCATAATGGCAGAAAAAACCGTAAGCGTACGAATGGTATTGTTAATGTTGTGAGAAAGCAAGGATTCATTGGTATCTTCCAAGGCCTCAATAACCTCTTTTTGGGTTTCCAAAATATTCCATTGGGTTTCAATTTTGTCGACAACATCATCAAAATACACCTCAAGATGATCGGGCAAAAAGCGCTTTTGTTTATGTTCTAAGGTGGCGATCACCGATCGTTGAGGCAAAAGAATTTGGCGCATCATGATGATGTTCTTTTTGAGCGTCATGATATCGAATAGCTTATCTTTAATGTAAGCGCCCTCGAAAATTTCCATTTCCATTTTTTTCAAATTAACCTGAATTTGATCGATAATAGAAAAAGACGCTGTAAATAAAGCGCTGATAACCGAGTAAAGCAGGTAACCGGTGCTGTCGCCAAAAATGCGCTTTCGTGTGGTGGGCGATTCGGTGCACTCCTCAAAAATATGCTTAATGGGGGACAAATGATCGTTGTGAACGGTAATCAAATAATCCTGTCCGATAAAGATGCGCAAATGTTCGGTGGAAAGATGATGGGTTCGACGACGGTAATAGGGGAACTGAAGAATGATAAACAAATAGCGGCTGTATTCATCAATTTTGGGTCGCTGACTCCCCGAAAGACAATCTTCTAAATCCAGTTCGTGAAACTTGTAATTTTTTTTAAGTTCAAGAATATCTTCTTCGGTGGGGTTGGAAATGTCAATCCACTCGATGTTTTTATGGGAGATGGAAGGCATACGAATTGAAGATAAAAAAGTGAAGCGGGGCTTTGGACCAAGCAAAACGATTAGCGCTTCTTTTTAGGAAGGTATTTGCTGCGGACCGAGGATTTTTTGTGATCTTCGGAGCGCTTGGCGTAATCGCGGCGATAGGCAAAAAAACTGGAGAGAACCCAGTAGATGAAATACAAGGCCAAAAGCAACCACCACAAATGCATCGACAAATAAGGCAGAGAGCCTTCACGACAAAGCCAAAGAAAAAGCAACGTGCTACCAAAAGCCACTAAGCGAGAAGGATAGCGTCGTAAAAGTTTTTTTGCTACCGGATCGCTCACTTTATGTTTACGAACCCAGTGCAAAACCAATGCGGCGGCAAAAAAGGAAGACACCAAAAAGGCGGACAGCCACGAATACTGAAAATCGGAGCTAGGTAGAACTTCTAAGTAATAAGCTAAGGTAAAAAAGTGGCTCATAAGGAAGTAATAAAATTAAAGAGTGGAAGGGGAGGAATCTGAAGACGAACGTTTGCGTGAACGAGACCGAACTTTAGCGCGAGAAGGCTTAGCCACCGTCGTCACTTCTTTTTCGGCGGCTGGTTCAATGGACTTATGATGAGCTCGTTCCATCGCCATTTGGCGCTCTAAATCTTCGTAATAACGCTCGATGCTGGTTTTACTAGGGCGAATAATAAGATAAATCAAAACACCCAAAACCGGGAAAAGTAAAGTGAGCAAAATGGCAATCACTTGAAAAATAATGCTGTTGGAACGTTGAATGGCATCACGCGTGACCCAAATAATGATCGAAAGCCACAAGAGCGAAAAATAGATCAGCACAAAACCGATAACATGCGAAAATTCAAGTGAAGAGTTTTGAATCAGTTCTAAAAGAGGAGAGAAGTCGAACGAAGAAAGAGAATTCATACGTGATTATTTAGTGGGAGAAATGGTGCGGCGAGTTGCCAGATAATACAACAACAAGCCCAACAAAAAACAAATAAAATAATAGCAATGAGTGAGCAAGGTAGCTTCGGCGCGCAAAAAATCAATTCCGAGTGAGGCTAAAGAGTAAAGTGCAACCGAAAGTCCGCCGACAACGCCCGGCAAATGAGTGCGCTTAAAGCCACGAACAGCATAAATAAAAATGCTCAGTGAGGCAAGCGCGGAATAGAGTTGGGTGGGGTGAATTGGATTGACAAAAGGAATTGAAATGGAGTCGAATGCAATACCCCACGGTAAATCGGTTAAGGTTCCGTAGTAGGTGCCATTAAAAAAATGACCCACGTGCATAAAAAACAAAAACACGAGACCACTCATCACAAAACTTTCAAACCAAGGAAAGAAGGATTCTTTTTCACGCTGTGACCAAAAATACAACCCCAAAAAGAATCCAAAAAGAAACCCAAATCGACTGAAGCTGAGAGAGATGAGCAGAGGAATGAACGAGGAGGAAATAAACGAAAAATGTTCAATTACAAAAAGAACTTTACCTAAAACCACTGCACCAAGAAGTAAGTGCAACCCACGCTTCATTAAAAAATCAACCGACAAGCCCTGAATGCGAATCAAAGCGGTTAAAAGCCATGCCGAACAAGAAATAGCAATGAATAAAAACAAATTAAAGGTCTTGAGTTCAAAGAAGCCGATATGAAAGAGGGTTTCGTACATAGCTAACGTATGGTTTGAGTGGACTCGAAGAACTGACCGCGCGAAAACCCAAGCGGAGGATTCTGGTTGAATTGTAATTCCGGATCAATGTAAAAAGGAGAAAGGTTCGACGTGGCGGCATTGATTTGACCGAACGACAATTGAATCAAGCTAGGCAAGTTTCCAGCCGGGGCACAGGTAACGCAAGAACACGTTCCCGAAGGACAAAGGCCGCCCCCACTAAACAATCCGTCGTTGGCAATGAATGTGGTAGCGGGATTGGGAGGGTTAGGTGGATTGATTTGAACGGTAAAACGGCGCAAGAAATCAAAATCGAAACGCTGGGCGCAAGCGATAGGCGTATCCCCGAAAGACAAGAGATTCCGGCGGGAATTTGTTGAGTATAGGCACCACCAATGGTATTGCGAGACGCAATGCTGCCTCTCCAGTACAGCTGATTGGAAAGATCTTGCAAATCGCCCGCACCCGCCCCGTAATAAAGCCCACCCGACGCATCGCGACTCAGCACACTTCCTTCGGCATACAAAATAGCGGCCACATTAGTCACCGAGGGTTGCAAATACACATTGGCTCCATCCCCAATTTGATTGGCCACCAAAATGATTCCGAACGAAGCATTGGTATCCGACAATTGATAATACACATTATCAGCAAGTTCCAAGTTGGCGCCACCTCGAATGATCAAGGTGTAAGGGAAATTGGGCAAAACCAATCCACCGCCGGTTCCCAACGTCAGCGTTTCGCTGGAATCTCCTTCAAAATAAGCAATCAATGCCCCGGTATCCGCATCTTTCACCACACAAGTTCCTAAAGTAGTAGGCAACTGAGCCAGCGGAGCAACCGGAACCGAACAACTTGATTTAGGTTGAATAGCAGCGGTGAGCGACGTGACCGAACGACGCATGGATTCTTGTAAATCAACCGTAGAAGCGTCTCCAATGGTTTGGAAAGTGCGACCGCTCACACGTGATGAACCCGAAACACTTCCGGTAGCATCAAAACCAACTTCGCTCACAATCAGCCCGTCGACCAAAGGAGGCTGGTAAAAACGCGCAAACAAAGGTTGGTCTTCAAAACGATACGCCACCCCTTGAATAACGCGAAGGGCAATATCACCCAAGGTGGCAGGAATGAGTTTTTCGGGAGTCAGTTCGATGGTCTTTGAAAGTTGAGAGCTTGGGTTCAAGCCGAGCGATGTTAGATCGCTACGGTCCAGTTCGCCCGCAGGGTAGTTGGCGGGATCGTTCAAATTAGCCTGCACGTCCAAAGGGGGATAGTCTTGCGGAATGTTGTACAAGCCCGAGAGCGTGTAAAATCCTTCGGGCTGAATAGGGCTTGCGGTGCCAAAGGCATCGTATTTAAAGTCATAACCTGGATGAAAACGTTGGTACACATCATGGAAAGGCGATGTGGAAGCGTTCAAAGAAAGTCCGCTGAAAGTGTCTCCATCATACGTTTCAAACAAGGTATTGATTCCATAAGGTTCATTTGGGTCCAACCAGCCAAATTTTTTATCATTGTCGGAATCGGCCACATCAAAGAGTCGATGGGTTTCCATCAAGGCAACCAAGGGGCTGGAAGAGCGGTATTGAACCACCTGATCGATTGAAATTCCGCCCGAAAAACCGCCGGCATTGATGGAAGTGGCACCGCGATTGTGCAACGAAAATTGAAGTTGAGCCGGAGTTCCAATGGTTAAGGTGTCTGAAACCCCTGCGGTGGTCACCACCGGATTGGCGGTGTAAAGTGCAGGCAAAAAGGTAACGGCGGGTGATGGATTAACTCCATTGCTCACCGACGCATTCAGCACGGCAGCCGGAGTAACACTGGCTGGATCAGGGTCTCCGGTGATCAAATCGAAACGAGTAGCAGGAAGCGCATCATCTTCAATGCGATAATTCGATTGATTGACGTTAAAATCAAAGCGGGTGACCGGTGCATTGGGGGAAAGGGGATCCAAGGTTTCAGTAGGTGCGTACGACGCCAAAACAAAGGTATGATCCCCATTCGATAGGCTTAAAGCGCTAAAAGACGTGGCGGTGTCCATCAAGGGCAATCCACTCACCGAAACCGTCGCCGGATTGTCTCCGTAAATCAAGGGGGTTAAATAAGGGCTGGACGGAGGAATGGGCGCGATCAAATCAAAAACCGTTGGATTGTCAAAAAACAGTTCTACATTCACCAAGCGATTGGGACATCCATTATAAAGGTAGTTGGGATTGGCACCGGGTGGGGAGTTCGGGGTGGAGCAATCGATCGAAAGCACCGGATTGTTGGCAATATCACGCAGCTCAACGGCAAACTGAATCGAATCCACTCCATCGGCAACCGCCGACGCGTTCAAGGCCCGCAACTGAGAAAGGGGAGCATCAGGAACGCCGGCCCGTACATAAAAATGTCGTGGAGAAGGCATGGCAAGAGTTGTGGTCAGGCCGGCTCCGTTCTGAATGGTTCCGGTCACGTAGTATTCGCAAAACCCACGAGCCACCCCTGCGAGCGAACCGATCGTATCCATAACCAAGTTGGCAGTGGTGCATCCCCCCGATCCGCATTCAAGCAGCGGAGTGTTAGGCAGGGCGCATTCAGCCGGGTTACCCGGCGCCAAAGCCACCTGTAAGTTGGATTGGAGCAGATTGATGCCCGATTCGGGATCACCGATAAAATCTTGCCACACCACCGTGCGCGGATTCACCGACGCCCCGGTATTAACCCCCACCGAAAGCCAAACGGCATTTAACGGGGGATTGCCGATTGGATTCGTGGGCGGCGTAACGGGAGGGGTAGTGTCGCCCGTCCACTCCGAAAAACTATCAAACGAAAACGAAACTAAATCTTGGGGCTCGATACTAAATTTGATCCAACCGAGCTTTTCACTCCACGAATAGCCACGAAGCGGGAAGTCACCAAAGGTCGGATCAGGAGAGGCACCCAAATCAACCCAAGCCCCCCACGTGGTTGAATTTTGGGCGGTGGGCAAAGCAGTTACACCGGCAGTGGAATTGCTGGAAAACTGAAACCAACCACTCGACTGGCTCCAGGCCAAGCCCACCAAGGCACCCGAACTAAGCACACGTGGATACAAGCTGGATGGATAAGGGTCCGAAGGGGTGTCTTCTTGGGCGGGAGGTAAGCCAATCAAGGCGCTGATTTCTTGATTAATTTGTTCGCCATCGATCGAAATCCATCCGATCGTATCGCTCCATAAGTTTCCATGCATCAAACAACCACTCGCGCTGCAATCCGAAGGGTAAATTCCAAATTGCGCAATCTGCGAAGGGTTACCGGGCCCGGTAAAAGCCGGATTGCTGGCCGGGATATAAAATTGCTTGGTGGGGCCAACGTAATAAGCGGGCGCATCAAACTGCGGATCGGCCGAGGGGCGTATCGCGGTGGTGTAATCCATATGAATGAGCCCAACGTTCTGCCCGTAGGCCACTCCACGTAAACTACTGGCATGGGTGGAATCGGAAAATGCCATCAGCAGCAACGCCCCCAGCGAAACACCTAAGAACAAACGAAACGCCGAAGGTAAAAAAGAGGAATAACGAGTGTGCATAATGGAAATCAAAGTAAAAAAATCATTGAACCTGAGTGTGACACAGAGACACTAAATCGGCTGACAAAATACGATTGCAAAAGTCGGCATTACTTTCGGAAAGCGCACGGCGCAACCAAGTGCTATTGGCTTGTAAAGTCACCGTATTGGTGCATTCCGATTTCATGGTGGCGTTTTTAATGTTTTGGCAAAAGGTTAAATCCAATTTCTGAGTGGCCAAAAGAAATTGTGCCTTATCTTCACATTCGGATTGGCGCGTGCCGCTCAAAGCGGCGCAACCGCTTTTGGGGTCAGAATAATTAACCTGGGGCGTGAGTGCATCTGAGCGAGCAAGATCTTGGTACACTTGGCGCGACTGAATACGTTCACGACAACGAGCGAGCAAAGTCGCATTCACCACATTATTACAGCTCGAAAGCTCTCCCGATTCGACGGCTAATACAAATTGAACTTCGTCAAAACAAGTTTGCTTAAGGGTCGGTTCAATAATCGATTCGCACAAAGTAAGCTGCTGGTTTTCAATGGCCGCGGAATAATTTTTTTGGTCCAAGCAAGATTGCTGCAAAGGCCCGCGAACCTGATCACACATATCGTAATTACCCGTTTGTCGGGCTAGTTCATAATACACGCGCGCCAAGCAATCCTCGCGCAACGCTTCTTGCTCAATTTTAAGGCACAAGCTTGAATCGTTGGACGACAAAGCGTTTTGGTAATAATTTTGATCCAAACAGGCTTGCTTTAAATCGGAATCGAACAAAATTTGATCGCAGTCACCGTCACCTTGGATCACCTGAAGATACGCTTCGTGATTCAGGGTTTTTTTGTTGAGGAGTTAAAAAATCGACGGTTGGCTTTTGCGGACCGGATGTTCCCAAGCCTCCCAAACCGCCTGAACGGAAAAAATGAATGGAAAGCGAAATCAATAAAATCAAAACCACAATGATCATCAGAAAAATGAAAGTCCAATTCAATCCGTTTTTTTTATACTCAAACATGAAAATGGAATAAAAAAAGTAAATTCAGTCTATCAAACCGCCAAAAAATTAACCATGACAAACGCGAGCAGGCTGCCGGACGACAGAAAAAAAAGTAGAGAAGAAAACCATCGTCCTTTAAACACAAATTCCAAAATCAACAAGGTAACATAAAGCCAAACAAAAAAAGCTGAAACCGCAAATATAAGTGGAGACTGCAGCGTTTTAAGAAAAAAAGCCTGAGGCAAAAAGGAAAGTTGTTTTTCTACACTTAGATTAGCCACCACAAAATAACCCACATAAAAAAAGACCAACCAGCCCACAAATCCATTCACTTCATGAATTAAAAGGCGCAAACCCGAGGGGAAATGAGAATCGGACAAGCCATGAGGAGTTGGGGAGGAAGTAGGCCTGGCCGATGATGCATGGCGCGCGCGCCAAGCGTCGATGAATCGTCGAAAGAACGGGCGATGGTCCTGGGCATCCCGCGGTTCAACCAAGCGGCGATACCCTTTAAGTCGGGATGAAATTTGGTGAAACAAAACCTTGATGCTGCGCATCGAAAGAGCCTTTTGGTAAATCAAAGCCTCTTTTTTTAGAATTTCATTCATGCGCAGACGACTGACTTCTTCGCGGTACTGCGACACCTGCTCGGGATGCCCCTTCAATTGATCGGGGTGTTCCAAGGCTTCATAAAGTGCGTTGGCGATCTCGGCGATGTGTTTAGAGTTGTTACTGGTGCGCACGCGCTCCAGCTCCGCAATTTTATTATCGATCAAACGCTTTAGCTCTTGGCTGAACAAATCCGGATGATCCAAAAGTGTTTTTTTGGTTAGATGGATCACCTCATCAACTTCCTTCACCATTTCCGAATTGATTTTCTCATCCAAAACTTCGAGGGATTACAATCGATCTGGCTCACTCACGGCGCGGTGCACTTTAGCTTTCCAAGTGGCCAATTGCGCCTCGAATTGCTTTTGCTCAGCCTCGTTGGCTAAAACAGGATGCAGCGTTTGAACTTCAAAATGATAATCCTTAATCAAACGGTCATACGCATTTTCACCACTCACGGCATCAATCGTTCCATCTACCGTTTGCTGATTAGCATCAACCGCCACAAACCGAAACGTTTTGATGCCCTTTTTTTGTTTTTCACCTTCTTGATTTTTTTGCCAGGCTTCGTAGGCTTCGTTCGAAATCGGCTCAATCGAAACGATTGCCAAATGCAAGCGATGGAGTTGCCCTTGGGCTAGCAGTTCGCTTTCGGCTTCCAATGCTCCAACAACGCGCTCGTTTTGTGGTGTTAAGGCAATGTATTTAAATTTCATCGTTCGATTTCTATTTTGAATCAATTCTATCACAAAGAAATCAGCGCAGCCAACGAGTTTTTACGGGGGGGTAAAGAGTGATTTTAAGTGGTGTGAACCGGGTCAACGTCCACTCGCCAATGTTTGGGTGGGGTCCAGTAGTTAAAAATGAGATTGGGATTTTGGCCTTGAATTAAAACGTGATGGTAGTAGCGATTAGCCATTTTAGGAATCAAAGCCGGAGCGTCCGAAAGGGTAAGCGGAAGAGAATGCGCTGCTAAAAGATCTTGCAATAAGGCGATCTCTTGGGCCACATGTGCTCCAAGGGCATCGGACGACGTTCCCACCACCGTGCATTTAATCAAACGCTCAAAGGGCGGGTAGTTAAAATACGAACGATGCGTAAGTTCCTGCTTAGCAAAATCAGAATAATCACCCACTGCCAAATGCTGGATTACCGGATGATCGGGAGTGTAAGTTTGTAGCAAAACCTGTCCGGGAATCTCGCCGCGCCCACAGCGCCCGGCCACTTGAGTCATCAGCTGAAACAAGCGCTCGCCCCCCCTAAAATCAGGCAAATGCAAGCCTACATCCGCCAAAATAGCACCAATCAAAGTCACGTTTTTAAAATCAAGCCCCTTGGCGATCATTTGTGTGCCAATCAAAACATCTGCCTCGTGATGAAGGAATTGTTGGTAAATAGGATCAAACCCATTTTTTTGCTGAGTGGTATCGCGATCGGCGCGCAAGGTGCGAACGGACGGAAAGAGCGATTTAAGATCGTTTTCAACCCGTTGAGTGCCAACGCCAATGTATTTAATGTAGCTGGATTGACACACGGGACACACCAGTGGAACCGGCTTAATCCGTCCGCAATAATGACACATCAATCGTTCGCGAGCTTCTAAGCCGACCTGTGAATCAAGCCGATGAAATTTTAAACTGATGTCACATCGATCACATTGTTCGGTAAACCCACAATCCCGGCACACCACCGCATTGGCAAGGCCTCGCTGATTGACAAACAAAATCACCTGCTCACGGCGCTCCAATCGCTCTCGAATGGCTTGCTGCAAAGCCAAAGAAAAAATACTGAAATTTCGTTTTTTAAATTCCTCACGCAAATCCACCACTTGAATGACCGGCAACGCCGATTCGTTGATGCGATGGGGAAGGGAAACGTAAAGATAGTCGCCTTGCTGCGCGCTAAAATAGCGTTCCAAAGCAGGGGTAGCACTGCCGAACACTAATGAAGATTGAGTTCGCACGCACAGTTCGGTTGCCACCCAATGAGCCGAATAATAAGGGGTTGATTCCTGTTTATACGTCCATTCATGTTCTTCGTCGATGATCACCAATCCCAATCGGTCATAGGGGCGAAAACAGCCGAACGCGAACCGATGGTGAGCGGAGCATACCCCAATCGAACCTTCCACCATTCATTGGCTCGTTCACTGGCGTTTAACTGGGAGTGAAACACGGCAACGTGTTCACCAAAAAGCGCCTTAAAATAAGCGACCGTTTGAGGGGTTAACGCGATTTCGGGAACCAGCAAAATGGCCTGCCTCCCGGCAGCGATGGTCTGACCAATCAAACGTAAATACACCTCGGTTTTACCCGATCCGGTCACTCCATGAAGCAACACTGGTCGATCCGCGTTTTGAATGGCGGTCAAAGCCGCCTGCTGATCCTCGGTGAGCGTTTTTTCAAAAACGGGCCAATGAAATGTGTCGGATTGAAACGGGGGAAAGGCGTGCTCCGTATCCGAGCGTAACACTCCTTTTTGGAGCAAGGTTTTAAGTGCCAAATTTGCATGGGGGATCGCTGCTTTTAGTTCGCGATCGGTACAAGCTCCACGTGATTGAATCCATTCAAAAACGGCCATTTGATTAGATCCGCGAATGGGGATCGAACGGTCCGCAATGCAAAGCCGTTGAATCGACGGTGACTGAAGGGCTCCGTCCCACACCTGCTTGGGCACCCACAAGCGAATGGCTTTAGCCAGCGAGCAGTGATAATGTTGTGCCATTTGCCTGGCCACCTCAACAGACACCGCCGGTAACTGAAAGTCCGCCACCAACGAGGCGATGGGCTTAATTTTAGCGACCTCCAAATCGGAAGGCAGCTGATCCAAAATCGCAACCACAACCCCGTGTGCGCTGCGCTGACCAAAAGGCACCACCACTCCCGAGCCCACCTTTAAAACCGGCGTTAAATCGTTGGGAATTAAATAGGTTAATGCGTCGTCGAACGCGCCCAATTTTTTAAAAAGAATAATCGAAGCGTACATAAGCCAATCATAAGTGATAACTCGAATTCATCCAATGAATAATCAAAACAACAATAAGCTTACCCACATTAGTAAACGTTTGTTCACTTGTCAATCGGTTCTTGCGGGGTTCAAAACAGGTGTGCTAAGATGAAGAAAATTTAAAAAATAACAATAAAAACCCATGTTGAAAAAACTCATCAAGCACCTGAACCGAAATAAAGAGTTCGTGTTGTGGTTTACTGAACTATCCATTAAGGACGTACCACTGGTGGGTGGAAAAAACGCATCGCTGGGGGAAATGATCCAAAAATTAACCAAAAAAGGAGTGAAGGTTCCGGGGGGATTTGCGGTAACAGCCCATGCCTACCATTATTTATTGGAAACCGCCGGTATTAAGAACGAAATACGCTCGATTTTAAAAGACCTGAATGTTTCTGATCTAACCAACTTACAAACACGCGGAAAGAAAGTGCGTGACCTGATTTTGAAAGCTCAGTTCCCTGCAGATCTGGAAAAGGCGATTCTGGAAGCCTATCGGGAAATGGAAAAACAATATGGCAAAAACTGTGACGTCGCCATTCGTTCGTCCGCCACGGCCGAAGATTTACCCGACGCATCGTTCGCCGGCCAACAGGAAACGTTTCTGAACGTAAGTGGAAAAGAGGAAGTGCTTAAAGACTGCAAGCGCTGCTTTGCCTCTCTGTTTACCGACCGCGCCATCGCTTACCGCGAAGAGAAAAAATACGATCACTTTGACGTAGGGCTTTCAATCGCAGTCCAAAAAATGGTTCGTTCAGATATGGCCGCTTCGGGAGTGATGTTCAGTATTGATACCGAAACCGGTTTTGAAAATACCGTATTGATCAACGGAGCCTACGGACTAGGAGAAAACGTAGTGCAGGGAGCGGTGAATCCCGACGAATTTTACGTGTTCAAGCCCACCTTGGAAAAGGGGATTAAAATGCCCATTATCAAACGGCATTTAGGAGGAAAAGCCGTCAAAATGATTTACGCAACCGGGGCGAAAGTAAAAAATGTTCCCGTTCCCGAAAAAGACCGCAACAAGTACTGCATCACCGATGACGAAGTAGCACAACTGGCCAAGTGGGCCATGCTGATCGAGCTGCATTACGGAAAGCCCATGGATATGGAATGGGCAAAGGACGGAAAAACCGGTGAACTATACATCGTTCAGGCCCGACCCGAAACCGTGCAATCCCGTCGCGACCTAACGCAGCTTGAAGAATACGATTTGATTCAAAGCGGAAAACTGATCACGTCGGGTGCACCGGTTGGCAGCAAAATGGCCAGTGGAGGGCACGGGTGATCAAAAGCCCCAAAGACATTAAAACCTTTCAGAAAGGGGAGATTCTTGTTACCGAAATGACCGACCCCGACTGGGTGCCCATCATGAAAATTGCATCAGCCATCGTCACCGATCGGGGAGGGCGAACCTGCCATGCCGCCATCATCTCGCGCGAGCTGGGCATTCCCTGTGTGGTGGGAACGAACGACGCAACCAAAAAGATTAAAACCGGCCAAGACATCACCGTAGCCTGCGAAGGAAATTCCGGAAATATCTATCAAGGAAAATTGCGTTTTAATGTCAAAAAAACCAGTTTAGCCAACCTAAAAATGCCCAAGACCAAAATCATGTTGAATTTGGGCAACCCGGAAATCGCGTTCGAGAAATCTTTTTTGCCCAACGACGGCGTGGGACTGGCGCGCTTGGAATTCATCATTAATTCGTACATTCAAATTCACCCATTGGCTCTTTTGAATTACAGCAAGCTGAAAAACGAAGCCACCAAAAAGAAGATCGATAAAATTACCGGTGCGTACAAAAACAAAGCCGACTTCTTTGTCGATCAACTAGCCGAAGGGGTCGCCACGATTGCCGCCGCCTTTTATCCCAACGATGTGATCGTACGCATGAGCGACTTTAAATCGAATGAATATGCCAATTTGGTTGGCGGCGATGAGTTTGAGCCCAAAGAAGAAAATCCTATGATCGGTTGGCGAGGAGCCAGTCGTTACTACGACCCCAGCTACAAAATGGCGTATGCTTTGGAATGCAAAGCGATGAAACGCGTACGTGATGAAATGGGACTTACCAACGTTAAAATCATGATTCCGTTTGTTCGCACCGTACAAGAAGGCCGAAAGGTGCAAGCCGAAATGCGTAAATATGGACTGGAACGAGGAAAAAACGACTTAGAGGTTTACATGATGTGTGAAATTCCCAGCAACGTAATTTTGGCCGAAGAATTTGCAGAAATTTTTGACGGCTTTTCGATCGGGTCAAACGACCTTACCCAATTAACCCTGGGGGGTAGACCGCGATTCCGAATTGGTACGTCATGTGTTTGATGAGCGAAACGAAGCGGTAAAACGCCTGATTTCGGAAGTGATTCGTGTGGCAAAGCGAAAAAGAAAAAAGTGGGCATTTGCGGACAAGGCCCCAGCGACTATCCCGAATTCGCCGAATTCCTAGTGTCACAAGGAATCAACAGCATGAGTTTAAACCCCGACACGGTGGTAAAAACCATCAACATGCTCACTGGCAAATAAAGTCACTCAACCTCATCACGATTCAAAAAACGCCGCTTACTTGGGTAAGCGGCGTTTAAAGTAAATGATTTTTAATTGATAGCAGTAACTGATTTGGTCAAAGTGATTTGGCCATGGTTAAGCTATTTTTCTTATGTAATTTTGCGAATAAAATCTATGTTGTAAAGGCTTTTAATTAAATATATTCCTTATCTACATTAATGTTTAATCCTAAATCTGCTTCGTCTAATTCTGTGCCCACAAACCTATTTTTGAATTTGCCTATAAGCTCGCGCAGTGCGGTCTTTTTCCCTCCCGTTGGATCACTTAATTTACCTATTTTGATTTCATCACTTTTTGCCATCAATTTATCCACCTCGGTTTTTAATTTATTCTTAAGGTTAGGTATTCTTTCAAAAACATCGAGAGCAACCTTGTTATATTCATAAGGAAAATTATCTAAATAATCATTAAAATTATATACATTCTTAGAAAATGATTTAAAAAATTCGTCGTAAATCTGTTTTCTTGCTTTATCGAAAGGGTCATTATAAAAACAACTTTCCAAATAATATAGGTATATCAACTCATAGAGTGATGTAGCATAATATTTATAGTCATCCATAAAAAGTTAATTAAATGTTATTTTTTAGCTTCATCTTCGAGTTTTTCTTTTAGTACTTCTTTTGCTATATTGCCCTGTTCAGCAAAGTTAACTGATTCATCTGTCCAATGTTTAATTTCTTTTGCTTTCCTAACATCATCAAAGTTATCCCAATCATCAAAGTACTTTTCTGGATTATTTATTTTACTAACATGCTCGGCCAACCTTCTATTTAAACTTCTAATTGTCTTCTTTAAGCCACTAATGCTTTGACTATAAAAACCCCTGATCACACCCATATGTTTTCCTCCTGCTATTGCGTTCGAAAAGGCATTCTTTACCGAATCTAATTTATTGAAATAATCAACTGTAATATCTTTAATACGATTCATACCTGCAAGGGCAGGTACGCCTATTATTGCAGTTGCTCCTGAATCAAGAACGGCAGCCTTGCCGGCGACCTGAAAATCCTCCCAGTTTTTATCAATGGCTATTACTGCTTGCCTTTGACCCTCACTATCTCCCACGATTGTAGCATATAGATAAGAATACCCTTCACCAGATATTTGTATTAAGTTAAAGAGGGCGCCAGCATAATCGATAACAGTAACTACTGGATCTGTCGATTGCCCATCCCTATCCACAAACCTCATCGGATTATTCCTTGCGTATGAATAAGCATTTAATTGTTGAGGGTCTTTTAGAATTGATTCAATCGTTTTGTTGGTAAATTGAGCTTCACTCATCACCAAAGGATCCACACTCACAAACCGTCCAAGGGTTCCATTGTAGTAACGAGCTTGGGCGTAGTAGAGTCCGGTTTCGTCTTCTTCGTAACCGGTGAACTTGTGGGTTTGGTCGTAGGTGGAAGCGTTGGAGTTTTGGTTGATGCGGGATTCACCGTAGGGGTAGTAATCGAGGGTTTGGGTGACTTGTCCGGTGGGGTCGGTGATCAGATTGGAACCCGAGAGGTGATCACTGTGAACAAAGTGAAGGGTGCCCGCGGTGGGAGTGGAGCTGGAGAAATCCAAGGTAGCCAAAAGTTCGGAACCCAGATACAGGTTGTGTTTGATGTAACGGTCATTGCCTACTTCAATCTCTTTGAAAGGATAGAGCGTGAGTACATCGGGTTTGTAGGCAGGGTTGGGAATGATTTGAATGAGACCTCCGGGACCGGTGACTTGGATGAAGGGGGGAACTCCTTGTTCATTGGGATGATAGTATTTAGAGGCTCTTCGTCCGGTTTCGTCGTAGGTGTAAGAAAGGCTGTCTCCATTGTTATTAAAGGAGGTGACCATTTGATCTAGAGGATTCCATTCCAAAGAGTAATGACCGGAATACTTGAAGAGGTTTCCGTTGGGATCGTAATAGAGTTCGTCTCCGTTTACTTGGGTAACGGCGTGGGGGGAGGCGTATTGATCACTGGCGACGTCACGTCCGCTGTAGGTGTAGGTTCCGTTTTGGGAGGTACTGAGGATGTTTCCGATGGGGGAGTAGGTAAAGGTTTGATCGTAGAGTTGAGTTCCTCCATTGTCGGTGGCTTGGGGAGAAAGAAGGCGATGGAGGTCGTCGTAGGTGTAGGCAACATTTTTACCCACTCCCATCAAGGTTACATCGTTTAAACGAGTGATGTTTCCGACTTCGTCGTACGCGTAGGTGATGTCTTGAAGAGTGGTGGAGGTGGTGGGGCTCTGGAGCAACTTACGTTCCAGTCGCATTCGTTTCGTTGGATCGTAGGAATTGGTAAAGGTCAGCCCATTGCCATAGGTCATCGTTTCCATTTGACCGAGTGGGCTGTAGGTAAGGTTTTGGGCTAGGGTTTCAACCGGATTGGTATCGTTTTGGAAGGTGGCCCCATTGGAGAGCCCTGCACTACTAAACTGGTACCGGACCACCTGGTTGTAAGGATAGGTGATGGCGGTGACCATTCCTTGCCGTGAGTACTCATAACCCATGGTGAAGGTTTTGGAATCTTGCATTCGGGTTTGTGAACTCACGCGCCCAAGGAGATCATAAACGTAACTGGTATCGATTGGTGTGGGCAAATTGGTCATCACACTGGTTTTGGTGGGCTGATGGCTCACGGAACACACGCGTGAGATTCCGTTGGTACAACTATCGTACGTGTACGTAGTAATCGAAAGCGGGTTTTGTGGATCGGTGACATCACGCAGTTGAGTGAGGCGGTTTAACGCATCGTAGGTGTAGCCGAGCACCTGTGCTTTAGCGTCGGTACGGGTGAGCAGATTGCTGTTGTCGTCGTACGCATATCTCCACTCGCCATAACCGGCACCGGTTTGATGCGGATCGGTTTGAGTGAGGCGGCGGCCGAAGCTGTCGTAGGTGAAGGAGCGAATGTTTTGCTCCGCATCGGTGATTTGAGTGAGACTGTTTTGAAGATTGTAATCATAATGGGTTTGATACACATTCATTCCCTCGTACTCACGAACGGCGATCAGGTTTCCACGGGAATCGTAATCGTAATCTTTGCGTTTGTTCGCTTCATCGAACATCGTTTGGGTCCAACCGTCGTATGCAGTAGTAACTACCCCACTATCTGTGGCGGTGAGCTGGCGACCGAGTGCGTCGTAGGTGTAGGTGGTTCCTTCTAAATTGCTGGGCAGATCGACGTAACCTGGGACGTTGTCGTAACTAACCAAGCCGCTGGGCCGGCTAACGTAGGCTTGAAAGAATGAAAACGGACTGTAAAGCGGTTGAATGCTTTTTTCGACTTCACCGCGGTCGTTAAAGATCGATCCGGCCGTGATCCACTGGCCATTATCGGCTTCGGTTTTGGTTTGCATGGTGCGGCCGTAACCATCGGTGTACACATAGGTTTCGGCATCAACCGCTCCGCTGGCACCCGGAAGGTTTCCGTGGTGAGTAGTGACATGCACCCAATTTGGCAGGTTATAATTGTAAATATCGGTGTAACGCGGCTGAAGAATGGTAGGGGAATATTCTACTGTGGTTAAGCGCATTAGCTGAGTGGGATTTTGAGGGTCGGTAGTGTCAGTGGCAACAAGTCGCCCTAGCCCGTCATAGGTATTAACCATTTGGGCCCCATTCGCGTCGATCATCGAAAGAAGTTGTCCATGCAGAAGGGAATAGTGATGGGTTGTGACTTGTGAAAGGGCATTGGTAATCCTAGCCGGATAGAGGTTATTTACATCGTAGATTACCGTGACTGTGTTATTGAGTGGATCCGTTTGACTGGTAGGGAGCCCATACCCATTGTAGGCCGTGCTGGTGGCTATCCAGCGATCCGCTTGTCCGGGGGTATGCAACCAGGCTTCTTGGCGAGTATTATTCCCCACGCTCACTTGCCCGTAGGCAAGGCCATCGTAATTGAGGCGAGTCATATCGATTCGATTATTGCTGGCGTCCAGTCGCTCCACCGATGACACCATTCCCACCAAATGACTTCCGCTCACCGTTGGAGTAGCGTAGGTGTAAACGGTATCGATGCGATCGTTTCCGATATCACTAAAGCTTCCATCCTGATTGGCGGTGACTTCTCCGAAATTTCGCTGATTAAGAACATTGCCGCTATTGAGGTCATACGTAAATTCCTGAGAGGTTGAATGGTGATTGGTGCCATTTGGATCATAAAGAGTGTTGGTAGTACGAACAAGCGAAACGAAGTGGCGACGGTCTCCAGCTAAGGGGAAGTCTTCCCACTGGTTCACGCTGCTTGTGAGCAAATTTCCGTTTTCATCGTAGTACTCAGTACGATAGGGATGCCCTTTTTTACTGATGTGATCTTGATACTCACCCTCGGCCGTTCCGTCGAGACTGTTTTGCCCTTGGTGATAATAAGAAACCGTTTCACGGCCGTCTTGGTCGGTTTTGGTTACTTTGTTGAATCCGGCAAATTCGCGATGATAGACGTCTTCGTAATAATAATAACCATCCTCATAGCGATAATTTGTGGTGCTCACCTTTCCCATTCCGTCATTACCGGAAACCGATCGGACCACCGTCACATTCAAAGGAAGTGACGGGTTAGCTTGTGAACCATCCGCACGCCTTTGCTGCGCAGAGGTTGAATATTCAATATTGATGCGCCCCCCTTCGCCGTTGGTAACCGTTTTAAGAAAATAGGGTCGCGAACCGGTATGTAAATAGGTAGCCTGATTTTCAATGCGTGCATCGCGACCATTAATAGTCTGTATATCACTATAGGAACGAACTATATCTGGTAGCATGTCACCGTTGATATCGATTAATCGGGTAGTTCCATCTTGCAAAGAGAATCCGAAGGTATTGGGAAAAGAGGCATACGCTGGAATTTGTGAATTAGGGTTTGTGGGAACGAAAGCCCCTCGAAACAACACACCGGTCCCAATAGAATAACCACCATTAACACCAGTATTATTATCGCGACCACCGACTCCATCTAAAATACCATCACCATTTAAATCGATTGAATAGAATTCAGGTGAGGCGCATGCCTGTTCACGCATATTGGGACCCGCAAAATAAATCCATCCACCAGCCCCATTATTTAAATAAACCCCTTTACTTGCATTGAATACACGGCCATGCAAATCAGCCAAGCCATCCATATTACAATCAAAAAGTGTTCCCATCCTTTCCTGATAATGAGATGAATCGATGGTAACATCTAGTGAAAGGGGAACATTGATAGTGCTGTTGGGCAGGCGTGTATAAGGTCGCGACCACAATGAGGAAAGCTGGCAACTATTTCCATCATGGTTAATGCAAATTTTATCGGTGGTATGGTTTGGGTCAATTTGTGAGTAATGAAATTGGGCAATATCAGTCAATCCATCACCATTAATATCGCCCAAAGCACTGCCTGCATCCCATTGAAAAACATTATCCTTACCAAAATATATCGGCAAGGAGTTAGAAATGGGCGTGCCATTAGTACCATTTTTATAGATCTCCGATTGAATGATGCGCTGACCAAATGCATCCCTATTGTTAGTAAGAATGGATCGAAGTCGATCCATTCTTAGATCACCATCAAAGTCAACTAATTTGTCAAAATAGCCGGGAAGATTATAAAAAAAGGTGCTGGGTGTAAAAAGATAAAATTGAGCAGGTGAAATAGTAAAGGTACCATCACCATTATTAGTAGCTCGCTCATGAACATAAGGAGGGGAACTGAGAAAGGGATTGATGTACTCAAAATCAATCAAAGAATCCCCATTCATATCCCATTCAAACATTGGTTCTCTGGTAATCCATATACTAGACGCCTGATTGGGACAGAGCGAACCAATCGTCGGGCAATCCATATATTTCCATGTGGGTAGATAGTTAGTACTCACCGGGCTCCAACTCACCTGAGATTGAGTGTATTCAAATTGAACAGGTGGTAAATTACTCGAGCGAACCGGATTAGCATCGCGATTAAACAATATACCGTCAATGCGTTGTAAAGTATTACGAATAAGAGGAGTTAACTGTGTATAACTCAACTGATAGCTTGCTGACACCAGCGAATCAACTTGCACCTCAATGGTATCAATCACTCGATTGGTACGAACTTCGAATCCTCGACTGAAATCAATGTGCGCATCATCTCGATTGACAAGTGAAGTAATAAACCGCAATCGAACGGCACCATCAATCGTTCCATGTCCGGTATAAAAAATGGAATCAGGGTAAATTTGATTGGATTCCTTACGATAGGTATAGCGTATAAAATTATCATTACTATCGCGAGTTTCGCTTAAAAACCATGCGAACACCCTACTTGAGTCATTTGATTGAAAATGTCGACTGATCTGCTCTCGCCCAAAAGTATACTTCATACCGGTTTTAGTGGTAACAACCCACTGATTCGTCGGCAAGTATTCGTATTGACTAAAGCTGCTTTCATCCATCAAACCATAAGTTCCATAGCCGGTAACTGGATCGGTAGAAAGTGCAACAAGCTCACCACTCTCGCTCGGGCTTTGAACTCGAAACACATGGTTAGTGTATAAATTTTCAACTCCGGTTTTATTGACGCGCGCAATGGAGTACAAATTAAGATTCCATTGATAACCCACAATATTTTCAACAGATTCATTTTGGCTATTGTAAGTAAAATTGACCGAGGGGGTCATACCATTGCGCCCAGGTGGTAAATCTAGCGAATACGAGTAAGTAGCAGCCCCGGTAAACTCTCCCACCTCAAAAGTACCGCGGCTATTCTTGGTAAAAGAAAATGGATCGGGCACATTGGTGACATCGGTAACGTGCCCATCGTAGATACCACTAGGGACACTATTAACCGCATTCGCCTCGGGAGCGGTGGCGGCCGCTTCGGGGGCAGGCTCATCGGCCTTGATCGCTTCTTCTTCGGGCACCTGCGCCTCGGGAATCACCTCTTCCATCACTGGCTTTTCTTCGGGATCTGCTTTAGGGTCAGTTAGGATTGGAGTTTCTTCATCAGCGTTTTCTAAACTCAAACCACCACTATAACTGCCGTCTTCAGTAGAAGGCAACTCTTCTTGTGCCCAGGCGAGCGAAGGCGAAAGAATTTGAATGAGCAGGGTGAAGGCAATCAAAAGGGAGAGAGGCTTTTTTGGGAGCATAAAATTAAAAATTACGAATTAAAAATTACGAATTAAATTCACTAAAAAACACGAGCTCGCGAGCGAGCCGTTTATAATTGAACATTCGTCATTGATGATGGAGCTCTTTCTGACAGGGGCATAATGCACCATAATAGGAACTAATGTGTCAGAAAGGCAAACTTACAATAGGGAATCTATCGCACTGATCCAAAGGTGTCAAAAGATTTTTGTCAAAAAGTATTTTAAGCCCAAGAATAAGCAAAAACAACCTTATTGACAAAAATAATAATAAATGTAAAATAGAATTAATTAAGCGCCGTGGGCTAGTATCGAACCCATCTTGCGACCCAGCGCCTCCCGAACTTTATGCACCACCTAAAACGATTCAACATCGGTGAAGGTAGCCAAAACTGAGTTCTTTGATGAATGGAGATTTTACCCTGGTAAAAACAGGGCTTTTATGGTAAAATATTAAGATTAATTTGATTACTTTGAAGCACCCTTGGATGAGACATCAGTGGGTAAAGATCAGTGGTTTCGCTGAAATTACAGCACGTTTGGTGTATGTAAATCGAATAGAAAATGGAAAAGAAGTGGAATATTTAAGGGCACAAATCGCCGATTTGCAAGCGCAAATTACTAGAACGTATGATCAAAATGAGATCATCGAACTGCAAGAACGACTGGATGGATTAGAAAGCGAACTAAATGCAGCCGAAGGCGAAAACAAGGGGGGGGCACCACTCTATAGTTTTGCGAATCGACTAAATAACCTACAGGAATCACCCAAAAAAGCCCGATTGGAAACCATGATCAATGAGCTAAAAAAACCGATCGAAAATGCGGACGAATTTCGCCGAACCGTTGACGATTGGCAAGTGGCACAAAAAATAATCGCCAATTTCCAAAGGGGGTCGGTAGATTTTCGCACTCTGAACGCTCAACTCGAGATGAATTTAACGGATTTTTTAAGTGAATCCGAGCGAGCACAACTTGAAATTGGCCAAACCATTGCGAGCAGTACCGATCAAGTCGCTCAACTATTCAATCCGCTGGAAAAAGATCATAAGTATGCTCTTACTGGCAGTGACAGCCGCGCACGCGATAATGCCAAGCAAGCGGTGACAAAAAAATTATTGGAACGCGACCAATCCCTTAAATTAATGGAGCGAATCCCGCGCGAAATCGTTGATAAGCTCTATACGTTGCATGCCGAAGCGCAATCGATGCGCGAAGCGCAGCTACGTGCTTACTTTGAAAAAAAGCATCAAGCACTTAACGCAAAAGTAGATGGATTAAGTGATCAGGGGGTATCGCAGAAACAAAAAAAAGATCTGCGGCATTTTATTAATGGAGTGGCAGAAAGAATACAAAAGAGTGAAAAACTATTTGAAAGTGCCGACGGGTTGATTCAATTGGAACGAAATTTCAGTGAAGCGGAACACATTTTAAATGATGTGAAAACACAGACAGAGGCAATAGAGGATCAAACGCAGTTGCAAAAGAAAATAGACAAACTAGAAAAAGTTTTTGCAGGCCTAAACTATACCAATGTAACCGAATGGAAACGGGCAATGATTGCCCAGGAAGAAGCAATAAATGGTGGGCCTATCAAGGGGGAACAACGACGATTTTTGGACGGACTGCCCGACAATGTGCGCGAGCAATTGCAACAAATAAAAAGCACGCTAGCGCGTGAAGCATTGAGCCCCGAAGAACGCCTGGAAATACAGGATGAATTGAATGGATTGCTTAGGCTCACGGCCGGGTTGGAATTTTGCAGAAAAAATGACAGAGTCGATCACTCCGGTGGATCAGCTAAAAGAAGTACAAAAGGTTACTCGTTTAATGGGAGAAATCGCTGGAATGAGCGATATAAATGAAGTAAAGCAAACACTGGAATCTCACTTGAGATTAGGCGAATTGAGCGATCCAAATGCCACCTTGGTGTATGTAAACCACCGCGACTTTGAAACCAAGTTTCGCCCGTATACCACCAAGGGAAGTATGGTGTTTTTGGAGCGTCAAGACGAAAAAAAAAGTGATCATTGACGAGTCGATTTTTACCGATCCAACCAAGGCTGAATCGTTGGTCAGTCGAGTGAGCCACGAGTTGCGCCATTGGGTGTTCGAAGGCAACCCGGAATTGAAAAGTCTGTGGATGGATGCCTATACCAAAAATGCGCAGTGGCCACGAATCAAGCAGCTCTTTGTAGACGCCTATCCAACCAAGCAGCCGCCCCGGGACTGCGAAGTGAAGGAAAGTTATAGTGCCAGTGACTGGAAAGACGAAGACGTGCTCAGCGAGCTATACGCCATGGAAGTGGGAATGGATCCCGAAAAACCCCTTTCAGCGCTTTCTAAAGCGGTTGTGGAAGCGGGGATTCCGGCAAAAGTAATGGGGATTGAACAACTCGCCATCATTCGCGGGCAAGAAGACGATGCCGCAAAAGGTATAGCGAGTGTCAGCCCCAGTTTGGGAACAGATCAATCCGCAGACCCCCCCAAAACCCCCGATGAATTAATGGGGGAAATCAATAAAACCAATGAAAAAATTGATGAATTACTCAATTCAAAATTAATCGGAAACATTCCCGGGGGCAAGGGATTGCTCAGCACAATGAAATCCTACAATAAGGATGGAGAAGTTTTGGTGAAAGAGTATGAAGTGAGCAAAGACACACAAATCGTCGGAGTATTGGACAATCGTCAAAAATTATTGAAAGAAGATCTGGAAAAGATAAAAATGGTGATTGAAAAAATACAAGAAGCGCAGGGAAACACCGAAATGAGCCCTTTAAGAAGTATTTGGAACAACACCACATTCGTCTCGGTTGGCGACATTTGGCAAACCATGCTTGATTTAAAAGAGTTTTTGGAACGTCGCCACAAACGCAAGCAAGCCGATCACGCTGCCCGCATTGGAACCGCCCTCACCGAGAATGTTCCATTGCTGGGAGATTTCGGAACGGAATCCGCCGCGCGACAAGAAAAAGCCGAAGCGGACGAAGTGGGGGAATGGAAGGGGCGTTTGGAAAATAAAGACGCGTGGGCTTTATACGGCATTTTGGATAAAATGGCCAACAACATCGCCCCCAACAAAGATCAGTTCAAGGCCATTCTTAGGATTTTGGCCGACAAAGGGCGTATCGATTGGCGCAACAAAAGCATTTGGACCATTTTCAATAAATTGCAAAGCGCCGCCTACTTATCCCAAAAAAACGACGGCCGATTGTCCAGCGATTCAACTTATTTGGACGCCAAATTGCGTGCGGCAGCCGGGGGAATATGGGATTATGAAGAATACAGTAGTTTAAAGCGAACCAATGAAAACAGCTACAATAGCAAGAAAGGGGATTACACGAATGACATCGAAAAAACCCCGGACAAAATTCCACACCGCCTAGCTAAATTGCTGCGCGAATATCGGGAAGGTGGAAAAGTAGAGGCTGCGGAATATGAGGCATTGATTGAATACGCCATCAACAACGCCAAGTTCTATGCCGAAGGAGCGACCTTTTATTTAATTGCCGGGATCGCTGCAGGGCTATTAACCCACGAAAGAGCCTTGGCGCTCAATAAATATTCCAATCAATTTCCGATCATGGATTGGTTCCCCAATAATGGAATCCGATCGCAACAAGATTATGCGGATTTATGTTTGAGCGAGTTTGCAGAGGAATACAATAGCGGATCGATCAGCTCTGGGCGCTCGTCATTCAAAAATTACTACATCACGGTTATGCACAGCAACCAAGCCGTAATGCAACGTACCCGTAAATCGGTTATTGATCGTAAATGGGATCACGACTGGGCGCGTAGTATTGTGGCCGGAGGAGACGCAGACACGGTTCGTAAATGGCTGTCGGGTCGTTCGGGTGAGGTTTCCACTCATGCAACCGGTGTAGAAAATCTGTACGCGGGTATGCTTCAGGCCTTTGAAGAAGGAGCCATCACCCAAAGACCAAACTGGCGTGAGCACTTTGACCGTCAGATCGGAAATCTGATGATGGCGGAAGGAGCCATGAATAAAGTGTATCGCCGCAGCGACGAAAAAATCTTCCGTGACCCAGGAATATATGGAAAAGTACCCCTAGAGGCATCGGTTAGGTTTCACGGCGATTGGACCGTGGTGAAACATCGCGATAAAATGGTGGGATTCATCAGCGGAAACCAGGATTTGAAAACGTTGTACCAAATGATCACGAACGGAAATGAAGTGGCCAAAGAATCAAAAGCGGCAGCACCGGAATACACCGATAAAATTAAAAAGCATTTAAAGTCAACGGGTGTATCGGAAACCATCGTGGATAACATTCAAGGAATCGACGACGTCTTTTTGTTCCTTGAACCGATCGTAAAATCATACACCAGCAAAATGAGTGACGACGAATATCGAAAGATGATCCTATCGCTTGCAACAGGAATTTAAATCGGAACCGGTAATCATTCACACCTCAACCAAAAACACCCGCCGTAGGCGGGTGTTTTTAAAAGGTGAAGCACATCCTGGATCAAGGGTTGAATTAGGGGCGATCGTAAGCTACCAAACCATTTTCTTGAATCATTTTAAGGCGGAAAATCGTTTCAGCCACTCCGGCGCGCGTCATTCCATTTTCGGGGTACAGATGGTCTGCATCATCCAGCAGGTTCATCTGATTAGCCATAAATGCATAACCGGTATACCATTCTCCAATCGGCACATCAACGTACGGAGAGATCGCTACCTCCTTGGTGGGCGTCATTTGATTGGTGCGAAAAAGGATTTTTAAATATTCCGCCTTATTAACGATTTGAGCCGGTTTAAACGTACCATCGGGGTACCCTTTCACAATATCGTGCTGCAAAGCGGACGACAGCGTAGGAAGATACCACGCCCCTGATTCGGTATCGGCAAATGAAACCGGTACGGTGTCCGATACGGACACATTAAAGGCCAGCATCAGCATTTTGAGAGCCTCAACACGATTAACGGTTTGACTGGGTTTAAAGGTGCCATCGCTATAACCGGCAATAATGTTGTGCTCCTTTAAGTACTTAATGGCAGCATAGTGAGGGTGATTATAATCAATGTCAGAAAAAATAGCTTTTGGCTCCATAGCCAGCAGCTCGCTTTCGCCCACTAAGGCTCCGCCATGGGCACGCAAACGTACAGGGGTAGACCCATCGGCAATGGTCACTCGAACCGTTGCTACTCCATTAACAAAGTCCGAAGGCTCTAAAGACGCGGGCTCAAGCATTCCGGATCCTTGCAAAAAGCCAACTGCAATGGATCCTCCAAAGCTAACAACCGGCGCACGTTTGCCATCGCCGTCCAAAGCCACTATTTTAACGGTCTCAGGAACGGAGGTTTGAAAATAGCCGTCATGCTCAACGCTCAAACGTGCAACAGGGTTAATCCCATCCACAAACGTTACCTTGTGATAGCTTTTGCCCACACGCACAATCGAATCACCGGCTTGCGCGCTTCGAACCACCACTTTAATGGTTCCACGGTTAAAATCGGTTTTTAAGAAAGAGCGTTTCACCAAAGTGCCGACTCCACTCAATTCAACATCAATTTCAGCATCATTGCTCAGCTGAGCCAGTTGATTCGAAGGATCTGCAACAGTAATGGGGATCCCATTATTCACCATTGCCACCTCCTGACTGGTCATCACAAAGTCAAACAATTCCGCCTTTTGATCGGGATTTTCCGCCAAAATCACCGGTTCTACAGCGGGGGGTTCAACGGGTTGAACCGGCTCAGTGGGAGTGGGTTCAACGGGCGTCGGTTCAACGGGCGTCGGTTCGGTGGGCGTCGGTTCAACGGGTGTCGGTTCGGTGGGTGTGGGTTCACCGGTTGGACTCCAATTGAGGTATTGTTGAACGTAACGAATGGGGTGAAGGGTATATTGTTTTGCTTTATCAAGATTTAAACCGTTCACCGCCGTAAAAAAAATAAGCCGCTCGCCGAAGCTTCGGCCGAAGTAAAAGGCCAGTAAGGATGCCAAGGGGCATCCGCAATATCCAATTGAAAATGCACATGGGGCGTGGTGGCGGTTCCGGTACTGCCACTAGTACCGATGCGCTCGCCCTTAATCACCGTTTGTCCTTCCACCACATTCACCAGGTCCATATGACTATACGAAGAATACAGAGTAGTGGTTCGCCCGGGATTCTTGGGGTCGGGCACATTGGGGTGTTCAATCACAACATGATGCCCAAAGCCGGCGCTTCCCAAAGAAATTTTACTCACGCGTCCATTGGCGATCGAGCGCAAGGGAGTGCCAAGGGGTATTTTAATATCCACCGCCAAATGGCTACCCACCTCTTCTTCACTGGTAAGATCGTATCGACCTAAATACACCACGGCATAGGTAATTTTAATATTCCGAATCCGATCCGAATCGGGATCACCCCAAACCAAATCTTCAATCGGAACGCTCATCGCGTTCAGGTCGTAAGGAGGTAAATCAATTAATTGCGAGGCGGAATATCCGCATAATGGGTATCGGCATCGCCCCCCCAGGTCACCCAATTGGGCACTTTTTCCACCGGCATAACGGTTCCGTCGAACGGCAAAGGAGCCTGAAGAACACTAGCCTTAAACCATACTCCAAATTGCTCGGCCTGATACACAAGCCCCATCAACCCAAAGGTAAACACCACCAACGCAACCACTTGATACCACGGCATCGGTGCTTTTGACTTCTCGGGAGCTTTTTTTGCTCTATAATGAGGACGCTTTCTGATTTTTTTTACTTTGAATGCCATTGTGTTGTTTATTTTTTGAAGTAAATCTTAATATTATACCATAGAATGGTGTGAGTTAAAAGTCTTAAGTTGTGTCATTGATTGCCCAGCCACCCCTGCAATAATCAACCAATAGCGTGCAACCCCTTTGAGATTAAAAAACTTAAAAATCACCGGGTTTAGAAATCTAAAACCCGTACAACTGGAATGGGATCCTGCCGTAACCACATACGCGTTCGTAGGCCCAAACGGACATGGAAAAACCAATCTGCTCGAAGCAATCTATTTATTGGGAATTTCCAAGTCATTTCGTACCCACGAAAATGAAGATTTCATTGGGTTTGATGAAACATTTTGCAGATTGGAAACGTACGTAGAAAACGGGCATGAGGTTGATTTTTTTGAGTTGATTGTCACCAAAGGTCCGATCAAAAAAACCTTAAAAAGGCAGGGGATCATTAAAAAAGCGGTCGAATACATCGGCCACCTGAAAGTAGTGTTTTTTTCGCCGGATGACATCAATTTAATTCAAGGAGCCCCGGCCAACCGTCGCCGATATTTGGATGTGTTGCTTTCGCAATTGGATCCCGCCTACCTGGAAGATTCACTCCGCTACGCAGCCGTGCTGAAACAACGAAACGCATTACTAAAACGTCTATCGATCGAAAAAGGAGGAGCCTCGCCCAAACAGCTGCACGAATTGGACTTTTGGGATCAAGCTTTGGCTCAGCTAGGCTCCACGTTGATCGCCAAGCGGGTCGACGGAATCCAAGCGCTTAATCAAGGAATTTTAGAGCGATATCGGGTGCTTTCGGAGCGCAGCGAGCATTTTTGTTTGCAATACCTTCCCAGCGTCCCTGCCAACATAAAGGAGAACGACTACTACGAACTTTTGACCCAAAACCGGCTGCGCGATCTGCAAACGGGCTTTACCGAAAAAGGCCCTCACCGCGATGACCTGGAGTTCAGTTGTCAGGGAAAAAACATGGCCTCGTTTGCATCGCGGGGGAATGGCGTAGCGCAATGCTTACGCTTAAATTTGCCGAAATCGATCTGATCAAAGCTCAAACGGGCGAAACACCCGTGCTGTTGCTCGACGACGTTTTCTCGGAACTGGATGACGCCCGTCAGCGCATTCTTTTTAAAGAAATTGCAGGCATTCAAACCTTCATCACCACCACCCACGAAGCATTTTTAGACGTGGTAGAAGGGGAAAAAATCATCTATAAAGTAAAAGAAGGGGAAATAATTAAAAGTTAGCGACGACTATTTCGCATTAATGCAAACTGCATAAAATATCGATCTAAATCCTGTAGCGTTGTATTGAACTGTGGATGATTGAGATAAGCCCCACAAAACAGCTCTTTGGCACGAACAATCTCTTTTAATCGTTTTTTCCAACGAGGGTCTGCAATGATTAAGTAAAATAATTCTAAAGCGCGTTCAAATGCTTGATCAGCGCGCTCTTGATCTACATTTTGCCACTTAGCAGTTCGACCAACCTCACTGCCAATATGTGCCAACTGATCGATCAAACCAAGAGTTTGCCACCGCCCAGCGGCCAAATCTTTATGTTTCAACTTAATCATTCGTAACTAATGTGTTAACAAGCTTAATGATTTGTTCTTGAGTGTCTTTATCCTCAACTCCACGCGACCGATTACCCTGAAAGGGTCTCATATTAATTAAAGAATCAAACTCTACGAAATGCTCATCGGATTGGCCGGGGTGCAAATTAATCCCCCAAAGATTCGCTTGCTCTGAGCCATTTTCAATCAAGTACATTTCCCCATCTGCATGAAGCTCCATATCAACCGCCATCAATTCACGCTCAACATCAACCACAGCCTTGATCATGTCTCCGAATGTGTTTTTAGCAAGCTCAGCTAAGCGATGCTTAGAAATCGGCTCACTGCGAATGAGTTGAATAATCATAAAACTTAGTTACCCACACCCTGATCTTAAATCTACAATCTAAAATCTTGAATCTAAAATCTATAATCTTCCTAAATTTTAAGTTGACAAATCAGGCTTGTGTAGTTATAGTGCCCCCATAATTTTAATATAGCAAAATAACCATGAAACAATTTACAAGAACAATGACTGTTGAAGATCGGCGTACAGAAAGGAAAACCCTTGAAGAAGATGCAAGAGGTGTTTTGGTAAGATTGGCGAATACTCCTGATGTTACTGTTGACGATTTGGGCAAAGAAGCCCTACCACTACGTAAAGAAGATGACCGTGACGCAATGGTCGCGGCTGTTAGAAGGGAGGCTGCTAAATTAACAGGTTTTAGTGGAACTGAAAATTCTGATGAAGTGATAGAAGAACCCGTAGCGCCAGCTAATAGCGAGACTTTGGAAAAACTAAATGATGTAGAAAAAGCTTGTCTTGAATCAATGAGACAAGATTTTGATCGTGGAATTGTTCAGATTGATGATAATGCTGATGAAGACGCATATCAAGCGTCATTAAAACAAGACAAAACTGCTGGACAATCATGGGAAGCCGTTCAAGGAAGATTGCTGGCTAATGAAACAGCCCTGTTGAAAAAGGCTGTAGAATTATCGCAACTAACAGGCGATAAAGCAGGTAAAGGGGCTTGCTTAGTTGGAGTATACGAAAATGGTGAGCTTGCCATCCGTCAAAGAAGTCAAGAAATTGTAAATGCAAGATGGAATGACAGAGGTGAACTAAAACTTTTATTCCATCCCGATGCCATGGCTCAAGAATCGGGTCAATGGGCAAAAGCTGTTGAAATTGTACGAGCTGTAAAAGCGGCTGGGTATCATGTCCCAGCGGATGCAGGCCACAAAAAAAAGGGTCTTATAGCTGCTTCTGAGGCTGTTACTGGCGCGGATTATGTAGCGAGTCCAAATAGAAACGAACGGCGATGGGCAATGCTTGAATGTCCTGACGACATAACATCTTATTACGCTCATGTGGATGTCGTGGATTTCTTTCCTTCTTATGGGTACGCTCGCGTCACCAGCGAATGTGCGGGCAGTCGGCGTAATGATCGTGGCGCGGTGCTCTGGCTAAGGGGCTAAAGACTTGGTCTTTGAACTTTAGCTTTCTTTAATTTTTATTTTTTCTTTGACCCCGCCAAGCGGGGTCTTTTTTTACAAAAAATTTTTTTGGATATAATCAAACCAACGGTGAAAAATAACCCTCCGCCTCAGGCTAGGAAGGCTACCGCTAAAATCTACAATCTTAAATCTAAAATAAATCACCTTGACCTAAACAAAAAAGCCTTTTAAACTGTATGGGCTTTTTTAGGGGTGCGCCAAGGCAGAAGGCAGCCAACTAGAAGAGATTCTATTCATTAACCATCTGCCAAATTTTTTTCTATGTTTAAAATTATTGATCCAACAATCACTATGGAAGATCTTTTGAACAACTCAAAAGACTTTCAAAAACCCGAGCTAGGCAGTGTGATCACCGGCGAAGTCATTAGCCTTAAAAAGAATCGCGTGGTGGTCGACCTAAACGGGGTGGCCGTGGGAATTATTTCCGGTACCGAAACCAGCGACAGCGCCGGCACCATGAAGGACCTGAAAGTAGGCGACGAAGTAACCGCCGTGGTCGTCGAAGACGAAAATGAAGATGGAATGGTGGTGCTTTCACTCCGAAAAGCGTCGCAAGCCACCGCTTGGGACCGCTTCGAAAAGGCCTTCAAAGAAGGCACAATCGTCGAAGTCACCGTGAACGAAGCCAACAAAGGAGGTTTACTATTGGACGTAGACGGGATCAAAGGGTTTATTCCGGTTTCTCAATTGGCCCCCGTGCATTACCCACGGGTCGACGGAGCCGACGCCAACCAAATTTTATTACGTCTAAAACGGCTGATTGGTCAAAAATTCCATGTAAAAGTGATCAACCTGGACCAGGAAGGCAACAAGATGATCTTATCCGAAAAAGCCGCTTTACAATCTCAATCAACCGAAGCACTCAAGAAACTCGAAATGGGAACACGCGTCAGCGGAACCGTGAGTGGCGTGGTGAAATTCGGTATTTTCGTAACCTTCGATGGACTGGAAGGGCTCGTTCACATTTCCGAAATCGCTTGGGGCCACGTTTCCAACCCACATCAATACGCCAAAGTAGGGGACAAAGTGGATGTGGAGATTATCGGAATCGAAAAGACAAGCTTTCGTTGAGTATGAAACGCCTCATGCCAGATCCATGGGAAGAAATTGCCAAGAAATACCCATTGGGAACCAAGGTAAAAGGAGTGATCAATCGCTTCTCACAATTTGGAGCTTTTGTACAATTGGAAGACGACATCAACGGACTCATTCATTTGTCCGAAATTTCGGATCAAAAAGTGGAAGATCCTAAGGAGTTTCTGTCCATTGGAGACGAGGTCACTGCAACCGTAATCAACATTGACCGCGAAGAGCATCGTATTGGATTGAGTCTTAAAAAACATCCGGTTATTGCAACCGAAGAGGCTACCAAAGAAGAAATTAAAGCGGAATTAGCCCACGAAGAAGAACAAGTGGAAGCCGGAGAAAAAGAAATGACCGAAGAAGAGTAAAAAAGTGCTAAGCACAAGGGTGTAGTTCTTAGGGTGTGGGCAATAGATTTTCTACGCCCTACACCCTGTAAGCTACACCCTTTTTAAGAATGGACTAATTCCAAAAAAAATGATATAATGATCGGAAATAAAAAATAAACGTATGAAAAAACGCATTGGAGTGATGGGATCGGCGCAAGGCCCCACCCTGCACAATCAAAAAAACATCAATCAAGCGATCGAACTAGGGCACCACATTGCCGAAAGCGATTGTATTTTAGTGAGCGGGGCTTGCCCGGGATTACCCGACGAAGCCGCTTTCGGAGCCCCCAAAAATGGGGGATTCGTGATGGGAATTTCACCGGCCTTCAGCGAACGGGAACACATTGATTTGTATCATTCACCAACCGAGTACTACGACATTATTCTGTACACGGGCCTAGGCCTAATGGAGCGCGATATCATCAACATCCGTAGTGTGGACGCCATTGTGATTGTGGGCGGAGGCATTGGAACATTGAATGAATTCACTATTGCCTACGACGAAGGTAAAGTGGTAGGAATTTTAGAAGAAAGCGGGGGAATTTCCGACCACATCGGCGAGATCCTGAAAATGTGTAACCGCGAAATGAACGAACGGATTGTCACTGACCAAAATCCTCAAGAGTTAGTAAAAAAGGTGCTCGAAGCCATCGGGCAGTTCCCCAATCCCGTTACCGAAGATGACCGCATCACCGGAATGAATTTACACGCTCATTTGCCAGGCAAACACATTGTGTGTCAGGCTTAAGTCAGCCCATAACGTTGATGAATTTTGGAATGAGCAATACCACGTTGGAGTGAATAAATATGGTATTGCCAACCGGACCAAAAAAGTGGTATAGTCCGGGAGCAATCGGGTCCTGAGCGGGCCTTTTAAGATTGCTCGATTTAAATCATTCCCATGAAACAACTCAAATCTTACTTTAAAAACAGTTTGCAAGAGCTTCACAGCGTCACTTGGCCCACCCGTAACCAAGCCATTCGTTTATCGATCATCGTCTTGGTTTTTGTAGTCATTAGTGCAGCCGTGCTCGGGCTGGTGGATGGGCTTTTGGCCAAGGGCTATCAATGGCTCATTTCACTTTAAATTTTAATTTAACGCTTACTTATGGGAAAACAAGCTAAAAATACCCAAAGAAACTGGTACGTATTGCACACGTATTCGGGTTACGAAGACGCAAGTAGAAAAGGCGCTACGTCAAAGAATTGATGCGTTCAACATGCAAGACTATATTTTTGATGTAAAAGTGCCAAAAGAAAGTCAAATTGTTATTAAGCGCGGCGAACCAACTCAAGAAAAAAAACGCATTTTCCCCGGTTATGTTTTGGTTGATATGATTGTAACCGATTATTCGTGGTATGTCGTGCGAAACACGCCCAACGTGACCGGGTTCGTGGGTGCGGGGAACATTCCGGTTCCCGTAACCCCCGAAGAATTTGGAATCATCGAAAAACGCGTGGGAGAAGAACAGCCCAAATTCAAAATTGACTTCCGCGTGGGCGAACCGGTCACCATCAGCAGCGGGCCTTTTTCCAATTACGATGGAGTGGTGGGCCAGGTAGATGCCGAAAAAGGAAAGGTAAAAGTGCTGGTTTCCATCTTCGACCGTGAAACGCCGGTCGAACTCGATTTCACTCAAGTAAAAAAGAAATAACATGGGAAAACTCCCCATTTTTATCACATTGCTCGTGCTCATTTCGCTGTTCGTAAGTACAGACTATTATCTGAACTTTAAAGGAACAGAGGTGTTGCCAAGTAGCAGTGCCAATCAAACAGAAGCCGGTTCAAACGAATTAAAAACCACGCTCAGCGCTCAAACCATAATGCCGGGGCAAACCAACTGGGGCTATGTAAACCAAAAGCAGATCGAAACGCCACTGCTTTTCGAAAAAATTAATCTGAGCTCGGTGGAAAACACCATGCAGTACCGCAATGAATTGGCCAGAGAGGGCTCCAGCGAAATTAGCTTGGTGATTTATGAAATTCTAGGAAAGGTCGGGCAAGGCAGCCTAACCTATTTGGACGTTAAATTGCAAATGGTTGCCCAGTTGAACGTTGCGGCTGAAAGCATCAATGAAAACAGTCAATTTGGACACAACAGCTTGTTTTAAATGATCAAAATAATTTGAGCACTGCCTTTTTGTTGGTTCAAATTAAGGACACGATTTATGGCTTCCAATACGAACATGTGAAAATGAAAGAGGCCTACAATGACATCAGAAAATTATTGCCTCGTTACTTTAAATTGACTTTTAAACTTTTTCCTCTAAAATAACTCCGCTAATAAATTTGTAATTCCTGCCTGACTTGGGCAGACACGGCCTAATTCTTAATTCGTAATTAAACATCAAGTGGCTAAAAAAGTTGTTAAACTCATTAAACTTCAAATCCCGGCAGGAAAAGCAAATCCTGCACCTCCGGTAGGTCCAGCGCTCGGTCAACACGGTTTGAACATCCAAGATTTTTGTAATCAATTCAACAACACCACCAAAGAGCTGGGGGATACGATCGTTCCCGTATTGATTAGCGTGTACGACGACCGAACCTTTACCTTTATTACCAAAACCGCTCCTGCGTCTGAATTGGTAAAAAAGGCCGCTGGAATTAAATCGGGAAGCAAAAAACCGCACACCGATAAAGTGGGTAATTTAAGTAAAGAACAACTTGGACAAATTGCTGAAACAAAGATGAGCGATTTGGTGCGCAAACGACGTTGAACAGGCAATGAGAATCATCGCTGGTACCGCGCGGCATGGAAGTAACCGTCGAACAATAATAGTCTGTAATTGTTAAATCCAAGTATGTGGGAGGCCCGAAGCCGCAGAGCTCGCTCGCGAGAAACACCACGTTAACACCATCATTATGGCTCACTACAGTAAAAAGTACCGAGCGGCTCTGAAAAGTTCAAATAAAACCGTTGGTAGCGTCCCTATCCGAAGCGATTGGGCTTTTAAAGAAAGTATCAACCACCAAGTTTGATGCAACCGCCGAGCTACACCTAAGTCTCAATATTGACCCTCGCAAAGCGGATCAAACCATCCGCAGCACGTTGGTGATGCCACATGGCACCGGTCAAAAAGTAAAAATTGCGGCGGTGGTTGGCGACGATGAGGTTAAAATCGCTAAAGATGCGGGAGCGGTGGCTGCCGGCTTGGACGACTTGATTGCCGAGTTCGAAAAAGGAAAGTTCGATTACGACATTGTGATTGCTACCCCAACCACTATGAAAAAATTGGGTAAAGTGGCAAAAACACTGGGTCAAAAAGGCCTAATGCCCAATCCAAAATCCGGAACGGTAACTCAAGATATCGTAAAAACCATCGAAGAGCTCAGCCGCGGTCGTGTGGAATTTCGTAACGATAAAGAGGGAAATGCATACCATTTTCGGAAAAGTCTCGTTCAAGCAAGAGGCTCTCGAAAACAATTTAAAAGCACTTCTAAAGGCAATCAAAGACAACAAACCCAGTGGTGCAAAGGGAACTTTTGTAAAATCGATCACCATTTGCAGCTCTATGAGCCCCGGAATTCGCTTGGACAACAAAGTAATGGACGAAGCCTAGTCAAAAAGACAATAGACGATCGGTGCTAGATTGTAGGAAATAAGGCTGTAATCTTGAATCGAATGAAAGTTAAACTAAAACGAATCGATCAATCACTACCTCTACCGATCTACGAAACTCGTGGATCGGTTGGTTTGGTTGTTGGCACGCGAAAAACAAGCATCAAGCCGGGGAGCTTGCCTGATTCCAGCCAACGTGATTGTCGAAGTGCCCAGATATGCCTTGATCATTGCGCGTCGCGCAGTTCCCACACCGCGAAAACACAGGCTTTCAAGCCTCATGGAATTAAGTGATTGATCAAGATTACTGCGGGCCAGAGGATGAAGTAAAAATTCAAATGTACAATTTCACCGATCAAACGGTGGATATTGAGCGTGGTGCAAAAATTGCTGGGGCTCTTTGTGCGAGTGGACCGTTTCGAATTTGAAGAAGTCGACTTCATAAAAAACGAAAGCCGAGGAGGATTTGGCAGCACCGACGCAACTCAATAAATATATCAAAAATATCGCTCGCGTTTTGGTCAACTTAAAAAAAGCGGCTATTTTAAGGTAAAAAATAAAGAATAAAACTATGAAATGAGGTGAAGCCAACAAAAAGCGCTTGCCAAAACGAAAGAATGAAACGTAAGATGAAAAAAATCAGCGGTAAAAACAAAAAAATCTATTAAAAAACAAAAGTAATTTTGTGCCAAACCAGATTTAAGAATTAATTAATATTATAATTTTTATGATGGATTTTTTTATTCGAAAGAGAAAGGACAAAAAAGTACTGAGCTTCTTTATGGCAATGGTTCTAACTCTGAGCCCCTTGCATATTTTAGTTGAAAACGGCTTAGCACAAGAAAAAATTCAATCCATCGAAGAGCCCATAAGAGTTGAAAATGCACCCAGCAACCCTCTGGAGCTGGGGGAATTTAAAGTGATTGACCCCACAACAGACCGGCGCTTAAACGAAGATGGGAGCATAACCGATCGGTATTACCAAATGCCACGACCTTTGGTTGAACAAAGCGAAGGCCTGGCCACACAAACCAAAGACTGGAACCTGTTTCATCAAACTCCAGAAACCCAACTCAAAAAAGACGAGCGCGGTTATCAATTCAGTATTCCCGAATCATCAAAAAGTGAAATAGAATTTGCCGCCGGAACGATGCAAATGGGATCAAAAGAGCTGATGCCACTAAAAAACGCATCGTTTAAACAAGGTAAGCAAGATTCGTCAGACGTAACAGAGTACACGGAACTATACCCCAACGTCGACGTTCGATTTGATGACGAAGGAGGAGTGCGCCGCAAAACCATCACGCTCAATCAAAAACCAAGCATTCTGAAACCCGACGAATCGATTATTTTTTGGGAAAAAATCACGCTACCGGAAGGAGCGGTGCTTCAAGACGATCAAGGAAATAAAATTAAAACCGGCGATGAATTGTTAAAAAAAACCGCTCATCATTAAAACGGTGAATGGAACCGAAGTGTACGTTGGAGAAGCGATTGTGTTCGATCAGTCAGAAAAAAACTCAGCCATTCAAAACGTCCCTTATCAATTTCGCGAACAAAACGGAGTACTGGAATTAGGCATTGAATTAACAAGTGAGTATCTACAAGATCCCGATCGCGTGTATCCGGTCGTGATCGATCCCACCTATTTTTATTGTTATCAAAGCACAAACAGCTATTGTACAAGTGTAACCGATCTAAGACTGGTCAGCCTGCAAGATCCGGTGTTTTTTCCAAGTGGATTTGAAACACGCTACACCGACAGCTACTTGATAGCCGGTTACGACATGGCTCAAAACACGGCCCACACTTCAATCGTTAAATTCAACACCAATTGGAGCAACATTCCGGCAAACAGCCAAATCGATTCGGCATTCTTACATCTGATGCTTGATGATCAACCCATTCCTTCCACGTACGGATCATCCAGTTTACGAGCGTTTCAAATCGGCACAAGCTGGAATCAAAGCACGGTAACGTACAGTCAATTGAGTGGAAATTTAACTCCATTGGGCGGACGAACCATCACCGGAACCTCGGTAGACACACCGGTGAATTTTGATGTAACCGACGCGGTGCGAAGCTGGGTTGCTGGAACCAGTAGCAACAATGGATTTTTACTAAAACCGCTTCTAAGCTGGACCCCTTGGAGCACAAATCCCTGGCCCAATTACGTGTTTCGGTTTTACTCATCGCGCTACGGCAGCGGCAGCGACTATCAAAAATGGCCCTATCTGGAGGTTAATTATTCAACAGTGGGGCAACCAAACTTAACCGACAATGGACTCACACTAAACACCAATTTACCCGCTCGGCCAGGCGATCCGCTGGTGGGCTCAATTGGCATTATCAACAACGGAAGTGCCAGTGCTCCAGCCGGACAGCTGTATTTATATTTAGAAAAAGGGGGGATCAATTGGAATGTAGGCAATCGAATTCAAACCATAAGCTATGGAAGCTTAGCCGCGGGGGCAAGCCAGAATCTAAGTTTTAATTACTCATTGCCCTACAACGCTGCCGAAGGAAATGATTATGAATTATATTGGACGATCGACGCAACGAACACCGCCAACGAAAGCAATGAAAGTGACAATGGATGGCGACGACCAAGTCCGCTTAATATCGTTGCTCAAGCCAACGCCCGATTTAGCGATGTAAACGCTAGCGTAAATGGGGGGGCGTCCCAGGCCACAAATAGTAGCCAGGTGATCAACGTTGCGCCCGGCAGCACAATCAATTTCACCTTTCGAGGGGTAAACAACGGAATCAGCAATGTGGGTCGTGGCGATTTGGACGTATTTTCAAATTCAGGCTCATTACCGGTTTATAGCATTGCCAACCGCGTGCAACACAACACTTATTCGTTCATGACGAGTGGAGGAGGGCTTTCAGATTTTGAAGTGCCCTATAACTACACTGCCCCCACCACAACAGGAAATTACGCCATCGGTTTTTGGATTGATGCAGGCGCAGAAACCACCGAAACCAATGAATTTGATAATTATCATTACGTCGTCATCAACGTGCAGGGAGCCAGCGGACCCGACGTAACTGGAATCCAAGGATACCTGAACAACAATCAAACGATTGTATCACCCGGTGAAACGGTCAGTGGGGTAGTGCGCGTTCGAAACGTCGGCAATGCAATCGCACCCGCTGGAGTGATCGATTTATATTTTAAGCAAGCTCCCGAAGTGTTCGACGTGCAGTATCGAATGCAGCGCATCAACTACGGCTCGCTGCCAGTGAGTAGTAATTTAATCGAACTGCCCTTCACATTCACTGTGCCACAAAGTGCTCCGTCCGCCTCGGACTACAAACTCGATTGGCGCGTGGACGCAACCAACACCGCGAATGAAATAGGGAATGGAGAACAGAATAACGATTGGGTGAGTCCCGCCAACTATCAAGTAACACCGGGGGCCGATTTAAATATTAGCCAAGCCTCGTATTACTTAAACAACAATAGCGGTAACCCTATTCCACTCAACCAATGGGGAACGGTCAGCGCCCAAGAAAACGATGTCATCAATTTAAGCTTTACGGTCGCAAATACAGGAGCATCCGCTTCGGGCCCGTCCACCATCGAAAGCTGGCGCAACAGTGGACTATTTGCAAATACGGGTCAAACCAGCCAGCAAAGTTGGGCCCTTGCCGGGTTACAGCCAGGCGCAACCGCAACATTCACTAGCCAATTTTTAGCGAACGGCACAGGACACGTAGCCCTAGGGCAAAACGCAATCGTGGTGCGGGTGGATTCTCAAAACCAGGTCAGTGAATCCAATGAAGGGAATAATAATTTAAATTTAGACCTCGCCATCAGCAGCGCAACTGCCGCCGACCTAGCAACCAGTGCAGCAAGCTATCTAAGCGCGGGTGTGCAAAATCCGTACAACACCATCAGCTTTCAAATGGATGTATCGAATCTATCAAACGTCACGGTGAATGGGATTGTAAGCGGAATCGATTTTATTGACTCGGTCAATGGCGGCCAGTATCCGCTGGCGAACATCACTCCGACTTCGATCAATTTGGCTCCAAATTCAACCGTCACCCGCACATTCACCGCGACCATTCCGGGAGATGTAGATTTGTATCGCACCTATCAAATTCGAGGGAGCATTTTTGCTCCACCGGGATTTTTTGATGCCAATTTTGCAAACAATAGCACCACAGCTACGGGAACCGTTTACATTGAACCACAGGGATACAGTGGAACACCCAACGGTGGCAATCCAGGCTATAACCCTCGAAATGGATGCACCATCCGAGGATTGGTGGATAGTGAATGCGATGGCTTTGCCGACCTGGAAGAAAAAGCGGGCGGAACGAACCCGGGCCCAAGCGCCAACCCACAGACCATGCAATTGTTTGACTTGAATCAAAGAAATTATTTATCGCAATTTAATGACATTCAAATGGGATCACACGGAGCTGATCCGGTGAATTTAAGAACCGGTGCCTTTGAATTTCATCAAGTCGATTTTGAATTGCCCGGGCGCGGAGTATCCATCAAATTCGAACGAACGTATAACAGTGCCCTGCCTGATTTTATCAATCGCATGGGGAACGGGTGGAATTTTAGTTACAACACCTACGCCTTTAAAGATCCACATTCGGGAGACGTAATGGTTAATTTTGGCGGAAATTTGGGAGTGTTATTCACCTACGATGCCAACACTCAGACCTATCAGGCCCCCGAAGGCGTCACAGCCACATTAACCGAAAATACGGCCAACAATTCTTACATCTACCGTACTCTAGACGCGGTGGAATATCGGTTCAATCGGGTGTTGAGCTCATCAATGGCAATGCTGGAAGAGATCGTGGACCGCAATGGAAACACCACCACGCTCAACTACACACTCACGCGCGATATTCCACTTTTAACTTCGGTGAGTGATGCATCGGGCCGACAAATTCAATTAACCTACGGGGACATCAATTCAACCGAATGGGATAAAATCATCAGCTTAACCGAAGCGATCAATCCAGTAACGTCGGAACGCCGAACGGTGAATTACACTTATGATGCGAACGGAGATTTGGTAACGGTCACCAGCAACCGAGCGTATCAAGGAACTGTGGAAACCTTCACTCGTAGTTTTACCTACGATGCCAATCACCGCATGCTCACCTACACCGACAAACGCGGAACAGTGCTCATCAATCGCTACGATACCCAAGGACGAGTCATCAGCCAAAGCGAAACCAATCCGGTGGCAGGAACGGTCGATCAACGTGTGTATTATATCGCCTATGGAGGTGCAAGCCTTGAAGTGCCCGGAAGCACCAAATGCACAACGGTTACCGCTCCACGAGCCATGGGATTAACCTACGACGATATTTATTGTTACAACGCCAACGAACAATTGATCTACAAACGAGATGGGCTCGGGTTCCCGATTCTATATACGTACGACCCAGACGGTCTGGTGCAAACCATTACCGACCGCAACGGCAATATAACCAGCTTTGGTTACGATTCACTCCGCCGAAAAGTAAGCGAAGTACTGCCGAACATCACCGGAAATCACGCTGGAATCGGAAACAACGTCAGTCTTCAAACCACGCATACCTACGTTTACGAAAATACCTTCAATCAGCTGATCAACAAAACCATCACAGTGGCCGATAGCACGGGAGCCATTGCAACGACGGATCAAAAAGTGTGGCAATACACGATCAATCCCACAACCGGAAATTTAGATAGCCAAACCGATCCACGTGGAAACAGTGAATCCTACACATATGATGCGTTTGGAAACGTTCTCACTCACACCGACCGACGTGGAAACGTGGTGACGTATGGATACGATGCGAACGGAAATTATTTAGCCAGCACAAGCATTCAGGTAACTAATGCACGCGGGGCAACCGATACAATAAACGAAAATTTTCAGCATGACGTCTACGGAAATCTTACCCAAAAAACAGACGATCGCGGAAACACGACCACCTGGAGTTACGACACAGAAGGAAATTTGCGATTACAAACCGATGCATTAACCAACACTCGTGCCTATACCTATGATGAAGAGGGGAATAGGCTGACCGAAACCAATGAGCGAGGATACGTGACGCGCTACGTTTGGGACGGCAACATGGAATACGAAACCAAGCCAGGAGCCAATTTGCTAATCGTAATCAAAGAAGGGGATCCAAACGACGCAACCGACGACATCACGGTGAATTATACTTATGATCTGGCCGGAAATAAGATCAGTGAAACTCACCCCGAAATGGGCGCGAATTTTATCACCACCTACGCATACGATTCGGTCCATCAATTGCTGCAAATTCAGGATCCGATTGGAACTTTGTCAAGCGTATACGACGCCAATGGAAACCTGATTCAAGAAGCGGGGATTAAAACCATGGTACAAATCTATAACGCGCGCAATCAGCTCACTGAAAAACGAGAATTTCCATCAACGGTATTAACCCTGGTGGAACAACTGATTTACGACGGATTCGGTCGAGTGGTGGAACGGGTGGATGCCAGTGGGAACACATCGAGCTATGCATACGACGCCAATGACAACCTAACGCTCTACACTGATGGAGAAGGGAATAGTACCACTTATACCTACGACGCTAACAACAATCGAACCAGTGTATTGCTGCCGCGAGCCCAAAGCGTTACCAGTGATCGCAATACCAACGGAGCCAGCACGAATTATGAATACGACGAGCTCAATCGGGCCATTCGCGAAGTGAATGCCATCAATTTGGAATCACTAACCTTTTACGATGGCAATGGCAACGTGGTGGAGTTTGTGGATCGGCAAACCAATGCTACTACCAACAACACACATGTGAGCACTTATCAATACGACGCCCTGAATCAAAGAACACGCGAAACCGATGCAAATGGAAACAGTGTGGTTCGCACCTACGATCCGGCAGGCAATGTGCTAACTGAGCGTGATAGAGAAAACAACACCACCACCTATACCTACGACGCCTTCAATCGAGTGATCACGCAGCGCGACGCGGCTAATTTGGGCGAAGATTATACATACGACAAAGCGGGAAATATTGTGCGAAAAGTACTCGCCGACGGAACCGATGTCGACTATCAGTACGACGGAAGAAACCGTAATACCGTAATTCAAGATCAAAACGGAACGCAAAAAACTTATGTCTACGATAGTAAAAACAACCTAACCGAAAAAAATGACGGCATAGAAAATTGGGTTTATTTGTACGACAACATCAATCGATTGCTTTCGGAAAACGGGTTAGCCATTAATTTTGACACCACCCAAGTTCCCGTAGGCGTTGACTACACCTATGATAACAACGGAAATAAAACCAGTGCATTCCGTTCGTTCAACACCGCCAGTTATAATGCGAATAACCAGCAAACCAGTATAGGCTATGCGAACGGTCACACCAGCACCTACACCTATGATGCGAATGGAAATCTATCCAGTGAGCTGACGGGTAACAACGAACAAATCGATTATAGTTATGACGCACTGAATCGATTGGTCACCAAACAGTTTGGCAATCAACGGGTGGATTATACCTACGACAATTGGGGGAACGTGTTAAACGTGAATCACGATACGCATCGCGCCACCTATACGTACGATGCTCTCAATCAACCCCTTACCGAGCTGCAACAATTCGACGCCATCGATTGGGAATCGGGACTCAATATAAACACCGGTCCAAGCGTCAACATCAGTCATCAGTACAACAATAATGGACAGCTCACTCAGCGCACCGACGCACTTGGACGCGTATTTGATTACACGTATGACAATCGTAATTTATTAAACACCGTCGCCTTGGGCACAACGGTTTTAGCCGATTACGATTATTCACCCGTTGGAAAAGTATCTCAAATTACCTACGGCAATGGCGTGGTGCAAACGCACGGTTTTGATTCGGTCAATCGCATCAACAACCTCACCATTCAAAGCGGAACCACACAGCTCCGTCGCCAACAATACCAATACACCGTCAATCACAATCGCTCTCAATTGATCGATCAAGTCGCAGGTAACACCACACGAACGATCGATTATGTTTACAATACCGTTGGCCAACTGCAGCTCATTCAGGATTCCGGCATTCCGGGTGGCGCCGGCTTTGGAGGAGCTGACAAAATTTATCAATACGACAACACCGGAAACCGGTTTCAATCGAACGGGTTTAATAACAGCTACAATTTATATGTTCATATCAACAACGAACTCATCCAAAGTCTCATCGAAGACGGGCGCGTGGTGATCGATTACACGTACGATGGAAACGGAAGCTTAACCCGAGAAGACTATCGTCGTCTGGATACGAATGTGCGAAGCATCGACTACACATATGATCCAGAAGGAAACCTACGCAGCATTCAAAATACGTGGTATCAAGAAAATCCCTACGGAACCAGCTTTACTCAACAGGCCGTTCGCTACTTGTATGATCATAAGGGAAACCGTACCGTTAAATTGCAAAGTATCGATCGGCAAAGTGGAATCAATTTAACTTTCTATGTGAACGATGGCAATCGGGTGATCAATGAATTGGTGAGCAACTCAAGCAATATCACCCCATTCATCAGCAGTAAATCCATCGTCTACGGAATCGATCAGATTGCTCAGATCGATGCGAATGGAGTCATTGAGTATGTTCATACCGATCCGATCGGTTCTACGTTGGTGATGACCGACGCCAGTGGAAACGACATCAAACAAATGGAATACGCTCCGTTTGGAGAAGTGATGGGGGCCAGTGGACCAGGGGACACCAAGTATCAATTCACGGGTCAAGAATACGATCCGGAAAGTGAGTTGGTGTATATGAATGCTCGTTACTATAGTCCCAGCTTAGGTCGCTTTATTCAAAAAGATCCGGTGATTGGGTATGAGGGGAATGCTTTGAGTTGGAATCCATACGTATATGCCAACAACAATCCATTACGGTACAATGATCCGACGGGGATGGATGGTGAAGAAATAAGTCTGGTGAGTGAGCCATATTTACCCTTAGAATTTAGTAATTCAACTCCATACTTAATTCCTTTTGAAGAAATTCCAATTTATTTGCACCGAATTGAATCAGCAGAATACGCTGCATACAATTTATTATTAACAGCAGGGAGTGGCATCGAGCTATTCGAAAAAGTAGCTTTAACTATCGGAACAGCACCATTAATGCCAGACGCAGCCATTAATATAATAATGGCCGGCTTAGGTGATGCAGATGATGCAGTGGTCCATTTTGCAAATGCTATACATAATACCGAGAATGCCCTAAGGGGCAGACCGGCAGGAAATATAGTTGAAGAAAGTATGATCAGAGAAGAATTTCGAAATACAGTAGGTGATACGGACTTAATTGATGCTTCGCAAAATGCCTACGGAATTGCAAGCTTAATGTTTAGAGTAGGAACTAAAAGTCAGGGAATTATAGATGCATATCAAATAAAAGCAAAAACGAGTATGCCTAAATTAAAAAACGAGCTTAGTAATTACATCAATAAAAATGCCACTTCAATTGAGTTAGATCTTTTTGAAAAAGCATTGCCTGAAGGAGCTGGAAGCGTCTTTAGCTTCATTAGAAAGGCTATTGAAGAATTTTAAATAACTTCCTAATAAACAATCATCCCATTCTATTCATTAACCCAAATTGTATGACCAAAATTATTTCTTATGTTAGCAAAGTAGCCTTGGTGCTGATGTTAACCCTGGTGGTAGGGTCGCGGGCCAACGCCTACGAAAACTTCTTTCAAAGCGCAATGGGAGAAATTGACCCGGCTGTTCTGGGCGATGAGCGAGTGATTGTAACGCAAGAAGGGGGGTTGATGCTCACCACGAACGACGGAACTCCTTACCCGCTATTTCCTTATTATCCTCCTTCCAGCGTGGTAACTTCTTCGCCCGTGTTGGCCGATGTGGATGGAGATACGATCGCGAACGAAATCATTTTTACAGCGCGAACGGTTAGTAATAATTATCGTTTGTTCGTAATGAATCAAAATGGGTTGATTGCCGAAAGTAACATTGTAGGCACTGCGTATTATCCTCCCGTAGCCATTAATGCCGATGGTGATCCAAATATGGAAATTCTGGTACCAACCGACAATGGCCAAGTGTATCAATACGATTATGTTTCGGGGACACTTTCCGCCACACCCGCTTTCAACACCGGTCAAGCCACAGGGTTAATGGTAAGACCGAATGGGAACGAGTTGATTGCGAATTTTCCGGGGAGCAGTGTGATCAGTTTTTATCATTTGATGAATGGAAATTGGGTATCATACCGAAACATTAATTTATTAGTAGTCAACGGTGTCACGTTCCCCAATGGAAACACAGGTGCCTTGTATCCTGTAACCGAAGATGAGCAAGCGGGGATCATCTACACTATTCGTCACTATATCGAAGATTACGGAGGAGGTACTCTGATAGCGATTGGGGAAATCAATGTGGTGGACAGCGCTACGGGAAACAATATAAGAAATGTAAGTGTTTTTAGTCCGATCGTCGGTAGCTTGGCCTTGGTAGAATATGATCCAACCATACCGGGCTTAGAAATAGCCGCCACGGTAGGATCGGGAAGTGTGCAAATTCTAAACCTGGTGAATTCGCCGTTCGTTCGAGTCGCTGACGTGAATAAATTAAGTGGAAAAAGTAATTCAGTTGCTTCTGCCGATCATCGTCATCAGGGATTGTTGGTGGGAATTTACAGTACAACCGTCCAGGTAATCAATCGTGCCAATCAATGGATCGCATCGCTCGGAGGCCAAATTCGAATTCCGTTTGGCACAGCGCCATTACCGGGTCAAACGGTTGTGCAATCGTTGAGCGCAACGCAAGCCAGTTTGGTTGCAAACGACACTCAAGAAATTCGGGCAACTCTACGAGTGACCGACGCACTAAATCCCGACGTGCAGCAGTTCTTAATGGCCGTAAATTATAATGATGCACTGGGAATTACCGGAAGTGAACGAGGTCGGTTTAAATGGGATCCAACAAACGGATTCACCGAAGACGGCGGTGCGACATCGTGGGGAAATCAGCATGTTACTTTGTTACCGATGAATCCCGCCAACCCAAGCAGCGGGTCGGAATACGTACCCAATTTGGCAAACAACACCATCGAACTGGTGTTCCGATACACCATTGTGAATGGCTATGGAAATGTGGCCGACAACGACGTAAGCTATGAGATTACCGGAAATGGCTATACGGTAGGATGGAACACAGTAGACACCAGCTTTGCCGTTAATGCAGCGGCATTTGTTGCCACCAGCTTCAATGGACTAACCATCGATCAGCCAACGGTGACGGTGAATACGGGAACAGCCAGTGATGTGCAAGTGGCTCGCATGAGTTACACGGTGAACAATCCGGCCAGTCATGACATCACCAATGTGCAGATCACTTTGGATTACAATCCGGCCAATGGTCTCACCGGAACCGCTGAGCGAGGAAGAATCGGTTGGACTCCGGCGAGGATTTGTGGAGATTGGTGGAAATGGTTGGGGAAATCAGTACATCAATCTGATCCCTCAGGATGGAACCAACAGTGCAGCGGGTTCACAGGTGATTCAGGATCCAGCCAACAATCGTATTGAGTTTGTGTTCCGCTACACGATCGATCCAAGTCATGGAGACAATCCGGCAGTGGACATGCGTTACTACCACACCTATGCCGGGTTCACCGAAGGGTGGGCGAGTCCTCCGTTGAGTTATGTGGTGGATACGGGAGGAACCATTGCCACCAGCTTCAATGGACTAACCATCGATCAGCCAACGGTGACGGTGAATACGGGAACAGCCAGTGATGTGCAAGTGGCTCGCATGAGTTACACGGTGAACAATCCGGCCAGTCATGACATCACCAATGTGCAGATCACTTTGGATTACAATCCGGCCAATGGTCTCACCGGAACCGCTGAGCGAGGAAGAATCGGTTGGACTCCGGCGGGAGGATTTGTGGAGATTGGTGGAAATGGTTGGGGAAATCAGTACATCAATCTGATCCCTCAGGATGGAACCAACAGTGCAGCGGGTTCACAGGTGATTCAGGATCCAGCCAACAATCGCATTGAGTTTGTGTTCCGTTACACAGTGGATCCAAGTCATGGAGACAATCCGGCAGTGGACATGCGTTACTACCACACCTATGCCGGGTTCACCGAAGGGTGGGCGAGTCCTCCGTTGAGTTATGTGGTGGATACGGGAGGAACCATTGCCACCAGCTTCAATGGACTAACCATCGATCAGCCAACGGTGACGGTGAATACGGGAACAGCCAGTGATGTGCAAGTGGCTCGCATGAGTTACACGGTGAACAATCCGGCCAGTCATGACATCACCAATGTGCAGATCACTTTGGATTACAATCCGGCCAATGGTCTCACCGGAACCGCTGAGCGAGGAAGAATCGGTTGGACTCCGGCGGGAGGATTTGTGGAGATTGGTGGAAATGGTTGGGGAAATCAGTACATCAATCTGATCCCTCAGGATGGAACCAACAGTGCAGCGGGTTCACAGGTGATTCAGGATCCAGCCAACAATCGTATTGAGTTTGTGTTCCGCTACACGATCGATCCAAGTCATGGAGACAATCCGGCAGTGGACATGCGTTACTACCACACCTATGCCGGGTTCACCGAAGGGTGGGCGAGTCCTCCGTTGAGTTATGTGGTGGATACGGGAGGAACCATTGCCACCAGCTTCAATGGACTAACCATCGATCAGCCAACGGTGACGGTGAATACGGGAACAGCCAGTGATGTGCAAGTGGCTCGCATGAGTTACACGGTGAACAATCCGGCCAGTCATGACATCACCAATGTGCAGATCACTTTGGATTACAATCCGGCCAATGGTCTCACCGGAACCGCTGAGCGAGGAAGAATCGGTTGGACTCCGGCGGAGGATTTGTGGAGATTGGTGGAAATGGTTGGGGAAATCAGTACATCAATCTGATCCCTGAGGATGGAACCAACAGTGCAGCGGGTTCACAGGTGATTCACGATACAGTCAACAATAGCATTGAGTTTGTGTTCCGTTACACAGTGGATCCAAGTCATGGAGACAATCCGGCAGTGGACATGCGTTACTACCACACCTATGCCGGGTTCACCGAAGGGTGGGCGAGTCCTCCGTTGAGTTATGAAGTTACCGGCATCGGAAACTAAACAAACGCCCCGGTTCCCTTATTTTTAAACAATCGCTCACATGAAAATATTCTATGATTTGAAGTCAAAAAAAATAGCCCTGATCGCTTTCGTAAGCATGGCGTTACTGGCTGTTCAAATTCCGGCACTTGCCCAATCGAATGAGCCAAGCAGTTTTTCAACCAGCTCAGACAATCAGGAAAGCGGACTTGAGTTTAAAGTGGTCGATTTTGTGAGCGATGTCGCTACCCATGGGAACGGGAACAAAACCTTTCGGTTTTACGATGCACCGCGCCAACTTTATCAAGAAGGTGAAGAATTAAAAGTGCGCCCGGCTGGATGGAATTTTTATGATCAGCAAAGCGAAAGTCAACTAACCCCGTTGAACACCGAGGGGTACCGCTTTCAATTTCCTTCTTCGGGCAACGAAAACATTGCCGTACAAGCCGGCACAATGGAGTGGGAATCGGGTGAAAGCCTGGCACCGCAAGTGGCAAATTTCAGTCAGTCAAGCGTGCAAAATGCCACGGTCAGCAATTATAAAAATACGTACCCAAACATTGACGTACAATTCACCGATAGTAAATGGTGGCGCAGCAAATCAATCATTATCAATGCTGCCCCCAGCAACGGTGCAACCGATGACACACTCATATTTTGGGACGAATATCAGTTGCCTGCCGATGCCAAAGTAATGATTGGAAAAGAGGTGTTGAGCGGAGAAAAAACCATCTCAAATCAGTCGATCGCGATTGAATTGTCGAATGGGGAACAGTTGAATATTGGGGGGGCAATTCTGTTTGATTCAAACAACAGTGATCTGAGTATTCAAAAGGAATTGTATAGTCAGGCAGTGGAGCAAATCGTTCGGCTCAACACCCAAACGCACCAACTTTCAATCGGGCTAAAAGTACCGGGCAGTTATTTGCTAGATAGTAACAGGGTTTACCCGGTACATATTGATCCGACCTTCTTTCAATGTTTGCAAAACAATACAATTGATCAATTTGCTCCCTGCACTAATTTTACTAATTTTTATCTGAGAGCTCGTAATGGAGGAACTCAATCGGATGGGTCGGCATGGTTTACAAACGACCTGTTCGCCGGAAAGTGGACCGATACAGCCGGGGATCGATACACGCGCCATCCAGTTTTATATTTTGACGCCCCCTTCAACAACATTGCCAATGGCGGCGTAATCAGTGACGCCAATTTGCACATGTATTATCGCGCAGTTGGCAGCGGTACGGCCAGTAGCGGCAGCTTGGTGGCCAAGCGCATCACCACATTTTGGGAATGGTGGAACCAGGGCTGGATCGAGCAAGTGTACAGCTATTCAAATTTCCGCGGAAATTTAAGCAACCAAAATTCCAGCACCAACATCGTTTCAAATTCGTACGGAAGTTGGAAAACCTTTGATGTAAGAAACACGGTGAAAGCGTGGGAAAGCGGAACTTCCAACTATGGAATGCTGATTGAGCCGGTTAGCAATTGGTCCAGCGGAACAAATCCTCCCTCGGGATGGGCCGATCGATTCTTTAGATTTGATTCAGCAAGAAGTCCAACCAATACAGGGCCGTATTTGGAAATTGATGTGGATTACCCAATGGCCGACGTAACGGATGGAGGAATTAATTTTACGCAGAGCAATTTTTACCCCGGCGGTACGGTGGCAGGAACGGTGAGCGTTAGGAATATTGGCACCAGTCTTTCAAATAGCGGAACGGTCTATTTATTTTTCAATCAAGGAACGCGCGATTACAATAACCTTTCAAATCGTGTCGATACCATGAACTACGGGCAAATTGCCCCGGGAGCAACGGCCATACTCAATTTTTCATTCCAAATTCCGATTAATGCAAATACAGGCAATTATCAATTGTACTGGGATGTTGATGGGGGAAATCCGAATGACGGCAACAATTGGTGGTATTACACGAATGGAATCGATGTAACAAACCAGATCGACCTCTATTTAAGTTCCATCAACGTAAACGGAACCGTGTTAAGCAATGGACAGCTGATCAGTGTGGCTGCAGGCAGCGCGATCACGATTGATGTCGATGTAAAAAATGCCACCAACTCAACGGGCAGCAGCAACGGTGGAACATTGAATTATTATTTCAGTTCAGGAGGGCCATCCTATTCATCGGTCAATCAATTCGCTTCCGATAGCTATTCAAATTTAAGCCCCGGGCAAACCAGTCGCGAGCTCACCAGCATGAATGTTCCAACCACGCCGGGAACTTATTACCTATCGTTCTTCGTCGATTCCAACAACACCACCACCGAAGGCAATGAACAAAACAATCAAAGCTACGTGCAAATAGAAGTGTTGGGGTACAACGATTTAATTTATAACATCGTTCAATTAAATAATCAGCCACTCAGCAGCGGCCAAACCATATCGGCCAATCCAGGCGACACGCTCGATTTTTCTTTGCAAATGGTGAACACCGGAAATTCACAGGCCAGCAGCGGAGAGATTCACTACTTCTTCCGTCAGGGCTCCGTTTCTTATGCACCGGCTTACCGATACCATGTTGATAGTTATGGAACGCTTAACCCGGGTTCGATCAGCAACGCGTCCGCTCAAATGACTGCGCCCAGCACACCCGGAACGTATTTTGCCTCATTTAGGATCGACGCCTACAACACCACCACCGAAGGATCGACAGGCGAATCCAACAACGATTTTTACATTCAAGTGGATGTGGGCAGTGTGGCTCAGGCTGATGTAAGCGTGGCAAATGCGGTGATCGTCAGTCCATATTTGCAATACCCAAGCAATACCATCGACGTCGCGCTGGAAACCGGCAACGCAGGGCCGGATGCCGTAAGTGCCATGAATCTATTGCTCGACTTGGTCGACAGCAACGGAATCCGCCATCCGCTCGGCATGAATACTTTAAATCTATCGCAGGCGGCCGGCACCACCACCACGCGCCTGCTAAGCGGAAGTATTCCAAGCAACATTCCGCTCTACCAAAATTTCCGGCTGGAAGCGCGAATCAGCAGCGCAGGAATCAACGATTCCAATACCAATAACAACAGCACCCTCAGCAGTAACCAAATTCGAGTGGAGCCATCCGGTTACGGCGGAGGTGCATCCGGTGGAAATCCCGCACCAACCCCGCCAAACAGCTGTACGATCCGCGGATTATTGGACACAGATTGTGATGGTTACGCCGATTTAGAAGAAAAATCGGGTGGAACTCCTCCGGGAAGCAACAGCCAAAGCCTGGCGCTATTCGATCAGAATTATTTGAATCGACTCGCCCATCCAAACGACTACACACAAAACAATCACGGAGGCGATCCGGTGAACTTAAGGACCGGGGCCTTTGAATTCACGCAAACTGATTTCGAACTGAAAGGAAGAGGGATCCCTATAAAATTTGAAAGAACCTACAACAGTACCACGCAGGACTTTGTGAATCGCTTAGGAAACGGATGGAATTACAGTTACAACATTTATGCGGTCATGGGTGGGCAGTCGGGCAACGATGTGATGATTAATTTTGGGGGAACGTTGGGAGCCATTTTTACCTATGATTCGAACACTCAAACGTATCTGGCCCCAGCCGGTGTGCAAGACACGCTTACACGAAATGCAAGTAACAACACCTATTTGTATCGCACCCAAGATGGCATTGAATATCGATTCAATTATGTCATTTCAAGCGCGATGGCTATTTTGGAACAGATCGCCGATCCCAACGGAAACATCACACAATTTAACTACACAGTTCAGCGCGACATTCCACTGATGCAGTCAATCGTAGATGCATCGGGCCGCACGGTCCAAATAACCTATGGTGATCCAAACGGAACGGAGTGGGATAAAATCGTGCGCATCGAAGAAACGGTCAACCCGGTTCAATCCGAAAGACAGGCAACTGAATATTCGTACGACACCAACGGAAATTTGATTCAAGTACGCAGAAACCGTGCTTATCCCGGGGAGCCGGTTGAATGGCACACCCGTCAATTCACCTATGTGAACAACAACGGGTTATATCAGCTCGAAACTTATACCGATGCGCGCGGAACGATTTTAAGAAACGGATACGACACGAACGGAAAAGTGGTGCAACAATACGAATTCAATCCACGAATCGACGCAACCGGATCAGATCGATTGATTTATGAATTCATCTACACCGGCAGTGATCCGCAGGTGGCAGGAAGCACGCATTGTACAACGTTAAAAACCTATCGTGACAGCACCAATTTTTATCAAAACTACGAATGTTACAACGCAGAGGAACTCGCGATTTATAAATCAAACGGGCTCAATCAAACCACGGTAACTCAATACAACGGCTATGGATTACCATCCAGCGTTACAGATCCGAACGGAAACATCACCACCATCACATACGATTCGTTCAGACGTAAGGCCGTTGAAACACTGCCGGCGAGCAACAATGTACAAACCACGATCGGGTATCAGTACGAAAACAATTTCAATCGACTGGATTTGAAAACCGAAACCGTGATTGATGTCGGCACAGGCAATCCCGTAATCACACGCACCTGGGACTACGGAATTGACCCCGCCAATGGAAATCTGATTTCCGTTCAAGACCCGCGAGGAAATACTGAATCGTATACCTACTTTAGTAATGGAAATCAGCAAACGCACACCGATCGACGTGGAAGTGTAACCACCTACGGGTACGATGCAAACGGCAATTACCTAACCAGCCAAAGCCTTCAGGTAACCGATGCGCATGGAGTGGCTCGGGTCACGAATCAAAGCTACCAATACGATGGGTACGGCAATCAAACTCAAATGACCGATGCGCGAAATTACAGCACCCAGTACGCCTATGACACACACGGGAATCTGAGATTGAAAACCGATGCATTGAATCATCAGACGACCTACACCTACGATGAAGAAGACCATCGCTTAAGCGAAACCGATGCGCTTAATCACACCACACGATGGGTGTACGACACCGACATCAATGCCAGCCTGTTGAGCGAAACCAAAGAGGGAGATGCAAGCAGTGCCACCGATAACATTGTAGTGAATTACACCTACGACTACGTAGGAAACGTGCGTTCCAAAAGTCATCCGGAACTCGGCAATGCCTTTGCCACAGAGCACACCTACGATGCCGCCAATCGGATTATTCAAACGGTGGATGGATTTTTGACCAGCACTTTTAACTACGATGCAAATGGAAATTTAACTCGCAAAAATGCACCGTCCTACGTCAACTACTACTACGATTCGCAAAACCGACTGATCGAAACCCGCCAATTTGAAGCAAATAGTGGTTGTGTACCTTATTGCGGGGGAGGGGGTGCCTACATTTCAAATCGCATGATTTTAGATGGCTTTGGTCGCATGATAGAAGCAATTGATGGCAATGGGAATCACACATTGTACACCTACGATTTAAATGACAATCGCCTTTCAAAAACCGACGCATTAGGAAATAGTACCACCTACCGTTATGACAATAATGACAATCAAATTGGATTGCTATTACCACGCGCACAAACGCGCATTCCGGATCGAAACGTGTATGGTGATTCCACCACAATCGAATACGACGAGCTTAATCGGGTGATGAAAGTGACCAATGCGCTCAACTTAGAATCACTGACCGTTTATGATCTCAATGGGAATGTAGCGGAAAAGGTTGACCGACAAACGGATAATAGTGTGAACAATGACCATATTACCAGTTATCAATACGACGAACTCAACCGACTGATTCGGGAAACCGATGCCTATGCCGGCTCCATTCAACGCACCTACGACGCAATGGGCAATCTCACGATCGAACGAGATAAAATGGGAAATGAAAAGTTGTACAGTTACGATGCCTTCAACCGACTGGAAAGCGAATCGAACACGGGAGGCGATACTAAAGGATACATATACGACAAAGCCGGAAACATCACAACCCTTGTACGCAACGGTATCGCCACGCAATATCAAGTGAACAGTCATGGCAAAGTAACGTCGATCACCGAGCCAAGTGGAATCCAAAGCACTTACACCTACGATGAATTTGATCATCTTTGCAGCGTGTCGATGAAACAGGAACCTGGAGTTACAATTATGATGGACTAGGGCGCTTAACATCTGAATCATCATTGGTTGTGAGTTCAATGGGAACGTCGGCCCCATCATCATCAACCATCGTTACGACAACAACGGAAACAAAACCAGTGTCGGAAATTCATTTTCCAACGCTGCCTATAATGCCAACAATCAGCTCGTTAGCCGAACCGATGCTGCAGGACCAACCGAAACGTTTACGTACGACGAAAACGGAAATCAAACACGTCATGTTAACGGGAACAATGAACAGATCGATTACACCTTCGATTCATTGGGTCGTTTGGTAAATGTAATGACCGGAATCACCCTGGCTCAATACACCTACGACAATTGGAACAACATCTTGATGGTGAATCATGACATGCATATAAACACCTATACGTATGATTTGCTCAATCGCCCGATCACCGAAGGTCATCAGTTCGACAAAGTGATTTGGGATAATAATGGAATAAATATTAACGTAGGCCCGGGAGCGACGGTGAACAAGCAATACAATGCAAACAGTCAACTCAGCCAGCTGACCGACGCCGCAGGACGGGTATTTGATTACACCTACGACAGCCGCAATTTGCTGGATACGGTGAATTACAATGGAACGACGTTGGCCGATTATAACGACGATAGTTTTGGCCTGGTTAGAAGAATTACGTACGGAAACGGAATCACTCAAGATGAGACATTTAGTACAACAAATCAGTTATTGTATTGACAAAGTAGCCAGGGGAATACTAATATCCGTCGCCAGGAATACCAATACGACAGTGTGGGAAACCGCTCTCAGCTGATTGAACAAATCGGCAATCAAGCGCAACAAACCACGTTGTACACTTACGATTCGCTAGGGGAATTGGAGCTGGTGAACAACACGAGCAACGGTCAAAATCCTGCCATGTCAGCAGGAGACATTCTGTACGCCTATGCAAACGGAAATCGAGTTGAAATGAGCAATCTGGCCGGGCTCACCACCTATACCTACGGAAACGGAAACCGATTAACCCAAGCGTCAAAAGTGAACGGCCTTCAAACGGTCGACTACACTTACAATGGCAATGGGTCACTGATTAGTGAATCGTATAGCCGCATGGGGCTTGTCACCCGCAGCACCAACTACGAATACGACCAGGAAGGAAATCTACGCCGCGTTCGAAATAGTTGGCAGGCAGAACTGCCCTACGGAGCGCATCAACAACAGCCCACTTACTATTTGTACGACTACATGGGCAACCGCACCATGAAATTAAGTGGGGTCGATTCGGCAACCAACTACACCTATTACGTAAACGAAGGTCATCGCGTAATCAACGAGCTCAAAGAAGGCGGATCAAGTGGCACAGCCGGAAGTCCTTATCGTGTAGACAAATCCATCGTCTACGGAATCGATCAGATTGCTCAGATCGATGAGAATGGAGTCATTGAGTATGTTCATACCGATCCGATCGGTTCTACGTTGGTGATGACCGACGCCAGTGGAAACGACATCAAACAAATGGAATACGCTCCGTTTGGAGAAGTGATGGGGGCCAGTGGACCAGGGGACACCAAGTATCAATTCACAGGTCAAGAATACGATCCGGAAAGTGAGTTGGTGTATATGAATGCTCGTTACTATAGCCCCAGCTTAGGTCGCTTTATTCAAAAAGATCCGGTGGTTGGATATGAGGGGAATGCTTTGAGTTGGAACCCGTACGTGTATGCGAACAATAATCCATTACGGTACAATGATCCGACGGGGGAATTCCTACATATCATAGCAGGGGCGCTTGGGGGGGCAGTAATAGGTGTGGCTGGCCAACTGGTTGGCGACCTATTAAGTGGAAATGGATTTGAGATTGAAAATTATATCGGCGCGGCTGTAGGTGGAGCAGTTACAGGAGCAATAATTGCTGGAACAGGAAATGTTCCGCTCGGAATTGTAGCCGGATCAGCAGCGGAAAACGCAACGACTCAAGTAAGCAAAATAATATCTAAAAAACAAGAAAAATTTGACACAACAGAATTTTTAGTTGATACAGGAGTCCAATCAACAGTTGGACTAATAACCTCCGGAATAAAAATTCCAATCAATAAAATTAATACAGGGCAAGGTAGTTTTACTGCAGTAAGTAAGCAAATTACAACTAAATTTTTAAACGGAAACATAAAATCGATCAGTTCAAAAACTGCGGCAAAAATTACAACAGCTGTGATAATAAATGATTTACCTGGAGCAATAGTTGGAGCTGGGATTATGAAAGGTATCAATCAAATTTCAGATAATAAATGAAGTATTTTAAAAAACCCCAATTAATTGTCGGCCTAATTGTAATTGCAATACCATTTATACTTATTTATTTTACAAAAAATAGTAATTTTGAGTGGATAGCAAGATTGATTTCTATCAATATTTTTATATTTTTAATCCCAGCAATTTTTCTATATGTACTAATTAATCCAAAAACAATTATATTAAAAAAATATGGAAGCAAAAGTAGAGAAAGTGAAATCAAGAAGGTAAAAAAAATTGAAAAAGTAATTCGAATAATTGGGATAGGATTAGTAATCATGTTCCTATATCAAGTAAGTTCAAAAATAGCGAATGACGAATTAAATTTACGCCAAAGTATCATAAGTGAAGAAGGTTGGGTGACCACCATCGAATCACCTAATTTGGGGGGGATATTTTTGTATCAAAGATTTCGCTTGAATGGAGAAAAAAATGCGAATAATAATTTTCGTTTATTATATCCTTTAGGATTCATAAAGTATCAAAAATACTATCGCATACGCTACCTAAAAAACTCCCGATTTGTACTGGATTACCAAATGATGAATGAACCTTCTAAACCCTAAATTCACGACGAACAAACCATACAAGTATCGTGAGTACGAACGAAATGGCCAAGGCAAATAGTGCACCTGTGGCATAGGATTGTTTTTGAATCAGGTGGTCGATGTCTTCGCCAACCAAGCGATAGCTTGTGCGAGAGGCGGTGTTGTATTCATCCATTTTCGATTGAATAAAAGTACGCACCAAATGCATTTGGTCATCGCTGATCGGCATAGAAGAACGCAGCGATGTGATCATATTTTGGCGCTCCTGTTTATAAATGGAAAGCTGGCTATCGGTCGGCAGTCCAGCAAAGGCAACCAGTTCATCTTTAAAATGAGGAAAGCGTGCCCAGCCAATGATGGTCTCCGAAAAGTAATGAGCGCTTTCATTCAGCCAATGCAAGTCCTTTCCGTCTTCAAAAAGAATACCGGTAGTGGTAAACAGGCGCGCTTCGTAAACCGGCTGGGTGAAAGTGGGGCTATAAAAATAAAACCCAATTTGACCCAAAACACACAAAGTAAGAAAGAGATTAATATAAAAGCGATAGAGGGACTTTTTGATCATTGGGTATTTGGTAATTCAAGTATTGTTTATTTTTTGTAGGTTGGTCATTACTCCGTTAGAAGTCTATTGTATGCTTTAGCAGCCTGGTTGCCAATGGAACCGTTCCGATCTAACTCAAAAGCCTTTTGGTAAAATTCTAATGCTTGGTCCACCTGATCCGTTCGCTCAAAAAGTTGGCCTAAATTAAAATAGGGTGCCGCCAAATCAGGATCAAGCTGGATAGAATGATTTAAACTGATGGCGGCAGAATCGTAATCACGCACGCCCAACAAGGCCCAGCCGAGCAAATTGTGTGCCATGGCATCGCTAGGAAAGGCTTCGATAGCAGATCGAGCCAAAGGAAGGGCGCTTTCGGGCTGATTGAGTAATTCCACGTAAATCCAAATCGGCCGCACAAACTCGTTCACGTTCGGGGCGTGCGACGTTAATAATTCCTCGTACAAGGCAACGGATTCTTGATAGTGACCGGCGTCCAAATAAAGATCCGCCAACTTTTGCTTAACAACGATGTCGGGAGTGAATCCATTTTTGAGCGCATAATTTAAATAAACAATTGCATCTTCTTTTTTACCAATTTCAGCGTAGGTAAGTCCCAAAAAATATTGAGTGGGAGCCCACTGAGAATCCAGACGATACGCTTGCTCAAACGCGTTCAGCGCAAAAATAAATTGTTGCAAATTCAGATACGCAAATCCGCGCAAAATCCATGCGTCGCGCAAGTCGGAACGGCTCTGAAGCAGGTCACGCAACTTAAAAACCGTAAATTCGTACAGATGGTTTTTGTTGTAAGCGCGCGCCAAAAGCGTATCCAAATAATCGGGCTCAGCCGATTGAGCAAAACCAAATTCGCGGTACGCATTAGTAAATTCATTGATGAATTCCAAGTAATCCGGATAATCGGTTGTTAGCAAGGTGGCCGCTTCGGTAAAACGCTTTTGTGCGGAATCATGCCGATCAAAAAGCGTATCTAAAACCGCTTGGTAGTAAAAAAGTCGCGGATCGGGATTTTGTTGGGCGGTTAAGGTGGCCCCAATCAGTTGTTCTGCTTCTTCAAAACGACTTTGTTTAATGGCAGTAATCACTTGATAGTAAGGCGCTTCTATGTTTCCAGGGTCCAAACCAAGCACCGTGGTTGCATTGGCCAACACTTGATCGTAATTGCCGAGCTCAAATTGGGCTTCCATCAATTTTAAATAGGGCTGCGTATTTTGGGGATCGCGCTTAGCAGCCTTGGTGTATTCATGTGTAGCGAACGTAAAAAAGCCACGATCAAAATAATAGTCACCTTTTTCAAGATGCTCCTGAAAACTAAGCGTGGGTTCCAAGTCAATCACCGGCTTTGCGGGGGTGTCTATGGGTGCAGGTGTGGCAGGAGTAGAAGGTTCGATTGTCGAACGGGCAAAAGGATTTTTCCAATCATTAAAAGAAAAATGAGTAAAAAAGGAATCGCCCAAAGCGAAAATAAACCCCACCACCACTGCCGATAAAACAACGAGAATTTTTTTCATCGAAGGCATTTTAACACAAACTTAAATCCCTGCCTACCGCCTGCCTGCCGGTAGGCATGGGCAGGCAGGTTGAATCTTAAATCTTGAATCATGTTGTAATTTTATGGTTTAAGTGTGTGGGGAAGTTGCGAAGCATAAATACGCTCCGTACACATGGCGATCGCCACACCGTCCGCCGCATCATCGGGTTGGGGAGCAGCAGGAAGTTTCAAAAGTCGTTTAACCATTTCTTGCACTTGCCATTTGTCCGCATGCCCATCACCGGTAATGTTTTGCTTGATTTGAAGTGGGGTGAGCGCCAGCAGAGGAATGCCGTGCTCAAAAGCAACCTGAACCAATACGCCGCGCGCATGGGCCACCTTAAGCGCCGAGGCTGTGTTTTGAGCAAAATAAAGTTCCTCCATTCCAATAACATCCGGCTTTAATTCTTGAAGAATTTGAATAAAGTCGGTGCGAATGGAGTCCAAGCGTTCGCCCAAATCACTATGAGCGGGTGTTTCAAAAACGCCTGCATCCAAAAAACGCACCTGTCCATCGATCGCCTCGATAGCACCAAAGCCAACCGTTGCCAGCCCAGGATCAATTCCTAAAAATATCATTCGTAGTTTTTAATTCGTAATTCAAAGCAGTTCAACGGCCGATTTCAGCGCGGCAATGTTATATGCATAGTTCATTCGCGTTGAACCCAGAATGCCCATTAAACCTTTAAATCCCTTATACTCATAAGGTCTTACCAGCAAGCTGCAGCTTTGAATTTCGGGAATGATATTTTCATCGCCAATGTACAAGGTTCCCTCATCATCCATTTCCAATTCACTCAAAAAATCAGCAAAACGCGTCTCGAGCACTTCAATAACCTGACTGGCTTGTTCAGGGGATTGAGCGAATTCGGGCTGCTTTAGAACATTGCTGATGCCAATGTAAAACAATCGGCGATCGTCGGGCAAACTGGCAAAACTGACCGCTTTGGTAACCGAAGCCAAAATAGAGGCGGTATCGAACAATTTTTCTTTAGCTTTTTTCAAATAATAATCGCGATGCGCCAATTCAAGATCATGCCGGGCTTGCGCCAGCAAATTCATATTTTGGCTCAACTGATTCACAAACATACGATACGCGCGACTGGTAGGCATGCGTCCTGCCGAGGTGTGTGGCTGAATGATGTAACCCATTCGCTCCAGTTCCGACATTTCATTCCGGATCGTTGCCGAAGAAACATTGAATTGATCCAACAGCGACTTTGACCCCACAGGGTGCGCGGTTTCAATAAACTGACTTACGATCGCGGCCAAAATTTTTTGTGTGCGTTGATTCATCGAACCCATTATAAATACCAAATATTAAATACACAAATCACAAACCCTCCATGGCGGGCAGGCAATACCCAATACCGAATACTGAAATTTAAAAATGAGCGATAATGAGCCTTAGCTAGCACCGTGGCATTTTTTATACTTCTTGCCCGAACCGCACGGACAGTCGTCATTGCGACCCACTTTATCCATTGTCGGGGTGGGGAGGGGGTTGGGGTCGACATACGCCCTACCACGCGAGCCTGAGCTTGTTTGGCAATGAGCGATTCAGTAACATTTCCCTCAATAGCCGATTCATTGGTGGCAAGTTGGCTCACATTCACACGGTTTTCAGCCAAAGTGGGTGGAACTTGAACGTTAATTTGAAGCTTAAACAGAGTGCTTACCACATTAAAATCAATGGTGGAAAGTAATTTTTGCAACATCTGAAATGACTCATGCTTGTATTCAATCAAAGGATCGCGCTGGCCGTATCCACTCAAAGAAACCGCATCACGCAAGTGACTCATGGCATCAATGTGCTCCATCCATAAGGTATCAATTACCCGCAGCAAAACGCGCTTTTCAACCGTTCTTAAAATAGTAACATCGGGCAAAGCCGCTTCTTTTGCTTGATACGCTTCAACCATGCGCGTGTACAAAAATCCACCAATGAATCGGCGTCATCATACGCTTCTAACTGAGCCTGATTGAGTGCAGCGGAATCTTGAGGGAGCAAAGCGGTGAATGTTTTAAAATTCCCTCAAAGTCCCACTCAGATTCATTAGGCCCCACCATGCGCGAATGCACCAATTGATGCACGTTCTTTTTGAAAAGATCTAAAATAACCTCTCGCAAATCGTCATTTTCCAATGCTTTGGTCCGTCGGGCATAAATAATTTCGCGATGTTTATTCATCACATCGTCGTATTCCAACAAGTGTTTACGGATGTCAAAATGATGACCTTCCACACGCTTTTGAGCGGATTCGATGCTACGACTGATCAAGCCATTCTCGATGGGCATGTCATCGGGAAGACCGAGTCGTTCCATCATTCCACGAATCTTATCGCCACCAAAAAGACGCATCAAATCGTCCTCCATCGACACATAAAAACGGCTCAAACCCGGATCGCCTTGGCGCCCGGAACGCCCACGCAGCTGATTGTCGATTCGACGTGAATCATGTCGTTCGGTGCCCAAAATAACCAGCCCCCCCATTTCTTTTACCCCTTCACCCAGCTTAATATCCGTTCCGCGCCCTGCCATATTGGTAGCGATCGTAACCGCACCTTTTTGACCGGCTTTTGCAACAATTTCTGCCTCGCGCTCATGATTTTTAGCATTAAGCACTTCATGGGGGAACACCGAGTGTTTTTAGGTACTTAGAAACCAATTCCGACTTTTCAACCGAGATCGTCCCGACCAAAACCGGCTGACCCTTTTGGTGATATTCCTGAACGGCTTTGCACAAGCTTTCGTATTTTCCTTTCTGAGTACGATAAATCAAATCGGGCTTGTCCTGACGTGAAACCGGTCGGTTGGTAGGAATAACAACGGTATGAAGGCCATAAATTTTATAAAATTCTTCCTCTTCCGTTTTTGCCGTTCCGGTCATTCCGGCCAACTTTTGGTAAATACGGAAGTAATTTTGAAACGTAACGGTAGCCAACGTCCGACTTTCTCGTTTAATTTCAACGCCCTCTTTGGCTTCAATTGCCTGATGCAAGCCATCGCTATAACGTCGACCCGGCATTAAGCGACCGGTAAACTCATCCACGATCACAATTTCACCTTCTCGCACCAAATAATCGGTATCGCGCTTAAAAAGTACATGCGCCTTCAACGCCTGTTCAATGTGGTGCACTTCAGAAAAGCCCGCATCCGTATAAATATTTTCAACGCCCAAAAGTTGTTCTATCTTTGCGATTCCGGCCTCATTCAACGTGACCGCGCGCGCCTTTTCATCCACATTATAATGCTCGGCATTCAGCTGATTGACCCACAAAGAATACTGCAAATATTTGGAGGTAGACTCGGACCCCGGAGAAGAAATGATTAAAGGAGTGCGGGCTTCATCGATCAAAATCGAATCAATTTCATCCACAATGGCATAATGCAAAGGCCGTTGTACCCGTTGGTCCAGCGACGTAACCATGTTGTCTCGCAAATAATCAAATCCGAATTCGTTATTGGTACCATAGGTAATGTCCGCATCGTAAGCCGCCTTTCGCTCATCAAAGTCCAAACCGTGCACCACCACTCCAACCGAAAGCCCCAAAAATTTATAAATCACCCCCATCCATTGGGCATCACGTCGGGCAAGATAGTCGTTTACGGTCACCACATGCACCCCCTTGTTCGCCAACGCATTCAAATAAACAGGCAACGCAGCGACCAATGTTTTTCCTTCTCCGGTTTTCATTTCGGCAATGGCCCCCTGATGCAAAATCATGCCACCAATCAATTGGCAGTCAAAAGGAGACTCAATCGCCCAACGCTCTTGTTCTTTTCCCAGCTCAAATTCAGTACCCACCAAGCGCCGACAAGCATCCACCACCGTTGCAAAGGCTTCTACCAAAAGTTGATCCACCGTTTCTCCACGAGCAATGCGCTCTTTAAACAACACGGTATTTTGACGCAAATCTTCATCGGAAAGTGTCTGATATTCCTTGGCTTTTTCACGGATTTTTGAAACCAATGGCTGAACTTTTTTAATGCGTTTACTATCTTCATCGCCCAAAACCGCAGTAATAATCTTTTTAACATAATGCAAATAGTTGTCCAAATTGTAGGCCAAATCGTTGCTCGCCTGGTGGAAAATGATTATTCGGGCCACCATTCGGATAACCGCGCGATCCGCGCGTAGGCCACAACCTGATAAGTTAGTGTGCCGGGATTATAAAGAACTAAGCGCAAATTGACAAACGAAAGGTGGAACTATAAAATTTGATGGCCCGTTTTACCTTTTAAACAAAGAAACATGTATTATCGCCGACCTCCCCGAAGACGACCTCATCATTATATGATGCCCTTTATTGTCATCATACTTATTTTTGGGGCGGTAGCCTTTGGGTGGAGCGCACTCAGCAGTCGTCTGGGTAGTGGTTCTAGCGTAGAAGCATTAAATACATGTGTTGGATTAGAAATTGTTTCAGGAGGGGCGATGGCCATGACACCTACAGGCAATGAATGGAGGTCGGTCCCCAATAACATTAAGCTTTGTCAGGATGAACAAGTACAAACCAGTGTCGACGGCCGCTCAAAATTAAATTTCTTTGAAGGAAGTGTGTTGAGCTTGGAACGAGAAAGCGAAGTGCTGCTCAAAACGCTCGCCCAACGTAATTTTTCAAACACTATCGAAGTAAGCCTAGAAAAAGGTGCTGTGTGGGCGACCATCAATCGTTCCAACAGCCCAGACTCATCATTTTCCATTCAAACCGATTTGCTAAAAATTCGTTCACGGAACGCCGTGGTTTCGGTAGAAGCGCCTGGTTCAGTTTACGTCATAGAAGGAAGCGCTCAAGTCGAAGCGATCAACAGCAAGGGTAAAGTGGTAAAAGAATACAATGTGGGCGTTGGCCAGCAATTGATTGTAGACGAAAGTAATCTGGTGAGCCTATCGGATGGCCAAGATGTGCAAGTGCTCTATGCACTTAGTGATCGTTTTAAAGATAGTGGCTGGTATCGTTTTAATACCCAAGGAGATAACAGTGATCTAACCGATCTTTCTGCCCTTACAACCGAACAGGAAGCCGAAACCGAAACCAATCCTGCCACCACCTCAACCGAAACCACAACTTCCACCACGGAAAAACCTCAAACCGCCGAAGAAGACAAAACCCCGCCAGCTGTACCAACCATCAGCGAGCCGGGTAAAAATGATGAAACGGTCGAAATCAACGACATCATTCAATCCATCAGCGGACAAGTATCAGCCGATACCGCCGCCGTGATTGTGAACGATTACCGCCTGAGCAAATTTCAAGCAGGAGATCGCACCTTTAACTACGTGGCAAACGTGGCGTTTAGCAATCTAAAAGTTGGGCTGAATGAATACAAAGTCATCGCCGAAGACAAAGCGGGAAATCAAAGCAAACCCGCCATCATCACGCTTCGCTTAACCCAATCGGTTTTCGATGAAAAATCCAAAACCACAGTGAATGAAACAACAACCGAAAGTACAAGCTCAAGCACTGCGACCAGCTCAACCGATTCAAGTGCGCCAGCCTCCACCAGCGGATCAGGAGTTGTGATCACAGCGCCCAACAGCGGGAACGACCTTGAAACTTCGGGAACCGAGTTCGAAATCCTAGGCAGCGTCCCCAAAGAAACTACGCGTGTGGAAGTGAATGATTATCAACTTCAAAAATACGTGGCAGGTACAACCAGCTTTAGCTATCGGGCGTATGCCAGCATTGGCAACCTGGAAATCGGTCAAAAGAATCGCTACGTCGTACGCGCCTACGATAAAGACGGCACCTTGCTTGGAAGTGACGAAATCACCATTTCAGTTCAAAGTGGCACCAGCCAAGCCCCGGTGATCACTTTACCGGTTAGCTCCACCAGCTACACCACCACATTAGAAACATTGGTTTTAGGCGGAACCGTGGGTAAATGGACCAATCGAGTGTACGTAAACGGAGAAGAATTAAAAGAATACATTCCAGGAAGTGAAAGTTGGAGAACCACCGTTTCGCTGCAACCCGGTGCCAACACTTTTACCGTAAAAGCCGAGCGCGACGGGGAAACGGTCGGCAGTGATACTATTACTATCGATCTTGAATAAAAAACTCTTAACTCTTAACTCTTAACTCTTAACTCTTAACTCTTAACTCTTAACTCTTAACTCTTAACTCTTAACTCTTAACTCTTAACTAAACAAAATGGGACTATTTGACCAGGCCAAAGACTTATACAAACTTCAAAAACAAGCCAAGCAACTCAAAGCTGAACTTAAAACCATCCACGTAGAAGCCGAACACGAAGGGCTAAAGGTAACCGTCGACGGTGAACAAACCGTTATTAGCACCGAAATTCAAGACCCTACTCTGCTTCAAAACCAAGACAAGCTTCAAAAAGCGTTTACCGAAGCAACCAACAAAGCCATCAAGAAATCTCAAATGGTTGGCGCCGAAAAAATGAAGAGCATGATGGGCGATCTAGGAGGGCTAATGGGAGGGCAATAGATTCAAGATTATAGATTTAAGATTGAAGATTCAAGTATGAAAAAAATACTCGCTGTTTTAGCAATCATCGGAAGTTTAGTCATCATCAGTCTCTATCGTTCCTATGCGTCAGCGCTTCAATTTAAAAAAAATCCCAACTCGACTCAGCGTATCATTTTAGACGTTCCAAAAGGATCCAGTGCCCAGCAAATTGCGTCGCTCTTAAAACAGAAGGGGCTCATTGAAAGTGAATGGGCGTTTAAGCTTTTTTTAAAGCAAAATAATTTAAGCGATAAACTTCAGGCAGGGCGAATGGTGGTGCAAGAAGATTTTGATATGCAGGAACTGATTGATGCGCTGCAAAGCGGAAAGACAACCGAAGTTTCAGTAACATTATTAGAAGGGTGGAGCAATCGACAAATCGCCGAAGCATTGGAAGAAAAAGCCATAACCACCGCCGACGAATTTATGGAGTGCCTAAAAACGTGTGAGTTCGAAGAAGGACTATTTCCGTATGGCTATCAGGAAGGCTATTTGTATCCCGATACTTATTTTGTGGATCCCAATCAGTATTCCAATCAAGCCTTCATCAGTCGGCTAGCGCGAACTTTGCAGCAAAAATTGACCGAAGAGGACAAAGCGAATATAAAAAAAGTTCGCACAGCTTCGAAGAAATCATGATCATGGCTTCCATCATCGAGCGCGAAGAAAATAGCAAAGCCAACCGCCCAGGGGTCGCCGGCGTTTTGTGGAAACGATTCGATAATGGAATCGGCCTCGGCGCGGACGCCACCGTTTTATATGCCCTCGGCCGCACCAGCGGGGGATTGACTTATCAAGATCTGCAAACCAACTCGCCCTACAACACCCGAAAATTCGCCGGTTTACCGCCCACACCGATTGCCAACCCCAGCCTATCGAGCATCCGTGCCGCCATTAGCCCCGAATCGAACGATTATTAGTATTACCTCCATGCCCCCGACGGCCAAATTTACTACGGCCGCACACTCGAAGAACATAATGCGAACAAGGCGAAGTATCTACGGTAGATCGGATCACTGCCATATCTTTTCCTCTTTGAATGGTTCAATCTTGTTCTTCTCAAGGTTTTTAACGCTACTTTTGTCGCCAAAAGTAGCCAAAAGCGCTGGGGCTTACGACACCTATATCAACGTTGTACTTCATATCATCAAGGTGGAAGTGCGTAGCCCCAGACCCCAAGTACTGTATTCAACAGTGTTTTGATTAATGTTAAATAAGTTAAACCGGCATTCGGTCGAACACGGATTAAAGTCGCATTACAAAGATGAACCAGTATAGGTATCACAAAAGTATTATGGTTTTTCGGGGGTTTGGGGGGATTGCTCTATTCCACATAGATGGAACTTGGGGATTTAGTTGATATTGCTTTGCAATCCCCCCAAGGCTTTTCTTTGGTTCTTTCTGTTTGGCCACAAAAGAAAGAACATTCTTGGTAACAGTGAAACCGTAGAACCGAATGACTGAGAAGCTGTTTTGAGAATGAAGGGATTTCTCCGCTTCGGTCGAAATGACAAAGAGGAATGGAAATGACTGGATTTCCCCTTGCAATCCAAAAAAAATAAGCTAAAATATTTTGGCAAATTAACTTAACCAAGGAGAACAACATGATTTACGCGACTAAAAAAAGCGGAGAGTCTAACGAAAGGCTGATGAACCGATTCAAACAAGTGGTTCAACGTAGCCGTATTATTCTAAAAAACAAGCGCGGTCGCTATTTCGAAAAGCCAAAAACTAAGAATCAAGTTCGAACGGCAGCAGTGGTGCGAGCCCAACACCGAACCGAAAAAGCTCGAAAGCAGTTTTACTCATAAAACATTGGCAATAGGCCTCTGGCTCGTTCTGAGCCTGCGTCAACGCCCTCTGTCAACGTTTTCCCATGAAAGTTCCCATTGTGTCGATCATCGGCAAGCCCAACGTCGGAAAATCGACCTTTTTTAATCGTCTTACCAAGACCAGACTGGCCATAACAGCCGATGAAGCCGGAACCACCCGTGACCGTATTTTTTACAAAGTCAGTCATCCGGAACTGGACTTTTTTTTGGTGGATACAGGGGGATTGGACTTTAGTAAAAATGAGGGAAGTATCGAGGATGACATGCAGGCGCAGGCAAAAATTGCCGTGCAAGATGCCGATTTGATTTTATTCATGATCAGCAGCACCGAAGGTCTAACCAAAGATGACTTTAGGGCTGCAGAGCATTTAAGAAAACATAACAAAAATGCATCGGTTATTTTGGTGGCCAACAAATGCGATAATCCGCTGCAAGAAGGGGAATTAGCCGAATTGTTTACGTTGGGACTCGGTGAGCCGGTCGCCATTTCCGCAGTCCACAACCAGGGCATCGACAAATTGACCCACCAAGTAATAAAAGGCCTGAAAGAACGTCACTTTTTGGTGAAATCAGACGAAACGTACAAAAAAAATCGACTGGAAGAACAAAAGCATCCCAACATTGCGATTGTCGGAAGGCCAAATGTGGGAAAATCCTCCACAATCAATGCCCTGCTCAATGAAGATAAGTTGATCGTTTCAAACATTCCTGGCACCACTCGAGACAGCACCGATTCGCTGATTAAGCATAAGTCAAAAACATACAATTTTATTGATACAGCCGGTCTTAGGCGCCGATCACAAGTAAAAAAAGGTATTGAAACCTTTAGCGTACTTAGAACCCTGGCTGCCATTGAACGGTGTGACATTGCGATTCTAATGCTCGACAGTACCGACGAAATCAGCCATCAGGATCAGCAGATTGCACACACCATTTTGGAAGCAAATAAAGGGATGATCATCGTTGCCAACAAATGGGATTTAAAGGACGATGAAGCGGAAGATGAAGATGAAAAAAAGGAAGTGGACGCAAAGCGATTGGAAGCAAAAGAGAAGAAAAAAGACGGGAAAAAATGATTCGCGTGCTGCAAAGAAAATTGAGCTTTACCCCGTGGGCGCCAGTTATTTTTACGTCGGCAGTCACCAAAAAAAATCTGCATAAAATCTTCGAACAAATCGAAATCGTTCAAGCCGAACGAACCAAACGTGTGCCCACATCCCGCCTTAATCACATCATCGAATTATCAGCTCAAAAACACGCCCCAACCGGCACAAAAAACATTCGGCCCAAGTTATTCTATTGCACACAGGCCGGGATCAATCCGCCTGAATTTGTCTTTTTTGTAAACAAAAAAAAGTATTTCCATTTTTCGTACTTACGGTATTTGGAAAATCAAATGCGCGAAGAATTTGGGTTTATCGGCACACCGATCGTAATGGAATTTCGAGAAAAGGAAGAGCGATTTTCAAATAAATCAAAATAACGAACGCTCATCTTCCACGCCCCAGTTCTGCAAAATATTGACCACATCCAACAAGTCGAAAACCCCGTCCTCATTCAAATCAATCGCGCCAGGGTCTTTTTGATATTGTTCAGGCAACGAAAGGATATCGTCTAAATCGATTCGGCCGCTATTATCAAGATCACCGAAACGCAAAGCTTGTCGTTCAAAATCACTAAAGTCCAAGGTAAGGGGGGTGGTAAAAATTTTGTGTATCATTGATGGCGCGCCTTAAAACATAGGAACGATTTAATGTAACGTCGTAAGTGCCTGCTTTAAATTCTGGAACGGTGAGTGTTGCTTCCCCAAAAATATTGGTGGTAAGGGGGAACTGATACACCGGTTGCTTGCGATGACCCGACGACCAAAATTCAAGTAGGAATTCATCCGAATGGCCTCCAATCCACTGATTTAAATTAGGAAAGGAAAGTAAAGCCGATCGAAGATCAGCATCATTTGTAACCGTTCAAGTGCATCCGCCTCGGAAACAGAAAGTCCCCGACGAGCTAGCTCTGCTTGTACCGCGCTTCGAATGGCCCGCACCGTAGACATTTCTTGATTGATGGGCAACATTTCCATCGCAATAAAACGATCGATTTCAGTGGAAACCAAGGTCCAATCCGACGGCGAAAGCGTTGTCGAAAAGTAGGATTGTTGCACTAAATGGGCAAGCGTTTTTTGCAAAAGCACCTCGCGATAACGATTAAAAAAATCAACACTTACAGAGTCCACAGAAGTGCGGCCACCAGCAGGGAAAAACGCCTGATATAAAAAAGTGCGCGTTAATTGGAGAGCGCGCGTGGCGCGCGAAAAAGGCAATTCAAACGTAAGGTTTTTTGCGGGCGGAAGCGACTCTGGAGCAGGTGGCAATGTAAAGTGGGTATCATCAAACAGTGAACGCAATTGGTCAAACATGGCAACATCGCGATTGTCTTTCAATTTTAGCTTAACCCTTATTTCTAAAGGAAGTGGATCCCCATCGCGATAAATTCGAGGAATGGAAACTGGTCGTGAGTACAAAACAGGTGAAGCCGAACAATCATTGACCCATCGCAACGCGTAACGAAACGTTTGGCCAAATAATAAAGGGTCCGTAAGCGTATCTTGATACGACGATCGTTTGGAGTCGGAAAGAATCGTAAGAGGGCTCATTTGATTAATATCAATGGTGCTTCCTAGGCCGCGCAAAACCTGAACACGGGCGTTCGAGGCGGATGAAGGTGCTTTAGAAATCAACCAGTTTAAATTAACTTCCACTTGGTCAACCTTTGCCACCGGATTAGCAACGAAAGCATCAAGAGCTCCATCAACCACGTTACATACGTAGCTCGAACCACCCGATTCAATCAAACAAACCGCGGAACAACCATCTCCCGCAACAGCATTTCCATCGTCGCACGTTTCACCGGCTTCGACCACCGAATTTCCACAAACACTGCCGGCCTCGAGTGCACACACACTGCTGCACCCATCTCCGTTGTCCGTATTTCCATCGTCGCACGTTTCACCGGCTTCGACCACCGAATTACCACAAACCGCGTTGATCAAGTGAAGAATTTGGTAAGAGGTAGTCACGGGCGCGCCAAATGCATCAAACCGGCCAATGAATGATTTTGAATTAAATTACCGGCGGTAGAAGAAGGGCTCAATTGCACCCCATAGGTAAAATTGGTTGCCGCCCCGCTGCCAAATTACCAATGCTGTAAGTAAGAACGCCACCCGAGTGCATGGCAGTCGGAAGAAACCGAAATACACAGATTGGGGATCGATGAGCACCGTTAATTCCACATTGGTTAAGTTTTGTTGACCGGTGTTGGTCATCAAAATGGCATAAATCAATATGTCACCGGGGTTCACCCCGGTCCCTGCGTTCGGAAGAATAGTAGAAGGAGTGATCGAAAGACCGGTGGTTTCAATCAAACACACCGCAGAACATCCATCTCCTCCGTTGGTATTGGAATCATCACAAGTTTCAGCGCCATCTAACGCTCCATCTCCACAAGCAGCAAACGCAAAAGAAGGTATCAAAAAAATAAGTAAACAAGATGCCACCAAGCCGAAAATCAATTTTTCCAATCGGAGCATTCAAAAATGTGCAAATAAATCTCATTATTATAGCAAAAAACAGAGAAAATAACAATGTGAACGCTCCAGCATTAAACGGGGCTTATTGCAACGAACGGACGTAGGCGCCAAATTCTTCTTGTCCACTCCAGCGTACCAATTGACCATTCACGTAAAAAGAAGGGGTGGCATTAACGCCCATTTGACGGCCCAATGCTAGATCTGAGCGCACAAAATCACGTTTTTGACCCTCGTCCAAACAGGTATCAAATTGCTCTTGATTCAAGCCCAGCTTGCCAGCGAATGTTTTGAGTGAATCGGTTCCCAGCTGCTCCTGATTAGAGAAGGCGAATTGAACAAATTCCCAAAATTTACCTTGATCCAAAGCACATTCAGACGCTTCGGCTGCTTTAAACGCATTGGTGTGTTGGGGAAGAGGAAAGTGATAGTACTCCAAGCGCGCCAAGGTAGGGTTTTCGCGCACAAAGGCTTCCATTTGTGGGCCTATAGCAGCGCAAGCGGGGCATTGTAGATCAGAGAATTCCTGAATAACGACCGTCGCATTATCGCTTCCTACGGTTGCGCGAGTTCGCCCTTCAATGGTGGTCGGAGCGTCCGAAAGAGAACAAGCGGTAAGCAGGAATGCAAAAAGACCGGCGAGTAAGCTTCGTTGAATGGGGTGAGACATAGTTTTCATGATTGATTTTTATAATAAGATATGTGCAGCGATCATAGTTTTTATCCCCCAAAAAGTCAATCGCTTGCGGCCGAGAACGAATTAAGAATTGTAAAATGACAATTATTTAGGTTAAATGGAGTTAGTATTGAAACCGGCAGCTCCTTACTAAACGGATCAAAAGGTGTATTTTAAATTCGTAATAGTTTCCAATGTCTCTTTATCTCAAATATCGACCGCAAACATTCAGCGACCTGGTAGGCCAAGAGGCAATCGTAAAAACCCTTTCAAATGCACTCACCCAAGGGCGAGTGGTTCATGCGTATCTTTTTTGTGGCCCTCGCGGCACCGGGAAAACGTCAATGGCACGACTGATGGCCAAAAGTATTAATTGCGCGAACCGACAGGAAGCGGATCCGTGCAATCAATGCAATTCTTGCGCAGCCATACAGCAAAGCCATTGGGTGGACCTAATCGAAATCGATGCGGCCAGCAATCGCGGTATCGATGAAATTCGTGATCTAAAAGAAAAAATCAATTATTCACCCAGTCAGGGGGCTTATAAAATCTACATCATCGACGAAGTGCACATGCTCACCAAAGAAGCCTTCAATGCATTGCTCAAAACGCTCGAAGAACCCCCCAGTCACACGTATTTTATTTTGGCAACCACCGAAGCCCACAAAATTCCTGAAACCATTCGCTCACGTTGCCAGCAATTTTATTTCAACAGCGTATCCGATCAGCAAATTCAAGCCCGACTGGAACAAATCGCCGAGTGGGAGGGGGTTCGGGCCGAACCGGAAGCGCTCCAGTGGATCGCCGCGGCTGCAAAAGGGGGAGTGAGAGATGCGGTGGGACTTTTTGAACAAAACATTTTGAATGGAACCATTGAACAAAGCGAACTACAAAAACAGATGGGTTGGGTGGGAGTTGGCATGATCGAAAAATGGGTGGAATGCTTTAAATCCAAAGACGTGAACGCCGCCTTAGAATCGGTTGAAGCCATCGTCAATCAAGGGCATAACTTGGCCAATGTACTCAGCGAGCTGATTCAATATTTGCGAAAACAAATGTTACAGGCCGCACGCAGCAATCAGCCCACCACAGAATGGATTGAGTGGATTGAACACATTCAAGAGGCCAAAGCAAAGATGAATCAAAGCGTCGTGGTACAACTACCGGTTGAAGTGGCTATGATTAAAATATGCACCAGCAGCTCTGCCATCCAATCTGTCCCCACGCTTCAGCATTCAAGCGGGTCTCAGACCGAAAAAGCACCCATCGAAAAAATCACCCCGACCGAACCGGCACAATCACAAAAAACTGAAGCCATCAGCGTAAATTTAGAAGAAATTCAAAAAAATTGGAATCGAATCACTCAACAGCTTAGGTCTCCCATTGTTAAAATGTCACTCATGGACGGAAAACCCGTGAGCCTAAGCGACCAAACGTTAACACTCCAGTTCAATTCCTTAACACTGATGGAAAAAGTGAGCGAGCCTAAAAACCGCGGCGAAGTGATGGATTGTTTAGAGGAAGTGATGGGAACCAAAATGGAAATTAAACTGAAAATTAAAACCTTCGAATCCGAAACCACGGCCGAATTGGCAGCCGATGTTTTCAATTAAAGTCATCCATGAGAACAAAAGAGACCCTACGTGCAGAATGCCTTAAAAAAAGAAGTGCGCTTTCAAGCGAGATTCGCGCCGAAAAAACCAAATTGATTGTATCGACCCTGGAAAATACAGAACAACTTAAGCAAAGTGGTGTGATTTTAGGTTACTGGGCGATCAACGAAGAGGTGAATATAAATGAGGTGTTAATCGACTGGAGCCATTCCAAAACCATTTTGCTGCCACGATTGATTAACGCAGAGCAATTCGAGGTGGCGCCAATAGAATCATTGGCCGATTTAAAGGAAAATCGATGGAGAATTAAAGAGCCGACAACGCCGGCCTATTGGGGTCCGATTGATCTAATTTTGGTTCCGGGAGTTGCTTTTGGAAAAAACGGAGAACGCATAGGAATGGGAAAAGGTTACTACGATCGTTTTTTAAAAAATCATTCCACCACACCAAAATGGGGGCTTGCATTTCAAGAACAAATACTTGATCAAATTCCAAATGAATCCTATGATGTACCTGTCGACTTGGTGGTAACCGAAAAACAAGTTTATCAACGCAAGTAGGCTTTTTTTTATCACTAAATTCAACGCCGATGACGTACGAACACTTAAAACAAACCGATCCTGATGTTTACCTGGCATTAATGGGCGAACAAAAGCGCCAGAAAGAAGGGATGGAGTTGATTGCATCCGAAAACTATGTGTCTGCGGCGGTGATCGAAGCATTGGGGAGCGAATTTACCAATAAATATTCCGAAGGATACCCGGGAAAGCGCTACTATGGCGGCCAAGAATACACCGACATCATCGAATCGCTCGCCATTGAGCGCGCCAAAAAATTATTCCACGCCGATCACGCCAACGTTCAGCCACTCTCTGGAGCGCCCGCCAATGTAGCGGTTTATTCAGCATTGCTCGAACCGGGCGATACTATTTTGGGCATGGATCTTTCTCATGGAGGACATCTGACCCATGGGCATCCAGTAACCTACATGGCTCACATTTACCGTTTTGTGCGATACAAAATGAAAAATGTTGACACCGGCGAAATCGACTTTGATGAATTGAGGCAAGTGGCCCTAAAAGAAAAGCCCAAACTGATTTTAGCAGGATTTTCGGCCTACCCACGCGATTTAGATTACGCCAAATTCAAAGCAATTGCCGACGAAGTAGGAGCGCTAACCATGATGGATATGGCTCATATTGCCGGATTGATTGCCGGTAAGCAGCTCAAAAACCCATTTGATTTTGGTTTCGATGTAGTTACCAGCACCACGCACAAAAGTTTAAGAGGTCCACGAGGTGGGATGATTCTGTGCACCGAAGCGCTTAAACCAAAAATCGATAAAGCGATTTTCCCGGGGCTACAAGGAGGCCCTCACATGAATAACATTGCAGCCAAAGCGGTCACATTTAAAGAAGCTCTTGAACCCGAGTTTGAAGTATACGCAGCGCAAGTGATCAAAAATGCCAAAAAGTTGGCCGACGAATTCCTGAAAGCGGGGTGCCGCCTGATCACCGGTGGAACCGACAATCATTTGCTGATGATGGATACCATGACCTCCTTCAACCAAACCGGTCAAGTGATTGAAACGGCGCTCGATCACATTGGAATCACGCTCAACAAGAACATGATCGCCGACGATCCACGCAGTCCAATGGACCCATCGGGTATTCGCCTGGGCACTCCCGCCATCACCACACGCGGAATGAAAGAGGAAGATATGGTGCGCGTAGCAGACTGGATGGTGCAAGTGGGCAAGGACCCTCTCAACGAAACGTTACTTAAAAAACTGAAAGAAGAAGTCACGCAATTTTGTAGTCAATTCCCGGTTCCCAGCTTGGGATAAATCAATAACATCTAATCCATTCATAAAGTGAATTACCTTAAAAACTAATATCAACTCTGGTCATCATTGTGGTTCTGAGCCCGGGAATCAGCCTTGCCTACACCGACGTGCAAAGCGATTCACCCTATTATTTTGGAGTGGAATACCTGCGAAGAAACAAAGTATTCCCCGAAGTAGAAGTGATCAACGCAGAACGAGTGGTTTCGCGCGCTGAATTTATAACGTATTTGGTTAAACTGTATAATTCTGAATTTAAACCCCTCGACGTCGTAGACCATTTGCCCTTCAGCGACACAAAAATCACCTCATGGTACGCCCCCTATTTAAAAGAAGCCATCAACCTGGGTATTCTGAGCGAGAATCAAACTGAATTTTACCCCGATCAACCGATCCGCGTGCTGGACGCAGTGCGTATTTTGTTTCAGGCAAACAGTATTCCAATACCTCGCAAACACGTTGGGCCGGTGCCTTATAACGACGTTCGTGGCACCGAAAACGAAGCTTTGATCATGCGAGCGATTCAACTAAATGTAGTACAACCTCAAAAAAGTGATTACGTGGGTGTCATTCGTCCTCTCACACGCGGACAAGTGGCCTTGATGATTTATCGAATGGATAAACTAAACCTGGTTCCGGGAAGTGTCGCCAATCAGGTCGACATTAGCAACTGGGATGTTGGACTTCAAAAAATCATCAATTCATGGGAGCTGGTTAACCAAACCTATGTTGATCCGGAATCGATCGATCAAACCAAAATGGCCGACGCAGCCGTAGAAGCCTTGGTCGATTCACTGGGTGACCCGTATTCCACCTATTTTGATCAACAGGAAAATCGAGCATTTTTGGACGATACCGAAGGAGAAATTGAAGGAATTGGGGCGTTCATTGGCTTTGATGAAAACCATCGCCCCGCCATCATTAGCCCCATACAGGGCTCACCAGCCGAAGCGGCAGGCGTATTGCCCGGAGACATTATTCTTCGCGTGGACGACGTTGATGTAAGCAACTTAAGCATCGAAGAAATTGCCGGCTTAATCAAGGGGCCACGTGGCACATCGGTTCGGGTTGATTTTGAACGAAAGGGGGCCACCATCACCATTGAAGTAAAGCGAGACTTGGTATTGATCAAATCGGTATTATACAAGGTAGTCAACGGAAACATCGCTCACATTGAGTTGGTCAGCTTCAGCATGCAAACCCGCCAACAATTGCGCGAAATTGCGGAGCAGATCAATGAGAACAAAAATATCAAAGGAATCATTTTGGATATGCGAAATAATCCGGGCGGATTATTGGACACCGCGATTGAAGTGTTGAGCTATTTTGTAGACGATCGCCGAAAGGCCGTCTATATCAAACAAAGTACGCACGAAACGACCTATGAAACGAATGGGAATGGAGATTTATCGGCCTTGCCCATGGTGGTGCTTATCAACAAGGGGAGTGCTTCTGCTTCTGAAATTGTTGCCGGGGCCCTAAAAGAATATGGCCGTGCCACTCTGATCGGCGAAACTTCATTTGGCAAGGGAAGCGTGCAACAAATCAATTACTTCAACGATAATTCGAGCCTAAAAGTCACGATCGCTAAATGGTTCACTCCAGAACATCACAGCATTCAAGGAAACGGGGTAACTCCCGATATTGAAGTGATTGATAATCCCAACACCCCCCAAGACGAAATAATGGAGCGGGGGATTCGTGAGCTCAACCAAGCGATCAAATAAGCTCCATACTGCATGGATATGGAAATCATTCTGGCTTCGCAAAGTCCGGCCAGAAAAAAAATTCTAAGTGATCTTGGCTTAACGTTCAGGGTGGTGCCAAGCCATACCGATGAAAGTCACGAAAATTTGATAAGGCCCCACGCGATCGCCAAACGCATTGCGTTAAGAAAAGCCGAGGTGGTTAGCCAAAAAAATCCTCAAGCTTGGGTGATTGCAGCGGACACTTTCGTGGTGTTGCACGATGGGCAATTGGCATTAAAACCCGTCGATCGGGCCGATGCAAAGCGCATTCTTTCTCATCTCAGAGGAAGTTACTGCGACGTGTACTCAGGGTTGGCCATCCTGAATCGATTCGCAAAAAAACAATGGGTTGATTATGAAAAAAACTCGTTTGCATTTTCGAAAATTTTCCGATCAGGAACTGGAAGAATATCTAAACACAAATGAGTGGAAAGATCGTTCAGGTGCTATGACAATCGAGGGGCGTGGGGGAAAATGGGTCACAAAGCAAGAGGGGGAATACTGGAACGTCGTTGGATTGCCCGTCAACAAGCTCAAACGATACCTCCCTCAGTTGAAATCATAATTCAAACCCGATGGTCACTTTTAAAGCCAAACATGGCATGATCGCGCTCGTACTACTGGTGGTAAGCAGTGGATGCAGTCAAACCCAAAAACCAAGTCCGGTCGCTGAATCCACTCTACGACCTCTCACCAACGAGCTGAATCGTTATACCAATCACCAACAGGGGTTTTTTATGGATGTGCCTCAAAAAATATTCATCGGCGGCGACTGCAAAGATGAGCAATGGGTGAAAACTGCCATATTGGAAGCGGACAATGAAATTCATATTGTCCCTGAGCATTGGACAGATCCAGCAGATTGCACTCCTATTCAAACCACGCTGGAAAATTATTCTCAATTACCTCAAACCATTCCAACACTTTCGTTAAAAGCTTGGTCAATACTCACAAAATGTCGGCAACCGAGGTGGTGAAAGCCATGTATGGAAATGGCTGTCAGGCCAGCGTATTTAAACCGTCCGAATCCACTGGCGAGGGAAATACCTATTATCTTGGAGTAGAAAAGGACCGGGAAACCAACGAAAAATGTGAATGGACCGATCAAATTCCTGGCTTAAAGTACAACACGCAGCTTGAGCGAGCCATCGGCTGGCTCACTCCAAAAATTCCCGTTGGATTTGGAGAAAATGGGCAAGCCCCCTTTGCCAACGACCTGGTAATTACCATCACGTTCACCCCCTAGAATCGAGCGATAGTTTAATAGCATTTTTTTAAATCCAATGGTAATCTGTTGGCGCCCGAGTTAACCCAACCTCCTTATGAAACTTTCCATCAAAAATCAAAGCGAAATTATTCCTAAGTTAGGTCAAGTGATTTACATTGCCGGCACACAATGGGGGACGAAGGCAAAGGAAAATTGGTAGATATTCTTTCGAGTGAATACGACTTAATTGCACGGTCGGCCGGGGGAGCCAATGCAGGCCACACCATCTGCGTAGAGCAGGGGGGTGAAACGAAAAAATATGTCTTTCACCTGTTGCCATCGGGAATTTTACATGAAGGAAAAAAGTGCGTAATTGGTCACGGAACGGTGATTCATTTGCCCACCTTGCTCGAAGAAATCAGCACCCTTAAAAAACAGGGGATTGACCCAAAAAACCGCATCGTAATCAGTGATCGTGCGCATTTGATTTTCGAGTTTCACAAGCAAATCGACGAAATTCAGGAAAACACCAAAGGCATCAAAAAAGTGGGCACCACCAAGCGCGGAATTGGCCCTGCTTACAGCGACAAGGCAGCTCGAATCGGAATTCGGGTGGGAGATTTAAAAAACTTTGATCTATTTGCAGAAAAACTCAGAGCAAACGCAGAGTGGCATATGAAAACCTATGGGTTTGAATTCGACGTTGAGCGTGAAATCAATATTCATAAAGACGCCTTTGAATTGATTGAAAGCATGATTCAAAATGTGACCGAAACGCTTTATAACGACTACCACCAAGGGCGCACTCTATTGATTGAAGGTGCACAAGGAACGCATTTGGATTTGGATGTAGGAACCTATCCTTACGTCACTTCATCCAACACCACCAGTGGTGGCGCATGCACTGGCCTTGGGTTTCCTCCCACAAAAATCAATTCGGTGGTAGGAATCGTGAAAGCCTACACCACTCGCGTGGGGGGCGGCCCTTTTCCCACCGAATTGGGCGATATCGAAGGGCAAATGTTGCGTGACCAAGGCAACGAATATGGCTCAACTACCGGTCGCCCCAGGCGCTGCGGCTGGTTGGATATGACCGTTCTTAACAACGCCATTGCCATCAATGGAATCAACTGCCTTAATTTAACCAAATTGGACGTCCTCACAGGGCTTAAGACCATTAAAATAGGAGTACGATATCGACTCAATGGTGCCGAAGTGCCGTTCATTCCCGCTAATTTAAATGAATTTGAAAACGTAGAAGTGGAATATGAAGAATTCGAAGGATGGGAGCAGGACATTAGCAAAGCGACCACTTTTAGTGATCTGCCCATTCAGTGTCGACGATACGTAGAGCGCATTGAGGCACTCTCCGGAGTACCCGTCAATTTCATTGGTGTGGGAGTTAGGCGCAGTGAAATGATTTATCGCTAGAGTCATGATCGAAGTAGAGGCTAAAGTGGCCCTAAATTCATCAAAGGCCAAGGCAATTCGAACAACGCTCATTCAAAAATATGGCAAGCCCACCCAAAGCATAAAAAGGGATTTTTATCTGAGTGCAAACCAATCCTATTTCCTAAGAATACGAGAAACCGATAAAACCAGGACTTTAGACCTAAAGGGTAGGGCAATGACCAAAGGAATGGAGACCAACGATGAAATGAGTTGGAAAGTGACGTCCGCAAAAAAGGCTTTGAATTGGCTAAAAACAATAGGAATTGAGCCCACAATCAGTAAAATGAAAAAGACGGAAAAATTTCAAGTCGGAGCGTTCACCATTGAATTAAACTACATTCATCCACTGGGGCACTTCCTAGAAATAGAACAACTGGTAGAAAGCAAAAAACATTTATTTCAAGCCAAAAAAGCTATTAAAAACGCCTTTGAATCCCTAGGGTTCAAACCCTCCGAGTTTGAAAAAAAGCCTTATTACGATTTAATGCGCCATTCATCTTTGTAATACAACATCCATTGTTCAACTGGCTTCGCAAAAAAAACATCGGCTCAAATGATAGGGGAATGATCGCATTGGATATTGGAAGCCAAAATATTTCCGCACTCTTTTTTGAAATCATTGAAGAAATGAAAGAGGAGGGGAAAGTCGTTCAAAAAAGGCATATCAACGTGCTTGGGTTTTCCAGGGTGAATCAGCAAGGCAATCATCATCACTCCCAACAATTAAACGACATGGGAAGCATAATTTCCCATTGTCAAAAGGCCATTCAAGACGCCACAAAGCACTCACGAATCAAACCTTCTCAGTTAATCTTGGGAATATCCGGTGATTTTATAAGAGGAAAAACCATTACCTTAAGCGAAAAAAGAGAGGATTCGAGCACCAAAATCAATTCGGAAGAGCTTAGAAACATTCTTCAAAAATTAGAATGGAAAGCCTTCACGGAAACCCGAAAAAACATTAGCGAAGAAACGGGATATCCCGAAGTGGAAATCAAATTGATCAACAGTTTTATTACCAACAGTAAAATTGATAATCAACCAGCTCAGGACCTAATTGGATTTCAGGGAAAAGAGCTTGAATTTTCGTTTTTCAATGCATTTACGCCCCAAAACTATTACGATGCACTGCAATCCGTTGCGCACGAGCTTGAATTAGAATTGGTCGAAATTGTTTCAGAACCGTTTGCCCTATGGCAATGCATCGAAACCGAGGAGGGTCGCGAAAATTCAGTCATTCTGATTGATATTGGCTGCAACACCACGTGTTTGGCGGTGGTAGAAAACAACGCACTGATCGATGCCAAAAGCTTTGGACTGGGCGGCGAATCGATCACAAAGCGGCTCGCACTCGAATTAAATATTTCCTTGGTAGAAGCCGAAAAACTCAAAAAAGCCTACAGCGAAGATAAGCTGGAAAGTAAATCCAAATCACTCGTTCGTGAGCTCATTAGCCACGACCTTGAGTTATGGGTTCAAGCAGTCTGCATTAGCCTTGCAGAAATTAAGACTCAGAATGGACTGCCTACCAAAATTTATCTATCCGGAGGCGGTAGCAACCTTGGTGAATTCAAAGAGATTCTCAATGAGTCCAAATGGGCCAAAAAACTCCCCTTTCCTCGCAAACCACATGCAAGCGACATCGAAGATCAAAAAATAGAAAAAATCGGTGGCAACAAAAAGGGGATTAACAAAGAGAACATCATGACGATCGCCTTGGCCAAAGTGGCACTTCAAGTTTCAAACAGCGAAAATGCATTACAACAAATGCTCAGAAAAATAATTGGTATTATGAAAATGTAGAACGCAGGGGGAAGAGGTAGCCTATTTCCTCCTGGATACTTAATCCCGTACAATATATCTTATACGGGATAAATGCCAGGATAAAATCATAAGCACATCCAATCTTGATTTGGGGTCTACTTGGGATAATTGAGCTATTTTTGTGAATTCCCTATTAATTTCTAACTCTTAATTGTTAATTCTTAACGAATTAAGAGATTTGTTCGGCGTGAATGATCAAACGTCTTAATGTGGTTCCAACCGGCGTACAGGTCATCAGAGTTGACATTTTTTGGTCTGTTGGCTGATGTAATACTTCGACTTTATCCGGAGTTACTTCTAATTTTTCGCGCACTTCGTAAGTATATTTAATCTGATTATAATAAACATAATAACGATCACCGATGTCAAGTTGACCCAATGTGGCAAAAACATCCTTAAATTTGCCAGGGTCCCATGGATAGTAAGAGCTATGGCCTGTTAAAAATACATTTCCAAATTGCCCAGGTGACGCCGTTCCGGGATAATGAACAACTCCTTGCTGAAGTCCCCCCTGAATTTGCTTTTCAAGTTCATGCCAACTCTCCCCTTCAATATGCTCCGTTCCCAAATTAACCAATGGAACACTCTTGCCCAACTTAGGAATCACCAAGCGATTATCCGTAGGAACCACCGGAATGGAATCAAGCCATGCAAACGTCTTTTTCACTTCATTGTGATCCGGGAGCACTTCTAACAATTGACTTGGATCAACCGCAGGATCATTGGTGAGCAAAGTTAGTCCATCACGCACCTGAGCGTATGCCTTAGAATTAAAAACGCTTATAAGAATTTCTTTATAAGCACCAAAATTCAGTGCGGCAAACGAAATAAAAAAAATCAATCCGGTAACCACCGAAAAACGCACCCAATGCCATACTTTATTCATCCATCGACCGGATCTTTTTGGCTCAAAATCCCCTAGCGTTTCAAAATGTGGAATATGCATAACAAAGAATTATAACACAAATCGTCCCCTTTTGGAATTCAAAATCATCTATAGCACACAAAAAACTATAGTAAAAATACAATATTTTATTAAAAAAGTCAATGGTATGGTTACGATTCAATACGAGGGAAAAGGATCTCACTCTCCCCTACCTCATTCCAAAGGAGATGACTCCCCCACTCGCTCGCTGTAGAAAAAGAGGCTTCGAGTGAAATCGGCAAGCCGATCTGAGATCGAATTCGTTCTGCCGTATGAGGAATAATAGGCCAAATCATCATGGAAATATGCCGAATGACCTCTAAAAGGTTACACAAGGTTTCTTTGGCCTTGCCAGGATCGGTTTTAAGCAGGGCCCATGGTTTTTCATCATCAATCATTTTATTGGCAAAATCGATCAGTCGCCACACATGAAAAACAGCCTCGTGCACATTATACTCGTCCATTGCGGCTTGGTATTTTCTCCATGTTTCAGCCACTTTTAACTCATAAACCTCGTGATTTGATTGAAAGGTGAACAATTGCACGTGGTTCTTTTTGATGAGAGTATGAACCCGGTTGACCAAATTGCCCAAATTGTTTGCCAAGTCAGATTGATAACGCTGCATAAAAAGGGCATCGCTAAAGTCGCCATCGCGACCATTCGAAATTTCTCGCAGCAAGTAATAGCGCATTGCATCAATTCCATAACGTTCAATCACCTCGACGGGGTCGATCACATTTCCAGTTGATTTGCTCATTTTTTCGCCGTTATAGGTCAAAACCCATGCACCAAAATTCCCTTGGGAATCGGCACGCCGGCAGCGAGCAACATACCAATCCAAATGCCGGCATGAAAACGAACAATATCTTTCCCGATCACATGCAGATCTGCCGGCCAAAAAGTTTGAAAAAGTTCAGTTTCATGAGCGTAGCCAATGAATGAGATATAATTAGTGAGCGCATCGCACCAAACATACATCACTTGATCCGGGTCTCCAGGCACATCCACCCCCCACGGCAAGGCCGATTTAGGGCGAGAAAAGCTTACATCGTGAAGGCCTTCCTTGATCATATTCAAAATTTCAGCTTTGCGTGTAGACGGGGTAATTTTAAGCTGATCGGACTCAATCAGCTGGCCAATTTGATCGCTGTATCGTGATAGCTTGAAAAAGTAGTTTTTTTCTTTAATTAAAGTCAGTTCGCGTTTATGAATGGGGCAAAGCCCATCGACTAAATCTCGCTCAAGCATAAAAGTTTCACAGCCTTCACAGTACAATCCCTCATATTCTTTTTCATAAATATCGCCCTTTTCGACCAGTTTTCCCCACAACTTTTGGCAAGCGGGCCAGTGCAATTCGCGATCGCTGGTGCGCACAAATCCATCGTTTGATAAATGAAGGATCGAAGTAAGATCTTTAAAAGTTTGCGCATGTTGATCAACAAACGCTTGAATATCCATTTGAGCTTTTTTGGCCGTATTATAAATTTTAACGCCGTGTTCGTCGGTGCCGGTTAAAAAGTAAGTAGCATCACCCATCATTCGATGATAACGGCAAATGGCATCGGTTAAAATGAACTCAAGGGCATGCCCCATGTGCGGAGGCGCATTAACATAAGCAATCGCTGTGGTAGCATAAAAAGTTTTTTGGGCACTCATAAATAGTCAATTAAAGACATGGATAGAATACACAAAATCACACAAATGCGTAATTGCTAATTTTAATCCAAATTAAACCGACAGTTTAAAGATGAGATCAATCACGTTATTCACGATTGCATAAGACAAAATCACCACGAACAGACCAATCAGTGCATATTGAATGGTTTTTTTGGCACCGTCCATGCGCTCCTGATTTCCCAACGAAGTAATATAGCGAATACCGCCAATAATAAGTAAAATCACCGCCACACTTCCACTGGCGTACAAAACCAAATTAGTGGCGAAAAGAATAATTTCAACAATCCTAGCCTCAACCGGAGCACTGTTATTGGAGCCCAAAGGCAAGTTATCGGGAGGAAAAACACTATCTCTAAAATCATCGATAGTCACCGCAAAGGCTTTCCAGGGCGAAAGAAGAACGCTGCCGAGCAAAAAATAGAAAAAATGTTTAAACATAGACTAAATAAAGGTGAAGAAATCAATGGAAGTGACCGCCTTCACAATTGCAAACGCAAGCACGACAAACGCAAAGCCAATTAATGAAAAATAAAGCATCTGGCGGGCTTTGGTAACACGCTCTTCGTTTCCGATCGAAATGATAAAAAACACTCCCGAAACCAAAAAGGCAATTAGGACCGCCGCGGAAACAAACTGAAAGAGCAGGCGAATGAGCTGGGGAATAAAATCGTCCAACAACGTACCGGTAGGAACTCCGCCCACCAACTGGCCTTGATCGTTCACCGTAGCCCCGGGGCGATAAGGTGAAAGTAAAAATTGATTTAAAGTACTCAGCGAACCTGTGGCCGCTTTTTCTAACTCATCAAACGCCGGGGTGGATTTTAAATTAATTTTTTGCAATGAACCTCGTGCCGAAAGGGTAATGAAAGCGTCCACAGCCTGCTCAACCGAATCCAAAAGCGCATTGGCGCTATCTTTGCGAGGATCACGACCCGAAAGGCTTTGAACGCGATTTTTTAATTGGTCAAAATTTTGCGAAATCGAAATTTGTCGATCCAGCAAAGAAAGTGTAGCGATCAATTGATCGCGCTCTGAGTTGGTGGAAACGTCGCTTAGCTCATTTTGAGCTCGATCGCGCTCGTCCAAAAGATCGTCGGTTGCATTGGCGAAACCAAAACCGGGCAATATAAGCAGGCCAGAAAAAATCAAAAAAGCCGATAAAAAACGTGCCAAACGATTAAGACGCATTTGAGGGAGTTAGTTGAATACGTGAAATAACACTGACCACACCAAAGGAAACGATAACAATCACCAAGCCCAAAAGCGCCCACTGAATGGTTTTGATTGCTTCGTCGCGCCGCTCTTGATTTCCGTAAGCCGTCATAAACTGATAACCCGCAAAAATAAGGGCAATAACAGCCAGAGCCGCTGCGAGTCCAATCGCGTAGCGAATGACAAAAGGAATGATGCCGCTAAACAAAAAACTGGTTTTAATATCATTGGTGGGCAAAAGAGTCCCGCCGGGGAGTTGATCTCCTCCCAGAGGCGGAGTGAGCGTGGTGGCACTACGGCCAACCGTTCCTTGTGCCAAGGCGAACATCGGAGACAAATAGAAAGCGGTCAATAACAAGCCCAATTTTTTAATAAAGGATTTCATACAACTTAAAATGTGAAAAAGGTCGGGTTAATGGTGTAAAGAATCAAGGAAGCCAAAAACCACAAAATCAAGCCGACGATCGACTTAACAATCCGATCCTTACCGGCATCAAAACGACCGGTATCTCCAGCGGACGTGGTCATTTGCACTCCACCCACCACCACAAAGAGCACCGAAAGCCCAACAATAAGGCCCGAAAGATAGTTGTAAACCAAAGACAGATAGTTATACAAAAGCCCAAACGGACCTTGATACGGCTTGTCAGGCTCAAAACTAAGCACCGCTTGAACGGGACCATAAGCATTGGACGGAAGCACGCCTCCATCCCAAAGTGTATAAGCGCAAAGGCGATCCTCATCCTCACAACCTACATAGTACAGATCGTAACCAATACGCCCTCCGATGGGCTCTTCTAAATAAACACAGTTTGGTGGAGTAACAATGACAGCACTGTTGTTCACATTTTCAGTGGTTGACGCACAATCAGAGGGGCTAGTAGCCAATCTAGGTCCATCGGCATTTTGCGCAAAACTAGCGAACGGTGCAAGCACCACAATCATCAAAGCCACTACCGTATTGAAGAAAAATTGTTTAAGCACCATAAATACTGTTGATAAGCGTTTGTACCAAAATGACCGCCATATAGGCTGATAGCGCAACAGCCAAGCCAATCACGGCCTTGGTAACCATTCCTTTTCCCTTGTCGTACTCTTCCTGATTTCCTGTGGAAGCAAGCATTCTAAAGCCTCCGATACTCATAATAAGCACCGCCGCGGAGCCAATTGTGGCAGCCATGATCGTAATCGCTCGATTAAAAATAAAATTAATTCCTTGGCGAATAAAACTCTGATCCTGAACATCGCGATGAGTAAGCGGCTGAAGATCAAACATGTATTCGGTGTCATTCAATCGGTCAGACTGAGCGTACGACACACGAGAACTTGCATACCCTCCCACTAACAAAACGACCATCAAGGTGAGTAAAAATAGAATGCGTTTAATCAAGGCTGCTTGCTAAGTAAATAAATCTAATTATTATAGCAAAAAACAGCCTAAAAAGCAACTACCTACGCCGCATCACTTGATTTAAGTTTACGATCTTGAATTTTGATGGTTACTTTTGATCCAACCCCTTCAAATAGCTGAGGTTTTTCAACCGACTCTAGATCAAGATTGCCACCCACTTCCCCTTCGGTAATTTTAAGAATGTCTTTATCAACTTTCGAAAGCTCTTTACCAGCTTGGTTATACATGTTCACCGTAGTTCCCAAGTGGCTTCCGATTTTGGTGAAATAGTCTTCGTACGAATTCAAATGTCGACCCAAATCGCCCACTCGCTTTTGAATTTCCTTGGCCGATTCTTCGATCGCCAAAGCCCGAAGCGAATGCATCACCGTTTGCAAATAGGCATAAAAAGTCATAGGCGAAACTAAGATCACCCGTTTTTTAAAGGCGTAATCGATCAAGTCAACCGTGTTCACCTCAATCGACCCCACCTTGTGAGTGAGTAAGTTATAAAACACTCCATCCGCCGGAATGAACATGAAGGCAAAATCGGTAGTACCCTCGTTGGGGCGAACGTATTTACTGGTTTCATCGATCCGTTTTTTAAGATCCGCCTTGAATTCTTTTTGGAGCACATCGCGCGCGCCATCGTTTTTTTCTTCCATAATGCGGTTGTAGTTTTCAAGCGAGAACTTAGCGTCGATCGGTATAATGTGTTGATTAACGCGAATAATGGCATCTACGGCCTCGCCATTCTGAAAGCTGTATTGCATTTGAAAACTGCTCGGCGGAAGTACGTTCGAAAGCAGGTTTTCTAAAAACATTTCACCCAACACACCACGTTGTTTGGGATTTCGAAGGGTGTTTTCAAGTGTTTTGAGTTGCTCTGCAAAGCCGACTACCTGCTTGTTGGTTTCATTCAGTTCGGTCAATTTTTCAGTGACACTTTTTACATTATCGGTCACCTCGCGCACGATTTTAGAGCTACTGGCAAATTGCTGCTGAAGGGCCTCTTGAGAACGATGCAACTGCTCGTTCAGGGTTTTATCCTGATTCCGAAGGCCTTGATCAAACGTATGTCGCAACTGATTGAGCTGTTCCTGAAGCATCAAAACCGTTTTGTCGTCTTTTTTTTCGTCTTGCTGACGCTTCATCTGCTCGGTCAAACGGTAAACCAGAAAGCCAATAACTGCTAGTCCGATGAATAGTAAAATGTTTACTGTAGTCATAGTCGTTAGGTTAGTGCGCAGTGCTACTGTGCTGCAGAAATAAAATACATGATTATTGTTTGGGTAAATAGGTCTTTTGCCAACCATGAAGCAGGCGACCAACTTGATCTTCAAGAAGCTCTACGCTATTAAAATCAGGCTCGATTAAATAACCAAGATCAAAAGCTAATTTAGTTTGATAACGAAGTTCACACAAAGAGGCATCACTATAATTGAAAAACTTCATCGAATCCTTGTAACCCTTTCTTTTGTAACCTTCAACAATGTTAGTCGGAACCGAACGGGCTGCACGCCTCATATCATCAACTAGTCCATAACGTTCTTCACTAGGAAAGGATCTTGTAAGCTTATAGATTACCAAGGCTAACTCGTGTGACTTCCTCCAAACAAGAATATTATCAAATATATTTTTCATACCAAACTGACTTAAATACTAAATTTCTGCAGCACAGTAGCACTGCGCACCACATTACCAACTAATAATAGTAAACAAATGTTCACTAGTCAACACAGTTTTAACTTACAACCTACAACTGAAAACTTAAACCGCACTTTGATCACATACTTTATTAAACGGGCAAAACGAACAAGTAAATTCGCTGGGGGTTGGTGCAAAGTCCGACTGATTGACTGCGTGTGCCATATCAATCAACTTTAAACGAACCTGATCGATTTTTTCCGAGCTCGGCTCGGTACTAAGTTTCACGTCATCATCCAAAAAATAGAGCGTCAGCCGACTCGCCGTCAGACCAAAACATTCATGAGCCGCCATTGCATAAATAAAAAGCTGCATATCCTCTTCTACGTCCTTTTGCTTGCGCGATTTACCGGTTTTATAATCAATAATTTCAAGCGTGCCATCGGGCAAGTCGTCGGCACGATCAATGCGCCCGGTTAGGGTAAAATCGCCAATTTTCAACTTAAATCCCTTTTCTAAAAAGCGCACTTGCTCCGTATTTTCTTTAAAATGAGAGTAAAATTGAGTTAAAATTTCGCTCACGCTGCCTGCGCAAATCACGGTGCTCCTTTCTTTCGTACCCCTGATCGATCCAACTTTCTTCGTACAAGGAAAGAATCTTATCAAGAGAAATATCGGGATTGTAGTCTTCAAAAAGCGAGGCCTGCTTTGAGGCAATCACCTGATCATAAAATTTTTGAAGCGTATTGTGCATGGTGGACCCAAAACTAAGTGCTCCGGTAAATGGCTGGGGAAGTTTGTATAAATACTGATACTGATATTTGCGAGGGCAGTCGGCGAAGGTTTGGAGCTGAGAGTAGCTAAACTGAGTCACAGCGGGCTTTTCCGCAGAAAGTGATTCTGGCTGAATGGCTTTTTTTGGCTTTAAAAATCGCTCAACACCCTCGGTGGTTTTTTCGGTTTTAAGCAAATGAACGTCGTCCAGGATTTCTTCTACAAACCGGGTCAACTTTTTTTTGCGCGGAGCTTTGGCGCTACTGGGGTTGTAATAATCGCTGTAGCTTAAATAAAGCTTTTCTTTGGCACGAGTGACGGCAACGTAAAACAACCGGCGCTCTTCTTGCAAATGCGTGGTGCTGGAATCCGATTCATTCGAGGTCATTTCTTGAATCAGTTCATCGGGAATCGAAATCGCATCCTGGCGATCACGCGCCGGGAACGCATCGTTGGTTAAATGGGGCACAAACACCGTGTCAAATTCGAGCCCTTTAGACCCATGAATGGTCGAAACAAACACCCCTTCGCGGTCTTCGAGTTCAAACTTGGCTGCGGGGTTTTCACCGGCCTCTTCGGCTAAATCAAGATAATTCACAAAGTCCTTCACGGTTTTTTCGGCGTTCCCACTCTCAAATTCTTTAATTTTTCCAAAAAAAGTTGCGATGTTCACAATTTGTTCTTCAGCCTCAATCGTTTCTTTTTGCAGCAAGTTTTCATAAAGCTGAGTGATTTCGGTAAAACGATAAAGCACCTCACCCACCGAATGATCGCGCGAAAAGTCGATCAGGTTTTGCAGAGTCGACATTAAAAATTCCGCTTCGGAAACAGTTTTGAGATAGTGAAAAACAGTTTGATATCCCTTCTTGGATTCTTCAAGACAGCTCAAAATCAATTCCATCGAAAGTTTCCACTGCGGCATGCGAAGCACACGGTACAAACTCATGTTGTCGGTCGGGTTTGAAACCACCCGAAGCACCGCCATTAAATCACGAATTTCTTCTTTTTGGTACAAACCTTTTTCCGAAAGAAAATGATACGGAATGTTGGCTTGCCTCAATCCTTCTACAAAGGGATACAAATGAGCGTTGGTACGTGCAAGGATGGCAACACCCGAGAGAAGGCGCGACGACGTCGTCGCGCCTTCTCGAGTTCGAGAACGAATGTGATCAATCACAAACTCCACTTCTTGTTCAATGGTGGTGGCGTGTAACAGCTCAACACTATCTGCCGAACCGGACGATTGCCCGGTGATTTTTTTGTTGATGTTCGACTTCACCTCCAATCGATCAGGATTGTTTTTTTGAATCGACGCGTATGCGAAATCTAAAATAGCTTGATTGGAACGATAGTTTTGAGTTAAAACCACCTTTTTTGCCTCGGGATATTTATCGTCGAATTGCAAAATGTTCGAAATCGCCGCCCCTCGAAATTTATAAATCGACTGGTCATCATCCCCCACCACCATCAGGTTTTTGTGCTGAGCAGCGAGCAAATCGACCAAGCGGTTTTGCGCAATGTTGGTGTCTTGATACTCATCCACCAAAATATATTGATAAAACCCCTGAAGGAATTTCAAAATATTCGGACGCTTTTCGAGCAGCTGAATGACGTAATAATGCAAATCCGCGTAATCCAAAAAACCATTTTCAAGCATCAACGTTTGATATTTTTGATACGCTTTCCCTAGTTCCAGCAAACGAATCGCCTCGGTTTTTTCCTGCCCGCCGCCAGGCGCGGCATCATCACCTGCTGCAGAATCTAATTTTTTTTGAGCTAATTCAACAACCTGTTCCGGCGTATTTAACTCCTCTTTTAAGCGCGAAAAAGCACTGAGCAAGGCAGAAATGAACGACGATGGGTTCCCAAGGGGCCGGTAATAATCCAGTTCAAATTCATACAAATGTTTCTTCAAAAATTGCCATTGTTCCACGCCTTGTAAAATTTTAAACCCGGCCGGCAGCCCAATATCAAGCCCATAACGCCGAAGCAGCGTGTCACAAAATCCATGAAAAGTGTGAATGGAAATGGACTCGTACCCAATCGGCATGCGTTCATCCACCCGTTCTTCAATTTCTTGCGTGGCTTTTTCGGTGAACGTGAGCGCTAAAATTTGTTCATTTTTACACCATTTCTGATCCGTAATGTGAAAAATCCGCTCAGTAATCACACGCGTTTTACCCGTCCCGGCCCCCGCCACTACCAAAAGAGGTCCATTTTGATGCACGACCGCCCGCTGTTGTTCCGAGTTTAATTGATGCATAAACTCATTAAATCACGTTCCAGGTTTTCGGGAAAGGCAGAGGTTTTAAAAAGGTAATGCAATCGTTTTGGCTGATTCAAACGCTTAAAACAAGTCTGCTTTTTGCATAAATATAACCCCCTCCCCCCGCGCGCCTGAATCGCTATGCCTCCTTGCGTGCTCTTGATCAAGCGAATCAAATCACTTTGATCAAATTTACCTTTACAGCCTGCACAGGTGCGAATGATGGACTTCATGAAGGGTTTCAACGATTAACTTGCGCAAGCTTTTTTGCCTGATCCTCCAAAATCAACTGTTCAATGATCGCCTCGATTCCCCCATCCATCACCCCGGGTAAATTATTCCAACTTTGTTTGATGCGATGATCGGTCACCCGATCTTGTGGAAAGTTGTAGGTACGAATTTTTTCACTTCGATCGCCGGTACCCACTTGGCTAGACCGCATGTCTCCAAGCTCCTTAGCACGCTTGTCTTCTTCAATTTGATACAGCCGAGCGCGCAAAACGGACATGGCCTTAGCCTTATTCTTGATCTGGGATTTTTCGTCCTGACAGGTAATAACCAACCCGGAAGGAAGATGCGTAATGCGAACGGCCGAATCGGTTGTATTCACGCTCTGTCCTCCATTTCCGCTGGAACGATACACATCGATTCTTAGGTCATTCGGATCAATATGAATGTCCACTTCCTCCGCTTCGGGGAGCACAGCAACCGTGACCGCCGAGGTATGAATGCGACCCGAACTTTCGGTGGCGGAATACGCTGCACCCGGTGCGCACCGCTTTCATACTTTAATTTTGAATAAGCCCCATGACCCGAAATTTTAAAAACCACTTCTTTAATGCCGCCTGCATCCGCATCACTTTTGGATAGAATTTCGGTTCCAAAGCCGGCCTGCTCGGCGTAACGCAAATACATACGCATTAATTCGGCGCCAAACAAAGCCGCTTCTTCGCCTCCGGTTCCTGCGCGAATTTCCATAATCACGTTTTTATCATCCATGGGATCCTTGGGCAGCAAGGCAATTTTAAGTTTCTCTTCCCATTCCGGCTTCATCTCCTTGGCATTGGAAAGCTCTTCTTTAATCATTTCAACCATGTCTGGGTCGCGCTCAGTTTCCAATAGTTCTTCAGATTCCTGAATGGTGCGCACACAGCGTTCATAATTTTCAATCAACCCAACCAGAGGGCGCAAGCCGGCCTCCTTTTGAGCTAAAATTATAAATTCATTCGGATTGGAAGCGATCAAAGGATCGGCCATTTTGGCTTGCAAAGCCTGGTAATCCGCCTTTAACGAAAGTAATTTTTCGAGCATGGACTAAAAAGAGTAATAGAGCCTACTAGTTATACACTACGGGGTGAATCAGGGGAAGAGAAAGGGCGAAAACTTCAAACTTCCAAAATCAGATGTTTTGTGATATAATAAAAAGATTATTTTTAGCTTTCCCATGAAAGAAACAACTCAATCATCGCACAATCGAACACTGCTGGAGTGGCACACTCCTGAATTCATTAATCATCCAAAGTCAAAACAATGGTTTTTAACAGCGGGAGTTTTGATGATTCTGGTGATTGGCTATGCGATTTATTCCAACGCAGCCACCACGGCGATTGTGTTCATTCTTTTGGCAGGCGTGTATGCGCTCACACACAATCAATCACCAAAAATTATTTCGGTTCAAATAACCGAACTGGGAATCAAAGTGGCGGACCGTTTGTATGCGTACAATATGATTAACTCATTTTGGATAGTGTACAATCCCCCCTTTGTGCAAACATTAAATTTAAAATTGGGAAACAAGACAAGCACCCATTTAGTCATTCAATTAAACGAGCAAAACCCCGTGGAACTGCGCAAGTTGCTCAGCGCCGAAATTCCCGAAGTAGAAGGCCAGGACGAACGATTGATCGATTTATTTATTCGTCTGTTAAGACTCTAATTCATGCGAGTGCTTTTTTGCAAAAATCATCGGATGAACGAGCGCTGGTGTTTTAACGAAGTACCAGCCGAATTGGCAGAAACAGGGGTGGCTCAGCGTAAGCCAAGCGAGCCATCAAAAGAAGTGAGCCAGTTTTTAGAAGCCCATCACCCCGACACGCAGGTAAAATGGTGGGAAAGTCTGGTTTTAAAGAGCACGATCAGCGATCAGGCAAAAGCACGTTTATTAACCAATATAAAAGCTGAATACGCAGCGATGTATGCGGAATGGTCTTATCAATTGACACATGCCAAAGTAAAACATGGTGAAGCACTGAAATCGATTGCAGAACATCAACAAACTGCCCTGGAGGAGCTAAAAAAAGAGGTGAACGCGTTTCAAGATCCCGAAAAGCTCATCCCAACGCTTAAAACCATTGAAAATCAATCCAAAACCACCCAAGAATTCGACGCTTACCTAAGCGCGCTCAATCAGCAGTATTTAAACCGAGAAGTGCAAAAGCACGGACTAAGCGAAGATCAGCAAGATGAATACGAGGATTGGGCGGACGAATGGCAAGAAGTGGTAGAGGCACGTTTAGAAGAGCAATTGGTGGACGCGTATCAGGAAACCGATCCCAAATTACTAAAGACCCGATTGGTCGAAATTCAGAATAACTTAAAAGAGCTCTACAAAAAAAATGCCAATCAGGATGGATTTATTGATTATGCCGATCTAAAAGCGCTAAAAATGCAAGCCGATCGGTTCAAAAATAAGGCCGACTTGTTGGTCGAGTGGGCCAACGATCCTAAAAAATGGGATCAAATTGAATCGGCAGCCATGCTGGATCAAAGCGTCTACGAAGAAGCGGCGCAAAAAATAACCGATCAAATCATCGATGGTACGGTGCGCAATTACAGTCAATCGCAATTCAAAGTCGCATTGAGCCAAATCACATCGGTAAAAGTGCCGGACGACTTTAAGCAAGCAAGCGACCTTTTTAGAGAAGTGATGGACGCTAAAAGCAAACAAGGACCCAAAGTATTTTTAGAAGCCTTGCAGGCCTTTTCAAATTCCGCCAACGCCGGAAGAGAGCACGTGGATAACATGAGCGCCGCACTAGCCTCGATACCCAAAGGACAAGAAGCCCTATTTGAAAAAAAAGTGGAAAAAGAAGTGGATCGCCTCATTCATGGAGAAACGTGGTCTAAAAATCTGGATGATGAGCACTTGGTAGCGTTTATGTCCAAGGGGGCAGACGGCAAATCAAAGATGCTCATGGAACCTTCGGAGCGTGAAAAATTATTTCAATCCGTTCAAAACATTTTGAGCCGACCACACGACAGTAAAAATAAAGGATATTTAAAAGAACCTCGTTTTTGGGCCATGGTCAAATTGGCTCAAGAGGCTGAGTGGGTACTAGGAAACATGGGTCAAAAAGAAGCATTGGCAAAAGTAAGTGCAGAAAAAAAGATGGCTGACATCAATTTGAACTATGGCGACATCACCGAAAAGCATTCCACACGATACATAAGTCGAGTGGCTCGGGGCGGATTTAATGGAAAAGATTTAGCACTAAATCTGGGGCGCATTTGGGCGGTGACCACCATTGGCCTTAATTTGATGCGCAATAAATCGAATGGAATTGAAGGGGTGATCGGAAATCCGTATTTGTGGGCTGCCGCAGGAACCTTATATGGAATTAATAAGGTAAAAGAGTTGCCCGAGACCGCCAACTATTTTTCGGAAGATGCCGGAGGCAAGAATCGCATTGGCGTTAAATTGGGGCTCAACAAACTAACTCGCACTTTAGAAGATCGCAATCCGGTGGAAAAATTCGTACAAAATCACGATGAGTTCACATTAATGCAAAAAATAATGCAAGAAAAAGGGAAAGAATCCATTAGAAACGTATTGAAAAATATTAAAAATGATAAAACGCGCAGCAAAAATCCTGGTCTAACTCGCGCCGACATTGAAAAGGCTTTTGGAATAGAATATGCCGCTTTAATTCAGCCCGATCGCCCGATCGACACCGCGCGCACAGCCCGAACTCGCTTTTTATTTTACGAAAAGTTCCTTACCAGCGAACAAAACATCGCTGAATTAGAGCAGTTTTCTCATGAATGGATGACCACCATTACTTCCAACTAATGATCGAGCACAAAAAAAACATCAGCGACACAATTAAAAAATTAATCAGCAAACCAGGCCTTAATCCTGGTGAATTGCCTAAAGAAAGTAATTGGAAAAGAGAATTAAATCCGGTATTAACCAAAGAAATTGCTGAGCAAATCAAACGGAATCGCTGGCAATCCCATCGCTATCAAAACCAAACACCGTTTTTAAAGCGCACAAGTCGTGTAGCTGAAAACTCCATTCCCACAACACAAACTCAAGCGGAAACCACGCGACAACGCCAGGAAAGCATTCAAAAACGAGTCGATTCAAATGGAGAAATGATCGCACCCCCTCGCTTGGCAAAAAAAAGAACCTCTGAGTGGGAAAAAGCCAAAACCGAAACCCCAAAAACTCCCAGCAGCATGGCTAAATTATACGTACCGCTTGGCAGTGTGATCGGTGGGGTAACGGCGGCAGGAGTAATGAATTGGCTCCTGAGTTAAATGAAATAAACAACAATCGGTTCCATCAAACAAAAAAATAATATGTTTAAAAAAGCTTCAAAAATCATCCTTCTGATTGCGATCATTGCGGGTTTAAACAGTGGATCAATCCCTTTGGTGCACGCACAAATTGCAGCAGACCCCCCCCTGCAGCGGCCCCAAGCCTAAACCGCACCGACATTGTTTCCACCATCGCCAAAAGTGCCGAACTGGTCGACAATGTTTTTGATCCACTGATTCATTACTTCACATTTAATATCGGTAATTTTTTAGGCAATGACTACATTTTTGGAGGCGAAATGGGAAACATGCTCAAAAGCATTTGGGTGGTCACTCGTAATATCGTAAACATTGCCTTTGCGCTTATTTTACTGTTTTTGGCGATCAAATATATTTTTGGTAGCGATGAAAACACCGACCTTAAAAAGCTGTTGCCTAAATTTGTTATTTTAATGGTGCTGGTCAACTTTTCGTGGCTGGGCAGCCGAGTGATTTTGGATGCAGCAAACGTAACAACCAACATTGTTTTCTCGATTCCAAGTGGGGTTAAAGGCGTGACCGGAGAAGTGTTGCAAAGCAAAATCAACGAGCAAAAATGCACCATCGTTGACAACAAAGCAGTGGGAGCTTGCAGGCTAAAGGCAGCGTTTTATCCTTTTGGAGTAGGCGAAACCGACAACAAAGTGGATTGCACCGACGATGAATTAAAAACAATTCAGCGAGAAAATGAAGCGAATTATCCCGAAGGTCAAAATCCCACCCAAGCAAACGCCCGCTTTGGCAAGGCAACCTTCTGTTGGGAAACGATGAAAATCGATAAATACAATCAAAACACCGCCTCCTATTTTCTTTCCTACAGCATGGCAAAAGTGCAAAATTTACCGCGCGCCAATGCCGGGCAGGATATTACCAAAGTGGCGTTCAGTAGTTTGCTGGCACTCATCATTCAATTGGTCTATTTGGTTGCATTCATTGCGTTGTATGTCGCCCTGATTTTCCGAGTGGCTATGCTCTGGTTACTGGTGGCCTTTTCACCGGCATTGCTTTTGCTATATTTTATTAAAGACCTATCGATTCCTACCGGCGGAATCGACGATAAATTTAGTTTGCAGAGTTTTGTGAATTTGGCGTTTGTGCCAGCGGCCGTTGGAGCCGTGTGGTCGGTTGCGTTTATTATGATCACCACCGGCCAAGTGCTTGGAAAAAATTACTTTCAGCTCAAAAATCAAAGTGGCGTAATCAGTTCACACGTCTATAGCGCCCAGTCATTTTTTATGGGAATGGACAACATTCAGGAATTTATTTGGTTGCTCATGACCATTGGAATCATTTGGATGGGAACATTTGCTATTCTCGGAAAAATGCCGGTGGTGGGCAGCATCTTCCAAACCATTGAAAGTTACGGAACCGGAGCGGCCAAATGGGTGGCCACGCAACCTCGAATTGCTCCGATCGTCCCTATTTATGATTACAATTCCGGAACAGTTAAAATGAGCAATGTGCTCGGGAAAACCAATCTAGACGAATATCAAAAAGGAACGGTTGGTGCCCACATTCAACAAGCTCAATTGAATCAAAAATTAAGCAACCCCGGAACATTAAAAATAGAAGGTAGTCTTAATGTTAACAGTAGGGTGGCATATGATGAATTCAAAAAAACATATGGACTGAACGATCGGGCCATTGCAAACAATGAAAAAGCCATAAGAGACTTTATCAATAAATCCAGTATCGCGAACAAAACCGAGTATGCCAATTACATTATCAATCAGGCAAAAGGCATGCAGAACTCACCTAGCGTTCCTACACCTCAACCGGCAGCACCGGCAGAAGCAGCTCAAAAACCAGCAGCACCAGCTAAACCCGAAGTGAGTACAGACACGACTAAAAAAGCCGAAAAAGCAGCAGGTGGTGAAGAAGCACCCGCCGCCGAAAGTTAAGCACCAGGACTCGCGGGGGCATGGGAATTTCGGGATCAGCCGACTTGGGCTCATCTTTGGTCAGCTTGGTCCCCACTCGACGATAAATTTCTCGCTCCACAAATTCCTTTTCGCGCGCAAATTTAAGGCGTGAAAGTTGTTTATAAGCCTCGGCCGCTTGCACATCACCCTTAGAAGGATCGTAGACGGTGGACATAGAAAACCCGCGCGACGTGGCGTTGTCGATGTTTAATTTAATGTAAGCCTGGTAGTTGGCGATATTCACTAAGTCTTGTTCACTAAAAACCGGCGAGAACTCTTTGGCCATATATTCTGCATCTTGCGCCCCAATTTTAAAACACATCATGGTTCCCACGTTCCCGAACACCGCATCGCGAATCGTAGTGTCCTCTTGCTTTCCTTTACCGCCCCCACTTAGTTTAGTGATTTGCGAAATATACTGATGAGCGATCGTTAAATCCAATCGGTATTTGCGCGCCTCCGAAAGAATCGAAGCAAAAGAATCGGTGACGAAATTTTGAAATTCATCCACATACATATAAAAATCATTTCGCAAGTGCTCAGGCGTATCCACGCGACTCATGGCCGACATTTGCAACTTTGCCACCATCACCATTCCCAGCAGCTGAGCATTTAAATCTCCCAACTTTCCCTTAGAAAGGTTACAAAGCAGAATTTTTTTGCCATCCATCACTTTTCTAAAATCAAATCCAGACTTGGTTTGACCAATGATGTTACGAATTTGAGCATTGGTAACAAAAGGGCCGAATTTAGCGGCAAAATAAGGAATCATTTCCTGTTTTTCACGAGCGCCGGTCGACGCCATTTCTTTCTCCCAAAAGGCGCGCACCACAGGATTTTTAACTTTATTCGACTTATAGCGTTGCCAGGAATCATCGGTGAAAAGCCGCACCAAATCAATCAAAACAGCACCTTCGTCGTCATCATCCATTAATGTCAAACAGCCGTTTCTAAAATAGTGTTGCAATCGGGGACCCATGATTTCTTCTCCAAACATTTTAATAAAAATAGCCAGCGCCTCTTGAGCCATAAATTCCTTTTGATCCTTTCCTTCAGCTTCCAAAATATTAAGCCCCATGGGACGCTCTAAGTCGCCCGGATCAAACAAAATCACATCATCGGCTCGATGTCGCGGAATAAAGGGCAAAATTCCTTCTACTAAATCCCCATGGGGATCGATAAGACAAAGCCCATGTCCATTAGCCAAATCCTGCTTCATCATCGTGCTCAAAATGGTTGATTTTCCCGTTCCCGACTTTCCAATTAAATAAAAATGGCGTCGGCGATCATCGGTTTTTATGTGCACTTTGCGCTTTTCCCCACGATAAATATTATAACCCAAAAATAAGCCTTCACTCGGCAAATTAGCGGGGGCGGGGGCGATTTTAAATTCCTGCCATTTGATGACGGGTGATTTATTGTATTTGATATTCGGAAAATGGAACAAAGAGGCCACTTCTTCTGAACTTAAAATCATCGGCCGTGGGCGCAGAATGCGTTGCAGCCAATCGGTCTGAATCGAACGCAGAATGAATCCGCGCAAAATTCCGGCCCGTGAATAATATTTAGGTCGAGTGAATGAATTGGCGTTGGGTGAATTGAATTGAGCAAACGAATCTTTAATTTCACCAACAATTTGACCGGCGCGATAGGCAGTTTTTGCCGAACCAACCAAACGAATAACGGTGTGAAAGCCCACCTGAGAATTCTTGGTTTCCATCGATTTAACTTGCTCATCCATCAAGGGGGTGGTGCGCTGGTTGGCGTCGGCCGCTGCATTAAATTCTTCTTTATCCGGGCCCTGAACAAGCAGTCGAATCAGCATGCCTACCCATGCAAAAACATTGAGATAACTCCAAAAACTTTTCTTCTTTTTTTTGCCCTGAAAAAGCTCCGAAGCAGCATCCCTGCCCTTTTCTTGCCAGCCATTCCCCAAAGGACGCAGCATAATTTGAATGGCAGCCCCTTCATTTAAATCCAATTTGGAAAGCGTATTGGCAATGGTGTTAAATGGGTCGGTTCCTAAGGTTTGATACGTACGAATGGGAAACATAGACGGCTTGGAAAACCGAATATACGACCCTATAGCCTGGTAGCCCGTTTGAAAAATATTGTAATCCTCCACCTGCTGAATGAACACATCGGGATACGAGCCCGTAACCTGCTTTTCAAACAAAGATTTTAAATGGCGTGGCACAACCATAAAAAAACGTAAGCTACCCTCCATGAGCACGTATTCGCACGAAAAAAAATCCTCGCCCTTAATGAGGTTGGAAAGTTCGCCTTGATAAACCGAATGGAGTGAGTCAAACAAATGGGTCATCACGTTGAGCACCTCTTTTACACCCTGCCCCGAACCATACTGTTCACTATCACGCTCACGATCCTCTTTGGAATCTTTCAGAGGAACCGAGACTTCTAAAAAGACCATGTTCAAAGAGCGTTCATAATTTTTGCGAGCGCGAATCCACGCAAGAAAAAGCAGAATTAAGCCGGCAATCAACAAAACCCCAAGAAAAATTTGCAAAAACAACATAGTTTATTTTTATCTCTCGGGGGAATAATACACCAAAGGAGTGTAAAAAATAAATCTATTCTTTACTCTAAAAAACTAAGTTTTAAACGACTGACCACGTTAAATATCAAGTTCTTTTTCCAAATCCACGGGGGGTTTATCAGAACCGCTGACCGGCTTAGATTCATCAAACTTAGGCAAAACCGCCTCAATCGCTCCCCAATCGGACTCCTCGTGCATCGGAATGACCAATGTAATTTCGTCGCCCACTTCAGCTCTAAAATAGGTTACCGAAGCCAATAAAACACTGTAGGCTTTGTTGTTGGCCAAAACTTGATAGTGTCCGTCGTTATAAACCAACGGTCCCACCACCGTGCGGCGTTCAACCGGGCCAATTTGCTTGTAAAGAAATTTACCCTCTTCGGTCACGGTCAATTTAAGCACATCACCCGGGATCAACTTGGACTTACTGGCATAATTGGCCGGAACAGGATAGGTTTTACCATTACGATCGACCATGTGCTGCCCCTCAAACACTCCTTCAATAATTTTAGCACCGCTCAATTCAGAGGCAGGCGAAACCGACGTAGCTGCTTTTTCTTTGTAAGTGCCAATATCGACACCCCCTTCATCGTTCAATCCCATTGCATCGGAAAGAAGCTGCTTGGCAACACGCAGAGCGGATTCAGCATTATCCACCAATTCTTTAATACGAACGAGCTTTTTTAGGTCTGACATTTTTGTTTTTAAGTGAAAAGGTAAAAGTTAAAAGGTGGGAAAGGGCGTGGAGCGAACATCAATGGATTCTTTCTGTAACGACTCCTGTAAACGATCCCAAGTAAGCAATCCTGCCTGAGCACCGAAACGGCTCACAACGTGATACGCATTAATCGTACCATACTTTAAGGAATGATTCAAGTTTTGTTCAGCCAAAAAGGCCGTCATATAGCCGGTTGCAAAGGCATCGCCTGCGCCTAAACTATCCACACGTTTGCAGCTGACCACCGGACAAAAATACAACTGTTTACCATCGGTTGCCTGGGCGCCATTGCGACCATCCGTAATCACCACCTGTTGCACTCCGTACTGCAACAGCTCAGCCATCATCTCGGTCACGTCATCGGCGTAGGTGGGCAAATACGAACGAGAAACATGCAGCTGGCAGCCAGGCTCATCCCCTTCGGGCAAATTACGAATCGGGTTTTTACCACTAAATAAAGCCGCTTCTTGTTTATTCAAAAAAAGTACATTGACGTGACGTAACAAGTGCTGCCATCGCGCAGCCCCCTGTTGTAGTCGCTTTCCACCGGGGTTCCAAGCGAGCGAAATAGTGGGATTCTGTTCAAAAAACGTAGCGAGGGCATCGATCACCGTCGAATCAGGCTCACTCAAATGGTTCAAGAAAATTAAATCCGCCTTCTTCATCGCTTCTAAGGGCAAATGAGAAGCGTTGAACCACTGGTTGGCACCGGAATAGACCATGACGGTACGATCGCCTTCAAACGAATTGAGGATGGTCGAAAAACCGGTACGATCCTGATTGGTTTTTTGAACAAATTTTGTATTCACTTTTTCTGATTCCAAATGATTGAGCAAGGGCTCGCCATACAACTCGCCAATCATTCCCACATAATGAGCATTAAAACCCATCCGGACAAAGCCAATGGCCGTGTTACATCCCCCCCCCCAAAAGTCTCCTGAACATGGTCGATTTTTATTTTAGCACCATAAGGTAGACACATCCATTGGTCTGAATGATCCGTTCCTTCCAAGCGCATGATTTTATGACCCGGTGCCTTGATAAAATGGTCGATGGTAGCGCCCCCGATGGTAAAAATAGTTTTAGGCTGGTTCAACGTGAGGTGAGTAATAAAGTTTTAAAATCAAACTTAAGCCTCCTAGCAAAAAGGCTACCACGGCCACAAACAAAAAAGTAGAAGGAATACCGAAGCGATCGGCTACCAAGCCGGTAATAATCGGCCCAAGAATACGTCCAATTCGTTCCACAAAGTGATTCAAGCTGGTGATTTCGCCCAAAAGCCGCCGTGGAGTTAAACGACTGATGGCGCCATTATAGGCGGGGCGAATCAGCGCCATCGATAGCGATGTGAGGGACACCAGCAACAAAATCCATGTTTGGTGCACGATAAAGAAAAGCAAAATAAAACTGCCCGCACCCACAAATAAACCAGTTGCAATGGTGGTAAGTTGGTGAAAACGCGACGTGATTTCCGACATAAAAAAGCTAAACGCATACGGTAAATACATCACCGCCATCAAAAGGGCAATCGTACTGAGCGGCATATCGATCGACAAACCAAATAGCGGGATGAAAATATAAACAAACATGCGAATGCCTCCATCGAAGAATGAAATGAGTAAAAAGAAAAAGGTTCGCAGGTTCAGCGTTTTCAGATCGCTGAATATGGCCAGAAAATCACCGGATGTATGGAAATATTTTTTGAACCCATGTACCACCGAACGCAAACCACGCTCACGAATGTGCGGCAAGATGAATAGACCAACCAATATGCTGGGAACCACAAACCAAAACATGTTGTTGAAATGGTAATACGGAATCAAAAAGGCTGCCCCAATCATACCCAGCACCCACCCTAAATAGTCAGAAGTGGTGTAATAGGCAAAAGGTTTCGATTCGCCTTTGGGGTTATGTTTGCGAATATAAGCCTCGCTTCCCACAACCATCAGTGTGTGACCGACTCCATTCAAAAGTAAGGCAACAACCAACAAAGGTAAACTTAAAAAATAGCCGGCCAGCATATAAAACAAAATGGTCAACATGTAGATCACCTCTCCATCATGAATCAACGTGGTTTCGCGCACGCGATCGGTCAAACGCATCAGGGGGATAATGGTGAGCAACGAAGCGATCCAAATGATCGAACTTAAAAGACCGATCAAAGTATAATTGGCATGAAATTGCTCAAGATAAAAAGGGTAAAAAGGGTCGATAAACCCCCAGCCCACGCTCCGCAGAAACATCACCAAAACAATCAATTTAATGCCGATAGGAATCGCACGATGATCCGCAGAAAAACGTTGAAATAAGCGTCGAAACATAGCAAAAAGCTTAAAGAGAAGAAGATGAAGTGCGATGGGATTGAATCGACTTTTTAATTAGCACCATAAAATGGGCCAAAGTAAGTGAAATCAAAATCACAAGCGCATTCGAGGCAGGACCGGTATCGGCATTGCGATTCACATTCTGAAGTTGGGTTCGGTAAATGGTCTGATTCGAATGGGTTGCGGTAACCGTAGTACCCACGGTAACGGGCGCAGCTGGGCGAAATCCTCCGCCGTACGGAATGACCTGAACCGGTTCGGAACGATCGGAAATAGGATTTCCATTCACGTCCAAGGCAGAAATAGCGAAATAATAAGGATAACCATTAATCAGATCCGGAACCGTGATCGAGGTACGATTATCGGGAGTAATCAGGCTATCATCGTATTGGCCGGGATTAAATCCAATGTGTACCTGATAATAAAACGCCCGAATACTGTCGAAAGGCTGCCATTCAAGCAATACCGCCGAATCAAGCGGGGTGGCTTTTAAACCGGCTGCCGAAACCGAAGCGGTCGGCAAGGTTTCAGGATCACCCAAAGTGGTAATCGCCAGCACGTCGCTCAATACCTCACTTTCCAAACCTTGAGTATCCACGGCTTTCAGTCCAATAAAATACTGCGTTTCAGGTGTTAAGTCCGTTAAAGTGAATTGAGTGCGCGCGTCCAACGAGTGAGCCACTTGATCCAATTGATTAAAACGTGTTCCATAATAAACGGAATAGGACTGAATGGGTCGATCGTGCCGAGTAACGCCGGACCAAAATAGGTCAATCCCCTGTTCGGTGGCAACCGCTTGTACGCCGGTTACCTGAGGTGGATAAATTGGATCGGGAGACTGCACCGAAAGGGTGAAGCGATTCATCAAAGAAGCTTTATTTCCAAAGCGATCGACCAATACCAAATCGAGCGGATAAGAACCATCGTTCGCGGGAGCGGCAACGGTAGCGCCATACGAACCGGGCACGCTACTGGGAGTCAATGGGGTATCGATGCCTTGAAGTCGCAAAGTAGCTGAATCAAGATCCGCTTCGGACTGGGCGGTGATGGTAATCAGGGCCCCGGGAGCAACCGCCCCATTGGGCTTCACCTGAAAATCATTCAAAACCGGAGGAATAGTATCGATCAGAACCGTCACCGAATTGGAAACTTCCGCACGTTCCGACATCACATAAAACGTGTGAGTTCCGCTCACCAAATTTTTGGCATCAAAACTAAAAAATCCGTCTCCATCGGTTTCGGTATCACCAATGCGCAAATCATTATCAAATACTTTCAAATTAATGTTTTCGGGTCCACTGCCGGTAATGATCAATAAATTATTTCCAAATTCAGATCCGTCCGAAGGCGACTTTACCATAAGATCCGAAGACGTCCCGGCCGGAATCACCGATGTGTCGGTAACAATTTCAATGGGAAATTCACCGGAAACTCGGAAGTTGTTTTGATCAAATACCTGGATCGCCTGAAAACCCAATTTAGAAAATTGAAGTGATAAGTCGAAGGTAAATGTCCCCAGATCGGAATCTTTAAAGGTATATTCCCCGTGGTTGGGTAAAACCGCATTTTCGTCATCAGGAACCGAAAACAAAATGGTTCCGGTATAATTTTTAACCACATTATTGCTCGAATCTTGCGCCGTAACAGTAATAGAAAGGAGTTCTCCCACGCGTGCGCGATTGGGAACTTTGGTGATCGCAAAATGATCCACAGGTCCTGCAGCCGGTTCGGCGAGCCCTTGTCCAATGTCCGCTTTCAAAAAATCAGTAAACGATCGCGTGGACGTAGTGGGAGCAGGTGTCGGAGTAAAAAGACTATTTCCTCACGATCCAAAAGCGTTTCATTCACCGTTGTATCGATGGCGGTAAACACGGAAACCCCGCATAACGAGATTTGATTTTAAAGCTAGCTTCACCTTGTGCATTGGTCATGCCATTTTGCAAAGCGGTAATTGTGTCGTCAGAACGGCTGGAAATCAATGAAACACGATGTCCCTCAATCGGATTGCGATAAGCATCGTACAGAGTAGCCGTCAAAAAGGTGGCGTCTGAATTCACTTCAACCAACTGAAGCGTGCTCCGAAGGGTCGACTGACTGGCCGAAACTCGATCGGGATACACCTTAAAACTGGCCTGAGGCGACGCGTCCGAAGAGCCAGGGTACACCACTGCGACTCGATAGGTTCCGGCAACTTTGGTTTGATGACCGTAAAAATCAGCCTTAGCCACTCCTTCTAAATCAGCTTGAGCTGAAATTTGCACCACCGAGTGATCGGGTTTTTCGACTACAAATCGCACCGCTTGACCCGGGTTGATGAGTGAGGTCCGAAAAGCAGCCGGGTAGCCGGCCACCGCATCGGTAGCCATCACCTGCACCGGCAACGTAGCAGCAAAGGTCGAAGAGACCCAAAAAACAAGGGAGCCAAGAGTGAGTGATACAAGCCGTAAAAGAACAGATGCCGTTTTCACTTTTTTTGTATTTTTTTAAATTAAATCTGATCATTATAGCAAAAATAAGCCAAAAACTCAACAGGCCAGAGTATGACAAAAAAACATAACTAGCTCTAGCGCAAGTGATATTTATAGGCGATAAAATGCGGCCACGCAAGCCTGTCCACTCATGGGGGTCATTTGCATGCGATAGCCCGGCAAGCAAGAGCAAAGTGCCTGCACCTGAAAATCAAAACATTCAAAAAAAATGGCAAGGGGCTTGAGCGGAATGATTTGTTGTACTAATTTTTTATACAAAAATAATCCTTCATCCTCAGCAAATAATGCCAACGGAGGTTCAAAAGTAGTTTCTGCCGTCATCGGAAATCCAAGCGGAATGTAGGGCAAATTGGCCGTCACCACCCAAGCGCGATCCCCCACCGTTGCTGAGTGAAAACCGGCCAGTAGATCTGACTTCAAAAAAGTCATTCGGTCCAAAACCCGATGAGCCTTGGCATTTTGACTCGCTACGCGGAGCGCCGCTCCGGAAATATCCGTTGCAACGGCCTTAAGCTGAGGAATGGAATTTAGAATGGCAATGGGAATGCAGCCCGACCCCGTTCCAACATCCACAAGCAGCGGAAGCGTCTTGGCATGCATATTTTGAATGAAATCAATAGCCGTTTCTACAAGGATTTCGGTATCCGGCCGCGGAATGAGTGTGTGCGAATTGACTTTAAAATCCAAACAATAAAACTCTTTGTGCCCGATAAGGTAGGCAATAGGGACTCCCCGCTTGCGCTTTTCAATCCAGCGCTCAAAACGCCATCGAATTATTGAACTAATTTTTTGTTCATTATGCGACAGCAAAAAAGCAAGCGGCCTTTTGAGGGCATGTGCCAATAAAATTTCCACATCCAATCGCGGGGTGCCGGAATAGGGTTCTAAAGCGGCAGCGCTCTGGTTTAAGAGCGTTTTAATCGTCATGGCTCTGTGAGAATAACGTATACGCCTTGCGCTCCTTATCGCGAATCGCCTTCAAGCGATCGTATTCAGCGCGCACTCCATCGGCGTCAAATATCCCCTTTTCAGTAACAATGTGATCGACCAAATCAACCGGAACCCGATCGTGGGAAAATTTAATACGATCAAACTCAATTTCATTCATAACGTGATGACAGCGCTTGTGAGCCTTCACGTAAATGTCACTGGTGGAGCTTTCGGCTTGCCACAAAGAAAATTTAGAAGTGGTTAAAAAAACGTAAATCGGCTTTTTTTCGAGCTTCATTTCAGAAATGATCGATTTTGAACCGGGATCCATCACAAATTGCCCTTGGTTTTGAAGAGTGACCGCACCAAAAAAGGCGGCATCCACCGACGATTCCAAATGTGAAAGCATATAGGCAGGAACGACTTTAAACGGAATGGAGTACTGATGAAACAAAGAGATATTGTCGGCCGTTTTGTTCAAATCCTGCTCGGCAATGAGCACCGAAAAATGCTGCCCTTTTTTCCGGAGAGCAATCAAAGCATTTTGAACCGAATGACTATGATCAAAAATCAAAACCGTGCGGTTGGTTAAATCAATCGATTGAGACACCTTCGCCAAATCAACCAATTCCTTTTCATAACCTTTTTTAATCGCCTCAATGTGTTTAATAATGCTGGAAACCGGCTTTCCCTTGGCCTGTTGTATAATTTTATAAAAACTATCGATCAAAATAGCATAACGCGGCTTAACCTCTTGGATCAGCTGAAAAATTTCGTCAAATTGCTCAAAAAGTTGCTGGCGTGACTGAATGTGATATTGCTTGAGCGCTTGCACAAAGGAATCAAGCACCAAAATACAAAAGTGATGCGTGCCCAAGTCCATCTCAATTTCGCGAAACAAAGCCGACAGTTCTTTTACAATGGCGTTAGAAATAAAGCGACCAAATTAATAAGTAAATTGAGCAGATCACCAACGATAAAATCGTGAGCGGAAAGCTGTATTTTAAATAAGAGAAGAAAGTAATATTCACCCCTTCTTTACGGGCCAAATCGACCCCAATTACGTTCGCCGACGCCCCTATCATGGTGCCGTTCCCACCCAAGGCTGCCCCCATGATCAAAGCCCACCACAATAATCCTGCATGGGGGTGGCCTACATAATGATCGCTCACGGTCATTAAAATAGGGATCATAACCGTTACAAATGGAATATTATTGATGATCATCGAAAACATTCCGACGCTCCACAAAATCAACAACAAAAGGACGTTGAAATTATCCGTCAATTGAACAATTTGCTCAGCAAGCGCCCTTAAAACGCCAGTGTGTTCCAATCCGGCCACCACAACAAACAGACCAACAAAAACTCCCAGTGTCCCCCATTCAATTTTACTAAAGACATGTTCCACGTGAATTTTTTTGTGCACCACCAGCATTAACGTAAATGCACCGGTGAGCGCCACCACCGCAATGGGTAAATGCAACGCAAACTGGAGCAAAAATCCAAGGGTGGTGAGCACTAAAATAGCCACCGCCTTAACGATGTATGCAACGCTCAAGCGTCGACTTTGATATTGATATTCCAATTTTTTAAGCAGCACATTGCTTAGCAACAAGCGCGGTAAGTGATGGTGAATCGGCTTAAGATCACGCCAACGCACTAAATAAAACGCCAAAAGAGTAAAAAAGATTGTGGAAAGAATCGGAATCGACATGTGGACCAAAAAGCTGTTGAACGTAATTCCCACAGCGGTTCCCACCAAAACATTGGGGGGGTCCCCCACGAGCGTAAGAGCCCCTCCGATATTGGACAGCATAATCTCAGCCAATACAAACGGAAACGGGCTGTAACCAAGCCCCTTTACCATGGCAACCGTGATGGGAACTACAATCAGAATCGTGGTGACGTTGTCCAAAAAAGCGGAAGAGAAAGCGGTCACCAAAGTAAAAAACAAAAAATCAAAAAAGGATTGCCCTTGGAATACTTGGCTAATTTAAAATTAAGCATCGTAAAAAGACCTGATTCTTGCGCAATTTCCACAATAATCATCATGGCACCAAGCAAAGCAACGATTTCAAAATTAATCGATTCAATGGCCTGCTCAAAACTAAGCACTCCTAATAAAAGGAGTAAAATTGCTCCCGAAATGGCCACCACCGCTTTATCAAACACCTCAAAAACGATCCCTACAAAAGTAAGCGAAAAGATACCGATCGACAAAATTAAATCACGATGTTGAATGAGACTGTCGAATAACATGAGCCGATTGTACGCCTCCCCAAGGGAAAGGCAAGGTTTTCTAATCGTTAGAATGATTACCACTCGCGTCACACTTTTCATAAAAAGCGCGCAAAGCTTGCACAAGCGGCAATTCGCCAAGACGAGACTCATACCTACGATGTCTCATTGCAAGCGCAGCATCACTTTCTTTTCGTGGACCAGGAACGCGAAAAACAGGCACCCTAGGGTCAGAATCTGAAAGATGATGAGGCGACCCAAGAAGCGTACCCAAAACAGCAGCACGCACGCGTTCGCATGCGGGAGACGTATTCGCACGTAAGGAATCCTGTTGATCACGAGGCTTCATTGCTAGCATAGGGCAAATGCTTAATGATTAGCCCAAAATTTAACATGTAATTAACAAAAAGTCAAATCCGATTCAATGCGCTCAATGTAGCGGGCCCCACTCGCCCCGCTCCGGGCGCGGTTTCGTAAGGAATGATGGATTGATTCACCTGAAATTGAATCAATGCTTTTTGAGTTTGCAAACCAAAATAACCGGTATTCAATCCAGCTTCCAAATAACCTTGATCAATCAAAATGGCTTGCAATGCAGCAACGTCGTCACCTTGATCATTCAAATCCATTTCATTCGAAAACGCACGACCACCGCCTCGGTCAGTTCCGATTTTACAAAAAGACTGGTGTCGAAAGAAAGCCGCTCACGCTGGTGCGAAGGCAGCGGAGCACTCAATTGAACATTCACCGGCCATTCGCGCCGAGCAGGCACCTAAATGCTCTTTTCAATCGGAGCAGCCGTCAGTCGATTGACATGGGACTCAACCGCAATCAACAAAGCTTCATGTGTTTTTTTGCCAAAAAATCCGGCACCGGCATCCGTATCGGAATTCAGCACTCCGCGGGCTTTTTGGAAAGAGAAAACGGCTTCAACGGTTTCTTCGTTATAACGGCCATCCAACTCACCATGGTAATATCCAAGTTCCCAAAGCATTTGTTGTAGCCAATAAACCTCTTCTCCACTGCTATGAACCCCCAATCCCGATTGCATTTTGGCTAAATTCTGCTCAATGCGCGTTCGTTCACGCTCCACCTCGGCATTGAAAGTTTCTAAGTTTTGCTTCACCGCTGCCCGTGTTTTGGGGCCATAAACACCGGCTCCCGCTCCATTTTCGGCATCGATCAACTGATTGGCCAATTGAAAGCGGATGACGGCTCGACGGGTTTCATCGTCATAAGTGCCATGAATCTCTCCGTGATAGTAGTCAAAAGAAGCCAGTGCCGTTTGCAACTCTCGAATATCATCCGAATCATTGGCGGTTACTTTTGGCTCAAATACATCGGGATTTTGAACGGATTGGTTCAGAAGGCGTTTGGGAAGATTGGTGGCAATCCACGAAAAATCCAATGTATCGGTTTGGCCCGAGACCATTTGGCCCTCTACAAAACGATATCCCCAATTAAGCGCGCGTGCTAACCCTTCGTCACCATATCCCATCCATACATCAATGCGGTCATAGTCTTTTTTTGCCAATATGGCTCCACCACGATCATGCACAGTTCCCACGCCAAGGCCAGGAATGTAAATTTGTGTTCCAAATGCGTAGCTTTTTGGAGCAGCCAGCATTCCCACATAAACCGGAGTGCCATCCGCCCCATTGGTGCCACGGCCGTTCAAACGAATGTCCGCTTCGTAGCTACCCCTCATATAGGCCGTTTGATTTGGCAAAGGCGAATAATAAGCAGTCACCGCAAAGGTGCGCACCTCTTGTGCGTGGCCAACAGCGGGAATCCACCCAAGCATCAAGGCAAATAAAAGCCCCAGTGCACGCTGTTTTTTAATAATTTTATTCATTTTTTTGTTTTACAAAAATCCGAATATTATACTTTTTTAGGCCAGTTTTGGCAAGGAGTCATGGTTGAAAAATAGGTAAAATATGTCATAAATTCATAAAAGCCCGTCGCAATAATGCACGCATAAATGAGATAAAAAAACAATGAATTTACCGTGGTTACAGAGCCCGTTCCGGTGTAGTAAGTACCTCAACCTGACCCTTTGAGTTCACATACACCATGTCTTCAATGCGCACGCCACCTAAGTGGTTGAGATAAATACCCGGCTCAACCGTAAACACCATTCCAGGAACGATTTTGGTTTTAGCCCTGGTCGAAACATGCGGCAATTCGTGTACCTCGAGCCCTACTCCATGCCCCGTGGAATGACCAAAGTAGTCGCCATATCCAGCCTGCTCAATCACGGCCCGTGCCACAAGGTCAATCTCGCCGGTAGTTTTACCCACTTCGATAGCAGCGATCGCCTTTTGGTTTGCCTCCAATACTAATGAATAAATTTTTTGTTCATCTTTCGAGGCTCCCCAAGGGTAAAAAGTGCGCGTCATATCGGTCATGTAGCCTTGGTATTCAATTCCCATATCGATGAGCACCGACTCCCCTTTTTTGAGGGTATTGGGTTCTTTGATGTGGTGCACATCGGCCGTGTTTTTCCCAAAACAAATAATTGGAGGAAATGAAAAGCCATCAGCCCCCAACTCGCGCGCAATCGAAAGCAACTTCCATTCCAAATCGTCTTCCGAAACCCCGGCTTTCACATGTTTTTTGAGTTCCAAAAAGGCTTGGTCAGCAATGTGCACCGCCTTTTTGATGATTTTAATTTCATTCGCATCTTTGATCATGCGCATGGTTTCGACCCACTCTGAAATCGATTTGAATTGAACGCCCGAAAGCCCCTTTTTTAAGGCTAAAAATTGTTCATGGGTTAAGTGATTCATTTCAAGTCCGATCGTTTTAACACGCCCCACCAATTTTTTTAGCCCTTCTTTTTGATCATAAATCTCAATGTCGTTAGGCATTTGCTTACGGGCTGAACGAAGATAGCGAAAATCAGTGATCAAAGTCGCACGTTTGGGGGTAATGAAAAGCCGACCATTCGAGCCCACAAAGTTGGATAAATAGCGTACATTTTGTGGCTTTGAAATAATCACACCGCCCAATTTTTGAGAGGCTAACTTGGCTTGGAGTTTTTGAATTCGTGTCATGCTAAAAAATTATCAACAAAAACACGCTAACGAATAAAAATTAGAATGTAAATATAGTAAAAGATTAATCGAGCAACTCGGAGAGTTTAAAAACACGTGCCACTGCGTTTCTAAAACCACATTCGTTCGGAAGAGCATTCAAAAAGGAGCGTAATTGAGTGTTTTTGAGTTGCGCTTGCACCATCGATCGAAATACATTAAACGCTATTAAAATCGCCTCAGACTGAATAAAAATACCGGGCTTTCCTGCATGGTAAAAATGAAGACCTCCCGCTGCGCACACATTGGCAATCAATCCACGAACGGTATTAACACGTCGAAAACGCCGACGCAAGCGCGGACATTCAAAATCCCGATTAATAGAAGGGACCTTTAGGGGCAAAAAGGGCAACGAATTATAAATTATGAACAATTGTATCGAAAAGAGATTTTCAATAAAAGTTTTTTTCGCTAAAGTAAAACTAGAATTATTTATTTAATTCGTAATTTCTAATTCATAATTCACCATGGCTAATCGTGATTTGATTAAGAAGAACCTCAAAAACACGCTCACCGAGACCAATTTTGAGGGGGTTTCAAGTATCTACAAAGGTAAGGTGCGCGACATGTACGAAAAAAACGGCAACAAAGTATTCGTGACCACCGACCGTCAATCGGCCTTTGATCGCGTGCTCGCTGCCATTCCCTTCAAAGGAGCGGTGTTAAATCAGTTCAGTCAATTTTGGTTTGAGCAAACCAAAGACATTGTCGCCAATCATATGATCGCCGTGCCCGACCCCAATGTAATGGTGGCCAAGCCCGTTAAAATTTTCCCGGTCGAAGTGGTGGTACGCGGCTACATCACCGGTTCTACCGGCACCTCAGCATGGGTGAACTACGAAAAAGGTGAACGCCTTTTTTGCGGAGTGCAATTACCCGAAGGCCTTAAAAAGAATCAAAAATTCGCTGAACCCATTTTGACTCCCACCACCAAAGACGATGAGCACGATGAAAAAATCTCGCGCGAGGAAATCATTAGCCAGGGATTGGTTCCTCAAGAAAAATGGGAAAAAATTGAGCGGTTTGCGTTAGCCGTGTTTAAACGGGGGCAAGAAATCGCTGCCAAAAAAGGGTTTATTCTGGTGGATACCAAGTATGAATTTGGAGAAGATGCCGAGGGAAACATTATTTTAGCCGACGAGGTGCATACCCCCGATTCCTCACGCTACTGGGTGGCAGCCACGTATGAACAGCGCATGGCTGAGGGCAAAGAACCCGAAAACTTTGATAAAGAATTTTTGCGCCTCTGGTTTAAAGACAACTGTGATCCATACAACGATCCTGAGCTCCCCGAAGCACCCGATGATTTGGTCGAAGAATTATCCGCTCGGTACATTGATATTTACGAAAAAATCACCGGAATGACCTTTGAATACAATGCTGACGAACCGATTCACGAACGGATTCAAAACAATCTAAATAGTTATTTCAATTCGTAATTCATAATTTTTAATTCGTAATTTTAGTAAAAATGTTCATCCCCATCATTCTTGGTTCCGAAGCCGACCGGCCCCATGCCGAAAAAATCATTTCTTACATTCAACCCTTTGGAGTTGAAACCGAAATCAAGGTTTGCTCCGCTCACAAAGTTCCCGAAAAATTGGTGGAATATATCAATCAAATCAATGCCCGTGAAGACGCCGTGGTTTACATCACCTGTGCCGGGCGCAGCAACGGGCTTTCCGGCTGTACCTCGGGTTCGGCCACCCACCCGGTAATCGCCTGCCCTCCTTTTAGTGACAAAGCCGATTACAACGTGAATATTCATTCAACGGTGATGATGCCCAGCGACACTCCCGCCATGACCGTGGTGGATCCTCAAAACGCGGCCATTGCGGCCGTTAAAATTTTGGCACTGACCGACGCCGATCTAAAGGCTAAAGTAGAAGCACACATTCAAGAAGTGAAGGCAAAATTTTCTTAGCTCGAAGTCTAAAACTTACAACTTACAACTTAAAACCCACAACTTAATAAATGATCACTGCACTTTCCCCACTGGATGGACGCTATGCCGGCAAAGTCGCCGACCTTCAACCTTATTTTTCGGAATATGCCCTCATCAAGTATCGCTTGCTGGTCGAAGTGAGCTTTCTGATGATGCTCTCGGCGGAACCGGGAATCGAAGAATTGCCTCCGTTTACCGATCCAGAATTGGAGTTACTTGGGAATCTGGTGGAACAGTTTGACGAAAAAGAAGCGATGCGAATTAAAACGATCGAAAAAACCACCAATCACGATGTAAAGGCGGTTGAATATTACCTAAAAGAAAAACTGATTCATACTTCGCTTAAACCCCACCTGGAATTCATCCATTTCGCGTGCACGTCCGAAGACATTAATAATTTAGCCTATGGGCTGATGCTCAAGCACGGAATGGAACAGGTGATGATTCCGGTAATGAAAGAACTGCAAAAGCAGTTGGCTAAATTAGCATCGCAGTGGAAAAAACAACCCCTCATGTCCATGACGCACGGCCAACCGGCTACCCCCACCACCGTGGGCAAGGAGCTTAAAATTTTTGCCGAAGGCCTTAAACGTCAATTGGATCACCTTAAAAAACAAGAATATTTTGGAAAACTCAATGGCGCATCGGGCGGATTCAATGCACATGTAGTCGCTTATCCTAAAGTAAACTGGCGAAAGTTGAGCAAAAATTTTGTTCAAAATTTAGGGCTCGATTACAACCCGCTCACCACTCAAATTGAGCAACACGATTATCAGGCCGAATTGTTCAACACGCTTAGACTATTCAACACGGTTTTGCTCGATTTGGACCGGGACTTATGGCTCTACATCAGTCGAGGAATTTTTAAACAAAAAGTGGTGAAGGGCGAGGTAGGCAGTTCCACCATGCCCCACAAAGTGAATCCGATCGACTTTGAAAATTCCGAAGGCAATATTGGGCTCGCCAACGCGCTACTCAGTCACCTTTCCGAAAAACTACCCGTCAGTCGCATGCAAAGAGACCTAACCGACAGCACGGTTCAACGCAATATAGGGGTAGCCTTGGGGTACAGCCTACTGGCCTATCAATCTACTTTGAAGGGATTGGGGAAACTGGAGCTCAATAAGGTAAAAATCGAAGCGGAATTGAATGGCAATTGGGAACTGTTAGCCGAACCCATTCAAACCGTTATGCGCAAACACGCTGTGCCGCAAGCGTACGAAAAACTTAAAGAACTGACACGAGGAAAGCGGCTGACCAAAGAAGAAATACACACCTTTGTAAGCGCGCTCGACATTCCGGATGAAGACAAAAAACGATTGCTGAGCCTCACCCCTGCCACCTACATCGGATTATCCGCACAATTATGAAACATTTCATGGGTCAAAAACTATGGTTTGGTTCACTGGCTGCTCTTGTTTCTACCATTTTTATTTCGAGCTATTCTACGTTCACCAAAATTCTGCTGGAACAATTTTCAACCTATTCACTCGCCGCAATAGCTCAACTATTTTCAGTGATCACGTTGGCGGTTTTTTTTGGCGCCTATCCAGCTTTCAAACAATTGCTCACACTCCCTACAAAGTGATCTGGGGCTTAATTGGCGTCGGGATTTTATCGGCGGTCATTCAGCCTCTTTTTTGTTTAACGGACTCCTCAAAACCTCCGCCATCAATGGCGTGCTCATTAGTCGGACCCAAATGGTGATCGTGGGAATTATTTCAGCGATTTGGCTGAAAGAAAAAGTAACGCCAAAACAAATCATTGGAACCATCATTATGTTCGGCGGCGCCTATTTTATTGCCACCAAAGGGCTCACCGAAAGCTTGCAGCTGGCCAGTGGAGACACGCTTTTATTTGGAGCCGCTTTTTTTGGCGCACTTTCCACGAACGTATTCAAACGGTTTTCAAGCCAAGTATCGCCCGAACTGGTTGTGCTAGTACGCAACATGCTTGGAATCATTCTCAACCTAACCATTGTGCCGTTTTTATTCGATTTTTCGCATGATTTCAGCCCGATTTTCAATATGAAAAATTTTTTGGTGCTCGCGTTCTTTTCACTGATTGTGATTGTGGGAGCGCAGTCGCTTTGGTACAAATCTGTTGAAATGATCCCGGCCAATCGAGCCAGTACCATCGGCATGAGCTCTCCATTATTTGGGGTGATGTTTGCAATGATGATTCTGGGCGAAAAACTAAGCATGTATCATCTGTTTGGAGGCAGCTTAATTGTGATCGGACTGATTTTTTCCACCCTACATCACCAAACCAATCCCGAACACAATCAACAATTAAAGGCACGGAATTGGTCACATTAACCCCATTGAATAATGATCATTGGTTTAACAGGATCCATGGGTGCCGGCAAAGGCGAGGTTGTTAAAATTCTTGAGAAAGAAGGATTTCAATACATCACCCTTTCCATGATGGTACGCGAAGAAGCCCGTAAACGCGGCGTACCCGAAGAACGCGAACAATTGATGGAAGTGGGAAACGACCTGCGCGAAACAGAAGGATTGGGCGTTTTGGCCAAGCGAGCTCTTGAAAAAATTCAGGCTTCGGGCACGGATAAATGGGTGGTCGACGGCATTCGTAACCCCGCCGAAATCGACGAGCTTAAAAAACACGATGGCGTTATCATCGTCGGGCTTGAGGCCAATCGCGATTTACTGGTCGAACGGATTTTAAAACGCGCCCGCCCCAGCGACGCCAAAACCCCCGACGAAATCCTCAGAAAAATCGAACGTGAATTGAGCGAAGGCGAAAGCCTAGCCGGCCAACAGGTGGGTAAATGTATGCAAAAAACCGACGTAACTTTGGTGAATGAAGGAACGTTGGAGGAACTGGAGAAGACGGTGCTAAATTACTACCGCGATTGGCAGGGTGATTGACGTCCGAATGACCTTTGCAAATCAAGTGGGGCAACGGAAGTAGCCGAGCTAAATGATGCGTGAGATGTTGGGATCGAAAATTGTAAGGATAATTCGAGTGTGGCATCACATAGCTCCTGTTGGCCAACTGCAGCACTAAAAGGGGCCCCATTGATCAGCACCTCAAACCGAATTTCCGGAAAACGCGAATGCAATGGCCCCATAAAATCGGGATTAATCTGAACAAGATATCGTCCATTTGTTTCGGTCCATAAAACCGGGAAACCCAAATCCATACGCTGGATTTCAGCGTGAAGTGACTTATTGTTATTTAGAACGCCCATAACGTAGCTGTTTAATTTCGGGAAAGTTTGACAGGAGCGAAGGATATCCTCATCAAACAAAAAAGCGTAAGGGCTGTTTAGCAAATCATTTATTGTTTCTTTAAGCTGCGCCAATTCGGATGGACCCTCACTCTGAATCGTCGGAGCAACATTAGAAATCGTACCCGTTTGAGCCAATTGATACCCCCCATAAACAAGCAGCCCCGCAACTGGGAATACCAAATATCGCAAGGTACTCATCAATTGAACCCGCCGCCTTTCAACCAGCTCTTTTTTCTGCTCCTGAATGCCAATAGTGCGAATGTGAATAGTGAACTCTTTCTCCAATGTGGCAGAAAAAAGCCCTCCGAAAAACATCCGTAGAAAACGGAGTGCCTTGGGGGAACTTTCGCAAGCTTAATAAATCCACAAAACCCATCAACGCAACATCAAGGGGCTGGCTTGGGCCACTATTACGAACGGCCGCCAAAAGTTGATCCGCTCGATGCTTCCATTTGGCTTGTGCTGCCTGCTTGTCATGCACAAGGATTTGTTGATGATCCAAGTCTGCTTGTGCTTTTTGAACACCCTCTCCTTCTCCTTCACTTTGCGCCGCTAATAAAGCGGCTTCCAGTGCGAGCAACCGCTCCATAAAGCGAGTGAGGTCTTCGGAAGTTTTTGGGTTAATAAAAGCAAAAAGATTAGCCACCGTTTCCCAGGGTTTTAGGCGCTCAAAGGCTTCATTTATCACATTCAAAATCCATTCAGAGTTTTCAATCGAATACAAAAAGCCAGCGGATTGAGTGGAAGATTGAGGATTAAGCTCGCCAACCGGTTCAACCTGAAAAGCAAGCTGTTCAAAGCCGGGGATCACAACTCCTTCAAGGGCCTCATCAAGCTTTGAATGCAATTCAGAGGGAATACCTCGCTTAATGCGCCCAATGTGTGTCTCAAATTCAGCCTTAAATTCATCGAGAGGGGGCTTGAACTGCGTTTTTAATTCAGATTGAAAGCGCGCTATTAAATCCTCCGGCTTAATCGCTTGGTTTAAATCTTCAATCTCAAAATCGTACGAAGATGTCGGTGATGATTCCAAGCGTGAAGCCATGATTTCGATAGACAAATTTGAATAACATTATAAATATTATCCAGTAAATGTCAATACAAGCCGGTTTGGGTGGCCGGGATAGCGGACGAAGAAGTATCCACAGACGGTAGAGGCAAATCAATGGGCAGCGAAAAAGAATGAATGCAGGCACCCTTGGCTCCATTATTCGCCATGTACGGCAATTCAATCGTAAGCGTTACCTCAAGGCTAGATCCTTTAAGTTCTACCATAGACCCGTGCCCCAATTTGGCCCGAAGAGCACTGGCAAACTCAGGGTTAATTTAAGCGTATTCCTTGCGTAAGTTTTGGACGATAGCCATGAACGAAGCCATGGAAGAAAATCGTGCCAATTGCGCGCTTAAAACAGGGTGGAACGAGTGAATATCAGCCTCTTTAAGGGGCAATTCTAGCTTGCCCATCCCACAAACGACCGTAAGGTGGCTCATTTAAAATCGCCTCTTTGGTAGGGCCAAATAAGTGAGGTAATAAAACTGTTCCATTTGAGAGCGTGATCAGTTCACTGGATGACTGTGCAGATCGAGAGATAACCGGTATAGAATCGGCAGGTTTTAATGCATCACTGGCATTGGAATGTTTATAAGCAAGCCTTGCGCAAAACAACGCGATCACAAGAATAGAGGTAAAGTTAGAACGGGACGCATGCACCAAGGTGCGCATAGGCGCAAAGGGGCGGGGTGCTTCGGCAGGTGAAGCAGAAGGGCGACTGGGGGCAACATTCATTGGCATAAATTAGGGGCCCGAATTATAAATCATCCAATCCTAAAATCAAGCTCAATTAAACTGAAATTGGACAACCGCACCATCACAAACTACAATCCAATCAGCAGGCAAAAATAAGTAATAAATAATAAGTAATAATGAATAGAATAACCATCGATCAATACTTTATGGAAATCGCCACCGTAGTGGCCAAACGCGGCACCTGCCCCAAGGCACAAGTGGGCGCGGTGTTAGTAAAAAACAAATCGATCATTTCGACCGGCTACAACGGTTCACCGCGAGGGGTGGCTCATTGTTATCAGGAGGGCTGCAACGAAGTGGCCGGGCACTGCCAACGGGCCGTACACGCCGAAATGAACGCCATGCTGCAGGCAGCCATGCACGGAAACAGTACCATCGACGCCACGCTGTATTGCACCCATTTTCCCTGCAATCATTGTTTAAAAGGAATCATCAACGCCGGCATCAGCAAAATTGTGTACGAAAAGCCTTACAAAAATGGAGAAAATTTCATCACTCACAACTTGGAGCTGGTGCAAGTAGAAGTAAGTAAGCCCGAAACCATCGTTGAAATTAAAGACATTCAAACCAAAGTCTAAAAAATCTAATGATTAAAAAAAACAAGTCAGTCTACTTGATATATGCACTACTTGCCATTCCTCTTTGCATGGATTTAGGCGGTGGAGACATATTTGAAGTACCTAAGGTAATCGCCCTAAAGTGGATAATGACAGGGTTGATGGTGCACTTGTTGGTCAAATGGATTCAAGAAAAAAAAATCACTATTCAGTATAGCCCAGTAATACTGATATTCAGCGTATTCGCGTTGATATCAATGACAATTGCGACCGTATTTTCACCGTATTCAATAGTTGCATTTTGGGGTAGTTTCTACCGACAGTCAGGCATGTTGATCAGTATGCATTTTTTGTTACTGTACTGGTCACTTGTACAAATAAAAATTGGTAAAAAACAAATCCAAACGGTCTGCATGGCAATTGCAGCCATAGGAGGGATTATTGGCGCAATTGGAATTGCACAAAAAGCCGGCTGGAATTGGTTTTCTCATGAAATAACTGCGATTCTGTCAGGCAGGCCATATTCCACACTAGGTAATCCGACCGCGTTAGGTGCTTATTTAATTTTCCCGATATTCGCAAGTTTCTATTTGATTTTCAATCAAAAAAAGAGCCGTTTTTTGTGGATTATAGCGCTATTAACAGTGTTAATTGCCCTTTTGCTCACTTTAAACCGGGCGACATGGTTAGGAATCATCGCAATAGTACCACTCACATTACTGCATCGGAATGGTTACAAAAAAGGATTCATTGCGTATGGAATCGGTTTGCTGGGCAGTATTACAGGTGGTTATCTTTATTTCAATCCCGGCATTCGATCACTCCTGTCACGACAGGAAATATGGAAAACAACCCTAAAAATCTGGGTAGAAAATCCACTGCAAATCATAAATGGCTTTGGTAGTGAAACCTATCAGTTCTGGTTTGAAAAATGGGTAAAAAAAGACTACTTTCTTTATGAGGACTACACCACCTTAATCGATCGCGTGCACAACCAGCCCATGCAATGGCTGTTTGATTTTGGGTTGGGGGGATTATTGCTATACTTATTCATAATATGGATAGTAATAAAAGCGTGGAAAAGAAAAGACAGCGATTGGGAACTATGGATGTCAGGCGCATTAATAGCCTTAGGCATATCCAATCTGTTTGGATTTCATTCAAGTACACACAGCATTTACGCAATAATCGCTTTGTGGATCATCACACTTAAATTCAAAACGAGGCAAATCATCATACCGTTAAAGTGGATACTATTACCCATACTTACTTCAGTCTTTTTATTGGTTTCTGGATCGGTATTATTTACTCAGAATCGCGCGCTTAAGAACGCGGTAATATTAACAAGCAAGGGTGACTATGAAGAAGCGGTCCAACAAGCCTGGAAGTTTAAGAAATGGAATCCCTATGATGACACTTACCCCATTTTGATAGAAAATTTTTTAAACAGCCCAATAGCTGGTGCAATGGAACCACAACTCAGGCTATGGAATGGAATTTTTTAGAAATCATACACACGATTCATCCAAGTCCCTGATCGAAAATCTAAAAATTAACACAATTAACCCCTCGAATAACCTAATCAATTCAGCGCTCTACTTAATAGAAAAATATCCGAATTTACCCTTGGCTAACCAATTGGGGGGAAATGCCTTATTCGGAATGGGGTACTACAAGCAAGCAGAAATTGCTTATAATCAGCTATTCAACGTAATGCCGCCCATTTGGCAAGTGGCTCAAAAACAAACCGAAGCCTACCGAATATTTTGGAAAGATCATCCTGATTTTTTAAACACCCTTCAAAATGTGGTGGATAGCTACCTAAAAACTGGGCAAACTAAAAAAGCAGCTTCAATTAAAGCTGCTCTTATAGAAATAGAATGACTTAACGACACCGATCACCAATAAGCTGAGCCAATGCCTCAATCGACCAGGAAGATAGATTTCCACTTTGATTGACTCCACGAATGCGAGCGCTCTGAAAATTAGACGAATCACCATATTGAGCAATATGTTGAGCTAATGCTTCCAAATTCCAACTAGAAAGAGCGCCGCTGCCATTATGACCATACAAATTAACCAATAATGATTGATTGGTATTGGCGCGCCTTTGAACATCCATACCAACAGCATCCAAAGTCCATGAGCCATTTCCAAGCTTTTTCTGTACTTTGTGTACCTCATCAATCACGTCGCAATTAGTAGCATTGCACGCCAAAGAAAGAGCGGGCTGCTGGTTTAAATTTACATCCTGTTTACCTGTTAACACATTGGCAGTGTAACCACCATTCATAGTGGCACCACCACTTAAGGCGACATGAAAAAGGACTCCCAAAGCAAATGCAAATGCATAAAGGAGGCTCGGATGAGCTTTTTTGAGTGAAAGATTAAAAGCCATAATAGAATGATAAAAAATAATAAATGATTTAAATAAAGCAAATCTTGTAATTATAACACAAAAAACGTAATAAGTAAAATTAAATGGATGGACTCCCCCACCCCAACCAAGTACACTGACTTCGCATCATCACAAAGGCATTTGAGTTTGGCCATCACCAAACAAGCCGGCGGAAGAACTTCGAACAGAAACCACAATACGACTCACGATACGACTATCAACACGGTTCTCAATTCGAATAGTAGACCCGCCCGGAGACCGCACTCCGTCATCAAAGCAAATCAAGTAATCCCTTAGGTGGTACCTACCCGACTCAATCGGGTCCGAGGGCGTTCGCTTCACAGCAACGTTGTTTTATTTTAACTCAAACTATAACCATAACTCTAACTCAAGCTAAATATTAGTTTTAGTATTAGTACTAGTTATAGTTTGAATCCTCAATACAAATTATGTTCAAAGAGGTCAGCCCCAAACAATCGTTTCCCGAAATGGAAGAACGCCTGATCGAAACCTGGAAACAGAATCAAACGTTCGAAAAATCGGTTAAAAAAGGTGAAAAAGAATACGTGTTTTACGACGGCCCTCCGTTTGCCACGGGGTTACCCCATTACGGCCATTTGCTGGCGGGAACCATCAAAGACGTCGTTCCACGTTATTACACCATGCAAGGCTATAAAATTGAGCGTAAATGGGGCTGGGATTGCCATGGGCTACCGGTTGAAAATTTGATCGAGAAGGATTTAGAATTGAAGAGTAAAAAGACATTGAAGCGTTTGGAGTCGGTAAATTCAACGAAGCCTGTCGCGCCTCGGTTTTAAAATACGCCGAAGAATGGAAAAAAAACCGTTGAACGCATGGGTCGCTGGGTTGATATGGAAAACGACTACAAAACCATGGACGCCAGCTTTATGGAATCGATCTGGTGGGTGTTTAAGAGCCTGCACGACAAAGGAATGGTGTACGAAGGCAAAAAAGCCATGCACATTTGCCCACGCTGCGAAACTCCCCTCTCGAATTTTGAGGTAACGCTAGGCTACCAAGACGTAAAAGACAACTCGGTTACGTGGAAGTTTGAAATAGAGCGCGAAGAAGTGTCCGCCTCAGGCGGGTCGCGCCTCCCAGAGTATCTGCTGGCCTGGACCACCACCCCCTGGAGCACCCCCGGCACCACCGGGCTTTCGGTTGGCCCCGAGTTTGAGTATGTAAAAGTGAAAGTGAACGATGAAGTGCTGATTTTTGCTAAAGAACGCATGGAATTTGTGATGAAGGATATCGAAGACTACGAGGTACTCGAAACCATGAAAGGATCCAAGTTGGTCGGGTTAAAGTACAAGCCGATCATGGAAAGCTATGCAGAACTGGAAGACGTCAAAAACAATCCGAATGCTTACCACACCTTTGCGGGTGATTACGTGGAAGTGACCGAAGGAACCGGAATCGTCACCATCAACGGGGCGTACGGAGAAATCGATATGGAAGCAGCGAATAAAAACAAATTGCCCATTTTGATGGACGTGAACATGGACGGGCATTACAACGATATAGCCGCTCCGTACGCCGGCAAATACGTAAAAGAAGTCGAAAATAAGCTGATTGAAGACATGCAAGCTAAGGGACTCGTATGGCGCACGGAAAAATACAAACACAGCTATCCGCACTGTTGGCGCTGTGATTCGCCACTTTTAAACTACGCCACCAGCGCTTGGTTTGTGCGCGTAACCGACATCAAAGATCGCATGCTCAAAAACAACCAGACCATTCACTGGGTACCCGATCATGTAAAAGACGGACGCTTTGGCAAATGGCTCGAAAACGCTCGTGATTGGGCGATCAGCCGTGCGCGCTTTTGGGGAACTCCCATTCCGATTTGGCGTAATGTGGAAGACCCGTCGGACCTGCTGGTCATCGGTTCAATCGATGAACTCACCGAATTGAGCGGAACCAAAGTGGATGATTTGCACAAACACATCGTCGACGACATCAAAATTGAAAAAGACGGTAAAACCTATCAGCGGATCGAAGACGTGTTTGATTGCTGGTTTGAATCGGGTTCGATGCCGTATGCTCAATTGCATTATCCATTCGAGAACAAAGAAAAATTTGAGCGCAATTTCCCCGCCAACTTTATTGCCGAAGGGCTCGATCAAACCCGTGGATGGTTTTACACGCTTCATGTTTTGGCCAACGCCCTATTCGATAAACCCGCCTTTCAAAACATCATTGTGAACGGAATTGTGCTGGCCGAAAATGGCCAAAAAATGAGCAAACGGCTCAAGAATTATCCTGACCCGCACGACGTTTTGAATCGATACGGTGCCGACGCATTACGGTTTTACATGCTCAATTCGCAGGCAGTAGCCGCCGGCGATATGCGTTTTAGCGAACAAGGAGTGGAACACGTGCTGCGAAATATGATGCTCCCCATTTGGAATGCCTACAGTTTTTTTGTGACCTACGCCAACATCGACGGTTGGGAGCCGGGCAAATTGACCACTCAAAAACCCACTCATCAATTGGACCGCTGGATTTTAGCCGAACTCAATCAATTGATCGCCGGGCAAATTGAATATTTTGGTGCGTACAATTTACAAAAGGCCAGCAATGCGATTTATCAGTTTGTGGACGACTTAACCAACTGGTACATCCGTCGTTCACGGCGCCGCTTTTGGTCGCCGACGCGCCAAAGCCGCTCAGGCGACGGCGCGAAAAGCGAAGACGACACCGACAAAAACAATGCCTACCAAACGCTTTACACCGTGCTGGCCACGCTCGCCCAAGTATTGGCACCGTTCACGCCCTTCATGCCCGAAGAAATTTATCAAAATCTTACCGGGGCCGAATCGGTTCATTTAACGGAATATCCCAAGCCCGACGCTCGTTTTTACGATGAAACCCTGACCAAGCAAATTCATTTGGCTAAAAATATTGTAAGCCTCGGCCTTTCAGCACGCGCCAAAAAGAAGATTAAAGTGCGCCAACCGCTCCAAAAAGTGGACGTAGTGCTCGCCGATCCTGCCGATCATACCCTGCTCGCGGATCAACTGGAGACCATCAAGGAAGAATTGAACGTAAAAGAAGTCAATTTTGTGGACGACCCCAGCACATTCGCCCTTCAAATTGCCAAACCCAACGCCAAATTGCTCGGACCCAAGTATGGAGCCAATGTGCAGCACATCATCGCTGCCGCCAAACGCGGAGAATACGAAACGTTGGGCAACGGAAATTTAAAAGTGTTGGACTACGAACTGAGCCCCGACGAACTCACCATCGACTACGTTCCCAAAGGTGAGTTTGATGTGGAGTCGGCCGAAGGGATTTTAATTGCGCTCGACACCACCCTAACCAACGAACTGCGCGAAGAGGGCTTCGCCCGCGATCTGGTCCGCCAAATTCAAGACCTCCGCAAAAAAGCCGATTACCAAGTATGCGACCGCATTTCGGTAGCGCTTTCCACAAACGACGACACCCAAGCCGAACTATTGCAATCGGTCATCGAAAACTTTGGCAACTACCTAAAACAAGAAACCCTCGCCACGTCGATCGAAAATAAACTGGAAAACGCCGACGCCAACGCGGAATACGAAGGGGTGAAGATTGAAGTAGTTCGGGTCAATTAATTATTCCGAAGATCGGCGGTCGATGCTGCCTCTCGAATTAGTTTCAAATTGCGATACTCATCACGAATCAATCGCAACTGCCGCATCGTTTCATCAACATCAGGATGAGGCTGTGTGCGCAATTCTCTTAGCAATTTTGCCATCAATCCGTAGGCTTCGTTCACCATCGACTCGCTACGTTCACGAATAATAAGTTGATCGTGTAAACTGGTTAACATGGCAGACGCTTTTATAATTGATTCCAGGGGCGGGCATTCTGCAAGATAAGTAAACATGGCCTGATTCGAATCAACCCAAGGAAATTCACCATAAATCAACTTTACCAGTTCGTTAACATCATCAACCAAAGGAGCAGCCGCCGTTTCGGCAGCCTGCCGTTGGGCTAAATCTGCTGTAATTAAAGCAGAATGATCACCCTCACCAATCATAGGCAAATCAGCCGTGCGCCCCGTAACCAGGCTAACGGTAAAACGTATGGCATAAACCAGGTCTTTCAAATAAGCAACAAGATTTCTTAACGGGTCTAAAACGAAAGAAATGGGCAACTTTTCATTCATAAAAAGAAGTTTAAGGTGGTGCGAGAATCTACCCTAGCATTTTTTTAAGAAATTGTTAATATTAGTCCAGCAATGATCAAAAAAATACTGATATATTTAGCGGCCAATGCCCTTGCACTATTCCTTACCAGCGAACTGCTGAGCAATACGTTCGCAATAAGCGGTGGTTATAAAGGCTATGCAATCGCCGCGCTGATTTTTGCCATTTTAAACGGAGTAATGAAGCCGATTTTAAAAATACTTTCCCTGCCCTTTGTGGTGGTAACCGCGGGAGTATTTGTTTTGGTGATCAATATGTTTTTGGTATGGTTCGCCAAATATGCGCTCGACGTACTGAAGTTTGAAGGGGTGCAAATCACTGTCACCGGAGGCATTAGCACCTACATCTTCGCTGCGCTCATCATTGCCTGGGTGAATATGGTGATCGTGTGGCTGTTTAAAAATAATTAACACTGGATCACCTCTTCACTGGATCACTCGTTTGCCTACGGCAAACTTGATCACTAAAACAAAATAGTTAGTGATTGATTTTGTGATCTAGTGATCAAGCGAAGCGAGTGACTAGGTGATCCAGTGTTAATCTTCGCTCACATACTCCTGAACTTGCTCAACCGAAATCAGCCCTTGTTGAGCCAATTGTTTGGCGTAGGTAAGCAGAGTAAACATGCCCTCTTTCATTCCTACTTGCAAAGCGGTTTTTAGTTGGGCGAGTGTTCCCCCGCGAATAATGCTGCGAATGCTTTCATTTGACTTCATGAGCTCAAAAACCGGAATAAGGCCGGTGCCATCCGATCGATAAACCAGGTCTTGTACCAAAATACCGGCAAGAGCAATCGAAAGACGGTCACGTGCCTGATCCCTCAATTCCGGCGGATACAGGTTGATCAAGCGTTCAATCGTAGCGATTGAATGGACTGTCAAAAGCGAAGAAATGACCAAATGCCCAGTTTCAACCAAGTTAAGAGCGGCATCCAGGGTATGATAGTCGTTGATCTCGTCGATCATCACTACGTTAACATCTTCCCGCAAGGCCGACGTAAGCGCCCGGGCCGAACTGGAAGTGTCTTTGCCAACCTCTCGCTGTGTAAAAATACATTTCTGATCTTCAAAAAGATATTCAATCGGGCTTTCAACGGTCAAAATATGTTGAGAGGTCGTTTGATTGAGGAGCTGCAAAAGCGCCTGAAGCGTCGTGGACTTGCCCGAACCAGCCGAGCCACAAACCAAAAGCAAACCTTCACGCTTATGAATCATGGAACTAAAGCTTTCGGGAATGCCCAACGCCTGAAGCGAAGGGATGTGCTTGGAAATCATGCGCATAACACCTGCGAGTTTGCCGCGCTGATAAAAAACATTCACCCGAAAATTAATGCCAGCTTGATTGCGATACGCTAAGTCCAACTCACGATCAATTTCAAATTTTCGCCGTTGCTCGGGCCCGTGCAACAATTGATCGACCATAGCCGACGCGCCCTCGCGCGAGAGCAATTCGGCGTTTTCAACATAGACCAATTTACCTTTAATGCGGAGCGCCGGCCGAGCCCCTTCGCGAAAGTGAAGATCGGACGCTTCCTTTTCGATGCACAAATTAGTGAGCTGCTCCAAAGAAATCGAGGGGGAAGACGCTTGCTTTACATCGGTTATACCGGATAAATCAGTACTCATCATAGGTTTTGGGTTCTGGGGTATCTAGTCATTATACCAGTTTAAAGGCGAAATTGAAAGAAAAAGAGCAATTTTAACCTCTTCAATCGTGTCATCTTGTAATAAGTAAACACAGCAGCTAAAATGGCGGAGCAAATGGACATCTAATCTAATAAAAAATATGAAAGCCGCTGAACTGCGCGAAAAATTCATCAAATTCTTCGAATCAAAAGGACATGCCGTGATTACGTCCGCCTCCGTAATTCCAGAAAACGACCCAACGGTTTTATTTACCACCCGGAATGCATCCATTGGTGCCCTATTTACTGGGAGAGCCACACCCCATGGGCAAACGGCTAACTAACTATCAAAAATGCATTCGTACCGGCGATATCGAAGAAGTGGGCGATGACACCCATTTAACGTTCTTTGAAATGCTCGGCAACTGGAGTTTAGGAGACTTTTTTAAGAAAGAAGCGATTGAATGGAGTTTTGAATTTTTGACCTCGCCCGAATGGATGAATTTGCCGATCGAAAAATTATCGGTGACGGTATTCAAAGGCGATGATGATGCTCCCGCCGACAACGAAGCGGCTGAAATTTGGAAGAGTATGGGAATGCCGGATGAAAAAATTACCTACTTACCCAAAGAAGACAATTGGTGGGGCCCGGCCGGAACCACGGGTCCTTGTGGGCCGGATACGGAAATGTTTTATTGGGTAGGAGAAGGCACTCCTCCTAAAGGGAGCAATCCGGGGAATGACGGAAAAAATTGGGTGGAAATTTGGAACGACGTCTTTATGCAATACTTTAAAAATGAAGACGGCACCTTTAAACCCTTGGAACAAAAAAATGTCGATACCGGAATGGGATTAGAGCGAACCATCGCCGTGCTACAAGGCAAAAAAACCCCTTACGACACCGAGCTATTCGTGCCTATTCTTGAAACGATCGGAACGCTAACCGATCAAAAATACGAAGAGAACAAAGGACCCTTTCGCATCATCGCCGACCATTTGCGCGCCGCCACCATCATGGCCGCCGATGGCGTACGCCCCAGCAACGTAGACCAAGGCTATGTAATGCGTCGGCTGATACGGCGCGCGGTACGCTTTGGTAAAATGCTGGGCATCGAAGAAGTGTTCACACACAAAGTCATAAAAACCGTCATTCAAGTCATGGGCTCTGCCTATCCAGAGGTTAAAAAGGGTTCCACCTGTTTAGATGTTATTGGTGCCGAAGAACAAAAGTTTGCCAAAACCCTGGACAGCGGCCTACGTGAATTTGAAAAGATGCTGAACAAGCGCGACCACAGCACCGAATGCAAACGCCTGCATACGGCAACGCATCTGGTGCATCAGGCCTTGCGTGATGTACTGGGCGACCATGTGGGACAAAAAGGAAGCAACATCACTCGCGAGCGTTTGCGTTTCGACTTTAACCACGATGAAAAATTAACTCCGGAACAACTCCAAAAAGTCGAAAACATTGTGAACGAACAGATCAAACGCGATCTACCGATTCATTATGAACTCATGGAGCCGGAAACCGCTAAAAAGCAAGGCGTGATTGGCCTGTTCGACGATAAATACGCCCAGCTAGGCGGCCAAGTAAAAGTGTACATCATGGGTGATTATTCCAAAGAAATCTGCGGCGGGCCGCACATGGATCACACCGGTGAATTAGAAAGCTTTACCATCACCAAAGAAGAAGCCTGTTCCGCCGGAATCCGCCGAATCAAGGCGGTCGTAAGCGCTAATAAAAAAGGCTAAGTCGATTTGTTCCACTTATAACTTTCAACCGAAAGCAATTTGTGCTATAATAATAGGATTTTTAATAAACCCAAATGATTGAGTTCATTCCAAAAGCCTATGCACAAAGCGCAGCAACGGGAAACAGCCTTCCCGAAGGTGGTACTGCCGGAATTCAAGAGCTTTTTAATTTTGTCACGCGCAATATCGACAATTGGATCGCGGGGCTGATCATCATTGTCCTTTCATATATTGTGGCCAAAATGGCCAGTAAAGCGGGAAAAGAAGCCATTATCAATCGAAAAGGTGACGACGTGCAGGAAAGTGCGCTGATTTTGGTGGAAAGAATTACAACGGTGGTTATTTTGATCATCGGGGTAACGATCGCTTTTGCGATCAATGGCATCAACTTTACCGCCGTCATTGGAGCATTGAGCTTGGGATTGGGATTTGCGTTCAAAGACGTATTGGGAAATTTGATTTCGGGAGTGCTGATTTTGTCGCAAGACCGCATTCGAATTGGCGATTTCATCAAAGTCCAAGAAATTTTAGGGACCATTGTCAGTATTGATTCGCGTTTTACCGTTTTACAAGCGATTGACGGCACCGAAGTGGTGATCCCCAATCAAACCATGTTAAACGAAACTCTGATCAGTTATTCCACCAACCCATTTCGACGGGTGGAACTGATAGTGGGAGTCGACTACAAAACCAATTTACCCATGGTGACCAGCCTGATAAAAGGGGTGATTGAACAGTACGAAGACATTGTTCCAAAGCCCGAAGCAATGGTGCTTGTGGACGAATTTGGCAATAGTTCAATCAATATCAAGGTCCTTTTTTGGATCGAATCCCATAAAAATTGGTTAACCATTCGATCCAACTTAAGCAATCGAATCAAAAAAGCCTTCGACGATCTAGGGGTTAGTATCCCCTTCCCGATTCGCACCCTTAAATTGGATGAAGACGATCGCGCTTTTCTTAAAACCATGGACAGCATGAAAAAGGGTATTGTGCCCGAGCCGGCAGTAGTACCCAGTAACGATCAGGTGGCAGCAGCGGCAAGTAGTACAGGCAGCATGATGAAAGTACCGCAATCCCCCTTTAATCATGCAAAGCCCAATGCACATACCGAACCTCAATCTGCAACCCTTACTCCCCCATCACAAATCAATGCGAAACAAGCCGAGGGTGGAGCGAAACCAACCCACTTGTAAAATTTCTAATTGGCCTAATTTCTAATTAGCCTAAAAATAATCAAAATCCAATAAACAAGCAGTCAAAATTGGACCTTTGGATTCCCGGACTTACTTAGAAATTAGAATAATTAGATCAATTAGAAATTTTAAATCGCTGCTACTCGATTCACTTCTTCCAAAGTGGTGAATCCCTGAAGCACTTTTAACACCCCATCTTCATACAAAGTGATCATTTTAAGATGCTCATCAATGTAGCGATAAATTTCAGTGATCGGGCTGTTTTCCATAATTTTTGGCGCAAATCCGCATCAAAGCGTAACACCTCGGCAATCACCAATTGACCTTTAAATCCGGTTTGCGAGCATAAATCACAGCCGGCGGGCCGTTTAAGCTGAGTGACCGATGAAGCGGGCATCCCTTTGGCAGTAATGCCTTGGATCAATTGATCCAAATGAACGCGTTCACTTTCAGAAATAGACTGAACGGTCGCGCACGTGCAAAGACGGCGTACCAGTCGCTGGGCGACAATCAAATCAAGGGCAGGGGCTAAAATAAAGCTTTTAACGCCCATATTAATCAATCGCGGGATCGATTCAATGGCAGAGTTGGTATGCAGCGTAGAAAGCACCAAATGGCCGGTTAAAGAAGCTTGGGCAGCGGTTTCCGCCGTATCGATGTCTCGAATTTCGCCCACCATGATGATGTCGGGATCTTGGCGCAAAATCGCACGCAATCCGGTAGCAAATCCATATTCGTAATCCGTATTGATTTGGCTTTGAGCGACGCCGTTCAAATAGTATTCAATTGGATCCTCCAAAGTAATCACTTTATTTTTGAGCACGTCCACCTCACTCAGCATACTGTAAAGGGTGGTGCTTTTTCCACTCCCGGTAGGACCGGTAATTAAGATCATGCCATGCGCCAAGCCAACCGCTTCATGCATCAAGCGTAATGCCTCTCCACTAAAACCAAGTTGATCCAAAGGAATTCGGGCGGACTCAGAGTCCAAAAGGCGCATCACACAGGCTTCTCCGTAGTGAATCGGAAGGGTGGAAACGCGTACATTAATCAATTTGGCGTTGATCTTAAACGAATATTGGCCATCTTGCGGCACATGAGTGATGTTGAGCTTTAAATGAGAAAGGTATTTAATTTCTTTTAAAATACCCAAATAAACCTCATGCGTTATATCGAAAACCGGCATTAAAACACCATCGACACGAAAGCGCACCTCAACGCGTTCGCGCTCCGGCTGAAAGTGAATGTCGGAAACCCGAGCCTTATAACCCCCCAACTGAATCATATTGAGCGCCTCGTTAAACGGAGCCGAGACCACGCGTTCTTTTAAATGCTTTAAATCAGCAATCTCTTGAGAAAAAGAGCCAACTTCTTGTTCTTGAACCACATTGGTGATGGGTTTTTTTGAAGGATACGGGTTGGAAAAATAAATCCGATGAGCGGACTGAATCGACTCTTCGGAAGCCAAATACACCTGCACGGTATACCCGGCACTTTTTAACTGATCCGTCAGCTGAATCGTCGCTGCGTTTTCCGGATCGGAAACCGCCAATCTTAATTGCTTGCCCGATTGAAGAAAAAGAGCTGCCTGGGCCGCCTGAACAATTTCATAAGGAATCAGTTTGACCAAATCGGAATTCAGCGGAGCAGAAAGCAAGTTGATATAGGGCATCGAAAGCGCCTCGGCACGGCTTTTTATGGCCGCTTCCCGCATTTCGGCATTCACCTTTTGTACTCCGCCCGCTAATTTTTGATTGGTCGTTGGCATAATAAATCTTATTATTATACCAAAAAAGCCGCCTTTTTACAACGCACAAAAAAGGCGAGGATAATAATCCACGCCTCCTGCTTATTCCTTAATTCTTACCGCTTAATCCTGGAATAATTATTTACGAAGTTTTTTACGCATGAAGGCGGGCCTGTCCGCCGCAATGCAACTACTTGCGTAATTTTTTACGCATGAAGGCGGGGACCTCCAAATCGATAGCCGCACCAATCGATTTAGGCTGCAAAGGAGTAACACTTTGAACGCTGACCGATGTTGCAGGCTTATTGCCCAAGCGTTGAATGGTGTGGCTAGCAGTGGACTGTTGAGCCCGATGCTGCTCTTCTTCGCTAAACCCGGTAGCAATCACGGTCACTTTCATTTCGCCGTTGTAATTTTCGTTGATAACCGAACCAAAGATAATGTTGGCATTTGGGTCCGCTGCTTCAGTAATCACTTTAGCCGCCTCATCCACTTCAAACATCGACAGGTCATTACCACCGGTAATATTAAACAAAATCCCTTTAGCACCTTGAATAGAAAGTTCAAGCAAAGGACTTTCAATGGCGGCACGAGCGGCATCGGTAGCGCGATTTTCACCGGTTCCATAGCCAATTCCCATCAGCGCAGAGCCGGCGTCTTGCATAATGGTGCGCACGTCAGCAAAATCCACGTTAATCATTCCATGAACCGTAATTAAATCCGAAACCCCCTGAATGGCCTGTCTCAAGATGTCATCCACCACCAAGAAAGCGTCGGTTAATGGAGTTTTTTTATCAATAATGGAAAGAATACGGTCGTTAGGAATGGTGATCAGTGTATCAACACTGTTCTTAAGTTCTTCTAAACCCTGAGAAGCCACTTCTCCCCGGCGCGCTCCTTCAAATGAAAAAGGCTTGGTAACAACTCCAACGGTCAAAATTCCCATTTCTTTGGCAGTACGAGCGATAACCGGTGCGGCACCGGTTCCGGTTCCTCCACCCAAACCACAGGTAACAAAAACCATATCAGCGCCATTGATCAACGATTTCAACTCTTCGCTGCTCTCTTCGGCGGCTTTGCGACCCATCTCGGGATTCGAACCAGCACCCAAACCACGCGTGGTTCCTTTTCCCATGTTCACACGATTGGGTGATTTAGCGTGAAAGAGCGCCTGCGCATCGGTATTGATCGAAATAAACTCAACACCATCCACGCGAGAAGCGATCATCCGATTCAAAGCGTTTCCTCCACCCCCACCAACACCGAAAATTTTAATCGACGCCAGCGGAGTGATTTCTGGATTCACTTCAACGGAACTTCGATCGTCATAACTCTTATTGGATCCGCTATGAGAAGACCCATTAAAGATGTTTTTAAGCATATCAGCCATGTCGTAGGGTTTAAAAAAGTAAACAAATGAACGCAACGGGCAATGCTCAGTAGACAAAAAGTCGATCTAACGAGCGCTGCTCACTGCATAATTTTGTTTTTATTTTTGAGAAAGAATGAAAATATAAACTATTTTATCACTTATGGCAATAGATTCTTAAACCAGCCCTTTGCGCCGCTAAATACTTTTTTAAAATCAAAATTACCAATACCATACGAACGCCCCTCGTAACGGGCACCCCAAGTAACCAAGCCAATCGCAGAAGCATACGAAGGATCGTCGATTTTATCGACCACTCCTTCGACTTCGGTAGGAAAGCCCATTTGAACGGGAAGCCCCAAAACCTCACGCGCCAAATCCAAACAACCGGGCATTTTTACGCCCGAACCGGTCAAAATAACGCCACCGGGGAGCATGCCATCACGGCCAATCGAGCGCAATTCATCTTTGATCATCACAAAAATTTCATGGTAGCGAGCCTCGATGATCTCGGCCATGTGCTTTTTGGAAACTTTGTGATTATCAATTTTACTGATCAAGGAAAGATCGATCGTTTCACGCTGATTCACGTCATCGGGAACCGTGGTTCCATACTCAATCTTAATCTTCTCGGCGGTATCAATCGAAGTGCGTAGACCGATCGCAATATCATTCGTGGCACTTTCCCCGCAATGGGTAGCGTTGCCGTGTGCAGAGTCGCCCCTTCTTCAAATACAGCCAAAGAAGTACTGCCAGAACCCATATCAACCACTGCAACACCCAATTCCTTTTGCCGACGCGACAAAACAGCCTCCGCAGACGCCATCGCGCTAGGAATAATATCGTCGATATCGACTCCTGCTTGATGAATTGCTTTTTCAATATTTTGATGATCGTCGATTGACCGGTAATAATATGAGCATCCACCTCCAAGCGAACCCCAACCATGCCTACAGGGTTCTTAATGCCGCGCTGGTCATCGATCGAAAACGATTTAGGAATAATGCGCAAAATGCGGCGGTTTGCGGGCATAGAAACAGCTTGGGCTGCCTCCAATACGCGATTCACATCTTCTTCAATAATCTCGGAGCCTGCATGAGAAATAGCAATCACTCCGCGACTATCAAAAGACTCGATATGGTCTCCATTCAAAGATACAAACACGTGATGAACCGGAGCTCCCGACATACGCTCAGCGTCTTCTAGGGCGGCAGAAATATTACTGATCGTCTCATCAACATCAATCACATTGCCTTTTCGCATACCGGTGGACGGAGAAACGCCAACGCCAATAATATTGGGGATTTTTTTATCCGGCTCGACCATTGCAATAACGGTACGAATCTTAGAACTTCCGATATCCAGACCAGCGACAATTTGCTCTTTAGCCATAAAATATGAGGTAAGGCGTTAGTGAATCATTTTTGTGAACGAATAAATGTGCATAAAGAAGCGTAAAAAACAAAATGATATGCACAAAAAAACAGCTGAGTCAGAAAGCAACGACAGTGTACAATAGAAGGTTTTCTTTGACAATTCTTTTTTAAAAAGAAGCCATTTTTAAAAACAAATGAACAATAATAGTACTCAAATATTTGTTTTAAAATAAGAGAAAAAAACGGAATAATGCTAAAAAATAATTAGGGGTTGATTAAACGTGAAAACTACTTAAAATAAATGAACAATTTTTTAGTACGAAAATGGTACTTTTGTTCACATTATTTACTCATAGCTTTTCGGCGCTTTCTCTTGGAATGAACGGCAAATCAAAATCAAGCAGCTGGCACTCAATGGCATGCATTTTAATGTAATCCTCCTCTTCAATGTGATCGTAACCATACACATGGCATACTCCATGAACCAAAAGCTTTCTGAGTTCAAAATCGAAAGAATGCCCAAATTGTTCCGCCTGACGACGCGTGGTTTCCACACTAATATAGATTTCCCCTATTAAGCGTGTGAGCTCAAAGTCGGGTGCGTCAAGGTAGGGAAAGGAGAGAACATCGGTTGGCTGGTCTTTGCCACGATAAGCCTTATTTAAGGATTGTATATAAACATCATTCACAAAGACCACATTCAAATCACCGGTTTGAACGGGTAAATACGTTTCAAAGCGCTTTATAATATCCTCGAAACCACGCGGCTCAATACCCCACTCCTGATGATTAATGAAAGTGATTTTCATGGATAGGTTCGACGATCAGGCTGAATTATAACATAAGCTCAAAATGCTCAACGCGAACACCCTAAAAAAGTGACAACTGATTTTTGGTTGCCATCGAGCGATATCCATCCATTTCCTTCAATCGCCTAGAAAGCGAGCGCATTTCCATGGTTTCAAAAAAGCGGTCCAACGCCAGGAAATCAAATTGGCTCAATCGTGCGGATGGCTCATCGAAAATCACTGGGGCATCGGTAACAATTTTAGCCAAAGAACGCGAGAAAAAAGCATCATCCCGTCCTTTTTCCAATTTGGTACGAACCGAATCAGGCAGTTCACTCAGGTGTTCAAACACATTATCAAGAGTGTGGTACTGCTGCAATAACTGAATGGCTCCTTTTGGTCCAATGCCAAAAACTCCTTTGATGTTATCGGAGCCATCCCCCACCAATGCTTTGTAATCCACCACCTGATCGGGTCGAATGCCATATTTTTTATACACCTGCTCAGCATCAAAAAGGGTGGGCTCACGGTATCCCTTGTGCGGAAACACCACAAAAATATGATCATCAACCAATTGGAGCATGTCCATATCGCCGGTGACGATAAAGCTCACCAAATGATCCTTTTTTGCCTGAACTGCCAAAGTACCCATCACATCATCTGCTTCATAACCCGCTTTAGTATAAATGGGAATGTTAAAAGCGGCGACCATTTCTCGAATGCGCGGAATTTGGACATAAAGCTCATCCGGTGCCTTGGTTCGAGTGCCTTTATATTCCTCATGCACCTCGTGCCGAAAAGTCGGAGCATGCTCATCAAATGTAACGACCATATGATCGGGCTTTTCACGTTCCAGAATATTTAAAAGCATACTGGAAAAGCCCAATAAAGCATTGGTTGGCTCGCCCGACGAAGTGGTTAAAGAAGCTTTTACGGCAAAAAAAGCTCGATGAATGAGGTGATTTCCGTCTATTAAAACCAGGCGATGAGTAAAATCAGCGGGAACTTGCTTCGTAGTATCGTGCAAAACGAGGGTGATTAATGAATCAAAATCAGTTCGAGTAACAATGTACCACAAACATACAATTTGATCATTGGAATTTAAATTGAATTATGGTATAATTCGAAGATTTACAAAAACTTATGACCGAGAATAAATACAACCCCGCGTATGATAATAAAATTTATCAAAAATACAGCAAGAAAACGATTCAGAACAAGGTGAAAAATAAAATGGCTTTTTGTGAAGAATACGGAATTCCATTCGATAAAAAAATGGCACTAATCGCCGTTCCAATCGCGCTTTCGAGTGAAAACAACATTAATTTAATCGAAAAAATAATCCCGGGTTTGATTGAACAGCCGGTGCAATTGGTGCTATTGGGAATTGGAACCATCGATTTTCAAAATTATTTTTCAAAACTCAGTGAACAATTTCCCCAGCAATGCGTCATTATTAACAACGAAGACACTGAAATCAGAAGGATGTTAGCCGCCAGTGACATGGCTTTGATTCCAAGTGACAACGAAGAAGCGCGACAGGCGGTCATGTCTGCGCAAAACTTTGGGGTCGTTCCCATCAGCTTAGAAGAAAATTCAGTAATGGATTACAACCCTATTGAAGAAACAGGCGACGGGTTTATATGCAACGGAAAAAGCTCTTGGAACCTTTTCGCCACGGTTGTGCGCGCACTGGAAACCTTTCGCTTTCCTTATGACTGGAAAGGAATACAAGTGAACGCGATGGAAAAGGTGGAAGCCTCAGCGTAAACTACCGGAGCGCGGCAATCCCCCGCCCGACCCCGCTGTGGAACCAGCGGAGATTTTTTCGATGATCGTATTCATTAAATCCGAAACACGGTCCCATGTGATTAAGGAAAGCAGATCAAATCCAAAAATAATCCCGAGGATTTTGATGATAGTCACCGAAAAAATGGTTACGATCAAGCCGATAATAGCATAACGAATGGTGTGAACCGCCTGTTTAATCTTGTCTTCTTGTCCTCCGGATAAAATAAAGGAAATGCCACCAAAGAAAATATAAAAAACCGAGAGGGTGCCTGCTACAATAATAGCAAGTGCTACACCCAAATTAAGAATGTCGACAACATTAAACTGTTGCGTAACTTGAATGGCACCACCCATAGGAATAAGGATTCAGGAATTAAAGCTCCAAGTCCGGTTCATCCATAATACTGGACGACCCCATCGAATCTTCATCATCCAATGCGCCCATATTAACCTCACCTCCTTCTGGTTCTACAATCTTTAGGTTGATGCGTACATTGTTCATTGAACCCAAAACGCGCAACAAAATGCGGATGGATTTAGCGGTTTGGCCACTTTTGCCAATGACTTTCCCCATGTCTTCTTTAGAGACTTGCAAGGTAAGCAAAACACCCATTGAATCAACAGAGCGAGCAACCATTACCTTTTCAGGCTGGCTTACAATGGATTTAACAATATACTCAACAAAATCTTTATCAGCACCTGTAGATTGACTGGAATCAACCCCGGTAGACTGATCATTTAGTGTTAGGTCGTCCATATAATAGATCAGGTTAAATAGTAGGAAAAGGGGCGAATCAAAACTTAGAGGGATGCTTCATCGGCCTTTTCGGGTTCGGCTTCAGCAGCTGGAGTTTCAGGAGCCGCTTCGGGAGCGGGAGCTTCAGCAACTACTTCGGGAGCAGCAGGTTTAGGTGCAGCAGGAGCGGGAGCAGGTTTCACCTCCTCTTCAGGGGCGTTTTTCTTCTTACGGTCAACCATCTCAACAATGAATTTTTCCATACCGGCAACCCCGGCTGCCTTAAGCATACGAGCCACGGTATCGGTAGGCTGAGCCCCTTTAGAGATCCATTGAGAAACAGCCTCTCGATCAACCTCGAAAGACCAAGGTTTTACGAGAGGGTTATAAGTTCCGATTTGAGCAATCGTTCTGCCTTTGATCGGATCGGAATGTTCAGCGATCACGACGCGATAAAAGGGGCGGCCCTTACGGCCAGTACGCTGCAAGCGAATTCTTAGCACGAGAAAAAGGAGTTAAATATTACAAAAATAGTAAGCGAATTGTAATCAAGCACTAACCGATTGTCAAACCTTTTATAAGGATTTTCTTAACCACCGGAAATTCCGAAGATTGATTGAGTTGATCCAGTAATTTTTTTTGAATCGCCCACATCGCCTGAGCGCCCGATGAGTGCTCCGTAACAACGGTGAGTTGCCCTTGATCGTATTGGGTCGCCTTGGCCCATTGAGCAATCGAGGGGTACTGTTCAGTCAGCCACTGGTTTGCCTTAAATATGAACTCCGCTGCTAGTGCAGATTCATCCAAGTGATGAACTTTGAGCCGAGAATGAATGAGGGACTTGATCGAGTGCATAGTCGTAAAATTGTAGGTGCCGGATATTTGATGATAGAACTTGAATCTAAAACTGATTATAGAGGCTCAACACTTTTTTAGCCATAGTGGTCCAACTAAATTGCTTAACCCGCTCAAGCCCCCGCTGAATTAACTGCTGCCGCAAGGGCGGATCATCAACCAAAGTTTGCATTTTCTGAGCAATGTCATCCGTTTGATACGGATCAAAAAACAGAGCATTCCCCTCTCCGCAGACCTCGGGAATAGAGGAAGCGTTACTGGCCAAAACCGGCGTACCACATTGCATTGCCTCTAGTGGAGGCAGGCCAAATCCCTCATAAAAAGAAGGAAAAGCGTAGGCAAAGGCGTGCTGATAAAGTGCCTTTAAATCGTCTTCGGAGACCAGCCCAACCAAGTGAACATGATCTTTCAATTTCAAGGTTTTCACGGTTTCGACCACCTCTTCGTAAATGGGGTTAAATTTACCCGTGATCACCAAATCGTGCCCATGATCGGTAGCATTGAATTGCTTAAATGCCTTGATGAGGCCCACTAAATTTTTATGATCGCGCCAAACGCCAGTGTACAAAAAATAGGGGCGCTCCAAATGAAATTTTTTCGACAAATCCTGGGCAGTAATAGCAGCAGGTTCGGAAAACTCGGGATTTACACCATTATAAATCACCACAATACGTGAATCGCTAATTTTCAACACTTTTTGGAGGTCTTTTTGAGTGTGCTTTGAAACCGCAATGATCATTTTTGCCCGCCGGGTCACTCGACTAAGGACAATATGATAGGCCATACGATAAAACCATCGATTCATTTTTTTCCCCGGAAAAAAGGACAACGTAAGATCGTGAATGGTAACCACATAAGGTCTACGATAAAAAATAGGGGCGTTAAAATGGGTAAAGTGCATCAAATCAAGCTGAAACGAGTTCAAAAGACTCAAAAATTGGGTTTGCTCAGAAAGTGAATAATGCGGAAAATCAGCCAAAACCTTAGTAAATCGTTGATTAGGGGGGGTAAAGGCCTCAAACCCTTCTTTGCGCAAAAAAATAATATAATGATGGTGCGTATCGAGCTCGGAAAGCCTTTGAATCAACTCAAAATTATAGCGCCCAATTCCTGTAAACCCACTGCCATACATGCGCGCATCGATTCCAATTTTCATAAACACCAACATTAAAGTACGTTCCCATTAAAGCACAAGAATGCATTAATTTTAATGGTCGCATCGGTTGTGCTTCCATAAAAGACGAAAAAATGGTAAAATAAAAGGATATTTATGGAAAAAAACCGCTCAACCATTCGCCACTGGGCTCAGAAACATGATGAGCAGCATCAAACCATCAAAAAAAGGGTGCTTTCATCAACAGCAACCTCCGAGAAATTGCTGAAATTATTCCTGATTACCTTTTTATTGGTTTTTGCCACCGTGGCTGGAATAAAACATGGCAAAGGCATTTGGGAACAATGGCAATCCACAGCAGATAAGCCGTCCGAGGTTAAACAAGAGGAAGAAATACCCCCTCCCCTCCCATCGGAGTTCGTTTCAAGCAACGGATTTAAAACCGGCGTACTGAGTTTTTACAAAATCAACCATCAAATCCAAGTGTTGCGTCAACAAGTGATCGATCAAATCAGCACAAAGGGATCTGTGTTGGGCATAAAAACCGCGCAAATCCTTTCTGAGCCCGCCCCCGAAGCACCGCCAAGCGAACCGGGAGAATTTAAGAATGGCCTATGGATAACTAACTATTTGGGCACAGGTCAATCGCTCACTAGACTTAAACAGGGAAACGCGGGGCTGATTCTTAAAAGCATGGTGACCAACTATTACTTGGGCGAACGAACCCAGGTAATCGATTCGACTCTGGAAAAAGACACGCGGCTACTCAGTCAAATCAACAACGCCGTATCGGTAGATCTTTTTCAATATCTTAATCGTGCCGTGAGTCGTGCCGATGCTTTAGATGAATATATAAGCCTCTTGAATCAATTGAAAAAAAGAAGTGAAGCGCGCATCAACGATCTAACTTCTAAAATCAATTTTTTAAGTCAAAATGTTATCGGAACCGAGCAACGAGCTACGCAGTTCGAAGATCAGTTTTTTCAAAAATTGGAACAGTTCAACGGTAAAGATGCATGGCAAGACTACAATCAATTCGTCAGTTTATCAGAAGGCCAAGTGGAAACACGTGCCAAAATGGGAACCTACCGCACACTCAAAGAGTATTATGAGTATTTTCAGCCGACGCTGAACAACCTGATTCTTTCCGTCGAAGTAAATCGGGATGCCCTGATCGCCGGCGTTCGTGTGGTTGAGATTGAAAACATGCAATTACCGCTGATTATCCGAGAATAATCTATTACTTATTATCTATTATTTATTAACTATTTATTGATAAAATTAAATCAAAACTGCAAACGAGTAATAAGGAATAAATAATAAGGAATAAGTAATATGAAAAAAGGATTATATATTGGCCGCTTTCAACCGTTTCACCTGGGCCACCTATCCGCCGTTAAACAAGCGCTCATTCAGGTGGATTTTTTGATGATTGGCATCGGCAGCAGTCAGTACAGCGGCACCGAAAAAAACCCTTTCCCGTTGGAACTTCGGCAACAAATGATTCAACGGTCACTGGCCGATGCGGGAGTTGAAGAAGATCGGTACCAAATCATCCCCATTCCCGACATCCATAATAATCCCAAATGGCCCGCCCACGTGCGCAGCCTGGTGGGTGATTTCGACGTTCTGTTTATGGCCAACGTCGGAATTGTTAAAGAACTCTTTGAAACCTATGATTCGGTAAAAATTGAGCCACTCAAAAAAGAGGTCGACATCTCGGCCACTCAAATTCGCGAGCTGATGAAAAGCGGTGGCCAGTGGCAAAAGTTCGTTCCCAAAGCCACCACAGAGGTGATTAACTCTCAGTCAATTTAGCCTCGCAAGCTTGTCGAACCGATTGAACGACAGCAGGATCTAACGAAGGAAAGGATGGATCAGCCAGAGAGTCTAAAATAAACTGAGCATTTTCAGTAGAAAAATTAGCTCCCACGATTAAAATTTCGCCCAACCGTTCCTCAGAAATTGCACTTTCAGCCAAATATTCAGGCAGCATGGCCAAAAAGGTTTCTAGAGTATTTGCACCTGCAAACAGTGCCTCAATCGATTCCGCGTCAAACGCAGCCAAAAGTGCCTCTTCAGCATCAGTTAATTCGGCTAAACGTTCCACAGCGCTGCGAGCTGCTTCAGCAGCAGTCATCACTGGATCACGAGGGGTTTCTACGGCCGATCCAACCTCAGGGGCTTCTTTATCATTTGGCATAACCAATCAATTAAATTCTTCTCATTATACCAAAATACACCCCTAAAATAAACAATTCTTAATTTTTAACTATTAATCTTAACTTCATCCAAAAGAGCGATTGCCACGTACAGGTACACCATAATGAGCGCAAACAAGAGCGAATTCACGAATTGGGAGTGCAGCATCATCCCGGCAAAACCAGCCACCACCCCGGCATCAAGATAACTGCGTAACGTTTTGGGATGTAAAAAAATACGGCGAATCGAAAGCGTAGCGGCCACAAAGCCCACGGCCAAATACGCCAGCAAGCTAAACACTCCTGCATTGGCCCAAATGGTCAAAAGCGAACTATCCGAGCCACCGATGGCATGGTCGGTTAAGTTACCGTAGCCGCGCGATTGCATTTCGAACGGATAACGGCCATAGCCCGCCCCAATGAGCGGATAGTCCAGCGCAATCTCCATACCATGCGACCATGAATCAAGCCGCAATTGAGCGGTGGGATCGACGGGTTTTTGACTTTCGCTCGAAAAGATAGCAATGGCCGAATCAACACCGGAAAGCACACGTTCTTGCACTCTGCCCGATACTGAAAAGGCAATTAAAACCAAAATAAAACCAGCCACGAGCAGCGTGCGTGATTTAAGAAAAGAAAGAACTCCCAGGGCAACCACCAATGCCAAATAACTACTGCGTGAAAATGTATAATACAGCGCAGACATCAAAAGAATGCTTACCAAACCGGCAATCAGAAAATGCATCCATTTTCGTTCTCGATGGTAGTAAATACCCACCGCAATCGCCATTGGACTAACAAAGGCGAACAAACCTCCCACAAAATTAGGATCAAACCACGTCGACAGGAGTCGTCCGATATGGGGATCCCATCCTTCCAAATGCAGTCCTAATTCCAAAAAACTGGGGAAAAAACGTAGTTGCAAAAATCCAAACAGGGCAATGACAAGTGCACTGAGCACCATCATAACCACTAACGTTAAGCGTAAGGGCTTTTGAGGGTACCGTTCGATTAAATCAAAGGTAACGAAGGCCATCGATACATAAGCGCCAAACCGAATCAAATAAGGGAGTGCGGGCCGTATTTCCGTAAAAGAAAAACGAAACGCATTCAATAGATACGTAAGCACCAACAAGAAGAGAAACAAGGCGATCATGCGGCCCACGCGACCCATACGAATGATACGATCGTTCACGAGCTTATCCACGCCCCACAACAGCAAAAAGGGGCCTATAATAAGGTCGGTCAACAGCAGAGGAAAACCCAAAAGTGCTCGCCAAACTTCGCCCATTATCGGCGAAAATAAAAGCAACCCAAAAAGAAACAGGTAAGTTTGATACATGGCCTTACAATACTATAAAGAATTTTAAATTTTAAATAATAAATTTTAATTTAGAATAGAGATACGATTACATTTGAATTTATGAATGCAGCGCAGCAAAGTTGCCAAGACGATTTGGAGCGAAATCAACTCATTCCCCGAAAGTATTATGGCCAGGTATTCACCACCGACCCGGTCGCAATTGAAACACTGATTCAAGCGATTCAAAGCGTATACCGACCCAAAACCAAAGTGGTGGAAATTGGCGGTGGACTGGGGTACATCACCGAAAAACTAGCCAACCACTTTGACGACCTCGACGTTTTAGAGATTGATGAGGAGCTAGTAAAAATTTTGAAAGCGCGATTCGCCAATCGCGCCAACATAAATATTCTGCAACAAGACATCCTAGAATACCCCGTGCCCCAAAAAGATTACTTGCTGGTTGGCAACATTCCCTTTCATGTGTCCGGCAAATTGTATCGTCGCTTTATGAGTGATGAAGCTCATAAACCCTACGGGATGGTGTTCATTACCGATAAACAATATGCCCGCACATTGATGGGGCAGCCTCCGCGGTGCTACCGAGTCAGCCTGCAGGCCCAAGCCTACGGCGACATCGAGATCGTGGCCGACGTACCCCCCACCAGCGTATATCCCGAGGTCAAAGTAATGAGCTGCATCATGAAAATCGTTGAAAACGATATCACGCTCCCCAAAAACTTCTGGAAAGTGGTGAATCACCACTGGGAACACTTCCCCACCCCAGAAGTGGAAAGCCCCAAAACCATGGGATTAGAACGGTGGATTGAACTGGCCAAAAAAACTAATCACAAAATAGATTGAGCCTAATAGCGATTGAGCGCGTGTAGCAAGACCTGAGGCGGCGTGTACGACGAAGGAAGCTTGCGAAGCTAAGCGAAATTGGAATTAGGCAAACACAACTTTTTGGGAAAGGCGGAAAACCTTTTAAAAAGGTTTTCAGAAAGGAAGATCCTCCGGCCTAATGTCCGGCTCATAATTAATAGCAGGCACTTCAACAGGATTATCGGGGATGACACCGGCTGTTTGCTTAATTTTTGGCTCAGAAAAAGTAACCTGAGAAGCCCCGGCAGATTCGGGAGCCCCAAATTCGGAATCCACCAAGCCCAATAGCAAAGCCTTATCGGCAACAATTTCGGTGGTCCATCGTTTTTTACCATCTGGGGTTTCCCAACTACGAGTTTGAATGCGACCGCTAATGTAAACTTTCCGGCCTTTTTTAAAGGATTGACCGATGGATTGAGAGAGAGTGTCCCAAGCAACCACATTGTGGAACTCAGTGCGCTCTTGTTGCTCGCCTGTACGAGCTTTCCAAGTAAAATTGGTAGCAACGCTAAAGTTACAAACCGAATTTCCATTGGGAGTTTGGCGCAACTCGGGATCTTTGGTTAAATTCCCGATCAACTCAACTTGATTGAGTCCAGAGGTAATTTCGGAAGACGCTGCCGATTGTGCCGAAGCAATTTTAGAGTCCAGCATAATCATTTCATCGGCCACCAAGCGAGTTTTATAGCGTTTTTGCCCTTCGGGATCATCCCACGAGTCGGTCTGGAGTTTTCCACTGATATAAACCTGAGAGCCCTTCTTTAAAAACCGATCGGCAATCTCTGCCAAACCCCTCCAAACCACCACACTATGATACGAAGGTAGAATTTGGCGCGAACCATCTTGGCGAACAGTCATTTGCTTGGTAACCACATTAAGATCCCCTACCATTTGGCCGGTGGGCGTTTGACGCACCTCGGGCGCCTGAGTTAAATGGCCGATAATCTGTACCCGATTGAGTGCATACATAATTCAAAAAAGTTAAGAAGTAGTGGGTTTCATCATAATTTTTGAAATAGCAAAAAGCAAGGAGAACCCCTTCCAAAAAGGAGGGTTATATTTGACCAAATTAATATTATATGTTATTATAATAGTTGGTTTGGCTCAAATAAACATACATTATGAATCATCTCATCCTGTTTTTAGGCCTAACACTAAGCATCACGCTTCTTTTAAGTGGTGTGCAAATCAAGAACAAGGAGATCAATCCGAAAACGATATTAAGCTTATTTATATTTGGTATTTTGATATCGCTACCCTTTATTATGGTGGAGCATTTGATCTTCAATTTACAGTACTATTTTGTGATTTTATGCTGTGTGTTAATCGAAAGAGTGGTAATTGCCTGCGAACACAAATGGAAATATCTGCATGAACTAATCCATCACAATGTAACAACGTTGCGCATGCTCAGTGTTTTCATCATCAGCGTTGGCTTTACCTATTCCGAACTTGCGTTTTACGTAATGCACAGCACAAAAGCGGTAGGAGAACTATTAATTAATTTACCTTTAAAAGCCGTATTTGCCTTGTTCATGCATACGGTACTGACGTCGTCCAGCGCCCTGATGACCGCCACTGAAAACATCATGGAGCATATATTTTTATTCCTTTTATACTATCTGCGTCTGCTATTCATCAGCGTCTCGCACTACATGTATAAATTCTTCGTCGATAATAAAATCAGCTATCTTTTACTCGTTTTCATTGCTATCAACGTATTTGTATTCTTTAAGCACAAAGAATATCTTGATCGAAAAAAAGCCATTCCAGTTGCCGAAACGTTTTAAGTAATGCAATAAACAGACTGAAGAGGATTGGTGATGAGCGAGCGTAGCAAGAACCTGAGGCGACATGCGCGGCGAAGGAAGTTTGCGAAGCTAAGCGAAAAACCGAAGAAGCGAGCACATTATTTTTGGAAAGGCAGCCCGCCTGAGGCGGGTTTCTAAAAGTTTTTGAGGTATAAAAAAATGCAATGTCCTGGCACCGACCTACTCTTCCACCACTCATGAGGTAGTACCATCGGCGCTGAAGGGCTTAACTTCTGTGTTCGGGATGGGAACAGGTGTACCCCCTTCGCTAGAAGCACCAGGACACTGCATTTTTTAAAATACTGCGTTGTTTTGTAGTCAGAAAATCTGATAATTATCCTAATTAATTACTGGTTAATTAGAGTCGACATTAAATAAGTCGATAAAAAAGTCAATTGGTCATTAGTATATCTCAGCTGAATGCATTGCTGCACGTACACTTGATACCTATCAACGAGGTAGTCTTCCTCGGACCTATAGGGAAAATTGTCTTGAGAATGGCTTCCCGCTTAGATGCTTTCAGCGGTTATCACAACCCAACATAGCTACCCAGCAATGCCGTTGACACGACAACTGGTACACCAGAGGTTAGTCCACTCCGGTCCTCTCGTACTAGGAGCAGAGTCTCTCAATTTTCCTTCGACTACGACAGATAGAGGCCAAACTGTCTCACGACGTTCTGAACCCAGCTCGCGTACCGCTTTAAATGGCGAACAGCCATACCCTTGGGAGCTTCTCCACCCCCAGGATGCGATGAGCCGACATCGAGGTGCCAAACAGTGCCGTCGCTGTGGGCGCTTGGGCACTATAAGCCTGTTATCCCTAGAGTAACTTTTATCCGTTGAGCGACACCCCACCCACGTGGTCGTACCGATAAAAAATCGGAACAAGGTGCCGGATCACTTTCACCTGCTTTCGCACCTGCTCGAGTTGTAACTCTTACAGTCAAGCCCGCTTATGCGAATACACTATCAGCCTGATTTCCATCCAGGCCTAGCGGACCATTGCGCGCCTCCGTTACAATTTAGGAGGCAACCGCCCCAGTTAAACTACCCATCAAACACTGTCTCCATGCCAGATAATGGCACAGGTTAGAATCAAAACGTATTTAGGGTGGTATTTCAAGGTTGACTCCACTTCGACTAGCGTCGAAGCTTCAAAGTCTCCCACCTATCCTACACAAAATAAATCCCGATTCAATGTCAAACTATAGTAAAGCTTCATAGGGTCTTTTCGTCTTGCCGTAGTTAATCGGCATTTTTACCGATTCTGCAATTTCACCGAGTCTAGTGTTGAGACAGTCTCCAGACCATTATACCATTCGTGCGGGTCGGAACTTACCCGACAAGGAATTTCGCTACCTTAGGACCGTTATAGTTACGGCCGCCGTTCACCAGGGCTTCGATTCAAAGCGTGAACCTCTCCTCTTAACCTTCTGGCACTGGGCAGGCATCAGCCCCTATACATCAGCTTGCGCTTTAGCAGAGACCTGTGTTTTTGGTAAACAGTTGCCTGGAGTCTTTCGCTGCGTCCTGCCGTGAGGCAGGAAGTCCTTATCCCGAAGTTACGGACGCTGTTTTGCCGAGTTCCTTAACACTAGTTTTCTCGATCACCTAGGAATACTCATCCCACCCACCGGAGTTGGTTTGCGGTACGGTCAATTAGGTTCCTCGCTAGAAGGTTTTCTAGTCAGCATGGATCATTTGAATCATTCCGATTGCTCGGAACATTTTGCGTAACGCCTCAAGTACGAATCGATACGGATTTGCCTATATCGATATGACTCTAATCGCTTGCACCCACCATGTTCAATAGGCAGGCTCAAATTACCACGCCGCGTCACTCCATTGCTAACGCCTCATAACTAGTCCAAAGTACATATTCTACCCGAAGGCAGAAGTATGCAAGCTGGCATTCACTATGATTTGTTTGGGCGGAACCCAATCGGTACAGGAATATTAATCTGTTGTCCATCGACTACGCTTTTCAGCCTCGCCTTAGGACCGACTAACCCCACGCCGATTAACGTTGCGTGGGAAACCTCGGGTTTTCGGTGTGCCGGTTTTTCACCGGCATTATGGTTACTCATGCCAACATTTTCACTTCCTGACGCTCCACCAGACGTTACGGTCTGACTTCAACGCAGACAGGAACGCTCCTCTACCACTTTCAGCCTAAAGCTGAAAATTCGTTGCTTCGGTTATAAGTTTGAGCCCCGTTAGATTTTAGGCGCAAAACATCCGCCAAAGGCGGATAGACCAGTGAGCTATTACGCACTCTTTAAATGAATGGCTGCTTCTAAGCCAACATCCTGGTTGTCTGTGACATCTCACATCCTTTACCACTTAACTTATATTAGGGACCTTAGCAGACGATCTGGGCTGTTTCCCTTTTGACTATGGCACTTAGCTGTCACAGTCTGACTCCCGAGGTAAGAAACGATGGTATTCGAAGTTTGTTAAGGTTTGGTAGACTTATTTCGCCCCCTAGCCTTGACAGTGCTCTACCCCCATCGCTCATTGACTCGAGGCTAGCCCTAAAGCTATTTCGAGGAGAACCAGCTATCTCTGAGTTCGATTAGCATTTCACCCCTATCCACAGGTCATCCCCTAGACTTGCAACTCTAGTGGGTTCGGTCCTCCACGCACTTTTACACGCGCTTCAACCTGCCCATGGATAGCTCACCCAGTTTCGGGTCTAGTGCACCTGACTACTCTAGTAACTACTTTCCAATCACCAACATCTTTATGAGAAAGATTAAGCTGCTGAGGCAGTTAATGCTTTCGAGGCTACTGAACCTTCCGGCTCAGCTCCTTTGGGGTCGGTAAACGACCGATGAAATTTAAAGAGTTGTCTTAGACAAATATCATATTCCGCAAGAAAATGTTGAGATTGTTCTTGGGGAATCAGATGTAAGTCGGATAAAAACTCAATATCCATCAGCAAACGTCGGCAGGATTCGATTGCCTGATACAGGAAGAATCGTTTTGCCTTGGTGGAACGCTGATGAAAGTGCTCGGCAATGTGGGCTAAAATACCCCTTGCACAAGCCTTAAGCGAATCGGCCTGATCCGCATGGATCGACTCGACCGCCGATTGATTTAAAAAAAGATGTAAATCGATGGCCACTCTGTGTGCCCGTTGGTATACGTTAAGATCTTTGTAAGTCATAATAATTCGTTTAAATGCTATATATAAATTTATTGAAGATTTAAAATTCAAAATTAATCTTGTAATCTTGAATCTATCTAAGAGTGGTGATCAGAAAGTAGTCACTAGAACGCGCTATTCGCACTCGCTTTCGCTACGGCTCCGGATAAAACTCCTTAACCTTGCCAGATACAGCTAACTCGTTGGCTCGTTCTACAAAAAGCACGCCGTCACCCGCCAAAGACGGGCTCCGACTCTTTGTAAGCATATAATTTCAGATACTATTTCATCCCCCTACCCGGGGTACTTTTCACCTTTCCCTCACGGTACTAGTCCGCTATCGATCACTTTGTCTGTTTAGCCTTGGAAGGTGGTCCTCCCAGATTCAAGCCGGATTTCACGTGTCCGACCCTACTCAGGAACATCTTAAGAGTTTAATTTGATTTCACCGACGGGGCTATCACCCTCTATGGCGGCCCTTTCCAGGGTCCTTTGGTTATCAAAGTAAAGTCTATGTTAGAGTCCTACAACCCCCGCTTAAAGCGGGTTTGGGCTTTTCCCTGTTCGCTCGCCACTACTAAGGGAATCTCATTTGATTTCTTTTCCTCAGCTACTAAGATGTTTCAGTTCGCTGAGTATCCTCTCCTCAACCTATGAATTCAGTTGAGGGTCGCCGATCATAACATCGACGGGGTTCACCCATTCGGAAATCTCCGGGTCAAAGCCTGTATAACGGCTCACCGAAGCTTATCGCAGTTTTCCACGTCCTTCATCGGAACAAAGTGTCAAGGCATCCATTATATGCTCTTAGTACAACTTGATTATCGTACCTATTTAATGTCATGAATTAACCAGTAACTATTTAGTATAATTACTTCAATTGTGTTAAAAAATTGCAGATTTTTTGACTACACCGGTGTTGCAAAAGATCAAACACTCCATGTGAGAACCGACACAATGTCAAACTTCCCTCGAAAAGTGCCTCCTCATTCTATTCAGAAAAAACAATAAGTCAAGAAAAAAAAATATGTTTTTTTAGAAAGGGTGATTTTAGGCTAAGTACTGCCAAATATCGGCCTTAAAAAAGGGCAGCAAGAAACCGCTGAACAGCCAATGAACGGTGTCCGTCATGACCATCAAAGAAAATAAGAAAAGTCCCAGCGCCACCAAAACCATTACCGTGTAACTTCCCCCCGGGCCCAAACGGCGTTCCGCCCATTCGAAAGTTCCAAAAAAACGCAGCAAAGGATCGCGGTAAATAACCAAAAGTAAGCTTGCGATCACACCGATGAATCCAAAAAGGATGTTCATGACTTGAAAGTAAAGGTAAAAGTGCTAGAATACGGTCAATTTATAACATAAAAACAAAACCTTATGGAATATACAAATACACTCGCCTCAATTATGGGTCCCGCTTATCTCGTGTTCGGGCTCTCCTTTTTGTTGTACACCAATCAATGGTCCAAAGTGGTAAAAGACTTCGAAAAAAACCACTTCGGAATGTTGAGCCTAGCGATCATGGCCCTCATCATGGGGCTCATCATTATACGGATACACAATGTATGGACCTGGGGGCTCGAAGTGGCCATCACCCTAACCGGCTGGGCCATGTTTGTAAAAGGGGTTTATTACCTGCTTGCGCCCGAAACCTGGATCAAAGCAACCTTTAAATGGAAGGCGGCCAGCTCAGAAAATTGGTTGAGCGTCTGGGCAATTTTAATGGGATTGCTGGGAGTAGTACTAACGTACAACGCGTACCTGGCCTAAGGAATTAAGAATCAAGAAAAAAAGCCCGCTTAGGCGGGCTTTTTCGATGGTAAGATGGTGGAGAATAAGGGAGTCGAACCCTTGACCTCCTGCGTGCAAGGCAGGCGCTCTAGCCAGCTGAGCTAAGTCCCCAAGTAGTAGCGAGAAACGCATTCCGCAGCTGAGCATTTCCAGTTGCACCGGAAGGCAGAGCGGAGGACAAAAACTTGAAAATTCTCAAAGTAAAACGAAGGAAATTATTCTAGTTTTTGAGCGTTTCCCTATTGGGTTAACGAACAAGCGGATCGATATTATCGAAGTAGCCCACGTTCGTCAATCGGTTTTTTGTGAAAAATAAAGTAGTCAGATTGGGCTGAAGCAATCGGGGGTCAGGGCGAAACGCTACTTCCCCATCGATGAACGGTTTTGAGGGCTAGATTCCGGATCAAGTCCGGAATGACAATGCGAGGGTGGGATAATAGGGTGGGATAATAATGTAAGTCCGAAATGACTGAGGAAATCCGATTTCAACATCAAAAAACCGCTTTGAAAAGGGATAAAACTTGTTCCTTGAGAAAGTTTTTCTTACAATGACAAGGATTTATTCAATTAACTTTATTTTTTATGAAAAAAGAACAATGCCCCACCAATGAAAACGCCAAAAACATGCTCCTGCGCATCGCCATCGGTGGCATGCTTCTTTTAGGAGGATGGGCTAAGTTTGGCATGGGCACTGCTGTATTTGTGGATGGCACCACGGCCATGTTTGCAAACAGCGTACTTCCAATGGTTTTGGTTAAAGGATTCCTAACCGCTTTGCCTCTTGCCGAAGTGGTGATCGGTCTTATGCTCCTTTTGGGGCTTTTCACCCGCTACGCTGCAATGTTAGCCGGGCTTTTGTTCTCACTTTTTGTGGTTGGACTGGTTTCAACTCAAGATCAAAACGCCGGCATGATGGTAATGGGAAACATGATCTACTTGCTTGCCACCTTTAAGTTGATGTGTGTAAGCTGCGCCAGCAAATGCAGCCTGGATAGCCTGATGATGAAAAAATAAGCGTTTGCTTAAAAACCCGAAAAACCTCACTTTGCCACGTGCGAGTGAGGTTTTTTGTTGTGAGTTGTGAGTGGCAAGTTGTATGCTAATGAAGTTGAAAACCTACCAACTACACCATTCAATCTTTTAGCACAAAACGCACCGGCGAATGGATTCTGTTCTGCGAAATGCTGTTGTGGAGCTTTTTTCCGATCATCAGCATTCTGGCCAGTAGCACGGTTCCCCCACTCTTTACCCTTGCCATCAGCACCCTCATTGCCACGCTATTCTTTGGCGCCATGATGAGTTATCAAAAAACATGGCATGAGCTCAAAACTCCGTCGACCTTTAAAAACGTGCTGCTGGGAACTTTTTTTATCGTTAGCTTTTACTGCCTGGTGTTCATTGGCCTAAAGCAAACCACCGCGGGCAACGCCAGCATTATTTTATTGATGGAAGTATTCTTTTCGATCGTCATTTTAGAGTTATGGGGCAAAGAGCGCATGAGTCGATCGCATCAGTCGGGAGCGCTTTTGATGGTGGCAGGAGCCATTTTGGTGCTGTTTAAAGGGCAAAATCACCTAAACCCCGGCGACCTGATTATTCTAGCCGCCACCGCCCTGCCCCCCATGGGAAACTACTACTTTCAGCAAGCTCGCAAGCAGATCGGCAGCGTTACCATTCTATCCATTCGCAGCGTGCTCGGCGGAATAGCGGTGCTCGCCCTGGCTATGCTCATTGAGCCCTTGCCCACCCTGGCCAACTTGAGCACATCACTCCCCTTTCTGCTGATCAACGGATTCCTGCTCTTCGGCCTTTCTAAAATCCTCTGGCTCGAGGCCATTCACCGCATCCCGATCACCCACGCCATCTCGCTCAATTCCATGACCCCTGCCTTCACGCTCATTTTCGCCTTTCTGATCTTGGGTGAAAACCCCACCTTGTGGCAAATCATTGGCCTACTTCCTATTTTGTTTGGGGTCAGGCTGCTTACTAAAGCGGACTCTTAATCTGCTGAATCATCACATTGGACACTTGAGTATAATGCTGAGTCGTCCGAATGTTGTGATGGCCCAGTAATTGTTGAACGTAGCGAACATCCGTTCCGTTTTCGAGCAAATGCGTGGCATAGCTGTGCCTGAGTGAATGAAAGGTAACGGGTTTTTTTATAAAGGCCTTTCGACAAGCCTTTTGAAAGATTTTTTGGGCCGTACGCACGGTAAGCGCTCCCCCACGCTCACTTTCAAAAACATATTGGCAATGATCTTTGCCTGAACAATAGCGAAATAAATCAGTGCTGATTTTTTTAGGGATTGGGACGATGCGGTGATTAGAGCCTTTGGTGCTTTTTAAATGGATCAACTCGCGATCAAAGTCTAAATCTTGCACTTTAAGATGAACCACTTCACTCACTCGCAAACCCGATCCATAAGCCAGCGCAATTAATAAATAGTGTTTTTGATTTTGAAAAGAATGCAACATTCGAATCACCTCGAGTTTCGATAAAATCACTGGCAATTTTTGGGATCGTTTAGCAAATTTAAGATCGATACGTTCGTGAGATTTTACAACCTGTTTATAAAAAAACTTGATCGCATTCAGGTAAACATGAACCGTTTGCGGCGCCGCACCAGCGCTGACTTTCGAGGTCAGAAATTGTTTAATATGATCCTGATCAACGCGCTTTAACCGTAATTGCTTTTCATTGAAGTAAGTCTGTAAGCAACTTAAATAAGCCCTAACCGTCCGCGGACTATAATTAAGGTAAGTGAGCTCCGCCTTTGTGGCTTTCAATAATTCATCAATCATACTAAAATTCAATTAGATACTAAAAACTCGTTTCTATACAACAGGTTTCAAAAATGCATTTCCGAAAATAGTTCGCATAACCAACCCCGTCAAGCATTTTTACGAAAACACGTCGTATAGAAACCAGTTGTGTGAAAAACAAAATCTTCAGTATGAGAAAATTAAGAAATGCATTCCTCTTGGCCGTCTGTTTCATCGCCTTACTAATAGTCATTCATATGGCTCTCTCCTATTATGTAAATGACACTGAGGTAATCAGACAGCTTCGCCCAATAAGGGATTTCTTATTCTTCCCAATGTTCATACTGAGTGAAAATACTTGGGATATTTATTGCTGGCTTGGAAAACTTGGTATTACTGACTACAACAGATGTCTCATGCCGATCGGCAATGTGGCGCCAATTCCCGATGGGCCCACCACACTGTTCAGGAATATAATACTCATTTCCAGCATACTGCTAGCAATCGCATATTACACAGTAATTTTCCGAGTAATTCTGTGGCTACGCGACAGATTTTGTTCATCACACAACAGCAGTTTATAGGGCTCGCCCCCTATTTGAGATGGGCGGCGCTTCGCTCGCCCAAATAACTCGCTGGTTGACTCATTGTACCAGCAAGTTTCTTCCTATAAACTGCAAACGTTAGCTGAAATATATTTCCCCTATGGAAGAAGCAATAAAGACTTTAGAAGAAAAAATTAGCAAACTACAAAAACCAGTACTCATTGGCATTTCTGGATTTGGTGGTTCTGGAAAATCAACATTTGCCCTTTCTCTTGGTGAAAAACTCAAAGCTCCAGTGGTTGGCGTAGATTCTTTTGCCAAACACGACATTCATAAAGATTATGAATTTTGGGAAATTATTGATTACAATCGACTAAGTACAGAAGTGATCCAACCCTTTCTATCAGACAATCACGTCATAAAATATTCTAATCAGGATTGGAAGGAAAATAATAAAGAAACTGAGATTAAGCACAATGGTATATTGATTATTGAAGGTATTGGTTTGTTTCGTCCAGAACTAATGAAACACTTTTCATTAACAATATGGATTGATTGTCCGATAGAAGAGGCAACTTCGCGTGGCAAAAGAAGAAATAAAGAACAACACAATACTAATCACGACGAGTACTGGGACGGCATTTGGCAAAAGAACGACTTACAATGTTTTGAGAGTTTTTCACCAAAGGAAAGTGCTGATTTTATAGTCAATCACCACCAAATCGGGAAAATATACATCAGCTAACAAGGTATATGAGGTTCACTCATTCCGCTTCGCACATTCGTTCTCCCAAATTGGCCAGTGCAATCACTTCGTGATATTTTAGCACTGGCCAACTTCTCATATACCTGGACGTTATATGTAATTATTTATTGCCAAATCTTGAGGTTATGAAGAAATTAATCAAATCAATGCTATCATTTTTTATAAAAAATATATTATTTATAATAGCTGCAATACTTGCTATTTTTTGGTATCTTAATCAAAAAGAATATGAGCCCATTATAACAACAATACTTATTGTTGCAGGTATTGCAGGTATTTATATAGAAAAATGGAGTAATTCAAAACAAAAAAGAAAAGATTTATTGCATGCATTAGTGCATGAACTTTATATCAATCTAAATATTATTCAGGATAATAAATTTAATCCAAATCATGAAAAGATAAAGCAATTTGTTGTTTTTCCTAGGGTTATTAATATAGCAACTGAAGCCTGCATTGTTTCAAGTGCATTTATATCAGATAATGATAAAACACTATTTAAATTAATGCATTCATGGGTCGAACATTCAATGGAGCTCAATAATCGACTGAGTCTCACCGAAAATGCAATGCTTAATGATGCAACACCTTCTAATATTACTAACTGGAGAGAGAAATTAAGAGATGGGGAAACCTTATTAGGAATCAAGGAATCTCTCAATGACCTAACTATACATGTTATTAAGAATTATAAGAATGAATCAGGTATTGATGAAGATACGGTATTATTTGATTAGTAAAATTGATTTGGCAATAAATAACTTCTCCGCTTCACTTCGACCACGCTGCGCCCTCGCCATGCGTAGCCTATTTGATCTATAATATGGATTATACACAAGGCTCGGGGCATATAACAACGCCTATACAGCTCACCCCTCAGCTCGGGGTTCGACCCAAATTACTTGTTCACTTAGGCGGTTTGCTTCGCAAATATTATACCGCCACGTTCACGGCGTAACTTCGTATAGCCTGAACATTAAATGAAATTATTTTGCCTATGACGAATAGAACAAATTGCATAGATAGAGCAGGTCAAATTCTCATTTTTTGTATATGGATTGAAAAACGTTTGGTGGATCTTATAGTTCTAAAAAAACATCCAAGACTCATAAAAAAAGTTAACGAAAGTTCAGCTAAAATAAATCTTCCTAGAACTTTCGTTGTAGAAAGAGCAAAACTTTGGCAAAAAGATTTCTCGGTTATCAAGGATATGTTCATAAACTTATTCGATCCACCAAACGACTGGAGAAACAATCTAGAAGGAATATATGATTGGCGAAATATAATCGGACACTCTCATATTTCACTTTATAGGGGTTATTTACTTTACCGTCCAAGTGGTAAGCGACGGAAAATTAATCGTTTAACAAAAAATCATATTGTTAGTAGACCACCTGATGCAGCTAAACCATTCTTAATGACGTTAAAACTAAGTGATGATAAAAAATATGAGAGTGTCCTTGCTGTTCTCGAAGAATTTGACCAAAAATATTTAAAATTCGTTGCAAATTCCTTGGGTATAAATTACGAAAAGATTAGATAGCAAATCGGCAAAATAACATCATTTAACACGGTTTGTACGGTTCCTTTTCGACTACACTGCGTTCCGTTCAAAGTCACCCAAATTGGCCACTGCCTTTTGTGATATTATACAGCCAGCAAACATCGCATACACGCGAACGTTAAGTGAAATACATGTTTTCCTTCTGGGGCTATCGCCCCAGCTCTTAAAAAATTCTGATTTTGTTTTTCTTTTTTACATAGGGGAAATATAATTAATTTCTCCGCTTCGCTCCGAAAACTTTATTATGAAAAAAATATCTAAATCAACTTGGTTCGCAATTTCAACCTTTGCAATTGGCTTCTTGATTCCTGCTCTAGGTTTTTTGTTTCCAGAGACATTTTTTTCAAATCAGCAGCAGATTAGCCAATTCATAAAAGGTTTTGGTTGGTGGGCACCAGTTATATTCATAGGATTATCAATTCTTCCAGTCATTTTTACTCCGCTGAACCACGGCATATTTGGCATTGTTGGCGGTTTTGTTTTTGGTCCATGGATTGGTTTTGTGCTGAACTGGATTTCCAAAAGCATTGGAACAATAATCACTTTTTCAATCGGTAGATTTTTTGGCAAGAAGGCTATTCTTAAATTCACAAAATCCGAGGACATGACGCAGTACAACAAGATATTTCACCAACATGCCTTTCTTGTTTTTATTGGGTTCACAGTAAACGATACCCTTTCATACTTGGCAGGAATTTCCACAATGAAAACCAAAACCTTCATTGGCTTAATTCTTTTGGCACACACTATTCCTGCTTTAGCACTTGCGTACATTGGAAGCGGTATTTCATTAAATGATCCACTGTTCATTGTTTTAACAACAGCAATTATTTTGCTTACACTGGTTTATTACCTACTCAAAAGAAAATCCAATAATAAATAGGGTGTTTGGGCGATGGGCACTTCACCCCTAGCCCCCTCTTGTGCTCGCCAAAAATGAAAAATAAAATTCTTGTTCTATTTAAAAAGTGATTTCTTTCAGAAATAGAAGAGAAAAATGTACATCCGCTAACAAGATATAAGCAGCTCCGTTCCTCGTCATTCTTCCTTCTGGGTGCACCCAAATTTGCCGACTGCACCGCTTCGCAATATTATACAGCCAGCAAACATTGCTTATACCTAGACGTTAGGCGAAAATTTGGTTAGCGGCATTTGCCTTTAAAACATATAATTTACATAAATCCTAATCCAACATATATGTACAAAATGAGATTTCTCGTTGTTGCAATAACAATGCTTGCTCTAGCAGGTTGCGGCAAAGCTACTCCTGTGGCGCAAGATTATTCTGATCTCACCGCTTGTGGTGATTTCACAACTTCCTCTGGTGACGGAGGTCCAACGTCGCGGTACTTTGTTTGTCGCGATGCTAATAATGGTCAATGCTACTACAAAAAGACTTATTTTGAACAAATTCCTGGCTGTGATCCTGAATCCGACAAAAACCCTTACGGCAAAGAAGAATGTTTTGAAAACAAGACAGCACTATATTCATTTAACAGCGCGACTTCACAAAGTACCACTAACAGTAATGATAGCTGTGCCGCAACCACTCAAACTTATTTTGAATCAAAAGTAAGTGAGTAAACGCTAACCAAATCATCGCCTAACAGCAGCTTGTCTTGAACTTCGTACAAGCTGCGGACGTTGTGCGAAATACATGTTTTCCTTTTGGGGCTATCGCCCCATCTCTTAAAAAGAATCCGATTTTGTTTTTCTTTTATTGATAGAGGGGAATATAATGTGCTTCCTCCGCTGCGCTGCGGAAACAATTTACTAATATTTTTTAACCACAATCATAATTATGGAAGTGATGAAAACAAAAAATAAAGTACAAAGATCTAATAAAGCCAAAGAAACAATGTGTGTAGCAATACAGATTTTATACATACTTCAACCAGCTCAATAAATTCACCAATAAAATGAATCAAGTAGTGATCATAGACTTTAATAGAACCCTATATAACCCGGACAATAACAAATTGGAAGAATCTGCCATAAGTGTGCTCGAGTACCTATCGACAAGAGCAATATTAATTTTACTTGGCAAAGGCACTGAAAGTAGACAAGATCTGATTGACACACTCAATATCAAAAAATATTTTCAAAAAATCATTATCATTGAAGAAAAAAATATTGAACAACTGGAAGCAATCAAAAATCAATATGCGCATATTTCTATATTTTTCAGCATAGGTGACAGAATAAAAAAAGAAATTACCCTTGGAAACGAAATGGGGTTTAAGACTATTTGGTTTAAAAAAGGTAAATTTTCACTAGAAGCACCACAGCATGAACATGAAATACCTTGGAAAACAGTCACTTCCCTAAAAGAAATTGAATTATATATAAATTAAGGTGTTTTGGGCTCAGGGCATTCACCCCTTAATCCCCTCTGCCCTTCGCCCAAATTGAAAAAAGAAATTTAAAAATTTTTAAAACAAACGACTATCGTCGAAAAGAAAAGGAATACATCAGCTAACACTGCGTATGCGGTTACGTTCACTCGCTTCGATTCTTCACTTCACCCACATTTGCTGGTGATGGCTCACTTCGCTAGCTATTATACAGCCAGCAAACATCGCATACTGCGAAACATTAGAGGAAATTGCGCTGATGTTTAATTTGCTTTGAACTAAATTGATTTAATTAACCAAAGAAATATGGAATACAAAACAAATCCATGGTCAATCGTACTATCTGTTGCTATAACTGCAATTATTAGTGGTGGAGGCATATATTTATGGCAAACTCAAAATTCATCTATAGTAACGCCTGTAGAGAAGGAGGAAGTAAATAACGAATCATCTATATCACCACCAATTACTGAGGATGAAATCATCAGCGAGAAGACGCCAGCTACACAATTATCTCTTAAAGGAGTAATACACTATCGTATAGATGGCTCAGCTTGGCTAGAAATAGATGATTTCAAAAAGTACGACATCCAAATACAGGATACTACAGTGGTAAAAAATATTCCTGAAAATTTACTTGATGAGCGCATTAAAAAAATAATGAAAGAAACTGGTCAAGATCACCCTTGGTTTGGATTAATGAGTAGTATTTCTTCATATATTAAAGAAGGGTCAGTTGTTCAAATAGAGGGCGCTGCAAATAAAGTAATTGCTGACGAAATCTCAGTTTTAGAATAGTGAAATGAATTTTGAGTTTGCTATTTCGGAATAAAAAATTAGCGCAACATCAGCTATCAATGAATAACTGGCTCACTCATTCTGCTGCGCTCCATTCGTTCACCCAAATTTGGCGCTGGACTTTTTCTTTTATGCAGGAAGGTTTTTTGTGAAAATTTTTCTCGCAATATTGATTAGGCAGCAGCTATACTACTAAGGCGCTAGACTTAATTGAACGGGAAATAAAAAATTGATCATGAACAAATTTTTTCTAATTCAGCTCATAGTATCGTTTGTCGTCGGTGGCACAGTCATTGCTTTGCTCTCTTTTATAGCTGAAAAAGCAAATAAAAGAATTGCTGGCATCATTCTTGCATTTCCAACAACGGTTGCGCTCGGCTTTTTCTTTCTAGGCTGGACGTTATCTTCAAATACAGTTGCCGATGTAGTGCCCGCCACCCTTATACCGCTCGGCTTGTCAGTGCTATTTGTGGCAGTATATGTGCGCATTGCAGAATACTCGGCCAGAATTATTAGGAGCAAAGTCTGGCAAATCATTGTAAGTTTCACCTTAAGCATCGGACTTTGGTTTGTTTTAGCGATTCCGTTTGTCATTCTTAAAATAAATCACCTTGGGATTGGGGTGGCAGGCTACCTACTGCTTATCTGCATAGCACACTTACTTCTTCAAAGAAAAAATCACGAAAAAGCTGTCTCTTTAACCTACTCAGTGGGTCAAAAAATAAGTCGCGCAATTTTTGTCGGCTTTATTGTTTTTTTAGTTGTATTGCTAGGCAAACTATCAAATCCATTTTGGGGCGGCATGTTCGCAGTGTTCCCGGCGGCCTTTTCTTCGGTATTAATTATTCTTCACTGGTACCATGATCCAAAAAGCTTGTCACCAACAATGCAAAAAGTGGCGATCGGCTCGTTGTCTTTATTTGCATATGCATTAACAACAATAGTGGTATTTCCAAGATTTGGCTTTATAGTAGGCACAATTTTTGCATACGCAGTAAGTTTAGCGGTTACATTGGGTCTAATGACATTTGAGTCTAAATCAAGTATATTTTTGACCAAAAGAACCAATAACTAAAATCCCATGAATCAAACATCGAAAACCATTATCGCTTTTGTCGTCATAACTATGATGGTAGGCAGTGGAATTTATTATTGGAAAAATTTAAAAACCTCCTCACAACCCGCAGTGAATGGATCAGAAAGTAGCTCCGATGAATCTGAGGAAAAAACCGAGACAACAAATTGGAAAACATATTCAAGCATGGGGGTGAGCATAAGTTATCCTAGCGACACATATACTGTTGATGCGCAGGGAATCGATCCCAATGGAGAAGGTTTTAGTTTGACTCAAAAGGATCCGAGCCACGATATCTATGTTTACAAAATAGCGTCCGATAAAAATCTATTAAGTATGGATAATTTTAGTGTGAAAACGATCAATGGCAAAACATACCGAGAGTTTTTTGAGGGAGGTCTTGGAATGGGATATGGCTATGTAACAGAAATAAATGGAGAGTTTTATGTTTTTGAATCGGATGCGGACCCAAACAATTCATACAATTTTGACGAAGTTTTTGAATCAATGATGGCAACGGTAAAATGGGAGGACACTACCACTGATTTAACCCTCAAAGGCGAAACAACCCCCGAACAAACGCTCATCAGTTTTTTTGATTCCTTGGCCAAACAAGATTATCAAAGTGCAGTTAAACTATTTTATCCCACCGATGCGACCGGCAATTACGATTGGAGTTTGGTTACACAATATCGCGATCTAAATAAACAAAATCCATCGAAAGCCGAGGAGCTCGCCTATTACTGCAAAGCGGTGGAAACCTGCCTGAAAGTAGAGATATTGAATGGCGCACAAATAAATAGCGACCTGTATTCATTCGAAGTACAATTTAAAAAGGCAGACAACACCGTTTTTTTGTATGGCCCTTTTGACGGAAATACAGCAGAAGAATCACCGCCGGAAACCAAATTTCACTACAAGGTTCAAAAAATTGACGGAATGTACAAAGTGACCACACCGCCGCTCTACAGACCGTAAAAAGATGAAGTGTTGCCAACCTGATCTGTGATACACTGAGTTAAATTAATCAAATTTAACTCATCAATCTTATGTCGACCAACAGCGTAACACTACACAGGGTGATCAAAGCGAGTCCCGAAAAAGTTTTTCGTGCCTTTAGCAATTCGAATGCCTACGCATGGTGGATTCCACCCTATGGATTTTTATGTACGGTCCAACAAATGGAATTCAAAGAAGGAGGTCATTACAAAATGTCGTTTATTAATTTTTCTACCGGCAGCGAAAATTCTTTTGGAGGTGAGTATGTAGAAATTAAACCCAATGAGTTCATTAAAGCCACCGATAAATTCGACGACCCCAACTTGCCTGGGGAAATGATGACCTCGGTGTGGTTTAAAAAAGTTTCTTGTGGCACTGAGCTTAAAGTGGTTCAAGAAGGCATTCCTTCAATGATTCCAACAGAAATGTGTTATTTAGGCTGGCAAGAGTCACTCGAGAAATTAAAAAAATTAGTTGAACCCGAAATACCCGATGCCTAAATTACCCTCGTAAAAACCTCGTCTTATGAAAACCACCCCCGAACATGATGAAAAAATAGCCAAGTTGACCTTTGCTAAGGTGTACCTGGCTTACGTGGCAAAGGTAACCAAAAAAGGGAGAACGGAAAGCGAATTGCGGCAAGTGATTGAGTGGCTCACGGGTTTTGACGAAAAAAAGTTAAACGAGCTGATTGACCAAAACGCTAGTTTTGAAACCTTTTTTCAAAAAGCAACGCTGCACCCTTAATGCCAAGCTGATCACCGGAGTGATCTGCGGATACCGCGTAGAAGAAATTGAAAATCCATTAACGCAAAAGGTGCGATATTTAGATAAACTAGTCGATGAGTTAGCCAAGGGAAAGGCGATCGAGAAAATTTTGAGGAAAAATCAGTAGCAAATAAAATAACTACACCCCTTGACTCCACCCGGCAGATTTGTTTAGAATAAGGCCTTTTTAAACCTTTGCACCCATGAACACACCCGGTGAAATTTATCTTCCATTAAAATCCGATCAACCCCTTTCTTATACCATCGCACAAGCAGCGGATGAGCTATTTGCCCACGCGGACGAAAAACATCGTGACTTATTAGCCTCAGGGATTACCTTTGTCGATCACAGCCATGCACCCACCGCAGATGGAAATCGTCCAGAGTTATGGGGGCTAGAAAGGCAATTACAATCGTACACGAGCGAGCAAATGCAAACCGTAGTTGGGGTTCGCCTAAACCTAAATGACTATCTTGAAAGATTTGGAATAGGTGTGGTCAGTGTGACTATTCGGCTAGTGGATGACGAAGGCAGCGCGGTATTACCAGACGACGATTTAAAAGCGCCCACCTTGGGCAACGTTTTACCGCCCATGCGCTCACGCCAACAAATACTGGCTCTTTTTGGGATCGATCCGGGTAATGCCGAACAGGTCACCGGCGAAGGCAGAATTCACGCACGCGTTTTCGCCCATGGAGAAGAACCTTCTCACAAGCCCATTCCAGAGCCCGATGCGTTGGACACCATCATCGTTACCGAAGGTTCCAAAATTGGAGTCAGTGTACCGGTTATTGATGCAAGTAAATTTGCACGAACGGGAATGGCATATCAATTAGTAGAACCCACAAGTGATGTAGATCGAACCGCCCAACTCTACACCTGTCGCAATCTTAAGCCAGCCGCTGCGGTAAAAATGATGTGGGGTGTGCAGTAAAGCTACTTGTGCACACCAGGCACTTTAGAAATTGTGATTAGAGTTTATAAAACCCACTTGGCTGATATGGATCAAGAAGATATTTTTTGCTGCTCTTTTCCCAAATTGCCGAAAAATGCTCTCGATCCAGTTGTTCTGGAAATTGGTGAATAATATAAAAATCTTGTTCTGAATTACAAATCAGGTCCCTGATGCCATCGCTGCAGTAAAGTTGAAATTCATCTAAAAATATTGTGGTTTTTTGTGAATTTAATGCTTCTTTAAGGGCATGTTCCATCATTTGTTCAAAGCCTTTTCTTTCATCAAGATTTTCCCTATAGGCAGCAGCAATATCAACAACACACTTTTCTGCAATTGAATCTCCAAGCGATACCACCTTAAAACCTTTTACCTCTCGTTGATCAGATTGATCTCTTAAAGAGGCAAAAAATACTGCACTTTCTAGAGTTTTAAATCTACCCATGCAATAAATCGTTTTCCCACCCCCTCCTTTTCCCAAAACATAATGAATCATAGAATCATCGTATCTTAAAAAACAAAAAGCGCAACAAACCTCTTTATTTCGATGCATTCATAAGCGATTTCAAGTAACCTATAAAAAGGGAGTAAAACTTGAAAAGGTTAAACACTAAACCAAAAATGTAATTATTATCGCTTTATGAACACCTATGAAAAAAAATGAATGATGGATTTTCAAAATCCTCGAATAGCAGAATTACATATACTTATGCATTGCAGAAAATAAAAAAATCCATATACTATCACCAATAATAAATAATCCACGAAAAATGAAAAAACTACTATTCTCAACCGCGACAATCGGAGTCTTGCTTTTTGCAGGATGCACCGCTCCTCAAACTGAAAAAACAGACGCACAAGAAGCGATGAGCAATCCAATGGAAACGGCCTGCAAAGATTCCGGAGGCACATGGGCTGATTCAACATGCGAATGTCCAAGCGGCACAGAGACCGACGGTTCACCTACATACACATATCAAAAAGAAACTGGGAACTGTGTAGACCCCTTTGGATTGCCAGGTGGAAAACTTGGGGAAGAAATAAAGGCAGGCCAGCCGCTGGCTCAATAAGACTATACTTAATTGGGCTGATTTTAATAGAAAATTAGCCCTGGAGTCTTTCCTCATCACTAAGCAGCATGTTGCATTCATAGGCACTAGACTTTTATTTACCAAAATGATCTAAACCAAAATGGAGCCATTGCACACAGTTATACTTTTCGTTGGAGGAATTCTATCGGGCCTATATGGCTCAACGGTGGGTAGTGGCGGATTGGTAAGCTTTCCTTTAGTGTTATTAACAGGGCTGCCAATCCACTCTGCAATTGCCACAAATCGTTTTGGAGCTACATTATTAGAGCTATCAAGCACTGCAAGATTCTACAAAGAAAAAAAACTTAATTTTAAACTGGGTTTGGTTTTTGGCTTAGTTGCGGCATTTGGCTCATTTATAGGATCTAATATTGTATTTAATATTGATGAGAAGTACCTCAATCTCATTATCGCAATCGCGCTTCTTTCCGTCTTTCTTGTTTTAATATTCAAAAACAAATTAGGTCTCCAAGAGAAAAACATTTCTCGTAAACATTGGATTGCCGCTTTATTTGGATCACTTTTACTTGGAATATACGGTGGCTTTTTTGGTATAGGTTTCGGCACTTTTATCACATTCATTTTTCTTTTAATAGGGCTTAATTTTATAAAAAGTGCAGCAGTCAGCCGAGTTGTCGGACTTGTTATGTCACTAACAGCAACGGCAGTATTTGCGTATCATGATGCGATTAATTATCCATATGCAATCGCCCTTGGTCTTGGTCTTGCAATTGGCGGATGGATTGGTGTGGGTATTGGAGTGAAAAAAGGCAACGAATATATCAGAATTTTATTTCTTGTAATTCTTCTGACAACAATTGGGAAATTAATTTTTGAATTTTTTAAGTAAGTAAAGGATTATAAATCTCTTAAATATTCACCCAAACGTATGAAAAAAATCATCACTGTAAATTTATTGTTGGGGGCACTATTTTTGACAGCGTGCGCCAGTCAACCGATTGAAGAAAATCAGAATGCACAAGTATTGGAAAACAGCAGCATAACCAATGCTAATTTTGTTTTTGATGATGAGGCATACACCCTAACACTCCCCGGGGATTACCAAATAGAGCCGGGTGCGGAATACGGCTTTATTATGCCAAAAATAACCAATAATTTTCCGTCGATAAAACTTGGCTTAATGGCTTCGAAAGAAAATCCAAGCAGCGAAGCTATTTTGAAGGACGAAAAAGCAATCCTCACGAATTTATGTAATCAGACTGAGGGGTGTGGGACGATTACCGAATCGAAAACCGTTGAAATAGGCGGAAAAACTGCCTTAAAATTTACAGTCCAATACAAAGGCCGAGGAGTGAATGATCCAAATGGATATATTAATGAATATCACTATTCGGTGCCCCACATTAAATATGAATACGACGCTGCCAAGTATCCGCAGGATCAGAATTTGTATCCACAAACCTATATTTATCAATTTTCCATCGCTGCAAACGATCAAGAAAGCCCAAAGCAGCAAGAGGCAATGTTGGACAGCATTATAAAAACGATTGAATTTAAATAAATCTTTACTAAATCATTATTGAAAAAAGCGAGTTAATGAGATAATGAGAGCAATTCGACTAAACAGATCGATATAGAAAATTTAACCCACCAACATGCTAACATATATTCTTTTTATCATCGGTTTTGGGCTTTTGATTAAAGGGGCAGATTTTCTGGTAGACGGAGCGTCATCAATCGCAAAAAAACTTGAAATTTCTGCCATTGTTATTGGCTTAACCATTGTCGCTTTCGGCACATCCGCCCCCGAACTTATCGTCAATATTTTTGCAAGCGCCAGTGGAAACACCGATATTGCAATTGGTAATATTTTGGGAAGTAATATCGCCAATATTCTATTGATTTTAGGTATTGCATCGATGATCTACCCCTTGGCAACCAAAAGAAATACTGTTTGGAAAGAAATACCGCTAAGCTTGCTGGCAGCGATTGTACTAGGGGTGATCGCAAATGATGCACTAATCGATGGAAGTGAATATTCAGGTTTAACCAGAACCGACGGAATTGTTCTGAGCGCATTCTTTGTTATTTTTCTTTATTACACCTTTGGAATTGCAAAAATGAGCGAAGAATCGGCTGAAATGGAGATTGAGCAATTCAGTCATTTAAAATCATCTATATACATCGTGTGCGGCTTGATAGGGTTAGCCCTGGGCGGGAAGTGGATTGTAGATGGTGCAGTCAAAATTGCTGAGCTCTTCAACGTAAGTCAATCACTCATTGGGCTAACCGTGGTCGCCGTAGGAACCTCATTGCCAGAACTAGCCACCTCTGCAATTGCCGCTTACAAAAAACAAACCGATATTGCCATTGGAAATGTGGTAGGCTCAAATATATTTAATATTTTTTGGATATTGGGAGTTAGCTCAATCATTCGACCCCTACCGTTTAATGAAAATTCCAGAATAGACATACTAATGACCATCTTTGCAAGTTTAATATTATTTCTTGCAATGTTTATAGGGAAAAAACACAGTGTAGAACGATGGCAGGGGCTATTGATGGTGTTGATTTATATTGGATATATTGTTTTTTTAATTACCAGTAAATAGCACCTATGAAAAAAATAATGCTGATTTTGCTCTTCGGCCTGGCACTGTCGTTGACAACCGGCTGCACGCAAAATGGAAAAGTGAATGAACTTGAAAGTGAATCTCTGAATTCGATACCGGTAAAAATGCCCACCTTTGAACGCTCCGCAAACTGGCAAGTGCTTTCAATGAGCGATATCGATCTGATTGAACCCTATAAAGAAGCCGTGGCCAATAGTTTTGAAACCAATATTCTGGGATATAGATCAACCGAAATCAATTTCGATCAGCCACACAACCTTGGCCCTTACGGCCGAACCGTCGATGTACAAATTCAGGATATTATTTTTGAAACACCTCCCGAAACGCCGGAGGATTATTTAACGAAACTTGAAAATGCTTGGGGTCAAAAAGGACAAAAAGAAGCATACACCGCTGCATCGGGCCTTCATTTGGTTCAATGGCTTGGTCAAAGCCCGGCATACGAAGCAAAGCTAGTGCTTTATGTCACCCGTTACACCGACGATGCAGGGCAAAACCACTTTGTGGAAATTTCGCGCATGGGAACCGAGTACGAAGCAATTCAAAGCTCACTGAAGCCCATCGTCAATTCATTAAAATTTTAAAAATGGAAAATAATTCAATTTCAGCACCCCAAGTAATCGTGGGGGCAGAATATCGCCACACCGAAGGAATTAAGTATCGCGTTGATTCGGTGCTTTTAAACGCAACCGGCTATGAATCGGGCGCTGAACTGAGGCAATTTGTTTTGTACACTCAGTTGGTGGCCGGGCATTATCCCGTTGGCACCCAATGGGTGCGAGAAGAAAGTGATTTTTTGGAACATTTTGAACGGATCTAAAAACAATCATTCAATAACTCATTCACTATGAAAAAATAGGCTCGTATGGCCTGACCATTTTAGTCACAGCCGCCATTGTAGGGGGTAGTGTGTACTGGCTCAGCAATAAGCCCAGCCACGTGTATGATCTAGAAACGATGAAAGAAAATAATCCTGTAGAAAGCCAAAAAATAGAACAAGGCCGCGGCTACGAAAGCGCCGATTGGCAATCATTTAAATCAGAGGTGGCAGCAAAAACCAACGAAATGGTCGAAAGTTTTTACACTCCCAAATCCCCCACCGACAACAATGTTGTTTTCGTTTCCACCAGCGGCGAAGCCAAAGGAGAATGGCCCAATCTGAAAATTACGAATAAAATTTACGCGTACAACGTTCAAACAGGCGAACTATCAAAGCTGTACGAAGAGCACGAAAATCGGCTATTAAGAACCATGGGCATCGAGGGTTCTAAGTTGATATTGATGTACGATGGAACCGATAATTCGCCCGGACCGTGCTTTTCCATTTGGGCCGATTGGAACGACTTTGGCTACTTGGATGTAGAAAATCCAGGAACACTAAATCCCTACACCATTCCTGAGTATCAGGTACAAAAAGGGAAAGAGGAACAGGTTGCGTGCCAAAAAGAGATGGGATTCATAACGGACGAGGAGGCAGCCGATCATGGAATTATGACTCAAATAGAAGGCTTACTCGCCATCGGAAATGGCTTGATTCCAACAGAAAATCCGAATTTTTCACTACCGTCCGATATTCATGAAGCGCAAGTGGATGGTTATTCCAAACTGGGCGATATTTACATGGCCCTGGTACGCCGACCTTCCATGAATGTGCAAATAGAAGGTTTGCCCACAGAATTTAATGCTGATTTTTCAGGAATCATTGCTGCAAATCCTAGCAAAGGCGCCTGGGAAAAAGTCGTCACCATCAGCGATGTAGACCCAACCGACAAAAACAATCCCTACGCCCTATGGACGAACCAGCATTATTTATTTATGACGGTCGTGGATCAACATGGAGCCGGGAGCGGTGAAGGCATTATGAAAGTAGTGGCGTCGAATGACGCGAAAGAATGGACAAAAGAAGCCTGTTATTATTTTGGTACCAACTACAACGAACCTAAAGAAAGTGGCAATTATTTCAAGTACTCTATGACCGGATTATCCGAAGGTGGCCAAGGGCTTCAAAAGCACTCAGGTAAAGACTGTGACAACATTCAATTAGACAATTTGAAATGAAAAAATTCCATCAAATCTGGATGCTAACCGGATTACTCACCTTCATTATGGTCACCACAATCAGTGGTTATCTTCGGATTTTTGAATGGGGCTGGCCCCTTGTTTTTCAAGAAATCTATTTTGAAAGCCCAGGAACCCCTCAACCTGAGCCGGTCTGGATCAATTTATTTTTGGATCTCGCATTTTGGTTAGCGGTAAGTTATGGAATAATAAGCGTGGCATTAAAGTTAACTAAAAATGTACAAAACAAACATAAATTTTGAACTCCTTCAACAACTCGAAGAATCGCTTTGGAAAGCCGAAACTCGGTTTGATCTGAATTATATGGATGACTTGTTGGCACCGGATTTTTTTGAATTCGGTCGCTCCGGAAGAACCTACACGCGCGAAGAAACCTTAAGCGCAAAAGCGGAACCAATTAAAGCCACTCTTCCCCTTCCCCAATTTAAAATTCACCCGATCACTGATGAGGTTTTTTTAATAACTTACGTCAGCGAAGTGCAATACGGCGAACTAGAACGCGCCAATCGTAGCTCGTTATGGCGTAAAATAAACGACAGCTGGAAACTACAATTTCACCAAGGCACAGCCATTAATTGATTAAAAAAATAGTGAGTATCAAATAAAACAATTAAAACATGAAATACATTGCGCTATTAAGAGGCATCAATGTCGGTGGGAACCATAAAGTTGAGATGAAAACGCTAAAGCGAATTTTTGAGTCTTTAGGGTTTGTAAACGTATCAACCTACATCAATTCAGGAAACGTTATTTTTGATTCGAATGAAACCCAAAAAAACATTGAAAAGAAGGTTTTTTCCAGCCTAAAAACAGAATTCACATTTGAAATTCCCACGCTGATTAAAAGTGAAACAGAAATAAAACAGATCGCTAACGCTTTGCCAAAACAATGGAAAAATGATGGAAACCAAAGGACAGACATTGCCTTTCTTTTCGCCGAAATAGACTCCAAAAAAACAATCGAGCTGCTGCCTTTGCAAAAAGAATTTATAGACGTTCGATACACGAAAGGTGCTATTTTCTGGAATCTTGATAAAGTAAATCGCTACAAAAGCCAGTTGGCGAAATTAGTCGGGCACAAGCTTTATCAATTCATGACCCTAAGAAACGTAAACACCGTGCGATATTTAGCGCAAAATGTATCTAACCATTAAATCATTATGATTCAATCCTTCAGCCATCGTAAACTATTTTGGGCATTGTTAGCCGCCTGTATGCTATCAACCCTGGCCGTATTGCCCTATGCCTTCAATCTTCAAAAAGAAGTGATCATGAAAGCGACGGTTTCATTGCCGGTCATGATAATAGGCTCAGTCATTCAAAGCGCACTGCTCTTCGCGATCGCGCTTTATTTGGGGATAAAGATGGCTTCAAAAATGGGACTAACCATCATCCCCACCCAAAAAATTAAGGGAGGAAAAGTGGCCATGATTGGCGTAGCCACGGGATTAGCGATTGTTTTGGGAGACCACATTTTCACGCAATTGGGCGTTCGACTAACCGAAAAACTCTCCATTCCGGCGTGGCAAGGATTTTTAGCCTCATTTTACGGAGGAATTGCAGAAGAAATTTTACTGCGACTATTTTTTATGAGCCTGATTGCCTGGATCATCGGCTATATTACAAAAAAACAGGCGGGCAAAAATGCCGGAATAATGTGGGTTTCAATCCTGGTAGCCTCGATCATTTTTGGACTAGGCCACTTGCCCGCAACGGCCACCCTAGCCCCACTCACCGCAATAATCATCGCTCGTGCGGTGGTGCTAAACGGAATCGGCGGAATCGTATTCGGATGGCTATATTGGAAAGACAGCCTACTGGCGGCCATGGTCGCTCACTTTTCTGCCGACATCATTATTCACGTCATCGCCCCCGCGCTATTCAACGCTTAACCGAGTTACGATGCAAAGCCGCTTTAAACCGTTTTTTCACAAGTTATTCAAACTCACCATTTTTGCAAAAGGAGTGGATGGAGTCATCGACGTGCTCACCAGTCTTTTGTTGCTGTTCTACGGAAAAAACGCGCTCACAAAATTCGTTCCATTTTTGTTTCGTAAAGAGTTGATTGAAGACCCCAAGGATTTATTGGGAAACTATTTAATCAAAATAACCGAAAACATTTCATTCGACACCCATTTGTTTCTTGTCACCTATTTGGCCGTTCATGGATTAATAAAAGTCGGCGTGTCGATTGGGCTCTACAGCAATAATCCTCGCGCTTACCAAATAGCCGAAGTGGTGCTAATTACGTTCACGGGATACCAACTCTATCGACTCAGTCACACCCATTCATTCACACTACTGCTGTTTACTTTGGTCGATATTTTGATCATTATTTCGATGCGATTTGAGGCTAAAAAATTTAACAAACAAAATTAAAATGAAAAAAGGAATCAAAATATTACTGGTTTCAGACGGCTGGGTTAACCTGGCACTCGGGATGATCGGACCAATTTATGCCATTTTTGTCGAAGAAATTGGAGGTGATATTCTAGACGCCAGCTGGGCCTTTTCTACCTACATGTTCACCGCAGGAATCATCATGTATTTGCTCAGCAAATGGGAAGACAAAGCAAAACACAAAGAAAAATTTGTTGTGGCCGGATACGCACTAACCAGTCTAGGATGCCTAATGTATTTTTTCGTTCACAACCAAGCCACATTACTGTTGACCCAAGCTGTATTGGGTCTCTCCGTCGCCATTCTTTCCCCATCGTTCGATGCAATTTACTCCCATTACGTAAAAGCGAGTGAGGAAGCCTCAAACTGGGGTATTTGGGAGGCCTTAAGTTATATTGCAACCGCCATTGCCGCCATTATTGGTGGATACATTGCCAACAGCTTTGGATTCAAAACACTATTCGTAGTAATGTTTATTGTTTCACTCTTCGGCACTATTCAAAGTTTTGCACTGTATCGCGGAAAAAAATATTTAAATGCAGAATAACTGTTCAATGAATTACACCTTTAAACCCGTAACAGAAAAGGACTTTCCCCTACTGCTTGAGTGGCACAACCAACCCTGGGTCGCCGAAAACTGGAACGGTTATTATACGTCCGAACAAATAGAAGAAGAGCAGATTAAAAAAATGAAATCGTCCAAAGATTTTGCCTACATAATTTATTTTGAAGGTCGTCCGTTTGCCTACATTCAATTGCAAGATTGCTTTGAGTGTGGCGACGGTTGGTGGCCCGACGAAAAACCAGGAACCTGGGGAATCGATACATTTATTGGAGAAGAAGAATATTTAGGAAAAGGGCACAGCACCAAATACATCAAAGAATTTTTGGAGAAAGCCTTCAGCGAAAAAAACGCAAAAAAAATTATTGTAGATCCTGATCCAAACAATATTCGCGCCATCAAAGCCTATGAAAAGGCAGGCTTTAAAGCAGTGGAAACAATAAAAACTCCCGACGGAGACGCACTTTTAATGGAGGTTAAAGCCTCTTTTATTTCTTCTTAGTCATGTGAGAAATTCCCCAAAAAAGAACTCCAGCCCCAATACACGAAAAGAAAAAGAATAGGGCCAAGCCAACCGGCGACCCCCACGAGAAAACGTAGTAGAAAACTTCCATAGTGAATGTTTTTTGTTTAAAATAGCCCAAGAAAAATAACACAAATTATGACCAACCGACAACTTTCAATCACGGCCGGCGCCAGTTACTTGGTGATCTTTTTGCCGCCATTTTGCGAACTTCTTTATGCTCGAGGCCGTTAAGCAAAATCCGCTCATGGCGCTGACCGAAAGCCCGACCATGGTACGCCTGGGAATCATGGCCTTTTTGGTGACGGTAGTGTTTGATGTAGTAGTGGCCTGGGCGCTGTACGAAATGTACAAAGCAAATAGCCTCAGCCGCCTGAGCACGTATTTTCGCATGATGCATGCCATGATTTTTGGCGCCGGGATATTCGCCTTGCCATTGATGTTGAGTGCCACCAGCAACGAAGCCGTTTTACACCAAGTAGAAGTGTTTAACAATCTGTGGCTGATCGGCCTGTTCTTTTTTGGAATCCATCTGATTCTGTTGGCCAACATTCTAAAAAAACCAAAGGCAATCACCTGGCTACTAACTTTAGCGGGAATCATGTATATGGTTGATACCGGCGCTCATTTTTTGATGCCCAACTACGCGGAATACGCAGGGTTATTTTTAGTGCTGGTAGCGACTCCCAGTATATTGGGCGAAATGGCATTGGCGATTTGGTTAATGATTAACAAATCAAACTCTAGTACCATCAAACCGATTCAAATGGTTTTTAATATCGAGTGCCATTTTTTGAAAGTATTCTTCAGGATTGCCTGAAGGGTATGAAGCAAACACATCAACCAGATTTAAAACTTCATCACTAGGTTGGTTAATATCGAGTTGGCTGAAATGATCCCCACTCATTACCAACACCAGGCAATCTATTTTCGCATGTGTCGCTATAACGACATCTCGAGCCGATACATGAGGGGTTGAGCTGTTATCGATCGGGGTATAATAAGGCTGGTTACCACAAAGTACTAGCGCAAAACGAATTCGGGTTCGCGAAAGGTCTATCGATCTAATTGCATGTGAATAACAAGCTATATACATAGCACTTGAAGGGGGAAAATGATTCATGAGCATTCGCCAATTCAAAAGAGCCCCAGACTCTTGAGGCCCAGTCACTAAAATTTGAGAATGGGGCCTATGATCTCGATCCATAAGTAAAAAGCTAAGCAAAAAATAGTATATCTCAAATGCGACTAAATATCGAATATTAAATAATTTAAGGAAAATTTACAAATGAGTGTTTTTAAGACCAACATTGAGCGCCGGTTATACGAATACTTACACCCCAAGCGGATTGCGCTGTCAAAACGATATCCATTTTTAAAGCGCCCTATTTTATGGGTCAGGCGAACCCACCGAACCATTCGGGATTTTTTGAATCCTCGCATCAAACATCACTATATGCCAACGGAATTCAACTGCATAATCACTCGACATCAATCCGTGTTAAGAAGGCGTTTGGGCGAAAGTGATCCGCGGCTTCAGGAACAAAAAATCATCAATTTAAAACGTGCGGTCGAATCGCTCAATAACATCGTAATAGAGCCAGGAGATATTTTTTCGCTGTGGAGTATTATAGGAAAACCAAGTCGAAAACGAGGCTATGTCGATGGAATGCTCCTTTCAAACGGAAAAATAATCGAGGGGTTGGGGGGTGGCCTTTGCCAACTATCAAACTTTTTATATTGGCTCTTTTTGCATGCCCCTACCGAAACTATTGAACGTTATCATCACTCCATGGATGTATTTCCCGATTCCGGCCGCACGCTCCCCTTTGGGAGCGGGGCGACCATTTTGTACAACTTTGTCGATCTAAAAATGAAAAACAAATCAAATCAGCCACTCCAACTAAAAATCTGGCTAACCGATAATCCCTTAAAAGGGCAACTACGATCCCCCACTCCACTTTCCGAAAAATTCCATTTGATCGAAAAAAATCATCATTTTATAAAGTATAACGGGCAATATTTTCGTTTTAATCAGATCGAAAGAGAAATAAAAATAAACGGCATCCTTCAAAAAACCGAAGGGATCACCACTAACTTTGCCCCGGTACTTTATAAGGTAACCAATGACTACCTAAAGAAAAATGAATTCAAGGTGATCGAAATCAAAACACTCCATGATCCACCAACAGCTTAATTCCGATTGCAATTAAAATCAGGCCGCCGATCAAATCCATTTTGTTTCTCAAAATCGATTGCAGCCATTTTCCTAAATAAATTCCAGCAAAAGAAAACCCAAATGCCACCGCGGCGATCAGGAATGAAAAATTGAAAACGGGTTGATTGAGCACCGAATAGCTAAGCCCCACCCCCATGGCATCGATGCTGGTGGCAAGGGCGAGGGTAAACAAAACCGTATGAGTAAAGCGAAATCCGGATTCACTTTCTTCGAAGGATTCCCAAATCATTTTGGCGCCAATAAAAGCGAGTAAACCAAAGGCAACCCAATGATCAAAGGGCTGAATCCATGCATTAAAAAATTGCCCTCCATACCAACCGAGTAGCGTCATGGCTCCTTGAAAAACCCAAAATACCCCGCCATCCACAAGCTATGCTTTGGCTTAACATGGGGCAAGCCTGCACCAGCGGCAATCGATACCGAGAAGGAGTCCATCGCCAAAGCGACCGCAATGAGCCATTGGGTAAGCAGTTCCATAAGGACAAAATAAAATGGTGGGCGATCCAGGACTTGAACCTGGGACCTCTACATTATCAGTGTAGCGCTCTAACCAGCTGAGCTAAACGCCCGTAAAGTAGCGAGAAACGTATCTCTATTGGATGATTCCAACAGCCTACATAAGATATAGAAGTGCCCCGTTCAAGTCAAACTATTTTGTGTCACCCTAAGCTAGCTGAAGTGTGAACAATTTTTTTATACATATTTCAAAAGAGTGTGTTATAATCACTACAACTTAAACCAATCAATTGAATTTTACACAATTGGGATTGGACGCCCCCATTTTAAACATCCTCAACAAGCTCCAATTTCATACGCCAACACCCATTCAGGCCCAAGCCATTCCAGACGGACTCCGCGGGGAGGATATTATTGGAGTCGCTCAAACAGGTACCGGAAAAACATTGGCCTTTAGCCTTCCGATGATCCAGCGACTGATTCGTCACAAAGGGCGCGGGCTCATTTTATTGCCCACCCGTGAACTAGCCATTCAGGTGGAAGAAACTTTGCAAAAAGTGGCAAAATCATTCGGAATCCGCACGGCCATGATCATCGGTGGAGCACCAATCAATCGGCAAATTCAAGATCTCAATAAAAATCCGCATGTCATCATTGGGACCCCAGGCCGCATCATCGATCACATCGAAAAAAAGACAATTCCTTTGAGTGATGTAAACATTTTAGTGTTGGATGAAGCGGATCGTATGCTCGATATGGGATTTGCACCTCAGATCAAAAGAATTTTACAGGTGATTCCAAAAGAGCGGCAAACCATGCTGTTTTCGGCAACTATGCCCACGGAAATCGTCAAAATTGCCAATGAGCATATGAAGCGACCCACGCATGTTGAAGTGGCTCCTCAAGGAACAACCGCCGAGCGAGTGCATCAAGAAATTTATATTGTAACCCGCAATCAAAAAAGTGATCTATTAAAGGTAATTTTAAGCCAATACTCAGGATCGATGATCGTGTTTAACCGCACCAAATACGGAGCCAAAAAAATAAACCGCGACATCAATCGAATGGGGCACAAGGCCGCCGAAATTCACTCCAATCGCTCCCTGGGGCAACGCAAAGAAGCGTTGGAAGGATTCAAAAGCGGACGGTATCGAGTTTTAGTGGCAACCGACATTGCCGCACGCGGAATCGACGTGGAAGCGATCGAAGTGGTGGTCAATTACGATGTTCCTGAGCACGCCGAAGACTACGTGCATCGCATTGGTCGCACCGGTCGCGCCGGCAAAGAGGGGCACGCCATTACGTTTATTATGCCCAGCGAAGGCGACAAGCTTTATAAAATCGAGCGGCTGATCAATGCAAAGCTGCCAAAAAGCGATTTGCCCAAAGGCCTACCCGAAGCCACCCTAGAAATACCCGAGGTAAAAGGGGCAGGAAGGCTAAATCGCCCAAGTGGAGGGTATCGCAGCCGTCGTCGTCGCTAAACTAAATTATTGTTTTAATTGCTGAATCCCCCATTCTGCGTGCTCTTTGAGCATTGCATCATCTTCTTCATCCACCACCGCCTGCAAATACGGTATTAAAGCCGGATTTTTGGAATTTCCGGCCACGATGCAGGCATTTCGAACCAAGCCTCGGCGTTTAGCTCGCATCAGCGGAGTGCCCGCAAATTTTTGGACGTAGACTTCGTCGGTACGAATATTAAGAATCTCACGAAGGTCAAGGGTGCCACCCACCCCATAAGCCCCTTTTAATTCATCAATCTGTATTTCTTGTTTATGCGCACGCAATTGGTTAAACGGGCATACTTCCTGGCAAATATCACACCCGAACAGCCGATTGCCAATTTTGGGGCGGAGTTCCACAGGAATCCCTTCACGATTTTCGATCGTAAGATACGAAATACACAAACGCGCATTGATTTGTCCGTGGCCCAAAATCGCACCCGTTGGGCACGCCACTTGGCAACGAGTGCAGTTGCCGCAATTCGGCATATGAGGCTTGGCAGAAGGCTCTAAATCGAGGTTGGTAAGCAGTGCCGCGATAAAAAAATAACTGCCTTTTTTGGGATTAATTAAACAAGCATTCTTACCAAAAAACCCAAGCCCCGCCGCTTCGGCCAAAACGCGATCCGGAAGCGGACCGCTATCAACAGAGCCATAGGTTCGTGTGGCGGAATCCTTTTGTTGTAAGTAATTAGACAAGTTGTCCAACTTTTTTTTGAGCACTTTATGATAGTCACGACCAGCGGCGTAGCGGGCGATGAGCGCATGGTGGGCCTCATAGTTGGCCAAATTAGGTCCACCATCCGAATAATTAGCACACAGCACAATCACCGAGCGTACATCGGGCAGCTTATTCGATAAATCATACCGATCATCCTTCATGCGCAACAAATAGTCCATTTGGCCGTGAAACCGGTTTTTAAGCCAATCGGAAAAAACGATTTTATGGTCGTGTAAATTTTGAGAAAGCACCTCCGCCGAAACAACACCAAAATCTGACCACCCCTGCTTTTGAATAAAGCCCTTTAATTGGGCAAAATGAATCATAAAAACCTTCTAATTTGATTAAAAATATGTTATAATAGCATGTTAGCATTAACTTTTTATAAAAACAAAAAATGCCACATCGAAAAGAACTAAGAACAAATATCGTTATTTTGCTGCTGGCGGTAGCAAGTATGATCGCCATTGGTACACTTATTTTTAGTGTTATTGAAGGTTGGAGCTTAATTGACTCGCTCTACTTTGTTACCATGACCGCTACCACCGTTGGGTATGGAGATTTTACGCCAACCCACGAGTTCAGTAAAATAATGACCATTATATACTCAATCGCCATTATTCCATTCATCCTCTATGCCTTTTCCGCCGTTGCTCAATATCAGGTAGAAGGAGTATATCGACGATTGAATGGAGTGGAAAGCAAGCAAAAACAACAAGAAGAAGAATTAGAGCAAACGGAGCGACGGATTGCCGCGCAAAAAGCCCTGATTAAAAAACAAGAGCAGGAAATTGAAAATCAAGAACGAAAATTAAATAAAGAGGTCCGCATCAATCGTGAACAGGAAGAACAAATTGAAAGCCAAGAGCGCAAGCTTAGTCGGGTTAAAGGCACGCTTAAAAAATAGAAATTTTAAACATCAAAAAAGCCGCCATTGCTTTAGCGACGGCGGCTTTTGTTTGTAGAGTTGTGTGCGTTCTAAGTGCAGTAAAGATGAATTAGAGTTCGACCTCTTCACCATGGACCGCTTGTAGCGGACCTAGGCGAATACATACTCCTTAAAGGAGATGATCCATCCGCAGGTTCTCCTACGGATACCTTGTTACGACTTCATCCCAATCAGTGAATTTACCTTAGGCACCCGTCCCGGAGGACTAAGGCGACTTCGGGTATCCCCACCTTTCATGATGTGACGGGCGGTGAGTACAAGACCCAGGAACATATTCACCGCGCCATGGCTGATACGCGGTTACTAGCGATTCCAACTTCATGAGGGCGAATTGCAGCCCTCAATCCGAACTGAGACCAGCTTTGGTGGGATTTGCTCCCCCTTACGGGTTGGCTGCCCATTGTACTGGCCATTGTAGCACGTGTGTGGCCCCAGGCATAAGGGCCATGCTGATCTGACGTCATCCATACCTTCCTCCGACTTGGAGCCGGCAGTCTCCTGTGAAAAATGCAACACAGGACATGGGTTGCGCTCGTTTACGGACTTAACCGAACACCTCAAGGCACGAGCTGACGACGACCATGCAGCACCTGTCATCCGGTTCCTTGCGGCACTCCCAAGTTTCCTCGGGATTCCGGAGATGTCAAGCCCTGGTAAGGTTCCCCGTTTATTGTCGAATTAAACCACATGCTCCACCGCTTGTGTGGGTCCCCGTCTATTCCTTTGAGTTTTAATCTTGCGACCGTACTCCCCAGGCGGGATACTTAACGCGTTAGCTTAGGCTCAAAGAGGGGTCGAATCCTCCTTAAACCGAGTATCCATCGTTTACGGCGTGGACTACCAGGGTATCTAATCCTGTTTGCTCCCCACGCTTTCGTGCAACAGCGTCAGGTGTGGTCCAGTAACCTGCCTTCGCTTTTGGTATTCCTCTGCATATCAACGGATTTTACCCCTACATGCAGAATACTAGTTACCTCTACCACCCTCTAGTTTTACAGTTTTTGTAGCGGACTGATCGTTGAGCGACTAGATTTGACTACAAACTTACAAAACCGCCTGCGCACGCTTTACGCCCAATAATTCCGGATAACGCTCGCACCTTACGTATTACCGCGGCTGCTGGCACGTAATTAGCCGGTGCTTATTCCTGGGGTACCTTCATCATTTATTCCCCCAGAAAAGGTGTTTACAACCAAAAGGCCTTCATCCACCACGCGGCGTCGCTCCGTCAGGCTTTCGCCCATTGCGGAAGATTCCTCACTGCTGCCTCCCGTAGGAGTATGGACCGTGTCTCAGTTCCATTGTGGCGGGTCGTCCTCTCAGACCAACTATCCGTCATAGCCTTGGTGAGCTATTACCTCACCAACTAGCTGATATTGCGCAGGCCCCTCCCAAACCGATAAATCTTTACCCTTGGGACTATCCGGTATTAGTCCGCCTTTCGGCGAGTTATCCCTGAGTTCGGGGTAGGTTCCAACGTGTTACTCACCCGTTCGCCGCTCCCCACCCTACCTTTTAAGTTAAAAGTTAATAATCAATAGTTAAGAATGGGAAGAAAAAACTCTTAATTCTTAACTTTGAACTCTTAATTGAAAGACAAAGTGGGGGCGCTCGACTTGCATGTGTTAGGCGCACCGCTAGCGTTCATCCTGAGCCAGGATCAAACTCTTCATAAAAAGTTGCGAACCAGTAAACTGGAACGAACTAATAGTTTTTATGAATACTAGCTATATAAAATAGTGTGATTCAAATGAAATTAATGAACGATAATAAATTCAAGTAATTCCATGGTTGCTATTCGAAATTGGTTCCGAAATGCAATATTGTTGTGACAAAAAACTCTAAAAGAGACTTTAAAAGTCACATCTTTACTGCACTCAAAATGCACACCAATGTTTTTAAAGAGCATTAAATAAACAAGTGAACTTGCTTAAGAGCATAGCAATTTTATCAGCGACTTTTGAGAAGTCAAGAAAAAAATAAAAGTTTTTTTGGTAGTGGGAGAAAATGTGATCAAAAAGCCAAAAAAAACTTAAAAAATGGATGGAATTTTGGAGGAAAAAATCGAATCGGAATCATCCCAGACCACGTCGGCATAATCGAGGTACAAATTTCTGCGCTCATTCCACACGCGTTCAATCTCTTGCTCAAGGGTTTCATCGGACCGAAAAGGCGGCCGGTGATCGGGTTGCTTTTGACGACGCTCAAGTAAAACGGAGGGATCTGCAAATAAAAAAGCCATCCATCCATTTTGCTTCAGCAACTCGATATTATGAGGATTAAAAACCACCCCGCCCCCTGTAGCAATCACTAAAGGTTCAGCAAAAGAGTTGAAATATGAACACATTTTTTGTTCAATTTCTCGAAAACGATCCCAACCCTGTTGTTGAACGATTTCAAAAATGCTCATTCCCGCCGCTTTCTCAATTTCATCATCCAAATCCACCGCGCGCCGATTCAAAACTTTAGCTAATTGTTGGGCGTAGTATGTTTTACCCACCCCGCGCATACCCGTAAGCACCAAATGTCTATCTCCTAGCTCAACCGGAGTAAAATAAGCGGTCGAAAAATCTTTCCAAAATTCGGGATACGTTTTATTCACACAATCGGGATCTTGAATGACCACTCCGGGAACTTGAGAGCCTAACACAGCAAAGCACATGGCCATTCTATGATCGTTATAGGTTCGGATGGAAGACCGTACAGAGGCCCATGTTGAGAGCTGTATGGTGCCCGCCTTAGGCGGGACTATTCGGTCTTCGATTGGATAGATAGTAATTGATTCAGAAGTCGTTTCCACGGTTACCCCCACTTTCTTTAATTCATTTTCCAAGGCTGCCAAACGATCGGTTTCTTTGATGCGCAAGGTAGATAAACCGGTGATCGTGGTAATACCCTCGGCAAACGGAGCCAGAACTGCCAATGTCATGGCTACATCGGGCATGGCGTTCATATCAATGGTTCGATCGCCTGGTTTTTTGAGTTGCTCCAATGCCCAGGGAAACCGAGCATCCCCCTGGATGGAATGTTGGAGATCTAAATTCGTAAAAGTAAGCCGACCTCCATGTAAATACTGAAGGCCCAAAAAATAACTCGCTGCACTCGCATCGCCTTCAATTAAATAATCGGCCGCCCGATATTTTTGTGGCTCAATGATGAACGATTGATAGTGATGGTTTTGAACGACAACGCCAAAAGCTTTCATCACCGCCAAGGTGGTATCGATATACGGTTTAGAAACCAATGTTCCTTCGACTTTTAGTTCAATGGTCTGACCCCAAAGCGGCGCCATCATCAAAATCGCCGAAAAATACTGACTGCTCTTATCGCCTTTCATTTTTATAACAACGGATTTTTTTTGAATTGGGTTATTAGAATTTTGGAATTGCCTGTGATTTGTGGTTTTGGTATTTGTAATTTTGAGCGGAGGGTATCCCTCATTTTCCAAATACTCAATTGTTGGTCCCATCTGCCTAAGCCCGTCGACCAAGTCGCGAATCGGACGCTCTTTCATGCGCGCACTGCCAGTGATCGTGGTTTCGCCAGAACGAAGGCACATGGCCGCCGTTAAAAAGCGGGTTGCCGTGCCCGCATTGTGCAAGTCGAAGGTGAGCGAATCTATAGGAAAATGACCTCCATTTCCATGAACCACCAAGGCCCCATCTTCACGCTGCTCCACCCGAACGCCCAGTTGGGCCAAGGCCGCCTTCATCACCTGAGTGTCGTCCGATTCAAGTGCCCCGGAAAGCACGCTGATTCCTTCGGCCAGCGCGGCACACAAAAAAGCTCGATTGGTGATCGATTTGGAACCCGGTAGGGCAAGGGTTAAATTCAGCGGCTGCTTAAAGGGAATGATCTCGCGAGTTTTCATGAAAAAAGGACGAACAAATCTATTGGCCCAACAAAGCCAAAGCGGGTGCCAATGCCGTTAAAATCAATGCCCCAATCGAAAAGTACACTAAGACTTTTACCCATTTGTTTCGTTTAGCCATAATAATTCGTAATTTTTAATCAGTAATTGACAATTGATCAACGCAGTTGACCTTCAACCACAATCACCTCACTCACCTCATTGATATTATTCTTGTCGTCGGTAATCTGCAAGGTTACTTGGTACGTGCCAGGGCGATCAAACGTGTGGGCCACTTTGCGGTTTTGGGCAACATCCCCATCGCCAAAGTTCCAATCATAAACCGCGATGGCTCCGGTAGAACATTTGGCATCAAAAGTAACGGTGAGCGGAGCGGGCCCTTGGGTACGACTAGGTTCAATGCATGCCCGAAGCGGAACTTCTCGCACATAGATCGACTGAGTAGCGGTTGCGGTCTTATTTTGGCTGGTGGTAACACGCAACGTGACCAAATAAGTGCCAACCGCCGCAAAGCGATGAGTAATGGTTGCTCCTGTGATGGATTTGGGGGTGCCGTCACCAAAGTCCCATTCATAGCTCACAATATCTCCCTCAAACGTGCTGGACGTCGAAGCATCAAAAGAAACATTCAAAGGCGCAGTGCCTTCGGTGGGGAGCGCGGTAATGACAGCCACAACCCCGGGCGCTTCAATGGTTACGGGCACCGAAGCGGTCGACTCATTTCCATCTGCATCTAAAACCGTTAGCTGAACCTCGAACGATCCGGCGCGTTCGAACGTATATTCCAAAGTGGGCCCGCTGTGAGTGATTCCGCCAATATTCCACTCATAATTCACAATATCACCGCTTGAATCGCGCGAACGTGTGGCATTAAAAGTAACTCGTAAAGGCAATGTGCCACTCAAACCTCCATTCGCATTCAGAGCGGGAGTGGTTTCGATAATCGCCTGAGGCAATGAAGCAGCATTAGAAACATCAACCGTAACGGAATAGGTTGCCTCCGCCTCGGTATCATCACGAACGGTTAAAGAAACTTGATACGTTCCAATCGCAGTAAACGTGTGTGAAAGCGTACGACCCGATTGGGAAGGGGTTCCATCACCAAAGTCCCATTCATACGAGGTAATCTTTCCTTTCAAGCTAGAACTAGCCGATCCGTCCAATCGCACTTGAAAAGGAGGCGGGCCCTGAAGCCCGGGAGTCACCTGAATATCAGCGGTCAACAAAGGTTCATCGCTCAGTTTAACTTCCAGTTCGCGATAATAATTTTGCACGACATTATTTTGATCCACAACGCGCAAATGAACTCGATACGTTCCCGCTTGCCGATAAATGAACTGGGATTGAACGTCGCGTCCCGAGCGCAGATCATAGGTGCCATCCCCATCAAAATCCCAATCCAGACTCTGAATTTTATTGGTATCTTGCAACAGGTGGCGGGCATCAAATTCCACGGTTAAAGGAGCAGTGCCACTTGCGGGCTCCATGAGGAACAGTGCATCTTTTACGATCAATGGATAAGTATAAACGCGCGCCTGATCTTCGCCGGCCACTTGCGCCTGAAGCGAAACCGCGTAATTTCCTTTTCGATTGTAAAGATAGGAAACCACAAAATCATTGGGGATCGTCTCAAAAATACCGTCCCCATCAAAATCCCAGCGCAACGCATTGAGCGAAAGTCCGCTATTTTGAAGAGCGCGCACGACATTTTCTGAGCTAAAGGTTACTTCAACCGGGGCTTCTAAATCGGCCAAATCCGTTGGGCTAACCACCACAATTTCGGCTTTCACACGCTGATTTCCAACTTGAAGAGTGCTAATAAGATTGAATAAAAACAACCAGGTGCCCATGAGCAAAAAGAAAGGAATCAGCCCCAAAAGAAATAAGCTCACTCCTTTTTCTTGGCAATTTTATCGTCTTTTTTAGCCATCAGTAAACGGAAGAGTCCCACCACACTCACAATAAAAAACAAAAAGGCCAGCAGGCCAAATGCGATATTGATAATGGAAAGTAAAAAAGCCTTCAAATCAGCAGCATCCACACCAAAGGCGCTCAAAATATTCCCTTGTTCCCCGCCGGTAACAATCACAAGCACCATCAGCACCACAAAAACAACAAAGAGGCCAACCAAACTAAGCCCTAAAATCCACAGGAACCGGGCGGGAGATTTTTTAGAATGCTTATCCGCATTTTTAAGCGATGTTTCCGGTTTTGGTCCGCCCGATGCAGGCACGACAGCATCCGAAGAAGGGGCGGGCTTATTGATCACCGGGATTTTTGGCACCGATGAGGCAGTTGCGTCGGATTTATGCGAAACGGGTGGAGTAGATGAAGGGGGGGGCGTTGCCGGCAAAGGGTTTGTTTTGGGTTGATTCATGGCAACCACTTCCGCCATAGGAGATTTCACATCGGCACTGCGGTCTGCCTGCTGATTGAGCTGAACCGCGGAGTTTTCTGGGGAATCCAAAGGAGCCGACGACTTTTCATTCGGCTCAGAGATCGGCTCATTAGAGTTATTTTGTTCATCAACCATGATTTTTTATGTTTATTTTGAATAAAATATAGCAAAATACAATACTTTTGCATAGCCCTTTGCAAGGATAGATTGTAGATTATAGGCGCTAGATATTTAAGCAAGCGCAGCAATCTAAAATCTAGTGTCTAAAGCCTATAATCTACAACCTGAATGCTAATCGACTACCACCTTCACAACCATTTTAGCCCCGATAGCGAAGCCGACACGCGTGAAATGTTAAAAGCCTTTCGGAGCGCGGCATTAACCACGTATGTTTTACCAACCACGCAGAATGGTTTACCAAAGGAGAAGGAAGACCCGGAATATTCGACGAGTACGAAGCCATGCGACGCTTTGAAACCATCGAATGGGAGCTAAATAATTTACGCCCCGAATTCCCCGAAATGGACATACGAATGGGAGTAGAACTGGACTATCAGCCCAATCAACTCAAGGAGGTCGAATCGTTTTTAGCCAACACTCCGCTCGATTACGTGCTGGGCTGCGTGCACACTCTTGATGGCATCGTAGTAGCAACCCACAAAAATATCGAACAGTATTTTGACGGAAAAACCGAAGCGGAAGCCTACGGTTACTTTTTTGATGAGCAATTGAAACTGATTGAATGGGGGCATTTGGACGGCATTGCTCATTTTGATTTAATAAAAAATATGGGCACCGATTTTATGGCCCATTTAAGCCAGAAAATCACGAACAGTCGATCAAGCGATGTTTAAAGGCCATCAAAAATCGATCAATGGTGATTGAGCTAAACACCAGCTGCCTCGAAATTAAGTGCAACGAACTATTCCCCCACCCCACCATTTTAAAATGGGCGGTTGAAATGGGCATTGAGCACTTTACCCTCAGTTCCGATGCTCACACCGCCGACACCGCTGGTAAACATGTAAAAAAAGCCCTCGAGATTGCAAAGGCGGTCGGCATCACCCACCTAACCAGTGTTAAGGAGCGAAGGAAATTAAAGCACACTCTGAAATAAGGAGCGCACAAAACCCACACCCGAAGCGCAGTCCAAAGGCTTCAATTGACCCCGCAATTCTGGCGAAAAACTAACCCAGCACTTTTGAAAATCAACTGGAGAAACGGGCAGGGCAACAGGAGAAGGATAGCCGCAATAGGCCTCTAAAATATCACGCAGCGGCCCATCGCGACGCGTATCATCGAAGTAAGCCAATAAAGCCTTGGCATAAACCGGGCCTAAAGGGCCACTAAGAGCCTGAAGGCCATCGGTTTCAATGGCATAGAACGCCCGACGAGCCATGGCCAGTTGAGCGACCTCAAACGCAGCCCCAACGCCCTCCAATGCGCGCTCCAATACTTGATTCATAAATCACTTTTAAAAGCATCTCAACGATATCAGAAATAGCGAAAAAAGGCTAGTGGAAAGTGATTTTTACACCCCTTTCAGCCAATCGGGCACGGGGCCTTTGTTATCTTCGGATGGTGAATTCGAGTTGCTAGTCGTATCGTGGCCACTGCCATTCAGCTCTCCATTCGACCCACGATCCGGTTTCTCCACCACTTCGCCTTCAATCACATCGCGATTTCCCACCCAAGCGGCAGAATCATCGGAGCTTTCAACAGCCTGTTCGGGCTTTGTGGGCTTTGGATCGCTTTCTGACTCATGATCAAGTGGCTGCTGCGGCTCGGGATCCGGCTGATGACCGGCCTCATAAGGCTCATGCATTCCAAATAAAGACTCCACTTTGTGTTTCAATTCATCGATCACCTCTCCAAAGGTAAGATCGGAATGCTTGATTTTAAAAGCCAACACCACGGTGGAAAGAATCAAGAAAATCAAAATAAATCCACCCAAAAAGAAGTACAATAAACCTTTCAACAATCGCTTGAAAAACGACGAGGAAGCATTGGCTTGAGAATCAGTTTCAGTAGAATTCGGTGTATTCTCGGTGGGGGCCGCAAGCACTTCACCAACAACAAGTTCGGTCGAATAGGTGTCGCTTTGGCCTTGATCATCGGTAACCGTTAGCGTAACGCGATACGTACCCGGCGTTGCGTATTCATAGGTGGGATTTTGCTCATATAAAGCCGTTTTTTGAGACTCATACTGCGCCTCATCGGTCTCTCCGAACGACCAAAGATACGAAAGCACCGCGTTTTCGGGGGCAGCTGATTGATCGGTAAACGAAACGCGCAGATCATTGATGTCGGATTCAAAATAGGCGGAAAGGGGCTGAACTTCTTTTGAAGTGACTTCAAACGACTTTAACGCAAAATTTCCTTCGCGGTCACGAATAGTCACTTTGGCGTCAAAAACCCCAGGCTGATCATAAATATGCAAAGTAGTATTGACGGCCTCGGTTTCCAAATCAATTTGATCATCCCCATTAAAATCCCATTCAAATAAATATTGTTCCAAAGATTGCTGCAGCCCCTTAACGGTAAAAAGAACCGGGTCGCCCACTTGCACCATTGGCTTATCAGCTTCTAAGCGAATCACGGTATCCGCCTCGGAGGTAGTAAGCAGATCAGGACCATCGGCAAAAACCAATTCTCGTTGCACTAAAGTAGCCTTACCATCTTGGCCAACCACAATCAATTGAGCAATGATTTGGTCATCCGTTTCAGCGTAATCAGTACTCCATACATCACCATTGGTAAATGAAATATCGTTCAAATTATCAATATCGTTGGTAGGATCACCATCGCCGTCGCTGTCTTCAAAAATATTACGGTCGATACGATATTCCACAATAGCTCCCGTGGAGCGTCCGGCATAAAATCCCACGGTGCGTGGAGTGGAGGTCAGATAAACGGTTTGATTTTGCTGATGGGGGTACGGCAAGATGTCCAGCAACGCCACCGGATTTCCAATTTGCTTAACCGTTCCGGTTTCAATAGGCACCTGTTCCACCAAAGTCTCGCCAGTATCACTCACCAACGTCACTTGAGCCACGAGCCCATTCAATTCATCGTTGGAATAATAGGTAACCCAGGGGGAACCAAGCAAATAGGAATCGTCGTTCGCATTATCGATATCGTCATTGGCTACACCATTGCCATCGCTGTCTTTAAACACATTGCGATCGATGCGATATTCCAAAATTGACCCTTTTGATTTAGAAAGATCGAACATTAATTTACCATCTTCTTGCAAACGAACCACTTGATCAGCGCCACGCACCGGCAGGGTTTCAAGCACTATTGCAAAGTCTTTTTCGTCGCCCGGAGCCCCATTATCTACTCCAAACGGCCGAGGGTAGCGTTCGCCCGCCAAAACCCAAATAGTGGTATTTTGCACCGGAATCGTTTGAAGTTTATTAAGATCGGTCACCGTTAAATTGACTTTATATTCACCCCTGATAAGGGAATTTATAAAGAAAATTGCGTGTGGTTTGGGTATTTAGAATTTCATTTTCATACACCACCACCCATTGATACGAAGCGGATTCCAAACGACTGTCAGCGGTCAGGCGCACCTCCTCATTAATATCAACCTCCAATTTTCCGCTCGCGTGGGTATAACCGACCATCAGTAGTAAACTGATCACAAGGGCTCCTAAGATTTTTGATAGATATTTAATCATTGATTAGTGCGTAGTGCGTAGGGTGTAGGCGGTAGTTCTCGTGATTCTACGAACTACGTACTACACCCTACGCCCTAAATTACGGTTCAACTGTTAAAATAATCTCTTCCGAAAGTTCGCCAAATAATGTTTGAGTGGCTCGCACTCGCAAAACCACCTGTCCCGAGCCGGTTGCCCGGAAAAGTGCCTGGGCGATCGATTGATCAGCCAAAACGGGGTTGGGAGAAAATTCACCACTCCCCTCAAGTACATCAAAAAACACTTCGCCTTCATACGGACTGCCGTCGGCGTTTAAAATACGCACCGTGATATCGGCGGTCCGACCGACTTTTAGGCGCGCGGGAATCACATCAACGTCCATGTAAGTCAGGGCATGCGTTGGCGCCGAGATACGAAGGGTTTGGTATGAATTACGTAGGCGTTCGGCTTCGGTTAAATTTAAATCCACATCGCGCGCCACCACACCTTCTCGCCCCGTATTGTCTTTTACGGTCAGTTTAACACGATACGTTTCAATGGCTGGATAACTGAAGGTGGGCCTTAATTCCGTTGATTGCACATCATCATCGTTCACACCATTCCCATCCGCATCAGAATCGATGTCAAAGTCCCATTCAAATCGAAGGGCGGGATCGGCCACTTCGGGGTCAAAACGACTGTTCGAAGCATCAAAAACCACCTGATCATCGCGCACCGCATAGGTAAAGGCGGCTTGCGGCAAAGAATTGGAAGGTTCAACCGAAATGGTTTTTTGAGCGGTAGAAGAAAGGCCACGATAAACCACCTTCAGACGCACCGAATATTCGCCGGGGGTATTGTATTGTCGACTGACCTGTGCACCCGAAGTTGAATCGTCAAAATTCCCATCCCCATCAAAATCCCATCGATAAGCGTCAGGAGGCAAAACATCCCCTTGAGGGTCGTACGCCGAGGAATCGAAAGTGACAGAGTCACCGACGGTCAAAACCGTTTTATCCATGGTAAAATTGACAACCGGCGACAAATTAGGGCCATTCGTAACCTCAAAGAAATTAACCTCGTCAAAACGGTCGCGTGTTTCATAAACACCTCCGTCATTGTCAATCAACTCGGCCCAAAAGTAATAGCGATTGGTTTGGCCCGGGTTTCCATAAGAAGTGATGATCAATTCGGTTTCAGGCTGAGCAGTAGAGTGCAAAGCAAAACGTTCATCTTCAAACCCTTCGCGGGTATACCACCAGCGATATTTCTTAATGGTGCCATCCACATCACGTGGACCGATTAATTTTAAATGCACCTTTAAAGGAGTGACCAACCCACTCAAATCGGTTTCACTCGTTTGAAAAATAAAATCAGTCACCTCGGGCACCTGGTTGACCACTTTAAAGTAAAGGATATCTTCTTGGCTCACACGGCCCGATAAATCATCGCGTACGGTCAATCCGATCTCTGCACATTCGCCGCTGGCACTGACCGATTCAAATTTGTATTGGGTTTGCTTATTGCTGTTTTTTAAATCACCCGGCAAATTCCACTGATAAGACAGTAAACGACCCGAGCCGTCGGTATTTAAAGAAGCACCCGCGTCCAAACGAATACGGTCGGCCCGGGTAACCACCAAGCCAGATTTACCCTCACCGCACAAATCCTCAATGGTATTGGGGTCAGCACCTTCGATTGAAAAGTGTGCAACGGCAACCGGCTCATCACCGGAACTCACCAACAAATGAGCGGTGTCCTTTAATCCATTGTCATCACGGTCAAAGAAATTCATCACCACAAGATAACTACCGGATTTTTCGTACGTATGGGTCACTTCATTTTTTGAGGTACTTTCGGTCGTGCCGTCGCCAAATTCCCATAAATAGCCTTGTGCATTGGTCGAACGTGATTTAAAAGTGATCGGCTCACCCACTTTAACAGCTGCGCGATCCATGACCAAATCAGCAGATAAAACCGAATCGATCTCTATAATTTGTTCACTCAATGCGCGTTGACCAAAAGAATCCTCCACTTGCAATCGCACGCGGTAGGTTCCGGGGCGGTCATAGGTATGCTCTACCGCAGTGTCAGACACTCCCACCAACTCAAAATCTCCGTCATTATTAAAATCCCACGAATAAGAAATACGGTCTCCTTCGTCAGGATCGTAACTATGAATGGCGTCAAAGAAAACTTGATTGGGATGATTCGGCATGCGCTTTTCATATTCAAACGCAGAAACGGGAGGACGAGAGCGAACAGAAACGGTTTCCACCACGGTATCTCGCTCACCACGAATGTCGGTAACGGTAAGAATGATTTTATAATCTCCCGGGCGGCTAAATCGATAATCAAACGCAGCCTCTTCCGATTCAAACACCGCCTGCCCCTCATCGTCCTGAATCGTCCATTCCAGCGCATCGATCAAGCCATCATCACTACGAGAATCCTGACTGGTAAAATAAAATAGAGTATTCACTCCGCCTTCAGTGGGGCTCACACGCACCGAAGCAGCCAGGATTTAACAAACAATTTCACAATGCGCGAATCTTTTTGCTGCAAACTATCAGTTGTGATCCATTTAACAACATACTCACCGGCACCTCGATAGGTATGAACCACCGTTGTGGGCACATTCCGCACATCCGAGGCAGAGTCACCAAAAAACCATTCATATTTTTGAATCGTTCGCCCCAAAGCAGGAACGGTAATCGATGGGTCAAAAGAAAGTCCGGCTTGTGCCTCACGCATCGTTACATGAAAGACGTCCAATGCTTCCACTCCGTTGATGCGAAATTGAACCTTAGAGGCGGGTGGATTGGCTCGAATACGCAAAGTAGAAACTCCATCCATCGCCGTTTTAAAGCCTTGATCATCAAGCTGAGACGTGGAAACGCGCAGCTTAACAACAAAGGTATTAGCCTCAGTAAACTCATGCAAAATGACCGGGGCGGAATCGAGTGAAATCTCACGGCCAGAATTGTCTAAATAAGACCATCGATATTGACTGATCGTTCCTCCGGTCGGATCGAGCGAATCCAAGCCGTCCAACTGAACGGAAAATGGTACATTACCCTCACCAGGGAGCGCCTTAATACGCGCCTGAACCACGGGAAATTTTTGAATCAGCTCTTTAAGAGAGCGATATTTCGCCTCGAACCGTCGATGCAACGTGCCGCTCGATGGATCCACGATCAATTGATCAAGCAAATCAGAGGTTTCATTATACAGTTCGATCAGCTGGGCCGATTCGGGCATGTTGTCGCGCAATTCATCCAAAACCTGCCGAATCAATTTCAATTGTTCCAAGCCCGAAATAAACGCCTCCAAACGACGACGGAGTGGGTCGGAGGTATTGGGGTCATCAACCAACTGCTCTAAATTATCAATTTTATCATCCAAGCGGGCCCGATTGGCCAACACCCCTTCAATGGCCACTTGGTCATCCTGACTTAAATTGCTGATGTTTAAGCTTTCTTGCAATCCATCCAAGGCCTCGTCAATTTGATCGATGTCTTCATTCACCGCCGGTTCAGAAGGACTGCCGGAAACCCCGGGACGATTTTGCGATTCACAACGTTGACTGGAAGTATTACATACAAAATTGCTGGGACAGTCAGCATTATTGCGACAAACCGCCCCATTTCCTTGTTCCAATACACAAACGCGTTCTCCCGCATTGGCGTTACTCGCCACACAGCGTTCCCCTGTGGGACAATCCGAGTCCAATTGGCACTGCCCTCCCACTCCAACCTGACCACCACTAGGACCGGTACCAGCCGAACCGGCAATAAATCGCACGGCCGAGAATGATAAAATCACCACTAAAATACCTAAAGCGGCGTAGGTCATTATTTTTCGGGCTTTGGTGATCGAGTCTTCATTTCCCGCACTCAATACCCACAAAACACCCGCATACACAAACGCCAGTGTCGCAGCCAACCCCAAAAAGCCGATAAAAAAATTAACCATTGCAATGATCGTATCGGCAAGGCTATCTTGAGAAATGGACTCACTCAGCTGCACATCGTCAATGGGCACCACCAAGCCCGACCCCCTTCGCTCAGCGAAGGCGTTTGTGCAAACGCATAGGAGACCCCAAGGCAAGCAAAAGCAGGCCAAACGCTAGCAATAGCAGCCATTTATCTTTTTTGAGCCCTGCAAGAAAGTGAGAAAAAATGCGAATCGTTTGTTGGGTAAAAATTATTGAGCAATCCCTCGAACCAGATCAGTGGTGAACAAATTCACAATGGCATAGGAAAGAAGCACCACCACCAACCCCACCACCACAAAAACCATCACCTTTTTGCCTTATTCACTTGATCCTCACCGCCATAGGCAGTGACATACAAAAACCCGGCATACACAAAGCCAAGAAAAGCAGCTAACGCCAAATAGGGCAAAGCAAAATTAACGTACTTAATGATCAACGCAGCCAAACTGGCATTCTCGGTAATTCCGGTATTCGAAAGGGCTTCCCCAATTCGTGTCACCCCATCCTGTGGATCATTCTGCCCACCGGTTCCACCAAAAATAGGAGGGGGTGAGGTCTGAGCCAACCAAACTTGGACCGAGCGATTAAAAAAAGGATCTACCATTCGTTTTTATTTTTGTTTAAGTGTACAAAATTCTTTGTATTATAGCAAATTTTTAGGGTTTTTACAACCGCGGAATCCTCCTCAATCAAAAAGAGTGCCAATCCCAGGAGGAATCGACACTCTCGATACAGTACAGGCTAATCGAGTTACTGAGTCTTTTTTTTGAGATCTAGGTCATAAACCGCGCGCCCCACACGAATGAATTGGGGGTTTTTCTGCAAGTTCAGAGAAATGGTTCCAACTTTAACCTTACGCTGGCTAAGAACCGCTTCTACAATGCTTTTTTTACTCATCGGACCATTGTCTTCCAACAATTTTTCAATCACATCCGAAACGGTGCCCGGTTCGTATCCCCAACTGTTCAGTGCATAAAGGCCTCGGCCCACCAACACAAACTGGCTGTAGCGAATCAATTCATTATGAACCGCCTGAATGGTCACCATTTTTCGATCAAAACCGGTTTCGGCAATACGATTGGCAATTTCAACAAAGTGAAGGGGCTTGCGAGCGTCCTGAAGGACGATGATTGCCTTATCACGAATACTGCGTGGATTAACATGACGCCATTCCATTAGACCCCATTTCCCGTCGACTTCTTTCACTCGTTTATCGGTACTGATGCAAGATAAAATCAATTGATTGGAAAGTAATTTCCCTTTAAAAGCATTCAACGCCTTAATGGCAGAAACCATTTGATCCTCACTCATTACGTCCCCATGTTTTTTAAGCAGAGCCACGCTAGAGTCAGCGATTTTGCGAATGTGTGAAAGAGGAATTTCTTTGAAGTACCAAAACGCTTCCGAAGTGGAAGTACGTGAAGAGCGGCGCAAATCGGAGTCACAATTCAAAGAAAGTGTGATGATACTGCCATCCATCTGAGAAGGGCTATAAATGCTATTAAGCATAGTACTGATCACTTCGGATTCAAGCATCACTCCTCCTTGTTTTTCGATAAATTGCTTTGCCAAACGATTAACCAAACGCAACTTGGTATTGCTAACGGTACGTCGCAATTTGTTCAAGGCGATGTTTTCAATTTGGCGAATGCGTTCACGAGTCACTTGATAATGACGGCCAATTTTATCGAGCGTTTGGCGAGGCTTGTTGTCTAAACTAAAACGACGAACAATCACATCGCGCTCTTTGTCGGTAAGAACCAGAAACATATCCTTGATCACCTCTTCTAAATTCAAACTGGTTTCCTGAAGGGCGATTAAAGTGGTATTGCCACTGGGCGCTTGGGCGGAATGACTGTCCATAATCAATGTGTCGTTAAGAAATTTTGTAGAAAACGGGGAAACGATGGAAGCAATCGAATGTACATCAACGCGAATGAGCGAAAATGAAACGAAAGGAAGATATTGTAAACCTTTTTATTTATTTGTCAACAATTTCCACTAGGCAGCCAACAGAGCGCGTCGTTCTGCCTTTCGAGCGTTTGCTTTTTCCTTGTTAGCGCGTTCGCGTAACTTTTTTTTAGGCCGTTGTTCGTTTGCCGAATGCAAGCCATGCTGTTTACTGGAAGATCGATTAGTCATGAAAAGTTTGTTTAAACTAACGACTATTCTATCGATGAGCGCGCGCGTTTGTCAAGGATGATTTTTTGGCTAAAATTAAATAAAATCAGCATATTTTTTATAAAAAATGTTGTTGTCGTATATCAACACTAAAACGTGAGGGTGATTCCAACCGGACAATGATCCGAGCCATAAACATCCGTCAGCAAAAAAGCATTGCTCAGGTGAGGGCGTAAATCACGATGAATAAAAAAATAATCAATTCTCCATCCTACATTTTTTTCACGCGATTGCGACTTGAGATCCCACCACGAATAAAGATCAGGCTCGTTAGGACGAAATTCGCGAAGGGTATCCAAATAATGTTTAGAAACCACTTGGTCCAACCATTTGCGTTCAACGGGCAAAAAACCGGAGACGTTTTGATTTTGCTTAGGACGAGCCAAATCGATCTCGTGATGGGCTGTGTTCACATCACCACAAAAAATAATGCGCTTACCAGAGAGTCGTAATGCTTCGACGTGTGTCAAAAAAGCATTATAAAATTCCAATTTATACACCAAGCGATCCATACTCATCTTTCCATTGGGAAAATAGACGTTCAACAAAGTGAAATCTTCAAATTCAGCGGTAATCACTCTCCCCTCTTGGTCAAAACGCTCAATACCAAGACCATTCACCACGCGTATCGGGGGAATTTTGGTATAAAGTGCAACTCCGCTGTAGCCCTTTTTGACCGTCGAAGAAAACCAAAAGCTATGATAGCCATTTGGCGCTAACAAGGCATCCGAAAGCTGCTCACGATCGGCCTTAGTTTCTTGGATGCCCAAAACATCCGGGGATTCCTCCCGTAGCCAGTCCAAAAAACCTTTTCGTTCAACAGCGCGAATACCGTTCACATTCCAGCTGAGGATTTTCCATGTCTTTTGGTGAGTCATACTAGGATCGTTAAATCACAAAGGCATAAAAGCATAAGCGAGTGAAAATGACAAAAAGATGCCCTTGTGCCTTTGTATTCTTGTGGGCAAACACAAAAAAACTCCCCGGGAGCTGGGAGCATTTAAGACCGACAGTTCGTACCAACAGAGGAATGATTATCTACGTCAACTGATCGTAATCATCATGTTGCTATCTACGACTGACCCCAGTGTAACACGCTCAAAAGAACAATGCAACTTCTTTTTAAAAAAAGTCCGCCAAAGCGGACTTTTGAAAGATTGAACGGGCGAGGATAGCTTCAGAACTATTGGTTCAAAAAGCAACAAACTCAGCTTCAGACTGAGCCCCACTAATGCGAGCGACTTCATTGCCATCTTTTAAAAGCACATACGTGGATTGCGAAGTAACACCCAATTGTTTTTTAAGTGCGGCTTCATTGTCGTAATCAACCGTAAAAACGATTGCATCGGTTTGACCGGCAGCGGATTTTAAAGAAGGAGCGTTAGCGCGACAAATAGGGCACCAGTTTGCATAAAAATCAAGCAAGACGGTTTTTCCGTCTTGAACAGCCTGATTATAAGCTGCCAATTGATAAGGTTGAGTCATTCCACTCACATAGGACATAACATCATCTGCTGATTTTTCCATAGAATCACCTTCCATCATGGATTCATCCTTTTTCATCATGGCATCATCCGATTGATTTTCCATAACCTCAGAGTCTTTTTTCATCATGGCGTCTTCGCCATCCATAGACCATTCATCCCCTTCCATCATGGTTTCATCCCCTTCCATCATGGTTTCATCCGAGTTCATCATGGTTTCATCCGAGTTCATCATAGAATCATCGGTATCCACAGGAACCTTGCAACCAGAAAGTAAGGTTAGTGAAACAAGGAGAAGTGCCAATGTCGCCAGCACTTGAAAATTAAAAGTAAGTTTTTTTGTCATAAAAATAATGAGTGAATAAATAAACATACCCTTTGTACCATATGGAGCAACACAAGCAAAGTAGTCAAAGCTACAGCCGCGCTACCCTGTGGTCAAAAAATAAGTTACAATAGCATGGTAACCTTAAAAGCCAATGGAACAACGATATTCACTGAAAAACATCGATATTTATGAGGGAATTCCCGAAGCGAGTTTTTGTGAAATTGCCCCTCATTCTTTCGAGGACACGTACAAAAAAGGACATCAAATCTACACCCCTCACCAAAAAGATGGAAAAATTTACGTTATTAAACGGGGGGAAGTGATTTTGTATCACTCAAAGGATGGCAAACGTTCCATTTTTGATACCCTGGGACCAGGGGCCGTATTTGGCAGTTTTGATTTAGAAAATGACACCCCAAACCACTTTGCCGAAACCACCAAAGGCAGCTACTTATGCGTAACTCCGGTGAATGAGTTTTTAAAAATCATTTCAGCTCATCCTGAATCCATGCTGAAGCTGATGCAAAAAATGGCGACCCGAATCAACGATTACGAATTTAAAATCCAGAATAACATTGAGGCCGCAGCCGAAAGAATTTACCAGGAACTGCAGAGGCTTCACAAAAAACGTCAACACAGCCTGCTAGGAAAAATGATGAACATTCCGCTGCAAGTCACTCACGAGCAAATCGCCGAACGCACCAATTTAAACCGTGTTACCGTAACCCGCTGCCTGAAGCGACTAAAAAACCAGGGCTTGGTTACGATTGAGAAAGGCACCGGAATCATTCATTTAAGGGATATTGCGGAGGTCTGATGGATGAATGCACTGGCAACCGCGCACTCAATTCGTTATGATGGCATCCGAAGCCACGAATTGAATTGAATCAAATGAACTCATACATCGTTGCAATCGGCGGGGGAAGTACGACACTATGAAACATTAGCGATCGACCAAGAAATTGTTGCGCTGAGCGGAAAGAAGAACCCACGAGTCCTGTTCATCCCTACCACCAGTAACGACTCGGAAACCTACTCGCAGGCGATCGAGAAGCTATACGGAAAAAAGTTAGGTTGTAAGGTTGAAAAACTTTTTTTGCTGCGCGAAAATCCATCCCAAAAAGAAATCGAAGAAAAAATTTTTTCCGCGGATATCATTTACATTGGCGGAGGAAACACGCTCAAAATGATGAAGCGATGGCGCCGACTAAAAGTTGATCAGATGCTCCAAACCGCCTACAACCAAGGAGTGGTATTGTGTGGCGCGAGCGCGGGTTCCATTTGTTGGTTTGAACACGGGCACAGCGATTCCATGTCGTTTTATCATCCAGATAACTGGAAATACATTCGGGTAAAAGGATTGGGAATGATAAAAGGACTCCATTGCCCTCATTTTGATGGTGAAACATTAGGTCTGAAACGGAAAAAAAGCTTTGCTCAGATGGTGCAAAAAATAGGCGGTATCGGTATCGCAATCGATAATCACGCCGCCATTGTTTTTCGCAACGACTCATTCCGGGTGATTAACTCAAAAAAAGAATCAAAGGCTTATAAGCTTTTTAAACGAAAGAATCGCGTGGTCATCGTGCCAATCGAAGCACAAAAGGAATACTCCCCCCTCGAAACGCTCTACTCAAAATCCATTTAATGTTTAATTCAATTAAAACAGGAAATGATTGATCATTTTATTGAACCGCTGGCTAAAAAATTAAAAAAAGTCCCATCGGAAACGAAAGTCATATCCTCATTAAGATCAGATTTGCCGCCCATCTATCTGTTTATTTTTCGCGATACTCCCGACGAGGGCCTAACCACGTTTGTAACCTATGGCCTTTCCGAAGCCGCGCATCCAAAATGGCACTTTGGCAGACCGGAATTGATTTTATCAGTAGAAAGCACCAACGAAGCATGGGGCATTGCATTGGCCAGTTTGGTAAATAAATTTAGAGGAGAAAAAACGTTTGCAAACGGCAGCACTTATCAACTGGACATTCCAATTACCGATCAATCGGCCATGAACGGTTTTGTAATATTTGCGCCAAGCTTTTTAACCAACAGCGAGTCCGTGTTTGAGCTGCCCTACAAAACAGTGTACTTATCTCAAGCGTACCCAATTTACCCCAATGAATCGTTGATGATCGAAAAATTGGGCTTTGAAAGTTTTTGGTCACACAAAGAGTTTACAGATCCGTACAATCCCAGCCGAAAAGATGTATCGATATTAGAAGGGTAAAAAAACGGTAACACTTTTCGAAAAGATGAGTAATATAGAAACGTAAACTTAATAACCCTCCTTTTAAACATGGAAAATCAAGCCAATAAAACCCTATTAACGATCATTATAACCGCGCTAATAACTGCCACTTTAGTAACCGCAGGCATCTTATGGGTGCAAAAAGATAAGCCGTCAATTCAGTCCCCCTTAGAATTAAGCTGCATTCAAAGTGGTGGTGAATTTAAAAATAATGAATGTAAGTGCCCCGAAGTGGATGGAGAATTAATGGAATACGAAGGATCCACTGGCTACTGCATGACCGCCTTTGGTATTCCAGGAGGTAATTTGGGAGAACAAGCACAGAAATTGCAAGAACTTGAAATGATGAAAGACAATCAAACTGCATTAGAATACCAAAGCTATTCGAGCGAAAATTATAATCTAACTTTCAACTACCCCAAAGGGTGGACTCCAAACGAATCAACAGTTCAATTAGATGTACAACCCCCCGAAGGAATGATGTGGACCAATTATTTTACCATCACCAAATTAGAAAGTACATTTGGACCCAAAGCTTATTTTGACGAGATTATAAATTCATCGAACTATAAAAAAGCTGATTTTAAAATTGCCGGCAGTGACGTATATAAAGCCATTAGTACCGGTGACGCAGGAACGTTCTTTTACTTTTATTTTGCCAATGGCGAAGATGTTTATAATTTAACCAGCTTTGAATCAGTCTATGATCTGCCCGAAGTTCAAGGGATGATGAAAAGCTTAAAATTCATCATAACCAAAAAAACAATCGAAATCAGTCGGATGGAAAATGCTAAATGTCTAGAAACCGCAGATCCATGCCCAGGTTTAACAGTAACCACCGAAATAGAAGCTGTTGAACCTTTTGATGGAGATTCGCTCACAGGTCATTTTTACATTCGTGCATACCTGAATGGGAAACGAGTAGCAGAAAAGCAGATCACTCAAAATTTCAATCGGTTCGACGGCGATGGCGGAACCCCCATTGTGGAAGACACCGAGCGGATACTAAACATTAAAAAGCCCTTCAATACCAATTTTTATCTTGAATATTCCGAATCGATCCCCATCCTGAATGATTCAGGTCACATCCTCCACATCAATAATCGAGGGTTTGAATCGGGATATAATGGGCAGATAGTTCACTTTTTCTATTCGCAAGGCAAATTATCGATCGATTTTCTTCAGTAGACCAATGCAAAAAGTGAAGATTATGCTAGGTTAAGAACATGAACGTCGAATCCTATTTAGTATCCAAAGACATTGAATTTAAAAAGCATGAACACCCGGCTGTGTTTACCTGCGAGGAAGCCGAAGAACATTGTGGCATGATCCCCGGCTTAGCGTGTAAAAATTTATTCCTACGAAATAAAAAGAAAACTCGCTTTTTGTTAGTGGTATTGTCTGCCAAAAAACAAGCCGATTTAAAAAAAGTCAGTGAACTCGCCGGGGACAAATTCGGATTCGCCAGCCCAGATTTACTAAAAGAAAAACTTGATTTAGAACCGGGATCAGTATCGCCATTCGGACTACTCAACAATCACGAACACGATGTGGAAGTGTATGTGGACGAAACGGTCTACCATGCCGATATCGTAAGCTTTCATCCCAATCGTAACACCGCTACGTTAGAATTAACCGGACCCATGTTTCAAAAATTTTTAGAAATCATTCCTAATTCAGTAACGCTGCTTCGATGAGCGAAATAGAACAGTGGTCAGAAAGCAAAGAGCGAATGTCAGGAGACAAAGTTCGTTCAGCACTAAGCTTAATTTTGGGCGAAAGAGCTACGCAATTTGATGCAATGATGCAAAAAGCTCCTAACGCCGGCGAATTGATGGTCATGGCAAAACAAAAAGGTATCGAACGCCTCGAAGCGGTTATTTTCGATTTAGATGGAACCTTGCTGCCTCCGTACGCAGAGGTAAACGATGCAGTCAAAAGCCTTTTGGAAGGCTATTTAGCAAGAGGAATTCGCGTATTCATATACAGCAACAGCCCAAAATCGGATCGACTGAGTGCCTTTAAAACGATCGAAAAAGATGGACATCGGGTGATAGTGATCGAAACCGATGAACCCAAGCCTTCATTAAACGGGTATAAGGGAGTATGTTCAGAGCACAAAATCGATCCAAAAAAACGGCCATGATCGGAAATTATCCTGTTACCGACATGCCACTTGTAGAGGAGGGAAAAGAGCCCTATTTGGGCTTAAATATACTAGAAAAAAAACAAATTAAATCAGTACTAAAATGGGTGCGAGCCTGGGCATTTCATTTATTAACGGTGGCAACCGCCGATTGGGTGCATCAAAAAAATCCACACCTCGCAAAACCGGACATTATGAAGTAAAATAGAAGCACTTTATTTAACCCCAAAAAAATGTCAGAAACCAAAGACGCCAATGGCAATCCGCTAGAAAACGGAAACACCGTATTTTTAGTAAAAGATTTAAAATCCAGAAACTCCAAAGAATCCTACAAGCAAGGGATGGTTATTAAAGGCATTCGCCTAACCGATAATCCCGAAGAAGTCGAGTGCCGCATGGGAAAACCACCATGGTGCTTAGAACCGAATATTTAAAAAAGAAAAAATAATGCAGGAAAATGCTAAAAAACCCATCGCTCTCGCCATCATTTTAACGACTTTAGTGGTTGGTGGAATCATGCACGCATGGAACTATCAGCGGATTCGAAAGCTGGGCTATCAGTTCTTTCAACAAACCAGTGAATTACAATAGCGATTAAGTGAAAGCCAAAAAGAATTGCGCGACCTTAAAAAAGCAGCACTGGAAAAAGAAGTTCAAAGTGGAATCACTCATCCCTAATCAACAAAACAAATGTTTGAATCGTTCGGAGGCAAGCCAGATGCAAATTCGCTCAAAAAAATTCATCAATCCAAGCAATTTAAAAAAGGCCGTTTTAGAAATAAGCAAACAACTGTTTTAAGGCCGAGCTTAAAAATGATCTTCCGATTAATGCGCGATTATTGGCAAGATTCACGCTCCAAAAGAGTACCCAAACAAATCATCGACAACCGTGCCCTAAAAAAACAAGCGATTCAAAAATCGAACGACTCGATTACCTGGCTAGGGCATTCAACGCTCATCATTAAGTTACAGGGGGAAATCATTGCAACGGACCCGATTGTAGCCGATAAAAAAATTGGCCCGTTTTCATGGCTCGGAATCAAATCATTTCGCTATAAACATCGTTATCAGATAAACGAGCTGCCCTCATCGATTGACGCCGTGCTCATCTCTCACGATCACTACGATCATTTGGACATGCCGACCATTAAAAAAATTCATTCGCGGGTTAAAAATTTTTTGGTGCCATTGGGCGTAAAAGCACATTTGGTAGAATGGGGAGTTCCATCAGAAAAAATTCATGAATTCGACTGGCACGAAAGCGTTCAAATAGGTCCAATCAAATACACTGCAACTCCTTCGCAACACTTTTCGGGCAGATCGTTGACCGATTCCGCGTGCACCCTATGGGCTTCATGGGTCATCGAAACCAAAAAAAATCGCCTGTTTTACAGTGGCGATACAGGTTACAGCAAGCACTTTAAAGAAATCGGTAAACAGTATGGACCATTCGATTTGGCTTTCATTGAATGCGGTGCCTATTCCCGAAACTGGTCAGACGTACACATGTTCCCTAAAGAAAGTGTGCAAGCTTGTATCGATCTGAAGTGTAAAACCATGATTCCCATTCATTGGGGAAAATACAATCTTGCCTTTCATGGCTGGTTAGAACCGGTACAAATTGCCGAAGCAGCCTCCCAACAAAATAAAATCAACCTTTTAACGCCACTCATGGGCGAAACCCTAGCTTTGAATCAAAAGCCGGCGACTAATGAATGGTGGAAAAAACTAATCAATTAAATTACAATAAACCCACTGTAACCCCTTGGAATTTATGAAAACAATCATTCTGGATGGAAAAGAATACCAAATCAACGAAAGTGGCGATGAGCCCATGATGCAACAATTGGTGGCACAAGGTGCAGAAATCATTGCCGCCTGCAATGGAGCAGGCATTTGCCAAACGTGCGCTTTCAAGCCAATCGAAGGGGAATTCACCGAAAAAAGCGATACAGAAAAAATGATGGACTTACCTGAACCCGAACGCCTTAGCTGCCAATGCCTACCAAAAACGGATGGCGAAATTCAAATGTCTTACTAGGAAATTCAATGAGTCAAAAGTCAAAAGCCCAAAACCAACCCTCTCTTCCCAAGGTGATATTGGTTGACATCATCGAACCTAAAATGAGCCCCGATGATAGCCTGGCACGCTTAAATGAATTGGAAAGATTGCTCACCACGTATGGGGGCTTTGTGGTGATTCGAAAAATCCAAAAAAAACAAATTCCAAATTACAAAACATACATCGGGAGTGGAAAATTGGCCGAAATTGAAGTGATTGCCCAAGAAAAAAAGGTGGATTACATCATGATCAACAATATTCTAAAGCCAGAACAGCTCTACAATTTAGAAGCTGTATTTGAAAAGCACGGAATGAAAGTGTGGGATAAAATCGATTTAATTCTGGAAATATTCGCCAAACACGCCACCACCAAAGAGGCTACACTGCAAATCGAACTGGCAAAATTGCGGCATCTTGGGCCTCGAATTGCAAAAATGGGAGGTGAATTGATGCGACAAGGGGGTGGAATTGGAACGCGTGGCCAAGGCGAAACCAACATCGAGGTGATGAAAAGGCATATTCGAAAGCGAGAAGAAACGATCAAAAGCCAAATCGAAAAAATTGAAATGAATCGAGGGGGGCAACGAATGCGACGGCGTGTGCACGGATTCAAAACGGTGGCCATTGTGGGCTACACCAATGCCGGCAAATCACAATTATTAAAAAACCTAACCGGCAAAGACGTTAAGGTAAAAGACGAACTATTTGCAACGCTGGATAGTCGTATCGGCAAGGTTCATTTACCAAGCGAAGGTAAAGAATGCCTCATCAGTGACACGATTGGATTCATTCGTGATTTACCACCGCAACTGATCGATGCATTTCATTCCACCCTCGCAGAAACCATCGACGCAGACATCTTATTGCACGTGATCGACTCGAGCGATTTGGATATGGAATGGAAGATTGAAGTGGTCAATGAAGTCATTCGAAACCTGGGTTGCGGGGCAAAACCGATGATATACGTGTTCAACAAAATCGACCTAATCAATCAAGCGGCAAAGGAGGAAATTGAAACAAAATATCACGCCCAATCCCCTCTTTTTGTTTCTGCGCTCAATAAAACCAACTTTGAAAAATTGAAAGAACAGATTACACTGGAATTAAAATCAATTCATTAACCCGTTGTTCAAATGAAATTTAAGCAAATCGTCCTAGCCCTTGCATTGGGATTACTTACAGCCTGCAGTTTTTCTGAGCCGGCCAGCGAAACAACCGCGCCACCCACCGAGCCTTCGGCAATGATGGATGAGATGATGAGTCCAGTAGCGGTGACTTTTAAATTAAGTGGCGTCAATTTTGCCTTTAAAATGGATGGTAAAAATAATCCGGATTTAGTGGTTAAAAAAGGGCAAAGAGTGACCGTAGAATTCACCAGCGAACAAGGACTGCATGATTTTGTGGTGGAGGGGTTGGATTTTCGCAGTGAGCAGGTTTCGACAGGGGCACCACTACACTCACTTTTACTCCCAAGGCAGCCGGCGAATTTAAATATTACTGCAGTGTTGGAAAACACCGCGCAAACGGAATGGAGGGTAATTTCATTGTACAAGAGGCGGAAAACAGTATGGAAGCAAATCACATGGGGTGCCAGGAAGGAGAACTCAACGAAAAAGGTGAATGTATTACGGCAGAACCCGGAAAAAGAAATATCGATTTATTCAGCCAACTGGACTCAGTGAAAGTAAAAGGAGCTGACGTAAATTATTATGCCGATTACACGGGTTATCTTGCAACCCCCGAAGCAAAGGGGCAGTATCCCGGTATTGTAATGATTCACGAATGGTGGGGGTTAAACGAAAACATCAGAAACATGGCGAAACTACTCGCTAATCAAGGCTACAACGTGTTGGCCGTCGATTTGTATGGCGATGTTGCCACCACCTCGGACCGTGCCGGGGAACTTGCTGGAGCTGTACGCAGTAATCCCGAACCCGCTGTCAAAAACATGCAGGCAGCCATTAAATACTTGAAAGAAAAGACCAATGCCCAAAAAATTGCCTCGATGGGGTGGTGTTTTGGCGGTCAACAATCACTGAATGTGTCCTTGGCCCAAAAAGACCTGGCAGCAACGGTGATCTATTATGGCCAACTAACCGATGATCAAGAAAAGCTAAAACAACTCAGTGGTCCTGTACTGGGAATTTTCGGTGAAAACGACAGCTCAATTAGCACCGAAAGTGTGCACGCCTTTGAAGCGGCGCTCAACGAAGTGGGAATCAAGAATCAAATCAATATTTACCCCGGAGTAGGTCATGCCTTCGCCAATCCGTCTGGCAACAGTTATGCAGCAGATGAAACCATGGACGCATGGCAAAAAACAATCGAATTCCTGGCGAACCATTTAAAGTAACCCAGCGGAATTAGTCGAGCTCATGTTCACTCAGCACAAAAATTTTGCGCTGAATATAATCAAATTCTTCATCGTTGATCACTCCTTCGTTACGAAGCCAATCAAATTTGCGAATTTCAGCGGAAGGATGGTTGCTAAAGTCGATGTGGAAGAATTGATTTTTCAAAAAATCATCCCTCCTTCGGAAAAGTTCCTGCAAAAAATCATGCACAGCCTTGGTGGATGGTGCCTTTTTAAGCACGAATAAGCATTGTCCATTTTTAAGTTCTAAGGCGGCATAATGTCGAATGGAAAGTGCATAGCTCACGGAAAGTAGAGCTCCCCCTGCCAACAGGCCCACCACAAAAAAATTCACAGCCAACCCAAACATAGATCCATACATCTGTATCAAGCCGGCAAGCGACAAAAAAACCACCGCCAACACAGCAAAGGGTGAATATTTTTCGGAATAGGAACGTTGGGTTTTTAAAAGCAGATCGTACGGAACAAACAGATCGGCCGATCCGCCCAAATGACTAGTGAACGTGCGCACTCCTTCCGCCTTCAATTCAAAGGTGCGTGATTCAAAAAAATGTCGTTGTTTAAAAGTTTTCATGATATGCTCTTTGGAGCCCAAGTCTATTCCGAATGCATGCGGGAGTCAAGGCCCTCAAACAATAACAAATAAACCACCATGGAAACCGTACTAGAACTGCTTCCGCTCTGGAAAACCCCCCTACTTGCCGCGCACATTTTGGGTACCACATTGGGATTGGGAGGGGCAACCATTTCCGACATTCTTTTTTTCAAATTTCTGACTGACTACCGCATTTCCAAAAAAGAAAGTGAAGTCATGCAAGTAATGAAAAACATTGTGCTGGGCGGAATGTTTTTGTTGGTGGTAACCGGAATAGGTCTGTTTGGCACCGATCCAGCCCTCTACAAATCCTCCGACCCATTTTTGTTCAAAACCACTTTGGCGATTATACTAGTGCTCAATGGAGTTGCGCTGCATGTTTGGGTGGCCCCGCGTTTAATTCGTTTCAACCTTGCCGAACACCGCATCAACCGTTATTGGCATAAATTAGCTTTTTTATTGGGGTCGATTTCGTTCGTGACCTGGTACAGTGTTTTCTTTACGGCGATGTTCAAAAAATCCATGCCATGGGACTATCCCACATTGCTACTGGTCTATTTAACGATCTTGCTGATTGCGATTGCTTGCGGACAGGGTATGGAACGATATTTGACCATTCGCGCAAAACGCCACTAAGTCACGCGCTTAATGCGAACCGGATTCCCCTTAAAACGTGCCAAACGTAGCTGCTTAAGTAATTCAGCTTCATACGAGGCATCCAATTCAAAAAGGGTGTGATCGGCGGCTACTTTGATTTTTCCCACCAAAGCAGATCGTAAAGAAGGGTGTCGATTGACCAATTGAATCAGCTCTTTGGGATTCATGCGTTGCTTAAAGCCCACCGCCAAATGAAAGCGCACAAAGGTTCCGGAGTGTTCGCGGCGCATCGATCCCGATCCGGAACGATTTTTTCATCTCGAAAGGTTCCTCCAGTCATCCGATCATGAAAAGAACTGCGCGTATCCGCATTGATATTGGGAGCATTGCCGTAATGCTCCAAAAAACGGTTGAACTCAATCGAAAGAAATTGCTTAATGAGCGCCTCCCGATCAAATGCATGAAACGTTTCGTAGGCAACAGGCAAATAGGGTTCAATTTGGGCATCCGGCTTAGCTTCACGGACTTTTTCCAATAAATGGAGTAATTGTTTTTCGCAAATATCTTTACCGGTCGGAATGGATCTTTGAATAAATTTTTTATTCAATTTTCGTTCAATTGCCCTAATTTTACCCAGTTCTTTTAGATGAATAATAGAAAAAGAATGCCCACTACTTCCTGCTCGCCCGGTGCGTCCACTTCGATGAACATAGGCTTCAATGTTCTCGGGCAATTGGTCGTTAATCACATGAGTTAGGTCATTCACATCAATCCCCCGCGCCGCCACATCAGTAGCCACCAATAACTGAATTTTCTTCTTACGAAAGCGCTGCATAACGTCATCGCGTTGCATCTGGGAAAGGTCTCCATGAAGTGCCTCTGCGGAATAATGATCCTGAATCAATTGGTCGGCCACTTCGGTGGTTTCACGCTTAGTGCGACAAAACACAATACCGTAAATAGTGGGGTGCAAATCGGCCAAACGTCGAAGTGCTTGGTAGCGATCGCGCGCGTGAACCATATAATATTCATGAACGATATTATCGGCGCCCGTGCTTTCTTTGGCCACGCTGATGCGAAGGGCATTGCGCATGTATTTTTTAGCAATTTCCTCAATCGGACGTGGCATGGTAGCCGAAAACAAAAAGGTCTGCTTGGTAGAAGGTGTCTCTGCCAAAATAAGATCCAGATCGTCCTTAAAGCCCATATTTAACATTTCGTCCGCTTCGTCCAACACCACCCATTGAATGGATTGAAGCTTCAGCTTTTTACGATGAATTAAGTCCACCACTCTTCCGGGAGTTCCCACCACAATTTGCACACCGCGTTCCAATGCCCTGATTTGGGTATGAATCGGTGCACCCCCATAAACAGCCAATGCCTGGATGCGAGGTAAATAGCGAGTGAATTTTTGAATATCCGAATGAATTTGCAGGCAAAGCTCACGTGTCGGACACAAAATAATGGCTTGAGGATGATGAGAATTCTGATCAATTTGCTCAACAATAGGCAGACTAAAGGCGGCGGTTTTTCCGGTGCCGGTTTGGGCCAAGGCAATCAAGTCTCGATCGGACTGCAAAGCCTGCGGAATGCTCTGTTGCTGTATGGGTGTAGGGGAAACAAATCCAAGTTCATCAAGTCCACGCAGTAAATCTTGGCTAAGTCCAAATTCGTTGAAGGTCATAAAAAAAGCGGGTTAGGTCATTAAGACGCATAACCTTAATGAAATGAGGGCTCCATTATAAAAGAAAACCCCAGAAAAGCAAGAATACCTAATGAGAGCGTGGAGATAAGGTTGCCTGGAAAATACGATTGAGCTCCTCGGGTTTCAAGCCCCTAAAGCAAGCCATTCGAGGGCTAAAGGGCAACCGTTGTGAATCAATAACCCACTCAGCCATGCGGTCAAATTGCTCACGAGGCAAAAGAGTTTGTGTTAATAAAAAGCGAGATAATGCCACCAAAATAAGGCGCTGAGACGCCGAATCGGTGTTGCGAAAAAGATCTTCGGGAGCAAAGAGCCGCAATCCTAATAAATGATTGATCGCCTCCCGAGCACTAGGCACACAATAAGCCAAACTGAAGGCAGTCTGTCGTTCATGAGAAAGTTGATTAGGAGGATCGGAGTCGCGTCGATCCATAGGCAGCGCATTCAACATATTGGGACCACCAACATAACTCCCCTGCTGCGGATCATTTAAAAAAGGGGTGCGAAAAGCAACGCGAGTGCGCCCTTCAATTGCATTATAGTGGATAGGCCAAATAACTGAGCCGCTCCGTAAAATCAGCGGTTGATAATCATCACTTTGTAAATGAAAGGTACGACCCCTGGGCACATAGCGCCGAGTGCTGGAAAGTTCCGGTGAAGAAGAGGGCAAATTCATGGCAACGAAATGAACATACGTTTAGGAGGAATTAAATTATAAAAAAACATAAAATAAAGTAAAGTCAAATTAATCAGGAAGTTTGATTGTGTTTTTAAAGACAATCGGCTACCATAAGGCGCCTTTTAATTTATTTTATGGAAATTCGAAATATTGCCATCGTCGCTCACGTGGATCACGGTAAAACCACTTTGGTGGACGCACTTTTAAAATCCAGCGATGGGTTTGACCAGCGCAAAGGACTGGAAGAACGGGCGATGGATAGCAATGACCAAGAAAAAGAACGCGGAATTACCATTTATGCCAAAAACGCCGCGATTAACTACAAAGGCAAAAAACTGAATATTGTGGACACTCCCGGGCATGCCGACTTTGGCGCCGAAGTGGAACGTGTGCTCCGTACGGTGGACGCCGTGGTGTTGGTGGTGGACGCGTACGAAGGACCTATGCCTCAAACCAAATTTGTTCTCCGAAAATCATTGGAACTGGGGCATAAAGTACTGGTGGTCATCAATAAAATTGATAAGCCAATGGCACGCCCCGACGAAGTGGTTGATCTAACGTTTGATCTATTCGCCAGCCTGGGAGCAAGTGATCAGCAACTTGATTTTCCATACATTTATGCGATCGCCCGAGACGGTGTTGCTATCAGAAACTTAAACGACGAGCGAAAAGACATCACTCCATTGCTTGATTTTATTTTTGAACAAGTCGAACACGCCACTGGCAATCCGAATGGTGACTTCAAAATGCAGCCAGCCACGCTGGGATACGATAACTTTTTAGGGCGCATGGCGGTTGGGCGTGTCTACGAAGGGACTTTAAAGCCCAATCAAAGCGTTACAATCATCAAGCCAGATGGCAGCAAGCGCAGCGGGCGTGTAACAAAAATTTTTACTTACGATGGCATGCAGCGAATCGAAGCTTCCGAAGCAATCGCCGGTGACATCGTGGCCATTGCCGGAATTCCCGATATTTATGTGGGTGAAACCATCACCACCAATGCAGCCATCGAACCTTTACCGGCAATCAAGGTGGACCCTCCTGCCCTTGCGATTGATTTTATGGTCAATGATTCTCCGTTTGCCGGGCGAGAAGGAAAAATGGTAACCAGCCGACACATTCGCGATCGGCTAGAAAAAGAATTGGAAACGAATGTGGGACTGAAAATCGAATTTTTAGAAGGTGATCATATGAAGGTATACGGTCGAGGCGAGATGCACATTGCGGTATTGATCGAAACCATGCGTCGGGAAGGGTTCGAGCTTCAAATTTCCCAACCAGAAGTCATCATGCGAGAGGAAAATGGCGTTAAAATGGAGCCGGTAGAAAATGCCATCGTAAACGTCCCGGACGAAATGGCGGGCAGCGTGATCGAAGCGCTCGGCAAGCGCAAAGGAATCATGACTAATATGAAATCAAGTGAAGGGAATACCACGCTCGAATTCGACATTCCTACTCGCGGGCTACTCGGCTTCCGTTCACAGTTCTTGGTAATGACACGTGGAGAAGGAAGTTTATATCACGCTTTCGACCGTTACGAACCACACATGGGTGCAATTTCCAAGCGCAGCGTGGGATCGATGATTTCGGGCGATACAGGGAGCACCATGGCCTATTCGCTATGGAAACTGCAGGAACGCGGGCCACTTTTTGTGGTTCCGGCTCAGGAAGTGTACGAAGGAATGGTGATTGGCGAACATAACCAGGGTACCGACTTGGTGGTGAATCCGCTCAAGAACAAAAAACTAACGAACGTGCGCGCCTCGGGAACCGACGAAGCCATTAATTTAATCCCGCCCATTCCCATGACGCTCGAAAAAGGAATTGAATACATTGGGCCCGACGAGTACGTTGAAATCACTCCCAAAACCATTCGGCTGCGCAAAAAGTATCTGAAGGAACACGAAAGAAAGCGCAGTAACTAAAGGTAATTTATTCATCCCCACCCAAGCGATAACCCGCCCAAATTCCAACAAAAGCTCCTAAAGTGCTGAACAGAATAGACGATCCACTCAGGAGTGACCCACCCCACAGGGCGGGAGCGTAAGCGCCCGCGGTGGACCCGATAAAAATTCCGAGCCAAATAAGTGATTTTTTACTCATGAAATCATTTTAACACACAGAGAAAAAAAGTTTGAAAAAAAACTTGCAAAATCCACATCACTCCGATAAATTGTTTCTGCAATTTTAAATCACGTTCCTTGGTAGCTCAGCGGTAGAGCAACCGGCTGTTAACCGGTAGGTCACTGGTTCGAATCCAGTCCGAGGAGCCATTTAAATTTAGCCCAAAAGACCACGGCCCGAATGCTGCTCGTGGATCTTTAAACGAATGCCGATTGCAAACCGCAAGAGACTTAGAAGATAAAAAGTCTTCGTGATATAATGTGCCTGTACATCTTCAGCAAAGGTGCAAGGTCATCAACCACCCCAAAACCCGTTCGGGAGTCGCCAAGTGGTAAGGCCACGGACTCTGAATCCGTCATTCGAAGGTTCGAATCCTTCCTCCCGAGCCAATCAATTGTTATTTGCCAAAGGTGGATAGCAATTGAGTGTTGCGAGGTAGAGAAGGATGAGAAGCCTGTGCTGAGGAACCCGCCTTGGACGGGTGACGAATGTAAATCCTTCCTCCCGAGCCAAAAAAATAACTCAATCCTATGAACAATCTCCATCCTCTCTTTGTGCACTTCCCCATTGCCTTATTTAGCCTATACGCCTTGCTAGAGCTTATTCCTTCAAAAAAAGTTCGGAACAACACCACTGTTTTTTTCATCAAACTATTTTTACTGCTTTCGGGAACACTCAGCGCTTGGCCAACTTTAATGAGCGGCGAGAGCATCGAACATATGTTTTCATCTGATCCCATGCTAAATGGAGTGGTCGAGATGCACTCGCTATGGGCTTCCACTTCGGTGGCTATTTTTTGAGTCTTGACCGCTGCCTACGCAATTGAATGGATCAAGCAAGCCAATCGTAATGCCAACGCACCAATCAATCGCCTTGGTCAGTGGGCTGAAAAGAAAAAACAATTCATGCGGGCATTGCACTGATCAACGCAGCGCAGAAGATCATTTTTTCACGTGCTGGAGTGATAATTTTATCGATACTTGGGTTGATAGCCATCACATTCGCAGGGGCGCTGGGCGGAGCATTGGTTCATGGCCCCAGCGTCGATCCGATAGTCAATATCATTTATAAATGGCACGAGCCGCTCATCCAAAGATGGTTCATGCAATAAAATCCCTATCGCAGCCGGTATTCTTCTGATACGATTGTACTAATATCAAATAAAAACAAACCCAATGAACCTTTCTATTTTTATTGCCCAAATCTTCGCCCTGTTGATGCTAGGAACCGGAATCGCCGCCATTCGCGGTTCAATCCAATTCAACAAAATGATCGATGAATTCGTTAAATCCCCCGCACTTACTTTTGTGACCGGTTTTTTTACGCTGTTAATCGGCATGATCGTCATTCATGTCCACAATGTTTGGGTAAAGGACTGGACCGTTCTCATTACACTATTGGGTTGGGCATCGGCTGTAAAAGGGTTCTTATTCATCGCCTACCCTGAAAGCCTAAAATCCTTTAAAGGCATGTATAAAAATACTAAACGCTGGGGAGGAGTTTTAGTGATCATCAGTCTTTTGTTGACCTATCTGGCTTTTTTTACAGCGTAGCAAACTGCGAACCATAAAAATGATTTCCATTAGGTTTAAATATGCACCTTGCCTTTTATGGGAAGTGTCTATAGATTTAGGTTCTATTTACTAAACGGAAATAATTTATGCGCAGCTTTGAAAACAACCGAGGTGGCAATCGTCGCCCAAACGGAAGTGGGGGAAATAGGAACTTTGGAAAACCAGGAGGACGGGGTCCAGCCGGCAATATGTATCCGGCTACCTGCTCGGATTGTGGAAATAAGTGCGAAGTGCCTTTCAAGCCTTCCTTTGGAAAAACGGTCCTTTGCAACCGATGCTTTAAGAAAAATGATGGAGATGATGGATACAATCGCTCAGATCGATTTGAAAGAGGAGGCAATCGAAACTTCGGGAAAAAGAGTTTAGCCGCCCGGCGTTTGAAGAGCGAAAAATGTTCAAAGCCACATGCGATGAATGCGACGAAACGTGCGAGGTCCCTTTCCGTCCCAACGGCGATAAGCCCGTGCTATGCAGTGATTGTTTTAATGAAAGCAAAGGGGGTGGCTACGACAACAAAGGCACGTCTGCACCAAAGCCAAATGAAAACAAAGAGGCATTTGCCGATTTAAACCGCAAATTAGACAAAATCATGAGAATGCTTGATCAGCTTAGGCAAAAGAAGGTGTACACGGTTGGCCAAAACGAATTAGAAGCGGTTCAAATGGAAGAAGAAGCGCCAGTGCCACAGGCGGATGAGCCAAAAGCAAAAGCTAAATCTCCTGCCAAAAAAGTTGCCACAAAAAAAGTGAGTGCAAAAAAAGAGACTTCAAAGAAGAAGCCAGCAGCAAAGAAGAAGTAACAAAAAACAATCGAACTATCGAAAGCCTTTCGTACTAAATACCGAGGGGCTTTTTTGATTCTATGGTACAATCGATCCATCCATAACCCAAACATCATGAATCAAAAAATGGAAGGTGCTGAAGCACTCATGAGAATAATGGTGGGCATCATTTCAGGAGTCATTCTAAGCGCCTGGAAAATAGTGGTAATGGCAATAACGATCGTTCATTTTTTTGTCACACTCAGTACTGGAAAACGAAATAAGGACATGGCGGAATTTTGCGAAATTTGGAATACCCAACTATATTGTTTTTCGCGCTACATGACCTTTGTAAGCAACGAAAGACCGTTTCCATTTCGCCCGCTCAGCAAAAATATTTCCACCTTCGGAAAGGGCACTTCCAAATAGCATTTATGGCGAAATTAAAGCTCGATCTTCATGATATTTACAACAAAGGTTATAAAATTGATGCGGAGCTGAATCGCATCATCCAAGAGGCAGTCGAAAAAAAAATTCGACTGGTCGAAATCATTCCCGGAAAAGGAAGTGGTGCTTTAAGAAAAACGGTAAAGCGATTTTTGGATCAAAAGCACATTCGCAATCTTTATCACCGATTAGAAGTAGATTCAGACAATCATGGGCGATTTTTTGTACATTTTAAATTTTAACTATGGACCCAACCTTTTCATTCAAAGCAGAAATTTGGCTTTGGTCCGGCAAAGCGGCATGGCATTTTATTACCATCGATAAAAAGCTTTCGGATGAAATCAAGCAGTTTAACGAAGGGCCCAGGCTAGGCTTTGGTTCCGTAAAAGTACAAGTACAAATAGGCGCAACAAAATGGAAAACCAGTATTTTCCCCGAAAAAAAGGGAACGTATCTTTTACCGATAAAAGCGGCTGTCAGAAAAAATGAAGGTCTAAAAGTGGGTGATACAGTTCACATCGTCCTCACTTTAATTTAAGGTAGGTCAAGCCGTATCAAGGCCGATCGGAACGCTGCTTCAAATAAGCAATCAGCACAAAACTGATGATCACAAGGAGTGACCAAGAACCCACTTTATGAAACGAAACCGTTGACCAAGTGACTAGTTGATCGGGGTATTTCCAGGCACCTAAAAATGTGGAAATATTTTCGGCTATCCAAATGAAAAATGCGATTAAAAAGAAAGAAAGTACCAAAGGCATGGAACGGACCTTGCGAATGACAGTGAATTCTACGGTCGTTTTTCTGAAAATAAAAATGACGAGCACCATCAAAATAGAGCGAATGTCCGGAATAAAATGATGGGTAAAAAATTCAGATAAATCAATAAACTGAGCAGCATGGAATAAAAGTAAGATGGTGCATGAACAAGGTTCAGTTTAAAAAGTTTCCAAGCTTGTGCAATATAGCTACCCACCGCTGCATACATAAAGCCACTATAAAGTGGAACTCCCCATAATTTTAAATAGCCAAATTCAGGATAAGACCACGAGCCAATAGCTGGATGGGTTTTAAAAATTTCCAAGCAAAGTCCGATCAAATGAAATAAAAAAATCATTTTCAGTTCCTCTTTGGTTTCAAGCTTGAAGACAATTAAAATGCATTGAATGACCACCGCCGCCAAAAACAAAAAATCATATCTGGGCAAGCCATAAAGCGGTAAAACATGAGATAGAAAAAGAATCACGAAAAAAGAACCGGCAAAAACGCATGCACGCGCCTCTTTAAGGGTAAAAGCCAATAGCTCAACAATAAAACTTCTCATCATAAAGAACATATCTCATAACAATACAACGAGCAAATGATTACAGTATGATAGAATTACTATGAAATTAAAATGTCATGAAAAATAAAATTGCACTTTTCCTTTTCCATCGGGATCTTCGCTTAACCGATAACTCGGGCTTGTTAAGAGCATTGGAAAATTCGGAAAAAGTAATCCCCTGTTTTATTTTGAATCCCGTTCAACTCAAAAATAACCCCTATCGAAGCGACAACGCCGTACAGTTTATGATAGAGAGTTTGATCGATTTGAATGAGCAGCTTAATAAGGTTGGCTCACATTTGGAAGTGTTGGAAGGTGAAACCAACGCCGTGTTGGAAACCTTGTTTAAAACCGGAACAATACAAGCCTTATACACCAACCGGGATTACACGCCCTTCGCACAAAAACGGGACCAAGCAATTGAATCACTCTGCAAACAGTACAACATCGCATTTTTTCAGGAAAGCGATGCCTTACTCACCGAACCTGAACAGGTGCGCAAACCCAATGGTGAACCCTACACCGTATTCACTCCATTTTTTAAACGGGCCAGCAAAATAAGCATTCGCGAACCTAAAAAAAACGCCCACAAAAATTATTTGAACCAAATCAGCGAAAAAGAATCGATCGATCGCCTAAAGAAACACATTAGCAACCACTCAAATATTCATCAGCACGGGGGAAGCCGGGAGGCAAAAAAAAGAATAGATCGATTGGGCGAGCTAAGGGATTATGCAAAAACAAGAAATAACTTAGCCGAAAGAGGAACAAGCCTATTATCGCCCCACCACAAGTTTGGAACCGTTTCGATACGCGAGGTTTATTATGCGGTGTTGCAGCAACTTGGCCCCGAAAGTCAATTGTTCACCGAGTTGTTCTGGCGTGATTTTCTTACCCACATCGCCTTTCATTTTCCACATGTGTTCGGCAGGGAATTCAAAGAGAAATATCAGCATATTAAATGGAATGCAAACGAAGAGTGGTTCCAAAAATGGTGTGAAGGTAAAACCGGCTTTCCGATTATAGATGCCGGCATGCGTGAACTAAACCAAACAGGCGCAATGCACAATCGCGCTCGCATGATCACCGCCAGTTTTTTAGTAAAAGACCTCCAAATCAATTGGCAATGGGGAGAAAAATATTTCGCGCAAAAATTAATCGATTACGATCCGTGCGTTAATAATGGAAATTGGCAATGGGCCGCAAGCACCGGCTGCGATGCCCAGCCATACTTTCGCATTTTCAATCCCCTCCTTCAGCAAAAACGCTTTGATCCAAAGGCTGAATACGTTAAAAGGTGGGTTCCAGAACTTCGATCATTAAATACAAAGGAAATTGAGGCACTCTACGGGCTGAACGCAGTGCCCCCAAACGGATACGTTCCGGGCATGGTGAATCATGCAGAAGCAGTTATTCAAACAAAAGCTCTGTTTAAAAAATGTGGCTATTAAAAAGGATCTAAATGAAGATTGACATTCATTTTATTTTATATATACTTGATATATAAAGTACATATTAACTAAAAGAATATGAAGACCAGCAACAGTTCATTGAAAGTTTTTATCAACTTATCAAAAATACTCACCGAAAGCAGTCGGCGCTTTAATGGGGGCTTGGATGGAATCGGTTTTAACGAATTCGTGGTTCTGTTTCATTTAAATCAAATGTCGGATAAGAAAATCCGCCGGATCGATTTAGCGGAAAAAATGGGTTTCACCGCTTCGGGAATCACCAGAATTTTAGCACCGATGGAAAAAATAGGTCTCATTCAAAAAGAAGCCGCTGCCAGGGATGCTCGAGTGAGCTACGTCACCATTACCCCCAGTGGAGAACGAAATTTGAAAGAGACGCTCGAAAAAACTGAGTCCTTTTTCGAAGAAATTTTCCCTTCAAACAGGTTGAAAAATATTGACGATCTTTCTAAATGGCTGATCGAACGAGGAGGTATGGTGAAATAGCCAATCAATACCAGCTATCGACAACCGTATTTATTCTTTGTTTCGCCCCGTTCAGCGCTTGATCGTAATCATCTTTAGCCATGGCATTAGCACCATCTACTTCAACGCGAACACTTTTATAGCCAATAAAACCCATTGCATGACTAACCAGCGTACGACCATGGTCCATGGCCTGCATGGGCCCGTCAACATAACCAAGGCCGCCGGCGGTGCTAAGAATCAAGGCGTGCCCGCTTAAAAGTGGGGTAAACTGATGTGTGATTGGGTCCATCGAAAAGGTTTCACCGGCAATGATGACCGTGTCCATCCAGGCTTTTACTACAGCAGGAACCGAAAAGTTGTACATGGGAAACGCAATGACTAAATGACTAGCGCGCTTAATTTCAGCCACGTTGGCGTCAATATTCTTAAGGCACTGGTCGTATTCGGGCTTGTTTTGGCCGGCCATATTGCGCATCACATAGGCCATCAAGTTATCACGCAAAAACATTTCGGGAGGATGAGCGATGAGATCATGTTCGATGATTTCAGTTTTACCGTCAGCGGAAGCCTTAAACGCATCCACTAATTTTTTGGTATTGCTGTATTCTCCTCGTGGCAAATAATGAACTAACAAAGTGGTGGACATGCGACAAAGGGTTACTTATGATAGGTAGAGAGGCCAACCCAGACTAACATGAAAAGCATAACCACCCAAGAACTCTTTAAAAAATTGCGTAGCAAAGATCACTTTATTTTAGTGGATGTGCGATGGACTGATGAATGGAATTCGGGGCATATACCGAGTGCTACCCACGTGCCGATAGATCAATTTGAAAAAAACGTTTCGCATTGGAAAGGAAAAACGGTGATCCCCTATTGCCAAAGCGGCGGGCGCAGCAGCCTAGCCTGTAAAATCCTAGAGAAAAATCACATTGATCACTTCAATTTAAAAGGAGGGGTCGCGCAATGGAAAAAGGAAGGACTTCCTTTGGAATCAATCAACTGATCAAATAATTTGTTCAACATTTTCGAGCGCATCCTTTGGCTTTTCTCAAGTTATACCGACCCTCAAGAAAGAAAGGTGGGGGAATTTTTAAATGCGGTATCGCACACGCCTAGTCATTACCAAAAACAACAGTTGATTGCATTAATGCAGACGGACCTGGTTCGTCTTAATTTAATGCTGGAATATCGCTTCAAAGGATACAAAAAATTAAATAAATCTTATCGAAAGCAGTGCTACACAAACGCCGAAAAAATGAAGGCGCTGTTTTTAAAGAAAAATATGAGTGAAAGGCGGATGGCCAGCAATGAGAAGCTGAATTATTTGATGCAGATCGCCCATTTTTTGAAACCTGGACAGTATTATCAATACGAAAAAAACGTTGCTTTCGAGCGCATGTTGAAAGACCCGGGACAGTCCAAGTTAATAGGAGATTGTAACCAAATAGTAACATTTTACATTTACTTATATAGTTTAAAATTTCCGGTGACCGATCTTAAAATCAAGCTACTTCCCGACCATGTTTGCCTTCATTTTGAAGGAAAAGACCTTGAAGCCACTTTGGGGATACTGACTGAATATAAAAACTATGACTTTATCGGCTCGATTGAAGAAATTATTTCTACTAATTTACTCGACGTCCCCGATTTAAAGCAAAAAAGACAATCCGTATCGGCACGCAATTTTTTACGCGCTTCCAAATTGGCAAAAGCCATATCAACCCACAAGGCCATTACGGAGCATAATTTAAAGATTGCGTACCAAAAGATCGTCGTAGAACTATTGAAAGAAAAAAAATTTTCCCAAGCTCGCGAATTTGCAAAAGAGTCGCATGAAACAAAATTAGTCGAATCAGTGATGAAGCATGAGGGATTAGAAAAAATGAATCAAAAAAAATTTGAAGCTGCCAGAAAGTTGTTTAATAAAATTAAGTTTCAAGAAGGGCTAAAAGCTTGTGATCAGAACGAATTATACGAACAAATGGAAAAAATAAAACATTGTAAAACTATAAAGGATTATCGACAAAAATTAAAAAACCTGAATCGCATAAAAGTATTGGCGCGATCCATCGACAATACAGAAATCATTGCCTTTACTGAGCGGATTTTATCAGCGATCAAAAATTCAAAAAACACCAATTGACTCTGGTTATCATTGCCATTAAAATGGCCACACTTAATTTTATTAACTTATCAAAATGAAAAAACTAATCACCTTTTTTGGTCTAAGTATGATCGTGCTGAGCGCTTGTTCAAAGCCTGTTACAATGGATGATGAACAAAAAATGATGGAAAATGAAAGTTCGACTGAAATGATGGAAGAAAGTGAAATGAGCATGGAAAAAGATATGTCTGGAACCATTGTGGACGGAACCTATCAATTGGTTCCTGCAGAAAGTGCAATGAACTGGAAAGGCAAAAAAGTGACCGGCGAACATTACGGCCGTGTTCAAGTGCAATCCGGTAGCGTGGATCGAGTAGGTGGAGTATGGAGCAATGCTCAATTTACCATCGATATGAGCTCAATCGTTTCCGATGACTTGGAAGGTGAAAATGCTACTAGCTTAGAAAATCACCTAAAAAGCGAAGACTTTTTCAATGTTGCGGAATACCCAACAGCTGAATTGGTTGCTTCCACTATTGAAGATCAAGGAGACGGAACTGTAAAAGCAATGGCAGACCTAACCATCAAAGGAATCACCAAGCCAGTTGAGGTGGTGCTAATGATCACCCCAGTCGATTCGACTAAATTGGTTGCCAGCGGAAATTTAGTTTTGGATCGTACCTTATGGGATGTTCGCTATGGTTCAGGTAAATTCTTTAGCGACCTTGGCGACAAATTGGTCGATGACGAAATGAGCTTCGAACTAAATCTAACCTTTATGACCGACCAAAATGCAATGATGCAAATGGAAAAAGAAGGTGAGATGACACAAGAATAACAAGCTCACCGGGAGCATGCTTCGCACAAGCCGGTTACTTCGGCAAAATGCCCTGCAGACTGAAAATGACATTGAGAAGGAATGCGCATCTCGGTGTCGCATTCCTTTTTTTGTACGAACTCACTAACCTGCTCACAGCGATCGCAAATGGCAAAATGATGACAACCGGGCTTCTCTTCAAAGTCGCAGCGTACATATCCGTGCTTGGTTAAAATACGATGCACGATGCCCAATTGCTCAAATACGTCCAAAACGCGATAAATTGTTACAACATTAACGGGGATATTTTCCGGAATACGCTCTTCAATATCGTAGGGGGAAAGTGGAATGTGCGCCGTTGCAAGCGCGTTCAAAACCGCAACGCGCGGACCCGTAATTTTATATCCATTGTCCTTCAAAAGCTCAATCGACTGATCAATAAATTGCATAAATAGAGTTTTAAATATCCGATCCCATGCTATCATAGCGAGGGTAAAAGTTAAAATCGATCGTTTAATGCTACCGATATGTACTTCTTTCTAGAAATAACCACAGCTCTTGCCGTATTAACCGTCGCATCTCAGGTTTTTATAGTGTTAGCGGGAATAAGCCGACTGCCCTGGTTCAACAAAAAAAATGGCGGTACGGCGTGGGTCCAAAAATATTATAATTGGCTAGGATTCATCATTTCATTGGTGGCAGTATCTTCAAGCTTATATTTTTCGGACATCGTAGGCCTGGAGCCATGCAAATTGTGCTGGTTTCAGCGGATTTTAATTTATCCTCAACTCATCTTGTTCGGAGTATCCTTGGTTTTAAAAAAAGGGAAAGAAATCCTTCCATACAGCATAACAATGGCGGGGATTGGGTGGCTCATTGCTGCCTATCACTACACTATTCAAATGAGTGAAACCGCCCGTTCAATCGGTGAATCTATTATTCCATGCTCCACCGTAGGCATGACACCCAGTTGCTCCAGTTACTGGTTTTTAAAGTTTGGTTACATCACCATTCCTATGATGTCACTGACAACGCTGAGCCTACTGATCGTGCTAGCACTTTTACAAAAAGCAGATCGCCCATCGCTTAATTCTTAATGCTAAGTTGTGAACAGAGGATTTTGGGACCATTTAAAAGCACCGATCATCGGACTAGCCCCTATGGACGGAGTAACGGATTCAGCCTATCGCTACATGGTATGTAAATATTCCAAGCCCACGTTGGTGATGACCGAATTTACCAATGTGGAAGGCTTAGCGCGAGGAGCAATTGGCATGCTAAAAGCCTTTGAGTATGATGAAATTGAGCGCCCGGTCGTAGCCCAAATTTATGGATCAGAAGTGGAGTCCTTTTACAAAGTAGCTTTGATGAACTGTTTTTTAGGGTTCGACGGAATTGATATTAACATGGGCTGCCCTGCCAACAAAGTGGCACGGAGGGGGTCGGGCGCCGGGTTAATTCGAACACCTGATTTGGCAAAGCTAATTGTGCAAACCGTACAAAAAGCCTGCAAAGATTTCTTTAATGGAATCACTTTAGAAGAGGCCAATATAAGACCAAAGATCATTGCCGCACTGAAAAAAATTGACAAATACAACGAAAAAGACCGTCGGTTGCTACCGGTCTCCGTAAAAACACGTGTAGGATTTGACAGCGATATTACGCTTGAATGGATCCGTCATCTGATCGAAGTTCAGCCAGCCAACATCACGCTGCATGGGCGAACACTGAAACAAATGTATATGGGGCTCGCCAATTGGGAATCAATTGGAAAGGCGGCGTCATTGTGTAAAAATACTGGCATTACCCTTTTGGGAAACGGCGATATAAAATCAATCGATGAAGCTCATCAAAAAATGACGCAATATGGGGTAGATGGGGTGTTGGTGGGGCGAGGCACCTTTGGGAATCCATGGTTTTTTAGCAATCACTCCCCCACCCCTCAGGAACGGGCGCAAGCAGCCATTGAGCATTGCAAAGTATTTGAAAAACTCAATCCGGGCTCAAAATTTTTCATCATGAGAAAGCATTTAGGGTGGTATTGCAGAGATTTTGACGGCGCACGCGAAACGCGGAGTAAGTTAATGCAAAGTGAAAACAGCGAAGAGGTAAAAAACGTCTTTAAAGAAGTCTTCCCAGCTCTTGAAGAAGAAAGTTAGAGCCATCAAAAACCAATCCCCTTAAGCTCAACTTAAAAAAAGGCACCCCCTTGGCCTAAGCCTCCGATTCAACCAGCATGTAACCCACCCCGTGAATGGTGTGAATCATATTGGGCTTGCCGGCTTTCTTTAATTTATTCCGCAAGATCGAGACATGCGCATCAAGCGTATTGGAAAACGAGTCGCTTTCATAATCCCAAACGCCGTGAATTAATTCATCTCGGAAACCACCATTTTTGCATGATGCATAAGATATTGAATCAGTTCATGTTCTTTGCGGCGCAGCTTGCAAGGTTTTCCATTGATCAAAAGTGTGGTGTGATCGGGCACCAGCTCTAGCCCATCAAAAATCAAATCCTGTTCTCCGAAATCATCTTTAGTGCGGCGAATGACTGCTAAAATACGCGCATATAATTCTTCAAACGAGAAGGGCTTAACAACATAATCATCGGCACCTGCATCCAATAAACGCGTTTTGGTGACAAGGTCTTGTAAGGCAGAAAGAACAATAACCGGGGTTTTAATTCCCATATTTCTAACCGCAGAAACCAGCTGTGCGCCACCCAAATTAGGCAACATCAGATCAACAATAGCCAACGAATAGTCGTTTGATCGCAGTCGCTTTAAAGCGGTATCACCATCATAAACCTGATCAATTTGGCACTGTTTTAGGGCAAAATTTTTGCTAAGTAGCTTTTGCACCGCCACATCATCCTCAACAACTAGTACTTTCATAACAAAAAGAAAGGTTATGGTAAGTTCACTTAATAACACAGGTCATTTAAAAAGACAATCTGTATGTCATTATTTAATACTTTTTTAATAATTCAGGCGTCTCGCAAAATGTAACCCATCCCATGAATGGTTTCAATAATCGGGTCTTTGGGGCAATCTCCTATTTTCTTTCGAAGCTGTGACATGTGCGAATCAACGGTATTGGAAAAAATATGAGCGTTATAATCCCAAACCTGTTCTATGAGCGTATTACGCGTGATCAACTGATTCTTATGTCGCATCATATATTCCAACAAAGCAAATTCACGCATACGCAATTTAACCGTTTTTGCCCCTTTTTTTACAACGTATTTTTTGGGATGCATCACCAAATCTTTGACCACCAGATAGTCGGCAGGGCTACCAATATTTCGCTTGGTGAGATTTTGAATGCGTGCAACCAACTCAACAAACGAAAATGGCTTGGTTAAAAAATCATCGGCCCCGTTATTCAACAGGCGAACCTTCACATCAATTTGATGAAGTGCCGTTAGCACCAAAACCGGAATCGCATACCCCTTGCGTCGCATCAAAGAAATCAACTCTTCGCCGTCGACAATGGGAAGCATTAAGTCAATGATCGCCAAATCAAAAGACTGCTGGCCAAGCAGGTAAAGCGCGCCCTTACCATTGGTAACATGCGTCACCAAATAATTTTCCAATTCCAATCCACGAATCAGAAAGCGGGCAATGTCCTGTTCATCTTCAACTAACAAAATCTTCATAGCTTCATTGTACCAATTAAAGATAAAAACACCATTAATTAAACTTGTCAAAACATAAAATAACTCATAAAAAAGCTAAAAAAAGATTAATTAAATAATCCATAATAATTGGATAATAAAGTTACAACTAAATAATAAGAGTCATGATGGATGATGGATTAGTAAGCCAATAAAAAGACTAATAATGCATCGATCATACGGAGAACGTGTTGCCGAATTAAACACCATTTTAGGACTGAGCGGTACGGAGCAAGGAAAGATTGAAATGATCCGGCAAAAGCTTACAGAGGTATTAAGAGATGAAAATGCAAGATTTTGGGAATTATATGCACAGTTTGCCTATCAAACCGTCACCGAAATGCAGGCATATCAGGCTCATATTCGCAGAATCTTATCAAACTTAGACTTAGAAGGGATGTCGTCCGGTGGTTTTTTAGTGGATCTGGGATGTGGAATGGGAAATTTAATTGAAGAAGCGAGCAAAATTGCCCCCCAAAAAACTCACTTAATGGGAGTTGATCGCAATCCGGCCATGCTAAGGTGGGCAGAAGTAAGACGTGAACGAATCAATCAAACACTCTCAGGCGGCCCATCAATTGATTTAATACAAGCCTCGATCGATCCGAGTTTAGCGCTACCATTGAATACTAATCGGGTGAGCATGGTAAATTCACTCTACGCTTTGGGGAACGATCAGTCAGCCGTACTTGAAGCGATCTACCAACAAGTAAATCCGGGGGCAAAGCTACTCATATGCGATCGAAATCCTGGTGGCACCATTGGAGGTGTGCTTTATGAAGAGTGGCAACGTAGATTAGGGAATTCTATAGAAAACTTAATGCTACCGGATGAATGGGATACCAATGATGGTGAAAAGTTAATCGAATTAATTCACACGGTCTTTGGGGAAGAGAGTGAGCGAAAGGCTCATCTGATTGTCGCCATCTTCAATCAAATCATCGCATCTGCAAACGGAGGCCACCAAATGCACTTTAGTGAGCCGGAGCAACTGAAAAAGATAATTGAGAGTGCTGGGTTTAGGGTTACCGATAAACCGAAGCTCACCTACGGAAACAGTTGTACAATCGTTACAGGGCAAAAAGTTGAATGAACCACCCATCAAAATGCAGGATTTTTTTTATGAAATCACAGACTTCACAGAAAGGAACCAAAGCCCATTTTTCAACCCAGAAGCTCGATTTGGATCAAACGGCTTTATTCCGCCCGTACCCAATTTTAAACCAGAAAATAAGGTTGATATAGGGTCCATCATGGAAGCGGAAATGGGCGAAGAAGTACTCCGTGGAAAACGAATGGATTCATTGGGAGATTTAGCGCGCCATCGATTTCATACCTTAACGGAATTAGGTAAAGTATTGCGAAGGTCCACCATAAATGACCCGAAAGAAAGTGGCTCACTGATGGATTTGAGCGAAATTGCGATCGTGGATCAGACGCGATTAGCAATCGCTCAAAAACTAACCAGCTTACAAAGCCCCGTCGATTCCAACGATACGTTAAAAATTAGCATGACCAAAACTCGGAGCCGTCTAGAAAGGCTGCTTTTTCGCCTAACCGTGGCTGAAACCTACTTCGCAAAATTAGGGTACGAACAGCGATGGCATGACAGTTTAGGAAAGGATATCTTTTCGATTCCTCCACACGTTGAGTATTTATTAACAACCACAATCGACGGGCATACCAGAACCATTGGAACCATTGGCTTGATGCCAAACAATCAACTTCCTATTTATCACTATTACGATAGCTCACTGAGAAGACATATCGAAAATAAATATGATAGCAAAGCCAGTGAAGCCGTGCGTCTAAGCACACCCTATCCCCTACGCGAAGGGAGCATTGAAAATCGGGAACTAAAAAGAGAAATGCCCATGATGGCTGTTTTGGGGGCGCTGATCATTTGTCATCTAAGGGGTGATCAAGTGATGGTGACCTGCCAAGAAAGTAGAATGGCAAAAGGAGTGATGGGGAAATTTCCCGTTGAAGTCTTGGATTTGGAGTTAAACATTCCACCAAAGAATCGACCCAATATTCCTTATTGGCAAACAGGGCGTCCGGTCCCCATTTTATATCCAGCTCAAGATAAAACAATGCTAACAGCGGCATTAGACACGCTGGATAACTTAAAATATGGATCTCACTTAAAAATAGACATAAGCGATCTGGGGCCGTCGCCCATCCCAACGTATCCATCACTCACCCCTCGTATCATGAAGTACGTCATTTAACTTTACATTTTACAAAAAAACAGTATAATACACAGCAATTATGAAGCTTGAATTTTTCTTATCCGCCATTTTGGCGATAAACATGATCGTCGGTATACTATTCTTCGCCCGATCCAAAAATCGGCTTGCGCACTACTTATTTGCGCTGCTGCTGCTTTCGGTCAATATTTGGATATTAAGTTTGATTATTGCGGTAAAAATCGGCCCTGAGGCCGCCAAAACACTCGCCTTTATTTTTGGAGTATTAATTTTTTTGAGCTTACTACTTTTTGCCCATTTTTTCCCCCGTGTACCCAAGAATTTTCGTTGGCATCATCTGTGGTATATCGTACCCATGATTGCCTATATTGGTATTATTCTGTTTAAAAGTGAATTGATTGTATATGGAGACGAGGTAACCGACAGTGGCATTACCACTAAACTCGGGCCACTTTTTTTCGTACTTCCCACATTGACCGTTAGCTACATCGTAAGTGCATTCACAGTGCTCATTTATCGAATTCGAAAGGAAAATAATGTCATCATAAAAACTCAGCTAAAATACATCACTTTTGCCATTGCCTCCTTTTTGGTCCCCATGCTGGTCACCAACATTATTTTGCCGGGTTTGGGCATTTTTAAGTACAACATCATCGCCCCGGCCTTTAGTATTCCAATGGTAGTATTGATCACCTACGCCATTAGCCATTACCGGTTTTTTGACCTACATGTCGCTCTTAAAAAGGTGATTTCATACGTGACCATCTTTATGCTTTCTTTGGGCCTAGCAACCATTTTAATCAGTGAGAATTCACCTTTTTTCTATCTAAAGAACGAAACTTCATCTGCCATCATTTTTATTCTAGCGGTATTTTATTTCGAAAAAACCTTCCATTTTGCAGAAAGGTTAGCGGGTAAACTAGTTCCAAGTTCGGAACGATGCACTCAATTACTCCATCAATTAGGGGAAACTCTATCAAGCACGCTGAATTTATCAGAAATCATTGCAGCCTTAAACCAGCAAATTCCAAGCGCCTTAAAGCTGCAAAATAATGGCCAAATTCTCTTAAGGACCAACCACTACGATTTGCAAAATTTAAATAGCGCTGAAGCGCCCAGTTTGCACAGGGAAAAGAGCTTAATCAAATACTTCGAAGAACATCCCCAAAGCCTAAGTTTGGATGAAATTCAGGCAAATTTATTGGAGGAATCTCGCCATACTTGGCAATTTAATAACCTCAAGGAATCCTTCAAAAAATTGAAGGCCAATATTATCGTCCCTCTTAGAAAAGAAAAAGAGCTCATTGGCCTATACATCATTGAAAAAATAAATGAAGATGATCAAACCGCCAATCTGCTTTCAAGTCAGCGATTAAAAGACGTGGAAGAATTTTTAAACGACATTGGGTCAACCGCCATTTGCAATGCTCAAAAATACCAAAGTCTTCAGAACCGTTTCAAAGAAATTAGCGAAGAGGAAAATGAAATGATTCAATCAATGTATCACGAATTCAATACCCCTCTATCAATTATTAAAGGTAATTTAGAATTGCTGCGCTTACAAACGAAAGATCGTGAGTTTGAAGAACTGAATGAATTAGAGGTTTCTCTCAAGAGCGTTACCGACGTAACGAATCGAATGATTGAAACGATTCACATGGATAAGGTGGATTTGAAAGACCTAAAAACAGTAAAGGTAGAAGTATCAAAAGTGATGAATCATATCCTTAAATCCCTCGCCCCGGGCAGTAAAAACATCGAGCATAAAAAGAAGGTTGCTTCAATAATGGGAGTGGAAGAACTCATAGAAAAATTATTCATGGAAATTCTAAAAAAGGCCATGTTCTATGCTAAAAGCGCCGTATGCATTCGTTACGAAAAAACAGAGGATCAACTCAAAATTATCATTGAAAATGACGGGCCAAAAATAGAAGAAAAGGATCTAAAAAATGTTTTTAACAAATTCTATCGCAGCGACCGCTCTCGAACCAAACAAACGGGTGGGGCTGGCCTTGGCCTAACGCTGGCCTACAAAATTGCCAAAAAACATGGTGGTGCCATCGAAATAGAAAACATGGAGCCCGTCGGTGTTCGGGTTACCACTAGTTTGCCGATGTAAGCACCAACTGAACCTCAAATACGTTCTTATTCTCGCTAATTTGCATTTCTATCCCCATCAGGTCAGCGAACGTTTTCATAATGGTTAGACCACCACGATGTTTTTTAAGCGATTGAGGCGCACTACCTTGGGCGGACTTAATCTTCTCATTGCGAGCCTTAATATAATATTTGCCGCCCTGGATGCGTGTTTGAAAAAGTGCTTCCCCTTTTGGTTTGGCGTGACGAAGAATATTAAAAGCAATGTTATCCATCACGCTTTGAAACAAGTAAACGTTTACGTCGACAAAAAAAGGCTTGTGAGTCAGTTTAACATCCCATTTAAAATCTTTCAGGGCGTGGTGAAAATGACGATTACCATAAGCCTCTAAAATAAAATCAGTCACATTGATGGTGTCCATTTGGTCAAAGCGTTTTTTTCCGTAGCTCAAAACCCATGAGCCATCCACCGCATTTTGCATCTTCTTTGAAACCACCTGAATTTCCTTAATTAAATCGGGTAAGTCAGCAGCCTTACTTTTACAAGCCAACTGACTATAGCCATTCAGAATAGTGATGTAGTTACCCATATCGTGCAGCAGGTAAAAGAAACGTCGCCTTAGTCCAAAGCGACAACGAACGGCATAGGCAACGAGGCCTGCGACCAGCAGAACCAAAAGCAGTAAAAGAATGGTATGAAACGAAATAGTCATGAAAAAATATACGATCAAATTTTAACACAATCGATGATAATGACAAAAAAATTATTTTAGACAAAAAATGTCTATAATTAATGTATTTCAAAAGTATTTGATTTAAATACATTTATATTTAATTAGCATTCGGGGGAGCGGTATTTTAGCAATTAATGTAATTATAATACTGAATTTATAGACAATTAGCCTTCACTATCGACAAAAATTCTATTATTGCCACTAAATAGAGTAAAAATTAAGCTTGATCTACTCATAAAGTATTAATATAATATTAAAGTAATATACATTTCAAATACAATTAAAATGAAATTAATCCAAATTCGCATCGATGATCATGAAAAAAAGGAAGTGGAACTGGTTCTAAAAGAAATGGGCTTAAACATTACAACGGCCACTTTAATGTTCTACAAAAAAATAATTCAAACGCGTTCCATCCCCTTTTCCCTATCCGCACCCCCAAGCCTTGCCAAAACCCCCCTAAACATTCCGGCAAATTCGGCCGAAAACACGAGTGAAGTAGAGCTGTTAGAGGATGAGGATGAGATTGAATTTGAAGACGAGCCCAAGGAAATTGAGACATTGGAAATCAATACCAACGCTGGCTTGGAATTTGAAGAAAATCCTGTCGCAAAAGTTAAAAAGCCTTATTTTAGGAAAATAAAGATCAATTGATGGCTGATGGCGAGTGAGCTTGCTTTCTACAAAAGGAGGGCTACAATCAGGCTATACTATTTAAGCCTATATGAAAGCGACATCAGCTAAGCCCAAACTACACATTCGCCAAATGGAATTTGAAGACCTGGAGAAGGTATTTCGATTAGGCGAACGATTGTTTACCGCAGAAAAGTGGCCCAGTTTATATCGTACGTGGGACGAATACGAACCGATCAGTCTGTTTATGACTGATGGAGATTTTTGTTGGGTTGCCGAAACTGACGGAAAACTGGTAGGGTTTATTTTGGGAACCATTATCAATAAGCGTCGGAGCAGTTGGCGCTACGGACATGTGATATGGCAAGGAGTGGAAGAAGGCTATAAGCGACAAAAAATTGGGAGCCGACTTCTCAATCACCTGACTAAAATTTTAATTGAACACGATGTACGCATGTTGCTGATTGATACCGACCCCAATAACGAGACCGCGGTAAAGTTTTTCAAAAAACATGGATTCGAAAACGAAGTCGAACATGTTTATATGACTAAAAATTTAACGGACCATCCCCATTACATTAAAAGATCACTGACTGACCAATGAACCCCAATCACGAATCATTAACGATCGAAACCGCTCGGCTTTACGAAAAGCTGAAGCATACCGGCTGGAGCGAAAATAATTGTGCACTGATTGCCCCGCTCACGCTCGAAATCAATCAGCTTAAAAAAGAGAAAGACGCCGTGATTTTAGCGCATTCGTATCAAACACCTGATATAGTTTATGGGGTGGCCGATTTCATCGGCGATTCGTATGGACTCAGCATGGCGGCTAAAAGCACCAAAGCCAAAACCATCGTGTTTTCGAGCGTCCATTTTATGGCCGAAACCGCCAAAATTTTGAATCCTGAAAAAGAAGTGCTCGTTCCGCCGTAGCCGGGTGCTCACTCGCCGAATCCATCACACCCGAAGACGTACGTAAACTAAAAGCCGAACATCCGAATGCGGGGGTAATTTGTTATGTAAATACCTCGGCCGCCGTAAAAGCCGAATGTGATGCTTGCGTCACCTCGTCGAATGTATTGAAAGTAATCGAGGGTATGCCGCAAGAAGAACTCATTTTTCTGCCCGATGAATTCATGGCCAAAAACGTGCAAAAAATGACCAAAAAGAAGATTATCGGCTGGAAAGGGCGCTGCATTGTGCACGAAGAATTCACCCCAGAAACCGTGGAACAAGTACGACACGACTACCCCGGAGTAAAAATTTTGGCTCACACCGAATGTAGCCCCGCGGTGATTGCGAAGGTTGATATGGCCGGCGGCACTCAGGACATGATCAATTACATCCAAAATTCCAATGATGAACAATTTATGCTGGTCACCGAATGTGGGATGGTCGATCGCATGAAGGCGGAACATCAAGAAAAAAAGATGGTTGGTACTTGTGCGCTTTGCCCGTTCATGAAAAAGATCATGCTCAAAGACATTCTAGCCTGTCTAAAAAACCCCACCGACGAGCAACGAGTAGAACTACCGAAAGAAGTATTAGCGGGCGCTAAAAAATCGCTCGAAAAAATGATCGAGCTGACGGAACTATAAAATCACCCCCGACCCAACCACCAAGTCATTTTGGTAAAACACGGCAAACTGACCGGCTGCCACCCCGTGAACCGGTTCTTTTAGCTGCACCTGCGCCCCGCCATCTTTCAACGCAACTGTACATTCATGTATCGCCGCCCCATGCCGAATTTTCACCATCAATTCGTAATTCCTGCCTGCCGCCTGCCTGCCAGTAGGCATGGGCAGGCACGGCGTAATTTTTAATTCGTAATTAAGAAGCCACTGCAAGTCGGCCACATGAAAAGAACTTTTGTAAGCAGCGTCAGGATCATACCCATTCGCCAAATAAATCACATTCTTTTCGAGGTCTTTTTTAATCACAAACCATGGCCCCCCCGAAAGCCCAAGACCCATGCGCTGCCCAATGGTATAAAACCAAAACCCCTTGTGCTCACCGACCTTTTTTCCAGTAGCTTGATCAATAAAATCCCCTTTTGTTCACCCAAGTGATGAGCAATAAAATCGCGATACGAAATTTTCCCCAAAAAGCAGATCCCTTGGCTGTCTTTTCGAGATTTATTCGGCAAATTGTACTGTTCGGCCAGCGCACGAACTTCGGCCTTCTGCAAATGACCAATCGGGAACATTGCTCGGGACAGCTGTGCTTGAGAGAGTCGGGCAAGAAAATAAGTTTGATCCTTCACTGGATCGGGTGCCCGTTTAAGAAAATAGATAGGTCGATCATTTTGGTCTTTGGTATTTGGGACTTTGGTATTGTTTGTGATTTGTGGTTTGGGATTTTGAATTTCAAGCGAAGCGTAGTGCCCCGTGGCCACCTTTTCGAACGAATCATCAATTTTTCGTAAAACAAACCAAATTTAATGAATTGATTACATAAAACATCCGGATTCGGCGTACGACCTGCTTTCGATTCAGCCACGGTATATTCCACGACCTTTTCCCAATATTCCTTCTGCATCGGGACAATTTCTAAAGGAACATCCAGTTGATCACACACTTGTCTAACAAACTCCAAATCTTCTTCCCAAGGGCAATCACCCAAATAACTCAGCTCATCTTCGAGCCAAATTTTTAGATAAAACGCGGTCACCTCATGACCCTGATCTTTCAAAAGGCGCAGCCCAACCGAACTATCCACTCCACCCGATACTAAAACAGCAATTTTCATGGCTAAAATTGAGAAGGGAATCGTCTATCAGTCATTAATATACCCTCCCACTTGCAGATCCCACAATTTTTTATACAACCCACTTTTTTTGCTGAGCAGATCATCATGAGCTCCCTCTTCAATAATACCGCCATTATGTAAAACCACGATCCGATCCATTTTCATAATAGTTGAAAGGCGATGAGCAATAACAAGAGTGGTTTTTCCTTTCATCAATTTTTCCAACGCCTCTTGAATGAATTGCTCCGATTCAGAATCCAAACTACTTGTGGCTTCGTCCAAAATAAGTAAGGGGCGCTCCGCCAAAAAAGCCCGTGCGATGGCAACACGCTGACGCTCTCCCCCGGAAAGCTTCACCCCGCGCTCGCCTACATGCGTTTGATATTGATCGGGAAAACGAGTGATAAATTCGTGGCAATGAGCCAATTTAGCCGCCGCGATCACCTCTTGATCGGTCGCGTTCAAGCGACCATAACGAATATTTTCCAATAAAGAGCGGTGAAACAAAATGGGATCCTGGGGAACAAAGGCAATTTGAGAGCGCAAACTATCGGTAGTGACCTGACGAATGTCTTGGCCGTCAATAGAAAGGATGCCGGATTGATAGTCATAAAGACGCATAAGCAACTTGGTGATCGTACTTTTCCCACTTCCAGATGGGCCAATGAGGGCAATTTTTTCACCGGGTTTTATCGAAAGTGAAAGCTCATGAATAACGGGGGCACTGTCCTGATAAGCAAAGGTAACCCGATCAAAATCGATCGCGCCCTGAGTGACCACAAGGGTAGAAGCCAAAGGTACATCTTGAATATCGTGCGGCGTTTCAAGTAATTCCATCGTTTCATCCGCATCCGCAAAAGATTGGTACAAATCTCGAATGATTCTTCCAAAATTCCACAATTGCCGAAAAAGCTCAATCAAATAGAGTTGAATCCAAGCAAAATCACCAATTTGAATTACACCTTTTTTCCAAAAGTGAACCGATAAATACAAAACCGCTATTTCAAGCATAATCATCAAAAAAGACTGGATTGCTTCAGCCACAGAGCCAATATCCCATTCCAGCCGAGTGGCCTTAAACCATTGCTGGGTCAACTGAAAAAAGCGCCGATGCTCCCTTTTGGCAGTGACAAAAAGCTTTACATTCGCATGATTGGTAAAAACATCAGCCAAAGCACCTGAAACCTTCGAATCTAAGCGAGCGCGTGCGATATCATATTTCCATTTGTATAAAGAAAAACGATAGTTGAAATACAAAAACAAAAAAGTCCACACCAGCATGGCGAAACCGATCCACGGCTGCAACCAAACCAAAACGCCAAAGATAATCGATACCCGCAAGAAAAGTGGAATGAGATCCCAATACAATTTATCGTGAAACACTTCAAATGACCGCATCAGACGGCCAACCTTTTTAACCAAACTGCCAATAAAATGTTCATTAAAAAATTGAAACGAATGCCCCAAAAGGTACTGAAAAGTTTCGTCAGCCACCTCCTTCATGACACGCGGCTGAAAATAGGAAACGCAAAACGTGGCAATTCTCCAAAAAAACCATTCAAAAAGCTCAATCATCAGAATGATCCAGACCAAATGAATCAATCGGTCAGCGATCATATCCGGTGATTCAGCCAAGGTGAGAACATCAAAAAACTGCTTAAAATAATAAGGAATCAACATGGAAAGCAGCACACCTGCCACCAGGGAGATCGTTTTAAGAAGCAAAACCCATGGGTGAACCTTTGAGTGTTGCCAGTAAAGCCGTAAGGTAGATCGAATGCGCAAGGCCATAAAAAGCAGCAAAATAAACAGGCACGCTAGCGTGTCGCCTAATCATAGAAACGTAAATAAGCCATTTTTGTTACACATTGGCAAAAAACACAGGAGTCTGATACACTCGCAAGGCAAAATTTGCCCATTTTATTCCTTCAACCAAAAAGGCATGCCGGAATTGAATGATTTATTGATACTCATGGTCGTGGTATGGACGGCCGGAAAAATATTTCGCAGCTTTCACCTACCAATCGTATTCGGCGAACTAGTGGGGGGCGTGATCGTCGGGCCAGCTCTTTTGGGGATCGTACCGGCCGACAGCGAAGTGATTAAGGTGATTGCCGAGCTCGGTATCTTCTTTTTAATGCTGCACTCAGGCTTAGAAACCAATCCAGAAGAACTATTAAAGGCATCTAAAAAATCAATATTCGTCGCGTTGGGAGGGGTTCTATTGCCTTTTGTGGGAGGCTATTGGGCAGCGCGTTTTTTGGTCAAACCATAGAGGCTTCTTTATTCATTGCAATGGGGCTTTCCATTTCTGCCATCGCCCTGGCAGCCAGGCTATTTAAAGATTGTGGAATTCAAAATACCAAAGTAGCTCATTTAACTCTTGGGGCGGCGGTTATTGATGACATTTTGGCGTTGGTCATTTTTTCGTTAGTGCTTAATTTGGCAGAAACGGGTTCAATCGAACTGGCCACACTGCTATTTTTGCTCGTCAAGGTGGTACTATTTTTTACGTTGGTAATTATTGGTGGAACCAAAAGCGCCAAGCACCTGAATCGTTTGATTTATTTTGGAAACAAGGGGTTTACAGTGACGTTAATCATCGCATTGATGATGGGGCTCATCGCCGAAGCCATTGGCCTGCACATGATTATGGGGGCATTTATGGCGGGATTATTCATTAAAGAAGAGGTGTTGGATCAGCGTGTTTTCGAAAAAATAGAAGACCGTATCTATGGACTGGCGTATGGATTTTTTGGCCCGATATTCTTTGCCAGTCTCGCGTTTAGCCTCGATTTTACCGCCATCAAAACCGCCCCTTGGTTCTTAGTATCCATCATTGCCGTTGCCATCGCTGGAAAAGTGATCGGGGCAGGAGGGACCGCTCGAATGATTGGCTTCAAATCGATCGAATCATGGGTGATTGGTTTGGCCATGAATAATCGTGGCGCTGTAGAACTAATCATCGCCTCAATCGGACTAGAAAAAGGCATTATCGACGAAACGGTTTTTTCGATTTTGGTGCTGATGGCGTTTGGGACGACACTCTTTTCGGTTGTCTCAACCCCTCCTTTGGCAAAGCGGATGAAGGCGCTAAATTAAACCGATAAATCATTCTGCCCACTGCTTGCCCAGGCCGCGCGTAGAAAAAAGGGCCTTGCTGGATCTGAAATCCCATATGAATCAAAGCATCGATGGTCGCATTCATGGTGGTTTTTTTGCCTTTTGAGTCAACAAAAAACGGCAAGGCAACCACTACGGGGCCACGAAAAGCACGCCGCTTGATTTGAGTAAAAAATCGTACATACAAATCATCCAAGTCTTTCATGATGCGCTCCAAAAGCTCAGGACGTATGGAAGGACCATGCGGCAAACCTAGATCAACTTCGCAGGCGATGGCATCAAAAGAATATCGGGGATGGGATGGGTAGCATCGTGAACAAAAATCGGGCAAGGCAATCGATCATCCCCATCACGAATCCAGTCCACATTCTGCAGAGCTCCATCCACATGGCGCGGATTGAGATCAGAGCCCACCATAGCATGCCCCATTAAAAGGCCTTCCATAAGCACGGTGCCACTGCCACAAAAAGGATCCCAAACAACGCCGTCCACTCCGGTTAAGTTAATAAGCATTTGAGCTAATTTCGGGGGGAGCATCCCCATTTTCATATCGCGAAACGGCTTTTCATAATCACGAATGGCATAGGCATCGATGTTCTGGACACCTGTCACCTTGCCCACCCAATAGCGCTGCCCCCAATAAACCACCGCCAATTCAATCCCCTTTTCTTTAATGGATTTATATTGAGCGGCTGAAATATTACGAAATTGATTATTAATAAAGCGACCTTTAAGCTCGCGCAAACGCAATTCTTTTTTGAGTGCAAGCAACCAAGGGCGTAGTTGAGCTTCCGGCAAACCGTACACACTCAATCCATAGTCCAATTTATTGCCACGATAAATCGCTTCCAACTGATCGGCCAACGATTGAACAACATCATTCACATCGACAGATTCAATCAATTCAATCATTTTTTGTGAGCCACCCAATTGATCAAAAAACGACTCAGAAAGTGTTTCGGGGTTATTCAAAACCGCACCTTCTGCACCAGAATGAACGAGAGACGCGTTTGGCAAGCGAGCCATAAGTTCCGCCAGTGAAAGTTCGGGATGGCGGCCAAAAAGAAAGAAGATATTTGACAAAGGAGAAATAGCTATTATAGAATGCTCTTCCATTCTAGGCTAAGTTGCTCATTCCGACAATGCGGGTTTTTCGCGCATTGCCCGGATCATTACCGTAACTTTTTTTACTTAACAACATTAGCATGAAGCACTCAAAAATAGACTTAGTCGCTCACACAACTCTACTGATTGCCATTGGGCTGGTGGTGGGATATGGCGCTGGCTTCGCCCGAGCACAGCGAATGAATTTCCCCGATATAAAATGGGTGAACGATGTGAATGAGGGGGTAACAACTCTTCAATTGATTACTGCAAAGCAAGGCGTACTCAAAGGAGTTATAGCGGGCAACCGATCCGGGCGAATCGCCTATCAACCCGAAAAAATCATTGAAATAGCCGCGGGAGAATCATTCGAAATTCCCCTCAATGAAATCGATAATCCCATCATTAATCTAAAAGAAATCATTCCGGATTGGGCCCAATTTGCCGCCAGCAAACAGGGAAAGTACTATTATTCCGTTTTGGAACCATCGGTTTTGAATTTAAGCGAAACCAATCGCCTATTTTTTGCAACTGCGCAGGACGCAGAACAAGCGGGTTTTACAAGAAAATAAAATGATTCTGCGCTTTCAAGAACCTAAAAAATATGATAAAATAAGGAGTGATAAAATAAAAAATAAAAATCATGCTCGTTCTTCATACTGATTCACTGCAAAAATATGGACTCAACCGTATTTTTGAATTCGCCAAAGAGGCGGGCTACGACGGAGTTGAAATCGGAGTGGATAAAAACAATTTTGATACTCAGAATGCTGAATACATAAAAGCGCTATCCGACAGTTACAAATTGCCGATCATGGCGATTCATTCGCCGTCCAACAGCACTCAAAAAATTGTCGAACATATCATCAATATGGCCGTGTTTTTGGAGTGCCCGGTCATTGTCATCAATCCGCCCAAGTTGACCGATTTCAAGTTTACACGGTGGCTAAAAAAAGAAGGCCCATTGCTACGCAAAAAAAAGGACATTCAAATTGCCTTAGCCAATGCGGCAGGTAAAACCATTTTTGGCTTTCTGCCTGAGCGCGCGATGAACAATGTATCGGACTTAAAAGAGTTTGGTATGGTGTCCTTAGACTGTTCCTCTACCAATTCAAAAAAAATCGATTTGATTCGCTTTTATGAAAATTTAAAAAAATTGGTGGTGCATGTGCACCTTTCGAACGTCCACAATCATCGTGAATACTCGCTACCAAACGAAGGAATTCTACCGCTCGAAAGCTTTTTGAAGAAGTTAAAACAAAACAAGTACACTGGCGTCATCAGCCTGCGCGTACGACCCAATGAGCTTATGGCCGGTGAAGATGAAAAAGTGGTCGAACAACTAAAAAAAGCCAAAAAGTTTATCGAGGAATATTACGGGTAAAATTCTGCGCGTAATCCAAGACGCCAAACCCAGAGGAAAATGAGCGACAAATGGTTTGACATTTACTTGGAAGGTAGCTAAAGTGTCTAAGCTTTTTAAACGAAAAACGATGCTTAGCAAACGAAATCAACGAAAGATGCATAAACGACATGGCTTCCAGACTCGCATGAAGTCGGTTGGAGGACGCACCGTAATCAATCGTCGCCGCAGCAAAGGGCGACATCAATTGACCGTTTAACATGCTCAACAAACGTCATCGACTTAAGAGTGGAAGGTCCATTGAACAGCTCTTTAAGAACGGACGTTGGTTCAAAACACCCCATCTGCTGTTCAAATATCAATCGCTTGTTACTGAACAATCTTTATTCGCGGTAAGCATCAGTAAAAAACTCGACAAGCGTGCGACCAAACGAAATCGGCTACGAAGGCAGATTCATGAAAGTATTCGCACGAATCCAGAGGTATCAACCATCAAAATCAACGCATTGGTCATCGCAAAGCCGGAGGCAATGGATGCCCCCTTTCATGCGTTGGCACAAGACGTAGAACTGTTTATTAAATCGCTCACCCATGCAAAACAAAATTCTTAAATTCGCTCTCTATTTTTCTGTTTGCCTTGCTCGTCGTTCAATGGTTTGGAGCAAAGCAAAATCAGCAAGGAAACTCAAGCACGGAAGACGTCGTTATAGCAGGCGCGTCCTCTTTTAAAGTGGGAAAACCGGTAATCGTTGAGCTGAAGAATCAAACCGATCAAGCATTGGTAATTGGGCCTCATTGCCCCAGTCAGCCGCTAACTGTTGAGCAATATAGAAATGGTGAATGGATTGAAAAAAGTGCCACCACCCACAATACGAGCGGGTGTGTTGAACAAGAAAGTATCGCCCCTCAATCTAGCCAAAAAATCAGCTATCAATTGTGGAATTATGATTTATTTGGAGAGCCAGGGCGCTATCGAATTAGTTACGAGGTTAATTTAGGGGGAAAAAATAAGATTTTTTACAAGGAAATCGAAATAAAGGAGTCGGGGATGATTGGCAATCTCAACCGGGAAATTTTTTATCGCCCCATCTTCAACGTGTTGGTATTTTTGATCGACGCCCTCCCCAACCATAACCTGGGATGGGCGGTCATTTTGCTAACGCTGATCATGCGCTTAATTCTACTAATCCCCAACCAAAAGGCATTAAAGGCACAAAAAGCGATGCAAAAAGTACAGCCTGAACTGGATGCAATTCGCAAGAAATACCAAGATAAGCCTCAGGAAATGGCACAAAGAACGATGGAGGTTTGGAAAAAACACAAAGTCAGTCCAGCGGGAAGCTGTCTTCCCATGCTAATACAATTGCCCATCCTACTATCGTTGTTCTTTGTGGTGCGTGACGGGCTCGGAAGCTTTAATCCTGATTTGCTCTACGCAAACTTAAAGCACTTTGACGCCAACAGTATTCAAACCGTGTTCTTAGGAATTTTGGATGTGAGCAAAGTTAACTGGCAGGTCTTGCCTTTGATTATTGGCGGATTGCAATTCATTCAGATTAAAATGAGCTTTACATCGAAAGGGGCCAATAAAGATCAGCCAGTGGCAATGATGAATCAAATGATGCCCATAATAATGCCAGTGATGATAGCAATTTTTACCGCTACCTTACCAGCGGCCGTCGCTTTCTATTGGGGCACTTCCACACTGTTTGCCATCGGACAACAATGGGTTGTCAATCGATCTTAAAAGTAAATTTGCATTTTTAAAATCAACCCGATACATTGAATGCGTTAATGGTTTAACTCAAAATAATATGGAATTAGTGATCAAAGAAACACTCGAAAAACTACTCGATCTAATGAAAATCAGTTATTCAAGCGTTAAAGTAACCAAGGAATCGGACAAGGCATATTACACTGAAATTCAAACCGAAAAATCAAGTTTGCTGATCGGCTGGCATGGCGAAACCATTGCAGCGTTGCAACATTTGCTCAAGTGTCTATTATGGAAAAACGGACTGCACTCGGAAGTGCAGGTGATTTTAGATGTGGATCACTACAAAAAGCGTCAAGAAGAAAGCGTGGTGCGCTTAGCTGAACGCAAAGCAGAAATGGCTGTATCGAGCGGGCGAGAGGTCAAATTGCCTCCGATGAACCCCTACCTACGTCGCAAAATTCACTTATTCCTTGCCGAAGACAGTCGTTTTAAAGACTCCGTTACTACCGAAAGCACTGGAGAAGGAGTAGAGCGTCAATTGCGAATTATACCCAAATAAGCATCGGTAAATTAGGGTCGATACCCCGCAAGAATACGACGAAGCGACTTTTCCAATGGGGGCATATGTGCACCCAACGCCTCTCGTTTTTCGACATTCAAAACACAATTGGATCGTCGCAAGCAAAGATCCGCCTGTTCCGCATCATTCATAAAATGACCCGTCCAATTCGGATCAACCATTTCTTGATAGACCCGCATAATTGACTCATGATTCATTGCACCAATATTGGTCATATTCATAAGTCCGGTCGATCGCTGCTCAATTAAATGAAGGGTGTCCGGCAAAAAATCTTCAATCACCGTACATGAATTGAGTTTATTGATCAGCTTGGGATAGAGTAAAAGTTTATCGATGAGATTTTTTGGATGAGAAGTTCCCAGGATAGGGATGCGTATTCGAAGTTGAAGCACATGCTTAAATTCCTTAAGCGCTTGTTCAGACAAAATGCGTGAACGACTATAGAGCGAACCAAAATAATTTGGCTCATCGTCTTCAGAATAGCCACCCTCTTTGTATCCGTCATACACACAACCGCTAGCTAGCTGAACCATGTAAATCCCCTTTTGATGACTGGCGGCAGCAATGTTAATGCTACCGGCAACGTTCACAGCCAACGTCTCATCGGGGTGGGCATCACACCAATCCACATTCGGGCGACCGGTTTTTCCCGTTGCATTAATGACAATATCGGGGCAATGGGTCTCAATGGCATTGAGCACGGCGGAATAGTCGCGTACTTCCACACGTGGAGTTGCCAGTGTGCATCCCTTCTCAGTTAAGTAATCATTCAAATGACTACCAATAAAACCCGATGCGCCGAACAGAAGTATTTTCTTCATAAAAAAAGGAAAAGTAGCAAAATCACTATACCAAATTGATTTGACATTTACAGGGGTAAAACGTAATATATCGGGGCTTTTTTACCATGCGGGTCGTTAGCTCAGTCGGTAGAGCAGAGGCCTTTTAAGCCTTTGGCCCTGGGTTCGAGTCCCAGACGACCCACCATCTCACCGTCCTTTAGACGAATCAGAGATAGTAAGAAATTGGACGAGAAGCCTGCCCGCCGTGGCGGGAGTCCCAGACGACCCACCATCTCACCGTCCTTTAGACGAATCAGAGGTAGTAAGAAATTGGACGAGAAGCCTGCCCGCCGTGGCGGGAGTCCCAGACGACCCACCACAAAGTAGCGAGCAATGCGTTTCGTAGTTAAGCGTTTTTAGCTTTGGCTAAAACGCGAAACGGAGAACAAAAATGTGAAAATTTACGCAGAAAATCATTCATATTTATGAGCAGTGCCCTATTGATGAAGCCTCACTACATTGATTGAGTATTTTCTCATTGGGACGAGAAGCCTGCCCGCCGTGGCGGACATTCGAAATGGGTTATTAAAAAAAGCTACTCTTCCTCGCCTATAAAACTGGAAACAACGAAAGCGATGGCAGGCAGAGAAAACCAAACGTTGTACTGATTGATCATAATACGCACTAGTTCAGATTCACGATAAACCGAAAGCATGGCGTTATTAATAATAAGGTCATTTGCCTGCAAAAGAGAGGTGCCGGACGCATAAATAAAAACAGTGCTCACAATAAGTCCGGCGCATAAAAACCCATAAGCCAGCGTCATTGAAATGCTGGTAATAATTGAGCCAGGACGCTGCATGCTGATGTCAAATTTTCCGTGAGTAGTGATCAATATGATCGAAATAATAAAGATGAAAATTTTGATCAAAATAAGCCCTTGTTCCACGTTAAACCCACCCAACAGAGTCATGATGGGCGATTGCCCAATTAAATACCGTTCCACTAAATTACCAATACCGTCGGCAGATAAAACCGCAATGTAGGTGCTAATAATCACTTTGATGGTTTGATTGCGACCAATAATCAGGGAATAAGCCAGAATAACGGTAAAAAATATGATTACTAAGAGGTCCCAACTCAATACAATTTCCATTGTTTTTTGTTTATTTCTTCGTCAAAAGTATAGGTGAGTGCCTCAAATTTGGCAAATTAAAAAGCGAAACAAAACTTGCATCCGTTCATCAAAACAGGTAACTTAGGTGGGCAAAAAACACGTCACCGTAGCTCAGTTGGTTAGAGCGCAGGACTCATAAGCCTGAGGTCGGTGGTTCAATTCCACCCGGTGACACCAATGAATATTCTAAAAACCCGAAAGCCCTCGTGTCTTGCTGGTTTTTATTATTTTTGTCACTGGAAGTGCGGCCCAAATTTAATTTTGTTTTAACGGCAAAGCGCTATAAAATTAAATTAACAAACCATTTTAACTTCAAAACGTGCAACATCATCCCGTCGAAATATTTGCCATGGAATCCCTGCGATGGATCAGTAAATTTATTGCCTACATCGTTGCGGTGGGGCTGCTCATCAGCTCTGCATTGATGATTGTGCAAACTTTCGAGGTTTTGCTCACCGGCAACGTAAAAGCAGCCATACAAGACGGTCTGTTTGTGCTGATTCTACTGGAAATGTTTTATGTAGTGCGATCGTTCATAAAGTACCTCAGTATCAACGTAGGATTGATCGTTAATGTGGGCATCATTGCGGCTGTAAAAGAAATGATCTTAAAAATGGATAAGCTGGATTTAGAGTTAGCCGGATCATTCGGAATTATCTTTGTAACGCTCGGCTTTATTTATTGGATGGAAGCCAATCACTTTAAAAAAGTGGATCACGAATGTTAAATCCTATTCCAAAAACTCGCGAACAAAGCCAATAAATCACTCATTGAAGGATTCTGGGATTACAGTAACTCAGGCAATCCCCGCTTTTGAGCCAAATCGCGCCATATAATTGTGTGTCCATCGCTAACTCAATCACTTCAACAGTCGAATCGGAAGGCAAGACGGAAAAATCCGTAGGGATTGTTTTGGACTCCAGAGAAATTGAATGAGCACTGCCCGAAGGCCGCTCGGTAATTTTAACTTGAAAGGCCTGAGGAATGACTAGCCCTTCAGGTTCGAGGTATGTTTTTAAATGGGTAATAATCGGCAAAAAGTCCTCTTCTACAAAACCCGAAACAATCGTTTCCGAAATGAGCAAATGAAATGGGTGGGAGGGCTGATACAGTTTAGCATCCCCCAACACAATCGTTGCCCGATCCATTAGCTGAAACTGGGTCAAAATTAAACGAGTGAACGCAATTGCATCGGGATTATTATCAATAAAAACACACTGATCAGCCCCGCTTAAAAGCGCATAAAGACCGAGTAAACCGGTGCCGCAACCCGCATCGATCACATATACCGAATGAAATTGGAACTTTAAGTCCGTCACTGCAATTTGAATGGCCTGAAAAAAGGCACGATTGCGAATGACATCCTGTGCGCAAAAGAGGGCATCCGTAAACGGAAGTGCCCCCTGATGTGAATCGCGATAAATCGCAAACGATTGATTCAGTGTTTTCTGGATCGCGTCAAAATCAATCATCGCTGCATCGAATGACCACGCCACACACGCTTGATACCCATCCAGACCATTTTTATCAAAAAGAGTGAAAGGAACAAATAAATCATCGCTTGAACAAAGCGAAGCAAATAGGTCACTAAACCGACCGACAATTGCTGAATGATTTGATTAAAATTAAAGACGAACGACTTCACTTCCTGGTTCCAACTATCCTTGATTTGTTGCCAGTCAAACAAAACATCTTTATACACATTCACATTAAAAAACTGATACTGCAAACGATCCAATTGATCGGCTTTTTGTTGTTGATACGAATCGATCTGCTGCTGCACGTTGATTCGCTCCTGGCTCATGCGTTCAATCAATCCCAATTTGTTATTGATGATGGTGGCTAAGCTTTCCACATCCTGCTTTTGCACAGCTAGGCGATTAACATCATCATACGCCTTCAAGGCATCGGCAAGCGTTTCTTCGATCGAGGCCAGCTTTTTTTGGGAAATTTCGAGTTGCTTATCATAAAACTCAACCGAAGACTGAATGCTTTGGATGCTGGTGTTAAAATAGTCCGGCTGGAGCGCTTCGATGATCTGAACGACCTCTAAAGCATTTTCCTTTTTCACTTTGAATCGGAATGAACATTGATCGTCGTTCACGGCTGAATTTTCAAAAATAATATCTTCACGCGCTTTCAGCTGAGCCAAATCATCGCACACCGTCTTTAGGCGACTGGTTCGAATCGTAGCGTCATAACTTTTCACCTCCAACGCTTCGGCTTGATCACCTGCGCCATATTAAGGAAAGCTCGGTGGAACCATGTAGCTATCGAGCATTTTAGAGGGCGACTCAGCATACCCCATCGAATTGTAGTCACGCTGCATAGCCAATGACGAACTTTGATTGTAGCCCCCCGAAAAAAGCGTACGGATGGAAAAAGAAATTAAAGAAATAGCTAAAGTACCAACCACCAATGCCAGTAAAACCAGGCCTATAATTTTGCGATCGATCGAAACGACCAATCAAAATGTTCAAAAAAGTTCATAGAAAAAATAAAATAATAAAAAGTTAGCGGACCGTTTTTTGGAGCAAATATTCGTCCATCACCACCAAAGCGGCCATTGCCTCTACAATGTGGACTGCTCGCGGCAAAACACATGCATCATGACGGCCGGACATTTGAAGTGTAGTATTTTGACCGGCGGCATCAATGGTGTTTTGTTTTTTAAAAATCGTAGCGGTAGGCTTAAAGGCAACGCGAAAAATAATGTCCATTCCGTTGCTGATTCCCCCAACAACCCCGCCGGAATGATTGGTGGTTGTCACCATTTTGCCATCACGCATTCGCATATCGTCGTTATGTTCACTCCCCTTCATCAACGTAGCCGCAAACCCTGAACCGATTTCAAACCCTTTGGTTGCGGGCAAACTCAGCATGGCGTGAGCCAATCGCGCCTCAAGCTTATCAAAAACCGGACTCCCAATGCCGGCAGGAACATGGCGAATCACGCATTCAACAATCCCTCCCAACGAATCCCCGGCGGTTTTGGCGTTTTCAATACGCGTAATCATTTTTTCAGCCATCGCTGCATCCGGACATCGAACCAGATTGGATTCGATCTGCTGCTGAGTAACCGTTTTAGGGTCAACTTCAGCTTTGAGGGTATGAATTTGCTTAACATAAGCAATTACCTCGATTTTATTTTTTCGAAAAAGATATTTTTTTGCAATCGCGGCAGCCGCAACTCGACCAATTGTTTCACGAGCACTGGCGCGTCCGCCGCCCCGGTGGTCGCGAAATCCATATTTTGCATCATACGTATAATCTGCATGACTTGGGCGATATTTGGTCACTAATTCACCGTAATCACGACTATGTTGATCAGCGTTCATGACCATTAAGCTAATGGGGGTACCCGTGGTTTTATTTTCAAAAACACCCGAAAGTATTTGAACCGAATCCTGCTCATTGCGAGGAGTGGTTACCTTGCTTTGTCCGGGCCGTCGTCGATTGAGCTCATGTTGAATATCGGAAACCCTTAAAGAAAGTCCGGCGGGGCAGCCATCGATCACCACGCCAACGCCTTGACCATGAGATTCGCCCCAGGTTGTAATTCGAAATAACGAACCAAATGAATTACCAGCCATAACCAAGAGTTAAAAAACAAAATCATAGTAACGTAAATCCACACGTTGGTCCACAATTCCATTCTGCATGCCTGCAAGAATCCAAATGGCTATTGGAACGTGACCAACGTAGAAACAATCGCAAAAGCCGTCACAATAATTACAATCCCTATCAGGGCGTTGGTGATAATTTTTTTGGCTCGATCCACCATGTCGTCGTTGGAATAATTCATAATGAGGGACGCACCTCCATAAACCAAAATACCAAAAGCAACCACCCCCACAAATCCAAGGAAGAATTCCATCATGGTGCCGAACAAATTAATGATGTTTTGTACATTGGTGATGGTGATTTGATCGCTGTTTTGGCGCACCGGAGCGATAAAGATATTTTCGATGACAAACTGATTGATCACTAAAAGAATAATCCCAACCACTACCCAAATCACCGACGTGCGCTGTTTTTTAATTTCGTCATCGGCTCCTTGAGCAAAAATCATGCGTACCGCACTAATAAGGATCATTAAGAGGGCTATTCCGCCAACCAAAGCGCGCACAAAGGAAATAATTCCCAAAACCTCCGCGTCGATTAAAACGATTTGATCGCCCGAAATGCCCCGTTCCTGACCGGGAACACCAAAGATGAGAGTAACCAAACGCTCGAGCAAAAGTACAACCACCAAACCAATCACCACATACAAAATAGCAGTGCGACCTTCGGTAATTTTAGATTCATCGCCCCCCGAGGTAACCAATTGAATTCCGCTGATCACAATGAAAAGAATACCAAAAACGCCCAAAAGATTACGAACCGTGCGTACAACCGCAATTAAAATGGTATTGATTTGGCTTTCTCCTCGGAAACGAATTTCATCGATGATCAACTGTATATCTTCATTCAAAAACCCTTCATCAACCAAGGCATCCACCAAAGCGGTTTGGTTACCAAGGCCAGGGTCATAGCCTGCGTCTGCCGCCACTTGATCCAAACTGCGATACCCAGCAGCTCGCAATTGGTCAACCAAGGTTTCGGGTAAATTCCCCCACACCTGATCAGTTGAATAATTGACCACGTCAATGTTGGCATCGTTCAAACGTTCTTCAATCGAATCAAGCGGGTCAAAAGTGCCTGAGCATGGGCGGAACCTACAAACTGAATGGCAAAGAAAAATAAGAACGCAACGCCGACAAATGCCTGATAAATGGGTGAAAATTTCATAAAAAAGCTGGACAAAAAGCATTAAGCAGTAGGAACCAACGGCGCCGAAAGAAAGGTGTTCACCAGGGCATAAGCAGCGTACACAATCACGATCGCCGTTACCCCGGCAACGATAAGTTTTTTAGCCTTACCAGTGTTCTCATCGTCATCCAATGCCGACAAATACAAAAATCCCGCATAAATCGTAAATAAAACAGCGATCGGCCCCAAAAAGATGAGCAAAAGACGGATGAGTCCCGCCATTTGCGTGAGTGCGGTTTCTGCGCCTGCTGCCTGAGCATCACTTCCCTGGGCGGTGTCGCGGATCACGTAAAAAGAGCTGACAATATTATTGGCCAACAAAATAACCAACAATCCAATCCCCCCCCATGTTAAATGTCGTTTTTCAGTGGTCAACGTGTCCTCTTCTCCGCCGGCAGTCACCAATCGAACCGCGCTGATAGTAATAAAAATAGTAACCACCGCACTAAAAAGCCATTTTAGATACCGCACCACATCAAGAACTTCATTGCGCGCCTGCTGCAAAGGAATCAGCTCGGCAGAAGTGGATGCTTCGGGATTGAAGATCAAAGCGACCTGATCGGCGATCATCAACACAATAAAGCCTACCAGCAGCCACAAAAAATTCTGCTTCTGCTTGCTGAGCGCCTCCTCTTTTCCGCGAGAAAAATAAAGCCCATGGCATAAATAAGCCCAAAAACAACCGCTACGGCCCCGATAATATACTTAAGCATTTGAACCGCCCTACGAACCACACTCAATGCCACCTCCTGGCCCGTAGCATCTGCAGGCGCTTGAAAATTCGGCAAAAAGCCACTTAAAAACTGAGACCAGTCATTCCCCAAAGATCCTTGTGCATGGACGGAAGGAGTGAAACCAAAAAACAAAGCAATATTTAATACAACAAGAAGGGCTAAAATGGTTTTTTTGGAAAAGAAATGCATTGGGTTTTTGTTTGACGGCATTGTAACATAGAACGTTACGATGACAAAAGTGGAAGCGGGCAAAAAAGTACCCGCAGAAACTATTGCGCCATTTTTAAAAGTAGTATACTATGCCCGAGCTTATTAAATTTCAACCATGGCTAAACGATCAACTCCTAAAAAACAGCAAGCAAATTCACAAAGTTCACGCCGTTATAAGGCGTTTCAGAATAAATCCCGCAAAAAGCTGATGGGAATGGTGGAATTTATGAAACGTGTGGTAAAAAACCCACGATACCAAGCCATTCAAGAAGAAAAAGGCAAACGTGGAATGGACAAGATCACCAAAATCCAAGCATAATTGATACTTAAAACCCATGGCAAGCTGGAGACACCTTTCGAGGACCATTGTAATGCAAACTTTTTTTGAAAAGTTAGCGAGACGATGTGATCTAAAAGAGGTTTTTGCCTATAATCTAAAAGAATACGGAAAACAAATAGAAGAGCCACAGTTTGCCGAGGCGCTCCTTGATAAAATGGAGCAAAGCCAATCAGAGATTGAAAAAATTATTCAAAAACATGCTCCGGAATGGCCATTGGATAAAATGGACCCGGTGGAACGTGTAATTTTGACCTTAAGTATTTGTGAACTCATTCACCCCTCGGACGATGTGCCGGTTAATGTGGTGATTAACGAAGGGATTGAATTGGCAAAAACCTACGGGGACGAAAAAAGTGGAAAATTCATCAATGGGGTGTTGAATGCCGTTGCCCATGACAAGTCGGTAAAAAAGAATTCTTAACTCTTAATTGTTAATTCTTAACTTGTACAAAGAACTAGAGAAGCTCATCGGCATAACGTTCAAAAATCAAGCGTTGCTGGAAAATGCCTTCATTCATCGCTCTTATTTGAATGAAAATCGCAACAGCACGCTAGAAAGCAATGAGCGCCTTGAATTTCTTGGGGACGCGGTTTTGGAATTAGTAGTGACCGAGTATTTATTCTTGAACTACCCCAATCCAGAGGGCGAATTAACCAACTGGAGGTCAGCATTAGTAAAAGGTGAAATGCTGGCCAAAATCTCTCAACAACTCAAGTTGGGTAGTTATTTAAAGCTAAGTCGTGGTGAAGAAAATTCAGGTGGAAGAGAAAAAGATTATTTGCTCGCGAACACTTTCGAGGCACTGGTTGGAGTGATTTACCTGGAACAAGGATACACCACTGCCCAAACTTTTATCCAAACATTCCTTTTGTTGCACCTAGAAACTATTTTGAAAGAAGGATCTCACATTGATTCAAAGTCAAAATTCCAAGAAATGGCGCAAGAAAAAGTATCCACCACCCCCAATTATCAAGTAATCAGTGAGGACGGGCCGGATCATAGTAAGATTTTTACCATGGGGCCTATTTAAACGAAAAATTGTCGGAAAAGGACAGGGGTCCAGCAAGCAATCCGCCGAACAAAAAGCGGCCGAAGATGCATTGAAGCGACTCAAGTGGGTGTAGAAAATAGTGATCGCACCAAATGAATCAGGCGGGGGCGGATGGCGCCGACGCTTTTTGCTGTGCCCGTCTATTTAAAAGCAAAATTAAAAAAAGATAATAAATGAAAACCATCCAGAGCCTTATCCCGATCACATCTATGCTGGCAAAAGGCACAGCCGCCATCCAGTGAATCGCCTGGATAATGTAATTTAAAAATCCCCAGGCCACATAACCCAAAATCCACGAAAGTGTCGCAGAAAACAGCGAGACAAGCACGGCGGAAAAGCCAAAAAGCATCGCAGGTGGAATGGCAAAAGCAACCAACAAATTGGCCAATGGGGCGATAAGGGACAAGCGCTCGAAATGAAAAAGAATAATTGGCAGTGCGATCACCTGAGCAGACAAAGTCATTTGAATCGCTTCGCGAATGCCAAAAGCCTGAGGTAAAAAAGTGGCATATCGCTCAAAAAGCGGGGCGACATAAACCAAACCCATAACCGCGGCAAAAGAAAGTTGAAAGCCAACATCCCACCACAGAATTTTCGGATTCCACAGAACCATAAGTGCCGCCGAAAAGAAAAGAGTGGTATGGATGTGGGTTTGCCGCCCGGCATTTAAAGCCATCAAGCCTAAAATGCCCATAATACTCGCGCGCACCACTGCCGGGCTAGCCCCCACAAACAAAGTAAAAAGAATAATTGCCAAAACAGCAATCCAAAAGCGAATACGACGAGGTAGCCAAGCCAAAAGCCACATCACAAAGGTAATGATAATGGTTATATTATAGCCACTAATGGCAATAATATGGGTTAGGCCAGTCTGGTTAAATTGCTCCATTAAGTCATCGGGAATTCCTGAGCGTGTGCCCACCAGTAACCCCGCCTCAAAACTGGCAAAGGGCTCGGGGACAATATGGTTGATACGATTCTGAAACCAGTGTTGCATAAAGGTCATAGCGGTCCAAAAAAAATGACCATGACCCGATGAAATCAATTGAATTCGAGGACGGTACATGACCGAATAAACATCAAAGCGACTCAAATAATCGCGATAGGAAAATCCATTAAAAGAGCCAGGGTCCTGCAAATCGCCTTTCAAGTTCAAACGGTCGCCATAGGCATAGCGCGGATACTTATTTGCTGTAATCAACAAGGTTGCCCTCCCTTTTAAGTCGTTAGGCACATCAGCGTTATGGTTAGAAAAAAGCTGGTCGATGCGAACCTTATATTTAACCTGATCCAAGCGAACATCAACTTCAGTGATCACCCCTTCAACTTGGACAGATTGTCCATTATAAAAAGCGAGATCGTGCGGTGTGGAAATATGAAGGGTGGAATGAGCTCTTAAAAGGCCAATTATAAACATCAAAGCCACCAGTGCACTTAAGCGTGCAAAGGAATATTGGGGCTTAAAACAATGGAGCAAAACAATAAGAAAAAGAAGGGCTGCTAAAGCAGCCACAAAAGCATACAAGGGCGGGTGAAACAAGAGAAAGGCGAAAACACCGGATAGAAACCCAATCAAGCCGCCAAGCACATATGTTGAACGTTCCATAAATAAAAGGTAAGGATATTTATGGAAGGGCAAGGCACAAATACTACGAGATTAAAGACATGTTGTCAATCTTTTCCAGTCTTCAATGCTCAAATCCTCTGCGCGAACGTCGGGCGATATTCCCGACTTTATAAGAGCTTCACGAATAAGCGCGGGGCTTTGATGAAGACCGGCCGCAAGGGTGTTAGCCAGTTTTTTACGCTTTTGGCTGAAGCCAAATTTAACCAATCGAAAAAAGGATTTAAGTTGATCGGGTAAAATAAGTGGCTGATCATAAACATCGATTTTCAAAATCGCTGAATGCACTTTGGGCGGAGGGTAAAAGGCTTCGGGTGGCACGGTGGCAACAATTTCGGGACGACCAAATACCTGAGTTTCAATACTAATAACTCCCACGTCACCAATGCTGCAAATTTTTTCTGCCACTTCCTTTTGAACCATGAGCACCATCAGCACAGGGCGATGATTCGATTGCAAAAAGTGTTTTAAAATGGGCGACGTGATGTAATACGGAATATTCGCCACCACCTTAAATCTTGAATTTTGAATCTTGTAATTTTGAATAGCAAGTATATCGGATTGCAAGATGGCAAGATTAGGTTTATCGACAAATCGAGACTGCAAAACAACAACCATATCCGCATCTTTTTCCACCGCTGTTACGTGGTTCACTTGTTTGATCAGTCGTTCCGTCAAAAACCCTGTTCCAGGACCCACTTCAACTACCGTATCGGTAGGATCAAGATTGGCCGCGTTCAAAATGGTTTCATGCACCGATTCATCGATTAAAAAATTTTGACCATATTGTTTTTTAGCCCACAGATTATGCTGTTTCAACAGCGATTTCAGTTGATCGAGAAGCATTAGTTCAGTTTAATTAAAGGCGCTAAATGAGCCGCAAATTTTTTGAGTCCGGCTTTCTTATCGTTGAACGCCACGGTGATCAGCGTGCCCTGCTTGCCAACCACAATCCCTTCACCATAAACCTTGTGCCGCACGCGATCACCATCGTTAAACGGATTTTCGATGGATGAATGGGTTTCAGTCGCCATGGGCTCCAACGACGCCGACGAACGTGAAAAGCTCATGGGCATGCGATGCATCGGTTCGACCCCCAATGAGCGCGTGAGGTGTTCGGGAATATCGCTGATGAAGCGCGACAGCAAATTACGCTGCAAATCACCAAACAACATACGGCGTTTGGCCGCGGTTAAATAGAGCTTTTTCATTGCCCGCGTTACCCCTACATACATCAAGCGCCGCTCTTCTTCCAAATCGTCCTGTTCGGTCATTGCGCGGTAACTGGGAAAGATGTTTTCTTCGCATCCGGCAATAAATACATAAGGATATTCAAGGCCCTTCACCGCATGGAGCGTCATTAGCGTCACCAAATCGGATTCCTGTTCCAGTTCATCGGTATCCGAAACCAGCGCGACCTCTTCCAAAAATGCACGCAGTGATTCGCCAAATCCAACGAATCGTATTTGGAAGCCACTGAACGAAGTTCCATCACATTTTCGTAGCGCATCTCACCCTCCTCGGTACCATCCAACAAATGGTCTTTATAGTTTACATCACCAACCACTTCATCGATCAGATCGGCCACCACCATCTCGTTTTTATCGCGTTGCCATTTTTCCATCAGCTGCCAAAAATGAACCAACGCCTGCTTGGTGCGAGGAGTAATTTCACTCACCATTTCGATGTGTTTAAGCACTTCGGTAAGCCGCAGTGACCGTGCAAGCGCATACGCTTGAAGTTTATTAAGCGATGTTGCCCCGATTTTCGCGACGGAACATTGATGATTCGTAGCAGCGCATCTTCGTCATTCGGATTCAAAATCAATCGCAAATAGGCCAAAATATCTTTCACTTCGCGCCGGGCATAAAACCGCACCTCCGATCACTTTGTAAGGAATTCCCGCCTGCAAAAGCGATTCTTCCATCACGCGCGACTGTGCATTGGTGCGATACAAAATCACCACATCGTTCAGCGGAACGCCGGATTGCCGAAGGATGCCGATTTCCTGAATAATTCGTTTCGACTCATCGTATTCGGTGGGTAAATGCCACACCTCAATCAAATCCCCTACCGGCTTATCGGTCCACATTTTCTTAGGCTTTCGCTGAGTATTCTTCGAAATCACCGCATCGGCGACATCCAAAATGGTTTGAGTCGACCGATAATTTTGCTCCAATTTAATCAGCTTCGCCTCGGGATAATCATGCTCAAAATCCATGATATTTTGAATGTCCGCCCCACGAAAACGATAGATCGATTGGTCGCTATCCCCGATCACACACAAGTTTCGATACTTGGCCCCCAACAAATTGGTGAGTACATACTGGCTGTGATTCGTATCCTGATATTCATCGACGTGAATAAATTTCCATCGTTCTTGGTAGTGATCCAGCACATCCGGGAAATTTTGAAATAACTGAACGGTGAGCCCAATCAAATCGTCAAAATCCACGGCATTATTCTTAGTGAGCCGCTCCTGATAAAGCGCGTAAAGCTGGGCAATAGCCTGTTGCATGCGCCCGGTAGCTGCCCCCGCCAATTGCTCGGGAGTTTGGAGTTGATTTTTAGCGAGCGAAATCGCGTGCAAAGCCACCCTGGGCGACACCTCTTTATCGTCGTATCCTGAATCTTTAATCACCCGTTTCATCAAACTTTCCGAGTCGGTGGAATCGTAAATAATAAACGACGACTCACGCCCAAACCGTTCAAAATTCCGCCGCAAAATCCGCACACAAATCGAATGAAACGTCCCAATCATCGGCTCACTTTCCACTTCCATATGGCTCAGCAAAGTGTGCACCCGGCGCTTCATCTCATCGGCCGCCTTGTTGGTAAAAGTGACCGCCAAAATCTGCCACGGCAGGGCTTCTTTCGTCTCGATCAAATGCGCAATCCGATACGTCAGCGTCCGAGTCTTTCCGCTGCCGGCACCGGCCACAATCAAAAGCGGCCCATGCAAGCTCGCCGCCGCCTCCCGTTGTTGTTCATTCAAAGCGGATAAAAAACTCATGTGGGTAAGGTACTATAAATTGAAAGATGGTGCTAGGGGGTGGTATGATCTCATCATTCGACTAGACGCAATAACAATGATTTATTTGATCGGGGGCTCCCCACGAAGCGGTAAAACTACATTAGCCAAAAAGCTATCCAGTAAATTAAACAGCTCCTTAATATCAACGGACAATTTAAGGTTATTTTTAATGAATTGCCTAAGCAATGAAGAAAAATATCATCATTTCCCATTTGAAAAAATGTTCGATGAGGCAGGAACTGTTGAAAAATTCTACAAAATCACGTCAGGGGAAAATATGCTTAAGGCGGACTTAAAGGAAGCTGAGTATATAATGCCAGGCATAAAAGCGCTAATTCATCAATCTTTGAAAGATGAAGTAAATTTGATCTTTGAAGGAATTCACTTGGTACCCAATTTTTTAAAGGAATTAAGTGCCAATAGCAATACACGAATCGTAATGCTTACAAAATCAAATGAACAAAAGATCGCCCAAGGGCTTGAGCGTAACCGAGGAAATAACGATTGGATAGCAGATAATATTAACGACAAAGAAACCTTAACGAAGGTGGCTAATTCATTGGCGGAATACGGTGAATATTTTAGGAAGGAAGCAGGAAAAAATAAATTAATTCATATAAATACCGAAGAGAATTTTTCAGAAAAAATTGAGCATGCAATGAACATGCTCCTTTCTTAAAACGAACAAGATTGAGAAGGCGCGAATGATCATTCGCGCCTTCTTTTGGTGATATATTTTTTTGACGAATCAATGAATCAACATTAAGATCAAACCATATTTTGCATCTCAATTCATTTTTTGTACCATGAAGAATCGAACCCTATTCGAGCGTGAAAACCGAAATTCTCAAAAACGAATTTACGACCCCGAAGGTGTATATTTTATTACCGCAGTCACCAAGAACCGATTTCCGTTTTTTGAAAATGAAATTTTTTGCGAATTGTTCGTCGAAAATCTTCGAATTTGCAAACAATTAAAATCATTCGAATTGTACGCATGGGTCATTATGCACGATCATATTCACCTGTTGATCAAACCCGGAACGAAATATAATTATTCGAAGGTGATGCAATTTTTGAAACGAAATATTTCTCGAAATATTAATTTCATCATGAATGAAAATCCTCACGACGAATTATCAACCCGAGAAGGCGCGAATGATCATTCGCGCCTTCGATTACCGGGTCAAAAGGATTTATTGAATAAATTCATCGACAAAAAAATGGTTTTAAAATCCCAATTCCTCCAAAAACCCAAACACGAAACCATCGCCGTTCCTCGTTTTGAATGGCAAAAATCTTTTCATGATCATTTGATTCGCGATGAAAAAGACCTAGAACATCATTTTGAATACATCATGCAAAATCCCATCGATGCAGAATATCCCAAAAATTGGCCCTATATTTTTACCAGCCCAAGGTTTAAACTATTGTCAGACACTCTCTAGCCGACAATTCATGACCTGCATCTTCTGCCAAATCATCGAGCGTAAAATCCCCAGTAGCATTGTGTACGAAGACGATACCGTGCTGGCATTTATGGACATTCAACCAGTCAACCCCGGGCACGTGTTGGTGATTCCTAAAAAACACGCCGAGTCGGTGGCCGAATTGGATGATGAAACGATGGGTGCTTTGAATGTGGTGTGTAAAAAAGTGAATCAGGCACTCAGAAAATCGGACTTGAAAGTGGAAGGAGTGAATCATTTTTTAGCCGATGGCGAGGCAGCCGGGCAAGAGGTGTTTCATGTACATTTTCATGTATTTCCTCGCTTTGCAAACGACGGCTTTGGCCTGAAATTTAAAGAAGATTACGCTAATCTTCCACCACGCTCAGAATTGGACGCCGCCGCCGGAAAAATTAAAAAGAATTGTTAACCCAACCCCATGAACCCCAAAATCAACATGATCGGCATCATCACGAATCGATTCGATGAAATGAAAGCATTTTATCGGGATGTGATGGGGTTTAAGCGATGCTGGAGTTGGGCGAATACGTGGAATTTGAAAACAACGGCGTGCGATTCGCCATCAGCACCAACTCCACCATGACCGACGCTACCCACCACCCCAGCTACGCCGAAGAACGAAAGGGTCAATGTTTTGAACTAGCGTTTGAATCGAGTTCCCCTGCCGAAGTCGATCAGGATTACGAAGCATTGATCGCCAAAGGAGCGACGGCCATTAAATCCCCTGCCGATATGCCCTGGGGCCAACGCGCCGGCTTTTTTGCCGACCCCGACGGAAACATTCACGAGGTCTTTGCCAATTTGACAATGGCTCACCAAAGCATAGAATGGTAAACGAAGAAACATTATTTTCATCGATATGAGTCTCTACACAATCGAACACAACCCGGAAGATGACACCCTAACCGGCAGGCGTGGAAACGTGTGTGAAACGATAACAGTCGGCGATCGCCCAATGGATGAAGCTACCGAAGCATTAAGACGCAAAATGATGCAGGCGTTTTCTGCGGCAAGCTACCTACGTTTGGTTACTGAGCCCGATGCTCTTGATGATGGATTTGGTGAAGAAAACAGGCGTGCCCTGGAAAATTTACACAGAAACCAGTAAACAAATCGGGCACTTGGCTTTATGGTGTCCCAGCGCTTTGCAGTATTCGCGGCCAAAATAGATCATTTGTAAGTGCAGCTTGTTCCAATGCTCTTTCGGGAAAATGCGCTTGAGGTCTTTTTCGGTTTGAACCACGTTTTTGCCATTACTTAAGCCCCATCGATGCGCCAAACGATGAATGTGAGTGTCGACCGGAAACGCCGGATGACCAAATGCCTGACTCATTACCACCGACGCGGTTTTATGCCCCACGCCAGCGAGCGCCTCAAGATCGCCAAAATTTTCGGGCACTTTCCCATCATGTCGCTCAATCAACTGCTCAGAAAGCTTGTGAATATTTTTTGCTTTGGTGGGCGAAAGCCCTACGGTTCGAATGATTTGCTGAATCTCCTCAACGCTCAACTGGACCATTTTTTTAGGAGTGTTCGCTCGTTTAAACAGGGTGGGAGTGACTTTATTCACGCCCTTATCGGTCGACTGAGCCGAAAGCAGCACGGCAACAAGCAAGGTGTAGGGATCCTCGTGATGCAGCGGAATCGGGGTGTCCGGGTAAAGCTGGTCCAAAATCTGCTGAATCGCCTGTGCCCGCCTGCCGATAGGCATGGCTTTTTCCTTTTTGGTCATACCCTAATATAAGCATTTTTTGACTTGCGTTAAAACAAGAAATCGGTAGAATAGGCAAGCATTCTTTTCTCACATCATCAATTTGATGTTTAAAAGTGAGATTTTTAATCCATAAAGAACACACTATGTCGAAAACTGTTTCGTCCGAGTTGGAATCAGCAACTCAATATGAACTCATGTTGGCCCTCAAGCCATCGCTTCGTGAAACCGAAGTAAAAAAGAAAATTAAAGAGTTCGAAGAGATCATCGAAAGCGGAGGTGGTGTCATCACCGTAAACGATTACTGGGGCAAGCGACCCTTGGCGTACCGCATGAAAGGCAATGATGAAGCCTTGTTTTGCGTGATGAATTTCACGCTGCCAACTCATTTTGTAAAGGAACTTGACCATTCACTACGCATTGAAAAAGAATTACTTCGCTACTTGGTAATCAAACTTCCTGAAAACTACACCTACACCAAATATGAATTGGTTGCAAAAACTCAGGAATCAAACCGGAAAGAATCACGCGCACCTAAGTCGTCTCACGCCAGCGTTAAGCACACCAGTGCTCCTAAGGCAGAAAAAAGTGATGCAGAAGTAAAAGATCGCAACGTTGAAGCCAATAAAAAAGAATTGGATGATAAATTGGGTCAAATCATCGCTGGCGAAGACATCAATCTTTAATAGTTAAATTCTTAACTATTAATTCTTAACTCTTAATTATTAACTTAAAATAATCATGGCCGTTGTATTCTCAACCAATCAAAAACACCCAGTAGGAAAACGTCGATGCTATTTCAAAACCAATCAAATTACCTACATCGATTATAAAGACACCGCTACGCTCAAGAATTTCGTGAATGGGTTCCAAAAATTAAAGCGCGTTATTACACGGGAGTTTCATTGCAAAACCAGAAAAAACTTGCGACCGCCATCAAGCGAGCGCGTCACATGGGGTTGCTGCCTTACATCAATAAATACCGAGATAAAGCCTAGTGTAAAGCAACGAGTCACTCGACCAAACAATCATGAAATTCCAATTACTAAATACTAAAACGTTTGGTCATTGGAATTTTTAGATAAGAACGTCTCACAAAAATTGTGGAATTTGGCAATCATTTAATTAACAAGTATGTCCGGACACAGTAAATGGCACTCAATTAGGCATAAAAAGGGACTCATTGATGCTCAGCGTGGGAAAATTTTTACACGTCACGCCCATCTCATTACTATCGCAGCCCGAAGAGGGGGCGACCCGACAACCAATCCCAGCCTTCGCTTGGCAATCGATAATGCAAAAAAGGCCAACGTACCCAATTCCAATATTGAAAAGGCGGTTAAAAATGGTACCGGTGAATCCAAAGACGGCGTTGAGCTTTTTGAAGTCTCCTATGAGGGCTATGGACCGGAAGGGGTGGCAGTGATCGTAGAGGCGCTAACAGATAACAAAAACAGAACCTACACCAACATACGAACCTTGTTCAACAAAAAAGGAGGAAATTTGGGGGCAAGTGGGAGTGTGTCTTGGATGTTTCAGCGTAAAGGTGTGATTGAAATCAAATTGGAAAATCGATCCAAAGACGCTGTAGAACTAGCCGCCATTGAAGCGGGAGCAGAAGACATAAAAGATTGGGAAGAGACTCTGGAAATTATTACCGAGCCCGGGGCGTTAAATACGGTGAACGAAGCCTTAATGACGGCAGGAATTGAATCGGAAAAAGCCGAAGTCCTACTCATTCCAAACGAACCGATTCACTTGGAAACCGAAGAGCAAATGCAAAAAATATCGGACTTTATCGATGCGATCGAAGAAGACCCCGATGTGACCGATGTGGCCACCAATCTCAGTCGAGATTAAAGGTCCAATTTAAAAATAGAGTCAACAAATGAATTGGAAACCCAATAAATTAAGTCGGTTTCGCTGCTTTTGAGGTAATACCGTGAATGATCACTGGCTGCCACGAGTGAAAATTGCTTTAAGGAATCATCCTTAAAACGAAATGCAAGACGGTAATCAGGGTGCTCAAAATCGCTTTCAACAGCCTCTCGACTACTCGCAAAACCGTCGGCTTTTAGCAATTCAAGCCGGCTTAAAAGTGTGCGCATGGCCAAATCTTCAGCTTTTCGAGGTGAAAGAAGTAAGATCATCCAATCATCTCCTTGTTTTTCAAGAACACGCTGCCCGTTGGAGTCATCCAAAGCAACGCGTTTAAGCGTGGCCTCCTGAACGGTGGCGATGGTGTGATCACGCCAACTTTGCGCATTTCCAATTAAATAATCGGACACATTGGCCTGAACCAATTGAACTAAATCCGAATCGGCAAAACGGAAGTAATACTGTTGTCCACGGCCGGAAGAACCAATGTAAAAGTCAGCCACCTTATCATTTTGTTGGGTCTGCATTTCAACATGAATACCTGCGTCGGCATCGACCTTAAACACCTGCTGACGTTGAGGATTTTCTGAAACTAACTTTAATTCAGTCGCATCGGTAAGCGCAGAGAAAAAGTCCCGAATACGTCTTTGGTCTGCCACAAACGATTGATCTGCCAAAACAAACCACTGTCCTTCTTGATACACCAAGCGCACCGATGCACCCGATTGAGAAATATTAATGGACTGAACTGAGTCGAAAGGAACATTGGAAAACAGCGAAGGATCTGAGGCATTCATGCGCACCTGTTGCACAGCAGTTTCTAAAAAATATAAAAACGCCAAAAAACTGAAAATCATTAATAATTTTTTAAGCCCGCTGGCATTGAAGAAAAAGTTCATGAGTCTAAAATTAACGATGTTGAGTAAGGGCACGGCGACGAATAAAACGAAAAGTGCCATACGCAACCACAGCCATCGGAACCAGCAGAATGCCGATCCATTTAACCAATTGACGCTGGCGCAACGTAAGCTCTTTCAACGGAGTTTCGAAAGAACGCTTAGAACGAATATCAATCAAGGAATCATCAAGCGTAAGATAATCGACCGCATTCAGCGCAAAAGAAAGATTATCTTCAAATTGTTCAACCACCGCATCGGTAATAAAACGAGCGCTACCAACCACCAAAAGTTGAGCCGGCGCACGCGAAAAATCAAGGTTACGAGAGTCGGTCGAAGCAGAAAGAGCGGGGCGAGCTTCAAAAAAACTTGAAAATGAGCCACTCAAAAGCACTGCCAAATTCGATTGTTCGCGCGAGGTAGGCGCCTGAATGGCCTGAGGAGAGAGGCTCATTCCTTCGGCAGCCAATAAGCTCCAGGCCTGCTCGGAAGATCGCACCAAAACGGTCGCCGCTACCGAATCGGACGGGCTGACTTGAATCGAACTGACCCAAGGAAAAACAATCGAATTTAATTTTCCAACCACCGGATGATCTTGATCAAAAAAGGCTTTAACTGCTTTAACCCAATAGGGATAGGCAACCAGAAAATTTAAATAACCATCGTTAAACGAAACACGCTCATTGGAAACATCCAAAACCAATTGATTGGGATTAATCGAAGCGCCATAGTGTTTGATTTGATCGAAAAGATTAACCGATTGGGCCGTGGTAACCAATTCAGGGCTAACCCCCAGCCCATCCAAAAATACAATCACATTGCCTCCGTTCAATAAATACTGGTCCAACGCGTATTGTTCGTCAGCTGTGTACGCCTGTTTAGAACCGGCAATAACCAAGGTATCGATCGTATTCAAAAGGGCGGAATCCGATAATTTTACCTCAACCACTTCGTAATTTCGCTCAAGCCCTTGTCGAAAAAAAGTTAATGCTTCTTCGTCGCGCTGGCCCAAACTTAAGTTATTTTCCAATGCCGGCTCTTGATGGCCGGTCACAAAACCAATTTTTTTGCGTTCAGCAGCAGTCACTTTCTTGATCGCCGAAACCAAATCATATTCTATATTTAAAATAGTCTGAACCACCGGCAGCACTTCTGTTTGGTCTCCATATGAAATAGAAATGCCTAAAAATCCGTTTTTGACCTCAAATTTATCTTTTTCTATCAAATTCATTTGAACCTGTGGCACGCCAACCGCAAGGGCTTCTTCGGCCACTTCGGGCAAATCGGGGTTCAGATAAGTAACCTGTAATTGGCCATGAGAATAGGAACTCAGTTCATCCAAAATATCTTCTAAGTACTGACGCACAAAAAATAAGTTGGTCGGAAGGGTGTTCGAAAAATAAACATTCACGTTCACTAGGTCATCCAAATCGTTCATCAACGCTTTAGAGCCATCCGAAAGCGCGTAAAACTGATTGTGGGTCAGATCTAGTCGAAAGAAATGCCTAAGTCCAATACCATTCACCAAAAGGAGGATCAAAAAGACCAAAAGTGACGAAAGAGCCGAATACTTAGCAAATTGAAAGCGATTTAAAAAATTCATAACATTAATTCCATTTGCGGCGACCAAGGCTAGCCACATTGAGATAAATAAAGAACACAATCACCGATAAATAGTAAACCAAGTCTCGTGAATCGATCACTCCGCGCAATAAACTATTGAAGTGATCGCCAATGCCCAAATATTTTAGGATAGGCACCATAAAAACCGGCGACGTTTGTAATACAAAAGGCTGCCCAATCATAAATAAAACAAAAATAATCAACGTAGAAAAATGAAAGCAATGATTTGGTTATCCGTTAAACTTGAAACCCATAATCCAATCGAAAGATAGGTGGCACCCAACAAAATAAGGCCCACATAGCCACCAACAATCATCCCCCAATCGGGTTGACCAATAATAAGTAGTAGCAACGGAAGGATTAAGGACAAAAGCACTGCGATGGAAAGGAAGGCGAGACTGGCAAAAAATTTACCCAAAACCGCCTGCCAATCGGTGATGGGAGAAACCAAAAGGACTTCCAAGGTTCCCATTTTTTTCTCTTCTGCCCACAAACGCATTGTGATTGCTGGAATTAAAAGCAAAAAGATCCAAGGAATTAAAGAAAAATAGCTGCGCATGGAAGCAATATCGTTCAAAAAGAAATCACGGAAATAAAGCCAACTGGAAACCGTTAAAAACACGGTTAAAAAGATATAAGCAAGCGGAGCATTAAAATATCCGCGCAATTCTTTTTAAGGATGGTGTAAATGGGTTGTACATTCATATCAGCTATTTGGTGACCTGATTAAATAATTCCTCTAAACTCACGGCATCGCGATAAATCTCGAGCAGATCAAATTCATTTTCAACCACCGCTTTTACAATTTGATCCCTCAAATCACGATTCTTCACGGTGGTCAGGTCAAAGGTATTTGCACCTTTTTCACGTGCAAAGCGCGCTTTCACTTCTTTAACCCCAGGAAGAGCCGCCAATACATCTTCAATTTTTTGCTTATCACCCCGAATGGTGACTTTGACGTTGGAATGACCCTCGACTAAATTTTTCAGCTCAGCCGGGGTGCCCGAAGCAACAATTTTACCCTCATTAATAATGATCAAGCGATTGCATGTAAGCTCGACTTCGGCAAGCAGATGACTGGAAAGCAAAACGGTTTTTTCTTTTCCCAGGGTTTTAATGAGCTGGCGAATTTCAACAATTTGATTAGGATCAAGGCCAACCGTTGGCTCATCAAGAATCAGGATTTCAGGATCGTGAACCAAAGCTGCCGCCAAACCAACCCGTTGCTTATATCCTTTTGAAAGCGTGTGAATGGGGTGATTGGCTCGATCGGAAAGACCGCAATCCGACATTACCACATCAACTCGATCGGGTATCGTAAGGGTAGGAACACGGTGCAATTCGGCCATATAAACCAAATACTCCCTCACCAACATGTCGGGGTACAGCGGATTATTTTCGGGTAGATAGCCCACGCGTTGGCGCACTTGAATGTCATTTTGAAAGCAGTCAAAACCAGCCACACGCACCTCTCCGCTGGTGGCGGCCATAAAGCAGGTCAAAATTTTCATGGTGGTGGTTTTTCCTGCGCCATTCGGCCCCAAAAATCCAACAATTTCGCCACGATCGACATCAAAAGAAAGACCTTTCAATGCCTCATATCCATCATAATTTTTCCTCAGCCCGCGCACGCGAATAGTAGACATAAATGATTCAGAAACTTCGACAACTAAAAGTGAATTCAAAAAAGGGCGTGATACTAATACCACAAAATAAAAAGCCCAATCAAGTCAAATGGAGTGCTTTTATAATTGCCAAAATAAAAAATTATTTTATTAAGGAATTTAAATAGCGGGTAATAGAGCGGCTGGCCAATGACTTTTCTACTCCTGCACGGACCAAAACGGCTGTCACCATGGCGCGTGGGTCATTGCTGTTGCTATTTTCTAGTCCATATTTCTGACAGAACGGTTCAAAATTAAAATATGCGTTGATCCGTGGCGCGTTCAAAGCCTCTTTAAAAAGTTCCACACTCACCTGTTGTATCAGGCCAAGTCGATCAAAGGCAGGGCAAGCCCGCACAGTAGCTCGGACCGTCGCCAGGGCTTTACCATAACGCACTCTCTCCCAAATTCCCGGTGTTTTCCAGGTAAAAGCAGAATCCATCAAGGGTTAAAAATCCGGGTCAGAAGGGTTATTTGAATCATAAGGATGCTGCGGAATAGAATGAGGGGGTCCAAGATCAATACTGGAGGTAAGTGCAGCCAACGTTTTTTGTCCGAATTTCCCATCAACTTCCAAATTCATCCCTTGAGCACATAAAGCATTTTGCAAAGCCATCACATAAGCCATTACCTCCGGCAAAGGGATCTGATCATCAAGAAACGCTCGCTTAAAATTTTCGTTCCAAGCGCGATAACCCCGAAATCGTTCAGACTTTAAAACCATCACAAAGTCGGCTAAATTAGGCCGATCCTGCAAAATAACGCTCACAGCCTCAACCACTTTAGACTTTTCTGCCAGACTGTGGTTAACATCCTCCTGAAGCGCAGCGCGAGCTTGGCCACTTTCGAAAGTAGGCTTTGAGCCTTCGGCAGGGTGTTCGACTGGGGGTATAGCAGCTTCCGCCGCCGGTGCTTCTGAGTGGGTCATAAAAGCAATTAAAATCCCATCATTTTATCAAATTTAAGCCAAAAAAGCAAATTGCACTAATGGATGATTGATTCTATACTCAAATCAATTCCACAATCCGGCTCACAATACGATTTACAATACGATAAACAATACGACTCTCTAATCGAAACATGATCAAAAAAAGTAATCCCATCACCGAAGCCAAAGAAACCAGCGACGACACTCAAGTGATCGAATTTGGGCTGAGACCCAAAACACTCAACGAATATGTGGGGCAAGAAAACATCAAATCCAATTTAAAAATCAGTTTGGCGGCGGCCAAAAGCGGGGGGAACCGATTGAGCACATTTTGCTGTATGGCCCACCCGGACTCGGAAAAACCACCCTGGCCAACATCATAGCACGAGAAATGGGGGTTAATATTAAAACCACGTCCGGCCCGGCGATCGAAAAACAGGGCGACTTAGCATCGATTTTGAGCAATTTAGAAGAGGGCGATATTTTATTTATCGACGAAATTCATCGCATAAAAACCCAAATCGAAGAAATGCTCTACAGCGCAATGGAAGACTACGCGCTGGATATTATCATCGGTAAAGGTCCAGCAGCGCGTTCCATGCGGCTTGAGCTGCCCAAGTTCACATTAATTGGCGCCACCACCAAAGCCGGATCGCTCTCCTCGCCGCTTCGCGATCGATTTGGGCACATTTATAAGCTTGAATTTTACAGTGAGGCGGAAATGGAACAAATCATTCAGCGCTCCGCCCATTTGCTCGAAGTAAAAATCGAATCGAATGCCATTCAAGAAGTAGCCAAAAGCTGCCGGAAAACACCGCGCATCGCCAATCGAATTCTCAAGCGACTACGCGACTTTGCTCAAGTGCAAAGCAAATCAGACATTAGTTTAGACATTGCGCTGCATGGGCTAAAGACCATCGGAATCGACCCCATTGGCCTGGACCGTACCGACCGCGAAATTCTGGCAGTAATGATTCAAAAGTTCAACGGAGGGCCGGTAGGACTGAAAGCCATTGCAGCAGCAACAGCCGAAGAAAGTGAAACCATCGAAGATTTTTATGAGCCATACCTAATGCAAATTGGCTTTTTAGACCGCACTTCACGTGGTAGAGTGGTGACTCGACAAGCCTATCAGCATCTCGAAATTGAATTTAACGACTAGGTTAATCAATTACAAATTCAAAATTACGAATTAAAATGGTGTCAAAGCATTCGTAATTTGTAATTGATCATTCGTAATTTAAAGGCATGAATCATTTAGAGGAAATAAAATCTCGGCTCAGTATCGAAGAACTCGTCGGTCAATACGTTCAGCTCAAAAAAGCCGGGCGAAATTTGAGGGGGTTGTGTCCTTTTCATGGCGAAAAGACCCCCAGTTTTATGGTAAGCCCCGAAAAGGGCATTGCCTACTGCTTTGGATGTCATCAGGGGGGAGATATTTTTAAATTCACTCAATTGGTGGAATCAATCGATTTTGCTGAAGCGGTAAAGCAGTTGGCCCAAAAAACCAATGTGGCTATTCCGATCGAAAAAAGCGGAAGTCGTGATAAACGCGTGCGCACCCTTCAAATGAACGAAGCGACCAAAGCGGTTTACCAAAAAAATCTAGCACAACATCCTGAACACCAAAAATATCTACAAGACCGCGGGCTGAGCGAAGAAAGTATCAGGCAGTTCGAACTAGGGTTCGCCCCCGACTCTTATCAATTTTTAAAAAATCAATTGAGTCAGTTGGGTTTTTCGCCCAAAGAGCAATTGGAAAGCGGAGTGACCAATCAGCGCCATGTCGGCGATGAAAACAGCTACGACCGCTTTCGGAATCGTCTGATTTTTCCCATTCATGATCACCAAGGAAATACTGTCGCCTTTAGCGGAAGGGTCTTGGGAGAAGGTGAACCCAAATACCTGAACTCTCCCGACACGCCGGCCTACAATAAAAGCACGGTGCTGTACGGACTGAATCTCAGCAAAGAAGCAATTAAGCAGTCGGATCGTGCCATTATTGTGGAAGGATACATGGACGCAATTGCCGCATTTCAGATCGGAACGAAAAATGTAGTGGCTACCTGCGGCACTGCCCTAACTCCCCAGCAGCTTAAATTAATCCAGCGGTTCACTCAAAGAATTTCGTTGGCATTCGATCAGGATCATGCGGGAATGGAGGCAACCCTTCGTGCCATTGAGTTGGCACAAGCCACCAAACTAGAAACGACCATCATTCGCATTCCTTATGGAAAAGATCCGGACGAATGCATTAAAAATCATCCGAACGAATGGAAAAAAGCAGTAGAAAACCCCTTGTCGATCATGGATTTTTACTTTGAATATGCCCTTAAACATCATGACCCCAACACCGCCCAGGGAAAAAAAGAAATCACCGAGTTATTACTTCCGATCATAGGGATTTACCACAGCCATGTGGAACAAAATGAGTATGTAAAGCGGCTGGCCCTGATGTTAAAAATTGATTTAAAAGTGTTGTGGCAAGATTTTGAGCGCCTAAAAGCTCGCCAGCATAACCCCTACGCACAACAAAACCCTACGGTGGGCTATGAGCCCAAAAAGCGTTTATTTTCGGGTGAAGAGCTGCTCTTGAGTTTTTTGATCAATTTTCCGGAATGGATCGAGGAAGTGGACGGACTTTTACGCTTTTCGGAGCGCTGGAACGAGGAATTCAAAACATTTTACAACACTCTTAAAAAAGGGTACACTCTGGAGCGCCGAATTGACTTGGAGGCAATAAAAGAGGGTTTATCAGAGGAAGATCAGAAAAATGGATGGCCTATTCCCTTCTGATCGATGAGCACTATCAAGATTTTTCTGAAAATGCAGCAAAAAAAGAAGTGTATCAACTAATACAGAAAATCAATCAGGCCAGCATGTTACAACTCCGCAAAGAAGTTGAATTTGAAATCCGCGTCGCAAAAGATTCAACCGCCAAGAAAGACCTACTCAAAAAACTGATCCAACTGAACAGCACGTCGCTTCATTCTTAAGTCACACACCTACTAATGGCTAAAAAGATTCAAAAAAAGTTCATCACTCAACCAGATGACTCAACCCTTGCTAAGTATCCCGAAACGGTTCGCCACCTGATCAAAAAAGGTCGTGAGCAAAAGTTCGTCACTCACCAAGAGTTACTTAAGGCAATTCCAGAAATCGAGGAGAATGTTATCTTGCTCGACGAAATTTATACGCTCTTTTTAGATCTGGGCATTGAGGTGATCGATGTGAAAGACGATATGATCTGGGGGAAAAAGAGCAAACCAACCGCAAAAACGGATTTTGAATTCAAAGAGGACGACGTGGATGATGTCTTTTTGGAATACGACGATATTGACGATGAAGAACTGGAAATGGAAGAAAAAGAAGAGGAAAAAGAAGACGATGGCCCCACCAACAAACAAAAGGATGCCAATTTAAAGGAAATTGCCAACGATTCGGTGCGCATGTACTTAAGTGAGATTGGGCGAGTAGAGCTGCTGAGCGCCGAGGAGGAAATCAATCTGGCCAAACGAATTGAAAAAGGCGATCAAACCGCTAAGCAAAAACTAGCCGAAGCCAATTTAAGATTGGTGGTATCCATTGCTAAAAGTACATTGGGCGCGGCCTTTCGTTCCTAGATCTCATTCAAGAGGGAAACATTGGTCTTTTCCGCGCGGTTGAAAAATTTGATCCGAAACGAGGATTTAAGTTTTCTACCTACGCAACCTGGTGGATTCGTCAGGCGATCACGCGCGCTATTGCCGATCAGGCGCGCACCATTCGCATTCCGGTACACATGGTGGAAACCATCAATAAGCTCACTCACACTCAGCGCCAACTGCTGCAAGAACTCGGCCGCGAACCAACTATCGATGAACTGGCTTCGGAAATGGACATGGATGTGAAAAAAGTGCGTCACATTCTTAAAATCTCTCAAGACATCATTTCGCTCGAAGCCCCTGTAGGAGCAGAAGAAGACAGTAAGTTGGGTGATTTTATTGAAGACGACGACGCGATTTCTCCTTCCGAATCGACCAATCGTAAGATTTTGAAAGAGAATATTCGGGCCATGTTGCAATACCTTTCAGCCCGAGAACAAAAGATCATTTCGATGCGCTTTGGTTTGGATGACGGAATCGGCCACACACTGGAGGAAGTGGGCAAAGAATTTGGAGTGACCCGCGAACGCATTCGTCAAATCGAAGCAAAAATTCTTTTGAAATTGCGCGATCACCCCACGAGCGTAAAGATCAAAGATCATTAAACAATTTTTAAATTTAAAGTTTTAAATTGAAAAACTTTAACTCTTAACTATTAACTCTTAATTCTTAACTCTTAACTATTAATCGAAGATGAGCACCCCAAATACCGAAGAACAAGTGTTGGTAACCAAAGAAGGTCTGGCAAAGCTGAAAGATGAACTGAATCTCTTTAAAAATGTCCGCCGCAAAGAAGTGGCAGAACGCCTAAAAGAAGCAATTTCTTATGGAGATCTATCCGAAAATTCGGAATATGAAGAGGCAAAAAATGAACAAGCGTTCATTGAAGGCCGCATCATCGAATTAGAAAAAATGATCGACAATGCGATCATCATTACGGATGCCAAAAAAAAGTCGGAAGACGTGGTTCAAATTGGCAGCACGGTGACGGTTCAAAACCTTACCGAAAAGGACGATCCGGAAACCTACACCATTGTTGGATCAACCGAAGCCGGTCCGGCCGACCAAAAAATTTCCAATGAGTCCCCTATTGGGTCCGCACTACTGGGAAGGGCAAAAAATGATGTGATTAAAGTAAAAGTACCGCAGGAATTTTTGAATACAAAGTCATTCACATTAAATAATGTACTAAAAACAGTAAACGAGAGTGTTCACCAAGAGCGCTCTCGTTTTTTTGTGAACCTTATGCTTTCATATCGCGCAGAAATATGCTAAAATGAATGGAAAACAATGTAAATGAACGATTCAAATACAAGCAACATTCAGCCGCCCTTGAACATTCCGACAGAAACACGTGAAAAGTTTTTGGATTTGGTAAGTATGATTGAAAAAAGTAAATCCATGAATCCGGAAGAGCGACAGTATTGGGTCGACGTTTTACCGGTCATGAATGAAGATCAAATCAACAATCTAAAGAGCATTTTAGATAATGAACAAAAAGAACTTAGCGCAGCCAACGATCAGTATGAAAAAGAGGTGGGCGAAACCATACAAAACGCCAAATTAAAATTCGATGAGTTCAAATATTTAGAAAAAAAACGCGCGCTACGAGAAGCCGAAAAGGCGTCGGAAGCTGAGGAACAAAGTAATGAAGAAGATTTATTAAAAGCCCTGAACGAGCTTTAAAAAATTTAACTAGGGTCCGATTTGGAATCAGAACTAGTATCAACTGAATCTGTTTTGTAAAATCCCCCACCCTTAAACTGAACCCGAGGTGCAGAAAGTAGTTTTTCGGCCTTTTTGCCACATTCTAAACACTTCGTTTCCATGGTTCCCACCGGGAAGCATTTTTTGAAACTGATGACGGCATTCCAAACATTGATAATGGTAATTGGGCACTTTCTTATTACTTATTAACTATTACGTATTACTTATTAACATAAGATGAAGGAAATGTTAATATCCTCAAGCTAATAGCTAATAGATACTAAGTAATACGTAATAAATAATGGAAAGCAGTTACGACTCAAAAAAAGTACGAAGACGCGATTTACAAAAAATGGGAAGAATCCGGAGCATTCCGGGCCGAAGTGAATCCGAACAAAAAACCGTTCACGATTTCAATGCCCCCGCCAAACGCTACCGGAACCTTGCATTTGGGGCATGCGATTATGCTGGCGATTCAGGACGTGCTCATTCGTCATCGCCGTATGAAGGGATACGAGGCACTTTGGGTGCCCGGAACGGACCATGCGGCCATTGCCACCCAAAACAAGGTAGAAAAAGTGATCGCCGAAGAGGGCCTGAGTCGACAACAATTGGGGCGAGAAGGATTTTTGGTACGTGTAAAGAGTTTGTCGCAGAGTCGCAAGACACCATTCGCAATCAAGTGCGTAAAATGGGGAGCAGTTGTGACTGGAGCCGCGAACGTTACACGTTTGACGATGATTTAAGCAAAGCGGTAAACGAAGTGTTCGTGCGAATGTACAACGATGGATTGATCTATCGCGGCCATCGTATCGTCAACTGGTGTACCCGCTGCAATTCAACCCTGTCGGACGACGAAGTAGAGTACGTAGAGCGCCAAGATCCGTTTTATTACATCAAATACGGCCCGGTCACCATCGGAACCGCTCGCCCGGAAACCAAATTTGCCGATAAGGTGATCATTGTTCATCCCGACGACGAGCGTTACAAAGAGTTGATCGGAAAGGAGTTCGACGTACCCTGGATCAATAGCGAAGGGAGTATTAAGGCCAAGGTGGTGGCCGACGCAGACGCGGCTAACATGGAAATGGGTAGTGGCGCCATGACCATCACTCCGGCACACAGTTTTGTGGATTTTGAATTAGCCAAAAAGCATGGATTTGAAATCAAGCCGATCATTGATACCAACGGAAAAATGCTGCCGATTGCCGGTGAGTTCGCCGGAATGGATGTAAAAGATTGCCGTAAGAAGTTGGCCGAAAAAATGCAACAAATGGGCATTATGGAACGGATCGACGAAAACTATGTTCACAATCTTTCGGTGTGTTATCGTTGCAACACCCCCATTGAACCGCTGGTTTCAGAGCAATGGTTTGTTGATGTGAATAAAAGATTCAAGATTAATGATTCCAAATTAAAAACGGGGAAAAGTGAAGCGAGTTTAAAAGAACTCACTGAACATGCCGTCCAGTCCGGATCGATCGAGATCATCCCCGACCGATTCAAAAAAGGCTATTTCAATTGGACGGAAAATTTAAGGGATTGGTGTATCAGTCGCCAAATTTGGTGGGGGCACCGTATTCCCGTTTGGTATAAAAACGAAGAAATATATGTAGGAACCGAGGCGCCCGAAGGCGACGGCTGGATTCAGGATGAGGACACGCTGGACACTTGGTTTAGCTCGGGATTATGGACCTTCAGCACGTTGGGCTGGCCCGAAAAAACCCAAGAACTCGACTACTTTCATCCAACATCCGTACTCGAAACCGGTTACGACATTTTGACGTTTTGGGTGCTACGCATGGTGATGATGAGCACGTATTCTCTCAACGACATTCCGTTTGAAAAAGTTTATTTACACGGGCTCATTCGCGATAAAGAAGGTCGAAAAATGAGCAAATCGCTCGGGAATGGAATCGACCCGATCGACATGATCGAACAGTTTGGCGCCGACGCCCTTAGAATGAGTATGCTCATCGGAAACACGCCCGGAAACGACATGCGCCTTTACGAAGAAAAAATTAAGGGGTATCGCAACTTTACCAATAAACTGTGGAACGCCAGTCGGTTTGTGATCGGCATTCTTGAAAACAATCCGAATGAGGGGGTAATGGAAGCAAAATCGGACGCCGACCATTGGATTTTGGGGAAATTAAACGATGTGATTCAAAAAACCGACGACGCCCTTGAAAATTTCCGCATCAGCGAAGCCGGTGAATTGCTCTACGATTTTATGTGGAACGATTTTTGCGACTGGTATCTGGAATTGAGCAAAGGAGATAAACAAAATCCTGGAGTATTAAAACACGTTCTGACCAACATTATAGTACTACTCCATCCCTTTACCCCGTTTGTTACCGAACAAATTTGGAGCGAAATGAATTCCGCAGAAGGTGCGAATGATCATTCGCATCTGCTCATCCGAGAACCCTACCCAACACCAACTAACGACCATCACAATACCGAATCCACTCAGATCATCATCGATGTGATTCGTAAAATTCGCCATCTCAGATCGGAAAACAAGATCGAACCGGCCAAAAAAGTGGATGTGGCGCTGCAATCCGAAAAACACACCGATTTGCTTGAGCGAAATGCCGAAGACATTCGTCGCCTGGCGCGCGTAGAAAATTTGACGATTGAAACCAAGAAAATATCGATGGAAAACGCAGCATCCGATTGGGTGAGCGACGTAGAGATATTCGTTCCACTCGACGGCTTGGTAGACCCGGAAAAAGAAAAGGCACGGGTCGAAAAAGAAGTGCAGAATTTACAGCAGTACATTGCCGGGCTCAAAGCAAAACTCGGGAACGCTCAATTTGTCGCTAACGCGCCCGAAACCGTGGTAGCAGGTGAAAAAGCTAAGCTGGCCGACGCCGAAGCGAAATTAGAAAAACTAAAAAGCCATACGGATTAAGCCAATGAAAATCAAGATCGCATTAATAACTGTATTTGGATTTTTTATTGCAACAGCTTGCCAAACGTTGTCACCAACGCCTGTGGAATCCTTACCAAATCAAGAATCCAGCCAAAATACTCACCTCACAGAAAAGGCAAATCGAAACGTATTATTGCTGGTGGGAGAGGGTGGAACATCGGGCAGCCTGTTCAAAAAGGCGGCTGAAACAAGGCAAAAAACCACCGGGGGTAGCCTAGTCCATGTACACAATGGAGATGAGTTTATCAAAACGATTAACGCCCATGTTTCTAAAAACGGGAGCATTGATCATTTGGAATACTTTGGGCACGGAAATCATGTGGCCTTATTTGTAAATCAATCCCCCACCGTAAATGGGGCAATGTATGCCAATGACCCCGAGGTACACAAAGAATACCTTTCTGCTTCGATTTACGAATTACCAAAGAATATATTTACTTCAGGCGCACAAATTAAACTAAATGGATGCAATGTTGCCAATGGGTTTCCGGAAAAAAACACACTGGCTCAAAATATTGCCAATTATTTTAATGTAGAGGTGGTTGCCCCTCTAGGACCTACAGAATTTGCATCGAATGAGGAGGGCGAGGAAATGGCCGAAGAAAAGGATGAGGTTTATATGATTCCCACCTACTCAGAAAAAAACTTTGTTACGGTTAAACCACAGCAAGCAAGCAACCATTTCACTGATGTGTTCATTGGACAAAATGACTATGAAGCAATTCTCAATCTAAGCCAACGGGGGTTGGCATTGTCATCGGAGCACGGTCAATTTCAACCTTATAAAAATATTAGTGAAAGTGAAGCGGTAGAGTTTTGTAAAGTTGCATTGGGATTAACGGAAAAATGTGACCTTGGGAAAAAGATTGAAGACAAGTGGATTCGAAATTTAAATGCTCTAAAACTGTTGATGGATGGATATGAAATTAATTTTAAACAAACAACGCCTTGGCGTGACGGGTACATCTATTGGGCGGCACAACAAGGTTTATTAACCGAAGAATTCACAAATAAAAGTGGTACACCGGAGGGGAAATGGCAATTCTCACGTGGAATTTCATAGAACACCAAGCAGGGCATACAAAATAGGTGTCCATTTGCTTTATTTTGAGGCTTTTTTTATGGTAAAATAATAAGATTTATTTAACCATGCGAAATGAGCGTAGCAGAACCCAAAAGAAATGAGGTACTCGTTAGTGAGCGCATCAGCCATCGAGCTGAGCTAGACAAATTAAAAGCAAGCTGACAAAGCCGGAAGCAAAAAAATTAAGCGAAAATTTTGAAACACTCCCTGAAGACGCTCAAAAAAGAATCGACGAACTTATGAGCGCAGCCTATTTAGAGATCATTCCGGGGCTAGCGCTTGCCGGAGCTCCGAAAAGTGATTTATCGGACCTATCAAAACTTAATGAAATATTAACCAGATACGCGCGTAAATACCGACCCAATACCGACGCACGACTGGCCTTATTGGAATTAAAAAAAGTTGCCAAAGATCCCCAAGCCGACCCCGCGAATCTGTGGATTTCGAAGAACTGGAAAGCGATTGCAGAAAGAAGTTATCAAGACGCCGAAAAGGCGTTCGGTAAGCAATTCGAAGCCGACGGCATACTCAAGAACGCCAGCGATTACTACAAGGAATGTTATCGTCAACACCCAAAGACGACCCTTGCAGTAACCCTGGCTGCCACAGGAATCGTGGGGTACGGAATTTGGAAACTGTTTCAACCAAAAAACCCCGAGTCGACCAATGAAAAAAAGGAGGGCGGAAGCGCGTGGCCATGGCTAGCCGGTATCGGAGTTTTGGGTGGACTGGCCATTCTTGCCAACAAATATGGAGGAGAAATCTTAAAAATGTTAGACTTGGTGGACGACGTGGAAAAAAAGGCCGACGCCATTCAGCGAGCCGGAAAAGAGGCAAAGGAAGGAAAAACAGCGGCCGCAGCTGCTATTGTGGTAGAGGCATTAACCGACCAAAAACCGGATGATCTTTCGGTGAAACCCGAACATCAACAAGGGGCTGAATGGATCAATCAAATCATTGCCAAGCAAAATGCAGAAAATAAGAAAAAATTTCTACCCATTTCTGCAGAAACGCTTGCCGTTTATGGGAAAATGAAATGGGGGCAAATGGACAGCATAATCAACAATATAAACCCAAATTTGGCGCTGAGTGAGCATGTATTGAGCATGCTAAAAGGTGACCTTGAAGCATCAGATCCTGGCTATTTGCTGGCGGTAGGAATCGCTATTCAGGCAAACACAAACCTGCCGAATGAAATGCAGCACTTAAGACGGTTAATTGCAGCCATCAAAGAACGGAATATCCCTGAAATGAAAGGGATAAAAGACGACGCAACCGTGAGTGAAATCATGAACCTGCTGACTAAAAATAAAACCGCCATCGATCAGAGTTTTACACAAAAACCTCTTCAGGAAAAAGAAGGGGAAGACGCGGTAGCAACCGGAGAAAGAGCGATAAAAGGAGTGGGTGAAATGGCTGAAAAAACGGTAGAAATGAACAAAGAGTTTGTGGGAGCACTGGAAAAAGAATTGGGTGGATTTTCGGGGACCGTAGATGTGGATGGTGAGAAAAAAGTTAGAACGATCAGTCAAGTTTTGGCGGTGTATCATGCCGCACAAACCAAAGAATCGGGAACCTGGAGCGAAATAAAGCATCAATATGAGGCTGCCAAGGACGTTACAGAAATTCTGACGCAAAATAAATTAAACATCGTATTGGCAGGGCCGAAAATTCTGGTCATGAAAGGGCCGAAAATCATAGTAAACGCCACAACCAGCGCGTGGTCAGAAACCTTGACCAGCGTATTCAACGAGCAGGATTCCAAGCTAGAAACTGCTTTCATTTACGGAAAAGAAGCCTTTCCAATCGTCATTTTGGGGGCCACGACCGGTGCGACCTTGGGAGCAATGAAAGGGGCTTTAGCCTATGCACTGCCCAGTAGTTTTGGTTTAAGAGAAGGGGTAGTGAGAGGTTTTATTCGTGGCGCAGGCCGCGGGGCGATCAAGGGGCTCTTGTTCCCCATCGGAAAACCGGTAGTGATTGCAGAAACCGTAACATTAAAAATTCCTTTAGCAATAAAATTTCGGCAAGAATTGTGGGAGGTAAAAAGTCGAAATGTATTTTTGATCCGTAAATATTTAACGTCCCGCGTGCATGGAGTCATTGATGCGACCGCCAAAGAGGCGTTCGACATGCAAAAACTATTTTTGTTGGAACGCGAAAGGCGCATGCTAAACAACATGCGGTCGAGCCGACTCAGTATTGGATCAGGCAAAAAAATGGCAGAGCAAGTGAAAGAGATCAGCGCGGAAATAAATCACATTAAAAACAGTCTAACCGCTCAATCAAGCACAAAAGAAATGATCATTACTTTGGCCGAGGAAGCGACAGGAGTAGACCATGGGCTCGCGCTGGCAAAAAGGCCTGAACTAGTGGCTGCCATGGCGTCGGATGGCGCGTTAAAAAGCGAACTCTTGTCGCCTAAATATCGTGAGCTCATGGGTGACAAACGATTTTTAGCCCATTTAGACGAGGTGTTAGAAGAAGGCAAGCGTCTTGCCCCCGACCAATTAGCCAAAAAAGTAGGGGTATTTTGCAAAGGATTTGAAAGTGGTATGGAAGACATTGCTGCCGCCCTAGGAAGATCGACGGCAGGCGGAATGAATGCAATTGAAGAGGAGGTAAAGGCACTCAAATCTCAATGGAATGTGCAAGAAAAATTGATCAAAATGGCCGGGAGTGAAGCGGAAAGGGCCAGCCTAACCGCGCATTCAAAACAGCTCAAAGATCGTTTGGATCAAGTTCAGTCCCTGAAAAAAATAATGGATAAAAGTGGTTCAATGCATGCCATTTTTCTAAAAGAAAATCCACAATTTTTAGCCAGTGTTGCCGAGGATTCAGTCGAAGCAAGGGTGGCATTGGCAGAATTCGCCAGAATAGACAAACGATTGGTAAAAGATCTTCTCGATAAGCCGGATGAGATCAAGCAAATACTAGGTCAATTAACTAAAGTTCGTCGAAACATAAGTCTTGCAGAACAAAATCTACAAACCGCGCGAGAGGCAGCCGCGGCATTGGCAAAAAGCAAAGGGGTGAGCGTATTTGAATTAACGGGCGATTTAGCAGAGGTGCAAGAGGTGATGAGGGCCCAAAGTCAATGGGACGAACAAATGGCTCTGCTAAAAATCATGCGGACCAAAAAATCAAAATTCGGTGAATTGATTAGAAAAATGCCGGGTTTGCTGGATGAATTAACGAGCAACCCTCAAAAACTAAAGAACTTTCTGGCTCTTGATCCAAAAATCGTTCAGTATTTCAATAGATCTGCTGAATCGGGCAAAGCGGCTTTAGACGAATTCAGAGCAGCACTATCGGGCAATAAAGCATCGTTCGAGGCTTGGTTAACCACAATGGGGGAAAAGTGCAAAATATCCAAAGTGATCGCTCGCCATCTTAATCGGGCCGGCAAAGGACTAAGTTATGCCGTTTCAGAGCTTTCAAATGTGCGCAATATGCCAGGGAAAATAAGCGAAATCGGCAAAAGAACATTTTCAGTGGGCACACAAAAAGCATTAGAATGGTTTGTTAACTTTAAAGGGGCGAAAATTGGATTGGAGGAACTGATGGCCATGACTCAAAGTGGAAATAGGCAAGAAATTCGCCAAATACTGGAAAAAACAATGTCGGGAGCCGGAAAATCAATCCATTCAATCGATCAAGCACGGTTGGATGATCTGGTAAGCCAAATTGCGAACGCTAAAAATGAAGGAGCGATTTCAGAACTGATTAATAAATTTGCCGTAGCCAACAAAGTGAATTTAAGAGCCATTCCAAAGCCAAATGCGATCCTAAAAATACTAGGAACAGCCGGAAAATTGATTGGGCCCGGGCTCATTGGACTTGGAACGTACACCACCTATGATTCTTTGAGCAAGGCAGCCAACGCCAATAGTACAGAGGAAAGAAATGCGTACTTGGCTCGTGGAGCGATGGGGGGCGTAGAAACCGCGGTAGGGGCTTGGCAAGTGGCAGAAACAGCCAAAATTTCCTCCGATGCACTCAAGGCATTGTACGCAGGGAGTAAGGTGCTTCAGGCTGGTCGTATATTAACCCCCGGTAGCGGCGTAGGATTGGCGCTCATGCCCATTACCTACATGGGAACCGAAATGTTTGAATCAAAAATAGAATCATTCAAAAGTCCACAAATGTGGGCCGAAGAGAAGTCTGCAGAGCAATTGATACATGAGTGGTTCACAACCGGCGAAAGAACCACTGCTGGGCAAGCTTATCGTTTGGGGGCAACATTGGCCGATTTCGAAAAAGAGGAAGTGGTAACGCGGCAAAATATCATTGGGGCACTACTGCTAAAAGAAGGGGGAAACAAAGATCAATGGCACTATTTTGAAACCATGCGGAATTTTGAAGCGCCCAGTAATTACAGTGAAGCGAGGGAATGGATGCAAGAGTCTCGCCTGTACGCAAGGATCATGGCCAGCAGACAAGCTGCCATCGACGAAGGCGTGGAGTATTTAATGGCAGAACAAGATATAACGGGTGAACAATACAATCACCCTTCAAAAGAAGTGATGCGCAATTGGATCAACATCCAAAAAACAGAAGCATTGCAAGAAATCGGTGCTGAGCAGCGCTTTATATACGGGCGCATGTCCACAGGAGCTTTGATTGAATTATTTTTGCAATTAAGCGAGCAGGCCGAAACGGATGAGCTGAGTGAAGAGCAAAATCAAATCATGGTGAATGTCGCCAATTATTTAACCCTGGAACGCAATGTAGATTTAACAGGGAGTGAAATGGTAAAAAGATCCGAAGGAGTAAATCCCATTGGCATAGAGGCCTTAAGTGAAATTACCGAAAAAATTGAACAAAATGAGCTTCCATTTACCATTGAAAAAGAATTGGTATTGATGGACGATCAGGCTGCTTGTTATGCGCTGTATCGCTATGCAAGCTTTTTTGGCTATCAAGGAGGTCAAACTGAGTCGGAATTGCGAATATTTTTTGCGGAGGATCGTGAAAATGAAAATCAATTCGGCCTGTACTGGAGTGAAAGCAAGAATGCATGGATGGCCAATGAAGCGGGAACATTCGAAAGGGATGATAGCCTAGGCCAAGAAATTAATGATGAAATGATCAAAAACCTGATAACTCATCTAAAAGAAAAGGGCGATGATACCTTTTATCATCGATCAGACGCATTAACATCAGGCTCGGTTGATGAAGGCGCTCGTACCACCGGTCAAGCCGCATTACTTGCCAGTTCACTGGATTTTTGGATGAAAAAATATGAGCAGCACAAAACAGAAGCGAATACTCCCATTCAAAATGTCGTAAAAATGAATCAAAAAAATCAAAATAATGAAAGTGAGGCGTTATCCGAAAAAGCCGCCTAGCGTAAGTTCGGGGCTGTACTTTCACAAAACAACTACCATGGATGATTAAGCTTCAATTTCGCTTAAATCGCGCCGCTTACCATTCGGATGAAAGTATTTTACGTAGGCTTGTTTCAAAAAATCCATCGTAGCGCTAAATAATGTACTCAACGCCTCTTTCAAATGCCTAATTCGTGCAATCGAAGCATTATAATCACTCGCACCGCCTTTTAGCATATTCTTTTGAAGACGCTTGGCATTTTTCCATTCCTCTTTAATTTGATCATTAATGGCCGAACGAATTTTATGAACCATCACGATGTCGGACGGAAACGTATATTGCTTTAAAGGCACGGCATGAGCCGTCGCTCCGGCATCGGATCCCTGCGCCGAACTTGCTTTAACATCGCCTTTTTCCCCCGACTCCCCTTTTCGCTCCGAAACCCCTTCGCTGGGTTTTTCGGCTCCCGCCAAAAGCTCGGAAACTCCTTCTTTTACTGCGCCCATATTGGTGGAAATGTCGGTTTGAGCCTGTTGCTGATCCACCTGATCCAGCATACCCTTAACCGCCTCTTTCGAAGAGGGTGCTTTGGGTGAGCCGGTCATTTTGTTTAAATCGGCCATAAAAAGTTCTGGGGTTCTCTCTATTATAGCAGATTTAGTATAATGATGACAATGCAAGAAGTCTACCTACACATCCATGGGCTCGTCCGCACCAAGAATGCACAACAACCGATTGTTTGGCACGATGAAGTAATAGTGCGACTGATCGACGAATACAAAATCAAAATAAATAAGAAAGCGGGGTTTAAAATCGCCACCAATCACGACCATCCGGTCTATCAGGCAGTGAGTGTTTTGCAAAAAAAACAGTCCGGTAAACGAGGGGTGTGGATTGAGATCAAAAAAAATATTCCACCCGCGAGCGGGTTGAGCAGTCAATGGAATTTGGCCGTAGCTGTGATGAGGTGGTTAAACGCCGCTTGGAACTTGAATTTGAGCGATGAGGAACTCACTCAATTAGGAGCGAACATCGATCCGAAGTGCGCCGAGTTGCTTAAGCAAGCTCCTCATTATCCAACAGTGATAGAGGGCATTTTATTGATAGTGAAACCAAAATACATTCAGTACCCGCCATCGTTTACCCGCCAAGAGATTCTGAGGCATTTTCCGGATATAAAGAGTTTGATGGCAGCAATGCGGGCATCTGGGGCAAAACAAAGTGATATCGTAGGAAATGGGCCCGCGTTGTTCGCACAATTCACCACACAAAAAAATGCGGAAGATGCACTCAAACAAATTGAATCTAAGGTGGCCGGTTCTTGGATTGGAAAAACGAGCAATGAATTGTATGAGTTTTTATAATTCGGTATTGTGTATTCCGATGGTTTTGTGTATTTGTTAGTGAGCATACATCACGCTTATGGTTGTACGATCCTCTTCATTCATCAGCATTGTTCTAGCATTCTTTATGCTATTAAGTGCAAAAGGCGAGCCGATGGTTTTTAATCCATCTGTCAGCATGCCGGTTTTTATGAATGAAGTGAAAGTAACTGCCTTAAACACAAAAGAAATATCGATCTACACCACACTAAGTAACACGGAATGGAATCGTAAAACGATTCAAAAGCTCGTGGAATGGAATAAAACCAGCCCGGAATGGAGTGTAAAATTATACGTGATCAATACCACCAACGACCCAATCATCAACGACGCGATCAAAAGCCTGGTATGCTTACAAAACTCAGAATGGTATTGGTCATGGTATCAACAATTGATCGCATCGCCTCCATTCGAAAATAAAGAAGCGCTTTTGGCAGCATTAAAGCAAACCGGATGGATGGAAGAAGGCATGCTCGATGAATGTATGGAAAATCCAATGACTCAAGAAGAGGTACGACAACAAAATATTAAGGCCACTAAACAATTCATCAATCGTTTTCCGAGTGTAGTGGTGAGCGAAAACAAGCTGGTGGGAGACCAACCGATCGAAAACATTTTAAGAACCATCCGTCATTCTCGTCTGCCGGGTGATACGTTGTAATTGTTAATGATTAAATCGTGCTCTACGTAGTCGCTACCCCCATCGGTAATCTGGATGATATCACCATCCGCGCCTTGGAAACTTTAAAAAAAGTTGATTTGATTGCCTGTGAAGACACTCGCCACAGCGGAATTTTATTGAAACAGTACGAAATTAAAAAGCCACTTTTGTCCTTCCACAGCCATAGCGGAGAAGCCAAAGTCGAAAAAATCCTCGATTATTTAAAAGAAGGTAAATCGGTTGCCCTCATATCGGACGCCGGCACCCCGGGCATTTCAGATCCGGGTTATGCACTCATTCAGGCTGTAATTAAAGCGGGATTTAACGTTTGTCCCATTCCGGGGCCATCCGCAGTGATTACGGCATTGTGTGCCAGCGGTCTGCCAACCGACAAATTCACTTATATGGGGTTTTTACCCGTCAAAAAAGGCCGCCAAACCCTCTTTCAGCAAATGGCCACTCATCCTTACACAATGGTGTTTTACGAATCTCCCCATCGGCTGGAAAAAACCATTAAAGATCTTAAGGTTCACTTAAAAAAAGAGACCAAAATTGTTATTGGAAAAGAGTTAACCAAAATCCACGAAACCTACCTTAGGGGTACATTGGAAGACATTGAAAAGACCCTATCATCAATCAAGATTAAAGGGGAGTACGTTGTTATGATCAGCAACGTTTAGGCTGGATCATTGAGAAGTAAAATACTTCTCGGGAATGTATTCAACCGGCAGTTCCATTACGGGCAAAAAGTCGAGCGGATCAACACTCTTTCCTTCAAAGTAAACCTCGAAATGCAAATGAGGGCCCGTGGTTTGAAGACCGGCTCCTTTGGTTCCGGGAGTGCCACCCGTTAAACCGATCACATCCCCTTGTTGCACCACCATCCCCTGCTCCACCAAAATGCTGGAAACATGGCCATACACAGTAACCAAATTATTTTTGTGGGCCAAAATAATATAACTGTAGCCAAATCCATTGTCTTTTACTTGGTACACCACTGCGTTGGCGGGAGCGCGAATAGAGGTAAATTGAGGAGCGCGAATATCGATCGCATTGTGTAACCCCCACTTTTTGGGGTAGGTTGGATCGCGATAGTAAGTGGTCACTGCCGACGCAGGAACAGGCCAGGCGAATGATTGATGACGCGGAATGGTACCTTCTTTTAGATCATCCGGTACAACCAATTGAATGGTTTCATCAAGTGCATTCAACTGTTCATTGAATTCCGAACTCGCTTGCATCTGAGTTGCCTTGTCCAATGAATCATTCAGCAAACTCAATTTGCTTTCCACAAAAGCGCGGTTGTCTTCCAAATTCTGAATCGCAATGGCCGATTCCAATCGCTGTTGAGTGGATTGCTCCAATAAGCGCTGGTATTCCTCTTGCTGACCGCGTGTTTCCAATAAAAGTTCTTTTTGAGATCGTCGATTTTCATCCAAAATACTCTTCTCATTGGTCAGGGACTCATGGAGTTCATCAAGCTGTTGACGAGCTTTTACCAAGCTTTCCTGCTTGGCTTCGAGTGTGCGCTTTGAAACATAGAGATCGTAAAAAACCTTACGTCCGGTCGCCTCTAAAACGGTTAAATAATCTCGTCCTAAAAGATTTTCACTGACACTATTATCTGCCAAGAGCAATTTAAGCTGATCATTGGCCTGATCGAAACCTAAAAATTTTTCTTCCTCTTCGTACACCAAGCGTATGTATTCCAAAACAACGTCTCCCTGCACGTTGAGCTCAATTTCCTTTTTTTTGATGTCATCCATCAAAGCACGAATCATCACTTGCTTATCGGCAATTTGAAACTCAACCGTTTCAATTTTATGTTGGGTTTCAGCAATTTGATCGTTCAAATGGTCTACCTGACCTTTAAGCGACTCGATTTCAAGGTGAATGGGCTGTAATTTTTCTTCCAATTGAGCGACGGTTGAATCCAAAGCGCTGAACTGGGCACGCTCTTTGGCGATTGTGTCATTGAGCATTTCCAAGCGTTTTTGAGTCACATCACGCTTATCTCCCCACTGATTCAAAAGCCCCTCTCGGTATTCCTGCGCCGGATCAACCGCAGGATCAGGCGTGATCGAATCGGTAAGTTCTTCGGCACTGGGAATCTGCAAAAGTGGCTGCCCATCCGGAGTAACCACACCATCGTCGGTAATATCGTACAATTGATCGCTGTATTCAACCGTGCGCTCGTCAGTTTGCCCATCCGAAAAAGGGAAGAAATCCACAGCGGAATCATCCGTTTGGCCAAACGCAATCGAATGCAGAAATAATGCAATTAAAAAAGCCGTTTGAATCCCCCGCCGCTGATGCCACTTTTTCATGTTCATTTTATCCGTAAATTATACACCTTTTTGCTCAATCTTTCAAGGATAAAAATACTGCAAAAAGCCTATGATTAGACAAAAAAAGGCCAAATCAATATGCCATAAATCTAATGGATAAACAATCATTTTGCTGATACACTAAAACCAAATAAAAAAACCTTATGATTGCCTATCTCAAGGGAACCGTACTCAAAAAAAATGAAAAGAGCCTAATTGTTGCCAATCAGGGATTGGGATATGAGGTTTTTGTCGTCAGCGAGCTCATATCAAAAATCGGTCTGGAAAGCACGGTAGAACTCTGGATTCACCCCATCATTCGAGAAGACGAATGGTCGCTTTATGGATTTGATTCTCAAGATCAAATGAGTTTTTTTAAACAATTGATCAGCGTGTCGGGAATTGGGCCTAAGATGGGAATCGAAATTCTCTCCGCCCCACTCGAACTGGTGCAACAAGCCATTATCAACGAAGATTTGGCAGTGCTCACAGCCATTAAAGGGCTGGGGAAAAAGACCGCTGAACGCCTGGTGTTAGAGCTAAAAAACAAAATAACTCCCGTTAAATTAAGTCTTGGAAACGCTCGCGCCAGCCACCAGGAAGTGATCGAAGCGCTCGTGGGGCTCGGGTACGAAAAATATCATGTGGTACAAGCGTTATCCACCCTTCCGGAATCTTTAACCGAAACCGAAGCCATCATTCGGTTTTTCCTAAAAAATCAATAATCGTTCATCAACTAACCTTTTCATATGATTGATATCGAACTAAACCATAGCTTCAAAGCGGCTGTAGGAAGCGTAAACGGATTAGAGGAAAAGAAATTTGAAAAAGAACTGGAAGAAAAATCCGGATTGGTAAAAATGATGTTCAAACAAAGAGACCAAGAGGGCTTTGATTTTTTAAACTTACCCGACGACGAAAAGTTGGTTCGCAAAATTGAGCGCTTTGTCAAAATCAATCAACAATGGGAGGCGATCGTGGTTTTAGGTATCGGAGGATCGGCGCTGGGAACCATTGCGATTCAGGAGGCTATTTTAGGGCCATACAGTCAAATCAATGCCAAAAGAAAACTTTTTGTGATCGACAATATTGATCCGGATTACGTTGAGGTGGTTTTATCAAAAATTTCACTCAAAAAACTTTGTTCATTGTTATTTCGAAGTCAGGCAGCACAGTGGAGCCCATGGCGCTCTATTCAGTGGTAGAAAAAGCACTCAAAAAGAAAAGTCGACCCGGCGAACCATATGGTTTTTGTCACCGATCCTCAAAAGGGAATTTTAAGGCCTATGGGAATCGCGCAAGACATTCCCCTGTTCGACGTGCCGCAAAAAGTGGGGGGTCGCTTTTCGGTGCTTTCCAGCGTAAGCCTGTTGCCATTAGCCCTTGTGGGCATAGACATTAAAAAATTAATGAAAGGAGCGCGTGCCATGCGTGATGAAATTCAAAAAACCGCTGGCAAAAAAAATAAAGCCCTTCAATTGGCATTGGCTCAATATAAAATGGATCATGAAAAAAAAAGACCATGACGGTCATGATGCCTTATCACAATAGTTTATTCAAAGTGGGCGATTGGTATCGTCAGCTGCTGGCAGAAAGCATCGGGAAAAATCGCAAAACCGGGCCAACACCTCTCAACGCATTGGGCACCACAGATCAGCACTCCCAATTGCAATTGTATAACGAAGGCCCTCTGAACAAATGGATAGTATTTATGCGTTTAAAAAAAGGAAAAAAAGATTTTGAGTTGGGCAAAAACCTACCTGAAAGCTTGGGATATTTAAATCAAAAAAAACTGAGCACTATTCTGGAGGCAGCCTACCTGGGCACGCGCGACTCGCTCACTAAAAACAAGCGTCCCAATGCTACGCTCATCTTGCCATCCAACACCGAAGAGTCGATTGGAGCGTTGTTGATGCTCTTGGAATGCCAAGTGGCGCTACTGGGATTTTTGTACAAAGTGGATGCCTTCAATCAGCCGGGAGTGGAAAGCAGCAAAATAATCACCAAAAAAATTCTTTCTCATTAATTTTCAAATCCTTCACGTGATACAAACACTCAAAAAAACATGCGGCTATACTTTGGTGGAATTAACGATCGTCGTGATCATTATCGGCATGATTTTTGGTCTAGGCATTCAAATGTATCAAAAAGAACGCCTGAGTTTCATCATCAATCAACAGCTCAGCAGCGTTGTGTTGCTGATCAAAGAAGCCCGAAATTTAGCAATCAGCTCTGAGCCATTTTTTGTGAATAATGCAATTGGAAGCATTACTCCGGCGGACGGATATGGAATTTATTTCAACATGGCCCCCTCGGCCACGGAACCGCATGTGATTTTGTTTGCTAACGTGGACGGAAACCAAAACAGCATTTATGACGATGATCCGGAAACCTACGATGCGAATGATGTGGCAATCAAAACCATTCGTTTCCATCCGGATATCGTTCCTGAATGGTTTTACTTTAATGCCCTAAGCGACACTCCGGATCTGGGGTATGTGGAACAATCCGTGGCAGGCCCGCCCAAAGCGATTAACGGAGAACAAAAAGCAGTGATTATTTTTCGACCGCCCTTGGCCACTCCCACCATCACAAACAATGGCTCAACGCATTTAGCGGGGCTAAGAATAAAATACCTCAATCAAAATCTTGAAAGCACTTCTGCCCGGCGTTGTCCTCGAATTGATATTGATCACATTCGGGCATTTGCCACTTTGGAATATGATCAAAATTGTCCATGAAATTACTGAAAAACAAATCAGGGGAAACCATTTTAGAAATCATTTTTGCGCTCGGGATTTTAGCGATGGCCATCACCATGGCGACTGACTATCTTACACTTTCAATCAAAAATGTGGCCAATGCCAAAAATAGGGTGGTAGCCGTGAATTTGGCACGAGAAGGCATCGAAGGAATGCGAGACATTCGAGACACAAACTGGCTTAGATACAGCAATAAAAAAAGGGAATGCTGGAATCATGACCCCAGTGTGAGCCCTTGCAACGGAGGCAACCCTATCTTACCGGGAAACTATGTGATTTATCGTGACAGCAACAACGAATGGAAGCTGGGCCCAACACTCGTACCCAACCCACCGAATCCGGACATTGATGCAACTCAACTCAATCTGATCGACTTTGACCCGGCGACCGATAATGATGGAGATGGAAACAACGCAAACGACCTGGATGTTTTCAATCATAGCGCTATAACTGGATCGTTAGGAGAAGGCCAAACCCCTTTACAAATCCCCTTATTTCATCGAACACTAACGCTTGAATATATGGATGATGCCGGGATTCCACCAGCCAACCCAGCCGCACTGACCGACAGTGACAATCGCATGATTGTGCGATCACGGGTCACTTGGAACGACGGTCGATATAATTTTAATACCGAACTGCAAACCGTTATTACTGATCATTTAGGCCGTAACAGCAATCTTAACTAACACACGTGAGCATTCATTTACGCAACAAAAATCGGGGATTTTCACTGGCGGAGCTACTGATCGCTCTAACCCTTCTGGCGGTGGTCATCGGCAGTTCCGCAACGTTGTATCGTCATTTTTTTAATTCATTTGGCACCACCAGTGCCGCGAACGCGGTATACGAAGAAGCGCGTTTTATGATGGAAAGAATGGTGCAGGCAGCCCGAATGAACACCTTGGATTACGAAGAATATTTCAATCAAGTGGTCTACCCACCGGTGGCAGATCCGAATCCTCCCAATCATTTGATCAGCACCTACGGACAAAACTACTGCAATTATCACCAACAATTTTATGGAGCGGGATTGGACGGTCAAATAAACACGCGTGACGACGAAAGCATGGGAACCAGGTCAACCGCCACTTATCCGTCACCCAGTCGAATGCAAAAGGAGCTATATTTGATTAATCAAAAGGGCGATCATCGCATGTTTTTTAAGCGAGTGAGCGAAATAGTCAACGGGGTGACCGTGGGTAAAGTGGCCTTGGTGGAATTGGTGGGCTTGGATGACGGAATAGACCATCTGAGCGCAGCAGGCGGGTGTGCAAGGGATGCCGGAGAGGACGACGGATACATCGACACCTGGGTATGCGATCCCAATTTTGATTGCCCCTCAACCGTACCGGTAACATGCGCCAGCAATGCCGCCTTCAATTCAACCATTGGGCTGATTCGCGATGAAGAAGACAATCGATCCAATTCATCATTCGTCGATATCACTCCGGACAGTTTAGATGTGGTTGACCTCAGTTTCATCATTACCCCCACCGAAGATCCTCACAAAGCTTACAACGACCCAGCCTTGCAAATACAACCTCACGTTACCATTAAGCTAACCGTTCGTGCTAACCCAACCATTGCCAACAGTTTTGACAGCACCAACCCAACAATCACCCTAATGACCACCGCTACATCGCGGCTATACAACGGGGTAGAAACGCGCTGCGCTCTGCAATAAAATTTACCGCATAGATTCATGTCGCTCAAAAAACTTTTTCATCAAAAACACGGGCTCTCGTTCCCAATCACAGTGGGTTTGATTACGGTTTTATTTGCGATCGCGGCCACTATGAATCGAATCGTGACACAAAGCTTGCAGTCCATCACGCGTATTCAGCAGTCGAATGCAGCCTATTTTTTGGCTGAAGGAGGACTGGAAGACGCATTGTACGAGTTAAGCTCAAGAAAAATGGGCTATCAAACGGGGGCATTAGGTGGGGCAGGATACCGGCAATTAAATCCCTATAACCTAACCAATCCCAATGTAACGGGTTGGTATGGCCAATGGGATATTCAAAGTCGTAGTGGGCAAAACAGTTGGACCGCTGAATTGAAACCCAATCAAAAAGTAGTGATTCCGCTTTATTATGACAAAAGTGGCGATGGGGTAACCACCGCAGTAAACGGCATAAACACGAATGCATTCACCAGCGCTGCCATCGAACGATTGAATCTATCGGGCGACTTGGACATTACCCTGACGCTTGCTAATTCAGGTTCATTAGGAGGCATTCCTTTGCAAATCGACAACGATCGAGACGGCAGCATTAACGAGGATGGGGTGAATACATGTGCTCCGCAAAACAGTGATTGCGATGGAGACGGTCAAATCAATGAAGACAGCACTCAAGATCCGCTGATTTTGTGGCAGTTAAATGATGGAAATGGACGCAAATTGATCCCCATTCAGGGGTGCATTCGCAGCAACCCCGCGGCGTTCTCACAATTATGCGAAAGCGATTTTAATCCCACCAGCCTAACCCCTTATTCCGTATCAATCACACAAAGCACGGTAGGAACGGTAGTGAGCAGCCTCAGTGATCCATTGAACGGCACAACGCTATCGATCGGAAATTTTATTAATGGCACTTCCATAAACGACCCCCTTCAATTGGAGCTATTGTGGACAGCGCCTCCGGAGCACGAAACAGGAAGCGGGGCAGTGCATCTGGAAAAAATCGATTACACCGTCAGCTCGTCCATCAGCAATCTGATCCCCTACCCCACGTTTACCATTCATTCAGACGGGTTTGTAAACGACCGAAAACAATCGCTCACCACCACAATCTATCCACAAAGCACGGGTAATTTGTTCGACTTTACGGTGATTCAACAGTAAGGCGAATAGTAGAATCCACCACCCAGACCACAACACGGCCTACTTCGCCAATGGCGAACGGTCCACTATTCGTTTTATTTCACCACTATATTCACAAGCTTTCCGGGAATATAGATTTCTTTCAGAATCGTTTTTCCTTCTAAATTACGCTGAATGATTTCGCTCTCTTTCGCAAGTGCGATGGCCGAACCCGGGCCAATGCCCACTGATGCCATCACGGCATCACGCTTTTTACCATTCACCGAAAGGACCAGTTCAAATTCATTATCCTTCACCAATTCCGGATCATAAACAGGCCAAGGCTCAAAAGCGAGTGATTTTGAATGACCCAACATCTCCCACAATTCTTCGCAGGCATGCGGTGCAAATGGCGAAAGAATTAATAAAAACGCTTCCATCATTTTTTTAGAAAGTGTATCTTGCTTTAAGCACTCATTCGAAAAAATCATCATCGCCGAAATAGCGGTGTTGAAGCGAAAATTCTCAATATCCTCGGTCACTTTTTTAATGGTTTTGTGAAGCAGGCGATTCAGTTCAACAGAAGGCGCGGTATCGACAATCTCCTTTTCTTCAATCAAACGCCACACCTTTTGAACAAACCGAAAACACCCTTCAATGCTTTTGGTGCTCCAGGGCTTCATGGCTTCAAAAGGCCCCATAAGCATTTCATAAAGCCGGAGTGTATCGGCCCCGTATTGGCGAATCACATCATCGGGATTGATCACATTCCCGCGCGATTTACTCATTTTTTCGCTATCTTCACCCAAAATCATTCCTTGATGGCGCAATTTAGTAAATGGTTCGTCAAAGTCGATATAGCCATAGCGATGCAAAACTTTCGTAAAAAGCGAGAGTACAAAAGGTGTAGCACCGTGTGCTCGGCGCCCCCACGTACAAATCCACCGGCATCCAGTGGCGCATCAATTCTTTATCGGCCAACACTTCGTCATTTTGTGGATCCGCAAACCGGAACATGTACCACGAACTGCACACAAACGTATCCATCGTATCCACTTCCCCCCGAATAATGGTTCGTTCCGCAGCCAGTGCTCCCGACGCCTTCAACTTAGTTTCAATTCGTTTTAAAGCTTCGGGATTGTGAAACTGTTTGGAATGCACCAAGGGCGATTCACCGGTTGGATTAAAATCCACATCGTCAGGCAGTTCCACTGGCAGTTCGTCGATCGGAACCAGATAAGGCTGATTCTCATCATCATACACAATCGGAATCGGCGCCCCCCAATACCGCTGACGAGACACCAGCCAATCGCGAAGTTTGTACTGAGTTTTTGGAATCGCAAACCCTTTCTTTTGAGCAAACTCAATAATATCGTGGCGATGATCCCCCGCGCGCTTTCCTGCAAATTCAGCCGGCTCGGTCAAAAACCCATTTTGCATGTCGGTGTAGCAAATTTCCAAGTCCTTCACTTGTTTGGCTTGATCGGGGTCTTCGGGAAACAAAACAGACTTCAACGGAATGTTGTATTTTTTAGCAAAGGCAAAATCACGCTCATCGTGAGCCGAGCACTTTACAATCCCAGTTCCGTAATCAGCCAAAGCAAAACTAGCCACCCAAATAGGCAAATCACCATTCCCGATCGGATCAACAATAGAACGACCGGTAAAAATACCTTTTGGTTCCTTTTCCTCTTCGTTTCCGCGTTCAACACGTTCTTTAAGAATCTGCTGACAAAAATCTAAAATCTCCTGCTTATTATCAACGCCATCAAGCAACGTTTCCAAAAAGGGGTGATCGGGAGCAATCACCACAAAAGTATCGGCATAAAACGATTCGAAATGGGCCGAAAACGTTTGCAAAGTTAAATCGGTGTCTTTGATTGGAGCAGTAAAAAGTAACCCTTCACTCTTCCCAATCCAATTTTCTTGCGCGGCAACCGTTCCATTCGGCCAATCAATCTTTTTAAGCCCGGTTAAGAGTCCGTCGGTGGTGCGGCCGTCGTTTTGAGTGTCTTCAATAAAATCCGTGATCTTAAAAAACCATTGAGCCAAATCTTTTTGAATCACCGGGTCTTTCGAACGTTCACACATACCATCGATCACCTGTTCATTCGCCAAAACCGTTTTACAGGTTTCACACCAGTTCACCGGTGCTTTCTTTTTGTAAGCAAGATTTTTTGAGTATAAAAAATGAAAGAACCATTGGGTCCAACGGTAGTAATCCGGTTTACAGGTGGCAATTTCACGATCCCAGTCATAACTAAACCCGATCGAACGAATCTGCTTTCCAAAATTTTCAATCGCCTTGTCGGTGGTTTCTTTGGGGTGAACCTGAGTTTTGATCGCATAATTTTCAGCCGGAAGCCCAAAGGCATCCCACCCCATGGGATGAAGGACATTAAACCCCAACATGCGCTTGTATCGACTCACAATATCGGTCGCGGTGTACCCTTCGGGATGCCCCACGTGCAGCCCTGCCCCACTGGGGTAAGGAAACATATCGAGCACGTAGTATTTTTCTTTGTCGGTGCGAAACTCCGCTTTAAAAGTTTGATTTTTGTGCCAAAAATCCTGCCATTTGCGCTCAATTTTAGAAGGGTCGTACATAAATTTTTATTTGTTAAAAACCGCTGTGGAGTATAGCGCAAACAGGCGAGTTAATTAAGCAGAAAAAGAAACATGCCCCGCTTCCTGCAAAAATTCTAAAGTAATTCCAATTCCACCGATAATATTATTAATGTCATGCAAATTAATAAACGTGGCGGAAAGCTCGGAAGCAAGACGCTCCAGGTTATTCTGAATAGCACTAAGATCATCCTTTGACTGGTCATCTAAACCATCCGGGCTAACCTGCGAAAGAAAAGTACGAACGGTAGTAATAAATTTTGCTCCTTGTGCTTTAATTACAATGGCCAAGGCCTCTTGATCCGCAGTTTCATCAATAGAAGTTGAGGCATGATCCTCACCAAGTTTTTTCATCCATGTATCAAAAAATAGAATCATTTTTTTAGCGGCTTCAAGCCTCTTTTTTAAACGATCCATCGATGCGCCTTTTTCTTTCGGACCCTCAAATCGCGCCTGAATCGCGTCCATCAAGTCGCGGGATTCAAGAACGGGCTTTGACAAAATATGCCCATCAGCAAGGGCAGCAGCCGTTTCTTGATCATCACCAACCCCTCCACTCATTGGTAAAAGTACACCAAGTTTTCTTTGTTGAACCTCGCGCATAATCGTAAGCCAACTTTTGCCCCCCTTATTATCCACATCACACACAACCAAGCCAAAAGGGAGTACTGCGGTGGGCTCCGCAGATGAGTCGGCTTCTTGATAACCCAAAATACGACGTGCTTCTGGAATAGTCGTTGCCATTTGAATGGTGGCACCAGGAAAAAGCTCCGTAATCATTGCGCGAATCGATCGCACAACCTCCTCGTTATCATCCACAATCAAAACACGTTCAAGCTGAATTGAGGGGAGCTCTTTTTCTTCGGTCATAAGAGGCAGTCAATTAGTAATAAAATCACAAGCAAAAAAATGGGCAAAAGATATTCGTTGATACAAAAAAAACTAAGCAGCAACTTCGGGCCGTGCGGTTTCCGGGGTGTTCTGTTTTAACGCAGAGGTAAGAAAATTCCTCATTTCAGAAAGTGCAGCTGGAATCTGCAAAACAGGAAAGTGCGCTCTATCAGCTACATCCCCAAACCCACCCTCATTCGTATCGGGTGACCCCGAAAAGAACGCCACACGAGGCCCATTTAGTTCAGCAAGAGCCTGCGCACCTTCCAACGCGGCTCGATTGCTTCCTGGGCGATTCGCTAAAATCAAAGCAACCTGTTCGCGCTGTGCAGCAGCCGCTGCCTTGGCCGGCGAATCGACGATAATAACATCGCTTCCGGGAAACAGGCGACCATAAGTACGCGCGGCTGTTTCGTCGATACCGGTCAGAACTATTTTTGGCGCGGACGTTGAAAGAGGTGCTTTATTCATACTGCTGCTACTTAAGAAACTAAAACGGGCAACAGGGGCAAAAAGCACCCTCATTGTGTGCTAAAAATCAAAAAAAGTCAATACAATTTAAGGTTTATCAGGATGTGTCAAGTAAAATTTAACGGAGCTAATGCGAACTTTAACCAGCGAAGTTAAGCCGCTTCACTAAGTTCATCTTGCAGTAATTCCCAATTACCAAAAAGAGCAGCGAGCACATTATTAATATCATGCAAATCAATACCAGGACGTTCAATTTCTAATCGAAGTCGACCTAGGGCTTTATTGATTTCAGTAACCGATTCTGTACTGGCATCTGATGGTAATTTTCCTAAAAGATCCTCATAGGTGGCAGCCAAGTAAGCCAAACGATCCTTAATCAAAGAAAGATCACCGTCGTAATGGGGGTAGTGATCATTTGCGGGTAGATTATAAAACTGAATCAACTGCTCATTAATCGTATTCCAAAGTTGATCCGCCAAATTAAAAGATTGATCTAAATACCGAGGTTCCCATGGGCGACTAGGCTGTTCCAATAATTCTTTGATCCATTCAGCAAGTGTTCTGGGCCGTAGGGATGTTTTAGGCCGGATATGCCCTCGTGACAAGTCAGCAGCCTTCATTTGTTCGGATCCCATTCCACCCGTTACCACCAATACAGGGCCTAATTGGCGACGAATAATATCGGCAATCACCGGAAGCCAGCTATACGGCGCATCTTCCCCTTCAATATTAACATCCGAAACAACGAGTTGATAAGGCTGCACTGCAACTGGCTCTTCTGAATCATGCAAATAACCCAATAAAGCCATCGCACCAGATAAATCATGAGCTTCATCAATTTGGGCTGCTGAAAAAAGGTGCCGAAGGGTGCGACGAATCATATCGGCAACTCCGTGTTGGTCTTCAATAAGAAGAATTCTGGGATTGGGAGCCCCAAGGTCAAAATCAGGCTTAAACATAGGCGCAGTGGTTCCACCCCCGCCATCACAGCTGGGATAGCGTGTATCGACTCGCATTATGGGGCAACAGGTTAATGAGTGCTAATAATAGCATATTTTAAAAATGTTGCAAATAACAATTAAGAATCTATTAAGATTCTATACACAGTATTATCAAATGGGAGCGATTTAATCAAATCCATACCCAACCGGCCCCACGCCCGGAACGCTTACATAGCCCCGCGTGTTGCCGTTGTCGTAGTTCCCGGCACTGTAAACTCCCGACGACCAAAAGTTATCCCCTCCTGCGTTACCTGAATTGCCCGAAGCACGTGCAGCGGCAAACAAATTAACAAAAGGAATGGGATTCCCCACAAATCCGGCGTTTCCAAAGGCGTCCAGCCAATAATCACCAGGGAGCGCCGCCCCCAACCACGCTTCGAGCGTGCGCTTTTCGCTATCGGGGATATTGCGACCATTGATGATAATGCCGGTGCTTCCATTCGACGCATTGCGGCTGAGCGTTCCCAAATGATAACCCGGGAGCATTTGACCAATCGCCGGCCCGCCACGTTTCCATAAAGCCCCGATGTGGAATCGTACCAATACTTTCCCGGGAGCGCCTGAACACCACCGTGATCGGCCGCAATGCTAGCAAGCACATCAGCCGAAAGTTCCGTTCCGTTCACAAACACACCGGTACCAACCTCAGCATTCACTGATGAAGTGGAAGCCCCTTCACCTGACATCTCATCGTAAGAGCGAGAATTTTTATTGCGAACCGAACGCTTGAGGCGATAAATCATCTCGGCCATTTCGCCGCGAGTCACCGAATGACTAAAATCGCGTACCGAGGTCGGAATAGCCGCCCGATCACCCATTGCTCGCACATACGGGCGATACCAAACCGTGGAATCAGCATTCACATCGTAACCCATCGCCACCACAATAATTTTAGCGGCCTCTACAAACGAAATATTCTGCGAGGGGCGGAAGGTATTGTCGCTATACCCCTTAATAATCCCCTCTTCAACGGCCAAACAAACATAGGGGGCAAACCAATCGGTTCGCTTTACATCGGCAAAACGCGTAGATGTACAATCATTCCAATCCTCCGGTTCATACTGAGCTTCGATAATGATTTTGGTGAACTCAGCGCGATTAATAGTGCGATTAGGCTGGTACGTTCCATCGGAATAGCCTTTTACAATCCCCGCGGACTGTACGTATTCAATCGCATCGCGATTTTCATGCCGACTGGAGACATCCGAAAACGACGCCAATGCCAAGCCAGGGAACAGCAAAAGTAAGAGCAAAGTGATCAGTTTTTTCATGATTTTATACTTAAGAAGGCAGGAATAATTATCCTCGCCTTCTATAAAATCTCCAAATTATTTTTTCGCACGCCTGGGCTTACTCACACGAATTTCAACGCGTTTAATGTCTTGCAATAAACCTCGAACAATATCTTTTCCTCCCAAACCAAAGGCAAGCCCGCCCGCAAGGGTAAGCATGGTAACAAAGCCGACAAAAAGGGTTTGAATTAATATTTCGGCAATTTGCAATTGAGAAAGTGCTGCCAAAATAGCAAAGGTAATGATGGTGTATTTTGAGGCAATCCCCAAAACATGCGCAGTATTGCTTTTGGCAAAATTAAGCGAAGTAGAAGTAATTAATTCCATTGTGTGCCCCACTCGTATGCCAACCAACATAATAAAAATAGCAATCAAAACCTCGGGAATATAACCCAAAACACTGGTTAAAAAGTCGGACACCTGAACCAATTGAGCGACCTTGGTCGCTTCGATAAAAAAAACAAAGATCAGGTACCCTTTCATGGTACGCGCCAAAACCTGAGAAGGCTTTAGCAGAGAGCCACGTCGCTCTAAATAATGCTTTAAACCGATTTTATCGGCAATGATCTCTAACCGAAGCTTGTCGCTCAAATTAAGAATCGCTCGTTCAACAATTTCGGCCAAAATCCAACCGAACAAAAAAATAGCGGCAGCGCCAAGCACAAATGGCGCCAAATCAACCCAATGATTCACTTTTGCATCAATCGCATTGATCGTACTCGCCCCGATTTGTACAAAAATAGATTCCATCCCAGCATTATACCAAAAATAAGCCGAAAATACCAGTTAAATCTTGCATTATTAAATGAAAATAGATAGACTACCGAGGCATTTTAGAAATGGCGGGTGTAGCTCAGTTGGTTAGAGCGCCAGATTGTGGCTCTGGAGGTCGTGGGTTCGAAACCCATCGTTCGCCCCATTTACTTTAAAACGATCGCCCCGTTTTTTTCGTCGATCGTCACCAGTGCCCCCTCGCTCAGTTCACCGGAAACTAATTTAAGTGCCAGTGGATTTTCGATAGTATGCTCAATCAATCGTTTCAATGGTCTTGCGCCATAGTAAGGATCAAACCCATTCATTGCCAACCGCTTTTTGGCAGAATTTGTGATTTTGATTTGCAAATCTTTGGGCGCGATTCGTTTTTCCAAATCAACCATTTGCAAATCGACAATTTGAGTGATTTCGTCTAACGTGAGACTTTCAAAAAGAATGACTTCGTCCAAGCGATTGATAAATTCCGGGCGAAAATGCTGTCGCAATACTTCGTTCACTTCATTGACCATCTGTTCATGTTCTCTTTCGTATACCGCTTTCTTTTTAGCATCATCCTTTTCGAGCTTAGCCATCATCATATCTTCGGACGACGTTTCGACTGCATATTTTTGAATCACCGCACTGGCCAAATTACTGGTCATAATGATGAGAGTATTTTTGAAATCGACGGTACGCCCGCGACTATCGGTGAGTCGCCCCTCGTCTAAAACCTGAAGCAACGTGTTAAACACGTCAGGATGCGCCTTTTCGATCTCATCAAACAGCACCACACTGTACGGTTTACGACGCACCGCTTCGGTGAGTTGACCCCCTTCTTCATGACCAATGTACCCCGGAGGCGCACCAATCAAGCGAGAAACCGCGTGCTTTTCCATATACTCACTCATGTCGATCCGAATCATTGCCTTAGAATCATTGAACATAAATTCAGCGAGCGCTTTGGCCAGTTCGGTTTTTCCCACCCCGGTGGGGCCCATAAAAATAAACGACCCAATCGGCTTATTGGGATTACTGATGCCCGCCCGTGCCCGGCGCACCGCATTGCTCACCGACGCAATGGCGTTTTTTTGACCGATCACTTTCGACTGCAAGATTGCCTCCATATCGGCCAGTTTTTTAAGTTCGGTCTGAAGCATCTTGCTGACCGGAACCCCCGTCCACCGACTCACCACCGAGGCAATGTCCTCTTCGGTCACCTCTTGTTTCAAAAGGCTACCCGACTTCTTTTTAAGTTGCGACTCAGCCGCCTCCAATTCCTTTTCCAAAGCGGGAATTTGACCGTAACGGATCTCGGCAACGCGTTGAAGCTCACCTCGACGCTCAAACTGATCGGCTTCCAATCGAAGTTGGTCAATTTTTTCTTTATGTTCGCGCAACGCATCGATCACCTTCTTTTCTTCTTTCCATTTCAATTCAATCCCTTCCGCCTCTTCTTTCAGATCTTCCAATTCTTTCACCAATTTTTCCAATCGATCTTTGGACGCCTTATCTTTGTCTTGTTTCAGCGCTTCACGCTCAATTTCGAGCTGCATGATTTTGCGATGAAGCTGATCGAGCTTTACCGGTTTACTTTCCAGCTCAATTTTAAGCGCCGACGTAGCTTCATCAATCAAATCGATCGCCTTATCCGGTAAAAATCGATCTCCAATGTAACGGGTAGATAAATTCACCGCGGCCACAATAGCTGAATCAGTGATGTGCACTCCATGATGGAGCTCATATTTTTCCTTCACCCCGCGCAAAATAGCAATCGTATCATCGGCGGTGGGTTCAAGCACCATCACCGGCTGAAAACGGCGCTCCAATGCCGCATCTTTTTCGATGTATTTGCGATATTCTTTGATCGTGGTGGCTCCAATCGCATGGAACCGCCCTCGAGCAAGCGCGGGCTTAAGTAAGTTAGAGGCATCCATAGCCCCCTCGGTAGCGCCCGCCCCCACAATGGTGTGGAGCTCGTCGATGAACAAAATAACCGAACCGGCCGCATCATCAATTTCCTTTAAAACCGCTTTCAGGCGATCTTCAAATTCCCTGGAATTTTGATCCCGCCACCATTGCCCCCAAATCGAGCGCAAGAATACGCTTGTTTTTTAGCGTATCGGGAACATCACCCGAAACAATGCGTTGGGCCAACCCTTCTACAATGGCTGTTTTTCCGGTCCCGGGTTCCCCCACCAACACGGGATTATTTTTACTACGGCGCGCCAAAATTTGCATGGTACGGCGAATTGCATCATCGCGACCAATCACTGGGTCCAATTTCCCTTTGCGAGCCAGCTCGGTAAAGTCGGTGGTGAATTTGGCCAAAGACTGATATTTACTTTCCGGATTGGGATCGGTGACTCGATGGCTACCGCGAACCTCCTTAAGGGCCTCAAGGACATCAGCATGTTGAAGTGGGAGCAAATCCAGCTCGCTCACCATGGCAAGGAGCAAATGTTCCGTTGAAACATACTCATCCGAAAGTGCCTTAGCCTCCTGGGTAGCCTTAGTTAAAATCTGATTCAGATCACGACTGACCACAATGGACGTATTGCTGACAACCGGATAACCGGCAATGATGGCTTTTAAACGATGGATTAAATCGGATAAATCTATTCCCAACGCCTCCAAAAGAGGACGAACAATTCCATCTTTCTGTTGCACCAAAGCAAACAATAAGTGAGGCACTTCGATTTGTGGATTTTGGTTCTGTGCAGCCATTTGCTGTGCAGCTTGAATGGCTTCGGCCGATTTTTTGAGTGAATTGATTGAAGTTCATACAATGTAGGTTAATGGTCATTTCGACGAACTGCAAGCGAGGAGAAATCCTCTGCATTACGGTCATTTTGGCTACGGAGGATTTCTCCTCGCCCCAGGCGGCCGGTCGAAATGACACAGCAAATTAGCACTCATTATTATAGAGTGCTAAAATGAACACGTCAAATCGGAGTTGCTGTTTACTCTTAATCCTAAACAAACTTTCTGAAAAAAGCCAAGTTAAGCGGCTTTAGGTGCAAAAAATTCCAGTAATTGATGTCGAACAGTTTGCCCTAATTTGGATGACTGAGGAATTCCCAATTTACCCAAAACAGTAGAAGTAATTTCATCTGGAGGCAAATTTTTATACCCATACAAAACGTGATGATTCAATTCATTATAAATAGCCGTAACAGCATTTCGAACATCTTGGATATGCGTACCAGGTAAACAGCGCATTAAAACCCTCTCCAATTGATCTTGAGCCTGATAACTAGCGTCTAAATCAGCTCCATAGGGAATTGTCATAACACGGACAACTTAAAAAATACCCACCATTTTTATAACATATTTAATAAAATGTCAATGGTATCCGTGTAATTTATGCAACCTTAGCCTTCAAATCAGGAGGGAGCAAAGAGCCATCACCCCGATGAAGCGCCTCGACCATTTGAATCACTAATTGCATAAAACGCTCTCGGGCCAAAGAATGAAGATTCAAAGCATGAGTTTCCAATTCTTGATCGAACAAAAAATGATCAATATCTAAGGCAATCACATTGGGGGCCGCCCTTTGGGTTAAAAACCGACCCAATTCGGGGCGTTTTAATTGAATCAACCCAGATACAATCGCGCGATCCCCCGGAACTTGAAAAACAGAATCGGCTACGGCATTGAGCACATTAACCGCCACGGCAGGGGCAAACTGTACCGCTGCTAATTTTTCGAAATGCTGATGATACGGAAGCGGATTAAAGCGCCCTGTTCTATTCGGAATTTTTTTAAGAATCTCGCCGAAAAACTGTCGAATGGCCAGCCCAAGTTCATAGGGATGCAAATGGGTTAAAAGCAGTGTTTTCATCGCCTCACGCTGATCATCAATAAAATCTCATGCTTCATACAAATCAATAGGATCAAGCTGAGCAGCTAAATCCTCTTTCAGCACACTCAGGGCTGCATCGATGGCAAGGGGGGCTTTATTTAAAGTCATAAATTGCTGATACTCGCCTTAGGGTAGCACAAAAAAAATGAAAGCGGCAACCGCTATTGAACGGTGATGCGACCCCCCGAGGTGCGAGCAAAAATAGTAGAATCGGACAGTGAATAGAGTTGGGCCGGTGGTAAATCGAACGTACCGCAAAACCCGAACGCACCTTAAACGTGATCGAATATACTCCGGAGGGAAGCTCATCGGCGTATAGTCGTAATACATTATTTTGAATGCCGGAATGTTGAAACGGTGCGATCGCATCTACGGGCAATACGGAAAATCCGCTGGGGAAAGGGTATTCAAGCAAAACCGACTTTAACGCAGTGGGATTAACCAATGTGAGTTGCACCGAGTAGGCTTCGCCCACCTTAAATCCATCCGCCTGAGACAAGGCGAAATTTTGCGAAAGTAACAAATCATCTTCTAAAGCAGTTTGATCAGAATGGGAAATAGCAGTTTTAAGGTCAAAATCATACCAAATCGTTCCGGCCCCGTCTCGTTCTAAATTAAGTACGAGGGAATCGGATCCGCGGTCGATAGAAACGGGAGTCGATTGAGACAAAAAGAACGAGACAGTGAAGAGAGATCCCCCTGAAATAAAGGCGTTTGGTTGGCGGTTAAAGCGTAAGTGCCATGGCTTGCCAAATCGAGCGGATAATCAACGGCAAACGTCAACAAACCGATCACTTGCCACGCAACGAGCGATGGGTCAAAAAACGGCAAAGACTGATAATCATCTGCCAGCTGGCCAACCAACGAAGGGAGCTCAGGATTACTAGGGTTCAAGCGACTAAGTGCCAACAGTAAAGCAGCGCGCACTTGCTGAGGAGATCGTTGAAAATCGGCAGGGATCATGGCGTCTTTTTTTAAGTGAGTCACCAGTTCCGATTGCAATCGATCCACAAAACGATACACGCTTTTCTGCCCGGCCTGATCAAGCTGACTTAAGTTCATCAATAAAACCGCCTGCTCAAATAAAGAAAGTTGGTCGCGTTTTTCAAAAAGTTGAACCGTAGAACGAGTATCGAACTGCCCCAGCTCACTCATTGCCCATAACATATATGCTTTTTGAGTAGGGTGAAAGGTATCGTCGCTCAAACGAGCTCGTAAATAATCGGTCAAATGCGCCAGCAATTCTGTGCGAGGATTGGCAATAAACTCATTGGCGCGATGCACCGCGACCGCCACAAAAGCACTGAGGAGTGGGTCACTATTCATATCCGTATTCCACAAGCTGAATCCCCCATCGCTATTTTGGAAAGCTTCCAGTTGATTCAAGGCCTGATTCACTAGCAAATGATGGTGAAGGGAGCGCGTGGAAATCCAGGGAGAAAGATCAAAATCAGGATGCGAATTTTTAAGGGATTCGATCGTGGAATAGACCAAAATTTGTGCAGCCAATTCATCGGCCGACGTTCCCTGAAGTTGAGTCAATTGACTCATTAGGCGAGGAAGAAAAACCAAAGGCGATGTAGAAAGCGAGACTTCGATTTGTGCCAATGAACTGGAATCCGCCGGAAAACGAAAGCGCTCAACAATAGAGGAAGAGGCGCGGCCGCGCACCACATGGCTTTCCGCCCGCAAAGAAGGTAAAACCGCAATTGGTGTTTGAAGCGTTTTAAATGCGCTTTCAAATCGAACGGTGTCTGTAAGCGGGACAGGCGTGTCGTTTGCCTGAATCATCCATGTCATCCATCCAACCGAGTGAGCCGGCACTTCAACCACCTGAATTGAATCAGAAACCATCGATAGAGCAGAAGACGAAGCGAGAACTGAAACCGCTTGTCTTTCAGCCGAAAGATTGCGAACCAACATGCGAAGCGAAACCTGCTCGCCACTGCGAATGCTTTCGGGGATAAAAGGACTAAGTTCAATGGTTGGAGGGTCCAACAAACTCATATTCGCAGAACCAAATTCATCAAAGGAGCGATACGCCATTGCCGTAATATTCCAACGATGATCCAGTGAGGGAAGGGTAATGGGAAGGGTGAGTTCTCCATTTTCATTCGTTTTTAAGTGGGGGGAAAACCCGGCAAGCTGGCTTCCGTCGCTATAAAATGAAGGAAGGGGTGGATCTAAAAAGAAGGTGGAACGAAGAGGAGTTGGATCGTGCGCATTGTGAGCACTAAAAACTTGTAGAGGCCGTTTTCCGTAAAAAAACGTGAAGGGGTTGGAGCGCGAAGAAGGCTCATCATTCACCAACAAAGCAAGGCCGCTGGAAACCGGTTGCCCATGCGAATCGCTGGTTTTTATATGCAATTGATAACGCAAAGGATCGTCGGTGCGTTCCGAAGTAATATTCACCTGAATACGGCGTTCGGGTGCTTGTACTAAAATAGGCTGCACAGCCGAAAACAACGCTCCTTCATAAAAAAGTGCAAGTTGTGCATAGATCACCGGCGCCATTTCGTCGGCAATATCGAAAGGTACCATCACTTCGGGGCCATCGAGCGTAACCACTTGGTAGTCATGAATTTTACCGCGCTCAAAACTTAAGAGTGCATGAACGGGATAAGCACGCCGGGGCAAAGCGGTGCGAAGCAAAAGCGTGGCATGTTCTCCGGGCAAGTATTGGGATTGATCGGTAAACAGCGACACCGAATAGGGCGAAGAGGGGCGATACGCCACTGTTCCGGGAACGCGAAATTGAATAGAGGTGAAGGCTCCGTCAGCCGACTTAGCACGTAATTCGTAAAGGCCGGGCTCAAGTGGTTTTTTAACGGGGAAGGCGTACGAATACAACTGAGCTTTTGTGGTGATTCGGTCGGAAGCCACGCGCACTTCGGGGGCATCATCATGGTGTTGCCACAACACCACTTCTACCTTTTGATCGGGTAGTGCAACGCCATTCACGTCGGTCGCTACCAACAAATAATCCAGTGAATCATTGGGTTCCACCAGTAAATTCGGCATATTCATACCCAAATACGTGGAATGAGGGTGGGTGGTAAAAAGGGAAAATACGCTCAACCGTTTCGCCAAACGAAGAGGTCACTCGTACCAACAACTGATAAGCATAAGGGCCTGCGGTGGGCAGATGGTTAAATTCAAAGGCATAATCACCATGAGGCAAAATGGCCTCACCTTGATCAACTAAATCGCGACCAGATTCGCAAAAAGAATGTGGAGTGCAACTGGAAGGGGTCTCGGCGGCAAATGCAAGGGGTTCTAAGGAATCAAACGCGTCAAACTCAATCGGCAATTGCGTGAGCTCCCAATACATTTGCGCATCCGAAAGGGTGTTGCCATCTTGCGTAAAAGCTCGCACCGGAATAGAGACCGGCCCCTCACCGGTCCATTCGGTTTGTGTAGAATTAAATTCAATCTGAAACGAATGAGGGTCCGCAGCGTGAATGGTGAAAGGTTGATGGGCCGATTCCATTGTGGATTCCATCGACACCTCTAAATCATAATCGCCAGGTGCAAACGAACTAGGTAGAGCGATCGAGCCATCCACAGCCCCCGTTTCATCAAGCGTAAAATCGGTTTGAAAAATAGCGTCGTGTCCGGAATCAAACAAAGTGGCAATCACGCGGTTCGAGAGGGGTGCGGATAAAAAGGCATCGCGATTTAAACGCACCAATGCTTTAAAAGAAAGAGTGTCATTGGGCTGATAATGCGTTCGATCCGTCATTAAATAAATCATGTGCGTTTCATCCGGAACCCATGAACCCAGTCGGTTATAAGGGAATAAGGGCACGCCCCCATTCCAAAAGGTTTGCACCATACTCCATGAATCTTGGGCATCCGGCGTGCCCACTTCAACGTACAAGGTATCTTCCAGTTTTTTTTGAAGATAAAAAGCCCCGTTAAGATTCGTAACACCGGTTTGCACAGAACGCCCGGCCGAATCTTTAAGAGAAAGAGGTAAATCGGACACCGGATTGCCGGTTAACAGGTCAACCGCCCACACCAACGTATCTTGATCCGACTTTTTCATAAGTAAGCCCGTGCGAGTCACCAAAAAATGCGCACCGTGTTTTCTTCACGAAATTGAGGAGAGCTGAAGTGGACGAAATACAAACCCTCTTTATAGACATGATTAAACAGGCGACTTAAGTCAAAAGTGCGATCAAAACGCGTATCGGTAATATCAGGCAAATGGACTATTTGAGTGTCGGGATATGAACAACGAAAACGAGCCCATGACAAATCGGCACTGTGACGATAAAAGTCATTCAAACTCAATGGGCAAACGGACAGTTGAATCGACGAAAGATTGGCCATTTGCACAGAAAATTTGGGTGCAGTGCCCAAAGGAAAAAGTGTGTAGAGCGAGTCCCCTTCCAAAGTCATTTCGGAAGGCAATGGTGCCGACACAAAATTAATTTCAGCGCCTTGGTTAGCGATTTGATCATAGGCATCACGAAAGGGAGCCTTGACTTGAAAGTGATACGCCTGATTGGGGGCGAGCGGGTAGACAGCCTTCACGGTCAGGCCATCCTCCGAAACGGTCAGTTCGGGAGGACTTGCAGCAGGAGGATCTAAAATCAGCTGAGGACTGATCGACGAAAGAGTAACGGGCGAGGTAAAGGTGATATCAATGGATTGATCGTTGGAAGTTTGTGGATTGGATTGAAATTGTAGATTGGAAATTCCTGCAGAAGAAACAGTATGAAACGATAAGCGGTAATCCTGATTGAGTAAGCGAGTTCCATAAACTCCTTCCTGAAAGGCGTCCGAGATAATGCCGGAGGACAAAACCAATTCGTAATCAGTGTCATGTTGATAGGGAATACTGGGAGAAAAAACCAGCGTACGTCGATCAACCGATCCATCAGGCAAAGTTCCATAATGAATATCGGTATTAAAAAACCCATCGCGACGGGGGCGTTGGTTCGCATCCAAATCATTCGAAGGAAACAATTGAACGTTATCCCCCGGGCGAATGTCATCCAATCGAATAGGCTGATTAAAACGCACAATCAAATCACCATCTGTCGAAAAATAGGGCGCTCCAGGCTCAGGAAAAGTTTCTACCACCTCGGGAGCCGGAGTGGAAAGTTCATACATAACAGACGCATCTAAAAAACTCCCATCCAACGCCGGCACCCCCTGAGGAATGGTGACCGTAAAGTGAGTAGCCATAGGCCACGATGATGGAACAAACTGAAGCGTACGTGTGCCAATCCAACGCGCCTCCCCTTCCACCGGAGGGTCGATCGATAAAACGGAAAAAGAATCCGCGAGCGGTAAAAACAATTGATCAAACGCAACCATGGCCCGATCAAACATAACGGTGAGCGCCTGATCAGGTGCTATTTCCAAAGCGCAATCAGGCTCGCACAACGCATCTGCCTGGGGAATGGGGTAAAAAAATCGCACCTGGGGTGGGCCAGTGACCACAAAGCGCAACTGCCGATTCGCCGGCATCGATTTGAAATAACGACTGGAAAGAGGGCCAAACTCAACTAAAACTTGATCATGAATCGCCAGGGGCTCCTGGGGAATAAACGTGAGAGTGCGCGCATCCATCCACTCGAAATCCCCTTCGACATGAGGAAAAAACAAAACAACGTCCTCAACAGAGCCCGTGCGCATTGGTTGAGTAAAATGAAAGGTAAAGGGGGTATCAACCGAAATCGAATTCACCTCATCAATAAAGTATCCGGGGTCCAAATCGGGCCGCGGCAGCAAAGCATAAAAAAGGCCGACAACAAAAAAAAGCGCCAATGAGACCATTAAAAGCGCCCAAAAAGACCACGAGGCGACAAATGACGGAAAAGATTTGGAAGCTTGATTCATACAAAGATCATTGGGCATCATTGTAAAAAAAAGTGTTCAAAAACACAACGACTAGATCGCAAAAAAAGCTTAAATAATGCCATTTCTAGCGAATTACCCGTTGACAAAGGTACAAAAATATAAAATAATTGCGCCCAAATTTAAAAATTTTCTTTCGTTCTTATGATCAAAAACAGCTTAAAGTACCTTGGAATTGTGTTGGTAACCATGTTGGTCATGCTCCCCATGGGCGCACAGGCGCAAAATTTACGCGGATACAGTCAATATGAATTGGAGGGAACCGTGGTAATAGAAATCGTGAATGAAATGGGAGACGAAGCGTCGACAGCGGAGTGGAAATTATTCGAAGGGGCCTCTAGTGCCGGCCTACGGGTGTTACAAGGAGCAGGAAGCCGCACTTTCATCCATCGAGCGGAACGATATTTGACATTGCAACCCCAGCGCACCGACCAATATCCGTTTTATACAATGTGGTCCGAGGGGTCGCAAAGACTGAATCAACATGGAAAAGTACAATTTAAAGTGCAGGTGTTTTCCAGCCGAGCGGCCTGGGAGGCCGGAACCGAAAATCCATTCAATGCACCTCAAAATAGTGCAACCGAAACAGGGGTGAATTGGGTACTAAAGTGGGAAGATCCCCAAAATCTTGCCGTAGAAACGGAAAATGGAGATATTGAAATTCAACTGGAAAAACCGGTGGACGTGGCAGCGGAACCTACCGAAATGAGTGTGGCAAACTTAGCCAGCGAAAATAATCGCCCCTATCAATTGGCAGCCACGGGAAATACACTCTGGGTCAATGGAGCGTTAGCCTTGTTCATGGCCTTTGCGTTCAGCCGCGCCCTCAAAAAAAGATAGGTCGTCTTAGCAAAAAAGGTAAAAACGTACCCTTTACTTTTTTGGGAAAGGAAATTAATATACCCCAAGGCATTGGTCCGGTTCACCAGCCGGGCGCCTTTATTTTTAATCATACAATTCCCATGGAGATCAAAGAATACTTCACTTATGACGATGTATTGCTCGTTCCACATTATTCCGAAGTGCTACCGCGTGACGTAGACACCGGAACGTATTTAACCAAAAATATTAAGCTCAATATTCCATTGATCAGTGCCGCCATGGATACAGTGACTGAACACGAATTGGCGATAAAAATGGCACTGTATGGTGGTATGGGAATCATTCATAAAAACATGACTCCCGACGAACAATCGAATGAAGTAAAACGGGTAAAACGCTTTGAAAACGGCTTTATTACCGATCCGATTTGCGCAAAGCCCGAAGACACGATCGAAGACATTTATCGCATTCGACAGGAGTACGGCTACAAAGCCGTTCCCGTAACTGATAATGGCGAGTCGAACGGAAAATTAATGGGATTGATCACGGCCAATGATTATTTTTATCACAAACATCATCAGGCAAAAGTAAAGGATCGAATGACCAAGGCCGAAAATTTATTGGTAGCGGAGGGTGAATTAACGCTCACCGAAGCGAACGATAAATTGGAGGAAAGCAAGCACAGCAAATTGATCATTGTGAACAATAAAAAAGAAATGAAGCTGAAAGCGCTCGTCACTCGCCGTGACATCGAAAAGAACAAGCAATATCCGGACAGCTGTAAAGATGGGGATAAGCGCCTAAGAGTGGGGGCAGCCGTTGGGCCGGCGGCCAACATGGAAGAACGGGTCGAGAAACTAATCAACGCCGGAGTGGATGTGTTGGTGGTAGACACAGCCCATGGCCATTCTAAAGGGGTGATTGAAACCATCAAGTACATCAAAAAAAATTACCGCTCTATGGAGGTGATTGGAGGAAATATTGCAACCGTCGAGGCGGTACAAGCACTGGCAAAAGCCGGTGCAGACGCGGTTAAGGTAGGTATAGGGCCCGGGTCCATTTGTACAACCCGGATCGTTGCCGGAGTGGGAGTTCCTCAGCTATCAGCGGTAATGGAGTGTGCAAAAGAAGCAAAAAAATTAGGCATTCATTTGATCGCGGATGGCGGAATTAAATATTCTGGAGACGTAGCGAAAGCGATCGCTGGCGGAGCCCATTGTGTAATGGTGGGCAGTTTATTTGCCGGCACCAAAGAAAGCCCGGGCGAACTGATTTATCACGAAGGAAAGACCTTTAAATCCTATCGTGGCATGGGTTCAATCGGAGCCATGAGCCAAGGAGGCAAAGAGCGATACGGCCAGTCCGATGTAAAGGAGGACTCGAAATTCGTAGCCGAAGGGATTGAAGGACAAATTGCCTACAAGGGCGAAGTGGCGCACGAAATTTTTCAGCTGATTGGCGGACTAAAATCATCGATGGGTTATTTGGGAAGCAAAGACATTCCCACCTTTCAAAAAAATGCTACTTTTGTGCGCATAACCAATGCAGGGCTGCGCGAAAGCCATCCTCATGACGTACAAATCACCAAAGACGCCCCCAACTATCGCCGGATGGAATAAGGTATGATGCGTTCTGCAATCTGCGGGCCTACACCTTAAAGTGTTGGGAAAGCGAGATTCAAAAAAACCACCGAAAGGAATAGAAGAATCGACACCGCAATAAAAACCGCATTCCAAGTAGGGTGTGATTTGTGCTGATTCAGTTGGGAATAGAGGCCACTCACCCCATACAAAAGCCCAGTAAGCACCAAGGGAATATCAAAAAGACGCATCCAAAAAATAAGCACGGGCTGCAAATAGCCATTTTGAATTAAAAACCCCGCTGCCACATAACTGAGCAGCAAAAATAAAAAAATTCCCCCAGCAGCCCGATGAATGTGTTTTAATAGGTCCATCAAAGACATTCTACCATAAATCTTAAATCTTGAATCTACAATCTTAAATCTAAAATCTTGAATAAGTAATAGCGAATCTTTAATATGTGCCCATGCTAACCAAAGACGACGTTCAAAAAATTGCCCACTTGGCCCGCTTGCAACTAACCGACCTGGAGATCGAAAAATTCGCAATGCAGCTGAATGGAATTTTAGAGTACGCTGAAAAATTAAAAGAAGTTAATACCGATCATGTGGAGCCAATTTCGCAGGTGACGGGTCTTGAAAATCAAAATCAAGCCGACCAAATTGATATCTGCAAAACCCATCTGATTTTATTGAGCAAACGCCTCAATCCGTGCATCAAAACCTGATTAAGGTAAAGAACGTCTTCTAATCTCAACCCACCACGCGGTCCACAACCTGAACCACCTCGCCTCAGGCGGGCGGCCTTCAATACGACTCACCATACGATAAATGACCATTAAAGAGATCAACACCGGCTTAAACGAAAAAAAGTTCAGCTGCGCCGAAATCACGCAAGAATATTTGGATCGCATCGAGATCAAAAATCGAGAATTGAACAGTTTTATTACCATCAGTAAAGAAAGGGCATTGGAAGAGGCAAAGCAATTGGACGCAAACAAAGATTTCAGTCACCCGCTGGCTGGCGTGCCAATGGCTTTGAAAGATGTCGTATGTACTCAGGGAATTAAAACCACCGACGGCTCTAAGATGCTCGAAAATTTCATCCCGCCCTACAATGCGGTAGTGGCCGATCGACTTAAAAATGCGGGCACGGTTTTGTTGGGGAAAACCAACACCGACGAATTTACCATGGGCTCCAGCAACGAAACCTCTTATTTTGGACCGGTTAAAAATCCGCACAACCCCGACTACGTTCCCGGGGGCTCCTCGGGAGGAAGTGCCGCGGCCGTTGCAGCCCATTTGGCCACTTTTTCCATTGGAACCGACACGGGGGGCAGCATTCGTCAGCCCGCCAGCTTTTGCGGCGTGGTAGGCCTTAAAGTAACGTATGGCCGCGTTCCACGCTACGGGGTTTTGAGCTACGCATCGTCGTTTGATACAGTGGGCCCCATCACTCAAACTGTCGAAGACGCCGCCATAGTATTAAATACAATCGCAGGCCCATCCGAAAAAGATTCGACTACCCCCGCTGTGCATATGCCGGATTACACCCAATTTTTAAAAACTGATTTAAAGGGAGTTAAAGTGGGTGTGCCAAAGGAATTTTTTGCCCAGGGGGTCGACCCGTCGGTCATCAAAGTGGCTGAAAATGCGATCGAAACCCTCAGGCAACTGGGAGCAGAGTTGGTTGAAATCAATTTACCAATGACCGAATATGCCATTCCAACCTATTACATACTGGTAAAATCTGAAGCCAGCAGCAATATGTCGCGCTACGACGGAATTAAATATGGTCATGCCACCGATCACGCCAAAGAATTGGAAGAAGTTTACCTAAAATCGCGCGCCGAAGGCTTTGGTGACGAGGTAAAACGAGCCATTATGCTTGGCACTTATGCACTTTCGGCCGGCTATTACGACGCCTATTACCTAAAAGCGGCTAAGGTGCGAAATTTGATTAAGCAAGAATACGAAGCCGTTTTTCAAAAATGCGATGTGATGATCGGCCCGGTTTCCCCCATTCCCCCATTTAAAATAGGTGAAAAAATAGATGACCCCATTTCGATGTACTTAGCCGACACGCTATCCGTGCCCATGAACTTGGCGGGTATTTGTGGGTTGGCATTGCCCGCAGGAAAATCAGAAAACGGCTTGCCAATTGGCATTCAGTTGATGGCGAACCAATTCAAAGAAGAAAACTTATTCCACGTGGGCCACGCCTTTGAACAGGCCAATGCTTAACTCTTAACTCTTAACTCTTAACTCTTAACTCTTAATTGTTAACTCTTAACTCTTAACTCTTAACTCTTAACTCTTAACTCTTAATTGTTAACTCTTAACTCTTAACTCTTAACTCTTAACTCTTAACTCTTAATTGTTAACTCTTAACTCTTAACTCTTAACTCTTAACTCTTAACTCTTAATTGTTAACTCTTAACTAAATAAGAATGGACTACTACCAAGAATCACTCAAACTACACGAAGCCAAGCGAGGAAAAATTGAAGTGGTTTCAAAGGTGCCCGTCAAAACCAGGGATGACCTTAGTTTAGCCTACACCCCCGGTGTGGCCGAACCTTGTCGGGCCATACACAAAAACCCGGAAGACGCCTATAAATATACCAATAAAGGTAATATGGTGGCCGTAGTGACCGATGGTTCAGCAGTATTGGGGCTAGGGAACATAGGAGCATTGGCGGGCATGCCCGTGATGGAAGGAAAGGCAATTTTATTTAAAGAATTTGGCAATGTAGATGCCTTTCCCATCTGCCTCAATACCCAAGATCCGGACGAGATTGTGCGTGCGGTCGAAGCGATCGCCCCCACATTTGGCGGAATTAATTTGGAGGACATTGCGGCCCCTCGTTGCTTTGAGGTGGAGCAAAAATTAATTGAGCGCTTAGATATTCCCGTGTTTCATGATGATCAGCATGGAACGGCAATTGTGGTACTGGCCGGAATGATCAATGCACTGAAGTTAGTGAATAAGAAACTGGGAGAAATTCGCATCGTAATCAATGGAGTGGGGGCTGCCGGAGTTGCCATCACCAAATTATTGATCGATTACGGAGCCGACCCCGAAAAAATGCTGCTTTGCGATAGTCAGGAACGATTTATAAAAATCGAGGCCACCTTAACAACATCAAGGCGGAACTGGCCGAAATCACCAACACAGCGTGCCTCATTAGCCCCAATCATCCCAATTGCAAAACGGGCGGATTGGAAGAGATTATGAAGGGGGCCGACGTATTCATCGGCGTTTCACAGGCAAAACTGGTTACGGCGGAAATGGTAAAAAGCATGGCCAAAGACTGCATCATTTTTGCCATGGCCAATCCGGAACCCGAAATCATGCCCGACATTGCCAAAGCAGCCGGAGCAGCTATTGTGGCCACCGGTCGATCGGATTTTCCCAATCAAATCAACAACGTCCTCGCGTTTCCGGGGCTTTTCCGGGGCGTATTGGATGCGCGCATTACGGTCATCGATAATCACATTAAATTCTTGGCGGCAGAAACCATTGCTAGAGCTGTTGAAAATCCTACGCCCGACCAAATCATTCCTTCGGCGCTTGATAAATCGGTGGCCCAAAAAATTGCAGCAGCAATACAAAAAATGGCATCAAGTATGAGCGCCAAATAAATATTAAGATGAATTCATGACGCATGCGCTTCCCGTTTCGTTCACCAACCGCAAGCTGATTCATCGAATCCGGACATTGATTCAGCCCTACAAGGCAAGATTTTATGCCGGAATGGCATTGAGAATCAGTACGGATTTGGCGGGTCTTTATCCGGCATACGCCCTTGCGAGTGTGATCAATCAAATCACCAAAGATCACAGCGCAACAACCATGAACGCCATTGGGAAAATTATGGCGCTGTGGCTTTTAGCCTCAGTTTTTCAATATTCTGGTCGAGCGCTGGCAAAATATCTGGTTTACAATGTAGCCGAAAAAGCAGCCCGAGAAGGTGAATTGGCAACATTAAAACACTTATTTAAGTTGGACATCGCCTGGCATGAAAAGGAAATGAGCGGCAAAAAATGGGGCGTATTCAAAATGGAGCAAACGGCATTAATAATATTTTGCGAATTTTGGTTGATAACATGTCCGAAGTAACGATTAATATCGTTGGAATGCTGACCATTATTGCCTTTTTCGATCAAATGATTGCCGCCGTGATGGTGTTTTACTTTGTCACGTTTTTGGCAATCGCCTACTTTATGTTTGGCAAGGCAACACTAGCCTCGTATTTAGTAAAAACAGAATACGAAAACCTGCAGGGATTGCAATTTGAATCCATTAACAACATTCGCACAATTAAGGTGCTTCAAATGAGCGAATCCATCAGTAAATCCGTTGGATCAACTGCCCAAAAGGTGCTCAAAAAAATTCATAAACGTGTCTTTTGGTATCGCTCCACCGAGGCCATGTTAACCGGATACGGAAAGGTGTTTCGACTCCTGATCGTTGCCTTGGTGGTACTTGGCATTAGCAAAGGGCGTTACGAAGTAGGCTTTATCACATTGGCTTACACTTACTTCAACAAAATATGGGAAAACGCCATGGAGCTTTCAAAAGTGGCACAGGATTTTGCGGAAGCCAAATATTCGGTATTCCGTATGCAAGAAATTCTCGATGAACCGATTGGAATTGAAAGCGATAAAGGCAAAAAAGTGCTGCACAAAAATTGGCAACAAATTAAGGTAAAAAACCTATCCTTTCAATACGGCGATAATCAGGTGCTTCACCAGCTCAATTTTAATATTCATCGTGGAGAGCGTGTTGGATTGGTGGGTGTATCGGGCGCAGGAAAATCAACCATCTTTAAATTGCTGTCCAAGCAATACGAAGACTACGAAGGCACCATCAAAATCGACGACGCATCTTTAAGGGAAATTAAAAATCAAAGCTACCTTAGTCGAGTGGCCATGGTGATGCAAGAAACCGAGCTATTTAATTTAAGCCTTCGCGGCAATATCGAAGCGGCATCTGAACAGCCATTTAATCAAAAAAGATTTGATGAGGCGCTGAATATTGCCCACGTGACTGACTTCATTCACAAGCTACCTCAGGGCGTAGAAACGCTGGTGGGTGAAAAGGGGGTAAAGTTATCGGGAGGCGAAAAACAGCGAATCGGAATTGCGCGAGCCATCTATCGTAATCCAGAGATTCTGTTTTTAGACGAAGCCACATCGCATCTCGACATCGAATCGGAACGAAAAATTCAGGATTCACTGCATCAATTTTTTAAGAACATCACCGCAGTCGTCATCGCTCATCGACTTTCGACAATCAAAGAAATGGATCGTATTTTGGTCATGCAAGATGGGAAAATCATCGAGCAGGGCTCTTTTGAAGGTCTCATGAAAAAAAAGGGACGATTCTATCAATTATGGCAGAAACAAGAGTTTAGATAAAATATTTGTACAAAAAATTTGTTCTATGTTAAGATGGGGTCAAAACAAAAATACATCTTAACCCAAAACATATGATGGAAACATCTGTTTGGCTTGCCCAGCTCCTTGCCCTGCTTTATTTATCGGTAGGATTCGGCTTTATGATTGATAAGAAGTTCTACCAAAAAATGCTCACCGAATGGACCAAAGGGGGTGAATCAATGGCCACCTACATTGGTGGTTTCGCTGCCTTAGTCACCGGTTTTTTAATCATTCATACCCACAACGTATGGGAAGGGCCCCTCTGGGTGTCGCTCATCAGTTTGTTGGGGTGGCTGGCGTTGTTTAAAGGTTTGGTTTTATTGATTATGCCCTCAGTGATGATGAACTGGGTGCGTTCAATGGCAAAAAATAAATCGTTTCTAAACGCAGCAGGTTATGCATGCATACTGTTGGGAGCCTATTTTGGTTATTTTGGGTTTTACGCCTAGGTTGAACTGAAAAACCCCTCTCTCCAATACAGCGGGGAGGGGGTTAAAAAATTGGAAAAATTAATGTTGTGCATAAAGAACAATAAGAATAAAATATGGCACAACCCCTAATGCAAAGACTATGGATGTTGCTGTTGCCCAATCTTTTTCTGAAACGCTTAGGCCTACCCTAAATGAAAACCCCACCCCTGGAAGCTGGATGTAAGCGACGAACTGGGAAGGCAGTTAAGAGGAGAGGGGCCAGCTGAGCCGACGAAAATGGAGCCACCTGAGCTTTTTGAACGAGTTAATAGTATAATTGATAAGGTCAGAGGAAGAATACCAGACCACATATTACTAAAGCGCGATCCAAAATATGAAAGCGGCTTAACGTCCGAGGTGGCCTATTGGAATATCACATCCCAGCGAAACCTACAATTGGATCCAAAAGCGGCGGAGGCCATTTTTGGAGCCTACGCTGCTGTTCGAAGTTTGGTATACAAGTTAGATCAAATTGATGATCAGGATTCGCCCATCAAGACGCGATTCGTACTGGCGAATTTTCGGGGTGCACTTTTGGGTCACGCAGTACGAACAGCAGTCATGTGCGCTTTAATTGCACAGAAATTAAATGTCGATCCTGTGCAATCCGCCCTAGACGGATTTTTTCATGACCTAGGCAAATTTGAAGAAGAAGTAATGCGATACGTACGAAAATCAGGAAAACTTGAGCTAAATGAATACAAAAAAGTAAAAGAGCATCCTCAACTTGGCTTTAAATACCTTGCACTCATCAAACCATTTTTAGCGGAAAAACACGGCGAAACCGAAGGGCCAATGTTAGCCATCACGAAACCCCCGATGGAACCGGATACCCACACGGAATCCAAAACCAGGATTTACGCAGCCAAATCGTGGCTGTTGCCGATGCCTTTGATGCCATGACCGCCCATCGTAGTTATGTACAAGACAATTCAACAAAAAGAGCCGTAGCGGAATTATTACGCTGCTCCAACCAAGCATACAATGAAAGTGATACTGCGGGGGCCAAATTTGGACCAAAAAATCAATTCGATCCAGAGGTAGTCAATGCATTTTTAGCGCTAAAGTTAACCCCTGTATTTTACGAAAAACCCGGAACAGGCGACCTAAACTTTTGATTTATTTTTCAATCAAAAAGGTTATAATCAACTCACTGTAACGCACCCCCATGAACGTAAACGTGATTTTTTGTGGCCTGGAGTTCCCCAACCCAACCGTGTTGGCCTCTGGGTATTTAGGAGTCACTGGGGCAAGCCTTGCCAATTGTACCCGCCACGATTGCGCGGGGGTTACCAGCAAAACCCTGTTTTTAGAAGAACGCAAAGGACACCCCAATCCAACGGTGCTTACGTTTAAAGGAGGAATGATCAACGCCGTGGGCTTGAGCGGAGAGGGCATTAAAAACGCCGGGCACGAGTTCGAGGTGTACAAAGAGCAAGCGCCTAATAATCCCATGATCTGCAGCATTGGAGGTAAAAGTATCGACGAACTGGTAGAATGCGCTCGCATTGCCGAGGATTACCCCATCGACATGCTCGAGCTGAACTTTTCTTGCCCCAATGTGCACGATGAAATGGGGCGCCCGTTTGCCTGCGATCCCAAAATGACCGAAGACGGCATGCGAGCCGTACGCAAAGTCACCAAAAAACCGATCAGCGTTAAATTATCGCCCAACGTATCGAACATTGGCCTGATTGCCCGACATGCCGAGGCCGCCGGTGCCGACGCGATTACCGCGGTAAACACCATGGGCCCCGGCATGCTGATCGATATTCACATGCGTCGACCGATTTTAGCCAACAAAGTGGGGGCGTGGGCGCAATGGCCATCAAACCCATCGCGCTGAAATGTGTGTACGAAATGTACGAAAACGTGCGCATTCCGATTATAGGAACCGGCGGAATCATCAGCCGCCAAGACGCGATTGAACTGCTCATGGCCGGGGCTAGCCTGCTTGGAATCGGTTCAGCCATCGCTTATCACGATATGAAAGCCTTCGGAATGATCATCGAAAAAATTCGTGCTTTTATGCAAGAGGAAGGCTTTAGCGATATCAGCGACCTGGTTGGCCTAGCTCACGAAGAACGCCGCGAACGAAAACCTTGGGACACCTCCATCTAATTCGTAATTTTTAATTCGTAATTGAATAGAATGTCACAACCACTCCCCCTAAAAGTCGATCAAATCATCGAGGACAGCGACATGTTTCGCACCTACGTATTCAAACATAATCTACGAGCAAAGCCCGGCCAATTTGTAATGGTATGGCTGCCGGGGGTGGACGAAGTGCCCATGTCGATCGGTTGGCAAGATGCCGATGGCTTCGAAGTAGGAATCGCCAAGGCCGGCGATTGTACCACCGCCATTTTTGAACAAATCAAACCCGGAGACCGCCTGGGAATCCGTGGACCCTATGGCACTGCTTTCAGCTTAAAAGAGGAATACAAAAAGATTATTGTGATCGGTGGAGGATACGGCACTCCCCCACTACTGTCGCTCAGCCAAAAAGCGATCGAAAAAGGAGTGGAAGTGATTGCGATCTTGGGAGCGCGCAACGAAAAATACTTGGTGTACGAAGAGAAATTTAAGAAACTGGGGTGCAAAACCCTCGTTTCCACCGACGACGGTAGCAAAGGTCACAAAGGATATTCCACCGATGTGTTAGAACAAGTGTTGAACGAAGAAGCTGCCGACTGCGTGTACACCTGCGGCCCCGAAAAAATGATGGTGAAAGTAGCCGAAATGGCGCAAGTAAAAGGAATGGACTGCGAAGTGAGTTTGGAACGCTACATGAAATGTGGCTTTGGAATTTGCGGACAATGCTGCATGGACAACACAGGAATCCGCATTTGCAAAGACGGACCAGTTCTAAGAGGCGAAAGTGCCCTGGCTCATCCTGAATTCGGAAAATACACCCGTACCGCCTCGGGAATTGTGAAAGAAATATAAGCCTACTATTGTACCTAAATTTACTTATTAACCCCATATCACCATGTCTCAATTCAATCTAGGTGGTGGAGACGGTTGCGGCTGCGGATACGCCCGTGGCGGCGACGGCTGCTGCGGAGGTGGATGCGCTTAAGCATCACCAACCTTAAAAACCCCGACATAGCCTTGGCGACGTCGGGGTTTTTTAATTCAACCTTGAAAACTGCCCCTCAAATCGTTAAGCTGGTTCTGCCTTAGGCCCATGGTGTAATGGCCCGCCTCAGGCGGGCAACAGTCTCCAAAAGGAATATTGCGAACAAAGTGATTAAGATGAAGAATATTTTGTATATACTCAGGAGCTTAAAAGACTCCAAGCGGTACATTGGAATTACATGTGACCTACAAAAGAGAATAAGTGAGCATCAAAATGGTTTAACCAGATGCACCAAAGGCAGACGACCATTCAAATTAATTCATACAGAGCATTTTAAGTCGGAAGCAGAGGCAATGAGAAAAGAAAAGTTCTACAAGTCTGGAAAAGGAAGAGAATACCTAAAAACAATCGGATTATAAAATATAGGCCCATAGTGTAACGGTAGCATACCGGTCTCCAAAACCGTTGGTGAGGGTTCGAATCCTTCTGGGCCTGCCACTAAAACAAATCCATAAATGGCTGTACGTGACGATTAGAATCGTCATAAACTACATGTCGCACTTTAGTTTTAGGTAAACCATGATCTCTAAAGCGTTTTTGAACCTGGGAAGGATTATAACAAGAAAGCATAACCCGTCTTGAACCAAAAGAATGAGCTACCTCTAGCCCAAATAAAGCCTGCAAAACACCCAAGCGAATGCCAGCAACTTCATTACAAACAGTCATAATGGGTCTACTTTGAGCAAGGTGATCAGACACCAACTCACGATAATAAGCTAGCTGATTAACATGATCATCTCTATCAAATATAATGCTAGTAAATGGAATACCTAAACTGCGTGCAATACCACCAACTTGGTTTGCTCTCGGAGGATAAGTATCCGCAATAATAATCCGCTCGGGACGATGCATAGGGCAACAAATATATGTCATAATATAAAACATTATTATAATTTGGTCAATAAAATTAACGGTTGCCCACATAGCCAAAAATAGATAGATTAATGCCGTTATTTTTAAAAGATTATCATGAGCATGAATAAATTAGTCCCTGCAATAGCCACCCTAACCCTAGCTGCCTGCGGAGGGGAAATGCCAAAAACCGCTGAGCAAATGCGCACAGAGATCCAAGTTGCTTTAACTAATGGGACAGCCGTGTTACGACCAAACGTAATTAACGACCCAAACGACGATCAGTTAACCGATAATGAAGCACCAATTGGAGGTGGAAAAACAGCACAACTACAGATCGGTTCCCCCACTGAATTAACCGTAGCAGACACCTCGACCGATGCGGCAGATCTTTCACTACAACTTACAGACGATGGAACTGTTGTTCAAGTAGAAGGCCCCGGTGATGAAACCACGTTGCTGCAAAGAGCCGCTGAAGGCAGCGAACCACCCTGCCCAACCGCATTTAGTCCAGATAAAGAATGGCCCGGAACGCTAAATATCAATTTGAATCCAAACGGGACCAAAATTACGATCAACCCGTTTGATTGCGAACAATAACCCCTTGCCTTTACTAAAATTCACGCTATAATATTGACTTATTTGTGAATTATTTTTTAGTAAATGAAATTAAGTCGAATGGCACCATTGGCACTTGTAGGCGCACTGGCCTGTGGGGGAGAACAAAGATGCCCACAGGGAAAAATCACCGTGGACGCAGTGGAAACCTACCCCCAACGCCAGCCCGTACAACGACATTTGATCGATGTAACTTTCGATGATAGCACTCGGCCCGTGGAAGGAAATCCAACTCATGAATTATGGCGCGAAGACGCAAAAAAGCCATCAGCGGTATTGAACGACCAACCGATTGAAGTGGCCATTGCCAATGCAGGAGATCGAACATTAATTTTAAGTGTGCGCCTGACCGCTAGTGCTACCTTGGCTGATAGCCAGGGATTCCCCGATGGTGATCCCGATGATGACGAATTATTCAAACAAGTAGAGGTGCTGGCCACCGGGAAAAATCCCGAACTCATCGGCTGCCCTGAAGGCACGGACTGCACTCAGACCGTGGATACCAGCACAGCCAGCGGAGGGGCTTTGAACACATTGCTACTAGGAGGACGAAAACGACTAGAGACCTGGCTTAGAATTATGTCTCCCACGTGCCGATAAAACGTGTTACCATAGGCACGATATTTTTTAACGTGACCCTATGAAGAAAGAAATTGCGCTAGCGCTGCACGAAATTGGTGCGGTTAAATTTGGAAAATTTACCCTAAAATCCGGGATCGAATCCCCCATTTACATCGATCTACGCGTGCTCGTTTCGTACCCAAAAGTGCTCAAGCAGATCAGTGCCGCTATGATTGAGCTGGCAAAAGGATTGGAATTTGATGTCATCGCCGGAATTCCCTACACCGCGCTACCCATTGCCACTGGCATTTCGCTCGATCAAAACTGGCCGATGGTGTACGCTCGCAAAGAAGTGAAAGACGACGGAACCAAAAAGAAGCTCGAAGGGGTTTTTAAAGAAGGACAAACCGCACTAATCATTGACGATTTGATTACCACCGGCGGTAGCAAGTTCGAAACCATCGAACCCTTTACCCAAGCTGGCCTAAATATCAAAGACTTCATTGTATTGGTCGACCGCGAACAGGGAGGAGGTCGTCTACTGGCCGAAAAAGGCTACGACCTGCACGCCGTTTTGGGAGTGAACGAACTTTTGGACACGCTAAAAGACGAAGGAAAGCTGGAAGACGAGCTATATAGCACTGCCAAGGAATTCATTGCCAAGACGCAAGTATAATGACCCACCGTCTAAAAGAATCAAAATTCAGATAGATTGATTAATAACTATCTGAATCAAACAGATCGAGCGAATGAGCATGTGAGCGCACGTAGCTCTTGGCGCCGCTTTGGGTCTAGCGGGCCCCAAAGTTAGCCAAGGCGAAGTTGAGCGAACATGCGAAGAGCGAGCACCTCATCGTGGGAAAGGCGGAAAACCTTTTGAAAAGGTTTTCCGAATAACAAAAAACCCCCTCCTGTATAAGTCGGAGAGGGGTTTTTGTTTGGCTTCGAGGATTCCAATTCGTGGACCACATCTATAACGTGATCAGCAATTGGATCGAAACCAAACCTGATTAGGTAGACGTGCCTAATCAAAAATTCTAAGCCGTGCTTCGGTTGTTGTTTTCGTCCTTCCAAGACGAAGCCTATATGTGTTACTATAAATTTGTATGTTTATTTTTAGCAACAGGCTAATGGAGGGTGGAGCTTTTGGTGTCTGGCCAAAAGCTTCATCACAAAGCCTAGAATTAAATGGTCAGGGTAGTCGTTTCGGCACTTCGTTCGTATAAGGAAGTGGAACGTTTCTAACCACTTAATTCTGAGCTCTGAATAGTCTGTTCGGGTCCGGTGGTGGAAAGGATCATCTCGTTTGCCAGAAGCAAATCATCACATTATACTCAGTCACTTAATTATGCGCAAGTTTTTAGAGTTGTTAAAAATAATTTATATTATATAAATATAGTTCCTTAGGAGAGCGGATATCTATTTATTCACTAGGGTCACTCGTCGTCGCTAAAAGCGACTCCTCGATCACTGGAGCACAAAAATGATCGACAATTTTTGATCCAGTGATCGAGCGAAGCGAGTGATCCAGTGAAATAAATGCTAAGCCCGCTCCATCTTCCGTCTCAAATTAACCAACATCCGCTTCAAGACCGGGTGTTTTTCCATCGTCGAAGTTTCAATTAAATGTTCAGCGGCTTTTCGTACCCGTACCATTAAAACTCCGTTCATTACATTCGCTACCTTTAAATCAGGCATTCCCGATTGGCGCACTCCATATACTTCACCGGGGCCACGGAGCTTAAGATCAATTTCAGCCAAACGAAAGCCATCATGACAATCCACCATGGCTTTTAAACGAGTGAATACCGCCTCACTAGTCGAATCGGTGCACAAAAAACAATACGATTTCTTCTTTCCGCGCCCCACCCGACCCCGGAACTGATGGAGCTGCGAAAGCCCGAATCGATCCGCCCCTTCTATGAGCATGATCGTGGCATTGGGAATATCGATTCCAACCTCGATCACCGAAGTCGACACCAAAATATCAAGCGCATGATCTTTAAATTGTCGCATTACTTCTTCTTTTTCCTCGGGTTTTAGTTTTCCATGCATCAGCCCAATTCGCATCGACGGAAATACCAAATGCAGGCGTTCAAATTCCGCTTTCACCGACTTAACTTCCATCGACTCAGAATCTTCAATCAATGGACAAATCACAAACACCTGATCCCCTTGCTCCACCTGGTGGCGAATAAAAAGGTTCATATCGTGCCGTTGACTGGGAGACATAACTTTGGTCTCAATCACTTGCCGCCCTGGGGGCATTTCATTGAGCACGGAAAGGTCGTGATCTCCATACGCCACCATGGTAAGGGTGCGTGGAATGGGGGTAGCAGTCATATTCAGCACATGGGGGCTCCCCTGCCTGATCAACGCTTCGCGCTGCTTTACACCAAATCGATGCTGTTCGTCGATCACCACCAAACCTAAGCGCGGAAACTGAACACTTTCCTGAATGAGGGCGTGAGTGCCAATCACAATATCAACCAGCCCCTCATTTATCCCCCTGCTGAGTCTGAGCCTTTTCCTTTGGCTTTAAAGAACCAACCAACAATTGAATATTGATCGGGCGTTTGAGCGGAAACTGGGCTTCGTAGGCCTCAATCAGCTGAGTGATCGAAACCATGTGCTGGCGCGCCAGCACCTCGGTAGGCGCCATAATTGCCGCTTGCTGCCCGTGTACCACCGCGTTTAAAAGCGCTATAGCGGCAACCACCGTTTTGCCAGAACCAACATCCCCCTCCAAAAGTCGCATCATCGGATAGGGCTTTTCGAAATCTTGTAGAATTTCGTAAATGGCCACCTTTTGCGCGCCCGTTGGAGCAAAGGGAAGGGTCGAAAAGAAGTTTTTTACAAAGTTCACATCCATCTTAACCTCGTGATGATGGCCGTTTTTTTGGGCACTCTCCTGCCATTCCTTTTTGCGCTGCACCGCATTCAATTGAAGTAAAAAGAGTTCTTCGTACGCTAAGCGGTCTTTGGCTTTTTGAAGACGTTTTTGAGAAGTGGGAAAATGGATTTCCTGCACCGCCTCCTCTTTTCCCATCAAATCCTCTTCTTGTATCACGGCCTCAGGCAAACATTCTTCAAATTCCTTGGCGTACACCAAAAGTGGGTTGATCTTTTCCCGAAGCCATTTGCTGGTGATCACCGCATGCTGCGGATAAACCGGAATGAGTCCTCCACTGTGAACCTGGCCACCCCCAGCCGTTTCGACCATTGGGCTTTGCAAGCTGACTTTTCCATATTGACGCTGAATTTTAGCGGTGACCACCAATTGAGTATCCATGGGAATCATGCGACGCACAAAAGACTGATTAAACCACACCGCCTCGGCCGGGTTGCCTTCGTGATCAAAAAAATCCGCTTTGGTAAGGCTGATTTTCCCTTTGGTTGGAACCGCTTTCATATGTTGAAAAAAGCCTTTTACCGTCACTTTTTCGCCATTCTGAACCTGATCGAGCGTTTTATATTCCGATAAATCCTCGTAGGATTTAGGAAAATACAAAAGCAAGTCTTCCAACGTGTGCACACCCATCTCCTCGAGCGCCTTTAAATACTCAGGTTTGGTGCTGATGACCGATGAAATAGGGGTTTCCAAATTCATAGTGATATAAAAACGACAGGGTGCGATCAATGACAGGCCTATGATAAGTGTAGACTAAAGCCAAAAAATTTGCTATAATGATAAGATTTTTTTAATAGAGCGACATGGACGATTTGATCAAGAAATACGAAAATCACCAAGTGGATGAAAAAACCCAACAAATGTTAAACCAAGCTGCAACAGACGATACCGGGTTTAACGAGGGGCACGAGGAGTTTCTAAAAAAACTGATTGAACAGCTCAAAAGTGGTCAGGTGAACCCGTTGGAGCCCACAAGCTTGTATAACCACGCGGTGTATGATCAGCTGAGCGAAGAGGACCAAGAAAAAGCCGATTTAACCGCTGTGAACTTGGTGAGCATCATTCGGCAGATTGAAAAACTATGGGCATTGGACCAAAAAGCCACGTTTCAAATTCAAAATTTAGTAGAAACGGTCTTTCAAATGAAATCCAAGTTCGAACAAGAGTATGGAGACGTTTACGTGATTTAGATATTCGAAATTGGATTTGCCTGCCCGCCGCAGGAAGGTTTGTGATTTGTGTATTAGTAATTTGTTATTTATAAGTTATGGGCCAAGGCGACTTTCTTCCCATCGGCGGACACCCTCGAAAACCGATCGATCCTAAAAAAATTGCAAAGATCAAAGAAGGCGGTAAAAAAGCGGATCAAATTCATCAAAAAGCCGTGGAACATCACAAAAAAATCGATATTCCCGCTGCCGAAGAGCAATTACTAAAAGATTTAGAAGGGATGTCGTAATGCGCGATTGGGAAATCGCGCCTTCTACACCCTATGCCCTACACCCTACCCCCTAAAAAATGACCACCTTAGAAAAACAAATCATCCAGCTCATCACTCAAAACGCGCACTTTTCTGAAGAGCTTAAAAAACGCTACATCCTGGCAATGTTCTTAATGGAAAGTGACAAACAACAGGAATACAAGGAGTTACTTGAAAAATTTACCAAACGCTGCGAAGAAATGAACCGCGGGATTTTTGTGATCAAGCCGAGCGATTTAGCCAAAACCATGCGCACCTACGAAGAAGTTAAAAAAGACCTCCTTTTAAAACTTAACACCGATCGACTGTAATGGCCTTTGAACTTTCAAATTTATTTGGCTCGAAAGAAAAACCCGAACTCGATCAATTCGAGAAAGCATTGGGCGAACTGAGGGAAAAATTAGAAACCAAAAGTGAAGACGTTTTTAATAAATTAAAGACCGCCTTTTTGAAAGACCTGGACGAACTAAAAATAACCGACGAAGCCCAGCGAGAATCGCTTTGGGAAGGAGCAAAAAAAGCGGTCGAAGGAAAATTACTCAACGAAACCCCCGAAGCAAAGGCACTGAGCGCTTTTGTGGATGATGTTGAAAATTATCCGATGATTAAAGAGGCCATCAAAAATCAAAAGCCAATGGCAAAGGTAAAGGGGAAGTTAAAAGAAAGTGGCATGTTGGGAGCGACAGCCTTTGCACTAGAAACCTGGATAAAAGAATCTCAAAAAAAAGACCCCGATTCTTGGCTGGCAAAAGTATTACAAAAATTGCTGGATTACTTTAATGAAGATTCAAAAGAACCAAGTCAAAAAACAGAACAGGATGCTGCTAAACCCAGCGAAGTCCCACCATTAGCCGAATGGGAGTCGGTAAACGCATTGATCAAGGAAAAACAACTAAAAATGGACCCAATTACAGAGCTTCAACTAACGGCAAATCCAAAGTTGAAAGATCAAATAACAAGCCTAATGAACGATACCAAATTTATATTGCTAAAAAATGCGATTGAAACAGATACCCGCCTTAATAACTTCAAATTCATTCCAGAAGATTTTGCGCTAACGCCCGCGCAAATGGAACAAATTAGCTTGGCAATCGGCAATCAAGAAACCTCGGCATATAAACCAATGAACGAATTAACCCCCGAAATCGCACGAAATTTTATGAACAGTGTGCGAACAGGCATAGGAATCCAAAACTACCTTAAACAATCATCGTAATGGAAAACAGCATTTTAATAACAAAGGTTCAAAATAGCTTGATCGACGACACTCAAAAAAAGGAGCTGATCGATTTGATTCCACAAATGAGCGATGAAGAAAAAAGTGGCGTTGCAAAATTGGTTGAAGTTTCAAACGAAACTCTAAAAAACGCCGAAGAGAAATTCCAGAATGATCTGAAACAATTAAACCAAAAAACCAACCTAACACTGGAACGAGTGCAGCACGAAGAAATTCGAAATGCAATCAACGCCTTCGAAGAACTCGACAGTAAAAAAAGTGCTGATTCCCTAAGCAAAGTTGAAGCCGAAATGGATCACATCGACACAATGCCTTCGCAAAAAAAAGAAAGGCCAAAGGCGTCAGCCAAAAAATCGGGCAAATGGTTCTTTTCAGTACTGTTTAGCATTGTAGTTCTCATCGGCATCGTCCTATTTTTGATTACTAAACTGTAGTCATTTCGTTCCGCCAAAGGCGGTAAGAAATCCCCTATTAAACCAACAAACATGAAAACCCTCCTTCACCTTTACCGGCAAAACCCCCCAAACGATTTCAAAGAATCGCGACTGATCTTTGCTGGAGACGAAAATCCTGGTGCCCCAGAAGCCGTGGAAGCAGAGGTCCCAAAATTAGACGCAAAACCAGAAGACATCAAACCGATCGAAGACAGCCATTTTGAAGCTAAAAAAGCCGAATTTAACGCTCATATTGATAAGCTCCAATTGGACCAAGATAAAAGCGAAAGTGAGGCAGAAAAAACATTAAAGGACAGACTTAAAAGCCAAGTCACAATACGCATCAACCAAATTAAGGAAGATTATCTAAAAGAAAAAGATAAGTCCGCAACTGAATTAGAAAAGGTAAATAATGAAGTAAGCAATCAAATTAATAAAGTCATTAATGATATCAATACATTAATAGCGAGAAGTAACGGGCATATCGAAGAAAAAGCACCCGAGCCTGCAGCAACCCCAGAATCCCCCGCCGAAACTGAAAAACCCCAAGTCGATCCAAAAAAGCTCCTCGAGGCGATGCAAAAACGCTTGGGAGTAAAAAATCTTGAGGAACAAACAGCCTTCGTGAATACGGTGTCTAAACTGGATTTATCCAAAGAGCAAATCACCGCAGTAAACGAAGGGAAAGACCTAGCTCTAACCGATCAGCAAAAAGATGCCTTTATAAAAAATCTGGAAACAGAGCTAAAAGGTGATAAAAAAGAGCTCGAAAAACCTGCGAAAGAATTCCTCGAACCAGTAAAAAAATCGCTCAACGGAGAAAAATCCGAAAATATGCTCGAAAAAGCCTTCTCGGCCTTTCAATTATTGATGGTGGCTAAATCGGCCATGGAATCGGGTGACATGCAAACCATCAAAGACTTTTTGAATGATTTTGAAGAAACCAAAGACGTCACCAAGGTATATGCGCGTTTTCAAAAGGCCAACGAATATTATCAAAGCACCATAAAAGAAATGGATGACGCCCACCAGCTGCTGGCCGTGGCGAATGAGGTACGCGGAGAAGAATCGAATAAACTCTTCCCCGAGCAAGAAAAATACCGTGGCGTAGTAAAAAAGCGCTGCCACCGAACGTTTAGCCAAAGCACTGGGTTTAAGCGAAGCCAAAATGAGCAAAGCAGAAGGACGCAATTTGATTCAAGGAAAGAAAAACGGAAAAACCCTGAACGTGTGGGATATGGAAGGCCGTTTTCAAGTCGATGACGCCACCGATTCAAACAAAGTGGCTACCCTTGGCTCGATCGAAAGCACTTCGCTTCAAGCGCTGGCAGCTAACGTAAACAGCACCACCATCGCGACCCCGCAGCAGCACCACCGGCAGCCGAGGCCCCGCTGCATCATAAGCTAAATAATCTTCGCAAACCGCCGTTTGCCCACCTGCACAATCATATCCCTTTCCAAATGAACCGTCGCCTGGGGATCGGTGATTTTGTCGTCGTTGATCTTAACCCCGCCCTGCAAAACGGCGCGCTTGGCTTCGGCGCGCGAATCAACCAGTTTACAAAGTTCGATTAAATCGATGATGTTGCGATCGCCATTCAGTTTGAATTCAGGAATTTCATCGGGAATGCCTTTGTTTTTAAACACATTCACAAATTGCTCATGCGCCGCCTCGGCTGCCTTGGCATCGTGGTACAACGTGATGATTTCGGCTGCCAAACGCATTTTCGCATCCCGTGGGTTGGCCCCATTTTTAATATCCCGATCAATTTGATCGATCTCGGCCACCGAAAGGTCGGTACAAAGCCGGAAGTATTTGATGATGAGCTCATCCCCCATCGACATAATTTTACCGAACATCTCAAACGGCTCATCGGTAATATTCACCGTATTGTTATACGTTTTGCTCATTTTACGACCATCAAGCCCTTCCAAAAGCGGGCAAGTGATCACAAATTTCTCTTTATTCTTCAGATTCTTTAAAAGCGTACGACCGGCCAACATATTAAACAACTGATCGCTCCCGCCAATTTCGGCGTCCACATCCATCGCCACCGAATCGTACCCCTGCATGAGCGGATAAAGAACTCGTGCAAACCAATGGGCTGATCAGCTTTTAAACGACGTTGATACATATCGCGATGCAAAAGCTGCTGAACCGTAAATTCTCCTCCCAGTGCAATCACATCTTCAAACGTCATTTTTTCGAGCCATTCATGATTGTATTTAACTTTCACCTTTTTGAAATCAAGGATTTTAGACGCTTGTTTTTGATAATCTTTAAAGTTGGCCTCAATATCTTTACGCGTAAGCGGCTGACGCATGGCGTCTTTTCCGGTCGGATCGCCAATCATCGCAGTAAAGCTCCCGATCAAAAGGATCACTTCGTGACCGGCATCGGCAAAATCACGCAATTTACGCAGCGGAATGGCATGACCCAAATGAAGCTGTGCCCCCGTGGGATCGATTCCAAAATAAATACGGATTGGTTTTTTCGATTTTAACTTTTCCTCGGCAATTTTCAGAGGAACCACCTCTTCCACACCCCGGTTTAATAATTCATGTGACATAATTCGTAATTCGTAATTTTTAATTCGTAATTATTTAGAGTGTTTTTCATTCCGCTCCCCCCAGTGTAACTTCTGCCGTAGCGTATCAAAGAAGCTTTCGGACGGCAATCGCACAAAGCGAATTTCTCCACCACGGCGAATACGAACCTGATCTTCGTGTTGAAGCCGCATATTGGTTTGGCCATCCATGGTCAAGTTGATCAGCTCATCTTCACTTTTCACGATAATATCGATGCGCTTGTCGCACGGAATCACAATCGGTTTTTGGGTAAAGCTATGCGGGCATACCGGCGTTAAAATAAACCCCTGCATACTGGGATACATAATGGGCCCCCCCGCCGAAAGCGAATACGCGGTTGAGCCGGTTGGTGTGGCCACAATCAACCCATCGGCATGATAGGTGGTAAGAGTGCGGTCGTTCACCTTGGTCGCCAAACGAATCAAACGCGCCAAAGTTCCTTGGGTAATCACCGCCTCATTCAAAGCACGAAAATTCTGAATCACCTCATTCCCTCGCCGAACCTCAATCTCGAGTGTAAAACGTTCGTCGACCGTAAACTCACCATCAAAAATTTTATTCAGCGTGCGCGCAATATTCGTCGGCGGAATTTCTGACATAAAGCCAAGCGTTCCTAAATTGATGCCAAACAAGTGGGTATTAAGGGTAGGAAGTCGCCGTACGGTACTCAAAATAGTACCATCTCCACCCATCACAATAATCAAATCGACATGCTTTTTGGCCACATGAAAACGTTGGTACTCTTTTAACTGCAAAGTGGTTGCAATATGCTTTTGCACATACACATCCTTTCCTTTTTTAACCAAATAATCATACACCGTGCGATACACTTTAGCGTGTTTTTGAGCTTCCAACCCCTTTTTGGCAATCAGTCCAACAGAAATCATCGTACTTTAAAAAATTAATCTTGTAATCTTGAATTTTAAATCTTGGATCATCATGTAGATTATAGATTTTAGATTAAAGTTCCGCAATGGAGCACATAATTTTAGCCGCCGTTTTGTCCCAACTAAAATTCTTCACCTGCTCATAGCCTTTTTCACGCAATTCATTGCAATACTCTGGATTTTGTAAAAGCTGTGCCATGCCGTCAGCAATATCGATGGGGTCTTCGGGGTCGGCATAATGCACTGCATCCACCCCCAATTCAGGAATAGAGGTGACGCGCGATGCCAAAACCGGCACTCCGCATTGCATCGCCTCTAAAACCGGTAATCCAAACCCTTCGTAAAAGGACGGAAATAAAAAAATCTTCGCCCCCTTCATCAGAGTGACCAAATCATCATCAGGAATGTATTCCAAAAACTTTACGCGCCAAGTAAGGCCCAATTGCTTTACTTTGTTAAAAATCTCTTGGTAATACCAACCTTTTTTACCCACCACCACAAATCGATATTGCTGCTGCAGCTTGGGGTGCAAAAGGTTGTAGGCCTGCAACGCGCCCAAAATGTTTTTTCTAGGTTCCAAAGTGCCGGCCATCATCATGTAATCGGGATCGAGATTATAGCGCCGCTGAACCCTGACAATTTGGTTTGCATCCACCTCCTTCTTAAAAATCGAACGGACCCCGGCATAAACCACATGCGCTTTGTGCCCCAAACGCAAATTGGGCAGCATGTTGATTAAATCCTTTTTGGTGTACTCGGAAACCGTAAAAATCCAGCGACTTTTTTTGGCCGCGCGCTTTAAAGTGAATTGTTCAATATAGGTAGCGCGCTTTTGATGTTTCGCAGGCGACTTAAACGCCACCAAATCGTGCACCACCATGCCCACATGCAAGCGCTTTGGGTCATGTAAATACGGAACCACATAACTTTCTGTGGCCAAAAAAACATCAATACCATCTTTGAGCATCTGCCGATAAAATCGCCAATGCCACAAAAGCCCCTTCCCCTTCACGGTCACCACCGTGACATTGGGAGCCCGAAAGCAGGATTAAAAGACGCTGAACATACAAAAAAATACTCATGTTCGGGGTACAACTTAAAAAATGCCTCCAGGTACATTGGAGGTCCAAATGCCTTTTCCACCTCGGTGCCCATCAATCCCTCGAATATCAAAAGCAAATTTCATAAACCGAATTTCACAATAGCGCACTCGAATAACCAACGATTTATTTAGGCAATCGGCAGTCATTTGATTAAAAGAAGCATTATTTGGTATGCTGAGCACAAATTCAAAATCAACTTTATGATTCTCAAACGGCTCAATCTAATGCGCAAACGATTCAGCGCGGAAGAAAAAACAATCGGATTGGGATTAATCACCCTAATCGTTGGCCACTTTTTACCTTGGTTCAGCGTTGAATTCAATTTAAACGAACTCGAAATACAAACCGGATTAACAGGGAGTCTGGGCATTTTGGGCTTTGTCATTGTTTTAATGGGCCTGATCAGCTTGTGGTTTTTAGTGGGAGACCAACTCAGAATTCCTTTGCCTCGCCTTTCATACACGCGTGAGCAAGTCATACTATTTCTAAGTGGAGAAAATGCTTTTTTATCTCTGTTAGCCATTGCCATTTACAAAAGAATGAGCTTAGAATACATACGCGCCGACGTGCGCTTTGGATTGGTGATCACCGTGATCAGTGCCGTGATGGTTTGCTTTGGGGCATACGCACTCAAAAAACGGTCAGCAACCATTCTAAAAAACGAGAGTGAAGTTAAAAAACCGAATCTCGACGAATCCGACGATTCAAACGCTTATCCCTTTTATGAAGACCCATCATGATCGCTAAATCAATGACTATCAAGACGACGTTATCAGCAGCCACAGGCATTTGAAGGCAGCTATGTGGATGTTATAAAGTCCGAAGTAAAATACGACAAAGCATTGGCGGAAGACTCCGGTTTGCCCACTCGCATTTTATACTATTGCCGCGACTGCAAAGCATTAACCAACCCCAAACGAATCGGAAAAAAACTCCAATTCACCTGCGGAAATTGTAAAAGCAAAAATGTTTCTTTTGGCACCGAACAATCGATTGGAAACTACTACAAAGCCAGTACAAACTAAGAAAATATCTATGAAAAAACTGAGTTTAATCATGGTAATGCTCATCAGTGTAGTAATTTTGAGCGGTTGTAAGAACGAAACAACCTCTACTGAACCAAGCGAATCGGCCGTGATATCACAACAGGAACCGTCTCGCGCGGTCACAGAAAAAGAAGACCCGGTGGCTGAGCCAATCAAAGAAATGCCATCTGAAAATGGAACTCAAAACACAATTCCCGTTGGCCCGGTATTGGATTTTTCCGGCAATACGCCCAATCGACTCGCATCCGTAGGATCACCCACATTAGGAATCGCATTGATGTTGTGCCTGGGCATTCTAGGGCTTAAAAACGAAATTGAAAAGTATACTGCAAAACGAAAAAGGAGCAGGTAAATAAAAAAGTAAACATTTATTCACTTAGAATTTGACAAGTGAACGAACGTTTACTAAAGTGGGGATATTAAGTATTAACCATCTATTTTATGGAAAACAACAAATTAAGTGCGATCCAAAATGCTATTTCACAAATTGAAAAGAATTATGGAAAGGGAACGATTATGAAAATGGGTGAACGGCCCAACACAAAAATTGAAACGGTTTCGACCGGTTGCTATTCGTTAGACGAAGCGCTGGGAGGAGGAATGCCAAAAGGCCGTATTATCGAAATTTATGGGCCGGAATCATCGGGTAAAACCACGCTCGCCTTGCACAGCATAGCCGAAACCCAAAAAGCCGGTGGAACTGCAGCCTTCATTGATGCAGAGCACGCTCTGGATCCGGAGTATGCCCGAAAAATTGGCGTTAATATTGATGAATTGTTGCTTTCGCAACCCGATAATGGAGAGCAGGCGCTGGAAATCGTAGAAACGCTTACCCGTTCAGGAGGAGTGGATTTAATCGTCATTGATTCAGTAGCTGCCCTTACTCCTAAAGCAGAAATTGAAGGGATGATGGGTGATTCGCACATGGGGCTGCAAGCTCGCCTCATGAGTCAGGCACTGCGAAAATTAACTTCGATCATTTCCAAAACAGGAACGACGGTTATTTTTTTGAATCAGTTGCGCATGAAAATCGGAGTGATGTTCGGTAACCCCGAAACAACCACCGGTGGAAATGCACTGAAATTCTACGCTTCCGTACGTGTGGACATTCGACGAATCGACAAAATCAGCAACGGCACGGGCGATGACAAAGAATGTTCAGGAAACCGAGTAAAAGTAAAAGTGGTTAAAAATAAAATTGCCCCTCCATTCAAGCAAGCCGAATTCGACATCATGTTCAACGAGGGAATCTCGAAAGAAGGCGATTTAATTGATGTGGCAACCAAGAAAAACATCATCATCAAGTCGGGGGCTTTCTATTCCTATGAATGGAAAGGGGAAATGGTTAAACTGGGGCAAGGCAAAGAGAATGCCAAGCAATTCCTAAGAGAAAACCCAGCCATGACCACCTCCATACGTCAAACATTACAAGCCAAACCAGAGGCAAAACCCAGCTTAGAAGTAACCATTACCGGAAAGAAAGAAAAAACAACCGCCGCCAAGCAGACAAAGGTGGAAATGGAAGTAGAAATGGCAGAAGCCTAAACATTGAAAAACAAAAAAGCGCTTGGGTGAAAAACAGTCACTCAGCGCTTTTTTTGTGCCATAAAATCAAGTGGATGTGTCTTCTTGTGCTTTAAATGTAAAACCAGTACACTAAGCGAGCAAAAATAAAAATAACTCCGAGCTCTCCCCAGAAACTCGGCGCAAAAACGTTTGTATAAACAAGAAAACGCCTATTTATGGACCAAAAATCTAGCCCACATTCCACCCACGCATTCAAAAGAAGCTGAACAATCGGTTTGGGTTCAATTTTAATTGATAAGGAAGCGATGATTCGTGTATCGGACCTGCTGGTTCCAGCCGACTTTTATTATGACACGCACTCATTTATGAGGCAATGATTGATCTTTACAATCGCCACGATCCCATTGATCTGCTCACCATTACCAACCTATTAGAGGAGCGCAAAAAACTGGATGTGGTGGGAGGGGCAGAATATTTGGCCGAATTAACTACGGTGATGCCCACTTCCACTCATGTATTTAAATACGGTCAAATAGTAAAGAACAAGGCGGTGCTAAGAAATATGATCATGGTGGGGAACAAAATCGCTGCGATGGGCTACAGCGAAGGGGAAAGCGTCGAAGATTTGCTGGAAAAATGTGAAAAAGAAGTATTCAGCATCTCGCAAACCTTCCTAAAAGATCGGTTCATTCACATTAAAGAAATTTTGTCCAAACGATACGAAGAATTTGCCATTCTTCGCAATTCCGACGAAGAGGAAAGGTCAAAGGCATTCCAACCGAATACAAAGGAATCGACAACATTTTATCGGGTATGCAGCCCTCCGATTTAATTATTTTAGCAGCAAGGCCCAGTATGGGGAAACCGCTTTGGCGCTTTCAATTGCAAAAAACGTCGCTATGGAAGGCAAAAAGCAAATGACGGTCGGCATTTTCTCACTGGAAATGTCAAAAGAGCAGCTGGTCGACCGCATGTTTTGCTCCGTTTTAGGCGTAGATTCATGGAAACTCCAACATGGAAAACTCAGCGACAAAGATTTTCAGCGCATGGGCGAAGTGATGGATCGCTTAAACAAAGCGCCCATTTTTATCGATGATTCCGTAGGAATGTCGATTATGGAATTGCGGGCAAAGGCTCGCCGACTCCAAATGGAGCACGGCCTCGATTTAATCGTCGTGGATTATCTTCAATTGATGAGCACCGGTAGCAACACCTTCCAGGCCAATCGAGTGCAAGAGATCTCCGAAATTTCACGTGCACTCAAAGCGCTCGGCCGTGAGCTAAAAGTACCTATTATCGCCCTTTCACAGCTTTCTCGTGCAGTAGAGCTACGGAATCCAAAAATTCCACAATTATCCGATCTACGCGAGTCGGGAGCGATCGAGCAAGATGCTGATGTGGTGATGATGCTCTACCGCAAAGATTATTATGAAGAAAATTTAACCGAAGACGAATTGGGAATTACCGAAGTATTTGTGCGCAAACATCGGAACGGCCCCGTTGGCAAAGCAGAACTTCGATTCGACAAAACTCAAATGCGGTTTTACGACGTCGACCGCCAACACATGTTTGATGGGGAGTAAAAATGCGTAATTTTAATTCGTAATTCGTAATTAAGTTGAACCAAGTACCCAACATCATCGCCATTTTTACTTGGTCTATGCTCACTTTTCTAGTGGCGTTGATCTTAACCCCACTTTATCTAAAAGTGGCTCAAAAGTTAAAGCTGGGAAAGCAAATCCGGGACACAAGCGTCGATGGTGCCGCGGCAACAGTTTTTAAAGAACTGCATGCTAAAAAAAGTGGCACTCCAACAATGGGTGGAATCATAATTTGGATAAGCGTATTACTGGTAATCGCCTATTCCCGAGGGCTCGCTTTTTTTGGGATGATTCCAAAATCATTACTCGATCGAGGTCAGGTCTATCTACCCCTATTTACAATAATCGCCGTGGGGATATTAGGAGCAATCGACGATGTATTTAATATTAAATCGATTGGCGGCCAAAAGGGCATCGCTGCAAGGCCAAAATTCTTACTACTCACGCTATTTGGTGCCTTGGGTGCATGGTGGTTTTACAGTAAGTTGGGATTCTCAACCATTCACATCCCTAGCGTGGGTGATTTTGAGATAGGACTCTGGTACATTCCCCTCTTCATTCTGGTGATCGTGTCGACCGCCAACGCGGTCAATATCACCGATGGCCTCGACGGATTGGCAGGCGGCCTTTTAATTTTGGCCTTCATCGTATTTGGTGCTATCGCTTACGCAAAAGGACTCATTATTCTAGCAATTTTTTGCGGGCTAATCATCGGTGCATTGATGGCATTTTTGTGGAACAATGTTCCCCCGGCGTTATTTTACATGGGCGACACCGGCTCGCTTTCTCTTGGGGCAACCTTGGGAGTAATTGCCATGATGACCGATTCCATAGTGGTGTTATTGATTGTGGGATGCGTCTTCATCATCGAAACCCTTTCAGTCATCATCCAACTCACCTCAAAAAGCTCTTCAAAAGAAAGGTATTTCTCATCGCTCCACTACATCATCATTTCGAAAAAAAGGCTGGGGAGAGGCCAAAATCACTATGCGCTTCTGGATCATTGGAGCAGTCATGGGGGAATAGGTCTCATTATTGGATTGATCGGCATGGGAGACACCTTGCTTTAACCTTTTGCCTTTATAGATGAGCTTTTTTGTGGTATAATCAAAACTTAGTTAACTTAAGAAAGATGGACGAAGAAAAAAAATGGTTCCATAGACCAAGTGAAGCAGAATTGAGAGCTTTGAAAGATGGAAAAAGCGCTGAAGAACAAGAATTAATTGATACACGAGCAGCACTTTTAAGAACCGCTTTAGATAAAGATGGTGTAGAACGAGATCTGGAAGTAGCTCGAAGAGAAGCAACTACTGATGCTCTAACTGGATTGCCAAATCGCCGCACCTTTGAAAGGGCCTATGAAATTGAGTATCGCAATGCCATGCGAGCAAGACGCTTCATAAGCATCGTAGCCTTTGACATGGACCACTTTAAAAAGGTTAACGATACATTAGGGCATGCCGCAGGAGACGAAGTACTAAAAATCCTCGCTGATATTATTAGGAATGTTATCAAGCGCAAAACAGATCACATTGCCCACACCCGAAGAAATCTAAATAAAACGCCTATTACAGACAACCCTCAAAGTCTATATGAAATCACCAGCGACCTAAGTGCTGGCTTTGGAACTGTCGATTTATTTGAGCAAAACCTGCAAGAACCCCAGGGTGAAATGGGAAGAATAGGGGGGGAAGAGTTTTTAGTAGTGCTCCCAGATACCAGTTCAGTTGGGGCACAAATAGTAGCAGAAATGCTTCGTGAAAAAGTCGAAAGTGAGCTGAAAAATAAATTAAAAGAAAAAAAGGCTGCTCTAGGAATCGATGATGAGCAAATTGATCAAATTGCAGGAACCATTTCGCTAGGAATTGCCACGTCAGCTCCAACCAAACTAACAGATGACGATGAAATCAAAAAAGCGATGAAAACCTTGGTAGATCGAGCCGATAAGGGGCTATACGTTGCAAAGAATTCAGGCCGTAACACCATTGGCTATGTTAAAGATGATGGCACAATAGGATTAACTAATAAGGAGCAGTACCAAAGAGAGCTAGAAAAAGAAATTGGACAAGCTAAAGAAGAATTAGAGCTACTCGAAAAGAGGGCTAATATCATAAAAAACCTTAAAGCAGAGAAAGAAGGTCAGAGCGACGTCATCGATGCGCTAGACGAAGCCCTAAAGTCGATTATAAGACAACAATTTGAACTAGCCGAAAGACTCGAAAAACTGATCAAAATCAAAGAAGAGCTGAGCACTTAACTACTCAGTCTTTCAATAAGTTTTTTAAGTATATCATGGTTGCGATCAACGACAGCCGCATGCCGATCAAAGCGATCTGCAGGAGTCTCTTGAAGATCACCTGTATTTAGACCTTCGGAGTCCAAAACAGCCACAACTGAACGACGCACAACCGATGGTGATTGGTAGGGGGCAACAGCCGGCGCTTCTTCAAGTGAGCGACCCATAGCTGTTGGGGTTATGTATGTAGTATCAATTAATAGCAAAAGTTGGACACATTGTCCAGGATTATTAGGTAAAATGAAGCATTAAGACTTGCGGAATCATTAAAAATATGTGAAATCTGAACGGCAACAAAAAAAACGGCTAAATACATTGAATTTTCCCCCTAAATATGATAAAATAGGGAGATAAATTATGGAAAATAAAAACCAAAACAGCGTGGGTCACGTAGAAAAAGCTGAAAAACAGGGTCTTTTTAAGCGGGTAATGACCACTCTTTTCCCTCCTGCAAAGCCAAAAGAGCCAAAAATGATCGAGGGGGCGAATGCAAGCTTGCCCAACAGCAGTACAACTAGCGTAAAAACAGAAGCTCAGGAGATTAAAGAGGCCGAGAAAATTTATAAACAAGGGTTAGCAACGATTAAAGATCTGATTGCCCCACCTTCAATGGAATTTGAATCAAATCGGGGTAAATTGGGTGATTTATATTTTAAAAGCTTTTTTGTATACGCCTATCCACGTTATATCGATGCCAACTGGCTTTCGCCGGTGATCAATTTTGATGTGGCAATGGACATTTCGATGTTTGTGTATCCGTCCAGCAGTACGGCCATTATGAAATTTTTAATCTATTCGGAAGACGAAGAAAAGCTTAAAAAAGTACAAACTCGGCTCGAAAGCAATTTAGGCGGAAAATTGGTGTTGACCAAATCGGCCGACTTGCAAATGGAACACGGGATTAATTCATGTATGCCGCTGGCAATGGATCAGTTGGAAGTGATTCGCAACATGAACACCGGGCCGCTTTCAACCACTTTCCCTTTCAGCTCTTCCGACCTAACCTCGAGTGAGGGAATTTTATATGGGATCAATCGTCACAACGATAGTCTAATTATTTTTGATCGATTTCAGTTGGAAAATGCAAATTCGGTCGTGTTTGCAACCTCGGGAGCTGGTAAATCATATGCGGTTAAATTGGAAATACTAAGGTCGATGATGATGGGAACGGATGTGATCGTGGTGGATCCGGAAAATGAGTATGAAGAACTGGCGACCACCGTTGGGGGAACTTATTTGCGGGTCTCACTCAATTCAGATCAACGAATCAATCCATTTGATTTACCCCTACCGCGCGACAATCAAACCGAAGATCCAAGTGAATTAATCCGATCAAATATCATTACCTTGCATGGACTGCTAAATTTAATGCTTGGAAAATTAAGCCCCGAAGAAGAAGGACTAATGGACAAGGCGCTGATCGACACTTACGCATTAAAAGGCATCACCATGGACACTCCGAATCCCGGAGAGTTAGAGCCACCAACGATGCAAGATCTTTATGACGTGCTGGTAAGTATGAAAGGGGCGGAAAATTTAGCCCAAAGGTTGCAGAAATACACCATCGGAACTTTTGCCGGAGTGGTCAATCAACCCACCAACGTGGATTTAAAATCAGGTTTAGTGGTGTTCTGCATTCGTGATCTGGAAGATATTTTGCGCCCGATTGCCATGTATATTATTTTGAATTACATATGGAACCGAGTGCGCTCGGAGCTGAAGAGACGCTTGCTGGTGATTGATGAGGCATGGTCAATGGTACAACATGAAGATAGCGCGCGATTTTTGTATGGACTGGTCAAACGTGCTCGAAAGTACTATTTGGGCATTACCACCATTACACAGGATGTAGAAGATTTTATCAATTCAGAATATGGTCATCCAATCATCACAAACTCGTCCATGCAGCTTTTATTAAAGCAAGCACCAAGTTCAGTGGAAGGGTTGGCAAAAATTTTCAATCTAACCGAGGGCGAAAAATACCTATTGCTTAATTCAGGAATTGGGCAAGGGTTATTTTTTGCAGGACTAAAGCACGTCGCAATTCAAGTGGTAGCCAGCTATGCCGAGGACAAAGTTATTACAACCAATCCAGAAGAGCGTCTAAAGAAAAGGAAAAGTTTAGAAGAGTAATTGAAAATAATAAGCTCATAAGGCCGGATCTCCGTTTCGCACCAAATCGATGACGTGTAAAATGCGAAGTGTTTTTTCAAAAAAATGGCTTTCGTGACGCATTCGGGTAATTAAGTGATAAAAGAGTGCTTCGCTTGAGCGAGGAGCGCTAGAATTAAAATCATCAAGAGTTAAAAATCCTATGCCCATAAAAAGCAGCTTTAATTCTTCAAACCGAAGCTGAGGCGGGCTATAATCATACATCCAAAAGAGCATCCAATTTAAAACATCGTGATTGGTTAATGGGGCGCCGGGATCGAACTGTGGAATAAATTCTGAAAATAAGCCTAGGTCATCTTCGGGATTGATTGGCAAACAAGCTCTCATGTGATCCAAAGCAACTTGATGTGTTAATGAAATATTAGGCGCAAAAAAACGCTCTCCAGCAGAAGAAAACAAGCTAAACTCGCCGGCTTTAGGATGAGGGGCATTTTTGGGTAAATGCGCGCGTACAGAGATAATCTGGTAGGGTTCACAAAAGTCGATTGGAATATCGATGAAAGTCTTCGGGGTAGTCATTAGCAAATCATCGCCGCTCCAAATTTCGAATGAATCGGCCATATCGACGGTAGGACCAGTCCATTGCCAACGAATAAGCTGACTGCCCAATAGTTGAGAAGAAAGTAAAATACCGTCATCGAACGAAAGCAGTGGAACAACATGCTCCCCGGTAATCTTGGTACGCCTTTCAAGTGGGCTAAAAAAATCAAAATAATAAAAGAGAGTATCGGGTAGTGAAGATGGAGTTAATGCGGAAGTAGAAACAGCCCATATAAAATCAGGTCCACCTTTCCAATCCATTGGAACACGATGAAATTGATTCAAAACATCTAAATAAACCAATTCAATTCGCGAAATAAATCCATTGGAATGGGAAGCCTGAACACGTAAATCGTCGGATTGGTTCAAGTGGATAGAATGAGCTTGATGAACAAAGTGGGTCTGTGACTGGGTGGGTAAAATAAACGAAAAAGAATCAATGGGTTTACCATGTAAAATTAAATCAACCAAAGACGTATGATGTGAAAAGCATCTGCCTGAGAGGTCATCTGAACCGTATAACTTGAGTGATCAGCGCTCAGTAAAAAATCAAACCACTGGTCGAGCGGAAAATTTAGTGTTCCCAAATAGCCTCCGTAGAGCGAATGGTGCAAACTCACATCTTCGACAACATTATTTTTTAGTCCCACTAACGAAGAAATGGGTGAACCGGCTGAAAAAAGCCAAAAAGAATTTTGATGCAAAGCGGATGCCACATCGCTAATTCGATAGGTGGTACTAACATCTTCATCGGCGTTAAAAAAAGCGTGTGGGTTGATCAACAAGGCAATAGGTTGTGAATCGGGCGCAAGTGGCAAAGTAGTAAGGTGATAAAGCTTATTTAACAAATAATTTTTTGGGGAAACTGGTTCCGTAAAAACCAAATCATCAACAAGCTGTTGAAAATCAGCAGGATCACGAATGGTTGAAAAAGAGAGGTTAGAAGATGTGTCGTCCGGCCCAAAAGTGTGGATGTGAAAAGTAACACTTATCGAAGTACGATGAAGAAATCGCTCAAGTGACTTAAGCTGGTATTTAATAAGATCTGCCTGGTCGGCATTGATTTGGGTTTGATCAATCAAAATAAATAAATCAATTTTAGAAAGTACGGGATGTGGAGGGAGGAGTAAAATAGGCTGATGATTCTGGCTGTTATTTTCAATAATTTCCAATTGGCGCGATACAAAAGGTTCATCGGGACTAAGTTGAAATCGAATAAAAGGAAAAAACTGATCATCAATTGAGTCGGAAACGAACACCTGCGCTCGCAAAGGCTTACTAATGAAAAGTAGGGCGATTGCAAAAAGAATGATGATAAAAAATCGAAAAAATCGTGGCATTATTTGTGAATAGATTGATTAGAAAAATGGGCAAACTGCAAACCAGAAATCAGCCCGTTATCGGCACGGCGCTGAAAATGAATGGATTGGAATAGTCCGTTGCTTGTGATAGCAGAAATTTTAAACGACTGAAAAAGACCGGCGAGCGGAACGGGACGTTGTTGAAAATAAGCCTGAAATCGATAGTCGATGGGAAGGTTATCCAGCGTTTGGAAAGAGATCATATAATCATAGTGAACCGGGTCAAAGCCGGTTACGCGCAAAGCTTGGGAATAACCATGTAAACTAGAAACCGAAAAAGCCGATACAATAGTATTGTTGAATTGAAACGTTTTAAAGCTAGCCGGATCATTGGTATTAATAATGGCTCGATCTACCGAAGAATCAGCAGCATTTTTAAATGAATCAAAGTCAGGGAAAGTGAGCGGATCTCCCTCTTTTGGAAACTGAAAAATTTCGAATAAAAGTGCAGTTGGCTCACGCCCAAAATCAAATTGGATTTCATTAAAATTAGCCTCGAATGGAACTTCACGAAAAAGTAAACGATCAAAGGCGGCAGGCTCAATAGAAGTATAATCTAAAGTTTCATCTTCGCGATCAATCAAAATGCCGGCGTCCAATTGATATTCACTATTATGAATACGCACAGGAATCCCTTGATGATTTACAAACAAAGAAGAACCAATATTATTTTGTCGTTGGTGGGAGAAATTTTTTTGCTGAATAGGGGCGTTTAAATCATCAATTTCGCTAAGCGATCGTTCCAAAAAACCTTCTGCCGCATAGAAAGCTTGAGACGAAGTAGTTAAATCTCCAACGATTGCATGCATGCGAACCAAATCAGAGGCATTCACCAAAACGAACGAATATAATGCCAATGTGATCGTAATCAAAAAAACGTACATGGTTAAAAAGTTGAAATGAGGCCATTGGAATCGACATATAAATCAGCCAGGGACGAATCGACGCCTTCAAAAGAAAAGCTAAAATTTATACTGGGCAAAGAGTAGGGGAGGACAATAATGATGCATCAATTTGATCAGACTGATCGGAAAAAGGAAGTATGAAAAAGTTGCATAGGGGCGCTCAAAAAGAACCAAAACAGGGCTAGAGATTTTTTGATGATTTGAATCAAATAATTCAAAGTGAATCGGAGGACTGATCAAAGTGGATTCCGAACGATAAAGAGTTTTATAACCAAAATCGCTGCGTTGAAACTCGACATATTGAATGGAAAGATCGATCTCGGGCACTATCCATAGGCCATAAGCATCAGCGATACGGTTTGAATGATTAAGTGGATCTTGTTGAAGAGCCGCGATCGATTTTCCGCTTAATGCTGCATTACGAACGAACAACCAATCATTCAAAAATGCATGAATGGCCTGGTTGACCAAGGCCTGTGAACGAAAGTACTGAATCATTGGGCTGGGTAAACCGATTAAAAAAAGGGCTAAAGCAATAACAACAATAAGCTCAATAAAACTAAAACCTCTGCGTGCATTAAAAAAAGAGACGAGCATAAGCAATGGATTATTCACCACTAGAACCTGGCTGGACACCGGTAATATCACTCAAAGAACGATTGGAAGCCACCAAGCAATAGGTGCGTTCGCCCATTGCGCCCAATTGACCCGAGCCGGTGTAATCGTCGTTTAAGTCAGGGTCGGTTTGATTTTCCAAAAGAGCACACACCTTCCAGCCATTATGCGTAGCCGCATACAGATAATGATAAAGAGAACCGGAGTCGTTCTCTATCCCCTCTTTTGGGTCTTCTGATAGCTGAAGCAATCCTTCACCAGTGATATATTGCAAAGCATCAAAGCAGGTCATTAAAGCTTTGTAGTCACTAATCGACTCGCATTCGGCTACGCGTCCACGAATTTTTCGGCTACGCACTTCTTCGTTCGGAGGCTCGCCATACGATGAAGTAAATTGTTCGATCAAGGCGGCCATCTGCTTCATTTCACTTTTGCGCTCGGTATCTCGCGCTTTGGAACCCCCTTGAGAAAAAAGATAATTAGCGGAAGCCGCCACTAATACAGCCATAATGACAATCACCACTAAAAGTTCAACAAAGGTAAAGCCAGAACGATTGGTGGAAAGGGTACGAATAAACAGTTTCATAAGTGAACATTAAAAAGTAAATATTAAATAAGCGATTGAGCATTTTCATAAAAAGCGATCATAGCTGAACCAATGGGATAAGCTAAAAAAAGAGCCAGCAAAAGAGTGAATCCGTAAAAAATTAGATTAAAATAACGTACAGAGCGCTCCAGTCGAACTATGAACAAGTCATGCAAATCGTGGCGAACTTCTAGCAAAGTTGAACCTAAACTCGCAGTAGCGCCACCCACTTTTGCCGCTTGAACGATCGAAGAGATGAAATAATCACGTCCGATTTGGTGCTCATCCAAAATCGCCTGAAACAAGCTGCTCCCCGCTTCATACGGGTAAGCAACTGTTCACAAGTAGATCGAATACACACATTATGGCTTTGGCGAATGATGATGGTCATAGCGCGAACCAAATCAACATGCTTGGTAAGTAAAGTAGAAAGCAGGTAAGCAAATTGAGCGGTGTAGTAGGTTTTTAAAGTCTTACCAATTAATGGCAGCCTCAAAAGAAAGTCGTGCCACCAAAAACGAAAGAGTGAATGATAACGAACAAAGTAATAAAAAACTCCGACTACGAGCGTTGAAATCAATAGAAAGATTGGGGCAAAACGTTGCAGTATCGTGGAGATCGAAACTAGAAAGCGCAAAGGCCAGGGCATAGTGAGCACACTACCAAATAAGTGACTAAACTGGGGAACAACAAAAAGTATGACAACCAATGCGACCGAAAAAACCATTAAAAGTGTAAATAAGCGTTTGAATAAAACGGTTTGAAATAGGCGTAACAAAGCAATTTGTTGCTGCTTTTCCTCTACATAATCGATCAGATACCGGCCCAAATGAGAGGACGACTCGCCTGCCTCAACAATGCCTAAAAATTCATCATCGAACAAATCTGGATAGATCCCAAAAAGTTCAATTTGGGTGGCAAATGGGTGTTCCATACGTTTCAACAACTGAAAAATCATGTGCTGAACCGCACGTTGATCTTCATTTTCACCGATAAATTCAAGGCTTTCCTTAATCGTTCTGCCTCGCTCTAAAGAGCCACCAAGCATTTTAATGAAGCGCAGAAGGTCTTTTTTTGAAATTTTACCAACCATCAAAGGCAAGGATTTACGTTTTATATCAGCCCAAAAACCAATCGCCTCTTCGCGCACAATAGATGATTGATCAGCGGAAAATCCTTGTTCAGATGCTAAGGCAAGTGCCTGCGACGACGAAGAAGCACACACTTCGATCCACTGTGTTTTTCCAAATGCATCAGCTGTTTGTAAAGTGTAACGAAACATGATTAATAGGTTGAAAAAATAGTTGGTTTACTAAAGAGGTCATCGTATAAAGGCTTATATGAATCAAATTGAGTTTGTTCGGATAATAAATCTAAAATAGTATTATCTTGTTCCAGGGTTTCAAAGCCAGCCAATTGAGGCTGTTTAAAGTGTTGCCACCGTGTCGATTGATCGACAAAAAAAGCTAAATACGCCAGGTAGATTAAAAAAAAGATTGAAAAAAATTGTAACAACAAACGTAGTGACCGAAACATAATGGTTAAATAAGATGATAAACAAAAACACTTAATGTGGCCTTATAGCCAGATCGACTCTGCTCAATATCAATAGACATAATGTCCATAATTCGCAGAGAAAGACGGAGGGAATGAACAAAAGACAAAATAGAATTAAGGGAAGGATTTTCAATCGAAAAGGTGTATTCATAAGGCTGAACAATATCGATCAATTCATCTTGGTAGAACTGGGAAATAGGCAGTTCTCGAATATTGATAGATTCAATCAGCAATTGATTTTTTAAAGCCATCGATTCAAACATGGAAACAACCGCCTCGGATTCTTCATCTTGATTAGGGAGGGCGACATATAATTTTTTTAAGTTTTTTTGCAGGGCATCGTCATCTATAGCCTGAAGAAAATCATTGTTTTTTTTCTCCATCTCGATGAGTTGCATTTGCTCAGCTACATCAGTTTTTAACTGGTCAAAATCACCAAGGGCATGAGGAGCTTTAAACCACATAAAAAATAAAGTTATTACCAGGGCAAGAAAAATGATAAATTCAAATTGATCCTGGCGTGTACGCTGATTTTGAATCGAAACAAAGGAATCCTGAATTTCTGAATGACTGATGTCTTTAGAACGAGAAAAACGACGATAGAAAGATTGAATAAAATGCTTCATAAAGAGGGTTATTGTAAATAATCCATTTTGAGGCGCCACAAAAAGTAGGTAGTTTCTGCGCGTGAAGCGTTCGCAAATGGATCAAAATATGAATCGAATGGATCAAGCAAACCATATGAACGAGCGGTCAATATAATGGGGGCATCGGCGGGATCAAGTGATTGCAACATCGGCGAGGGAGTGGGAAAATCCTGAGCAGGGGTAAGGGGTACGTCAAATAATTCAAGCAAGGAACGAATCACTTCCAGGCGAGTCATTAATTGATCAGGGGGAAAGCGACCGGAATAATCAGTTTCAACCAAGCCAAGCTTATGGGCAATCTGGGCATATTGAAAATGCCATTCTTCTTGTCCTATGTCGCTAAAATCCTCATATTCTGAACTAGAAAGATCACCATTGGAAAAGCCCTCATACAAAGCAATTTTAAAAAACTCTGCCCGATTTATCGATTGATCAGGTCGAAAAAGACCATCAGGATAGCCATCTACGGATCCTGCAATAACAAGATCGCGCACAGCATCAAAATAATAAGCATCGATTAATACATCTGAAAATGGAATAAAGGACTGCCAAAAAATCGGATTCAGTAAGGCCTGAAGAACAAAAGTATAAACATATTCAATACGGACCTGATCTCCATCTAAGACCTGTTTAGGCACACGTTGCATACCGGAAGGAATGTAAACCTCTGTAAATAAATCCGAGGATTTAAAACTTTTCAGCACACGTCCAAGTGAGCTGTAATCAATGGATTCGACAGGCAAAGTGAGCAAACCCTTGGAAGTAACCTGAAAGCGGCTAGCACGAGAATCTTTGGGTAAAAGGCGTCTCAAATCATCTAAAACCCTAACATAATCGAACACTAAAAAAGGGTTTTCATCGTCCGAGCCGCTCACAACTGATTTACGAGAATTTAAAAGAAGATCAAGGGCATAAACCACATGACGATACGCATCGATTTGACCCAAAAGACCTGTACTATTTTGCTGTTCAGCGCGTAAAGAATCCATTGTGGCCTGCTGAGCATGAAACGTACTCTCGAGCTGCCGGATAGAAAGGCGGACCAATGCATACCCACCCCACAATAAAAGAATTAAAAGGAGGGTAAACATCCAGCCAAATTTTAAACGAATCATAAACATAGATAGAGTTAGTGAATAGCTGAATGACGATTTCTAAGCGCATAGGTAACTCGATACCAAGCTTGGAAGGGTTCATTAAACTCATTCGGCAAGCGGGAATCCGAGGCAATATGTGCACGGACTACAATGGAAACATATGGAGCAATTTCATTATGGGTGTGAGGGGAAAATGGTGGAAAGTCGAATTGGAGCTCATCGATAAATATGTTGTTTGAAAGGACTGAAGTAATGTGACCTTGTTGATTTTGAAACATCCAACGGCTTGTCGAATTACTCTCATCAGAAAAAGACAATGGCTGAAGAAAGAAGCGTATCTGCTCCGTTTCACTTGGGTTGGTAAAAAGAGTGAGCTCATTGACAGAAGATTGGTCATAATCAATCGAAACAGCCTCGCGGATACTTGAAGCAATTGGAAATTGCAAAGCGGTTGCCAACTCATGATTCAAAATTTGATTGAGGCGAATGGTTTGCTCAAAGCGACGGACTAAAAAAAATTGTTGAAAAATAAAACTGGATATAAAAGCAAAGAGCGCCATTGCAATCATCAATTCAATCAAGGTAAAGCCGGCAATTTGCTTAGTAATAAACATTACAAATAAAAGGATGAAAAAAGTGTTGAGTAATAAATGGAATTTTTTACTGATTTACAATGATGGGAAGGGCTCCAGCGAACTTCGGCAGCAACCTCTTTGATGGAATCAGAAATGGGGAAAAAATGGAGCACGCGACAAAAGGTGCCCGCCGGATAGTCATCCGCCACAATCGTTTCAAAAGGCCCAGGAACCAGAGTCCAAGTGTCATTATTTCGAGCTAAAATGTAGTCTCCATTTTTTTGACCAATGGCATTAAAAAATCCATTCTCACGATCGTTTAAAATCGCAGAATCGCGCAAAGAACGAACGAGTTCTAAAGCCTCGACCGCTAAAAAATGGGCGCGTACATTTAAAATTTGTGATCGCTTTTGAGAAAGTAAAAATTGAACAGTTCCCCACGTCAGGGATAGTAAAAGCCCAACAATGCTCAATGCAATAATCAGCTCAAGAACGGCAAAACCACCCCGATGATCACGGAAAAATCGCATAGATCATGGGAAAAAGCAACTTAGTTAAATGAGGGGGCCGATAATAAAATACCGCAAAAAAAGAAGTCAATAAGTTAAACGGAAAAATGATCAAATCTGTAACGAAAGGTATTCGTCACTAAAGGTCGGCATCGAGTTCTAAAACGATCTCTGCGCCTTCACAATCGAAAACATCTTGTATTTCTTGCTCAATTTCTTCTAAAGGCAGGCTGCCCGAATCATGATCACCATAAACAGTGCTTTTGCCGCCTAAACGACAAACCATGTGATTATGAACCCATTCAACTTCAATTTTACCACCCCCAATAATCACCTCTTTTACATCGATACTTTTTGGATTGGAAACGCCAAGTTCAGCCACCAATTCATCATGAAAAATTCAATATTATCCCACATTTCAAGTGGAAACAGTTTTGCAAAAAACTGACCTTCTTCTGAAACAACGAACTTCCCCTTGTAAAAAGGAATTTCAGGAAACTGATCCAGATCTTCACCCCATATTTTGACCAAAGGCTGATGAGCAATAGAAAGGAGGTCATTGTGAGAGAACATAAGGTGAAGTTAAAAAATTAATGGTTGCCACCCTCATACAAAACATTATACTCAAGGCAGAATTTTTTCTATAGATTTTTTTGATGAAAAAAGATCATCCTTATGTAGGCGCGGCAAATATATTTGTAGGTCCAAAAGGAGAACTCCTGCTGATGAAGCGCTCTCAAAAGACATTCGCATTTCCAGGATATTGGGGATTAGTGGGTGGATTTTTAGAATGGGGTGAAACGGCCGCCGAAGCGGCAATTCGCGAAGCCAAAGAGGAAATTGGGGTGGATATCGAGGTCATTCGCTTTACTGGAAAATACTACAATACCCCCAGCCCGAATAAAGGGCGGGTAATTTCGTTACCCCACTATTCGGTCATCCTGAGCGGAAGCCCTTATCCGGCGCAACCCGAAGAATGCGAAGAGGTTCGTTGGTTCAATCCGGATGAAGTAAAAGCCATGGAGCTGGCATACGATCACAAGCAAATATTGAAAGATGAAGGGTTGATTGAATGAGGAAGTGTAAGCGTGCAAAGGCACTCAAAATCAATTTACAATCGAACGAAGGGGGGCAAAGCTCATGCGATGAATACGGCAGGGCCCATGAATTTCAATGGCTTTCAGGTGGATAGGAGTGCCGTATCCCATGTGTTGGTCAAAGCCATAATGTGGGTGTTTTTTGTGAAAGGAATGCATATCGCGGTCTCGAGTGACCTTTGCCAAAATTGACGCTGCCGCAATAACAAAACTACGTGCATCGCCATCAATCATGGGCATTTGAGGAATATCAGCGATATTAACCGGAACCGCATCGGTTAAGATAAAATCAGGGAGGGGCTGTAACTTAAGAATGGCTTTGCGCATCGCCAGTTTAGACGCGGTTAAAATATCGGTTTTATCGATATGGGCCGCAGACACTTTCCCAATGCCATAACTTACGGCGACCCTTATAATTTCTTCAAACAAATGTTCCCGCTGTAGTGGGCTGAGTTTTTTTGAATCTTGAATGGCATCATTACGGTAATCAATTGGCAAAATAACCGCAGCGGCTACCACAGGGCCAGCCAAAGGCCCACGACCCGCTTCATCCACTCCCGCAATAGCGCAATAACCCCTTTGCCTAAGTTGTTGTTCCATTTCATACATCGGCACCAATTGATGAAGCATTATTTTTTAATGAGTCGCAACATTTCTGGCGTAACGGCTCCGGTTTTCCATACCATCAGCAAATAGACGAGCCCGCCCAGGGGGACCAGCACGGCCAATTGATAAACAAACCAAAGATCGATCAACCACGAGTAGCCCAGGAAGACAATCAAGCCCATGAGCAATGATGAAATCAGATATTTCCAAAATGAACTAGAGTTGAGCTTAAAGCCCATTTCACGCTGAGACACACGATGAATAAAAAGGAGAATGATCAGCTCAGAAAGAACCGACGTAAAGGCGGCACCGCGAAATCCCCAATGTTTGATGACAAAAATATTACTAACTAAGTTGAACAGTACCGCCACAAAATTAATGTACATAAGATATTTTTGTCGATTAAGAACCACCAAAGTAAAACCGAAAAGGGCATTTAAAAACGAGAACATCATGGCAAACATCAAAATGCGCATCGCGATATCGGCACCATAAATGAAAGTGTGCCCACTTACAAATTCGGGATCAGATATAAATAGTACAATAGGCTTAGCCAAAATAAAGCCACCCACGAGAATCGGCATTGAAGTGGCCACCAAAAAATCAAAAGAATACTGGATCAATTGTTGAACCTTTTCTTTTTGTTCCTCCATGTATCGAGTCATCACAGGCAGCACAGAATTCATAAAATAAACCGGAATAATGATAAGCATTTCCAGCATACGCATTGCCACTCCATACAAGCCGTTTTCGGTGTCACCACATAGGGTTTGCACACAATCAGAAACCCCATTAAGCACACTGCTGTGAGGTAAAATAAAATTCATGAGCAAAATATCCAGGCGAAAATAAATGGTGTTAAGAATCAAGGCAACTCCGAAAGGAAGCGACGTGTAAAAAATTTGCTTCCAATAGGCAAAGTCAAACGCATAGGTAATTTTAGTATAGCGGCGCGTATAGTAAGCGGTAATAAAGAACATAACTCCATTGCCAATCACGCCCGACCACATCAACTGATAGAAGCCGGCTTCGGGGTTATGAGCATAAGCGGTCACCGCCCAAATCATATAGCCAACTGAAATCACTTTCCCAACAATCAAACTGATTGTGGCATACTGCATTTTTAAATAAACCTGCAACACGCTGGAGATAGTCCCGTTGAGCAAGGTAAAAAAAGTTGCCAGCGTGGCAATGGCCACACCGATGGGTATGAGTGTGCCGTGGTATTTGGGAATCAAAAAAGCTGCGATCAATGCAAGAGCCATCGTAATGATGATCAGCACGGTTCTTAAGCTCATGGCGTTGCCTAAAATACGCTGAATATTGGCATTCGGCTTAGACATTTCCTTGACCGTAATCGTATAAATTCCAAAATCAGCAGCAATGCCAAAAAAGGCTAAAAATTGATAGATCGTCGTATAATCGCCGTAGCCACTCGCCCCCAAATAACCGGTAATCAGCTTTAAAACAACAATAGAAAGCCCTGCCGTAATGAGTTTGCCGGCAAATTGAACAAAGGTGTTGGCAAGAATTCTCCGGGCGGTAGACATAGTTCACAAGTAAAAAAAGATCAGAGATACGATACAACAAAAAAAGTCGATCGTCGTGGGTGGAAACCTTCACACGTCATTATTTAATTGACAAATTAAAATAAATATGGTATTTTACGAATCATTCAAAAACAAAAATAAAGAGCAATAATTCTTAATTCATCCCTATAGATGAAAAAAGCTCTCTCTTTATTTTTAGCGGCAATCAGCTTTGCGTTTACCTTGTACGGGTGGCAAGGAAGCTTGAACGGAACTCAAGTGGAGCACGTTTACCCATCCGCCATTGAAGAAAAGGGGGGTACACAGGTTCACTTTTCAGCAAAAAATCAATCGGAATCATTCAATCAAAATACGGATGATCCAAGGCAAATCATCAAGAGTGCGCTCAATCAGCTCCCAATAGAACACGTTAATCAATTAAAAAATCTAGTGATCGATTATAATCCAAAAGCACATCGCGGATTTGGTGGAAAAAACGTTATGATCATTCGGGGAGTTGCAATGAGTCAGCAAGAATTGATCGGAGTGCTCATTCATGAAATGGGTCATTTGGTAGATTTAGGGTTGATGAAAGAGCGTGATCAGAGTGTAAAAAGCAATTTTATGGATTTTGATGTTCCGGTATTTGAAAGCGACCCAAGTCTAGATTTCTATCGCATCAGCTGGAAAAACGAACATGAACGAAAAAGAAATGCTACCAATGAAGACTTTGTTTCAGGCTATAGCATGAGCAACCCGTTCGAAGAATTTGCAGAAACCTATGTGTATTACGTGCTGCATCAAAAAGAATTTTTAGCCCAAGCGCGAAGAAGCAGCGTGCTCGCAAAAAAGTATAAGTACATGAAGGACATTGTATTTAAGGGGGAGATATTTGAAACAGGCAATGTAAGAGCGATTACTAAAAATCAACCGTGGGATATAACAGTGCTCGCATACGATACGAATACGTTCTTAACCGAATAGCCTAATATCGAATTTCAAACGTATCGAATTCGTTCATGTAGGAATGGGATCAACGTGCACTGTTTGAACATGGGCGGTACTAGGGCCACTGTGGCACCAATCAATAAAGTCATTGATTTGATTTTCGGCGCCTTCAGCAACAATGGTGACCGTACCATCCGCATTGTTCGCAACCCAACCTTTTATGAATAACTGTTGAGCTTTTTGTTGTGCGTTAACACGGAAAAAAACATTCTGAACTTTGCCACTAATCGTGAGTTGAACACGTATCATCGATGGAGCTGGGTTAAGAAATCCATGACCAAATAGATTACCCAAAACAATAGAGTAATCAACATCCAATTAATGAGGTAACGCACATCGGTAATATAAATAAGGCTTTTTTGAATAATATAAAAAGGCCGATGCGTTAAATCCCAAGTATTAAAGCGCTGAATTAAACCCATCAAAACACCTAAGGACATAATCGGCATAACGATGATGGGGAAAAATCGTAGTGCGGAGGCCTTAAAAAAAGTCATCAAAAAATGAGTCATGCGATTCATCGCCACCCAAAAGGTGGGTAGCCCCAAAGCGGCGTAGGTAAAAAAGAAAACCGGCTGCCAACTGTAAAGCGGGCAAACACGATACTCATTATAAACCAAGCAGTAGTCAACCAAATGTCGCACGATGGTAAATAAATAGGCCGTGTTAGGAAAGAAAAAGAACCAAGCAAGAAACCCAACCACAAAGTAGACACGCTGTCTAACATTGGCTGACTTCCAAGTGACTTTATTCAGCCTTTTAGCAAGGTGTAGGGCGATCCAAACCGGCACCAACGCCAAGAATAGATTCCAAACAATCATCAGAACCGGATACCCGTTTATAGCTGAATTAATAATCATAATTTAAAGGTCACAAATTGCTAATATCTGGCTCACCGCATAATCCACAATGTGATCAACGACATGAACCACTACCTGGATTACTTAACGGTTACACTCTTAGCCAAGTTGCGTGGCATATCAGGATTCAACCCTCGAATGACGCTCAGGTAATAAGCAAGCAATTGAATCGGGATCAAATTAACAATCGGCGAAGCCACACCTACGTCGGGCATTTTGATCCAATGATCAAAAACAGAATGATTTTCCGGACTAATGCCGATAATATAGGCTCCACGTGCCTTAAGTTCGATTGAGTTATTAAGAATATCCGACTTTACTTCATCATTGGCCACCAAGGCAATACAAGGAGTCCCTTGGGTGATGAGTGCAATCGGACCATGCTTCAATTCGCCGGCAGCAAAACCTTCAGCATGCACGTAAGATACTTCTTGAATTTTAATAGCCGCCTCTAAGGCCATTGGATAGTTTTCTGCCTTTCCAATGATATAGGTATTCTCATGGTCTTTAATCTGCTCAGCCACTTTTTTAATGTAATTCAGAAAACGCGTTAAGCATGTCATTGACCTTACTCGCAGTTTCTGCAAGCACACGCCTCCCTTCTTGCAGTTGATCAATCATGGCATAGGTAATCAAAAGCAAAAGCGCCAGTTGTGAAGTTGCCGCCTTGGTGGAAGCCACTGCTTTTTCAGGTCCGGCATTGATTTGGAGCGAATAGTCAGATTGGCGAGCAATAGTGGAACCTTGCACATTGACCAATGAAAGCACTTTAGATCCTTTGCTTTTCGCAACCTTCATTGCCTCCAGAACATCGGCTGTTTCACCGCTTTGAGAAACCACAATCAAAAGGCTTTCGGGCCTTAAAAAGTGGTGATAAATAGGAAACTCTGATGCGGGCGAAAAATTCACATGACGACTGGCAATCATCGAGAAGAAATATTCCGCCGCCATACAAACCTTACCAGCCGTACCACATCCCGAAAGAAAACACCCACGCGACTCTTTAATCGCTTTCGCAATTTTCATAATTTCTTTTTCGTCCTGATTGATAGCTCTTAAAATCGTATCCTTTTGTTCCATAATTTCTTTGAGCATAAAGTGGTCATAGTCCCCTTTTTCGGCAGATTCTGCCTGCCAATCAATATTAACTAAGCGCTTGAGAATAAGTTCGCCGGTTTTGATATTGAAAAATTTCAATTCACCCTGAAGTTTTTGCGAAAGTGCATCGCCATCTATCACGACCATTTCTTCATCATCCAAGTACATAACCTCCTGAGTATATTCCAAAAAAGCAGGAATGTCTGAGGCTAAAAAATACTCTCCTTTTCCAACTCCAACAATCAGCGGAGACCCACGTCGGGCGGCGATCAGCTGATTGGTGTCGCGATCGATCACAACAATCGAATAACGCCCTTCTAACAAGCGAACAGCCCGGAGTACGGATTCCTGAAAATTATGTGCAGTTCGAAATGATCCAATTAAATGAGCGATCACTTCGGTATCGGTTTCGGAAACAAAGTTTTCTTTGCCAAAGTGATCACGAATGGATTCATAATTTTCAATAATACCATTGTGAACCACAACCACTCGCTTTTCCGGATCGGCGTGTGGATGGGCATTTTTTTTAGTCACTCCGCCATGAGTTGCCCAACGGGTATGGCCAATAGAAAGTGAGCTTTTTTGGTCATTAAAATCAGCCAATTTAACCTCCGAGATTTTCCCTACCTGTTTTTGTAAAAACAAAGAACCATCAATATAACTAGCGATCCCCCACGAATCGTATCCTCGATATTCAAGTTTTTTTAAGCCCTTAATAACCAGAGGAATGCTTTTTTCACGATGGCCGATGTATCCAAATATTCCGCACATATTTTAAAAGTTAATAGTTAGGTGTTAATAATTAGGAGTTGATTATAATTGATTCGGATTTTTAATTCTTAACTCTTAATTCTTAACTAAGTTAGTCTGGTAAAAGCTAATAGTTTCGGCAAAACCGGCCTCAAAATCAACGGTAGGCTTCCATCCGAGTTCATTTTGAAGTTTGGAAGAATCAATGGCATAACGCACATCATGACCGGGCCGGTCTTTTACAAAGGTAATTCGATCTTCAGGAAGATTGAGCAAGCGCAAAAGTCGTTGCGTGATTTCCAAATTCGTATGTTCGTTATGGGCCCCCACGTTGTATACTTCGCCAATTTTACCCCGATGTAACATCAGATCAACCGCCCGGCAATGGTCTTCCACATGCAACCAATCGCGCACATTGGAACCATCGCCATAAATCGGCACCGTTTCGCCTTTTAGTAGTTTTTGAACGAAGAACGGAATCAGTTTTTCGGGGTACTGATGGGGTCCATAATTATTGGAGCAACGAGAAATAAGCCCCGGGAGACCATACGTTCGAACGGCGGCCATCACCAGCATATCACCGGCCGCCTTCGACGCGGAATAGGGGGAACTGGGCTTGAGTGGTGAAGTTTCCGTAAACGCTCCGACTTCGATATCGCCATAAACCTCATCGGTTGAAACCTGAACGTAGCGCTGGTGCTTATGTTTTAAAGAGGCTTCAATCAAAACCTGAGTTCCAATCACGTTGGTTTGTAAAAACGGACTGGCATCCGCAATCGAGCGGTCCACATGGGTTTCGGCAGCAAAATGAACTATCGCATTCACCTCGGAAGCCAACGAATCCACGCGTGAACGATCAACGATGTCGCCCTGCACAAATCGGTAGCGGGGGTGGTTCGCCACATCAGAAAGTTTATTCAAATCACCGGCATAGGTCAGTTTATCCAGATTAATCACAGAATAATCGGGATACGTTTTAAGAATATGACGCACAAAATGGGATCCAATGAATCCAGCCCCGCCGGTCACAAGAAGTTTCATAAAATCTGGGCGAATAACGAAAATAGTCTACATGAAAGCACAAGAAGATTAAAGCACAAGAGTAGCTTGCATTTGTGTTCTTATCTCTGGTGTTTTCATGTCAGTAACTCCCCAACACCTTCAACTTGCCGACCAAACGCTTAATTTTACCAAGCATTTTTTAACTTTGGCATCATCGGAATGCCCTTCAAAGTCGATGTAAAAAAGATGCCCACCCGGAACCTGTGGATTCACTTGAGATTCGATCTTGGTCATATTCACTTTGGCTAGGGCAAATTCGTTTAAAACCGCATTAAGGCTGCCGGCCGCATCAGACGAAAAGTGGAAAACGATCGAAGTCACGAAGGTCTGATTGGTGAATCGCGCTTTCTTGCGCAATGGCTTTTTTCCAATCACCAAAAACCGAGTCGAGTTAAACGAGAAATCTTCAATGTTAGCTTCTAATACGGTCATTTGATAGGCGTTGGCGGCTTCGGCCGAGCTAATCACGGCAGCGTTCAGTAAATTGTCGGAGACCACTTTATTAAGCGCCTGAACGGTACTGGGCATAGAAACCAATTGAGCAGATGGAAAGTGCTTTTTCAAATAGGCATGACATTGCTTAAAGGGCTGCGCGTGAGAATAAATGGTTCGAATCGACGATCGCTTCACTCCACCCAAAACCGAAAGCGAATGGTGGATCGGCAATCGAAACTGAGATTGAATAGTAAGGTTATAATCAAATAAACATCGTGACGTTTCGGCAACCGTGCCGGTGAGCTGATTATCGATCGGGACCATGCCTTGCTTAATCACGCCCTTTTTTACCAATTCAAATACACTGGTGATCGAAGGCGCATAATAAATTTTTGCTTTCGGAAAAGCCTTTTTAGCTGCCAAACTCGAAAAGGTGTGCTCGGGACCAAGGGCCGCCAAATCATAGGATGCATCGGGCTTGGGAGGTTGAATAGTGGCCGTTTCCGAAACACGTTTGCGATTGAGCTGTTCTATCAGAAAATCGGATTCCTCCATGGCCAACTGGGTGAACGATCCAATGTGCTTAGCATTCGATTTAAAACGTTTTGAAAAGCCCGCATCATCTTGGTTTTTTACAAAACTCATCCAATCTTCAACCGACTTTAAATAATCCCCAATCACCCGCAAGCTTTTTGGGTTTTTAAGTTGAATTTGGGCATATAAGTCGGGATTTTGATGCAAAATGCGCCCCATCATATCCAAACGCAAGCGATAAATCGGGCTGTGGGTTTCGAGCAGATCAGAAATGGGCAACTCACTCTTACGAATCACATCCGAAAGTGCCAAATTACTTAGGTGAGTCAGCACCTGAACATAAGCCATCACCGTATCGTGCTTATCGGCCGTCATCTCGCGCACATCCACCTGATTTTTTTGGAGCAGATGTTTCCACCAACCATACCACTTTGCCCCTTTACCTTTGCAAAGCACCACCGTCTGTCCTTCGATGGAATTGGTTGGCCCGAACATAGGGTGGCAACCCAAATAAGAAGCGCTAGTGGATTTCATGGCCTTCATGGGAAACACTTTGAGCGAAGTGATGTCCATGAGTAAGCCCGATGATTTTACATGAGGAGCTACCTCATAAATCACTGCCTCCGTTACTCCAATGGGCACCGCAACAATAACGACATCGGCCTGTTTTGCGAGCTGGATATTGGAAAGTTTAGTGTCTTTATCACTTACTAAAACCGAAAAGTTTTGACGCTCAAAAAAATCAACAAAGTATTTACCCATACCCGATTTTCCTCCGATAATTCCAATCACATGGTTATACATGAAATCAAATGAGCAACAGGGCCCTTTAAGGAATATTAATGAGAGTGCTTAGGTTTTTCCGAGGCAGGCTTATCAATTTTTTTAGGCTCTACACCTTCTTCCAATTTCTTTTTTTTATCTTCCCCTGAACTGGCCCAACGTTTAATTTTGTCTTCCACTTCTTCGCGTTGGGTTGAATAGCGTTCCCGGGAAAGTTTAATCACCTTTTCCCTTCGTCCAGGTTCTAATTCCATTTCTGGAGGAGGAAGAGTGGACATAGAAAACGTTTTGCTCGGCATACCATCGATCATTAATTTTGTGTAACAATGATATTTGGGTAGCCCCACAATGTCATTGGGGAGCACCTCTTCGGAATATTGATTCGAAAAATACTCAGCGTCATCAAAGCCAACCTGAAAGCTAACCATGGTGCCCACATTACCAAAGACCGCATCGCGAACTTCTTCAGGCATTTGGGCCACATATTGGTTGGCCATCACCAAATTTAAGCGATATTTACGCGCTTCCGAAAGGATGGTGGCAAAGGCGTCGGTCGCAAAGTTTTGAAACTCATCCACATACAAGTAAAAGTCTTTCCGTTGATTTTCTGCAATGTCGGCCCGGCTCATCGCATCCAGTTGAAATTTTGTAATCAGCATTGATCCGAGCAAACTGGAATTATCCTCACCAATCTTTCCTTTCGATAAGTTAACGATAACAATTTTTCCGGTGTCCATCATAAACCGAATATTCACGGTGGATTTCACTTGCCCCAAAATATTCCGCATGGTGGGAGAAGACAGAAATTGACCCACTTTATTTTGAATGGGGGCAATGGCTTCTGTTCGAAATTTATCACTCATCTGAGCGAACTCGTCTTCCCAAAAGCTTTTGACGGTGGGATTGCTGACTTTGGAAACCACCTGTTTACGATAATGGTCATCCACCAAGATTCTCATAATTCCAAGCATGGAGGTATTGGGATACTCGGCGAGCGCCAACAAACAATTTCTGAGGATGTGTTCCAAGCGCGGACCCCAACTATCGGCATACATTTTTTTAAACACTCCCAAAAGCCCGGAAGCAATCAGGTTGCGTGCATCCGGATTGGAACCGGTTTCAAGCATGTTGAAGGCAAACGGAAAAGCGGTATCGGAAGGGTCTAATATCACCACATCATTCGTCCGATGCGCTGGAATAAACTGTATAACGGAATCGGCTAAATCCCCATGGGGATCAATCACCGCACAACCGCGCCCCGAATGCACATCAGAAAAAATCATGTTTTCAAGCAGCACCGATTTTCCCATTCCGGTTTTACCGATAATATAAATGTGACGACGGCGATCAACCGTTTTAATGCCAAATTTTTGCCGAGCGCCACGAAAATTAGTTTCCCCCAAGGTTGTTAAATCAAGGGAGGGTTCGGTGCCAACCAAAGGCAAATCGTGAGGAGGTTCCAGCTTGCGCGAAGTGACCCAAAAAACATTCAGGGTGCCCACCCCCATGGAAGGCATGTGGTAAAGGGTGGCCACTTCTTCGATGCTCATGGGCATGGGGTCAATCACCAAGCGCTGCTGAAAACGTTTCACAATCGATACATTGGCGCGATTGATGCGTGCGATACTAAACCCATTCATATTGGGCAAATTGAACTGTCGAAAGCTGCCGGCAATTTCTTTCAGTTTTACTTCAGCCAGGTCGCGATTTTCAGGTCGGGGCAAATAAACCAGACGCACATTCACATCAAAGCTTAGACGCGTCACTTTATCTACCGCTGCCGAAAGCGGATCTTCACGATCATGATTTCGGTTAAACTCCTCTTTCAAGGAAGCGCTCGAAGAAGGCAAATCAGCAGTACGGAATCCTCTTAAAATCCAAAACAAAAGCATCACCGGCATTAAGGCGAAACGCGACCAAAACCCACGTGCCAAATAGATTTTAGTTGCCAATTTGTTCAACCAAAACACATTGTCAAACAAGCCTGTGCTCACCACCTTTAAACACTTAAGCCCACGTTTGCGCCACCAATCGCCTAGCGGCTCCATGGTAATTTGAATCCAGGCTTGCTCATCCATCGCATTCAAACGAGATAAAGTCGCAGTAACTCCGGCAAGCGATTCGGTAGCCAGTCGAGTTAATTTATCTTCAAACTGGCCATAACGTTTGATCGGATACACCCCTGGATCGGTGAATTGCAGTTCGGCCGTAACCGCGTGCTTGAGGGCAGCAGGATTTTTATGGGCATGTAAAACCGGAGCAACCGAAGAAAGAGCATTGGTTGGAATAAGCCCGGGTTCACTCAAAACAGGAGCAGCAGGCGCAGCGACTTCGTAAACGGCAAAGGCCGCCATCGAATAGTCTGGCACTTCCTCAATTTCAACATCGGGATACTGGGCATAAATCTGGCTGGCGATCACATGCTTAAAGCGTCGCGGCGACCAAATAAAAAATTGAATCACATTGTTTAAAGTGGCAATTTCTAAACTAAATCGGGGTTTAGGATTTCCCACAAAAGCATCCCACCACGAATAATGATCCTCAAGACCATGCAATGCAGCAAAGATCTGCTCGGCCACAATGAGACCTCTCTCATTAATTTTACTAACCGCCACGCGCATTAAAACCGATTCCATGGTGCGGTTTTGCCTCGAAAGCCGCATGGAACGTATCCATGACCAGCCGACGTATAGCACCGCCAGTGAAAGAGCAATAATGAGGATTTCCAAAACTAAGGATTGATTTTTATATTTGGGTTTATTGTAGCGAACTAATTATTTATTTACCATGAGAATTATTTCGATCTCGATGCCACATTAAAGAATTAAGACATACATATTCACGCACGCGATTCAGATCATTTTCAGTGCAAATCGTTACAAAATAAAAACCCGGCGATGCATAATCATAACCAGGCAAACGAATTGATTGAATTCGATATTTATGTCGAAATAATTTACTCATACACAAAAAATAAATTAAATGAAAAACCCATATTAGTAAACATTTGTTTACCTGTTAAAATAATAAATGAACAGGTATACTGACAATTGGATTAAAAACAAACGATATGAATGTCGCTCTCGTGCACGAGATGCTCATTAAATTAGGCGGCGCGGAGCGAGTGGTAAAAACATGGACCGACATGTTTCCGGATGCACCTATTTTTACTCTATTCAACGATCCGGAAAAATCAAAAGAATGGTTTGAAGGGAAAAAAATTCACACCAGCATCCTTCAAAAAAACTACGAAACATTCAAACGTCCAAAGTACTTACTGCCCAAAATGCCAAAGGCGATTGAGGCATTGCAGTTAAACCAATACGATCTGGTGCTTTCCAGTAGCTCAGCATTTGCACATGGCATAAAACCCGGAAAACACACAAAACATATTTGCTATGTTCATTCGCCCATGCGCTATGCCTGGGATTACACGCACCAAACACTTAAAAACTATTCCTGGCCGATGCAATGGTTGGTTGGAAGAATGCTAACCCAATTGCGCGTATGGGATTTTTACGCGTCAGACCGAGCCGATGTTCTGGTGGCCAACTCACAACATGTTCAAAAACGCATCCACCATTATTGGAAAAAACCTTCGGAGCTGATTTATCCGCCGGTAAATATCAAGCGGTTCACTCCGCGCAAAGATCATGCCGACTACTTTTTAATCGTTTCAACCCTAAGCCCCTTTAAACGGATCGATCTGGCAGTGGAACTGTTCAACAAAATAAAGCGAAAATTAGTGATTATTGGCGATGGGACGCACATGGATTACCTAAAAACCATCGCCAAGCCGAACATCGAGTTTTTAGGGCGGCAAAGTGACGAAAACATCAAAGAATATATGGAATATTGTCGCGCATTGATTTTTCCGGGAGAGGAAGATTTCGGGATTACTCCCGTAGAAGCGATGGCGGCAGGCAAACCGGTGCTGGCCTATGCCAAAGGAGGGGTAACCGAAAGCGTACAAGCGGGGTTAAGTGGAGAGTTTTTTGACCATCCCAACATTGAGTCGATCGAAAACGGATTAACGCGCCTGCTCATGAATGAAAGCTCCTATCAACCTCAAAAAATTCGCCAGCTTGTTGAGCATTTCGACGAAGCGGTTTTTAAAGAAAAAATAGATCAATTGGTCAAAAAAACCCTGAACAACTAAAAAGCACCTCACTGAAACTCAATGAGGTGCCGTTTACGAAACAAAAAGCCATTAATCTTTTTTTACTTTGGTTTTATCAGCTGCTTTTTTAGCTGATTCCTTCTTTTTGGCTTCTTTTTTAGCCTTCTCTTCTTCTTTAGCCGCTTCTTTTTCGGCAGCCTTACGAGTGATCTTTTCTTCTACGGACTCCTTACCTTTGCGATTGCTGAATCGTTCTGCCAATTCTTCTTGCAATTTTTGAGCGGCAGCCATACGGTTTTTGAATTTATCCACACGTCCCGCAGTATCAACCAATTTTTGCTTACCGGTATAAAAAGGATGGCATTGTGAGCACACGTCCACTGAATAGTCGGAACCGGTAGAATTCATATCGAATTCATGGCCGCAGGCACAGGTAATTTTGATAGAATGATAAACAGGATGAATAGCAGCTTTCATAATAGTGTTTAAATTAAAGCTAGAGGATTTTAAATCAAAAGTACGAGAGATGCAAGTTTATTTCTTGTGTCCCGACTGGGTTGGATCGGAGGGGCGAAGCCTAAAAAGCGTACGATAGTAAAAACGGCTTCCGGGAACCAAAAGCATTAAGATGATTAGAATAAAAAAACCAATCGCCACAATGACTTCGTAAAGTAGATATGAACGCTTGACCATTAAGTTTTGGACAAGCTGTCTAAATTCACCGGTATCATCATAAACTCTTAGAATAAGGCCATAGTTACCCGGTTTTTCATAAATATGGGTAGCCGGATTACCGGTAAAGGTGGATCCGTCTCCAAAATCCCATTCAAGCCGATCAATACTGCCATCTGGGTCATTCGAACCGGATCCATCAAAAACAATGGCACGACCGGCCAATAAATGGGTACTATCAAACGTAAGCGACGGGTTAGGCCCATGATTGGTATCAAATTCATCCGCATTATCACCCAAACCATCTCCATCCAAATCCGAAGACTCAAGGGGATCCAATGGAAACGCATCCGCTTGGTCACCAACACCATCGCGATCCGTATCGACCGACTCAGTGGGGTCTTGAGGGAAAACATCTAACACATCCTCTACACCATCCCCATCATCGTCTGTATCGGCAATATCACCAAACCCATCCCCGTCGGTATCCTTCCATTCTTCGGGGTCCAAGGGAAAAGCATCATCGGCATCCACAACGTCGTCATTATCATCATCAGGATCCAAACGATTCCCAATCCCATCCCCATCACTATCAACATCCACGAATAAGGTGACAACCACTTTGTTATTATCAGGATTATCCCCGACGTTTTCCCAAGGAAAAACACGCACTGCAATTTTGTGCTGCCCCTGAGACTGAGCTTTCCAATCAATAAAAACATCGTCTGTGCTTTCGGCTACAATAGAAACCGGCTGATCCGAGCCAATGAATAATTGAGCCGTTTCATCATAAAATTTAACCACCCCGGTTAAATCCCGTTTGGCACTGCTATGAACGGAGGCGTAGATCCGAACGGAATCTCCGACCAAAATATCATTGTCAAACGATACATCGGTGGATGAAATGAAAAGATCCCGTGCAAAATCTTGGGCAAATCCCTGATTCACCGAAAAAAGAAACACAAAACAAGCAAAAGCAAATTGAAAATAATGTCTCATAGAACGCAAAAAGTGAATGAAGAACTATTTATTCCCTTCAGACTCAGGTTCTGCCTGATCCAAAATCAATGAAATAGAAGCCACTTTATCTTGATCCTTCATCCGCATAACATAGACCCCTTGCGTTGCGCGCCCCGTAGACGGAATATCTTTCAGCGGCAAGCGGATGGTTTGACCTTCTTTCGATACAACAATCAAATCACCGACCATTTCGTCGTTGATCACGCGGGCACCCACCACTTTACCGGTGCGAGCAGTAATACTGGCGGTTTTTACGCCAGAACCACCGCGAGCTTGGAAGCGATAATCTTCAACTTTTGTGCTCTTAGAAAGGCCGTTTTCCATTACCACCAGCAAGCGACTGGCCGCTTCATTTTCAATCACATCCATTTGAACGACATGATCCTCGGCACGCAGACGCATGCCACGAACCCCCATGCTATTTCGTCCCATCGGGCGCACGTCTTCTTGCTTAAAGCGAATACACTTTCCTTCATGGCTAACCAAAACAACCTGATCACCTTTCTTGGTGGGGAAAACCCACAAAAGTAGGTCGTCATCACGTAATTTAATGGCGATCAATCCGGATTTGCGCACATTCTTGAAATCATCGATCGGTGTCTTTTTTACGGTTCCTTTATTGGTGGCCATAAATAGGTATTCAGCACCCTCTTGGCTGGATTCATCAAACAACACCGTTACTTTTTCATCGTCGGTCAACTGAATAAGATTGACCACCGCTTGCCCCTTCGCCGTGCGACTGGCCTGAGGAATTTCGTAAACCGGCAAACGGAAAACACGCCCCTTGGTTGTGAAAAACAGCAGGTCGTTATGGGTACGTGTATAAAGAATTTGAGTAATTTCATCCTCATCCTTCACTGACATACCAATCACCCCTTTGCCTCCGCGGCCTTGAGTGCGGTACACGCTGGGGGAAATACGCTTGATGTAGCCACCACGGGTCAGCGCAACCACCATCGGTTCATCAGCTATCAACTGCTTGGCATTAAATTGGCCAATGGCATTGGGAACAATTTGGGTGCGTCGCTCGTCCCCATACTTTTGAATGATTTCTTGGGTTTCATCGGCAATGATCGAAAGCACGCGCTGAGGATCACCCAAAATAGCCTCACATTCAGCAATAAAATCAAGCTTCTCTTTCAGCTCATCCTCAATTTTTTTACGTTCCAGGCCGGCCAAGGTTTGCAACCGCATTTCAAGAATCGCTTTAGCCTGAAGCTCGGAGAGTCTAAAAGTTTCCATCAAACCCACTTTGGCTTCTTCTTTGGTGGGGGAGCGCTTGATCAGTGCAATCACCTCGTCGATATGATCCAAAGCAATCTTAAGTCCTTCTAAAATATGAGCACGCGCTTTGGCGATTTTTAATTCAAATTCAGTACGACGTCGAACCACTTCCTGGCGATGCTTGATGAATTCTTCCAAAATTAGTTTTAAATCGAGAAGGCGTGGTTGAATTCCATTCACCAAACCAATCATATTAAACCCAAAACTGGTTTGAAGGGGTGTGTGCTTATAAAGCATATTGAGCACCTTTTTGGGGAATGCATCACGCTTAAGTTCAATCACCACGCGCACTCCTTTGCGGCTGGACTCATCGCGCAAATCAGCAATGCCCATCAAAACTTTATCCCGCACCAGATTTGCAATTTTTTCTACCAAAGTTGCCTTGTTTACTTGAAAAGGGATTTCGGTGACCACAATACGAAAACGTCCACTCTTAAGCTCTTCAATTTCGGCTCGTCCGCGCAGGGCAACACTCCCCCGACCCGTGGCATAAGCCGTGCGAATTGCCTCCACATCGTAAACGAGTCCTCCGGTAGGAAAATCAGGTCCTTTTACAAAAGCCATCAAATCCTCAATCGTTGCTTCGGGATGTTGAATGAGGTGAGCAACCGCATTCATGATCTCATTCAAATTGTGAGGTGGAATATTGGTCGCCATCCCTACGGCGATCCCCACCGTACCGTTCAAAAGCAAGGTAGGAATACGACTGGGAAGCACAACGGGCTCTTTAAGGCGCCCGTCATAATTGGGTCTAAAATCAACCGTTTCCTTTTCGATGTCGGCCAAAATTTCATCAGAAAGCCGTTGCATTTTGGCCTCGGTATAACGCATGGCCGCAGCATTATCTCCATCCATGGAACCAAAATTTCCCTGACCAAAAATCAGCGGATAGCGCATTTTAAAATCCTGTGCCATATGGACCATCGAATCATAAACGGCACCATCTCCGTGGGGATGATATTTACCAAGCACATCCCCCACCACAGTAGCTGATTTACGAAATTTTGCTCCGGAACGAAGGCCTAATTCATGCATGGAAAACAAAATACGACGGTGGACCGGCTTTAAACCGTCACGCACATCTGGGAGCGCCCGTGATACGATCACACTCATGGCATAATCCAGATAGCTCACCTGCATTTCAGTGGTAATATCGCGATCCTTCAGCATTCCAATTTCCGTAAAAACGGCCTCGCCATCACCCGATCCATCCTCATCATTCACAGGAACAATAGGCACATTTTCGGATTCAGAATCACCATCATCGTCGAATTCCGATTCATTAACATTCAGTTCATCATCAAATGAGTCCACAGAGAAAAAGGGTTAGCAGGTATTAATAAGGCATATCTCACCGTGCAAGAGTGTAACAAAAACCCCTCCAAGTTCAAAGGGTTTTGTGGGCCTAAAACCGACTGAAACAGATTGACAAAAAAAAGAAAAAAATTATAATATACTTCTTTTAATGCAAGAAAATTTATGAAACGCGGAATAAGTGATACAAGCCATTGGGGAAAAGACGATGCACAGCACTATGAAGTTGCCAAGCATGGCCCCGACGGAAGAGTGTTTTTGGATCCCTATTTATATCAAATGCTATTGCCCGAGCATTTAGCTGGTGCCACAGTAGCGGATTTAGGATGCGGTACGGGGCCATGGTCACAGCACGTAATAAAGCAGGGAGCAAGTGAAGTGATTGGTGTGGACCTCAACCAAGCTATGCTTGATCAAGCACGAGAAAAAATGATTCCCAATGCCACTTTTGGACAACAAGATGTTGCAAAATTAAATTTGGATGATGACAAATTCGACCGGATATTGAGCATCAATGTGGGCTGTAATTTGCCATCAGAAAGTTTTGAAAAACACTTTGAAGAAGCGCACCGCATTGCAAAACCAGGGGGAAGGATGATTGTAACCGCCCCCGATTCACTTTTGGTTCCTTTTACCGACGGAGAACAAACCGAAGACATTCAAGAAGAGTTAAACCGACTATTAGCAGAAAAAAATGGCGATGTAAAAGCGGCGATTGGAGCACTTCGGCATGTGTTAAGGGCTACGTTTGTAGTGGATGAAAATGGAAAAAATCCAACTTTAGTAACCGATGAAAACAAGCACTTGGTTAAGCCAGGAAAACCAATGATAAGGCGTATCCCCGGCCTGGTGGTCCCCAATAATTTTCACACGGCCAATGAGTACATATCTGCCGCTGCCTTTGCAGGATGGGAGGTAAGACAACTTGTTCAAGCCGCTTTCAGATGCGAAAAAGAGCGCGTAGCATGCGAGGAAAAACTAGGGACAGAATATATGGACAATTCCCCTTTCTTGATAATGGAACTAGAAAAATAAGCTTAAATCCCCCAATCAACCTCCTCCATCCCCTTCGATTTTAAATAGGCATTCGCCTGGCTAAAGTGTTTGCAGCCAAAAAAGCCTCGATGTGACGAGAGCGGCGACGGATGCGGCGCTTTTAAAATCAAGTGCTTATGGGAATCGATCAGTTCCGATTTTCGCCCGGCATAAGCACCCCACAGCAAAAACACCACGTGCTCTTTTTGATCGGAAATAGTTTTAATCACCACATCGGTAAATTCCTCCCAACCTTTTCCCTGATGCGAACCGGCCTGGTGCGCCCGAACCGTGAGCGTAGCGTTCAAAAGAAAAACCCCTTGCTGAGCCCACGGTTCCAAATTGCCCGTAGTTGAAATGGGCAAACCCAAGTCATCGTGAATTTCTTTGTAAATATTCTGGAGCGACGGTTGCACCTGAATACCGTCTCGCACCGAAAAACAAAGCCCATGGGCCTGCCCCGGACCATGATACGGATCTTGCCCTAAAATCACCACCTTTACTTGATCAAACGGGCAAAGTTCAAAAGCATGAAATACGTTTTTAGGGTGCGGAAAAATAGTTCCCGAAAGATACTCCCATTTCACAAAATCAGTGAGCGCTTTAAAATAGGGCTTTTCAAACTCCGGCTCCAGTCGCTCCTTCCATGAGAATTCAATTTTTACGTCCATACAAGTTGTAAGTTGTAGGTTTTAGGTTGTAAGCCATGTCATCGGAAGCTTACAACTTTCAACTTACAACCTTCAACCGAATATATAGCATTCCAAAAAGTGCACCCAAAAAATCGAACACCAAATCCAGCGCCGTATTAATGTATCCCCCCACCCCTGTTTGAGGCAAAAGGGTCGTCACCAAAAATTCGATAATTTCATTAATAGCACCCAATCCAAGCCCTGCCATAATCAAAACGAAAGACAAAGCCCCCCACGTTTTGAGCTGCGGTTTTAAAATCGGCTTTAAAATTTCATAAATCAACAAAGTTGCAAAACCAAATCCCACAAAGTGAACGAATTGATCATAACGGAAGATAAAATAGGGATCACTAACAATGGGCAAAAGAATTTTGCCATAAAGTCGGTCACCATTGATAAAAATACCTCCACCAGACATATGTAAAAACGACCAGGCTGTTAAGCCCCACAAAAGTAAATTGGAATACTGCATTTTTTTATTGGTAGCTAAAATCCACAAAAAGCCACCAATTACGACTGCTACATAAAGCAAGAATTCATAATTTTGCATCGATAAAAATCGAACGGTATAGAAAGTCAGAAACAGGAAATGAACGATCAGAATAGGCACCTGACTTTTTTTAACGTAGAACATATTGTTTTGCTTTTTAGTCTGAAAGGATTATAGCAGAAAGCTAGGTTTTTACCAAAAAACCCGTAAAATGATCTCATTAAGGTCTAGCTTGAGAATCGAAAAATTATAATTCTATAGCCCCACTACTATGAAGCACCTTGTTCTAACGAATGGAATAATTGGATCCATGTTCATCCTGTTCGCTTTTCTTATCATGGGAAATGCCCAAGCAAATGGGGCATGTGATGCTTACCTATCGCAAGCAGATTTCGATCCCCAGTTAGCCATTTTTGACTCACTCGAAATCAGTAAACCGGGAATTTATTGCCTACAGGAAGACATATCAATTGCTTACCCGGGCAGCATTGCCAACCACCTTAATTTACCGCCAGGAATCGGCGTAATAACCCCAGCAATTAAGATTCTTTCACCTGATGTCTCATTAGAATTCGACGGTCACATAATAGATAATAAACAACGATTTGATCACCCAGAAGATGACGTAATCGCCATTCAAATTAGATACAACCCTCTGCCAACAAATGGAATAAACGATCAAACGGTTATTCGCGATGGTCAAATCAACGGCTTCAGTCGCGGTGGAATTGATGCTTCATACTCTGACACTCAATTTAATTGGGCGCCTCAGCCAGCGGAATTATTGATAATGAACATGATCATTTCGGAAAGCAATGACGCCGCAATCACCGTCAGTAGCGGAATCAACATCACCATAGAGCAAAATAGGTTCGAAAATAACGCGGCGGCCATTCAAATGAGCAACGTAGAGAATGTTCAAATCATTTCAAATCAAATTGAAACGTCTACAGTTCAGTTTCCATGTTGCCGAGGCGTCGTGGATATAGACATATCCGAAAGTTCAAATGTGGAAATTATAAACAACACCCTTCAATCCGATGAGTTCGTGCTCCATCAGGATTTTACCACTGGAATTCAAACCAATTTTGTTGATAACTACGCTATAAAGAACAATACCATTAATGGATATTATTACGGAATTTACTCCGTTCAGGACGCCATTGGTAGCATTGAGGACAACAACATTACTTCAGATATTTTTTCGGGAACTCCAACTCAAACATTAACCACCCATGGATTGGCAATTTATCAACCATCCGGTGTGGATCTGATCGGGAACGACCTAGCAAAAGTGGAAGTTGGAATAGAGTTGATCAACCCCCCCTTGTCGGCGCTACCATCAACCGTAACCAATAATCGAATCTGCCTAAGTAGCCAACCAATCGTATGGATACCGGTTCCTGGGGGCCCGTAACCATTTCGGGAAACAATTTAAATTGGCAGTGCTAACCAGATAGAAAACGAGTCAGTGAACCGATGAGTGCGCGTAGCACCGATGCCACTTTGGGTCTTGTGGGTCCCAAAATTAATCGTGCGAAGCTAAACGAAGCTGTTCACTGACTCGCACCTTGTTTTGGGAAAAGCCGCCCGCCTCGGGCGGGTTTGAAAGGGGTTTAAAAAACCTGGCGGAGAGAGTGGGATTCGAACCCACGGGACCGTTACCGGCCCAACAGTTTTCAAGACTGCCGCTTTCGACCGCTCAGCCATCTCTCCGCGTGCGGCAAGAGTGTATCGAAAAGTCTTTTAAAAACAAATGATTTACATCATAAAAACGGAGTATAATGGTACCAACCAAAATAAATTGTTACTTTTTATAGAAGCCATCGTATAAAGGGATGAAGCGCTTCCATTCACCTAAACCATTATGAATCCATTACAAGAGGATGCCCTAATTATTACCGCACACCGGTCGGGAGACCCTGAGGCCTTTGGCCAGCTGTACGAAAAGTACGTTTCCACCCTATTTCAATTCCTTTACCAAAGAACATTGAATCGAGGTGTAGCCGAAGACCTAACCAGCGACGTGTTTTTTAAGGCCCTCAATCGTATTCATTCATTCAACGGTGATAAAAGTTCATTTAAAACCTGGCTCTTCACAATTGCACGCAACACGCTCATTGATCATTATCGCACACAACATCCGCATCAAGACATCACCGACGCTTGGGATGTTCCGTCTAATGAAAATGTTGAAGCAAAAATTGAGAAAAAAATAGAATTTGAGTCGTTGAAACGGGAGCTGAATAAATTAAGTCCGGAAGTGCGAGAAATACTGATGATGCGATTTTGGAATCAACTCAGCTTCAAAGAAATCGCGGAAATCACAAAAAAAAGTGAAGCCAGCCTAAAAATGTGCGTTAGTCGTGCGGTAAAAGCCTCCAATCGAGTACGCTGCTATTAATCGCCTTTGCATTTACCAATAACCAAAACCACTTTATGAACTCAAAATTAATTGAAGAATTTATCAACGAGTTCAAGGCCGATTTTCCAGAGGTCGAACTGGAAACCAGCGAACTAAAAAAGCTGATCGAAAAAATGATCAGTGAAAAGCCGGAAATCCCCTTGGATGAAACCTTTAAAAACATTTTAAAACAACAACTTATGAAACAAGCACAAGATCAATCACCCGCTTCCACCCCCGCGTGGATCAAATGGATTGCCTCATTTGGTGGAGGCATTGTAACAGCCGCTTTCATCGGACTATTGGTATGGCCCAGCCAAATGCCGGTGAATGAAAATACACCTCCATCCACCGCCAATAAAATGTCGGTTGCCATGGGGGTAGAAACCCCTCTTATTACCATCGAAGAAAACGACACCGAAAACGCATTTGGAACGATTTCTAAGGACGAAGTGGCAGGAAATGGGGAAGCGGCAGTTTCTGAACCAAGTGTTGGCATTGGAAAAGGCGGGGGCGGTGGAGCCGACTCACGCTACATTATGCCTTATCCGGGAGGGCGCATTAACTTTACCTACACTTATTCAGGAGACCCGATTACAGCCGACGCAACCACCACCCGAGTATATCAAGGAAAGCAAAACTCACTTTTGAGCTCGAATATTCTATCTCAATTGTCCGCGCAAGGAATTGATTTGAGCAGCTTTAAGAACCTTTCCGTTCAAAACATCGCCATTAAAGAATCCGTGGGTGACTGGCCATACATTGTGAATATTGATAATCAGGGGCAATCCATTAATATTTACCAAAATTATGAGGTGTGGCAACAAAGCCGCTGCCGATTGAAGGATCAGTGCCAGTACAGCGATCCGAAACCCGTGACAAAAGAAGAGTTTTCGAATGAAGCGGCGTTCATCAATGTTGCCAAAGAATTCTTAAACCAACATGGAATTCAAGTGAAAGACACAGGGGCTCCTTATGTTGAAAAGTATTGGCTGGAAAATCAAGAGGTCACCGAGCCAACGTATTATCCAGAAAATGCCACCATAGTCTTTCCGTTAATGATTGCAAACAAGGAAGTAATGCAACAATGGGGAGGAAAAATGGGAATTCGGGTTGATGTAGGAGTGCGTGACAGGTTGGTAAATAGCGCTTACATTCCGGTATTAGCGCTCGAATCCAGCGATTACAATGCCTACACGTCCGAAGAATTATTATCGTTGGCTGCTGCCGGCGGAAATGAAGGAATTACCTACACCAATCCTGAACGGGTGGTCAACCTTGAATTGGGCAGTCCAAAGCGCGAAATTAGAAATATTGGATACCAAACCAAAGACTTTGTATACCGAAATCTATTTGTTGAAATGTTGGTCTTCCCCATTAAGGATACACCTGACAAAAAACAATACTTACCTTGGCAAAAGGAAATCGTAGTTCCACTCGCAAAAAATTTATATCAATAAAACAAACTAAAAAAGGCGGCCATTTGGCCGCCTTTTTTTAAAAGTTATCGGGAATACTTCAACGCTTCCTCTTTGGCCCAATTTTCAGAAATAAAATCAGCCCGTCCTGAACCCTTTTTATAGGCTTCATAGTGTTCTGAACTTTTTTTATAAAAGTCCTGATGATAGTCCTCTGCTAAAAAGAAGGTGGAGTAGGGAACAAGAACCGTAGCGACAGGTTTATCAAATTTTTTGCTGGCGTTTAAGGCTGCGATCGAGGCTTCTGCTGCGTTTTTTTCTTCATCGTTCCGATAATAGATCGCCGTGGTGTACTGATGGCCTCGGTCGGCAAACTGTCCACCGGCATCGGTGGGATTGATCTGACGCCAAAACGTATCAAGCAAAGTCTCGTACGAAACCACCTTTGGGTCATAGGTAATTTCGACTGCTTCGCGATGATCCGTTTGACCGGTACTCACTTTTCGATAACTCGCGTCGGCTTCGGATCCGCCGGCATAGCCCACTACAACATCAACCGTGCCAGCAAGTGCCTCAAACGAAGGTTCCATGCACCAAAAGCAACCACCGGCAAAAGTCGCTTTTTTTAGAGTCGCACCCGTGGCTTCCGTGTTCAAAGAAGGATCAGGAGTTTGAATAGGGTCCGAGGGGGCGGAACAGGCGCTGAGCATAAAAAGTGAAATTAAAAATAAGGAAAGGGTCTTCATGAAGAATAAATAATGAATTCGTGGCAAGTATACTACACCGCATCACCAATGCCGATGACCTACGCTACACGTCAATCAATTTAGCTTGAGTAAATACGAATGGGTTTTTAGCCATGTCCGCCGATGTTTATAGTCGTGAATCTGATCGGCAACAAGCGCCCAAAAGCGCGCCGAGTGATTCATTTGTCGCAAATGACAAAGCTCGTGCACCACCACATAATCAATCACTTCAATCGGAGCCATAATGAGACGCCAGTTAAAATTGAGATTTTTTTGGGCCGAACAACTCCCCCATCGGCTTTTTTGATTACGAAAGGTCACTCGCTTAAATGGAAATCCATAAAATGCATTAAAATAATCCAAACGATCACGAATGACTTCTTCGGCCTTACGACGGTATAGCGATTCAATCGCTTTTTTAGTTGCCAATGAGTCGGCAGAGTCTCGTGAATAGACCTCAAGACGGTCGCCTCGCACTTGCGCTCGCGTGACCCGATAACCCGAAAAAAAAGTGAGTGCCAGAGGTTCTCCCAAATAAAAAAAGGTTTCGCCTGGTTGATAGGTACGATCCGGGTGAATGGATTTTTGAGCGACTAAACGCATTTGCTGCTTCTCGATCCAAGACGCATGTCGATTTAAAAACTGGATCGCCTGCAATTGAACTGCAAATCGCGGCATGGTAAGCTTAAACTGACCAGCTTGATCAATGGAAAGACGCAAATGCTTAGCGCGAGCGCTTTTTTTGATCTGAATCGTCACCCCGGAATGTTCAACGATCTGATTCATACGAATTAACAATACCGAATATACAAATTACAAACAATAATCACAGAAATAACAAATATAAAATATCTATTTTAGTATCAAAATTTTAAAAATTCGTTATTGGAAATTAGGATTTGTTTGTGATTTGTTTATTTGTTATTTGGTATTTGCAAAAGGTAGGGTAAATTATCATCATGAAAAAACTATCACCCGAAGAAGGCTACGCGCGTTATGCGTTTGAATACGACGACAAAGAAAAGTATTGGGATAGCTTTGAACATGGCTGTTTTGATCCATATTTAAAAATGATTGAAGGAAAAGAGGTGCTGGACGCTGGTGCGGGAACCGGGCGATTGAGCATGAAAATGCTAAAAGCGGGAGCCAACGTCACCGCTCTGGACGTGTCGGCGGAAATGCTGCAAAAGATTCAACAAAAAACCGGCCAAATTGAAACCGTATTGGCAGACATGGAAGCAATGCCGTTTGCCGACAACTCATTTGATTTTGTATTTTCAAGCATGGCGATGGTGCATCTTAAAAAAGTAGATCGCTTTCTGGATGAATGTTATCGCATAGTGAAAGAAGGAGGATTGGTTTGTATTTTAAACATTCACTACCGCAAACCGCTCATCCTACGGGACGGGCAAGGAGCTACACCATAGAATGCTACAATCATTTCCCAAAACACGTTACTAAAGCGGCACACGAACTGGCATTCGGAATTGAAGGAGACCGATTGATTACCGAAGGCGACAATGTTTGGGTGAGTCAGTTTCTTTGCTTAAGAAAATAATACAAATTGTAGACCAGCTACGCCTGGACCGAATTGTGGCCCGAATCGTAACATCCCCTATGCGGCCACCTAATCGGCCTTCAATGCGGCCCACTATTCGGTCAACAATACGAATGACTATCCGATAAGTCTAAGAAACTCCGTACGTGTGTTCAGGTTTTTAATAAAAAGCCCAGTAAACGACGATGTGGATATCTCGCAATTTTGCTTTTCGACCCCACGAGCTTTCATGCAAAAGTGCTCAGCTTTTAAAACCACTCCCACCCCCTTTGGATTGAGCTGCTCAGTGAGTGTATCGGCAATTTGTTTAGTCAGTCGCTCTTGATTTTGAAGACGCCGTGAAAAAATTTCGACCAAACGGGGTAATTTCGAAAGCCCAATGATTTTGTCATTCGGAATATAGCCCACATAAGCCTTTCCAAAAAACGGCAGCATATGATGCTCACAGGTGGAATAAAAATCGATGTCTTTGGCAATAATCATCTCATCATACCCCTCGTTCTGAAAAACCGTAATCACATCTTCGGGCTTTTGAGTATAACCGCCAAAGAGCTTTTCGTAACTTTTGGCAACGCGTTCCGGGGTCTCTAAAAGCCCTTCGCGATTTGGGTCCTCACCCAGTTCGGTCAAAATTGACTGAATGTTAGCTTGAATGACTTTAAGATTCATGAGATTTAAATAAATGAAAGTGAACGGAATAGTCCTTGGATGACACCGATTGAGTAGAGATGGGATACGGCAAAAGGTTGGTTAAAACCAAAGTGTAGGGCCCAAATTGGGCGCGATCACCCTGCTCACCCATGGCATCGGTTGAAAGGGAAAATGTTGTGGTTTCTTGAGTATCTAAAGCCATAACCAATACAGCAACGCGCGCTTGGCCAGCCACAATGCAGTTCACATCCGAAGGGCAGCGGGAATCTTGAATATCACCTATGATAACCCGATAAACCCCTTCGATATCATAAAATTCACCCACTTTTAACGCAACATCCCCAGTGATTGAATTTTCGTCCGAAGAGCTGCCTCCAAACCAACCGGAAGGCTGACAACCGGTTAACAGGGCAAAAACCAAAAAGAGGGAAATAATTAATTTCATAAAATAAATGAGTAGGCTTTTACTGTAGGTCCATTTTGAATTTGTTTCAACAAAAAATCGTAGCGTTCGCCGCTCACGGGATCAACAAGATCGGGGGCGATTTCGAGCAAAGGAATCAGGACAAATTCGCGGTCATTCATGTGACGATGCGGCACAGTGAGTTCGCTCGATTCGATCACTTGGTCGCCATACAAAAGCAGATCGAGGTCGACGGTCCGCGGCCCCCAATGATCTTTAGTGATGCGCCCCAATGTGCGTTCAATATGCTGCAAAACCACCAGTAACTCGTGCGGGTCGAGCGCCGTTTTAATTTGAATAACCTGGTTTAAAAACCACGATTGGCCCGCTTCTTTTTTGGGATGGTCCTCGAGCGGCCACGGCTCCGTTTCGTAAATTTTTGAGGTTTTCACCAGTTCGATCAACTCGTCTTTCGCAAGCATGGAAAGCGCATCTTCCATGTGAGCCATGCGATCCTCAATGTTCGAACCGAGGGACAGGTAACAAGTAGTTGAGTTCATAACTCTTAATTATTAACTCTTAACTAGAGTGAGCCTTGATACGAGGCGAACGAGGTAGGGGTTTCCCAAAGCGTTACTTCGTGCAAACGAACTTGATCGGAAAATTCCGAGGTGTCCATTCCTTCGCCATTTTGATCATTAAAGTATTTGGTGATCGAATCGGGTAAATTCGGATCGTCCAATTCTTGTTGAATTAAGGTTTCAAGATCACTTAATTGCTCCCAAATCCATTGAGCGGTGTTTTCGCACGAAGCAATTTTGATCACATCGTTGATCACCTGATGATCGAGGAGATCCAAAACCTGACGCTTTACAATGCGCTTTAAAATCACAAAATCGATCACTAAACCGTTTTCGCCTACTTTGCCTTCGACCACCACACGCAATTTGTAGGTATGGCCATGCATACGTTCGCACTTGCCATAGTACTGAGGCAAAAAATGAGCCGCATCAAAGGTGAATTCTTTTCCAACCAACATAAAAAATGGTTAAGTACTGGCAGTATACCACGAACCCAACTTGACAAAAACAGGAAACACCGAGTAAAATGGGTCTTAACTCAATTAACCGTTGCCCACATGGGAATTGCAAGAATAGACATTGGCGGACAAAACTGGGAAGACCTAGAAGGTGATTATGAACCTGAAATGGGAAATCCTGATGTTTTTGACAGAAGCACTGAAGTGGTACCAACCGAAGTGCCAGATTTAACAACGCATGATGGAGATTCGATGAGAGAACGGCAAAAACGAGAAAGAGAGAAAATCGCAATCATCTTGAACATTCTTAACCAATAAACCCTGCACCTCATGAAGCTATCATTCCCCGAGGATTGGCAAGCGTATTTACCCGATGACAGTTTATTTGCTGAGCAAAAAGGCGATGAGGAAACAGGGTATGCAACAACAAGAACGCTTGAGGACGACGAAGCCATCCTGGCAAAAGAACGCGAAGAACTAGCCACATTGGTACGAAGAATTATAGAAGAAAGAATCAGAAAAGCGCTCATACGTGCATTTAAGGATGGCCGTTTACACGTAACAAGTGATCGTAGGGGCGGTGTAAGAGCATGGTTAAACCCAGTGTTAACAGAACATTCTCAGCCACAAACGTTGGCACTTGAGCCTGTGCCAGAAGGAGCTCAAAGAAGGGTACAACACCGCGTTGTTACTGGTGGTAGTTATTGGACCTGATGCAGCCGCACAATACTCGCCCCATCGGCGAGGGCTTTTTGGGATAGCTCCCAACTTTTTGGGTCGCGTTCTTCTAATTTTCCACCCAAAAAGGACTTACGCGATACACCGACCAAAATGGGATAACCTAGTTTTTTAAGCTCAGGCAGCCGATCTAAAATCTGATAGCTATAATCTGGATTGGCGCTAACGAACGCCCCCATACCCGGATCGATAATGATGCGATCTTTCGGAAAACCGGCATTCAGTACCAATTCAATCCGTTCATTTAAAAACTGGGCAACCGTTTCAATCACATCGTCATATTCAACCGCAGTAGCCGTAGTTCGCGCCGTGGAATCTTTGGAATACATCAAAACCACATACGGCTTGTATTGAAGTAAAACATCGATCATGCGTGGATCCCCTCGCAACGCCGTAACATCGTTCACCATGCCAAAGCCATTTTTAAGGGCGTATTCAGCCACCGACGCTTTGTAGGTATCGATCGAAAACAGCGCCTGTTCATAAAGCTTTTGTTCCGCAATCAAATCGATCACCGGTCGAACTCGTTCAAGTTCCTCGGCCTCCGAAACATTGGTAGAACCAGGGCCAGTCGACTCACCCCCCACATCGATAATCGAAACTCCCTTTTCAATAAAGCTCTTAATGATTAACTCTAAACTCTTAACTGAGCGATAGCGACCGCCGTCCGAAAACGAATCAGGAGTCACATTGAGAATGCCCATGATGTGTTTTTTGGAAAGGTCAAACTTCATACTTACAACATACAACGTTCAACTTTCAACCGACAACTAAAAAGTTAAGTGGACAATTTACCCCGGTTTGATAAAGTGAAGTCAAACGCCCATTTATACACCTTCGCTTAAGCCATTATTTTGTATAATGCGCCATAGCATTTGCTCAATTAATGCAAAAGAGTTAATTAAGCTTCGGCGCATAATGGGAAGTTAATGCGAAGGAGCATATGCAAAATTCAATCTTCGATGTTGCCGGCCCCATTATGGTGGGCCCCAGCAGCTCACACACCGCCGGCGCCTGTAAAATTGGCCAAATTGCGCGCGCATTATTTCGGGGAACCCCCACCGAAGTGACCTTCTATTTATACGGATCCTTTGCGCAAGTGTATCAAGGTCATGCCACCGATCGGGCTTTGCTGGCAGGTGTAATGAAAATGATGACGAGCGACAGCAACATCAAAGAAGCCTTTAAAATTGCCAAGAAAAATAAATTAGCTTACGAATTTATAACCGTCGAAGAAGCTCCGGATCATCATCCCAATACCGTTCGCATCATTCTAAAAAACGCCAAACGAAAATTAAGCGTGGTAGGATCGTCGATTGGAGGAGGAAAAGTGACCATCACTCAAATTAACAACATCAACATCGACCTGGAAGCGGTGTTTGGTCGATTTTTTTCTTTATTGGTCGGTCACAACAACGAAGAGGACGTGCTGAATCCTGTGTATGGAAAATTGATCGACTGGGGCATTCCAATTACAAGCAAGCAAACCATTTCGATGAAAAAAAACAGCTTAACTATGCTCAACATCGAAGAGGGTTACCTAAGGCTTCCTCAAGTATTGGAATTGGAAAAGTTACCGGGTATTCAGTTTGTCAGATCATTAACAAAATTATTAAAAGAATAATCTTGTAATCCCTGCCTGCCGGCAGGCAGGTTAAATCTTGTAATCTTAAATCTAAAAATGTTTCAATTTAAAAACTGCGAAGAATTGCTCAAGCTCTGTGCCGAACAAAAAACCGACATTTCCCAAATCGCCATTAAATACGAAATGGAGATCAGTGGTAAAAGTCGTGCCAAAGTGCGTGACAAAATGAAGCAAGTACGAGACACCATGTGGGAAGCGATTCAAACGGGCATTAAAGCAACGGATAAATCGCAATACGGACTAGTAGGGGGCGACGCTAAAAAGGTATACGACGGCACCAAAAACATGGCGAACCTTTTAGGTAGCAAAGTGGGGGTGCGGGCGATGGCTTATGCGCTTGCGACCAACGAACAAAATGCACGCATGGGTAAAATTGTGGCCTTTCCAACCGCTGGTGGATCGGGAGTAGTGCCGGGAGTGCTTTTTAGTACGTTTGAGCACATGAAATCGAGTAAACGAAAAATGCTCAATGCACTTTTTGCAGCGTCAGCATTAGGAATTGCCATTTTGGAGCATGGTGGAACGTTTAGTGCCGCCAAAGCAGGTTGTCAGGCCGAAGTGGGAATCGGAACGGCCATGGCCGCAGCCGGAGTGACCGAAATGCGTGGCGGCACACCGGAACAATGCATCAACGCCGCTGCGTTAGCACTAAAAAACATGCTAGGGCTTGCCTGCGACCCCTTGGGCGGTTTGGTCGAAGTTCCTTGCGTAAAACGCAATGCCATTTACGTGAACGTGGCGTTGGGGGCATCCGACCTAAGTTTATTGGGTGTGGTCAGCGTTATTCCTATGGACCAAGTGGTTGAGGCAATGATGAATATTTCCGCTCACATGTCTGAAACCATTCGCGAAACCGCCCTGGGAGGTTTAGCGGTAACCAAAAAGGGGTTAGAACTGAGGAAAAAAATGGGCCTCCCTCCCATTCCCGAAAAATATCTCAATCGCAAAATCGGCGCCGCACCGGCTTGTCGCAACAAGTGCAATGGGTGTGGATAAAAAATCAACCGCTATTTACCTTTTCTAGCGTCACGTTGGCGTTTTTTTTGCTTACCATCCTCACGAGCATTAACGTATTCAGAGTTACCTTCAACAAATAAAACTTGATTTTGGTAACCAAGAGTAACAGTAACCAGACCACGCGTACCACGCACAAAGCCAGGAACACTATCAGCACGAACAGCCTCCCCTTCAAATTTAATATACCCGCGATCAACAAGGCCATTAACAGTGCGACAAACTTCAGGTGCGCCGACAGTATCTGGTAATTCTGGGAGTTCAAATAGTTCGCTTTTTGCGGTCGTGGGTAGGGCAATTAAAAAATTGTGCCTATTTATACGTTACTAAAGTAGTTGTGTCAACAAAAAGCATTTTGGTAAAGAAGGCGCGACGTTAACGTCGCGCCTTCTTTACATAATTATCCACATAATCCCCAAACTGTTCCATCAAACCTTTCGTAACCGGCCCTGGCCTGCCATCGCCAATTTTTTGAGAATCCAAGGTGACCATAGGCAGAATGCCACTGGTGGTTTGGGTAATAAAAAAGTTCATCAGCCTTAAGAAGTTCTTCTTTCGAAATTCGATCAAACTGACAATCATCAGCAATTTCCAAAACCGTTCGCCGCGTGATCCCCGGGAGCACACCCGATTCGACGGTATAAAGTTGACCATTTTTGACCCAAAACAAATTGGCGTACGCGCACTCGCCAATCATCCCGTTTTCATCCACCAAAACCGCTTCGAATGCACCCGAATCAACCGCCGCTTGTTTAGCGTTGGCACACACCATTTGTTGATGGCGCTTGGCATCGGGATCATGACGAATTCCTTCATAAAAAATCCCGGCTACCCCGTTGCGATAATATTCGTCGGGTTTTTCAGAAAGAGGTTCCACTTCTACATTGAGCTCCTGATCGCTTAAAACAATTCGCAAACGCACAGGATCAAAGTGAATGGAATCAACGGCTGCCAAACATTCGCTTTTCAGATCATCAAACGTAAACGGGTGATGCAGATGAATCAACCGAGCCGATTCTAAAAGTCGATCGACGTGATCATCCAGCCTAAAAATTACGGTGTCATACGTGCGCAGGGTGGCGTAAACGGTGTTTTCGGCATACGGCGTTTCCATACAATAATCTATTTAAAAATTTCCAAAAACTTTTGGGCCTTCAGCATGCATTCGGCGTATTCCGATTCTGGATCGCTATCCATCACAATTCCCCCACCCGCCCAAAATTCGAGCTGACCATTGCGAATAAGAAGAGTACGAATGCAGATGTTAAAATCCATCCGACCATTCGAAACGTAACCGATAGAACCGGTAAAAATATTTCGTGGAAGATCCTCTAAACGTTCAATATGTTCCATCGCTCTTTTTTTAGGGCAACCGGTGATCGACCCCCCAGGGAACATGGCCGAAATAACCTCGGACGGGGTCGCATCGGAACGCAATCGCCCCTGCACCTCGGAATACGTATGCCACAAATTGGGCAGTTCCATCACCTCGCGCTCTTTGGTGAGTGTAAGCGTACCATATTCACAAACTCGCCCCACGTCGTTACGCTCCAAATCGGTGATCATATCAAGTTCAGCCCGTTCTTTTCACTTTTCAGAAGAGCGGCAAGGTTGGGCTCAACTTGTTCGAGGTATTCCAATTCGTAATTCGTAATTTTAATTCGTAATTGGACTTCGGAGAAGTCCCTTGATCGGCTGCGTCGTAATCACGCCCTCTTTAACCTTAAAAAGTCGTTCGGGCGACAGCGAAATAATTTGAAAATCACCGGCGTTCACAAAAGCCGAAAAGGCCGCCGGATTGACTTCGCAAAGCTTTTGATAAAGCGCAAATGGATCGCCCGAAAACGCCTTTCGAAAACGGATCGCATAATTGAGCTGGTAAATTTCACCGGCTGCCAAAAGCTCTTTGATCTCGGCAATTTTTTGAAGGTATTCCGCTTTAGAAACGGATTGTTCCAACTCTCCCGAAGTTGAGAAGGCGCGAATGATCATTCGCGCCTTCTCTCCAATGTCAAAATTTTCAACCTCCTCAATTTTTTCATACTCAAAAAATCGCATCGCCGGAATGTCGTTCTGCAAAGTAGGATTGGGATAAGCGAGGTAACCCATATAATGTCCCGACGAAAAATCGAAATGATCCATTTCCCGAATCGGATTTTGCCCCAGGCGCGCATGCCCGGTCACGCCGTCATAAAGCAGAATCGACCCGGTGTTTTTTGGATTAAAAATCATATTCTCACGAGAGAAGGCGCGAATGATCATTCGCGCCTTCTCGATTAATATCGATAAAATTTTTCAACATTTTCATCCCCTCCTTCGTTCCCAGCGACTCGGGATGAAATTGAACTCCAAAAATCGGTAAGGTTTTGTGTTGAATCGCCATAATCACCCCATCATCTGCCTGAGCAATCACCTCCAAATTCTTAACTCTTAACTCAAAACTCTTAACTTCGAGCGCCAGCGAGTGATATCTCATAACTTCCAAAGGATTGGAAACGCCAGAAAAAATAGAGCGAGAGTCGTGCGTAATCAAACTCCGCTTTCCATGCATCACTTTGGGCGCACGGACAATCGATGATCCAAAGTATTTGCCCAATGCCTGATGCCCCAAACAAACCCCCAAAATCGGGAGGGTTTGATGAAACGCCTCAATCACTTCCATCATCACGCCCACATCACCCGGCTCATCCACGGTGCCAGGCCCGGGCGAAAGTACCAAGTGAGTCGGATTTAAATCACGAATTTGCTCAACCGTAATTTGATCGTTCAAGTAAACCTCGGGGTTCGCGCCCAGTTCACCAAAATATTGTTTTAAAATATAGGTGAACGAATCGTAATTATCGATGATGAGCACTTTGGTTTCCATGTCGCAATGATATACTGGCCACATGAAATTGACCAAGGCCAAAACCTTAGCGATCCAGACTCACTTAATCAAGTGGTTTCAAGAAAACCACCGCGATTTACCCTGGCGAAAAACGTACGATCCCTACCAAGTGTGGATCTCGGAAGTGATGCTGCAACAAACCCAAGTTACTACCGTGTTGCCGTATTTTAAAAGGTGGATGAAAGCATTGCCCACCATCGAATCGGTCGCCAAAGCGAAGGAGGATAAGGTGCTAAAATTGTGGGAAGGATTGGGCTATTACAGCCGAGCGCGGAATATTCAAAAAACTGCCCAAATCGTTTTAAAAGAACATAGCGGAACGTTTCCGTCCGATTACAATGCCATATTGAAACTCCCGGGGATCGGCCGATACACGGCCGGGGCCATCAGCAGCATCGCCTTCAATCAAGAACGCCCGATTGTGGATGGCAACGTGATTCGCGTGCTGGCGCGTCTGTTTAATTTTTCCAAAAACACCAAAGAAGCGGATAGTTTAAGGCAATTATGGGAATGGGCCGAGGAGCTGATTCCCAAAGGACAAGCGCGCGAATTCAATCAAGGGATGATGGAGTTGGGAGCGTTGGTGTGCAAACCAAAAAATCCAAAATGCAATCGTTGCCCACTGCAAACCCAGTGCATCGGTAAGCAGAAAGGCACCCTAAGTTTTCTTCCTAACAAAGGAGAACGAGTCGAAAAAATCCCGATCAAAGTGGCCATTGTGGTGATTCGAAACAAAGGCAAAGTGTTCATTCAAAAACGCCCGCACAAAGGCCTGATGGCGGGATTATGGGAGTTCCCGGGAGGAAAAGTGAAACCCGGCGAAACGCCATTACAAGCGCTGCATCGCGAAGTTATGGAAGAACTTGGAATCACGATCGAAAGCCCCAAGCTGATCAAAAACATCAAACACGGCTACACCAAGTTTAAGGTCGACTTGCATTGCTACGAAGCAAATTTGGGAACTGGAAAACTCAAATTAAACTCCGCCATCGACGGAAAATGGGTAAACCCCGAAGCGCTATCGGAATATCCTTTCCCCGTAGCCAATGTAAAGTTGATTGAGGATTTGTAGTCATTTCGACCCGCCGCAGGCGGGGAGAAATCCCCGGTAGTTCTGATCGCCAAGCAATATGGGAGATCTCTCTCCACTGCAATCCATTCGAAATGACAACTAAACAAATTGCATACTCAAATCCACCGCATGCGCCCGATTCGTTAGCATTCCCGCCGAAATACAGTCAACCCCGTCGATCGCGTAATCGGTTAAATTGCCTTCATTCACCCCACCCGAAACCTCGATCGTCACATCCACCGTTTTTAATAGTGGAACAGCTGAACGAATTTGATCGAGGGTGAAGTTATCGAGCATTACCACCAAGTTGGCCGGTAAATCGGATTGGCCTTTGGCATAATCAACAAATTGCTGAACCTGCTCAAGCGTTTCCAATTCAACCTCCACAAATCGAACCTGATCCGATCTTGAAAAAACCACCGATAAAATGCAACGTAAGCTGTGCTGCCGAGACTGATTGCAGCACTGCAGCACTGCAGCACTGCTTATTGCACTAGAGATATGGTTTTCCTTCACCAAAATCGCGTCCCCCAAATGCAGCCGATGAGTGCCGCCCCCTCCCAATGCAACGGCGCGTTTATCCAAAGGGCCCCACAGCGTTTTTCGAGTTGCCAAAAGCTGAATGGAATTCGGCAGACGAGCTTGAAGTAAGTGGGTTTTAGTGGCGATACCGCACAAACGTTGTAACAAATTCAAAATGGTGCGCTCCACCAAAAGCAAATGAGCAGAAGCGCCCGAAAATTCAAACAAAACACGACCTTTTTCAAACAATTCCCCCTCAGCAATAGTCGCCACCATGTCTATCTTTAGCCCCTCTTGTTTCAAACGACTCAAAAACCAAGTGAGCTCTAAAAGGCCGGCAAACTGACCGGATTCTTTGGCAATGATTTGAGCCTTGGATTCGCCAACAGGTCCCAAAGCCTCACTCGTCGCATCACCTGACAGGCGATCCAATTCAAACGCTCCCCATACAAAGGCTTCTAACGCTTTTACGTAAAAAGGATTTTCCAAAGTGAGTTCAGCCGATGCATTCATTAAATGATTCAACATGCATGAATTAAAGCACACCTAAACAAAAAATGGTATAATCGGGACAAATAAAACTAAAACTTTACAATGCAGCAAAAAAATGAGAAAAAAAGAGAAATAACCCCTAGCCCCCAAGAAATGAAAAACCGTAACCGGCTTGCCATTGGCCTAACCTTACTATTAATGGCCCCGATCGCTCTGGCGGCTCCCAGCCTAGGCGAATTGATTTCGGGAAATTTAGTGAATTACTTAAATCAAGCCACCAGCAAACAAACGTCGGTGGGTTCTCGCAATGCGGAATATCAAAATGCTACCGTTGAAACCGTGGCGAATCCATTGGTGCAAAACGTGTATCTTGCCGATTTAGAACAGGACATTCGCCAGACCTTTCAAACTCCGCTCTTGTTTCAACCCGATTATGTAAAAAGAAATGGGAAATTGGGCGCTTGATTCTGCCATGGACCATATGTTTTATAACTGGTCTGATCCTATCGAACGCAGTCGTTTGGCCTTGGTGGAAAGCACCTATTTAATGTCGACTGAAACCATGCAAGAACAGATGGCAGCCGCAGTGGCTCAATCGTACCAACGTGTGGTCAATCGACTCAATCAAAAAGGATTAACGGCAAAAGCGGATCAATTTCGCCGCAGCATGCTTTCTTCCTTGCTGTTACTAAAAGATGCGCCAACCATCAGCACATTGCTCACCAACGAGCAAACCGCTTTAACACGGGCGACTCAAAACGCCCTTGTATTCGAACGGGTTCACCTGGCCAACAACGGAACCTACATTCGTTATCCTTTTTGTAATCAAGGGGTGGTACAAAAAAGCTGTCTGGATTGGCAAACCATGATCAACAGCTTGAATTTGAACAGCATTACTTTGGCAGGGACATGCAGTCTGGGCGAAATGGTTCAAGACGGAACCTATCAATTCGGTGGAGCTGCACAGCTGGCCGGCATGTACCGCTGCGCACCCGATCCCAATCGTTGCCAAGGAATGAAGGCAGGCTCGGGCGCTGGAACAAACGCACTACCATCGTTGAATACGTTGATCAATCCAACGACAAACACGCAGCTAGGAAATACCGGCGTGAATAATTTTAACCCACAGCAAATCGATCAAATCATTTGCGCCGCTCAGGCCAGCGGCAATCAACCCAACATTGGCTCACAAAGCTGCGTTGCAAATGCCATTGCCACCATTCGCGCCGAAGACATTCAGGCAGCGGGAGGCATGGCCGCGTGCATGGCGCAAGAAATGGGGGTCAACGTAAACAACCCGACTAGTTTGCGCGCACTATACGACATGAATTTTCAATCCAACGGCTGCGGTCTTTCAGATCAAGGTGCAGGCGACCCGCACGACCCAAGAACCGATGCACAAAAAGCGGAAGATGAGGCTGAAATCAAAGCAGATTTAGCACAAAAAGCCCAAACTGAATTCAATGCAAAACAAAGAGAAGCAGAGCTCAAAAAGAAAGGAATGTCTGTAAGCGTTGGAGCGGGGGGCCAAGTCACCATCAGTAACAATAATGGAGCCCAGCTCATATTAACTCCAAAACCTAAAGAAGCCCGCACCAGTCCAAGCGACCGGGTTGCCATCGACCTAAAATTAGTAGAAGCCACCAAGGAAGAGGTGGATAGTTTGATAGCCGAAATTGATCCATTAAAAAACTTTTTGGACACAAAGGGAGATTTAACCGCAGATGAATCGGCAGCAAGAGATTCTCTGTTAGGTGCAACGAACGGGGTTAAAAAACTTCCCATTTACGGATATTTGGAAGATGGTGACGAAGAAGCTTGCAATGCAGCAGTGCGAATGGCTGTTCAGGCCATGGATACCTGTATGAACCAAGAACTCACTCGGGTGGCAAACGGGCTGGGTGGAGTGATGGGAGCCGACCGCGTACGCGCATTCGGAGGAAGTCGCAATCCGCTCACCGAGCGCTCCACCGACGAAGGCTACGATTATTCCGCCGGGCAAACCGACCCGATCGCCCAATGTATGAACTTGGGCTACCAAGGAACCAACAGTCGCCAAGGCGGCATGTGTCAGCTGGTTACCTGTATGGACGGAACGAATAACTGCTGCAACAACCAATCCATCCTCGACCCCGGGGTCATTCAAGCGATGCGTGATCAGTTGAATTGTCTTTCCATGCGCTGTGTGGATGAAAGTTGTTCTTGCGTAGGGGTACCTGCCGGTTCCAGCGCACCCGAGGGGCCACTGCCCCCACGACCGGTTGATTTAAACTGGAATGACCCGTTTCAAAATCCCGACTCTATGCCCATTGAACAAGGAAATGAAAACCCAGGGAGACCTTTGGGGGGTCGATGGCCATAAACAACAAAATTGGCTAAAAAAGAAATCTATGCTACTGTAAAAGACCGTTCAGTGAACGGTCTTTTAATATCGATTGATGGAACGCCCAACTTTTTTTGAAAACGCCGGAGGAATAGTGCAACGAATGGCCCTGTGTTTTGTGTTGGCAGCGACGGGCTGCGCCCATCCACAAGCCCAACCAACCGAGGGGCCTGCTAAAAAAACAATACCCACCAAAACAATACGATTCGAAGATTATGAAGAAATGAAATTGGCATTAGCGTGGTTAAAGTGGTACCGATCAACAATGGAAACGCTTTTGGGGTCGCCCAATTGTAATCAAAAAGCAATTGGGCAATGGCAGCAATTTTTTGAAAAAAGAATGAATTCTGCAACTTTAGGAAAAGGAGGCTACCAATTGGCCAACCAAATAATGAGAAGTGACCCAAAATACACGGACTTATCAACCGCCACTTGCCCGGAAAAACCCTCGGCGCAAAACTTGATCTCCCCAAATAAATAATATAAAATGCAGACCTGAGCACTAACCCCTGTTTTTATGGTTGCCGCACCAGAAAATTATCCAAATTATCAACTCCCCTCTTTCCCTACAAATTGGGCAAAGCCTGAAACAGCAGCTCCCGCAAACGACAATACCGGCGACCTTCCCGTAGCCAAAACAAGAGGTGCTGTATTGAGCGTGGTACGCCCTCCTGATTTTTTGGAAGTTCCTGAACTAAAAAATCAGAAAACTCAGAAAGCTATGGCCCAAACAAGCATGCGACCCAGACTTTCAATTGCTCCACGTTTAGGAGCCCCTTCGTGGCAAGAGCGAGTAGCAGAAGCGTTTCACTCAGGCGTTGAATCTATTTCTGAGGCAGCTCAAGATGGAGTAAATAAAGTACGCGGATTGGTAGGACGTTTATTTGGTGCACGAAAAACCAATTATGTGCCAGTGGCAGCGAAAAATAATGTTGTGGCTACTCGTGATTTGAACGGACAAAAAGACCCAAGTCGAGCCCAAAGAGTAGCTGATTTTGCCGAATCAGAGCGAAAAATAAGAGAATTAGACACTTTTCAACGAGTAACCCCTTCACAGGTAACCGTGGTGGGATTGCCCAATGGTACCAGTCCAAATGCGGAACCAACCCAAATCACTCGTGCAACCCCTCCTCGAACTAGTATTTACCGTTCACGAGCGGCCTAAATCCATTGAATTCTCAGCCAGATCCGGTACAATAACGACCTGAGTTAATTCTTAACTCTTAATTTTTAACTATTAACTGCAATATGAAATATTGCATCAGGACTTTCGGCTGCCAAATGAACTACTCCGATTCGGAGCGGATGACCACCGTGCTCGAAAAAATGAAATACCAAAAAGCGGAAGATTTTGCCGACAGTGACTTGGTGATTTTGAATACCTGTTCGATTAAACAACCCTCCGAAGATCGAGTGATCGGGCTTGAAAAACAATTCAGACCTCTGCGTCTGCAAAATCCAAATTTACGCATCGGAATAACCGGATGTATGGTGCGCGAAACCGGCATTCGAGGGCAATCGAACGATCGGCTTTTCAAACAGATGAAGAGTATCGACTTTGTGTTTCAGATCAAAGAATTAATGAAATTGCCCGACATTCTGCACGAACTTCATCCAATCGAAAGTGACGAAGAAGTGAGTGATCTTTTGAGTTATTTTCATATTTCGCCCAAACTCACCAACGCAACCCAAGTGTTCTGCCCCATTCAGCGCGGCTGCAATAATTATTGTTCGTTTTGCATTGTGCCCTATAGCCGGGGCAAAGAGGTCTGCCGCGAAATGAGTGAAATGGAAGAGGAAATTAAAAAATTTGTAAAGCGGGGGGCGAGCGAAATTAATTTGGTGGGGCAAAACGTAAACAGTTACAAACCCACCGACTTCGATAAAAATTCAATTGATTCCCCTTTTGCCCAACTACTCAGAAAAATCGATGCCATTGAAGGAGTAAAGCGCATTCGCTTTTACGCTGTGCACCCCAAAGACATGGGTGATGACGTAGTGAATTTATACGGGGAGTTGAAAAGCATGGTTCCGCACATTCATTTGCCGCTTCAGTCGGGATCAGCCAGTTGCTTAAAGCGTATGAATCGTCGTTACGAACCGGATAAATTTCGGGAACTGGTGCATAAGTTGCGCGCACGCGTTCCTCATATTTCGATCAGCACCGATATTATTGTGGGATTTTGTGGTGAAACAGAAGCAGAACATCAAGAAACGGTCGATTTAATGAAGGAGTTAAAAATTGACCTGGCGTATATCTCTAAATACTCCGAGCGCCCGGGAACACTCGCACAAAGAAGTCTTAAGGATGATGTATCGCTCGAAACCAAAAAAAGACGTTTTCGTGAGATGACCGATGTAATCCGCGATATTTCGAATGACTATCACCAGCAATTTGTTGGCCAAACCAAAGAAGTATTGGTGGAAAAGGTAGAAAAAGGCTACGCGAGCGGAAAAATCCCCGAATTTAAACTCACTCGATTTGAATCGGACGATAAAGAATTGATCGGAAAATATGTGCCCGTAACCATCACCGAAGCACTGGATTGGTGCTTGGAGGCAAAGCTCTCAATTAGCTAAGAGTTAAATCGCTTCGCTTAATTAAGAGTTAATAGTTTCATTCCAAACAATTCTTAACTCTTAATTCTTAACTTTTCATTGCATTCACAGAGGTAAAACCAGTAAGATGGTAGGGAGGTCTTAAACAAAAATGAATAAACATCTTAAAATCGCCATCATTGCGGATTGGATGACCAATTATGGAGGAGCGGAAAGCGTTATTAGTGCTTTTCACGATTGTTTTCCGGATGCGCCCATTTACACCACACTGTACAAGCCTAAGGCCATGCGCGAATTGGGTAAATTGAAAAACGTAAAAACCTCGATTTTACAAAAAATTCCTTTGGTCAAACATCAGTGGATGCTGGGACAGATGACCACAGCGGTGGAACTGTTTGATTTGGATGAATTTGATATTGTGCTTTCAAGTTGTCATAGCATTAGCAAAGGGGTGATCACCAATCCAGAAACGTTGCACATCTCATATTGTCACACTCCTATGCGCTACGCATGGGAAAGCTGGGACCTTGAAACACGCATCAAAAAATTCCCTAAAATAACGCATCAATACATTCGCAAGCAGATTGATGCGATTCGAAAATGGGATTTCAGTGCCTCTCAACGCGTCGATCGCTACATTGCAAATTCAGATTATATCGCCAAAAAAATTGAAGAACACTATCATCGAAAGGCCGATGTGATCTATCCACCGGTACACGCCGAACGGTTTAAGCCAGCCGCTAATCCCACCGAAGATTACTATTTGGCCGTCGGTCGTCTGATTCCGTACAAAAAATTTGATTTAATTGCTGAAACTTTCAATAAAAACGGAAAAAAAGTAAAAATTGTCGGTACCGGCCCAGATCTAAAAAAGATCCAAAAAATGGCCGGCCCAAGTGTAGAAGTGTTGGGGGCGATAGAAAACGAAGCGCTGGCTGGACTTTATGCAAACTGCAAAGCACTGATTTTTCCTCAAATCGAAGACGCCGGCATCGTTCCGCTAGAAGCCATGGCCGCCGGTCGACCAGTGATTGCCCTAAGCCAGGGGGGCAGTTTAACCAGCATGAAAGAAGGGGTGACCGGAATATTCTTTGAAAAACAAACGGTTCAATCGCTCAACAATGCCATCAATCGTTTTGAAAGCATGCAATTCAATCCGAAAGAAATCCGCAAACACGCCGAACAATTCGACATCACGATTTTTAAACAAAAAATTAAAGGATATGTCGAAAAGGAATGGAATGAATTTCAAAAAAATAAATCCAAACTGGTGATCCTGTTACTTGGTGATCAAGTGAAATGAGTGATCCAGTGATAAAATCAATACCATGGAAAATACACACAATGGCAAAGCCGGATGGATCGGAAAAATTCTTGGAACCGAAGATCATTTACCACGAAATGTGGCCGCGCTGATTATGGTAACCATTGTCATTGCTTCGATTGTATTTTTTAGTTACATGCAAGACAAGCAAGTGGTATTGGAATTGATCCAAACGCAAGTCGCCCCCATTGTAACCCTCGGATTCGGCTATTTATTCGGAAAAGGAAGCAGTGGAAAATAAAAAAAATTGTAAAAAAATCGGATTAGTACTGGGTTCGGGCGGTGCGCGAGGCATGGCGCATTTTGGCGCAATCAAAGCGCTCGAAGAGGCAGGAATTAAACCGGATCTGATTACGGGAACCAGCATTGGCGCCATGGTGGGGGCTGCATACGCTTCGGGAAAAATAAAAGAAATGGAGAAATTTGCTTTGAGTGTAAACAAGCGAAAAACCTTCAGTTTTATGGACACCACGTTTTTAAAAAACGGACTGGTGGATGGTGAAAAAATCGCTCAATACTTTTCAGAGCATTTTTTTGTAAAAAATGTCGAAGATGCACTCATTCCATTGATGTTGGTGGCCACTGAATTGGAGAGTGGTCGCGAAATTCAAATTTCATCTGGCACACTGATTGACGCAGTACGGGCCAGTATTTCGATTCCGGGTATTTTTACCACGGTAAAAATGGGCGATATGCACTTGGTGGATGGCGGATTAGTAAATCCCCTGCCGATCAACATCGCACGAGACGTAGGATGCAACGTGGTAATCGCGGTCGATTTAAACAATGAAATTCACAACCCGGTTAAAGCAAAAGAAGCGAATAGTGACTTTAAAAACAGGCTAGTGGATTGGTTTAAAAAAGAGGAACCCAATTTATTCGAAGTGATCGCCAATTCGATTAAAATCATGGAAAAGAAAATCACCGAGGCCAATCTAAAGGAATACCCGGCAGATATTTTGATTCAACCTGAACTCGGCCACGTAAAGCTATTCGACTTTCATAAAACCGAATCCAGCATCAAAGAAGGCTACGAAAAAACCAAAGAGGTGATTCCGGAGATTAAAAAATTGATGCAATAAATTATTTCTTAACCGTAATCGACGCGTCCTTTCCGTAATATGGCTCTACCAAATCGTAGGTTTTTTGTTGTAAAAATGTAGAGTGTTGAATGAAATGGAGCCAAGTTGCTCCGGCAGAACGCAATTCATCCAATGACTGATAATTCGTGGGGAGCTTTTCTTGATGATCTTGAGAAAGGAAGCCAACATAATCGATCGATTCGTCGCTACGAACGGAGGAAAGCGAAACAATCGATTGAGGATAATGATCTTTAAATCGACCAAATCCCTGAATATAAATCTCATCGCGATTCATGGTTTGAAGGTAAATAAAATCGGCTTGTTGCACAGAATGAGCAGCCCATTCGGCAGTAGTAAGGCCAATAATAGGAATCCGAAGGTGATGAGCAAACGGATTCATGGTCGCAATACCAACGCGCAACCCGGTAAAGCTACCGGGTCCTTTAATGACAAAAATCGCTTTCAAGGCCTTAGGATCATCCACCAAGGCGTCAATGGCCGTTAAGAGCGATTCGGAAGCTTGCTTTGGATCGAGAGACTTGTGCCCAAGTACCTGTTTAGAATCAAGCAAGGTCACTCCGGCAACAGGCGTAATGGTATCAACACATAAATACATAAATAATCACCTATTATTTATTAATGGTTAACGATGAATGCTTAACGATTGAAACTCCCTGATAATAGTATTGAATAATTTCTTGATAAGTTCGACCGGCATTTGCCATGCCTTCGGCACCACAGCCACTCAAACCAACGCCATGCCCCTGTTGAACTCGGCCAGCGCAATAAGGATCGTCAACCGCCTGAAGATAGGGAGTGTCTTTCCATCCCCACACGTCTTCTGCCGACTTAGTACGCCCGTTACTTTGACTAAAATAAGGGGTTTTAATCAATTCACCCTGATACGTTACCACCAACCCCTGGGTTGACTGAAGCGACTGCACAAATTGAGGAGAACGCTTTTCAAATCCATAACCCAAATACCGCTGAAATATAGCCGGATCATCACTGGCATCATAGGGTTTTCCGGGAAATTTACGATGATCAGGACTCAAATAATATTGAGCGTACGTACGCGCCAAAATAGCGATAGCCTTTTGCTTTTCCACGGGCGTGCCATTCGAAACTTCCGCCAGCCCTTTTAAATAATCTTCTAGCGGTAGCTCATTGATATAATGTAAGCGTCCATCGATCGGTCGAATTTCCATCACGCCACGAAATTGATTATCGTTTAAGGTTTGATCCCAACTGGGGCGACGTTCCATAGAGACCACCTCGACAATACCTCCCGCATCCGGCTCTAAGCGCACACCATTACTCACCGTTTTAACAACTCCTCCCAATTCAACATGCAAATCCCCGGCGATCAAGCGCACAAAAACGGGGGTATGAGCTCCGACCGTAAACAGCACATCTTGGTTCAGGTCCACCAATCGATAGGCAGTATCCGCCTTAAGAGAGGCAAAATCATCATGATATGAAATAAGAACTCGAATGGGTGTAGATTGGGTGGAGGGAACCGAAACAACAGGTGGAGTAACAACAGGGTTGGTAGGAGTAGGACTGTTGGGAGTGGTAGGTTTTGCGGAATTAGTGGAAGTTACCGGACTGGCAGGTGCTTTAACCGGGGTTGTAGAGACGGTTGGCGTGCGATAATAACGAGTGACCGCTGTGGAATCTTCCGAAGTTTTTGCAGTGGAACCGGCGGTGACCGTGACATCCCATCGAACAACCGAATTCGGAACCCAACCCACTTGTTCAATCACCAGTTGAAAGTATTCTTGGAACGTACCTATTTGGCTGGGGTAAAGCTTAAAACGGAATGTTCCGGTTTCTCCGGGCCTTACTTCTTCTTCCGTCATAGCGCCTGCACGAAACCGATTGGGCCACGTGTCGTGATAAAACGTACTCTTACGATCCTGAGGGCGCGAGGGCGCTAAATAAATCGCATTAGCACCACGTTTATGCCAAACGATATTCCCACTGTTTTGTAATTTTACCTCAACGGTAACGGGCTGATTCAGGCTGGCTTTGATCGCACGCGTCGACTGTTCAACAAGGCGAGCGGTAACACGCGCGGCCGGCACTTGAACCGTGACACGCCCCCCGCCCCCCGAAACGGGTGTATACTGAAACAGCGAGCGTATGCTAGCAAAGTACGTACCTGCCGTATAAGGGGCTTGCACCCAAAAACGTGACGTGACCGAGCGCCCGGGGTCTACGGCCTCGTCCGGAGACCACTCATCCTTAAATAAAGTAAGGCCATTCGCAGTAAAATAGGTGCGAAGCGTTTCTGGAGTCCAAGCGATATCTCCCTGATTTTTTAAGGTAAGATCAATCGGAAATCGCTCCCCGGGAAGCAATGTTAATTGAGTGATTTTATCGGTCCAAACCGCTCGATGGTTCGGGCGCACTAGATCGACCGTAAAAGAAAGTTGTTTGTTTTCTAGCCATCGCACCCCTTCGATCACGGGAGTAAAATGTTCAATCACGCGCCCGGTAAGCCGATCCGGAATAGACAATTCAAACAAAAAAGTGCCGGTTTCGCCGGGTTTTACCTCCGTTTCTTTTAAATATGCCAGTCGAGTCGGATTGGTTTTCAAAAGCACACTTGACCGATCGCGCACCCAATCGGTCCCTAAGCGGATAGCGTGCTGCCCATAATTCACCCACTTAACATTGCCTGTATTGCGCAGGGTGATCGACCCCGCAATCGATTGACCCTGATACACTTTTCCACTAGGTAGCCGAGAGGCAACCACATCATAGGTAAAAATCGGCTCAGCAACAGAAAAGCTGATCGGAGATTGGGAACGAGCGATTCTGAATTGCCCGTTCACCACGGGGGTAACAGCAAAGGAGTAATGACCGGCGGTATAACCGGCTTCGAGCTCGATACGAAACGTACCCACTTCACCCGGACGCACCTGCTCCCCCTCCAAATCAGCCCCCACAAAGGTTTTATCACTCAAAACCGACACCACTCGTGCTTGCGGATTCCAATTGTTATACACATAAAGCCATGTGTTATGATCCCAGGATTTTTTACCGGTGTTTTTAAATTGAACCTGAACCGTCTTTCGCTCGCCGGGCAACAGCGTAAGATTGGGAAGTTGGCTGGCCCACTCGGCATTGTAATCGACCGGCTCAATGGTTAAATCGCTTTCGTTCACTTGCCCGGTTTTTAACGTCAATCGCGCGCGATTGCGAATGACGGGCAGCATGGCATACAGCTGTGCGCCAGGGCAAGCCGTGGCACGCACATCACGATGCCCCAAAATATTCTCGGTTAAATTGCCACGGAACATGCTTTGACCATCGGGATCAATACCATATTGAGCCGATTTAGCGGCAATTAACTGAACCAAAGATTGTAAAGCTAAGTCGGGAATTGCTTTGGATTCATAATTACCAATAATCGCGATCCCTAAGCCACCATTGTTGTAACATTGCGCATGCGCACCCACCACTCGGTCGCCTCCAAAGCGACCTTCGTAAATGGTGCCGGCCGGATCAATAATATAGTTATAACCAATATCGCCCCAACCGCGCGAAACGGTATGAAAACGGTAAATAGCCCGCACCATAGCCTTATAGTCATTGCTATCCAACACGTTATCTCCATTTAAATCTTTAAGATCCGAATCGGTGTGATGCACAAAAATTTTGCGAATATTTTTGGAGTACTGCAGGGGCCACGTCAGCAATTCACCGGTGGGAGCGGAATCGACCGTTCTTAAAAGGGCCACTTCGTTCGCATCGGTCGCCGTTACAGTGCGACAAGGATCACTAGCCGAACTGGAACCGGAAGATGAGCCGGAAGAGGCGTCTCCCACCGATTCGCCGGGGACCCAATAGCGCAAAGACTCATCCGCACCCCATTGCGCACGCGTGACAATTTTTAGCCCGCCAGCTGTAGTGGCGGCAGCGACTTGTTGCGAACCATCAGGTTCGGATGAAGTTAAAACCGATGCAGATGAAAGAAAGTTCACGGAAATGTTGCCAGCAGCGTGAGAATCGTCAGAAAGTAGGCGTAACTGAGCACGATGAACCTGGGAAGTGAACACGATTCGCTCAAAGCCAAGTCCATCATCATGAAACTCTACATCCTCCCAAAAGGGATATTCGGGATGAAAATTGATCTGCAGCCCCTGAATCAATCGGTCGGAACGAATGGCAACCGCATTAAAGGCTTCCTCTTTAAAGAAAGGCTGTGAGTAAGACAAACGAGCGCTCGAATCAAACACCACCGTTTCAAAAGGAGCATCGGCCTGAGCGGAAGAAGCCACAAAAAACGTGATTAATAAAGCAAAAAATGTAATTTTTCTCCAATGAAAATTAACCATTTATTTTTCTATTAGAAAGCGCGGACATTCTACCATAACAGGCACAAGAACACGAGAACATGAAAGCATAATAGCAAGGCATAAACATTGCTTTAATGTTCTTGTGCTTTCATGCTCTTGTGCCCTTGTAATAAGAAGGCTTTTCTGCTATAATAATATGATTATTTAACGGATTAACCGAACCAATGGCTATTCTAGACGTTATAAAGAACGAAATTGCCGGCAAAAGTACGCCCAATCTAAGCGAAGATCAGATTCCAAAAATTTTGGATGAAATTTTTACGGCGGCGATCGGAAAGCACGCAAGCGATATTCATTTTAAGCCGATTGAAGACAAATTTGCGGTGTATTTTAGAATTGATGGCCAGATGATCAAACACGCCGAATTTGAAGCCAGTTTTCAACACCCGCTTGTAGCGCGTATTAAAATCATTTCGGGCTTGAAAATTGACGAACATCGATTGCCACAAGATGGAAAAAGCAGTTTTACCATTGCTCAAACGGATGTGGATTTGCGTGTGTCCATTTTACCAACAAGTTATGGTGAAAAGGTGGTGATTCGGTTGCTCGAAAAAAATCCAAAACTGGTAAAATTAAGTGATTTGGGGATGCTGCCAAATGTACTTTTAAAAGTCAGAAAGAGCTTAAATAAGTCTTACGGTATGATTTTGGCAGTAGGGCCAACCGGAAGTGGAAAGTCGACGTCATTATTTTCGATGATCTCAACGTTCGACGCCACCGCATCAAATATTTCCACGCTGGAAGATCCGATTGAATACAAAATTCCCAATGTAACTCAAAGCCAAATCAACACCGAAATCGGCTTTGATTTTTCGGACGGACTGCGTACTTTGGTGCGCCAAGATCCCGACATCATCATGGTGGGAGAAATTCGGGATCAAAAAACCGCTTCACTCGCCGTCGAATCAGCGCTGACCGGGCATTTGGTATTTTCAACATTGCATACCAATACGGCAGTGGGAACCATTCAGCGTTTGCTAAACATGGGCATCGATCGATTTCTGATCGCCGCCGCGGTAAAAGTAATTATCTCGCAGCGATTGGCGCGAAAAGTCTGCAACTATTGTCGCAAAAAAATATCGGTGCCTAAAAAATACCAAATTCTTTTTCGAGAAGCCGGCATTCAGTTCGAAAACGCCTTTTTGTATCAAGCAACAGGCTGTGAACATTGTAATCAAACCGGATATCGAGGGCGCATTGCTTTATTCGAAGTATTGGAAGTCAGCCCAAATTTGGAAGAAATGATCATACAGAATGCCTCAAGTGCCGCGATTCAAAAAGCAGCCATCGAGGAAGGAATGGTCGAACTAAGACAAGACGCTTTGTTTAAAGCCATTACTGGAGATATCACCATCGAAGAAGCGCTCCGCGTCATCAATTAAAACCTTGCTGTGCACATTGAATCCATCACTTCACCGGCAAAAAAAACATTCTGGCAAAAAGCGAGTGGATACTGGCACAAAGGCGTAAAAGAAGGTGAGAAACCAGTTATTCCTGCAGTAGAAAACGCGCGCATTGAAAGAAATAAAACTGCTTTTGGGAATGAAAAATTGCCATGGACTCTAAGATGGATGCACTTTTCTGCAAAAGAGCGCCTGTTTTTTTATGACCAATTGGCAACCTTGATCGATTCGGGCATCACCCTGATCGACGCATTGTCGCTCATGCAAGCCCAGGCAAAACAAAAACGAGTGAAAGCATTTTACCAAGACGTGATCCATCAGTTAAACGGCGGAATGAGCTTGGCCGAAACCATGCAACGAGTGCCAAACATATTCCCCCCCATGCAATCAGCCCTCATCGAAGCTGCAGAAAAAAGTGGAAACCTAAAAAATGTTTTGAACAAAATGGTCGTGGAATTGGAAACAAAATTGGAATATGTACGCAAAATTAAAGGGGCGATGTTTTATCCGGTTTTACTGATTTTTCTAGCCATTTCCATGGCTGCCGGAATGATGATTTTCGTTATTCCCAAAGTGGCCGAATTGTACGAACAATCAAACACCAATTTACCCCGCCTCACGCAAGCGGTGATTGATATAAGTCATTTTTTAACCCAATACTACGCAACCCTTCTGTTTTCGCTGGTGGCGGGAATAACGGCAATGGTATTGACGGTTAAAAAAACGCGCATGGGGAAAAGAATCTGGGAACAATCGGTAGGCATCATTCCTATTTTCGGTAAATTGAGTCATCAAAAAATGATCATGGAGATTGCGGGCAATTTAGCCATGCTATTAGAAAGTGGTGTTTTGATCAGTGACGCGTTTGAAATCACCGAAAAAACCATCGATCACACATACTATCAAGCCGAATTGGATCGCATTCGTCATGGGGTGATCATGGGCAAAAGCGTCAGTGAAATGATGGGATTGGAAGATTTAAAAACTCAAAAATTCACCGAAAATCAATGGTTTCCATTGCAAATGGCCCAAATGATTCACATTGGAGAAGTCACGGGAACTCTCAGTAAAATGCTGTATAAAGTACGCAATAATTATCACAAAAATATCGATTACTTGCTGAAGAATTTGTCGAATTTAATTGAGCCGATTATGATTTTTTTGGTAGCGGGGCTGGTGGGCTCCATTTTGTTAGCGGTGATGCTTCCGTTCTTTTATATTGGTACAACAATCAGCTAATCTGCTAAAGTGGGGGTATGCAAAAACCCACGCACCCCACCACCGAATCGGTCAAGCAGGTTTATAATCAAATCGCTCGCGAATTTGACCAAACTCGCAAAGAGAGCGTGGCCCGAATTTGAAGCGTTCAAAACGTGGATTCCAAAAAGGAGCAAGCGTGTTGGACGTAGGCTGTGGAAACGGTCGCTTGAGTGAATGGTTGGAAGGCGATGTGGATTATCTAGGGGTCGACCACAGCGAAGCATTGATTCGAATTGCCCAAAAAAATCATCCCCAACGAACGTTCCAGATGGCCGAAATGAGTCAATTGGATTTAAAACTACCATTTGACGTTATTTTTACTATTGCGGCGTTGCATCATGTCCCCGAGCGCGCCCATCGTCGCGAAACAATTCAACGTTTGCACAATCATTTAAAGCCAAAAGGAGTGGTCATCATGACCGTTTGGAATTTATGTCAAAGAAAGTATAGTACGGCATGGTGGAAAGCGTTGTGGAACTGGGTCCGTCATGCTGGTAAAAAAGGGGGATGGAATGACTTGTGGATTCCGTGGAAAACCGAGGATCAGTTGCGCTACTATCACGCATTTACCCATCACGAGCTCAAACAACTATTCCATACGGATCTGTGGACCATTGAGCGTTTATACGAAAGTGCATTTAACATTAATGTGATTCTAAGAAAAAAATGAACCATCGCCTTTTGATCGCCGGGGTACCCATCGACCGCATAGATTATGAGGGAGTATTAAAAAAAATAGCCGAATGGACCAAGGGCAAAACGGCCCATCAAATTGTCACTGTTAATCCCGAAATGATCTTGCGGTGCCAGCAGGATGATGAATTCAAACGCATTTTGCAGGAAAGTAGTTTAAATACCGCCGATGGAACCGGTGCCCTGTGGGCAGCTGATTACTTGAATTTACCCCAAAAACGAGGGTGGCAAAAAGGAGTGCAATTGTTTTTTTCGCTCATGCGAATTATTTTAAGACAACCGTTTCGAGTGATTCCCGAAAGGGTGACCGGCTCAGATTTGCTACCAAAATTAGTAGAAAGATCTCATCGTAATCATTGGAAATTATTTTTTTTGGGAGCCGACAAAGGAGTGGCGAAGCAGGCCAAAGAAAAGCTATTGAAACACTATCCGGATGCGCACATCGTCGATTGTTTTGACGGATCACCCAGTGATCAAGAGTCATCGACTGCCATCAACCGCATCAACAAATCAGGGGCAAACATTCTTTTGGTGGCGTATGGAAACCCAAAACAAGAACAGTGGATCCAGAAGTATTTGCAACACTGTCACAACGTGCGTGCGGCGATCGGCGTGGGCGGAAGCTTTGATTTTTACGCCGAACGCATCAAAAGAGCGCCCAACTGGCTTCAGCAATTCGGCTTGGAATGGCTCTGGAGATTGCTCAAGGAGCCCCAACGCTATCCGCGCATTTGGAACGCAACGGTAGGCTTTGTCCATTTGATTTATCGACTAAAGAATGAGAAAATAACCCCATGAGCTACCATAAACTATTTCCGGATCAACAGGAGAATGAAGAAGTACTGTGTTTCATCCGCAAACATCAAGTAGTTTATATCAAAATTATTGCAGCGTTTTTGTTGGTGGTGATCTTTCCTATGGCCGCCTTCACGTTCGCATGGTTCCAGTTTTTACCCTACTCAGAAAATAACAGCACCACGCTGGTAATGGGAATTCTGGTGAGTTTGTTCGTTTTGTACGGATTATTGTTCGCAATGATACGGTGGCTCAACGAAGAATTTGATGTCTTCATCATCACCAGTGATCGTCTGATTGATCACACCCATGTCACATTTTTGAAAAGAAGTGTAGCCACCACCCCCTTGGCTCAAATTCAGGATACCACCGGAAACGTCCATGGGTTTTTCCCCACGTTACTGAACTATGGAGATTTACGGGTGCAAACGGCCTCCGGTGCAGCTTCGGAATTTTTCATCGATCGTATTCCGGACCCCGAAAACGTGGCGCGCCAAATTTTGAACTGGGCCAATGAAAAACGCCACAAAGGAGGTACAATAAGAAAAGAAGAACGGCCAAGCTAGTATTTACTTCAAAAACAAATGTTCGCAAAAAAAAATATCAAAGGCTTTCTGCTAACCGAAATGATTTTTGCGATCTTTTTTTAACGGTGATTGTTTTTGGCGTGATTAGTTTACAGACCAGTAACATTACATTAATCAGTAACCAGGAAAATGAAATTCAGGCCCACTTTATGGCCAATCAGGGAGTTAAAATTGTGGAGGCAATGGCAAATGGGGACGCCAAAAAATCAATTAGCTCCATGTTTACCTCCGGTGCCAAGTTGCGGAATACAGTTCGATGGAGCGGAATACACCTATGGAATCGGAATAACAGAATCGATAGGAAATGGATTCATACGCACATTTCAGTTGGTCGATACCGACCCAAGCAGTGGGCAATCGCTCACCAATGCTTTCCAGGCAATTGTAAGTGTGGCGTGGAGTGACAATCTTGGAAATCATCAAGTCGACGCAAGTACTATTATTTTTTAGTCGTGAAAAATCATTTCATTAAAAAACCAACCGGGGTATCGCTCGTGGAACTGATGGTCGCCGTCACCATCATGAGCATTATTATGCTGAGCATCAGTACATTCTTTTCGGGAACATTAAAAAACAGTTTCAACGCTCAGCAAGAGGCGGATGAATTACAAGGTCACATCACCGCCAACTTAATCATATTGGACCGCTTTAGGAATGTGATACGTTTGATGGAACGAGGAACCGATTACGCCCTTAGTTTGAATACGAAAAAAAATGCGCTTCCATTCAGTTTTGTAGGGGCGAAAACAATCAATGGGAATGTGCATGTGGCAGTGAAAGATTTATTAGTTTTTAATAAAATTTGGTACGACGGAACCAATTACTATTACCTGGAATCAGGCACAGGTCTGGTGCGAGATGCGTTCAACAACACGGCCCAACCAGCCATGCTAGCGCCAGCGATCAATCCCAGGAACATCACTTTGCAAAATGCGACGGCGTTCACGCGAGCGGTAAACGGTGCCAACCAAACCAACAACTATGTCGTGCATCCCTATTTTAATACCCTGATGAATTGCGGAATTTTGGGAGATAATTGTTTCGAGTTGCCGCTTAGTAGTGCACTCAATTCCCCCACCGACATCACCAGTGATGGTCTCAATCGGCTGTTTATTTCTGATTCAGGCAATGGGCGAATTTTGGAATACGACATCTTGAATAATCAAGAAACCGTGCTGGCTGACCACCTCAATTATCCCACCGGGATCGCCTACTATCAAAATGGAGGAAATGAATACCTGTTCATTGCCGAAACAAAGGCCGATAAAATCAAAAAGTATGATTTTAACAATGCGCAAGCCGACGGACGACAGCTGACCGTGATCGTTGGCAATGGTAAAAACACCGTATGCACTAATACCGCCAGCCTTTGTGCACTGAACACTCCCACCGGCCTTTTTTTGGATCAGTCTGGGAACACTTTGTACATTGCTGACAGTGGCAATGACCGAGTATTAAGAATGAGGGATCCGGGGCCGCTGAGCAACCTAACGATTCAGGTTACCCCCAAAAAACACCACCCCCTCAGCGCCGTTGAACTGATAAACCCATCCATGACCGGGGGCAGCTACAACAACACCGTGAGTAACTTAATTGGTTTTCCTCAGCACTACAACAGCTTAACAAAACGCTTTGAAAATCCAAGCACGCTCACGTTATTTGAAAATGCAACAGCCGGTTGTAGCAATGGAGGCAATCAAATTTACGTCAACACGGCCGATATCTCGACCACTGGGTTACAACTGGGCCATACCATCATGATCAATCAAACCCCCTACACCGTGTCGGGCACCAGCATTCAAAATTGTTCGGGAACGTCGCTCAGTACGGACAATAAAGTAAGAATTAGTGTACAAGAAGCGGTTCCGAATGGATTGAGTGCAGGAACACCGGTCGATTTTTCCCATCCAGCCATCAATAACCCCCTAGTGATTCAAATTGATAATCCAACCATCACTCAAGCAGGATTTTTAACAACCGAAGTAAATTTATACGATGTAAACCGTCAATTGGTTGAAACACTTTTTCACCGCATTCGGGTGGGAGACGGTGAATTGGGTACCCCCGAAGATACGATAGAAATTATCGCAGCCAATAACCCGGGTCGAAACGATGCCTTTGTAACGGCCGCAAACGGTGCCGTAACCACGTTAAATTCACCCATCAGCTTTCCCACCGGCGTGAGCAATGCCTACTTTATTAACTCCGGCCGACAAGAGGTAGTGCGCTTGATCAATGCAAACGCTATTCCAATGGACGCCATTAATCCCGGTGCGTTGCCCGCCTTCGACTTTGTGAGTGAGTATGCAGTTAATAGTATAAAAATGGCCATTTATGCAGCCAACGGGCAAGCCAATCGTTTGCTTGAAATGGTGATTGATGCTCCGATTGGAAACCGTTCTCTCATTCATCATCTAAATGCCGTTCTCCCATGATTCAATGGATGAAAGAAACCAAGGGGAGTTTGTTGATTTGGTCGGTGGTGCTAGGTTTTACACTCAGTTCGCTTTTTTTGGTGGTAGCCATTCGGCAACGCACCACCGTATCGTTGCAACGAGGAACCATTGTTGAGATGAATGTGGAAGATTATATGGACAGCTATCTAAACTATTTGGCAAGCAAATACAAAAGCGGAGAGCTGAGCGGAGGTATGCAGATAAAATTTGACCGCTTCACCGGAACCGTCGACAACAAAGTAAGCCCCGTAGAAGAGGTGATCGATTTTGGAGAAAGCGCAACGTATCCCTTTAGCGGAACCTTATCGATCCAGTGGAATCAATGCAATGAGCCATTACGAGGTCATTTGCTCATCCGTGACGCCGACGGCGATTCAACACTAAAGCACGACAGCGGTTTAGATAAACTTTGTTTGCCAAACGACATATACGACGATCGTGCGGGAGGCATTTTGGTCAACGGGCCGGTGGAAATTCAAACCATTAACAACCCATTCGCTTTTCAGTTAAATGGCCCGGACATCATTGATAACAAGTGGCATGTGAATCTTTTTGCACAGGTGAGTAATCAAAAAAAATTGGAAAAAAGCCAAATTATTGAGTAAACAACTGGGCAATGGCTTTGCCAAAATCCCGCGCAGCCTCAGGCCCGGATGCCGTAACCACGCGGTCGTCTACCTCAACCAAACTGCCGGTATAATGCGCACCTTTCGCTAATAGTTGATCCGCCACTCCTTCAAAACACGTAGATTTTTTTCCGCTAAGTAAATTGGCTTGAGCCAAAATGGCAACGGCCGCGCAAATAGCAGACACAGGCTTTTGTGCAGAATGAAACTGTTGAGCCAGTGCAATCAATTTGGGTGAATGAAAATAATCATAAATTCCCGGACCGCCCACCAACAAAAGGGCGTCATATTCATCGAAATGAATTTCGTCCAATAAGTGATCCGCAGCACATACGGTTCCATATTTTCCAAGGCACTCAAAAGTGGTACTAACCGTTATCACAGAATGTCCGGCAGCCTCAAGTTCAGCCTTTGAATCAGCATATTCAATGTCTTGAAAACCGTGCGGAGCAATAAAGGAAAGAATAGTGGCCATAAAAAATGCTTACAGTTGTTCACGAATCCGTTTCGCCAAAACTTCTCCCGTAATCGGAATAAGTGCGTCCAGCGAAGCTTGTCGAATGGCCGGCACCGAACCAAAATGCGAAAGAAGGCGTTTTTTTCAGCTTGGCACCCACCCCGGGAACGGCGTCGAGCGCAGACTTGGTCATCGTTTTATCGCGCGACTGTTTATTAAAAGTAATAGCGAATCGATGAGCCTCGTCTCGAATACGCTGCAACAAATAACTTCCATCTGAATTGTTGGGCAATGCCACCGGATGGGACTTTCCTGGCACGTATACTTCTTCCAATCGTTTTGCGAGTGAGATCATGGGAATGCCGGGAAATTTTTCGGAAAGTACACTAAAAGCCGCGCTCAGCTGCCCCTTACCCCCATCAATCACCATCAAGTCGGGTACCGAATCGAATGAGGTGTCTTTTTTTCGTTTTTGGTAGGCCATGTAAACCAGATCCTTGGGATCAAAATCGAATGATTTATGGGTGCGTTCTTTGGCTCGCTTCACTTTTTCCACCAACGCGTCGGGGGCTTTACGCAAGATTTCAAAGCCAAGTTTTAAGTAGTAATTTTCAAAAAATTTCTTAGCATCTAAATACACGCGATTGTGCTTAGAAGATTCAATACACTTTTTAACTAAATGAGTGCCCAGCTTTTGACCCCGGTGATCCTCGTGCACCCAAAGCGAGCTAATATCATCCACTTTTTCGTCTAAATTTCGCAATCGGCAAAACGCAACGATAGTTGGCAATCCAGGCTTTGGCCTGGATTCTTTTTCAATCACATAAAACTGCTTCACATCCAATGCTTCATCGTTAATCGGCTGAGTGGTCGCGACTTTTTTGATAAAATCAAAGTCAGCTTTTTTAGCCTTTCGAAGTAAATAACCGGCTGGAAGTGGCGTGGGCAGATAATTAAGACGGCGCCGAATCACCTCGGCCATGCTTTTAAAATCATCGATGGTTCCCTGAGTGGTTTTTAGACGAAACTGTCGATAATCGGCTTTAGCAGGCTCCCCTTTTTTAAACACCACCATTGAACCAACGGTTTCAGTGCCACTCAAATGCGAAATGTCATAGCATTCAATACGCTTGGGGATGTCTACCAGCTTCAAAACCTCTTTCAGCTGGACCAGCGAAGCGTCCGTTCGCTTCTGATCCGACATCCATTTTGCCTTGCTTTGCTCTGCAAAACTGCGTGCGTTTTTTTCGGCCAAGACGATTAAATCATCTTTTTTACCAATGGAGGGGTGGACCAATTTGGATTTGTGAGTGGCATGATTCGAAATAAAAGCCTCCAAAATGGAGCGATCTTTCAGTGGAATCGGTATGATGATTTCTTTGGGAATATCGGCGGCCACCGCATAGTAATCACGCAAAAATGCCTCCAAAACATCATCCAGCGCTTCCCCACCTTCCGAGGTAAATCGCTCCTGCGCGATCAGCCGACCGGAACGGATTTGAAACAACGAAATAAAATTACGGCCGGAGTCTTGAATCACACCAATCACATCGCGATCAGAAATATGAGTATCCGTGATGAGTTGTTTTTGAGCACTGCGCTCAATCGCTCCAATGTGATCGCGTATTTTGGCAGCACGCTCGAATTTTTTATCCGCCGCAAATTGCATCATTTGCTGCTTGAGCTGTTCAATGGCGAATTGGTAATTTCCTTTTAAAAACTCGATCGCACCCTCAACGGACGCGCGGTAGTGGGCCGGATCAATCATGCCCGCACACGGGCCCAAACATCGTTTGATGTGATAGTCCAAGCAAGGACGCTTGGCGGGCGATCCGCCAATTTTAACGGCAACACACGCGCCTTCCAAAGGGGTGCCATCCGGATCAAGGCTAATGTTTTTAACGGTGCATAATTTAAAAATACGCCGAATCGATTCGAGTAAATGTTGCACGTCGATTCCACTGGTTTTGGGTCCAAAGTAAACCGCTCCGTCTTGAACAATTTTACGAACCGAATAAACCTCGGGGAAATCATCCTGCACGGTGACTTTGATATATTGGTAGGTTTTGTCGTCGCGCAGCAAAATGTTGTATTTAGGCTGAAGTTCTTTAATCAGATTGTCTTCTAGAATCAGTGCCTCCAGTTCGCTATTGGTTTCAATCCACTCAAAATCAACCGCCTGTTCAATCATTTTGGTAATGCGCGGACTGTGATGTTTAGAGGCAGATTGAAAATAAGAGGTGACGCGCTTTTTTAAATTTTTGGCCTTACCTACATACAGCACCTCACCTTTTTCCGAAAGATATTTGTAAATTCCAGGCGAATCTGGCACCGATGTTAATCGCGATTTAATATGATCGATCATATTTTGAGAGTAGCAGATTAATGAAAAGAAGGCGATGAAACGTTTCATCACCTTGTCGGAATGCAGAAGGCGCGACGTCGACGTCGCGCCTTCTGCATGGTAAATTATTCAAGCAAATGACAATTAAACAATCCATCTTAAAAACCCTCGGCTTCTTCGATCTCTTTCATTATCCTCTCACTGCCGAGGAAGTAATGGATTATTTGTATAAAAACCAAAAACCGATTCATATTAAAGAAGTGAAGGGAATATTGAATGAGTTAAAGACCGAAGAAAAAGTCGATCAAATTCACGAATATTGGTTTTTGAAAGGTCGAGAAAGCAATTTGGAAACTCGCAAACGCAACAGTCTAATCAGTAAAGGGTTGTGGCAAAAGGTTCACCACTACGCTGGATACATGGTGCACATTCCGTTCATTCGGATGATCGCCGTCTGCAACACGTTAGCGTATGAAAATGCCAATGCGGAGTCCGACATCGATTTATTTATTGTTGTGAAACCAAAGCGCTTGTGGACAGCGCGACTGCTGATCACCGGCTTGCTCCAGTTTTTTGGAGTACGCAGGCATGGCGCAAAAGTTGCCGGGCGTTTTTGCCTTAGCTTTTTGTGACGGAAAACGCGCTGAGCATGGAAAAGGTTCAAATAAACCCGGAAGATCCGTATTTAGCGTATTGGCTCAAAACCATCAAACCGATCTATGGCAAAGAGACCTTTGAAAAATTTAAAACCGTGAATCAAAATGGGCTGAAGTCGAAATACGGACTGGAAGTAAAAAATGACCAAATGACCCAACTCATTTTTGACCAACCTTCGTGGATAAAACAAATGAAAGAATGGGCTTTAAAGGGCCGATTTGGAGACATAGTGGAATGGATCATTCAAAAAATACTCAAGCCCCGTACTCTTAAAAAAGCAGCTTTGGTACCCAAGCCCAATGGCATTGTGATCGAAAACGACGTGCTCAAATTTCACAACAAAGACCGCCGCCAAGAATATTATGAAAAGTGGAAAGAAGGAAGTGAGCAATAGTGATCAAGTCCGCCGCGGCGGACGAGTGATCCAGTGCCTTGGTGAGCTATGATGCGAGCGCCTCTTCAACCGTATTCACACAACGAATGATAGAAGGAAGGCCTACCAACATAATCACGTCCATCACCGACTCGGTTGCCCCCGATAAGATCAAAACGCGCTGGTCTTTGGAAAGATGAGTGTGAACCGCCACCAGATAGCCAATACCTTTGCTATTGATGTAATTCAGCTCAGATAAATCAAAGATAATGGTTTTAACCATTGGATCCATCAGCAAAGGGTCAACTTGCGTGCGCACGTCGGCCAGTGTGATTTCATCCATTTCACCGGAAAAGGAAAAAATCTTCATAGAATCGGTGGAGCGATCAGAAACGCTGACGGAAAAAGAGGACATTTTATTTATTATAAGATTATTTATTACAAGATTACAAAATTGCTTAGATGGATTGCAACACGAAAAAAATCTTAAATCTTGAATTGAATCACGTTGACCAACCGAGAGCGACTCTGATAAATTGAAACCATTGAAAATTAGTATGAAAAAAAGAGTCCTCTCTGGCACCCAACCATCTGGTAGTCTCCACATCGGGAACTACTTCGGAATGATCAAGCGTATGATTGAATACCAGGATTCCAGTGACCTCTTTTGTTTTATCGTGAATTTACACAGCTTAACCACATTGCATGATGCCTCTCGGCTCAGAAAATTAACGCTCGAGGCCGCCATGGACTTTTTGGCATTGGGGCTAGACCCTAAAAAATGTTGTTTTTGGGCGCAGTCTGATGTGCCCGAGGTGACCGAATTGATGTGGATTCTATCGTGCGTAACGCCGATGGGGTTACTTGAAAGAGCGCATGGTTATAAAGATAAATTGGCAAAAGGAATTGCAGCATCTAACGGACTCTTTAGTTACCCCATACTGATGGCAGCCGATATTTTGATTAATCAGGCACAGGTAATACCGGTAGGCAAAGATCAAAAACAGCATGTCGAAATCGCGCGGGATATTGCGATAAAATTCAATAATACCTTTGGGGAAACCTTTGTGATACCCGAAGCAGAAATTATCGAAGAAGTCGCAGTCATCCCTGGAATCGACGGGCAAAAAATGAGCAAGTCGTATAAAAATCTCATTCCTATTTTTGGTGATCCAAAAGTGATCAAAAAAGCGGTAATGGGAATCATCACCGATTCAAAAGGAGTGGATGAACCAAAAGAAGCGAAAGGGAATACAATTTATGAACTGTATAAGCTATTCGCCACCCGCGACGAAACAGACCAAATGGCAGAAGATTTTAAAAAAGGTGGCATGGGTTATGGCGACGCCAAAAAGAAACTGCTCGAAAAAATCACCGAACATTTTGCCCCTTTCCAAGAAAAACGAGCTTACTACGAAGCTCACCCTAAAGAAGTCGAAGCCATTTTAAAAGAAGGAGGTGACAAGGTGCGTCCCATATTAACAGAAACAATGAATAAAGTCCGTGAGGCCACGGGTCTTAACTATTAGCGATTAACTATTGCGTATTACTTATTAGCTATTCAACGAATAATAAGTAATACGTAATAAATAATAAGTAATAAAGAAATGCCAAAATATATCTTCGTCACCGGCGGTGTATGCAGTTCACTTGGAAAAGGGATTGCCACCTCATCCATCGGAAATCTGCTGAAGGCCAGTGGACTGAAAGTATTTACGCAAAAGCTGGATCCTTATCTGAATGTAGATCCGGGAACCATGAGTCCGTTTCAACACGGAGAAGTATTTGTAACCGATGATGGGGCTGAAACCGATTTGGACCTGGGTCATTATGAGCGATTCATCGATGTTCCGTTAACAAAATTAAGTAGCACCTCTTCGGGTCATATTTATCAAACCGTTTTAGATAAAGAACGAAAAGGAGAATTTTTAGGAGGGACCATTCAAGTGGTTCCACACATCACGGACGAAATCAAAAAACGGATTCGTAGTGGTGCCAAACAGTCCAAGTGCGATGTGATGTTGATCGAGATTGGAGGAACCGTGGGCGATATTGAAGGGCAGCCCTTCTTGGAAGCCATTCGTCAAATGCGTCACGAAGAAGGGAAGGAAAATACACTTTCAATCCACCTAACTCTTTTACCTTATCTTAAATCATCCGGCGAATTAAAAACCAAACCCACCCAGCTTTCGGTGCGTTTGTTACAAAGCTTGGGAATTCATCCGGACATGATCATTGCCCGTGCCGATGAAGAAATTAGCGTCAATCATTTGAATAAAATCGCTAAATTTTGTGATGTGGAAAAAGAAGCAGTCATTCCTGCACCAACGGTTAAGTCAATTTATGAAGTTCCGCTGATTTTTGAAAAACACAATATCACACACACCATTTGCAAAGCTTTGAAGCTGAAATATCGAAAGCCAAAAATGAGCGAATGGGAAAAAATGATGGAGCGCATCACGAATTCAAAAAAGGAAATTTCAATCGGTTTAGCGGGAAAATACAATGAATTGGATGATGCTTATTTATCCGTAATAGAAGCCATTAAATCAGCAGGCTTTCATCATAAGCGCAAGGCGAACATCGTTTGGATTGACGCTGAAAAAATAGAAAAAGAAGACAAGAGCGAATGGAAGAAGCTATCGAAGGTGGCGGGGGTAGTGGTGCCCGGAGGATTTGGCGTGCGTGGCACGGAAGGAAAAATCATTGTGGCACAACATTGCCGGGAAAACAAAATCCCCTACCTGGGGCTATGCCTAGGATCGCAGTTGATGGCCATTGAATTTGCCCGCAATGTGGTGGGCATCAAAAACGCAACTTCCGAAGAATTTTCGCCAAAAGCAAAACACAAAGTGGTCCATTTTTTGCCTGGCCAAAATGAAAAGCGCGACAAAGGTGGAACGCTGCGTTTGGGCTCATGGCCTTGCAAAATAAAGCCGGGCACCCACGCAGCCAATGCCTACAAAGAAAGCCTCATTCACGAGCGCCATCGACATCGTTACGAATTCAACAACGCCTATAAAGCCGATTTAGAAAAAAACGGCCTGATTTTCTCGGGGGTGTCACCCGACCGTGAATTGATGGAAATTGTGGAAGTAGAAGACCATCCTTTCATGTTAGGGTCACAGTTTCATCCTGAATTTAAATCACGGCCCAACCGCCCGCACCCACTCTTTCGGGAATTCATTCGGGCTTGTTTATAGTTTTCCCATCCCAATCAAATAAACCTCGCGACTGGTTTGGCGCACCGCCTTGGGAACGAGCATTCTAAGTGTGCGATAATCGTTTTTAAGACGTTGCATGAGTTGATCCTGTTCCGCACCGGGGAAGCTTTTTAAAATAACGTATCCCCCTTTTTTCAGCCGCATATCAGCAACGTTAAGCACCTGTGCATTAAGCTCAAATGAGCGGCCTGAATCGACCGATTTAATGCCGGTGGTAGCAGGGGCAAGATCCGAAGTAATAACATCAAATCGCTCCACACCATGTTCAGTGGCAATTCGATCATAAACCGTTTCATCATTGATATCGGCCTGATAGGTGTGCATATTGGGAGCTTTAAAGGGCTTAATGAGCTGCAAATCGACCCCAATCACCAAACCTTTTTCGCCCACCAGCTGACCGATTAATTGCATAAAACTACCCGGTGCCGCACCCAAGTCCAAAATCTTTTGTCCAGGCTTAATGATGCCATACCGCTCTTGAATTTCTTGCAATTTATAAACACTACGTGCCCTAAAACCGTCTTGTTGCGCACGCTGAGCGTATTTATCGTTGGGTTGATAAACCTTTCCCATATAATTCTTAACTCTTAATTATTAACTCTTAATTATTAACTCTTAACTAAAGCGGAGCCTTCTTAGGCACTCCCACGCGTCGCGGATACAAATGCGGAACGCCCTTGGTTTTTTTAAATCTCAGTAAATATCGATAGCCCAATTCCTTCAATTCATAGCGTTCAACAGTCGGTTGAGTGACATTTAAAATCTCCATTGCACGGTCTGCTAAGTGCACTTCTTCCAAATAACCCGGGCCTTTCATGGCTATAAATTCCCCCTCGCGATCAAGCAGTGGAATGGCGAGTTCCAAAAGGGTAGGCAGAGGTGCTAAAGCACGCGAAACAATGTGATCAAATCGTTCACGATACTTCGAATCACGACCAATCAATTCTAATCGATCGGAAAGCGTGGTTACGTTTTTAAGTCCCAATTGATCGGCAAACTCCTGAACCGCCGTCATCTTCTTTTGTACGGAATCGATCAGCGTAAACGAAACTTCGGGATTCACAATCGCAAGCGGAAGCCCCGGGAGTCCTCCCCAGCACCCAAATCAGCCACCGATTGACCCGGCCTAAAATCAACAAAATGATCAACCATCAATGAGTCGATCACATGTTTCACAATAAATTCCTCGTCGGTATGAACCCGCGTTAAATTAAGCACCTGGTTTTTTTCTAAAAACAGGCGAACAAACTCGTTCAACTGCTGAACACGATCATGGGGATAAGAAAGTTGATACTGTTTTAGATAAGGCTCAATCATAGTCATTGTTTCAAGGCTTCCACTTCTTTTTTACTTAAAAACCGCCACTCGCCCACAGGAAGGTCTCCCAACCACAGCTGTTTAATGCGAACGCGCCTAAGTTGTTTAACAGGGGTGCCCACTTTTTGGCAAATACGGCGAATGTGACGATTTTTTCCTTCAGTCAAAACAATTCTCATTTTCCGAGGACTCAAAAGTTCAACACGCGTTGGTTTGGTGGCCTCACCCCACAGCTTAACGCCTCGCTCTAATTTTTCAACCACACCCGGGGTCAAAATGCCGTCCACCGTAACTTCGTATTCTTTTTCACATTCTTGAGAGGGATGGGTTAATAAATAGGTTAGTGTGCCGTCATTAGTCAAAATCAAAAGGCCCGTTGTATCCTTATCCAGGCGTCCCACCGGAAAAATTCGCTCCTCAATCGGAATCAAATCAACCACCACATTGGGCTCGGCGGCAGTGGGTTTAACCGAGGCCACATACCCAAGAGGCTTATTAAGCATGATATAAATTTGTTTTTCTTGTTCCTGTATCACCCTTTCATCAACCGTAACCTGATCCGACTCATCATCGATCTTCATTCCCAATTCACCAACTCGTTTTCCATTCACCAAAACAAGTCCTTGTTCGATCAATCGATCCGCCTCGCGGCGAGAGCAAACTCCACGGTCCGCTAAATATTTATTCAGTCGAATGAGCATAGTTATTCAGGAGTGCTAGCGGTGGGTAAAGTTAAATCCAATGCGGTTTCATCCTGCACATTCGGCTCGGGGAGAGGTAAAAACCAGCGTGATTGAGGACCTAAATCTTCCCAGGTCCACTCAGGAGGAGTATTGAGTTTTTTTTGGTTAGTTAAGCCAAGATAAAAACCGGCCTCTAATTCATTCAAAGTAATTTCGACGGGTTGACCGGCAGAGTCGATCTGAATGCAACCTTGTTGGTCGAACCATTGAGTTTTTTCGGAGCAACGACAGAGACTTTCTAAAATATATTCGCACCCATCCACCTCGTGATCAAGGCACGAAAACACATATTTCCCAGCTGTTTGTCGGCACAATTGATCACTTTCTGTCGCTATAAAAGCCTCAACCAAGCCCATACGTGCCCATCGCGTGCGCTCACCATCTTGAATCAATCGCCATGAATCGGGAGTACCGAATTTTTTATCATCGCGTCCACCGTAATACCAACCACGTTCAATATCTTGAGCGCTAATCGTTGGCCGATCCAAATCTTGATTGATCACTTCAATCACGCGCGCAATATCCACATCGTATTCGCCATCCCCCTCATCTAAAAGATTCAGATCGGGTTTTTTGGGCTGATTGGAAAGAGGAGGTGCGTCGGAAATGGGTAAAACTGGCTCAGAAAGAGGGGTATCAACGGATTGACGGGCTGACAGCGACGACAAATCCGCCTGTCGTGAGCAAGCAGTTATAAAAAAAATGGCCAACAAAAAAGCAACAGAATACTTCATCGAAAGCATTCTACCCAATTAAATAATGGGAATCAATTGGTCAAATTGGTTTGACTCGCTAACAATTGTTTGTTAAAAAATGTACACATAAAAAGTGGGCGTCAAAACTCATTCGGGAGTCGCCAAGTGGTAAGGCACGTGGTTTTGGTCCACGCATACGGGGGTTCGAATCCCTCCTCCCGAGCCACTAAATTGTTATTCACCAAAGGTGGATGGCAATTTTGTGTTGCGAGGTAGAGAGGGATGAGAAGCCTGTGCTGAGGAGTCCGCCTGGGGCGGACGACGAATGTAAAGCCCTCCTCCCGAGCCACTAAATTGTTATTCACCAAAGGTGGATGGCAATTTTGTGTTGCGAGGTAGAGAGGGATGAGAAGCCTGTGCTGAGGAGTCCGCCTGGGGCGGACGACGAATGTAAAGCCCTCCTCCCGAGCCAAAAAAACGTTACTAATCGAGAGATTGTTGACGGTTTTTTGTAATTCGTAATGCCTGCCTGCCGGTAGGCATGGGCGGGCACGGCGTAATTTTTAATTCGTAATTAACCCCCGAAGTACTTCAGGCAACTCTGCAATCACAGTTTCAAGTTTTTTCAATTCTTCATCGGTCAGTTTTCCCAGCACATAATCCGAAAGTTCACCTCGAAACGGAGTGAGCGGCTCAATCCCAATTCGTACGCGCACAAAAGCATCGGTTCCGAGCGATTGGATCAATGATTTAACCCCATTATGGCCGGCCGAAGATCCGTCCTTTCTAACGCGCAATGTACCAAAAGGAAGTGCTACTTCGTCATACAACACCATCACATCCGCCGGAGCGATTTTGTAAAATGACGAAAGCAGCTGAACGGATTCTCCGGACAAATTCATAAAAGTAACCGGCTTGGCAAAGATCAGTTTTTCACCACCGATCGAGCCTTCAAGCACATGGGCTTTAAATTTTTCTTGGAGTTTAAAGGTGCCCAGCTCAAAATGCTTCACTAAAAAATCCATCGCCTTAAAGCCGACATTGTGTCGTGTGTTTTCGTATTGCTTGCCGGGATTTCCCAATCCAACGATTAATTTCATTTGAAGTGGTGCAGAGGATTTGTGTACTACAATAGCGTAACACTGTGCGCGGAAGAAAACTAGACATTGTACACGGAGCACTCAAGTGATAAAATGGCACCAAATTATTAAAATTTATACCAAAAAATGAGAGCAATCCATAAAAAAGGGTTTTCGCTGGTCGAATTGTTAGTGGTAATCACCATCATCGCCATTCTTTCGGTGGTTGCTTACACTGCGGTTGGGGGTCAAACCGTTAAAGCCCGTGATGCGAAACGAAAAAACGATCTGACGACGATGCGAAACGCTTTTGAAATCTATTATAACGAATATGCCCGCTATCCAGCGAGCCCACTCACCAATGGTGACCCGGCGGTAACCCCTGGAACGATTCCCAGAAAAACACTTTCTTCCATTCCGCAAGACCCCGGGCCAGCGTCCACGCCCAAAGATTACATCTATCAAGTAAATGGAAATGAATATTTGCTGGCGGCCACGCTAGAAGGTGATGGAGACCCTGCTAATTATGAATCATTTATTCTGACAAACAGCGATTCACCGAACACCTTGCTTTCCACAACCGGCCCTGCCGGCACTCCGGTGATTGGTTATTATTACAACACAACCACGCAAGTGTTAACGCCATGTAACAACGGATTTGGTTTTCGCTCAGGACCAATTGCCACATCGGTGGACGGAAGCAACCCCGTGGGCGCCAGTTGCGTGCCTTATGATCCAGCGAACTAATTGGATATAATAAAATCTTAATCCTTAATTCAATCCAGAATGAACAAGCTCCTTTTTTCATTAGTACTCGTTTCTACACTCATTTTAACTTCCTGCACCGACCCGGGAACGACCAATGAGCAAGGCATTGTGGATCACAGTGCGCCCGATTCAATTAATAACTCAACCACCATGATGAATGATTCTAGTTTCGACCAAACCGCTATGCCGCAACAAGGCGATTCAATTATTGTAATGGAAACCAGCAAAGGAACGATTAAAATTCGTCTTTTCCCTGAGCAAGCACCAAAAACCGTTGAAAATTTCGTCGGACTTGCCAAAAAAGGTTACTACGACGGCCTCATCTTCCATCGCGTTATTCCCGATTTCATGATCCAAGGGGGTGATCCAAACGGCAATGGAACCGGAGGTGAAAGTTTATGGGGAGGAAAATTTGCAGATGAATTTAGCAAAGATCTCAAAAACATCCGTGGGGCTTTGAGCATGGCTAATGCGGGTCCTAATACCAACGGAAGCCAATTCTTCATTGTGCAGGCGCCAGCCACTCCTTGGCTCGATGGAAAACATTCTGTATTTGGCCAAGTGTACGAAGGAATGGACGTAGTGGATGCGATCGTAAACAGTGATCGCGGTCCGAATGACAAACCTTTGGAAGATGTGGTTATGGAGAAAGTGACTTCATCAACTTTCTAAATAATAACGATCGACGCTAGTGAGTTATAGTATTAGTAATAGTTATCGTAATTGCTTTAACTAGTACTTTAACTAATACTATAACTAGCAATCAAGAAAAATAAACTATGAGACTAAGAATCCCCCCATCCCCCACCGGCCTGCTCCACATTGGAACCGTCCGCACAGCCTTGTACAACTACTTGGTAGCTAAAAAAAATAATGGCACACTTGTGTTTCGTATTGAAGACACCGACAAAGAGCGCGGGTCGGCCGAATTTGAAAAAGACATCATCGACGGACTGGTTAAACTAGGCATAGCCGGGGACGAAGGGGTGCACGTGGGGGGTAAGTATGGACCCTATCGTCAAAGTGAGCGCACCGAAATTTATGCAAATTATCTAAAGGAACTGATCGATACCGAAAAGGCCTATTTCTGTTTTTGCAGCAAAGAAACGCTTGAACAAAAACGCGAAGCACAAATGCAAGCCAAAAAACCAACTCGCTATGATCAAACCTGTCGATCGTTGAACGCTGATGAAAGTAAAAAACGAATTGAAAACGGCGAAAGCGCAGTCATTCGGCTCAAAGTGAATGACGATGAAACGATCGAGTGGAATGATTTAGTGCGAGGCAATATTCAGATTCATTCCAAGGAGCTGGATGATTTCGTCATTGCACGAAACCTGAGCGATCCATTGTATCATTTAACCGTAGTGGCCGACGATCATGATATGGAAATTACCCATGTCATTCGTGGCGAAGATCACATTTCTAACACCCCCAAGCAAATTTTGATCTTCAAAGCATTCGGCTGGAACATTCCGGAGTTTGCTCATTTACCGCTTATTTTGAACGACGACAAAACCAAGCTCAGCAAACGCAAAAATAAAGTATCGGTCGACGATTACCTAAATGATGGAATTTTACCCGAAGCACTTTTGAATTTTCTGGCGCTACTGGGATGGAACACAGCGGATAATCAGGAAATTTTCAGCATGGATGAGCTGATTGAAAAATTTTCGCTCGACCGAGTGCACAAAGGCGGTGCAGTGTTCGATCTAAAACGGTTGGAATGGATTAATGGCGAATGGATCAAGCGAAAAATCACCGAAAACGTCTATGCATTTTACGAAACCTACCACGCGTTCATGCCAAAGAACGACCCGGCGTTGGTAAAACAAATGCTGAAAGATAGTGATTTTGAAGGGCGATTTAAAAAACTAACTGATATCCAGCCGGAATTATCGGTGTTTTTTGATCCGCTACCCGAATACCCCAAAGAGCTGATCATGAGGGAAAAATTCAACATCACCACCGAAATGCTCTCGAAGGTTTTGACCGCAGCAAAAAAAGTAATGGAGTCAATCGATTGGCAAATGGGTGATCGATCCAAACATCAAACACTTTTCGACGGACTAGTGGGCATTGTGGAGCAATTGGGATTAAAAAACGGCCAAGTACTCTGGCCGATTCGAGTCGCGTTATCCGGCAGAGAAAACTCACCCAATTTTGCGACACTCGCCATTTATTTGGGAAAAGAGGAGAGTATAAAACGGCTTAAAAATGCCTTGGATCAACTCTGAAATTGGCGTATCGTAAAGTTATGCAACTTGAAGTGCAAGAAAAAGTATCGCTCAAAAATTTCTGTACCTACAAAACCGGAGGTCAGGCAGCGTATTACGGAGTGGCAAAATCGATCGATGAAATGATCGGACTAAGAAATTTTGCTCACGAAAAACAAATTCCATTTATGATTTTGGGCGGAGGCAGCAACGTCCTTTTTGCCGATGAAGGCTATCCCGGGCTCATCATCCATAACCGCATGGAAGCTATTCAATTTCAAGGCGAAACGGTGACCGCAGAAAGTGGATTGCAATTGATGAAATTGCTTTTGGTAGCTGCTCAGCAAAATTTAGGAGGAATTTCGGGCTTGGCAAATGTGCCGGGAACCATTGGAGGAGCGGTGTATGGCAACGCAGGCATCCCGGATTTGTGGATCGGAAATGTACTCACCCATGTCCTGATTTTGCCAAGCAATAGCGACAAGCCCACCGTAGTCGCTCCGGAGTACTTTGAGTTCGCCTATCGTGAAAGTAAAATCAAAAAAACCAAAGACATCGTTCTGTCGGTCACCATGAAGCTCAAGCAAGAACCGTCCATTAAAATTCGTGCAGAAATCAATCAGTACATAAAAGAACGAGCGCTCAAGCAGCCCGCGGGCAATTCATGCGGAAGTTTCTTTAAGAATCCAAACGGCTTTCCTTCGGCGGGATGGCTGATTGAGCAGGCCGGGTGCAAAGGAATCATGGTGGGAGACGCACAAATTTCACCCAAACACGCCAATTTTATTATGAATAAGGGGTCAGCCACCACTGCTGATATTCTGGCCGTGGCAAGCAAGGCTCATCAAAAAGTGCAAGAAAAATTCGATATTTTCATGGAGCCCGAAGTACAAATCATTCCTCACAACCCATTCCAAAAGAACAATTCATAATTTTAATTTGTAATTGAATGCAGCGTTCACCCGAGAGTCACAAAGGCGAAAATGGCAAGGTAATGATCATTGGCGGAAGTGAGCATTTTTATGGGGCCCCATTTTATCGGCATTGGCGGCGGAACACGCGGGAGTAGACTTGGTGTTTCCATGTTTACCACCCGAACACATCGATGCGGCAAAAACCTATTCACTCAATTTTTTGTTGAGTAGTTTTAAAAAACCACACTTGAGCAAGGACGATGTAAAAGAGTACGTGCAGATGGCTAAAACCATGGACGCAATTGCGATCGGCCCCGGACTTGGAAATCATCCGGAAACCATCGAGGCGATCAAGTTGTTTTTTAAGCAAGTCAGCACCCCGATGGTGATCGACGCGAGCGCATTGATGGAGCTAAAAGAATTTCCGCACAACGCCGTGCTAACACCGCATCGAGGCGAATTCAAACGTTTAACAGGAGAAGATCCCACCGAAGAGTCTGTCCAAAAATGGGCGAAGTATTTCGGCTGCACCATCGTTTGCAAGGGCCCACGGGATATTATTGCCGATAGCCAAAACATCGCAATCAATGAAACAGGCAATGCCTTAATGACCGTGGGGGGCACCGGGGACGCCTTGGCAGGATTCATCGCCGGTTTGATCGCTCGCGGTTATTCACCATTTTTAGCGGGAGAAGTAGCCACCAATGTTTTGGGCTTGAGCGGAGATTATCTGGCCACCATGCAATCCAGTTTAACTGCCCGCGAAGTGATTCAAATCATTCCAACCGTTTGGAAGAAACAAGTTGAAATTGAAACTTAACTCATAAAACCATGCAAATGACGCTCGCTCAAATGCTGTACTATCTTGTGCGCATACTAGAAATTGCCATTTTTGCCCGTGTGTTGTTTTCATGGATCAAACCGCCTCACAACGCACTAACCAACCTGGTGTACAACATCACCGAACCGATTCTATCGCCCCTCCGTCGGCACATACCGTTAGTAGGTGGCCTGGACATTTCTCCAATCATTGCCTTAGTTTTGATTGACTGGGTTTACAGTTTTTTAGTCCGAATGATTTTTTTCTAATAATAGTGTGTGCATAAGCATGCTTTTATGTTCTTGTGCCCTTGTGTTTTAATGCTTTATGCACATCGATATTGACCTCTTTAAAAGAAAAATTTGACTTTTAAAATGTAATTGTCTAGACTAACCAAGCTTTTTTTATTCGCTTCGAAATTCTTACTTTCGTAACACAAGGTATATCGCTAAAAAATTACGCATCAACCAGGCCATTCGGGCTCACGAAGTCCTCGTGATCGACGGGGAAGAAAAGTTGGGGCCAATGTCGGTTGAAGAAGCTTTGGCACTTGCCGAAAAAAGAGAGTTGGACTTGGTAGAAGTAGCTCCCATGGAAAAGCCACCGGTGTGCAAGATCATGGATTACGGAACCCACCTCTACAAGCAAAAAAAGAAGGACAAACTCAATAAAAAGAAGGTAAAGAAAACGGAAACAAAAACGGTCAGATTAAGCATACGAACCGACAAACACGATCTCGAAGTAAAAGCCAAGCAATCCCGAAAATTTTTAGAAGAAAAACATCTGATCAAAGTGGTCCTTATTTTTAAGGGCCGTGAAATCACTCACAAAGACCTTGGGATCGAAAAAATGAATTACTTTTATGAAAGCCTGAAAGACATTGCCATGATGGACCAGGCGCCCAAGCCGCAAGGATTTCAAATGATCATGATTCTGAAGCCCAATAAATAATACTTCCTAATTTTATTCCAATGCCCGGAAAAGCACGCCCAGGAAAGCAAAAAAACAGCAGTGGGGCCAAAAAACGGTTCAAAATAACCGGAAGCGGCCAATATGCCCAACAAAAGGCCGCTCGCAATCATTTGCTTCAACAAAAGTCGAAAAAACAACGTCGCCTTGCTGGAAAAACCATTGTTACCAGCACAACCTATAAAAAACAGCTTAAACGCATGTTGCCAGGTAAATAAGAAAGCGGAAAGCGTTCTGCTATCTTGATTCATAATTATTAACTCTTAACTTAGAAAGATGCCCAGAGTAAAACGTGGAACCACCACCCACCGTCGTCACAAAAAATCTTTAGCCTTGCAAAAGGTTTCCGAGGCAAACGCAAGAACGTTTTCAAACTAGCAAAAATGCGGTCATGAAAGCGGGAATGAACGCGTACCGCGATCGACGACTTAAAAAAACGCACCTTCCATCAATTGTGGGTGTTGCGCATTAACGCAGCCTGCCGCATGAATGAAATCAAATACAGCCGATTCATTTATGGTTTGGAACTAGCGAATATCAAAGTGAACCGAAAAATGCTTGCCGAATTGGCAACCAATCACGAAGAAGTATTTACCAAATTGGTAGAAGCCGCAAAGGCTGCGTTGCCCGAAGCCGGAAAGGCTCCTGACTTGGCGGAACTAAAAAAACAATATGGTGCCGCCGAAAAGAAAGTAAAGGCAGTAGAAGAGAAAGCAGCTGAAGAGGAAGAAAAGAAAGAAAAACCCGTTGCTAAAAAAGCTCCCGCTAAAAAACCAGCCGCAAAAAAGAAAGAAGAGAAATAGGAAAGAATTGAATGACCAACAAAAAGCGACTCCGCCTAAGGCGGAGTCGCTTTTTTTAATCAATCGTACGCTAAGGCATTCTTAGTGAAGCGCAATGTAGGCCTCCGGCGGTTCGACACGTATCAACAAGGATCTTTCCATTACTGTCTGTGTCACATGAAGTTTCAAAAGAGATGCAAACATTTGAATTAGGTGGATAAGAAGGAGCGGGGGGTAAGGCAGACGATGCAGTAGCAGTGCTCACCTGCATTCGCACAGCCTCTGCTGCTTTAGTCTGCTCAACTTGAGGAGGGCAACCGGCCAATCCAAGAGAAAGCACAGCAGCCGCAAACATTGGTGAATATTTATTGACAGGAGACATACTAAGATAGATTTAGAATTTATTATGTTGTAAATTAAAACATAAATTATGTTATGTCAATAATTAAGCCTGAGCCTCTAACCACTTTTCCGCATCCATGGCGGCACGACAACCATCGGCCGCCGCAGTAATGGCTTGGCGGTAACGATGATCAACGCAGTCCCCTGCAGCAAATACTCCTTCAATATTCGTCATGGTGTGGTTTTTATGAAGAATATATTGGTCAGCATCCATCTCAATCACTGCTTCAAATAATTGAGTGGACGGAATATGCCCAATGGCTAAAAAGACTCCTTGTAATTCCAATGTAGACAGCGCTCCGGTTTGAGTATCCTTAAGGCGTATACCCGAAACCACCGACTCACCCAGAATTTCTTCAACGGTTTTATTGGTTAAAATTTCGATTTTCTCATTGTCCTTCACTCGATCCTGCATAATTTTAGAAGCTCTGAATTCAGAGCGTCGGTGAATCAAATAGACTTTAGAGGCATATTTGGTCATAAAGCCGGCTTCCTCCATGGCACTATCCCCCCCTCCTAATAAGGCAACCACCTTGTTCTTAAAAAAGAATCCATCACAAGTGGCACAAGTCGAAACGCCCTTAGAAAAAAGACGCGCCTCCGATTCCAAACCCAGCATGCGTGACTTAGCTCCGGTAGCAATAATAACGGATCGACCTTGATAGACGGCGTCTCCCACCCACACTTTAAACGGACGAGCGGAAAAATCGACCTTCGACACATTGGCCGTAATATAGTCGGTTCCAAAGCGGGCCGCCTGATCACGCATTTCTTTCATCAATTCTTTTCCATCTTTTCCATCGCGAAAGCCAGGGAAATTTTCAATCACCGTGGTGGTGGTTAACTGTCCACCGGGTTGCCAGCCTTCTAAACAAAGTACTTTTAAATTTCCTCGACTGGCGTAAAGTGCGGCTGTATAACCGGCAGGACCTGCTCCAATTACCAAAACATCATAAAGATCAGACATAATTTTAAGGTTAGAATACTTTTTTAGTATAGCAGGAAATTAAGTAGCCTTGGTAGCAGTGATTACAATGACGAATTTTTAACTACAAATTACGAATAAATAAGCGGAGAAAAATTCGTAATTTTTAATTTTTAATTCGTAATTTAAAAGTATTCTTTAGACCCTTGCATTTTTTAAAAACATGAGTAGAATGGTCGCACGTTGGGATAGGGCAACCACTTGAGCTCATGAATCTGGAACCAAAAAACAGCTAAACAAAGGGAATATACCATCTTTCAATCATTTAAAACGATTATCGACCGTGTCCCTTACCACCCTAACAAGCATTCTTATTTTTGCCGGAGGAGGGCACTGGCTGGACCTACGATTCGACAAACATCCGTGGTTTATGGTCCTGGGGCTTATGCTCTCCTTCCCTGTCACTCAACTATCACTCTACCGACTGATGAAGCGGTTAGCTAACCAACAAAACAATTCAACCCAAAAATAAAAGGCGCCACCCCTAACAAAAGTTCATTGATTTTATTTATGAGCCTTTCCATTCTTCCTTCCACCATTGCCCAGATTGGACCCTTTGCCTTCACCAGTGCTCACGCTGCCCTGCTGCTCGTGAGTGTTTTTATTGTACTGTTGGCAATTAAAATCGCCAGTAGCGCCGATGTGATTCCAACCAAATTACAATTGGTTATGGAAATGATTATTGAATGGTTTCAAGAAAAAGTGGACATGGCCACCCCCAAAAAATATCGAAAATTGAATTTATACATGGTATTGACCATCTTTTTGATGATTCTATTTTCGAATCTATTATCGTATTTGCCAGTATTGAGTGAAATTGAATACAATGGAGAAGATCTTTTCTTCACTCCAAGTGCGCATCTAAGTTTACCATTGATGCTCGGGATTCTAGCGGTAGGACTCGCTCAATTAATCGCGCTCGTTTCTCACCCCTTCAAGCACGTTGGCAATTACATCAAGTTTCATAAGTTGCTTCAAGTACGCTCGGCCAAAGACCTCATGATGGCCGTTATTGAGGTGTTCTTGGGATTAATGGATATTATTGGTGAAATCGCAAAAATGGTGTCCGTTTCAAATCGTTTGTTCGGTAACATGCTTTCGGGAATGCTGATGTCGACTGTGATTATCGGGCTTTCCAAGTTTACCCAATTTTTGGCTCCCACTCCTTTTTACGCTCTGGGGCTCCTTTCGGCAGTCATCCAGGCAATCGTATTCGCTTTATTGTCGGGCCTATTTTTTGGTTCAACCCTGCAGGCGGTAGTCTCATCCAAAGAATAAGCGGTGAGGAATGAGGAAGTAAGCCCACGCTTCATCCTTAGTCCTTACAGCTTACCAAGCTGGAAATCATTATTTACTAACACCTAAATGTTATGGAAGCAGAAGTATACAAATTATTAGCCGCTGGTCTCTGTATGGGATTAGGAGCGCTTGGTCCCGCTTATCGGGGAAGGCATTGTGGCGAGCAAAGCCGTAGAAGGAATGGCTCGCAATCCTGAAATGGCCGACAAGCTATTTTCAAACTCAATCGTATTTATGGCGATCACCGAATCAACCGGTATTTACTCGTTGGTTGTGTCTTTGATCATTTTGTTTGCTGTATAAGCTAGGTTTTTACTCATCATTTATTCGTTATGGAAAACTTGTCCAAAATAGGAATCGACCTATGGGGAATGCTACTTTACCTGGTGAATTACGGGTTATTGTTGGGTGTATTAGGGTACTTTTTCTATCCCAAGGTGATCAAAAATCTTGAGAAACGACGTGCGACCATTAAAAAGAATATCGAAGACACCGCCCATCTTCAAAAAGTGTTGGAAATGCAAATTGAGCAACACAAAAAAGAGAAGGAGGAACTACGTATTCAAATGGCGGCCGACGCTGCAACCCTGAAAAAGGAAATGCAGGAAAAAAGAAGTGAAATGATTCAAGAAATGGAAAGTGAGCGACAAAAAATGATCGAAGAAACCACCGCTCAACTCGATAAAAAAAGGCCGAAATCATGAAGGAGGCCGAGGCACAAATTGTGCAGTTGATGAAAAAAGTACTACTGCATGTGGTAGCCAATAAGATTCCAGAAAACGTGGTACAAGAAAGTGTGACCGCCGCTTGGCGTGAATATCGGTAATTCCCGAATTAACTCTACGTTCCTTTTATAATGATTCACCAACTATTTGCTCACATCACGGTTAAGGTTTTATCACTGTTTGCAGAAAATCGTTCATTCTTTGAGCAATCTGCTGGCGATAAAAAGCCTGTTTGCAAGCGGCAAAAATACCAGAAACGTTGGTGCCCTATTTGTGCGACGTATCCGAAGCTCAATTTTTAAAAGACCTAATGAGCACATTCAAGCTGGTGAAACATTTGGAAGAAAAAAACAGCCGCATGGGAGTGAATCGTCGCTTTAGTGAAGCGCTGGCAGAATACTTGATGAATGAAGTGGCCACGTTGTTGGATCGCTTGCCAATGAGTTTTTATGGAATGACCGTGGAACAAAAACAACACTATTTGAAAAAAGCTAATCTGCCAGCCATTTTTGTCCACGTGTTATCAACCAACACCTATCAACAAAATTTTGAAAGTTTGTTCCAATACATAAGGTTGGTGCACCCGGAAACTCCCTACATTGTGATTCAAATGGCTCGCGATACCGAGGCCGAAACCAAGCAGGCAATCCGCAAACAATTCAAAAAGAGTTCAAAAACGTCTTTCCTCTTTTTCAAGTCAGCAAACATCTGTACGGCGGACTTAAATTATTCATAAACGGCAAAGTCACCGATGAATCATGGCGCGGAAAGATTGAACGCTTCGCTACTCAAATGTAAACCACCAAGCGGCCACTCCGCCTAAGGCGGGCGGCCATCAATTCGATTAACTATTAATTAATTTACATGTCACAACACAATCTTCAACAATTGCTGGATAATCTAGAGAGCAGTTTAGCTTCGTTCGAAGCAGCCAAAGAAGAAAAACCGGCAAATACGGTATTATCCAATCGTATAAAGACGGGGTAATTGCCATTAAGGGGCTTCCCAATCTGAAAATGGGCGATGTCGTCCAAGTGCAAGATACCACGCTGCAAGCCTTGGTGATGAATTTGGAAGCGGATACCAGCTACGCATTGATGCTTCAATCAAGCACTCATGTTAAAGAAGGGTTGATGGTAGAAGCGCTCAATCGCTCACTCACATTACCGGTCAGTGAAGATATTCTAGGACGTGTGGTGAACCCACTGGGAGAGCCCGAGGACGGAAAAGCTGCCATTAAAGGAGATAAACAATATCCGCTCGAAAAAATTGCGCCAGGTGTAATGGCTCGTAAATAAGTTCATCAGCCTGTGCAAACCGGTATCATCGCTGCGGACGCCCTCATTCCAATTGGACGTGGCCAACGTGAGTTGATTATTGGAGATCGTCAAACCGGAAAAACCACCCTTGCGCTCGACACCATCATCAACCAAAAAGGGGAAAACATGATTTGTGTCTACGTTGCCATTGGACAAAAGGAATCAAAAGTGGCGCGTGTTTATGAAATTTTGAAAGAACATGGGGCAATGGATTACACCGTGGTTGTATCCGCGTCTGCATCGCGAGCGGCTGCTTTGCAGTTCTTGGCAGCTTGTGCCGGCTGCGCTATTGCCGAATACTTTATGGATAAAGGGAAAGATGTTTTGGTTGTGTACGATGATTTGTCTAAACACGCGGTTGCGTACCGTGAAATGTCGCTCTTGCTACGCCGTCCACCAGGGCGCGAAGCGTATCCTGGAGACGTATTTTACCTCCATTCAAGATTGTTGGAACGTGCCGCTAAATTGAATGAAAACTACGGAGGAGGAAGTGTCACGGCCTTACCGATCATCGAAACATTGGCAGGTGATGTATCCGCCTACATTCCAACCAACGTCATTTCGATCACTGATGGACAAATCTTCTTGGACACCAACTTGTTCAATAAAGGAATTCGTCCTGCCATTGATGTAGGGATCTCCGTATCACGCGTAGGAGGTTCAGCCCAAACCAAAATCATGAAGAAAATTTCGGGAAAAGTAAAATTGGAACTCGCTCAGTTCTATGAATTGGAAGCGTTCTCTCAATTTGCCAGTGATTTGGATGAATCAACCAAGCAGCAGTTATTGCGAGGCCGACGCATCATTGAAGTGCTCAAACAACGCAACGGTTCTCCTTATAAATTGTGGCAACAAGTTGCGCTATTGTATGCGGTGAACAACGGGTATTTCGATAAATTTGACGCGGAAAAAGTGCATGAAAAAATCAGCGCTTTGTTAGATGGCATGCAAAGTGGGCACAAAGAAGTGGTTAAAAACATTACCGACAAAAAAGAGTTGAGCGATGATGTGGAGGAAGGATTGAAAAAGGCCTGTGACGCCATTCTAGCTTAGAAAAATTCGTAATATTTAATTCGTAATTGTAAGAATGTCAGGATTACTTATAGAGACTAAGAAAAAAATCGGCAGCTTCAAGAACACGCGCAAGATTACCAAGGCGATGGAATTGGTAGCCGCGAGTAAAATGAAATTTTTTCAAAAAAAAGCGGTTCATTCTCGAATTTTTGCCCATGATCTTTTGAACATTCTTAGTCGCAATCTGAATGGAGATAGTGTGAACGGCCTAATGGAACAACGATCGGAAGGAAAAACCATTTTCATTTTGTTCACATCCGATAAGGGCCTGTGTGGAGCGCTTAATAACCGATTGATTAAAGGAATTTTTCAATCGAATGAGTGGTTGAACACTCCCAAAGAAGATCGGTTGCTAATGACCATTGGGAAAAAAAGCTTAAGCTACGCGCTATTCAACAAAATTCCGGTTGAAAAATCGTTTGTGTCACTCAAGGAAAATATGACTCCGATCGACGCAATCGACGTGATTGGTGAGTTGATCAAGCGTTGGGAAAAAGGAGACGTAAAACAAGTAATGATGATGTCACCTCATTACAAAAACGCTTTCACTTACTATCCGATTTTAAAAACTTTCCTCCCCTTTTCGGTTGAAAATCTAAAGCAACATATTGGCACCGATTCTGATTTGAAGCCTTTAAAGAAAGAGGAAAATGATTACATGTTGTACGAACCAAGCGAAGCGGCCGTACTGGAGCATCTAACTCGCGAATTGGTAAATACTCTGTTCATTCAAGCCTTCTTTGAATTAAAAGCTTCCGAATATTCCAGCCGAATGATCGCGATGAAGAATGCAACCGACTCAACCAACAAAATCATTGAAAATTTGACCATAGATCTAAACAAAGCGCGCCAACAGGTGATCACAACCGAATTAGCGGATCTGATCAACAGCAGCGAAGCGATTAAAGATACGTAGTGCGTAGAAAACAGCTCGTAGTAAGCCAAATAACTACTACGATCTGCTCACTACGATCTACGATCCAATTATTAACCCTTTCAAATACTATTAATTAATCACTATGTCAGAAAATAAGAACATTCCCAAAGGTCAGATCAGCCGCATCATCGGTGTGGTGGTTGATGTTTATTTCGTAGATCACATTCCAGAACAATATTCTGCGCTGGAAATTAAGCAGGAAGATGGGTCCATGTTGACCTTGGAAGTGCAAAGCCATTTGGGTGGCGGTACCGTTCGCACGGTATCCATGTCGACCACCGATGGGTTGTTTGTAGGACAAGAAGTCATGGATACGGGCGCTCCGATCAGCACTCCGGTTGGCCAAGCCGTTCTAGGAAGAGTATTGAACGTAACCGGTGATCCCATCGACGGTAAGCAAGCTTTTGAAAAATCGGTTGAACGCCGCCCCATTCACGTGACTCCTCCAAAATTGACCGATCAAAATCCAAAAGTAGAAATTTTGGAAACCGGGATTAAAGTGATCGATCTGTTGTGTCCTTTTACCAAAGGAGGAAAGGTTGCCTTGTTCGGAGGAGCGGGTGTAGGAAAAACGGTGATTATGCAGGAGTTGATTCACAACATTGCCATGGGACACGGAGGTTATTCTGTATTCGCAGGAGTGGGTGAACGTTCGCGCGAAGGAAACGACCTGATTCACGAAATGACCGATAGCGGTGTAATCGACAAATTGGCCATGGTGTTCGGACAAATGAATGAACCCCCAGGAGCACGTATGCGTGTGGCACTCACCGGGCTTACTATCGCTGAAAAATTCCGCGATGAAGGAAAAGACATTTTGATGTTTATCGATAATATTTTCCGCTTTACCCAAGCGGGAGCCGAAGTATCTGCTCTTTTGGGGCGCATGCCTTCCGCGGTAGGTTATCAACCCACCTTGGCAACTGACATGGGTATGCTTCAAGAACGGATCACCTCAACCAAAAAAGGATCAATTACTTCGGTGCAAGCAGTGTACGTACCCGCAGATGATTTGACGGACCCCGCGCCCGCCACCACTTTTGCTCATTTGGACGCAACCGTCGTGCTTTCCCGCAAACAAGCTTCAATGGGGCTGTACCCAGCGGTAGATCCTCTTGATTCAAGTTCGCTCGCATTAGAGCCGGAAATCGTTGGAGAAGAACACCACGAAGTGGCACAAGGGGTAAAAATCATTTTGCAACGCTACAAAGAATTACAGGATGTGATTGCCATTTTGGGTATGGATGAGCTATCGGAAGAAGATAAGTTGGTGGTACAACGCGCGCGCAAAGTACAAAAATTCCTGACGCAAAATTTCTTCGTAGCCGAACAGTTTACCGGAACTCCAGGTCAATACATCAAACCATCAGACACCATCAAAGGATTTAAAGGAATTTTAGAAGGTGAATATGACAAAATCGACGAACAACACTTCTACCTGGCGGGAACCATCGATGAAGTGCTCGAAAGACAAGAAGCTGCCGGAAAAAATAAGAAGTAAATTATTTAACGCTAAAACACTCGTCCTGATGAGGATCGGGGTTTGATCACTAGGCTATCCATCCAGTGAATATTTGCGCCAGTGATCAGACACCGTGAGTGAACCAGTGACCCAGTAAATTATGAAAACCCTCCACCTTACCATCCGCACTCCCGACCAAGAAATTTTGGACTCGAAAGAAGTTCAAGAGGTCAGTCTACAAACCGAAATGGGACCCCTTTCCATCATGGCTCATCACGCGTCGCTCACGGGCTCTATTTTGTTCAGCCGGCTAACGGTACGCACCCAAGAAGGAGAGGTTGAGTATTTAACGCGCCGTGGGACTTTGTATGTTGATAATCATAAAAACCAAGCCGTTATTTTGGTATTGAGTTGCGAAAAAACCACCAGCATATCGTACGAAAATATCGAAGAGTATTTGGGTTATTTGGAAAGCCTACTCAACAGTGGTGAGCAACTCAGTGAAATTAAAATTAAGTATTTAAATCAAGAAAAACTAGCCGTAGAAGAACAAGTAAAAGTAATGAAAAGCGAAAAATAATTTCAGTAAGCTTGCGATCGATTAATTCCGCTTAAGTCGTAACCACTCCCCAATCGCCTCAGGAATCGAAGCGGCTGGTTTTTTTTCGATGGTCAAGTTTTCTGGTAGAGCTTTTAAAAATAGTTCTCCGTATTGCTTGGTGTAAATTCGATTATCCAAAACGACCATAGCCCCATAATCTTTCTGAGAGCGGATGAGTCGCCCAAAACCCTGGCGAAATCGAAGCACCGCCCGCGGCACCGAGTATTCAAAAAAGCATTAGAAAAAAGTTCTCCGCGGGCTTTGACCACAGGGTCGCTGGGCGTGTCAAAAGGTAATTTGTGTATGACCAACGTATTCAAAGCGTCCCCTTTTATATCCACGCCTTCCCAAAAACTACTCGTACCAAACAGTACGGACGATTCTGGACGATTTAAATACGCTTTTAAAATTTTATTACGACCTCCGCTAATCCGTTGAGCAAGCACAGTGACTCCAAGATTTTGGAGAGGTCTCATCAGCGCCAAATAAAGATTCTCCAGAACACGGTACGAAGTAAAAAGCGCCAGAATCCCGCCATTTAAAGTGCGTATCAACTGCTCAAAAAAAGGTAAAATTTCGTCAAAGCTGGTAGGGCTGGTAATGGAGGATAAGTCGCTAGGAATAAGCACATAGGCTTGCGACTCATAATCAAAGGGGCTTTCCAGAACCAATTCTTCAAAGCGTTCGTCCAAACTCAGCATTTTTCGAAAGTAGGTGAACGGTTTTTGCGGTTCTCCAGATTCATCGCCGGTGTTTAACTGAGTGCTTAACGTTGCCGAAGTAAAAATGATTGACTTCTTATCGGCATAAAGAGTTTTTAAGCAGGTACCCGGCTGATAAGGTGTCATATGCAAAGCCACTTCACCATTTTGATCAACAGTCATCCATCGAATAAACTCATGGTCGGGCCCCGCAGTGGGTGAATCCGCTAGACTAAAGAAATACCGCGAAATCATCGAAAGCCTTTTTCCATACCAATCCATTTCATAATCTAATTCATCCAGGGTATGGACCAAACGATCATCCGAAATAATAGCCAAAAGGCCCTCTTTTATTCGATGCACCCCTCGTAACCATTCAGTTAATTGATCGACCAAAGCGGAAGCGGAATCACCCAAATTAAGCCATTCTTCCATGCCCAAAATCATTCGGTCTACAAGTAGATTTTCCACATAACCGGTTTCTTCGACATGCTGATTGGTAAAATAGGCTACTAAGGTAAAAACATTATCAATCTCCTGCAGCAAAGATTTTTCTTGCTTGGCTCTGGGAACCGCCCATTCGATCAGGCGATTTAAGTCGTCGCCCAAACTAGATTGTCGCAAAGAAACTGCGTATTCAGTTTGCAGATAACTGAGCACATGCACCATTTGTTTTAAAGGCACAATCAAATGATCTTGTTTCAAAGTTTCACCATAACCGCTGGTCACCGCATCTTCAAAATGATGCGCTTCATCAACCACTAAATAGCGATATTCAGGCAACAACCCCCCCTCTTTCTGCAAATCGGCACACAGCAATGCGTGATTCACAATAATAATGTCGGCTTGTTCGGCTTTTTTGCGAGCGCGCTGCAAATAACATTCACCATACGCGGAACACTTTTGAGGCGAGCAATGCTTTTCATCGGAACAGAGCTCAAAATCCCACAAAATAGAATCTTGATAGCTTAAATGCAGTTCCGCATTGGGATCAATTTCAACCCAATACTGCCACAAATAAATTTTGATCAGTAAAATCAGTTGCTCGTCAGAAAAGCGGGTACGCTGCCTAAAATGATCTAAGCGTTTTAAACATAAGTAATGACGACGACCCTTTAAAAGCGTCACCCGAGCCGATGCTTTGCCGGTAGCACGGCGGTATAAATCTTGCAACATCGGAACATCCTTATCAAAAAGTTGTTGTTGTAAGTTGATCGTGTTGGTAGAAATCACCACCTTCGTTTTTTGATCCAAAGCCGTTTGGAACGCAGGAATCAGGTAAGCGAGTGATTTCCCAATTCCGGTGGGAGCCTCGCAAATCAGGTGATAGCCTTCGCGAAAGGCGTGATCAATGGCCTGAGACATTTTCAGTTGCCCCGAGCGCACTTCATAGTCATCCCAATGATGGTTGAGTACGCCACCGGTTCCCAATACTTCTTCCACCGAAAGCCCTTTCTCAATAGTTGATGAATGATTAGAACTCGAACGATTACTCAAACTATAACTATCTGATTTAGTTTGAGTAATGGTATTAGTTATAGGACTAGGTTGAAACAACACCTTCCCATCCCACGATCCCTTGTTGCAGACGGCCTGAATAGAAGGCATAACGGTGGCCGGAATTTGAGCCGCTAATTCGGTTAAATGACGAAAAAGCTCCAGAGTTGCTTCCACATCCCCCATCGCACGGTGTTTATTCACATGGGTTATTTCAAGATCGTCGGACAGAGATTCCAAACTAAAACTGGGCGAACCGGGCATAAAAATTTGTGCCAAAACCAAGGTGTCCAAAATGCCCAATAAATTCATCGAAACGCCGGCATGTTTTAAAAAACCATGATCAAATGGAATATTGTGCCCAACCAAATAAGCGCCATCCAGCAACCGGCTGACTTCCGAATACACTTCCTGGGCGGGACGACCATTTTGTTGTAAGTCTTGATCGGTGATCCCGGTGATAACCGTCACCACTTCGGGCAAGGGGGAATCAATGCGAATCAAGTCATCGTAACGCGCCACTTCTTTTCCATTCTCGTAGCGTATCATCGCTACTTCGATAATGTCGCTTCGCTTCGGATCCAGCCCGCTGGTTTCTAGGTCAAGAATGACAAACGGTTTCTTAAAATTCATGCGTCAGCAATAAACAAGTACGCTCATTCTACAGAGAATCTTGCCACTTGTAATCTTAAATGGATTTTAAATATCCCTTTAATAAGGCGGCCGATTGCTTGAGCTTTTTAGTTTCCAGTGCATTTAAAGCAAGAGGCCAAACTTTTTCGGCACCACCACGGCCAAGAACCGCAGGGACTCCCAAGCAAATTCCCTTAATGCCATAGGCATTTCCAGGTTCGGTGGAAACCGGAATAATCATTTTTTTGTCATTCAAAACAGCTTCCACCAATTCGGTGATCACGACGCCAATTCCATAATAGGTAGCGCGCTTACGTTGGATGATTTCATAGGCCGCGCGGCGTGTTTTATCTTCCAAATTTTTCATTTGAGTTTTAGTCAAAAGCTTGGTCAGTGGTGCGCCCGATGCCATGCTCATGCTCCAAGCTGCAAATTCACTATCTCCATGCTCCCCCAAAACATAGGCGTGAATATTATGAAGATTGATGTTCAAAAGTTGGCTAACATTATAACGAAGACGCGACGTATCGAGCGAAGTACCCGATCCAAAAATTTGATGAGGAGGCAAATTCATCCATTTACGAGCCAACGTAGTTAAAATATCGACAGGGTTCGCCACCACAATCACCACGGTATCACGGCGCAACGGCCCCATTTTTTTAATGATGGACTTCAAAATAAGTGCATTTTTTTTCACCAAATCCAATCGGGTTTCACCGGGTTTTTGTGGGGCTCCAGCGGTTAAAACAATGATATCAACCTTTTGACATTCTTTAAAATCGCCTCCCACAATATTCCCCGTTTCTGTACCAATCAATCCATGAGTCAAATCCATCACTTCACCGGCTTCGCGCTGTTCATCGGCATCAACCATTACAATTTCAGCAGCAAGTCCTTTAATCATGGCTGCATAGGCAAAAGACGACCCCACCATACCGGTGCCCACCACGGCAATGCGAGTTTTAGGCAAAGGGGCAGATGGTTGCTTAAAAAGTTTCATGGTTGTTTGGTTATTGATTTTTCTGGGAACAGTCTAGCGACAGAATAGGATAATGTCGAGAAGAGAAGGCGAGGATAAATATCCTCACCTTCTCTTGAAGGAAAACTTCCGATATAATCCCCAACATGAACACACATTATTCTCCGTACCAAAATAAAATTCAGCGCAAACGTTTCGAATGGCCAACCATTAAACTTCCCTCTTCTGCCAAATGGATATTGGGAGGCGTGGTGGCTTTAATCATGTTAGCAGGGTTGGCGTTGTACACGTCGCTCGGTTCCCTCCGCTTTTTTGCCAATCACTATTTAGCACTTACGTTCTTTCATAAGCAATATTTGGTCGTGCTGCAAAACAATTACGAACTAAGGCCGGGCGGAGGATTTATAACAGCCTACGGTAATTTGGAAACCTGGTTTGGCATTCCAACAGAATTGCAATTTCACAATGCCTACGACATCGATACCGCAGCCTACGTCACTCCACCCTATCCCCACGAAGAATTATTAAAAAATGAATGGTATCAAGGATACACATTTCGGGATGCCAACTGGAGCTTAGATAATGCCGACAATGCAAAAACGCTCACCAAATTCTATCAAGAAAAATTCGCCGGAGAAGAAGTGGACGGCATTATTACGATTAATTTTAGTCTAATCGAACGTTTGCTCGGATCGCTGGGGCCCATCGATTGGAACGGGAAAGTGCTCACAAAAAATAATTTATTTAACGAGCTGGAATTTGAAGTGAACAATATCGACCGCCATAATATTGAAGCGCTCACAGGACGAAAAAGTATTCTGGGCGAACTAGGGAGCGCCTTGATTAAAAAAGCGAAATGGCGTCCGTTCAAAACCCGTGCAGTGCTGGAAAAAGGGTTACAGCAAAAAGAAGTTTTTGTATGGTTACACAGCAATCGTTTGCAAAATAAATTAATCGAAAAAGGCTGGGCCAATACCCTAAATCCTCAAGAAAACGGCGACACTTTAGCGGTTAATTTAGCCAATTTAGGCGCCAAAAAAGCCGACCGTTATCTGAGTTCAGAAGTTGATTATTTTGCCGATTTGACCGGGGAACGCCCTCTGATAACGGTCGAGGTAAACCTTCGTTATCCCGGATCAACCAGCACCTATGGCGATAATTATCGCGGCTACTTAAGAGTGGCCATTCCCAAAAAAGCCGAGTGGGAAGAGTATCCGGTGGACAGCGAACCAGAAGCACTCGATGGAATGCAAGTGATGGGGTCGATCATCAAAATACCCGCTGGCAGTAAAACCACCCTAACGTACAAGTATTTTTTACCTCGCACCACCTCGGTCAAAGAAGGATTCACAGTACGACTGATTAAGCAGTCGGGCTCAGAAATGTTTTATCGAGTGGCCTTACAAGCTCCCGAAGGTGGACTGCTAAAGAGCGACGAGCTGGAAACCCGGGAAAACAGGGCTTTTTGGAACGGGTTCCTTATCAACGACACCAACTTATCGATCGAACGCTTGCCGGATACCACTCCACCCTTCGCGCTTGAACAACAGTTTCAATCACTTTCGGTGATTGAAATCATATGGAACGAAGCTTTGAATGCCAATACGGTTAGCGCGATCGAAAATTATCAGGTCACTGATCTGAATGATGCCAATCAGGAAACCGATACAATCAAAGTGGTATTGGCCGAACTGGCCAAGCCGAATCGGATAGAAATCGAGTTGAGTGGAATTACCCCTCAGCCCGAAGAGCATTTTTTGATCACGCTAAAAAATATTAAAGACAAAAATGGAAATGAAATCGCGCCCAGCCCCAAAACACTCACAGCGGTACAACGGTTTAATGGTGCAGTCAGTCCCAAAATTGATCTGGGGACAATCGAGTTGGAAGAACCCGAACAATCCGTTAAACTAAATGTGACCGAACCGTAAAGGATTGGCGGCTAAAAACGTTGTGAATCATTCTTTAATCAAAAAACTATGACCGAAGTATTTGCACACTGCGATGGACCTTGCGGAGTTTATGATCCGGCGTCGGCGCGAATTGCCGCCGAAGCGGTTGTATCCATGACAAAAAAACTCCTCGATCTAAAGCGCCCAACCGATCCGGAAAACGAACAAGCTATTTTGGAATACCACAATACCTTAGCACGATACATTGCCATCAAAGAGCAAGAAGCTCAAAAATGCAAAGATGAGTTATTAATTTTATGGACCGACTACTTTAAGCCCACACATCTAGAGGTATTTCCAAAGTTACACGAAACATTTTGGATGGCAGCCAAGGCTTGCTCAGACTGCAAAGTCCATGTCAGCATGGAAAGTGCACAAACCTTGATGGAAAAGGTGAAAGAGATCCATGAACTATTTTGGAAATCAAAAAATCGAGAAGTCGCATGGACGCTAGCATCGTAAAAAAAGCCGATTGGCCGGAAAAACTAAAATGGCTGATTGGAAAGCGCCGGCGCTTTAAGGTGAACGGGAACTCAATGAGCCCTGTTTTAGAAGAGGGGGAAACAGTTTATGCAAAAAATGTCAAAAGGTTAAGCGTGGGTGACATCGTTATTGCCCATCACCCCTTCAAAAAAAGCATTCTCCTAGTGAAGCAGATAAAATGGATAGAAGGTCAACGAGTGATGCTGCAGGGAGTCAATCCTCATCAAAGTACCGACGGGCGCCAATTAGGTCTCATTCGCATCACCGATATCGTGGGCCAGGTAACGGCAAAAGAGGGGCGGCCCGCTTATCGAGGGATGTAGTTTACGCTAATTTTCTCTGTCCCGAGATCAAGTTGGCCAGTTCTTTGGCGATTTTTACAAAAACATCCTGCATAAAATCATATAAATGCTCAAATTCCATCGAAATCTGGTTGGATTCAAAATAACGGCGCAGTACAAAGGCAGATAGCTGAATGAGCGCAGGAGAAAGAGGCCGATCTGTGGTTTTCATCAGCATGCTATCCAATGTTTTATGGGGTTTTTGTAAGGCAATCATGCGCATATGTGTCAGCCAATCGTCCATTCTGGCACGCTGGTCAGCAGAAAGGGACTGAAAGCCGGCCGAAGCGTTGCCGGCTGGAGCAGCATCAACAGTCGCTTCGGGAGCGGCCAATAGACCAACCACTTGGGTGCGGGCAGCCTCGTCGATCAAAGACAAAATGGCCACAATCAGCTCGGAAGGTACATCGTGAGCAATCACCCGAGAGATCAATAAAAATAGATCGGTATTTTGAGGTTGTCCCAAAAACTGAACAATAATCTGAGCAAGGGTGTGGTCATTTTTTTTCGCTTTCCCCTCGTCTTTTTGCAATTGAGCCCGGGCAGCTTGAGAACGGCGTGCCTCCTCACGAATTTGCTCATCACTCACCTCATTGGCCTCGGCAGCCTGGGGCGCATCAAAAAAATCTAATCCACCAACTTCCGACATACGAGAAAATTACAAACTAACGATTACCAGACTACCTTATTTAAGTTTTAATATTCAAGGTAAGTTATCAAAAAAAGAAGATTCATCGCTAAACCTTCTTTTCAAATGACATGACTAAGGGGGTGACCGTAAAGCACTAAATAACGTTCACAAACTTGTTTTTAAAAGTGCGCCCGTCGTATTTGGTTTGGCGTTTTTCGGTGAATTGAACCACGCCGTCTTTCACAGCGAACAAAGTGAAGTCTTTTCCTGTTTGAACATTTTCACCCGCAAAGAATTTATTCCCCTTTTGGCGAACCAAAATGTTACCAGCGCGAACGGCTTGACCAGCGTAAAGCTTGACTCCTAGGCGTTTTGATCGAGAATCTCGACCGTTCTTTGTTGATCCTCCAGCTTTCTTATGTGACATAACAACAAGAGTTAATTCATAATCCGAAACGAGCGAAGGGATTTTACATAAATTCAAAAAAAGACGCAAGCCCTTTTCATTTTATTTTTATTATGGTACAATGAAATGATGTCACCCAAGAATCGCATGCCAGACAAGGGACAAGCCAACTCGACGGATCACGCGCTTATCGAAGCCCATCAAAGTTACTTAAAACGGCTTCAAGAAGCCTTTGATGCAAAGTGCGAAGCCATTGGTGCGCGTGCAAAGGAAAAGCTGGCAACCGTGCCGGAATCGGAAAAAGAGACCCGTAAACAAATTATGGAAGAGGAACAGGCCGCATTGAATCAAGTGCTCAATGAATTAAGGCGGGTCGTTAGTGAAAAAAGCTCCGATGTTCGCCAAAAACTGGAGCAATTAGAAGAGCAAAGAAATCAAAATAATCTTAATTTAGAGGCTGAACTAGCCCATCTATAAAAATTAACCCAAAACAAAATGCCAAACAACGAACAGCCCAAAGGAATCGTGGAATTCCGTGATCAAGAAGTATCGGCCATTACCCCCTCACAAAGAGTCGAAGAGGCCAAAAAAGCGGGAGGAAGAGTGATCAAAGCAGGAGCGGTCGAAAACCCGGATCGATTGACCATTCCAAAAGCGTATGTGGTCGATGGCACATTAAGATTGGAAGGGGTTGGTGGTAGCATCCCAAGCGATCAATTGACGAAAGCGATTGATCAAATCATTGCAGAAACCGTCAGCCGAAAACCGGCCGAAGAGCAATACGGTGCCCGTTTGGCAGCCATGGAACAAATGGCTCAAATGCCTAATCTAGCTTCGCTTATCGAAGGAGTGGTAAAAAACCCGGGAACTGCGAGTGAAGCGGCAAGTGACGTGCAACGCGCCCTAAGACAAGCTTTCCTAGCAGCATGGGCTAAACAAGCAAAAGGCGATTACATCGCGCAAAAATAATTTACTTTTTTGCCGGCATCCAAAGAACGCCGTCGAATGGAGAGCGCGCGTAAGGATCATTCAATTTGACCGAAACGGTAAAACGCAAGCGTTTGCCGGCGTAAGCGGGGTTTTTAGGAATCACCACCTCATTCGTATCGGGTTTTAAAATATGAAAGTATTGCTGATGGCCGTCGACATAAAAACGAACATAAAAACGCTTTACGTCTGCTAAGGAAGGCCAATAAGCCAAATAATGGTCGGCGTATTCTTCGATATTTACTTCGAATGCATCAAAATCCGGTTGATTGATAATGCGTCGATCAGCCACCGACGTAGCCTCAATTTGAGTCCATTCGCCCACTTGGCCATCGTAATCAAGGGGGGCAAAATAAAAATAATACGCCCGGCCGTTGTCCAATTGATCAAAAGTAAAGTGAGTGTCTTTCGTGGTGTCCACATGGGGCATTTGCTCCCAGGTAAAATCAGTCGGTTCCAATGGATTGCGACTGTACGCCACCACATACGTCAGCAAACGTTCGCTCGTTAAAGCATCCCAATAAAAGGTGACGTTTCCATTGCCGGGAACATAATACAAATTGGTGAGCGGCCCCAGCACGGTGGAAGTAATTTCGTCGGTAGGTGTCGTAATCAATCGGGCATCTTCAATCGTACAGCGCCCCTGATATCGAGGCAAAATCAGCTGTCCATTGAGTAAATTTGAGCTATTGAGCAAACTAAGGAAAGCCGTTTTTCCGGAAAAGGTATAAATCGAGCGACATCCGTTCCCGAAGCGAATACGGTAACGTGAGTTTTGCCAAATCACCTCAGCTTCACTCAAGCGTTGAACCCCTTTGGGGCGGACTAAAGTATCAATTTGCACATCACCGCTATAAGGAGCTGCATAATAAACGCGGCAAATTTCACCGTTTTTGATTTTAAGCTGAGTGATTTCTTCTTGGCTATTGATGATTAAGTTCACTGGAAATTCGGTAGTGTAACTGCGGCACATACGGTTGTACTGCAAAAGCCAGCGAGAGCCATCCAATCGTTCCACAACGATGTCCTGATCGTCTTTGTTAAACTTAATAACCGTGGCCTGCTCGGTGCGATCCGCAAACGCAAAAGGAATCACGCTCAAGCCGATCAATAAAGTAAGAAGAAGTTTTTTAAACATACGATCTAAGATTAATTTCGGCTTCTAGCCTAACATACTTCTTCTTGAATCTAAAATCTATTATCGATAATCTTATGAATGATATGAACAACAAAATAAAATTTATAGGCGTGGATGTAGGGGGGACCAAAATTGACCTGGAAGGGTTTGATACGGCACTAAATTCGATCGTAAAATACGAGGTAAAAACAAAGGTAAACCAAGGGTTAAAAGGCTTTTTGACTCAACTCGAAGCGCTCATTCAAGCACAGTGGCACCCTGGCATCAAAGGAATCGCGCTAGCAATGCCTGGCTTAGTAACACAGCAAGGCGTTGTAATGCACACACCCCATATTCCCATTAAAAAACCATTAAAATTAAAGGAATATTTTGAAAAAAAATATCAAACTCCGGTACACGTTGTAAACGATGTAAACGCCTTTTTAGCGGCGGAATATCAAGAAAAAAAACTTAAATCCTATCAAAATATCATAGCGGTAATGATTGGCACAGGGTTGGGAGGGGCTGCTATTGTAAATGGAGCAATGATACAAGGCGCACATGGATACGCAGGTGAATTCGGACATATGATCATCCGGCAAGATCAAAAGCACGCCACCTTCGAAAAAAACACCAGCGGAACGTATGTAAAAGCAACTGCTAAAAACAAAAAAACGCTATTAAAACAAGTGGGAATCGGCTTATCAAATTTATGTTCGATTTTTGATCCCGAAGTGATCGTGATGGGGGGGTCGGTTTACCATTATCATCTAAAAGCGGATAAAACCGCCCTAAAAAAGATCATTCAATCCTATTCGTTGAGCGGAAAATCGCCTCAAATCGTTGACGGGTCGAGTAAAACATCGGTCGCAAAAGGCGCGGTTTTAATGGGGTGGCCTCGCACCAAAAAATAAACGGCACAAAGGCATGCGCAGCGCAATAAAGTGATTGAAAAATAATCTTGTTTTTTAGCAAGGCCTCTCGATGGAAAAAGACCTTTATTTATGCTATAATATTAGGATTTTTTTAGGGCAAAAATAAAAAATGAAAATATTGATGTATGGTTGGGAATTCCCACCCATCAACAGCGGCGGATTGGGTGTAGCGTGCAAAGGCATTGTAGAAGGCCTGATTCACAATGGCCAAGAAGTGTATTTGGTTCTTCCTAAGGTTAATGATCAAATGCGTGCGGTAGCCAACAATCAGTTTAAAATTCTTACGGCACATGAGTCCGGGGGGATGATTAAGCAAATTGCAATTCCTTCGGGGCTCTATTCACCGTACGCATCCCCCACTGCCTACCATCAATTCCTTCAAATTCACCAACAAAACCATTCCAACGAGCCCGAGCACTTGTATGGGCCGAATTTAATGGAAGAAATGGTGCGCTTTGCAGAAAAAGGTGCAGTACATGCGCAAAAAATTCCACATGATGTGATTCACACCCACGATTGGTTAACAGCCGAAGCAGGAATTCAAGCCAAACAAATTTCTGACCAGCCTTTGGTGATGCACATTCATGCAACCGAATTCGATCGCAGCGGTGAGCATCCAAATCAACAAGTGTTCGACTTGGAAAGACGTGGAATGGAAAAAGCGGATCGGGTTATCGCAGTGAGCCATTACACCAAGCAAATGCTGATAAAGCACTATGGCATTCCGGAGCATAAAATTGATGTAGTGCACAATGCGGTCGAAAATGCGGCCCACTATCAAAAAACCCACCTGATCGAAAAAAAGGACCAAATCGTGCTTTTCCTGGGTAGAATGACGATGCAAAAAGGGCCCGACTATTTTTTGAAAATGGCCAAAAGGGTACTGGAGCACAAACCAAAAGTAAAATTTGTGATGGCGGGTGACGGAGACATGATGGAACGAGTGATTCACATGGCGATTGAATTAGGCATCGAACGAAACGTTTTATTTTCGGGATTTTTAAAAGGTGATGAAGTGGCAAAGGCATACGGCGAAGCCGATTTATACGTCATGCCTTCGGTTTCGGAGCCCTTTGGCATTGCGCCGCTTGAAGCCATTCGTAGTGGAGCGCCCGTTTTGATTTCAAAGCAATCCGGAGTTTCTGAAATTATTAAAAACGCCCTTCGAACCGATTTTTGGGATGTTGATGAAATGGCCAATCAGGTATTGGCCGTATTGAATTATCCCGCTTTAAGAAACACACTAAAAGAACACGGTGAACGAGAAGTCCAAAAATTGAGCTGGGCAGAACAGGCCAAGCATATGATCAAAACCTATGGACGGGCGCTCTCAGGGGTATAGGCCGTCTGTGTAACAAAAATAAAATGAATACAAAAACAACAGAAAATTACCACAAAACCATCTGCTTTTATTTTGAGGTCCACCAACCGTATCGCATTTCGAATTGCAATGCACTAGGAATAAACGAACACGACGCATGGTTTGAAGGCCCCAAAGAATACGGCAACCAAAAGATATTCGAAAAAGTAGCGAACAAGTGCTATTTGCCAGCCAACAAGCTCATGCTCAAATTATTGAAGCAATATCCGGAGTTCAAAATAAGCTACAGTCTTTCGGGGGTATTTTTGGAACAATGCTTGGAATTTGGGGCGATCGGAAAAAAAGTATTGAATTCGTTCAAGGCCATTTTCAAAACCGGCCAAGCCGAAATTTTGAGCGAAACTTACTATCATTCCCTTGCATGGCTTTATTCGAAAGATGAATTCACCCATCAAATTAAGAAACATGATGAATTGGTGTACAAATTATTTGGAAAAAAACCTCAGGTATTCCGCAATACCGAATTGATTTACAACAATGAAATCGGAAATTTCATCAAAGAAATGGGATTCAAAGGAATTTTAGCCGAAGGCTGGGACTACTATTTGGATTGGAAAAGTCCCAATTACCTGTATGAACCTAAAAACGTGGAACTACATCCCGAAGACTTAAAATTAGCCCGCAAACACGCCATTAAAAAAAGAAAGTCAAAAAAATTTGGTCTATTGCTTAAAAATTATAAATTGTCGGATGACATTGCATTTCGGTTCAGCAATCGCGGATGGTCCGAATGGCCTTTAAATACACAAAAATACGCTGATTGGTTGGACGCCACCGCTGAAAATACGATCAATTTATTCATGGACTATGAAACATTCGGCGAACATCAATGGGAAGACACCGGAATATTCAACTTTATGGAACATTTACCAAAAGCGTGTTTCGAAAAAAAACATTGGCTTTAAAACCCCTTCCGAAACCATTGATGCCTATGACGTGCAAGGAGACGTAGACGTGCCACAGTTGATGTCCTGGGCCGATATGGAGCGCGATCTTTCAGCGTGGCGAAGCAATGAATTACAGGAATCAGCATTGGAGAGAATTTTTGAATTGGAAAATACGCTCAAAACGGAGCTTAAAAAATTGCCAAAAAAGACCAGCGAAGACGTGATGCACAAATGGAGAAAGCTTCAAACATCGGATCACTTTTATTATATGTGCACCAAATATTGGAGCGACGGGGATGTACACGCTTATTTTTCTCCGTTCAGTTCTCCGTACGAAGCGTACATTAACTACATGAACACGCTCACCGCGTTCGAAAAGAAAGTAGAAAGGATGATTTAGTATTTGGAATTTGTGTATTTGTCATTTGTAATTTAGTAAGTTATGCCAAGCTCAATTGTCACCGGTAACGGAAATTTGCTCGTAGCGATCGACCAACACAACCTAATTCGTGATCTCTATTTTCCTTTTGTTGGTATGGAAGATCAAATCGCCTATCAACATAAATTACGACTGGGGATGTACACGGATCATCAATTCAGTTGGATCGATGAGAAGGAATGGATTCACGAAAGTAAATATGTTGAAGACACCGTAGTAACGGGAAGCAGTGCCAAAAATAGTGCACTTGGAATCAGTCTGTATTTCAATGATTTTCTTTCTCCAACCCAAGACGTTCTTATTCGAAAAATAACCTAATCAACGAAAGAGATCGTGATCGGGAAGTGAGGCTCTTTTTGGCCAGGATTTTCATATTTACGGCGACAAGCAACAAGACACTGCCTATTACGAACCCAATCATAAAGCCATTATTCATTATCGTAAAAAACGATATTTTTGGATCAGTGGGCAAGGGCAACATCAGGGCATCGATTCATTCGCCGTTGGGAAAAGTGAGTACCGCGGGTTGGAAGGAACCTGGAGAGACGCAGAAGACGGAAAACTAGAGGAATATCCAATCGAACAAGGGTCGGTCGATTCAACCGCTCAAATGAACGTATTTTTAAAAGCCGGCAGCGAAGCGGTGGTTTATTTTTGGATCACTGCGGGAAAAAATTTGGAAGAGGTCGAAACGCTGCATAATTTTGTCGTTGAAGAAAATCCTGAAAAATTGCTCAAAAATTCTATCAATTATTGGAAAAGTTGGGTTAACAAAGAACCGGAGCGTATTTCAAGCTTGCCCAATGATCTAAAGAAACATTACAAACAAAGTGTGTTGATCATGCGCACCCAAATCGACAATCGAGGGGCGATTATTGCCGCAAATGATTCGGACATTATGAAATTTAATAAAGACACCTACACCTACATGTGGCCGCGAGACGGTGGATGGGTGTCGCTGGCATTGGATCGTGCAGGATACGGAGAAATCAGTAAGCGATTTTTTGAATTTTGTGCCGACGTAATTACTGAATCGGGATATTTATTACACAAATACAATCCCGACCATTCTTTAGGATCTTCTTGGCACCCTTGGTACAAAGATGGAAAGCCGAATTTACCCATTCAAGAAGACGAAACCGGAATTGTGGTCCACGCGTTGCATGAGCATTTTCACCAGTTTGGCGACATCGAATTTGTACAAAAAATGTACGAACCTTTGGTCAAAAAACCGGGGAATTTTATGATGGACTATGTGGACAAGGTGACGGGGTTACCCCTGCCCAGCTATGACTTATGGGAACGTGAATATGGAGTGTTTAGTTACACCGCTGCTACGGTATATGCCGGATTAATGGCCGCCGCGCATTTATCCGAAATTCTGGGTCATTTTAACCATCATCGCCGATACGAAAAAGCAGCCAGTGATATTAAAACCGCCATTTTAAAACACTTATACGACGAAGAGTCCGGGCGATTTTTAAAACGAATTCAGTGCACCGAAGACGGTGAAGTAATAAAAGATTATGGATTGGACGCCAGCATGCACGCGCTTTGGATGTTCGGTGTACTTCCACCCAACGACGAACGCATCATGCGAACCAACCAAGCCATCGCCGATACATTATCGGTGCATACCATCGGCGGTCTGGCTCGAAGCGAAAATGACGATTATCAGCGGGTCAATGCCGATTATCACGGAATCCCCGGGAACCCATGGATCATAACCACGTTATGGCACGCCCAGTGGAAGTTGGCTCTAGCTCAGTCGGAAGCAGACTTGAAAGAGGTACGAGGCTGGATCGATTGGACCATTAAATACATGAACCCGGCGGGGTTATTGCCGGAACAAATCAATCCCTTCAACGGTGATCCCCTCTCGGTCGCTCCGCTCACCTGGAGTCACGCCACTTTTGTGGACACGGTGCTAAAATACAACGAAAAATTAAGAGGTTAAGCGGCTTTCAATTGATCACGCTTTTGACCACCTCGCCCCAAATCAAGCGCCAGGACTCTCATCAATAATTTGGACTCAGTATAGCCAAACTCTACTTTTCGCTGATGCTGATTGGCCATAAGATGCAGTTTAGTATCGCGAGGAATTCCGCTCGGATGATCGCTAATCAAATGACGCACCGCCGCCTTGTAACCCACATCAACTCGCACCACATTCTTTTTGCCAATGCGTTTATTCACATAAGCATAATCCAAAACATTTTTTTCGCGCACTTGAGTACTAACATCCAATCGATCGACATCCACGGATACTTGATCGTCTGCTGTTAAATTCGGATCTTCCGCTATGCGGCGAGCTTGTTGAACTTTTTCAAATTCATCAGTGGCGGAGAGGTCTGACGGATTAAACCAACGTCGCCATAGACCAGGCTTTTCATCATTAGCATTCGTTTTCACTTCATCATGCACCTCGTCCAACGCATCATATTTCACAGCTAATTGGTCACTTAAACCAGGGTCACGAATAATATAATTTTTTATTTTCTCTTCTTCATCATTGCTGACATCCGGTTCCACCAAATCATGCTCTTCAAATTCATCAACCATTTCCTCATCCAAAAAATCATTCATTTCTCGATCCGCATCATCCTGAAAGTCCAATGCCGAGGTCCCTTCCGATTGATACTGCAGATAACCGCGCAATAGCTGATATAAATCCTGCTTCATTTCCGTAGGCATTGAGAGCATCCATTCCACCGCGTAACTATAAGCATCATCATTCATGGCATCCGTTAACTGCATAATCTGAAGATCGGTTTTATCAGAAGGTTCTTCATCGTTAGCCACCTCCAGAGTGCTCGATTGCACCGATTGATACCATTCCTCAATTTCGGTATACCCATGCTGATTACTCTGATAGAGCTCCCTGGCTTTTTTTTGAAAAGCAGGGTCGAGGGCATCTATTTTATGTCGAAGGGCTTCGTAGCGACGCATTTGCATAGGCAATTGGCGTGCATAATCGTACTTGGTCGGAAAGGTTTGCGCATCAAAATCAGCGTCAAATTCAAGGCGGGTGTGCGCACTAATAATGCCAGCGGATTGGTAGCGATCCAGTTGGTATTGATAGCCGCGCTCTAGTTTATTCGCTTCGATTGACTTCATATCGTAGAAAGCGTCCGTCAGCTCAGAATGGCCCATAGAGTCTTTGAGAGCATACATTTTATCCAGGAAAGGAGTACCCTGAAAATCTGCTTCAATTTCATTCCATAAATCTTCATAACGCTCAATTTGATGACCATTTTCCATTTCCGAAAGCCATTCAGCGCGATCTCGTCGGCGGGTGAGCGCACAAAACTCTTTCATAAATTGAGCAACAGTCGCTTTGCCCATGTAGGGATTATTGAGCAGCTTAGCATACGCTTCTTCCTCCTTTTTACGCGCGACCACGGTAGCTGAGTGGGCTTTTTCAAGATTGCCCAAAAACACCCGCCGCTCGGGAACCGTCATTTTTAAGTAATCGTTCTCGCTCAAAAAGGCTGCACGCTCATTTTTAGGGAGTTCATGCAAAACATAACCGGGAAAATTTGTTTGAATGAGTTTTTCGTAACGCTGTTTGTCTGCTTTCAGTCGGTCCAATTTACCCTCGATAGCATCGAGTAATTTTGCCAAAACATCAGGATCGATCAAATCATTGGCATTGTAGTAATCTTTAACGGCTTGCAGCAAAAAGGCCTGATCATTTTTGCCCATTATTTTTTGCTGAACTCCTTCTTCTAACTGAAGATGAATACGGTCCAATGCGGGTTGAACGGCTTTCGATTTGGGCACATTGGTTTGAATCCACTCATAAAATCCTTGAGCAGCCTCTAGTGTAGGACTTTCGTCGGCCGCTTTACGATAGGCCTCAGCCGTTTTCTGGCTCAAGGCATGAGCCTCTTCCAGAGGGTTAATAATATTCAAAATAGCCTTTCTAACTTGTAATAAGTCAGAAGATTGGGATTCCAAGGCTTCCAAAGAAGTGGAATTGAGATGGCAAAACCGTGTGCGCTGCCCCCAACGATGTGCAAAAAAATGATGAATCATCGTGGAACGAATTGTAACGCAAAACACTCAAAAAACAAGCAAAATATTGTAAGAAACATCTTGCTTGTTTTGTTAGTTCCAAAGCCAATTATTTGTTCAACTCTTCATCGATAACACGTTGGAAAACTTCAAACGGCTGAGCTCCGGATATAAAGCGCCCATTGACAAAGAAAGCGGGTGTACCAGAAACACCGTAAGCCATCCCCTCCTTTATGTCTTTATCCACCTCACTGCCATATTTTTCACCATCCAAGCAGGCATTAAACTGATTGGCATCGGCCCCCAAGTCAACCGCCCATTTCTTTAAATTATCGCTACCGAGCGCATTGATATTGGCAAATAACAGATTATGGTATTGAAAATAGCCTTCGTCTCCTTTTTGTTCACGAAAGCATTCAGCCGCAATGGCAGAAGGTCGGGCATTTTCATGAAAACCAAGGGGAAAGTCACGATACACCAACTTCACTTTCCCTGTATCGATATAATTTTGAACAATTTGCGGCAAAGCTCCCGTAAAGAATTTTTGGCAATATGGACATTGATAATCGCTAAACTCAATTAAGGTAACCGGGGCATTTTTATCGCCATGAACCGCATCATCGTCCACGCTAACGCCTTCAACAGGCGCTCCACCACCGGTTCGGGCAGCTTCTTCTTGATCTTGGGCCGCTTGTTGTTCCTTTTGAACACGTGCCACATAGCGTTCGATCGCCTGATCCATGCGCGCGTCTAAATCGGCATCATTCGCACTGGCCGTTACCCCACCCGCGGTAGGCACAAAAAGCGCATAAAGCGCAATAACAACAGCAACAATCGAGGCCACCAAGGCGAAGGTTGCTATATTTTTTATTTGGGCATTTTCCATAGTAATTTGTTTTCAAAAATAAACGTGCCCTCATGATACGCGGGATAACTCAAAAAAGCAAAAGAAAGAGGTGATCTAAGTAACAATTTTAAATACCAAACACACAAACCACAAACAATTACTAATAATGAATATCTTAATATTTTAAAATTTTAGACATTCGAATTGGTTTGTAATTTGTGCCTGCCCGCGCGGAGAGTATTCGAAATTAAGTATTTTAGTCTGGTGGAGATGCCCGGAATCGAACCGGGGTCCAAAAATGAAGGGTAAAAACATCTACTATTATAGTGGGTTTCAAGTTGTCGATGAGGGAATGAGAAACTCACAAAGAACTCCGTCACGTACCTGGATCAATTGTCGATGCAAACGATACCAGGGGAATCGGTTACACGTAACTCGCTGAATAGCGCCTTATTTAGGTAGCGAGTATCACTAAACAAGACGGGACCGCGAAATAGGCAGTCGCAATGGAACTATGCAAATGCAGGAACGAAAGAAGGCATTGCATTCTTAAGTTGAGCAAAGCGAGTTCCTAGAGAACCTTTAGAGGTTGCACTTAAAGTTGTATCGGACGGATTTACCCGCCTAGGGCGGGGCAGGCAGACGATACGATGCCTGAATAGCCATTTTTAGCCAAGAACCATTTCTGTCAAAGCCATGTCATCCCCACGGTGTTAAAGAGCGAAGAGATTATAACAAAAAACCCCACCCACGTAAAGTGAGCAGGGTTTTGTTTGTAAAAGGGATTACATCTCTTCTTTCTTTTCTTCAGTAGGAGTGGCCTCCATGGAGTCAGAAGAAGCTTCTGGCATCGAAGCACCCATACTCATCGATTCCATATGGTCAGATTCAGCCCCATCAGAAGCAGAATCCATGTTCATAGCGGCAGCCGGGTAGAAGTAGGCATACCAGCAGCTGATTTGCATTCGCACCCACCACCAGAACATTTACATTTTTTACATGGGCAACCCACGAGCAGCATCACGCCTGCCACGGCAACCAAAAGGTAAACCACAGCCTCAACAATGGAAGAAAAGCCCAGCGCCATATGAACGACATTGAGGTCGCTACCAATAATTAATCCAACACCAACAAGGCCCCAATTAAGAGCGCCAACCACAACGAGCAGCTTAACAATAAGTACGAGGATACATTTTGAATTTTTCATGTTTTTTTATTTTATAAAATATACCCCCCAATTATAGCAGAAAAAGTGACAAAGCGTCAATGAATCACAAAACATAATCTAAATTAAATCAACCTAAAAGCTACTTTTTGTTCTTTTCCATTACCACGGTGGCCGAATCTTTCACAACCGCATAACTACCGGTAGCGATCGCCCCCATAACAATCCCCCTTACAATCGCAGCGGTGCTCTGCTCTTCGGCGTATTCCAGCAGAGCGCCAACCAAAAGCGCTACCAACGGGCAAGATTTTTTAGGAAAACCGTATTGCTTGACCAACTGGGTAATGGCAACAATAGCAATAATTTTTTCGGATTTAGTGATATCCATAGATAAAAATTAAAAATTAAGGATGGAGCAAGCGGTAAAATCGGTAAAATTTAACCGCATCTCTCAAATCTTCTTTGCTTTGGATTTGAAAAAGCTTTGCTTTGGTAACAAAAGCCACGGCTTCTTTAGCCCAATCCGGCACCGAAATCGCGACCTGTGGATCGAAGGTGCCATCGGGAAAGTCAGCCTTAGGATCAGCATGTAAGTTTTCATCGTGCTCCTGCAAAACAGAAGACTGTGAAATGGGCAATTCAAAGCGCCTTAGAGCCTCAAACAGCCAATCCTTTGTAATCGCCGTACCCGGGCACGTTTTTGGCGAAACGTCGCGGTGAAAATAAAGTTGTGACTCGGATAGTTTTAAGCGATTCATCAATAATTTGATAGCGCCCAGGGCCAGTAGCTTAGTTACACCGCTCCACGGCTGATCGTTATAGTCACCAACCACTTCAATGCCAATCGACCGTGGGTTCAGGGTGCCGGCATGCACTCCTTGTTGATTCATGGGAGTAAAAAGCCAAATACCATCATCGGCGATGAACAAATGAGGGCCAGCACGCCATCCTTTGCGTTCATAATACGATTTTAACCCCAGTAAACTGGTTTCCCCTTTCCATTGAGCAGCGGTAGGGCGCCAAGTGTGGTGGATCACCAGTCGATTAGGAGAAAAAGACCCGAAATCAAAACCGGATATATAGTTCTCGAAAGCCAATAAATCGAGGGCACGGTTTAAAATAGTAATCATAGCAGTGATTGTAGCACAACAGACTCTAAGAACAAAAAGCTATACATTTTGAACAAACAGAGGTAGAATCGGGACGTTTATCAATAAAACAATAATTTTATGGCACAAAACACTTTCATGAAACCGATGAATGTTTCCGCTGTATTGGCGGGTGTTGTCGGTGCGGGGCAAATGCCACGAACTGAAGTGATCAAAAAATTGTGGGACTACATCAAATCCCATAATCTTCAAGATAAAGCCAACAAACGCATGATCAATCCCGATGCGAAATTGGCCGAAGTATTTGGAACCAACAAACCGGTTTCCATGTTTGAAATGACCAAATTGGTATTTCAACACCTTAGTTAAACAATCAAAAAACCATTCATCTCTCCGAGATCCAAATACCAGAGATTTGGATGGTTTTTTATAATGAAAAGATATGAGCATTTAATTCAAAGATAAGGTATAATGCCAACGAGTCATTTGTACTTTCTTAAAATACAATTATGAAAAAAATTTGGATTATGGCCATAATGGCTTTGAGCATATGGGGAACCAGCTGGACACCCGCTTTTGCACAAACCTTCAACGATGTGAGCGCAAGTTCGCTCAACAAAGAAGCGATCGACTATCTAAAGGAAACCAACGTCATTCAAGGATATGGCGACAGCACATTTAAACCGGAAAATCGCATCAATCGAGCGGAATTTATTAAAATCATCATCGCGAGTAAAATTCAAAATCCAACCGGAAGTCAGTGTTTTAGCGATGTAAAAAATGAATGGTATGCGCCTTATATTTGCACAGCCAAACGATTGGGATATATACAAGGGTATCCCGATGGAACCTTTCGACCCAGCGAAGAAATTAATTTTGCCGAAGCCAGTCAAATCATCACCAAAGCCTTTAAAATAGAGGAATTAACAAGCGAGACCAATGGAGAATGGTTTGCAGGGTTTGTAAAAGCGTTGGAGGAAAAAAGGGCGATTCCGTCCAGTGTGCAGTATTTTGATAAAGAACTCAGTCGAGGGGAAATGGCTGAAATGATTTGGCGCTTAAAAGTTGCCCGCAAAGACAAAGTGAGCCAAACCTATGCGGCTCTATCGAATCAATTTCCTAATATCACCTCTTGCGAAGCGCTCAAAGAAAAATTTGAAGAATTTCAAGGTGAACGCTACCCCTATCCGATCCGGATTATGGAGGGGCTACCGATGGTCGACGATGTCATGTCATCGGATGCGCCTTCAACCGCCGCGCCCATGGACCCCAGTTCCAATGGAGCTAAAAGCAGCGACGGAGGTTCAAATGAATATTCGTCCACCAACGTACAAGTAACAGGGGTCGACGAAGCCGACGTGGTGAAAAACGATGGAAAATACATCTATTTTCTTAAAGAAAATACGCTTCGAATTGTGGAGGCTTTCCCCGCACAATCGATGAAACAAGTCAGCACCATTACGTTTGAAAGTGCCGGCTTTCATCCGTCCGAACTATTCGTAAACGAAGATCAATTGGTGGTGATCGGCCAAACCTGGGAGGCCTATCCATATTACTCGAATCCCACCAGTCGCATGGCAATCGGACTGGTGCCTCCTTACTACAACAGCAGTCGCACCCAAGTATACATTTACGACATTTCAAATCGCGCCAAACCGGTGGAAGAACGCAAGCTGACTTTTGACGGAAACTACTTCACCTCTCGTCGCATCAATGACACGATGGTTTTGGTTTTGAATACACAACCGGATTATTGGATTTGGAGTCGTGTGAACGAAGGACAAGATCTCATCCCTCAATTTCAAGATGGAGAATCGACACCGGAAGCGATGGTGAATTGTAGCGACATTCGCTACTTCCCAGGGCATGCGGAACCCAATTATTTGATTGTTGCCTCAATCCCGCTTGCAAACTCATCTCAAAGTGTGGAACGGAAGGTATTTTTGGGTTCCACCGACAATGTGTATGCTTCGCAAACCCACTTATACGTAGCCACCACGCGCACGAACTATCAGCGCTTTACCGATTGGAACTGGCAAAACGACCAAGTGCAAACCAACGTTTACAAATTTGCAATGGAAAACGGATCAATCACCTTTCAAAACCGTGGCACGGTTCCGGGCACCATTTTAAATCAATTTTCGATGGACGCTTATTTGCGTCACTTTCGCATCGCCACCACCATCCATCAATGGCAAAATGGTCAAAACGCCTCTACAAACAACGTTTTTGTTTTAGATGAAAACATGAAAGTGGTGGGCAGCATTAAAAATATCGCTCCGGGGGAACAGATTTATTCAACGCGCTTTTTAGCGAATCGATTGTACATGGTAACTTTCAGACAGGTAGATCTATTGTTTGTAATCGATTTGAAAAATCCCGAAAAACCAACGATTTTAGGCAAATTAAAAATACCCGGATTTAGTGAATATTTGCATCCGTACGACGCCAATCATATTATCGGATTCGGAAAAGACACCGAAGAAACCAAGTCGGGTGCCATTGTGCAAGGGTTCAAAATGGCTTTGTTTGACGTGAGTGATGTGGCCAACCCCAAGCAAAAATTTGTCGAGCTCATTGGGGATCGAGGAACCTATTCCGAATTGCTGACTAACCATAAAGCGCTATTGTTTGATAAAGAAAAAGAGTTGCTGGCTTTCCCCATCACGATCGTTGAAGAGGTGAATCCGGAAACTTTAAATTGCAGCGCCTTCCGCTACGATACCTGTCCAAATTTATGTCAAACACGTTGCATACCGACCCGCTGCACCGAAGATTCCGAAGGGCGCGCGCTGTGTACCGACGATTGTAGTGGATTGGGTAGCTGCATGATTCCCGAATACCCACGCTCCGAAACAACGTTTGTGGGAGCCGTGGTGTATTCACTCAACAGCGAAGACGGATTCGTAAAAAGAGGGCGGATCACCCATTACGACGAAGAGGATTATTTAAAAGCGGGCGATTATTTCCCTTATCAAGCGCTCAATAACATTCAACGCATTATTTATATCGGCAAAAGCCTATACACCATTTCGGCAGGAAAAGTGAAGGCGAGTGACATTAATACCACCAAAGAACAGAATGCGGTGACTATTGATTAACATCTCGAGAAGGCGCGAATCATTTTCGCGCCTTCTCTCGAAATAACCACCAACATCATGCTTACTTTCCTCAAAAAACTTTTCCATTTACCTCAAACCTCCAAAAAAGAACGGATTGTTTCGGGGCTAGTCGCCACCGGTATGATTTTTGGAGCCGGTTGGCTGGGGGCAAATACAACACAAAGTCATCTCAGTGAATACGCCACATGGATCCGGCCAGAATTAACGCCTCCTAATTACGTATTTTCGTTCGTATGGACGCTTTTATTCATCGGCATTATTTTTGCCGGATATCAAAATTGGAACCATTTTGAAAAAAAAATGTATCGGAACGGATTTGCCGCCCTGTACCTTCTGAACGCCGTACTGATCTGTACATGGAGCGCATTGTTTTTTGGGCAAGGCATGATGGCCAGTGCACTTTTTACCATTTTTGGATTGATTCTGGTGGCTGAACTAATGATTTTGATCAGCTTCAAAAATAATCGAAAGGCGGGCTATGCACTGCTCCCCTATTTGCTTTGGTTGATATTTGCCGCTTACTTGAATACCGGATTTTTAGTGCTTAACGCCACCGTTTAATGACCTCATTTTTGCTCCTGCATGGGTGGGGCGGTAACTCACCCGATCATTGGCAAAATTATTTGGCAGAACGATTGCTAGAGGAGGATCAATCAGTCATCTATCCACACTTTCCCAATGCCGAAGTACCCATAAAAGAAGAATGGATCGAAACGTTAGAAGAAGCACTCAAAGGAGTTCAACCGGAAGAATTGGTGGTGGTGGCTCATAGCTTAGGGTGCATTATTTGGCTGCATTATTTAAATAAGTACCCTCAAACCGCCATTCAAAAAGGTTATTTGGTTGCACCCCCTCGCACCGATTGTGGGCTGTTGGCGATTCAAAATTTTTACCCACTGCCAAGCGTACAACTAAAAACACACAACTATCAAATCATTGGGTCCAACAACGATCCATATATTCCCCAAGAGGAATTTGAACGATTGGCCACAGACACGCAAGTACCCTTTCATTTATTCAAAGACGGCGGGCACATTAATCCCCTCACCGGTTTTGGCAAATGGGAATGGATGGAGGAAGAATGCCTAAAAGTCATTTCGAAATAACTAAAAAAATAACATACCCTGTTAAATGACCGAAAAACCGATTAAGTTTGCTGGTAAAGCGCTGACACTCACTGTGCGCAACGACGGAGATGTCGCGATCGCAAACGAATTGTTTTTGGACCACCAATATCAAAAATGCGACGATGTGATTCGCAAAGCCAAACACACAGTGATCGACGTAGGCGGCCATTTGGGATTTTTTTCGGTGATGGCAAGCACACTCAATCCCAAGGTTCCTATTCTGAGTTTTGAACCTCACTTGGGGAATTTTGAACTGCTCAAAACAAACTTAAAAAAAAATCGCATTCAAAATGTTATTCCCAAACAAGTGGCAGTCAGCGATGTGAATGGTCCGGTGATACTGCAAATCAGCCAAGAAGATCTCAATCACTCGCTGTTGAAGGCAATCGAACCGACTAACCAAACCGAACAAGTTCAATCAACCACGCTCGAACGAATCTTTCATAAAAATCGAATCGAAAAGTGTGATCTGTTAAAACTCGATTGCGAAGGAAGTGAATATAAAATCATTCAATCAACCCCCCAAGAAATCTTTGAAAGAATCGATCACATCTTTTTGGAATATCACGATTGGTTTCCGGGCCACAACGTAAATCAGCTCAAACAAACGCTTATGAATGCAGGCTATCGGGTCGAGCACTATCCCAATCACAAAATGAAAGAATTGGGGTTTTTATGGTGCCTGCGCAATAACACAAGAACGTGAAAGCATTAAAGCACTATCGTAAACCTTGCTTTAATGTTCTTGTGTTTTCTTGCTCTTGTGCTTAAGAAAAAACGAGTAATTGCGGCGCAAATAACATCAGCACACCAAGTACCACCATAATCGCTCCCCCGATAAAGTGAGAAATTTGAGTGTATTTGGCGGTGGTTAAGCCAATTTTATCAAAGCTATACAGTGCTAAGGCAAACACGATCAGATCGTCGATCATGTACATAAAAATATACAGGGCATTGTAAAATTGTTTACCGGTCCAACTCAAGTAATTGATGTCGAGTACTTTGGTGAAGGTTTGGGGAATCCCCACAGAACAGGCAAATTCAATAATATTCACCGAAAATGCCAAGCCTAAAATTCCAAGGGCCACCAGTAAAGTCATCGGCTGAGTGGAATAATGGCGAATTTTTTCGGAGGTTTTGCGCTTGGTTTCTAAACTACCTACATTGCAGGTGGTATCGTTTTTAAAGAAAAGATAAAGAAAATATCCACCCGCCCCCAAAGCCACCACGCCCACAATAGGAGTAACAATACGATCCAAGCCTACAAAGTCCCACGCGGTCATCCAAACGTTCAGAATCAGGTAATACATCACCGCTTCGGCCAAAATAAACAGCCCCGCCATTTCAAACATCCGTCGGCGGGAACCCGCCTCCATAAGAATGGTCAAAAACATGACGAGCACCCACATGGCACAGGGGTTAAAACCATCCACAAAACCCAATATCAAAGAAAGAACTGGCAAAGAATACTTGCCTACATCAAGGGCCCCGTAAAATGGAATATCCACCAAAAGTACATTGCTGGCTTCACAACCTTCATTCTCATCACAAGTCTCACCCAGTTCCTGAAAATCGCGGCTACCCCCCGCCTCCACAAAAGCCTCAAATGAAAGCTGAGGTTTGCCTTTGGCGGCATCAATGAGCTGAAGCAATTTTTTACCAGTAGTATCCGCCGAACCAAACCCTTGAATTACAATTTGATCAATGATAGTGGTTGGGGTCACTTTTGGAATGGTTTCGAGCGCAGTTAGGGTAGCAAAATCTTTTGCTGCCTGAGGGTCTTTCTCAATATCATGATAGACCAATTCAATGTCATTGCGTGTCTTTAATACGTCATCAAAAAAAGCACGCTGATCGATACAGTGCCCACAGGTCTCACGTTCAAATACATCCACGCGCACGGTTTCATTCGTTGTCGGGTCTTCTTGTTGAGCAAAGGTAGTTTGCAAAGTAGCCGCTAACATCACAAGCATCCAGGCGGCCAAAAAACGTTTGAACCAATTCATAGGAAATTTGAGTAATAAAACGGGAACATCGTACGCCGATTAAATACAAAATACTACCAATTTTTATTGCAAAGATTTTAGCTAAGGAACAAAGAAAATCCTGACAAAAACACAAGATCATGAAAGCACAAGGGCAAAGCTTGCTCTAGTGTTCTTGTGCATAAAAAAATATAATAGGTGCATGGAAACCCTCAATGAAAAATTAGCCGACGCCTTCAATGAAATTGCCGACCTCATGGCGATTTTAAATGAAAATGGATTCAAGATTCGCGCCTACCGAGATGCGGCCAGGCGGCTGAAAGAAGACATTCACGAGCTGACCAAGGCCGATATGGACAAAAAAGAGTTGATGAAAATTCCTAAAATTGGGGACGCTTTAGCCGATAAAATGATTGAGTTCTCGGAGACCGGCCGCATGGAATATTTGGAAAAGCTGCGCAATCAAATTCCTCAACCCGTGCGCGACATGCTCGATATTCCGCACTTGGGGCCCAATCGCGTGCGCGACCTGTTTCAAAAGCTTAACATTCAAAATAAACAGGATCTTTTAAAACATGCCAACAACGGGGATATTGCCGCATTGGATGGTTTTGGTGATAAATTGGTGGAATCGATTTTGGGCGCAATTGAAAGCGGCCAAGAAAAAAAGAAAACGCCACAACCGCGAAGACGTAGAACCGATCGCGAAAAAACTGACAGAACTCATTAAAAAGTGAAAGGAGTGAAAGCGGTCGAGGTAGCGGGCAGTTATCGTCGGGGCAAGCCAACGATTGGTGATTTGGATATTCTGATTGCCGGGAATCCGATTTTAAAAAATTGAATCCGAAATCGAAAAAACCTTTGAGCAAATGACCTGGCTTGCCCAAGGCGATACCAAAATCGCGTTCGTAATGTTCCCCGAAAACCTGCAAGTCGATATTCGCCTAGTGCCCGAACAAAGTTATGGAGCCGCTTTGCTCTATTTTACTGGCAGCAAAGATTTCAACGTTCGCATGCGTCGCATTGCGATCGAAAAGGCTATCTATTGAACGAATACGGCCTTCTGGACGCCGGCGAACCCGTGGCCGGAAAGACTGAAGCAGAAGTGTTCAAAAAGTTAGAGATGGAGTTTGTGGAGCCTACCGAGAGAAATTAAATTGAAAAAAACCTCGAGGATGCTAAACTGAAATTAAGTCCGATTCACACCTAATTTTTTCTTCAAATTTTGATTTAAGGGATTTCAATATTTGTTCCGCCCGTGGGCAGAACGTGCGAAGACCCACCTGGATATATCCGGGAATCAATTCAGGTGGGGTCGGCTTTTTAAACAAAGTAAGGCTTTAAAAATTAAAGAATTCATTCATAAAATTACCATGAAAATTGCAGTGCGCGCCCTCATTCAATATGCCGAAAAAATTTTATTGGTTAAACACATCAACCGAGATTTTTATTCGTTGCCCGGGGGGAAAATAAACGAAGGTGAAAGCCTAATTACGGCATTAAGAAGAGAACTGAAAGAAGAATTGGGAGTGGAAAGTAGAGGGGAACGCATGGCCTATGTGCACGAATTTCTCTATCCCGGAGCGACGGAAACATCACTCGAATTCTTTTTTTCCATTGGCAACCCCGAAGCCTTTTTAACCCTTCAAAAAGGAACTCATACCGATGAGGAAATTCACGAAGCAATTTGGGTAAAACCAACGGATGATTTGGCCTTAAAACCAGAATTCTTAAAGAAAAATTTAGAAAACCGGCCGGATACAATTGAGTTTGTTTCGAGAATGTGAGGCAGCCGGACCGAAACGCAAACAAGATTCCGACTTGCCATTTTAGCTTGTATTTGATGAAATAGGGACGCAATTAATCAACGCTATGAAACTCTCATTCAACTGGCTTTCCGAATTTATTGAATTCACCGAAACCGATCACAATGTTATCAAAGAAGTAATCACCGCCAACAGCGCTGAAGTGGAAACCATGGAAAACACCGGGGAACTTTTGCAGCACATCGTGCTCGCCGAAATTGTAAAACTCGAACCGCATCCCGAGGCTGACAAGTTGCAATTAGCCACCGTCAATGAGGGGAGCGGATCAATTCGTGTTGTGTGCGGCGGCTCGAATTTAAAAGTGGGCATGAAAATTGCCTTTGCAAAAGTAGGTACGGTAGTAAAACTAGGCGGGCAAGAATTTTTAGAGCTAAAACCAATTAAAATCCGTGGAGTTGAAAGTACCGGAATGATTTGTGCGAGCACGGAAATTGGTTTAGAGGAAAAATTTCCGCTGAAACAAGAAAAGGAAGTATTGGATTTAAGTCATTTAAGCGCTCCACTAGGAACCACGTTGGACCGGGCATTGGGCATGAACGACACGGTCATCGATATCGACAATCACGCCATTACCAACCGTAGCGACCTATTCAGTCAATTGGGGTTTGCACGGGAACTGGTGAGCAATGGCCTTGCCCAATGGAAAAAGTCTCGCAAGCAATTTGAAATACCAAAAGAAAACGCCGAACCCCCCATTCAGGTACACATCAATGAACCCGAACTTTGCCCTCGCTATTCAGCGATATATCTAACCGGTATCGAAGTGAAAGAATCCTCCGATACAATAAAAGAGCGCTTAAGTGCATGTGGAATTCGCCCCATCAATAACATTGTTGATGTAACAAACTACGTCATGCTGGAGCTTGGCATGCCACTCCACGCATTCGATTTTGACCAATTAGCGGGTAAAAAATGGGAAATACGACGCAGCAAAAAAGGAGAGACGGTGGTTACCCTCGATCAAAAAAAACATCAACTTCCCAGTGATGTTATCGTCATCGACGACGGGCAAGATTTAGTGGATTTATGTGGCATCATGGGAGGATATCAAAGTGGAATTAACAATAAAACCAATAAAATTTGGCTGCACGCACCAATTTTTAATAAACAATTGGTTCGACAGGCAGGTCGGACACTGAACCACACCAGCGACGCTTCGACCCGCTACGAAAAAGGGGTAGATGCCGAATTAACCACAAAAGGTCTGGCTCGTGCCGTAGAATTGATTTTGGAAAGCTGCCCGGGGGCCAAGGTGGCCAGTAAAGAGGTTGACATCGTATCCATCCCAACTGAACAAAGAGTACTAAGCCTTCGACAGGCACGTCTGGATCACCTGATTGGAGTAACAATTCCAAAAGCAAAAATAGTGAGCACGCTGGAAAATCTTGGCTTCGGCATTACTGAAAATAAAGAGGATTTGATGTCGAAATTCCCAGTCATCGCTTGCAAGACATCAATTTAGAAGTGGACTTGATCGAAGAAGTGGCTCGCATATACGGTTATGAACAAATTCCATTCACATTGCCCATCAAAAGTATTAAACCCGCGTTAAAGAATGAAAAACGTGTTACCGAAAGGCAAATTCGTAATCAATGGGCCGCCTTTGGATTCAACGAAATATACACATTTGCATTTTTAGGAGCAGAACTACTTTCCAAATGCGGAATGGGAACCAACGAAACAATGATTGAAGTTGCCAATCCAATTTCTAGTGATATGGCAATCATGCGCCAAAGCCTATTGCCTCGCACGCTCGAAACCATTGCGAACAACGAACGATACAAAAATACATTTCGCTTGTTCGAATTGAGTCGAGTTTATGTAAAAAAGGCGAAAAAAGTACCGAGTGGCCCGAATTGATCGCAGCGACCGTTGGAGAAGATTTCAGGGGGTTGCAAGGAAAAGTGGAAGCCTTTGGATGGGAATTAAAACCGACAAAAAAAGTGGGAGCTCACATGCACCCTGGTCGAGCCGCCGACGTGATATTACGAGGCAAAACCATTGGCTGCCTGTACGAAGTGCATCCAAAGGTACTCAAGAATTTCGACATTAAGTCGAAGGTAATCGTGGTGGAAGTGAACGTTCAAATGATTCATGAAATGCAAATTAAAACCACATCTACGTATCGGGAACTGCCAAAATACCCCAGTGTACAAAGAGACGTGAGCATTCTGATTCATCGAACGGATTTGGCCGAAACGTATTTTAAAGCCATTGAACGCAGCGATCAAAAATTGATTGAATCGGTTGAATTAATTGACGAATACACCGGTAAAAACGTAGCGGATGACAAACGTGCGCTGACCTATTCCATTACCTATCGGGCCAGCGATCGAACGCTAACCGAAGACGAAGTTTCGGCGATTCACAAACAAACTTTGGACGGACTCAAAAAGAAAGGAGCTGTGATTCGGGATTAAGCGATACGGGTAGGTGAGCTTGGAGTGGTGGCTAAAATGTATTTTTTCAGTGGATTAAAATTTAATCAAGAACCCATGCCCGCTCAGCTCGATTTAAAGGAATACAGAAATATTCCGAACCCAATTCAAAGCGAAGTGCTTCAAGCTGTAAGAATGCTGGATGCTAAGAAATGGATCGATTTTGGAATGGCATATATAGATGGGTCTGTTCAAGGTGCAGATGAACCGGGCGGATTGAATGTGGATATAACTACAGCGATTGAAGGGGGCCAGCGATTTTTGATTATTGCGGTTATAGAAATGGAGAAACCAAGCAAAAAAGAAATTACCTACTGTCTCAATCCTGATGGGTCGGCTGCAGAAATAGGCGCGGAAATGCAAGAAAAGGAAGACGGTCATTGGAAAAAATTTGAAAACGATATTAATTATTTAGCTTTTGTGGTACGTGCAGTCATTCGTGATCAAATTGTAGAAGGGTTGGGCCAATTTATGACAGATAAAAATGATAGTATTGACTAAAATAATTGTCGCGCTAAAATAAGCACAATGAATCACTTAGCAAACAACACCTTCGGATTTTATTTTTTCTTCAAAAACCGCTAGCGGATGTTGTTTTGCAAAACTTGATTCAAATAACGTCCGCACCAAGCGGATTTTTTTTATGCTTACGTCACAAAATTATTATTGGTTCTTCTATTAGTCCAACTGTGTTGGAAGAACTTTTATTAATTTAAATTCGTAATCATGAACCCTACTAAATCATTAACCCAACCTATTATGATTGTTGTTATGCACAACACCGCCACTCACGAAATGGTGGAACACGTGGTAAAAGTGATCAAAAACCACGATTTAAAAGCCTAGGTGATGCACGGTGAGCAACGCGTTGCCATTGGTGTGATCGGCGATAAAACCAAGCTCGAAGAGGGGCAAGTAGCACGTCTGCCCGGCGTAAAAGAAATTTTGATTGTCTCAAAGCCTTACAAAAAAGTGAGTCGAGAATACAAAGCGGATGACACCGTGGTAGAAGTCGCTGGCGTAAAATTCGGCGGCGGTCACCCAGCAGTGATCATTGCCGGTCCTTGCACGGTTGAATCGGAAGAGCAAACGATCACCATAGCTCATGAGATGAAAAAGTTGGGAGTAAATATGCTCCGAGGAGGTGCGTTCAAGCCACGTACATCTCCCTACGCGTTTCAAGGCCATGGAATAAAAGGGCTTCAAATGCTTAAAAAAGCCAAAGAAGAAACCGGCCTGCCCGTGGTAAGCGAAATTATGAGTGGCGAAGACATCGAAGCGTTTCGCGAAAACGTGGATATGCTCCAGATCGGTGCGCGAAACATGCAAAATTTTGATCTACTAAAAAGGTGGCAACCAGCGGAATGCCGGTACTTTTAAAACGAGGGATGTCGGCCACCGTGGAGGAATTCTTGCTCGCCGCCGAATATTTGTTGAAAGAAGGGAACAACGATGTGGTACTCTGTGAACGTGGAATTCGCACCTTTGAACAATCCACGCGCAATATTTTAGATCTCAATTCATTAGCACTGATCAAAGAAATTTCACATTTGCCCAGCATCGCCGATCCCAGTCATGCCGCAGGACGATACGATTTGGTTCCCCCACTCGGGTTGGCTGCGCTAGCCGCCGGCGCAGATGGATTGATCATCGAGGCTCATCATAAACCCGACGAAGCGCTGTGTGATGGCAAACAGTCACTCACCCCCCACACACTGGAAAAACTGATGAAGCAGATTAAAATTTTTCATCTTAATTCGTAATTTTTAATTCGTAATTTGGAGTTAAAATTAGAGACATTCATCGGCAATTCAGAAGTCATCATTAAAGAAGGCTTACTGAATAATGTGAGTGATCATCTCAATCTAAAACCCGATACCAAATTGGTGATCGTCAGCGATCAAAATATCGAAAAGTCGTTAGGTAAAATGCTGGCAGCAGGACTCAAAGATCATCCACGCATTCACCTGACTTTGCCGCCCGGCGAAGCATCGAAAAATTTATCCACCATTGCCGAACTCAGTAAACAAATGCTGATGTCTGGAATTACAAAGAGCGATATGGTGATCGGCTATGGAGGTGGCGTCATTACCGACCTGGCCGGTTTTTTGGCCTCGATTTACATGCGTGGCATGAAATTCGTGGCCATTCCCACGTCGCTCCTGGCGATGGTGGACGCCGCCATCGGCGGCAAAACCGGCGTCGATTTGATCAGCAAAAATGCGATCGGCACGACCTATTTAGCCGAAAAAGTGCTGATCGACCCCACGCTGCTGGAAAGCCTTCCCGAGGATCAAAAAATCAACGGTATGGGCGAAGTGATCAAGTATGGTTGTATTGTCGACCCGAGCATTTTTGATGATTTAAATCATCCGATTGAAAAATGTGTTCGCGCCAAAATCGAAATTTGCAGCGCCGACGTGAGTGAATCCGGACGGCGAAAAATTTTGAATTACGGCCACACGTTTGGTCACGCCATCGAAGCCGAAAGCAACTATCAAATCGGGCACGGGTTGGCCATCGCAATCGGCATGGGGATCAGCAACCAAATCGCTCAAAAATTAAATAAGCAATCCCCAGATGTGGGAAATCAAATCAAGCGTCATTTGGAATCTGCCAAACTGCCCACCAAACTGCCCGAAGGAATGACGATTGAAAGTTTGTTGAAGTGGATTCAAAACGACAAAAAACGAACGGGTGATTCCATTGATTTCATCATCGTGCCACAAATTGGAAGGGCTGAGATTGTAAAGTTGAGTATGTCAGAATTAAAAAAACTAGCAGGAGAAATCAATTTTTAACTTTTAATTCTTAACTCTTAACTTGAAAGTTTTAATCGCCACCCACAACCACGGCAAATTCAAAGAACTGATGGAAGTGTTAGAGGAGCTTCCGTTTAATTTCGTGTCGCTCAACGATGAACACATTCAAGAGGATGTGGAAGAAAATGGACATACCTACGAAGAAAACGCCATCATTAAAGCGGAGTTTTTTGGCAAACTGACCGGTCTTCCCACCATCGCCGACGATTCAGGAATCGTGATTGAAGCGCTCGAAGGTGAATTGGGAGTGAAAACGCGCCGTTGGGGAGCCGGCGCCAAAGCCAGTGATAAGGAATGGCTCGATTTTTTTCTGGAACGCATGAGCCACGAAGCCAACAAAAACGCACACTTCATCAGCGTGGTGGCTTTTTATCGTCCGCACCAAGAAACCCTAACCTTTCGCGGGGAGTGCAAAGGAGTGGTGATGAATGAACCCGAAACCGAAATCGAACCCGGCATTCCGCTTTCATCCGTTTTTAAACCCACCGGCACAGACCGAGTATTTTCTGCAATGACCAAAGACGAAAAAAACGAAATCAGCCACCGTGGCATTGCGATCAAAAAGTGCTATCGATATTTGATGGAAAAAAATTGGAATCAAGGCGATTAATCCAGGATCAGAGGCATTTATAACAAATGTGCATCATAAACTCGCATCGCTTCTATCACATTAGTGCGTGCAGCGGCAATGAGCATAGTGCGATATTCAAGGATGAGTGCTCGCGAAACACGGGACCCAATGCTTCGACCACACGTATCTGGGTTATAAGTCCGGCACAACTCCGGACGGTTATCATAATCGGTACAAACGCCCTTTTCTAGATCATAGCGTGTGCAAGCAGCCAAATAATCAATATCTGTCATCACCACAGCAACGCGCCCAGTAGCAACGAAATGGGGTTGGCGGCGATCAGTAGGATCAGGAAGGGTGCGCAAAGCAAAATTGGAACCGGTAAAATGGGATGGAAGGAGTGCTTTTTGAGCAATGAGCAAAGCATTAATGTGCCGTATAATTTCGATACGCACGTTCAAAACATCACCGGCATCCCAATACTGTAATGGATGATTATAAGGAACCGGATAAGGAATTTTCTGTCCAAATCCTATCGGAACCGGGTTACAGCAACTGGTAGCAGGGTCGCATTCTCGACATAGATTATCATCGGAAAGAACGGGCAAGCGTGAACTCATGGTTCATTTTTAAAAGAAAACATCATATAATATTGTCAGAATAAATCAAGTACATGCAACTAACCGAAATCAAAAATCATATGGATGGGGTAAAGGCTCAAATAATCGAAGCGGTCCACGAGCACGCAGAACGTCGAAATTATTTAAATCCCAACGAAGAAGAAAAATGGCTACATATTTTTGTGGCGTATTGGCAAGCGCGCAATGCACTGCTAGAAACCATCATCGAAAATCGACCTCCGATAACCTGGCGCACCGAAATGATCGAAAAAACAAAGTTCTTTGCTTTGTACGCATCCATGTTGATTTTAGTGGATATGGCACGATTTATTTTAGACACCATCGATGCAGTAGAGCCCATTCGCAACAAATTGAATGAAGGCAGTGCCTATTTTGGAATTCCGAAAGGAGCATACAACGCCATTCAACAGTCTTTGATTGAAACGGAGAACTTAGCTCGAATTGCTTGGGCCAATTGGATGTTTGAAAAAATAAGCGAAACGGATACCCCGGCACCGGAGCTAAAAGAAATCATTCAACAATTAAAAACACGGGCAGAACTAAGCAGTTCGCAACAGGTGGCCGATTATTTTAAGTTAAAGGGCGCGAACTGAAAGAAGACTGGGTGAAATCAAATATAGAAAAAGGGATGTACGAGGCGCAGTCGGTCATTTCAAAATGGATTGGTGGGCTTTCAACCAACCCCACTCATCACCCCGTTTTGCCGAACGAAATTCATGAAATGCTCGGTGTGCTACTCAAGCCCGGAGACGTGCTCATCACTCGTAAAGAATATGCAGTCACCAACTATTTTTTGCCGGGCTATTGGCCACATGCCGCACTTTATTTGGGGAAAATTGACCAATTAAAAAACTGGCTTATTCCGCAAAATCCGGTGGATTGGAAGGCGGTAGAAAAGTTGGATGAAACGCCTCATCGGGTATTGGAGTCGTTGAAAGACGGGGTACAAATTCGCTCAATCAACTCCCCTTTCCATTCCGATTGCCTGGTCATTTTGCGACCTAAATTGAGTGAACTAGAGATTGAAATCGGACTCAAAAAAAGTTTGGTTCACCATGGCAAAGCTTATGATTTTGATTTTGATTTTCGCCGCAGCGATCGTTTAGTGTGTACCGAAGTAGTTTACCGTGCCTACGAAGGGCTCTTGCCCAAAAAAATTCCGCTCAAATCCCGCGCAGGTCGACTAAATGTATCGGCTGAAGACTATTTAAATATGGCGCTAAAAAGAGATAATTTTGATCTTGTCGCTGGGTTTAATCCGGTATTTTCATCGGAATTGTTACAAGAAGAAGCTCTGGAAAAAATGCTGAAAAAAACCCTGATTTAAAACTAAATTCATGGAAAAGCATGCGAAAAAAATGGAGGAATTAATGGATGAATTTGAACCGAATAAAAGCGATTTGGTCGAAAAAGAAAAGGGTGTTTTGATAATGGATAAAGAAAAAATAAGCAAACCGACTCGCGCCCCAAAAGAGCCGGAAAGAACAATCGACTTACACGGGTGCACAATAGAAATTGGCAAAGAGCGCTTGCAGTTCTTTATTGAAACATGTCATCGAGCGCGGCTAAAAAAAATATTGGTTATTGTAGGAAAGGGATTGCACAGCGAAGGTAAGAGTATATTAAAAGAAGCCATACTGCGCGAATTAGAAGAACTAAAATGGAAAGGAAAAGTACGTTCTTTTGGCACCGCACCTTCTAAAAATGGGGGCACCGGAGCCATTATGGTCATTCTGAATTAAGGCCATCCATGGGCAAATCCGTGAATGTTTGTTAGTATGGTGCAGAGCCACAACCTAAATTTTACCCAGTGATTGAAAAAAAATTGCCCATTATAGGTCTATTTAAAAACCCGGTTTCAGTAGGAATTTTTACTGCCGTAGGCTCAACTTTTTTTGCAATCAATTATTATGCAATGGCCCATTTGCCGGGAAGTCGCGATTTTATGTGCGTGATGGGAGGAAATTTAACCGTGATCGGCATTATTTTTAGTGTATTACTCAGCATAGCAGCCGGCCTGTTGGCCGGAGGAATGTGGGAAAAAATGACATTAAACGCCACCGCAAAAAATTGGAAAATGGGCTCCGCGAGCGGAATTGGATTACTTTTAGGAACACTAACATCATTTTGTACGGTCTGCACGTTCCCGCTCATCGGGCTTTTTGGCGTCAGTTCATTGATGAGCTTTATGAGTGAACACCAACTAATATTCAAAGCAGCAAGCTTGGCATTAATGGGGCTGGGATTGTATTTATTGAATCAACAACTAAAAAACGAATGTGGCTTTTTATGTAAAATCACACAATAAAAATAAATAAATAGTGTGCGAGCTGATATTAGGCGGCCTTTTGTTGAGGGGCGGCCAAGGCTGCTTTTTCGCCATCTCGATCGCTCTGTATTAAGGCTTGTTTATCCAATGCCTCAAAATAATCTCGAAGTGCTTCGGCATTTTTAAGATTACTATTGTAGGCGAAATCAATGACATCGCCTATAAAAGGAACTAAGCCAATGCCTAAATCGACACCCGCGCGCGCCACCATTTTTGCAATTTCCCATTTTGAGGCTCCCAACTGTTTAGCCTTATAAACAATGTAGAGTGAGGGTAGAACACCGGCAACATCACCAATTTCAGGCAAAAAAGCCCCCACCAGGGCTTCTAACTTAGCTTTATCAGCAATTTTTGCTACCAAATCGACTTTGGAAAGCTCCTTTTCGAGCTGAGCAGGGGTAAGTTTGGGTTGATCATTAGCAGCGCTAATTGGTTCGTGGGTTGAGTATTGTTCAGAAAAAGACATAAAAGAAATTTAGAAAACTAAAAGAATATTATAACATATAATGTTAAACAGATCAATATTCTCCCGCTACCTCAGATTAGCCAACCAATCCTTTCAACAAAAACCCGATTAAATACGAAATGGTGGCGGCTAAACTTCCCATCCCCGCAATTTCTAAGCCAGACGCAAACCAGCTTTTGGTGACAAACCGTGATTTAACCGCGCCAACAATAAACATGGCCAAAAAAGTAGCTACGCACGTCAGCGCAAAAAGTCCATTGGGAGTGAGAGGCAAAAACGCTTTGAATAAATAGGCCAACAAAGGAATGATCCCAATCATTAAAAAGGCGGAAAATGTCGCAAGCGCTCCCTTTAAAGGATTAACGCTTTCTTGATTCATATTAAATTCGTGCATCATCAGCATATCGGCCCATTTGTCCTTATCTTGAGTGACCACCGCAATGGCTTTTTTTAAATCTTCACCCTTAAAGCCATAATGTTTTAAAATAGTGCGCACCCCGGCCAGTTCTTTTTCGGGCTGTCGGGTTAAGCGTTCAAATTCGATTTGCCTTAAGTTTTTATACTGCTCCTGGGCAGATTTATCACTCAAGTATTTTCCGGATGCCATCGAAAATCCATCTGCAAATAAATTAGCAAAACCCAAAATTAAAATAACCGGAATGGAAAGGGAGGCCCCTTGAACTCCCGCCACGACCGCAAAAGTGGTTACGCTGCCATCAATGCCGCCATAAACAAAGTCCGGCAGCCAGTTGTAGCCATATTTTTTTCTGGAATCTTTTTGGGTCATAAAAAGTCGGTTAAAACAAAGCAATTCTACTCCTTGTATAAAAAAAGCAAAGGAAAATCAAACCACCCAAAACGCAGGTGAAAAAAAACTAAGCGGAGACTCTTCTGCCTTGGTAGCCAAAAAAGTGGCTAAAAAAAGAAGAATCAACGCAATAAGAATCAGGGCAACGTATTGACGGCGTGTCATAAGTTGCAAGTTTAAATGGAATTTTGATCCATTGTAACACAGGGCAAATCAAGGGTTCAATGGCGACGATGAAGTCAGGTTAAAAAGTAAAACTGAAGCTGAGCATGGTGCAAAAGTGTGCGCGCAGGAAGTTCGTCTATGGATCCGGTTTGATGCAGAAATTGTTCAACAACAGACATTTTATTATGGCCTTGCACAATAAAAATCACCGCCTCACTATTTAAAATCATGGGCAAACCAAGGGTAAGTCGATCACGGATGGGGCCGGATTCAGATTCGGTATGGAGCACGCGTTCAGGGGAATGAAGTGCAGGTGAATGGGGAAAAAGCGAAGCGATGTGTCCATCTTCACCCAATCCTAATAAAACCAAATCAAAACGGTCTGGCAGATCGGCTTCGTAGTCTTCCAAGGCGTCTTCAATCGATTCGTCTGTATCAAAATAACAAAAGTGCTCCAAAGGAACATGAGCAGCTAACGTTTCTTGAATCATTCGATAATTCGAATGGGGATCGTCCAGTGGAACATAGCGTTCGTCGACCAAATAGAGTTCGACACGACTCCAATCGATCACGGTGGATTTTGCCAAAGCATTATAAACCGGTTGCGGGCTGCTTCCTCCACTTAAAGCCACACGAACCAGCGGCTGCTGTTTTAATTTTTCGGAAAGAAAAAGTTCAATCGATAGAACGCTCTCCTTAACAAACGTATCTAAGTCTGAAAAAGTATGAAAAAAACTAGTTTCGGTCATTTAGTTATTTTTGAATTAGTTATTGTTTGGAATTTGTGTATTAGACATTGGTAATTAATTTACTCGGGGTCAAACCATTCAAATCCATCGGCTTGAACCAACTGAAATTGTTCGGAGGGGCCGTGAGTGGCATCCTCATAAATCAGCGGCGGCTGTTTATTAAGATGAGAAAGAAGCATCAAGTCATCAATCAGTTGCCACGAAGCCAAAATTTCATCAACGCTTAAAAAGCTCTTTTGCTCGCTCAAAGCAGCATTCAAAATCAAGCGTCCATAAGGTGGCAGGCAATCCTCACCCGAGCAAGCCAGCGACGTGCCGGAATGCGTTTCGGAAGGGATCAATTCTCCATATTTATTGACCATGTGGATTTGAATTTTTCGGATGGGAAAAGTTCCAAAACCAATCGATTGGGTTGTGCACGAGTATTTTCTTGAAAAATCGATTTTTTAAATTCGATGGTCACATAAGTATGCTTGTGAGAGAGCCGTTTTCCGGTACGAATATAAATCGGAACACGATACCAATCCAACAAATCCAAATAGCAGCGAAGCGCAGCAAAGGTAGGAGTATTGGAATCGGGCGGAACACCGGGTTGGTCGCGATACCCTTTGTATTGACCCAACACCAAACTTCCCGGACGTTGATCCGGTCTTAGTGCGGCGAGGATATTTCCTTTTTCGCGACGAATATTTTTTACCGCTTCATCCACGGGCATGCTCATAGTGAGCAGGGCAAGCACCTGAAACAAATGAGATTGGATCATATCTTTCACAATCCCAACCTGATCAAAAAATCCGATACGTTCTTCTACCCCCAAAGTTTCAAGGGCACTGATTTGAATGTTAGCAATTTCTTTTCCTTGCAAAAGAAAATTCAAAACCGAATTATAATAACGCAAAGGCAAAATACTTTTTACGGATGATTTACCAAGATAATGATCCAGCAAAAACACTTCATCGTGATCAAAGTAATTAAGAATGAATTGAAACAAATCACTGGCACTTTCTCGGTCCTGTCCAAAAGGCTTTTCGATCATGATGTGGAAAGGGCCCGAAAACTGGGTGCGCATTCCGCCTAATTGCTGAGTGACCGATTGAAACAACGTGGGGGGAATCGCGTAATAGGCGAGTGTTTTTGCGGATGGGTCGGGTTGGTAACGATGGATTTCAGCGGCAAGCTGTTCATAAGATTTCCCATCATCATACGAGCCTGAAACATAATAAACGTGAGCAAGCAACTCAGATAATAAATCATCATCAACATGATCAAGATGCGTGCGAACACTTTTTTCAACGTGATCACGAAACTCAGCATGGGTCCATTGAGTGCGGGCGAATCCGAAAATAATATAATGTGCAGGCATGCGTTTTTGCCAGACCAACTCATAAAGGGAAGGAAACAATTTAAGCTGAGCTAGATCACCCGAAGCACCAAACAAAATAAAATTAAGATTTTCTTTGATAATTTTTTTAGTGAGCATAGAAAAATAATAGGAAACAATAGGATCGTACCTTTAGAGGTTAAGGTTCGACCAAGGGGTATGAAAGCTACCCTTGCGATCGATACGTTCATAGGTGTGAGCGCCAAAAAAATCGCGCAGCCCTTGAATGAATTGTGCAGGTAAAATAGCAGAAGTCATCGATTCAAAATAACCCAACGCTGTACCAAATGCCAACGCAGGAACCCCATATTGAACCGCCACCGACGTAATGGCCCGAAGGGAGGGGATGTCTTTATTAAGGGCATGTCGAATGGAAGGAATGGTGAACAAATGAACGGGTTTACCTTTTTCAATCAAAAACGCTTCATGCAAAAAATTAAGCAAGTCAGCACGAATGATGCAGCCGCCCTCCCAAATGCGCGCAATTTCGGCAAAGTTTAATTTCCACTTTTGGTCTTCGGCGGTAATACGAATCAATTCAAAGCCTTGGGCGTAGCAGCTGATCATGCCGGCATACAAAGCGTTTTCCAAAACGATGATAAATTCGTTCAGTGGAATGGGCGGCTTGGGAATGGTGCGTTTATAAAGGGAGGCGAGCAACAACCGCTCTTTTTTAAAAGAGGAAAGACTGCGTGCATAAACCGCCTCGGTAAGGGTGGGCAAAGCAGCCCCATGCTCCAAAGCATCCAATGCCACCCAGCGACCGGTCCCTTTTTGGCCGGCTTTGTCTAAAATAGAGTCGATCAAGTATCCCGATTTCAAATCGTCTTTGCGAGACAAAACCGGAACGGCAATTTCAAATAAAAAAGATTTTAATTTACCTTGATTATAATCAGCAAAAATAGTCGAAATGCGCTGAGGAGGAAGGCGATACATGCGCTTAAGCATGTCGTAGGCTTCGGCCATCATCTGCATAACGGCGTATTCTATACCGTTATGGACCATTTTAATGTAATGCCCAGCTCCATCCGGACCAACGTGGGTAACGCACGGTTTGCCTGAAAAATCTTTGGCAGCAATTTTTTGCATCAAAGGGCGGATCACTTTCCAGGCTTCTTTATTGCACCCAGGCATCAAGCTGGGACCCCTTAACGCACCTTCTTCGCCACCCGAAACACCCATGCCCACAAACTCAATTCCTTTCGGCATCGACTGGGAGCGACGAATGGTGTCGTGGTAATTGGAGTTACCTCCGTCGATCAGAACGTCCCCTTTTTCAAGAAAAGGCAAAAGGGCATTCAAAGTTTCATCGACGGGTGCGCCCGCTTTCACCATCAAAATAATTTTCCGCGGGCGCTCCAAAGACGCTAAAAAATCTTTTAGAGTGGTGCAAAAATCGAGCCCTTCATGCCCATAGGCCTTTATAAATTCTTCCGCGGTTTGGGTGGTCCGATTATAGGTCATCACCGGAAAACCTTTGCTCGCCAAATTACGAGCCAAGTTCTGACCCATCACCGCAAGACCGATCAATCCCACAGGATATTTTTTCATGCTTTTTTATTAAGAGTTTTAAGAGTTGTAGGAGAAAATTCTCTAATCTCGCAAAACTCTCACGAAAATTATATCAACAATTGCCCAAAAAGCAGTAGCAAAAAGCACACATTGCATTTATGTAAAAAATTATATAAAATTGTAAAGAATCTAACATTATAGAAATGGCTAGCACAACCAGGCACATCACCTTTCCAGAAGAATGGATTAAGGAAATAAAACAAAAAACGAAAAAAATCACTACACCATTTCTGAGTACTTTAAAGAACTCTACCGAAAAGCCAAAGAAGAAGAACAGCTCGAAAAAGCAATTGCAATTTATGAGGCCGAAAAAGAAGCCGGGAAACTGAAAAAATTAAGTTCGATCGATGAATTATTTGAATAAAAATGGAAATTAAAGAAATTGAGTACACACGGCATTTTATAAAACAATTCAAAAAAATTGACCCCAGCACAAAAGCATTGGTCAAAAAAAGGATCCAATTATTTCAAAAAAACTGCTTTGATCCAAGGCTCCGAACGCACAAGCTAAAAGGACGATTTAAAGATTGCTACTCATTTTCAGTGAATTATTCGGATCGAATCGTTTTTAAATTTACTGATGAAGACCGTGTGGCGTTCATTGACGTTGGGAACCATTCGATCTACCAATAATTAACCAAAGGTAAAAGTGAATGCATTTAATCCAGCATCCTGGGCTTCCAGTTCTAACGTGTGGGGAGTTAGATTGTTGTCATCGGCCACCAGTTTATAAAGCCGCTCTTTGCTAACGGTGACCATTCCATTTTCATTCACATCCGCTCCTGCCATAGCCGGGGTAATGACTTTGCCATCAATTTTTACCAATACATCCACGGAACCTGCGCCAGGCGGGCCACTCAAAACCATATACACATCCTTGGCTTGATAACGATACAAAATGGTAGAACCGGCGCTCGTACTTTTTGCAAATTCAGGTTGAATATCCCACTCACCCGTCAAATAAAGAGCATCGGTTTCAACGGTTGCGGGGCGACTGAATGTTTGCACACCAATCTGACCGGGGGATCCATTCGCGAGGGTAAAATTGCGTTTGGACCCAAAATAAACTTCGGGACTAATTTTACCTTCGCTGCGGGTAATCACATCACTCGGTTCCACAACACCACCAGGAATCACACTGGGGTCGAGCCCCAAACGGGCCGCGCGCTCTTTCAACAGTGCTTGAATTTTCATTTCAGTCGCATCGTAATCGCCTTCGCCAATGTGGTCGTAGGTGACAAACCCATCAATATCAATCAAATACTTGCGGGGCCAGTAGCGATTGCCATAGGCGCGCCAGGTTCCAAAATCGTTATCCAAAACCACCGGGTGACGCACTCCAAAACGTTCGGTCGCTTCGCGCACATTGTTGATGTCTTTTTCAAATTCAAACTCGGGGCTATGAATACCGATAATTTCCAATCCGTAATTTTGATACTTGTCGTACCACGCATTGATATAAGGCAACGTGCGCTGACAGTTAATACAGCTATAGGTCCAAATATCCAAAAGCACAATTTTATTGCCAACAAATTGACTAAGGGTAATCGGCTCACCGTTGGTATTCAGATATCCCGAAGGATCGGTGATTTCACGGGCGAACGAATACATTTTGGCTTTTTGTTCTAGGGTAACCGCATCGGCCACGTGATCGGTTTCGTTTGCAACCGCCACGGAATCATCAGAGGTTTGATAACGTCCCGGCTTAACGCCTTCCAAGTAATAAATGGAACTGAGAATCAAAAGCACAACGACGATGAGTAAAATATTCTTTTTCATTTTTTAAGGATTAAATCATTCACCAATCCAAAATTAGCAATCAAGGAAAGGTTGTTAGTAAAAATAAGCACGCCAAGAATAATCAAAACAAAACCAAACAACACATTAACGTAGGAAAGCACGCGACCATAACGATGAATGAAGCCGGCGGCGCGCGCGGCAAAAAGCCCTGCAACCAAAAACGGAATTCCAAGGCCGATGGCATAAGAAAGCAAAAGCACAAACGCCGAACCCGGTTGCGTAGCCGCGAGCGCCAAAATACCGCCCAAAACCGCTCCTACACACGGGGTCCAACCCGCAGCGAACGCGGCTCCAAACGCAAACGAAGTGAGATAGCGAGAACTAAATTTAGTTTTCACTTGCAGCTTATGTTCGCGTTGCAAAAAAGCCGGCTTAAAAAGACCCGCTAAATAAAGACCAAAAAAGATAATCACCGTACCGCCAATACGCGAAAGCCACACTTGAGTTTCGTTAGCTACAGAGCCAAGAACCGTGTTCAAAAGCACTCCAATCAATGCAAAAATAGTGGAAAATCCCAACACAAAAAACAAACTATTCAAAAAAATTGGCCAACGATTTTGGTCGGACTGCGCCAAAGAAGACCCCCCCAAATAGGAAAGGAATCCTGGCACAATGGGGAGTACACAGGGCGATAAAAAGGAAACAATTCCAGCAAGAAAAGCCAGAAAAATAGTAGTGTCGGATGTCATAGTGAAGTGGTCAAATTAACTTCATTATAACAAAGGAACTAACAAACACGAGTAACAAGTGTGATGTAGATCACTTTTATTGAAGACGATATTTTTTGTAATTCAAACAAAAATCAGCACCACCTTTTTTAAATTCTTCGTGAGCCATACGAATCACTTTGATTGCTTCCTCACAATCGTTTGCTAAAAAGAGCGGGTTTAAATCATCGGGGGAAATGAATTGATTTTTCACAGGCCATTTTTCGATCCATTCAATCAGCTCAGGCCACATGTTCCCCAGTAAAATGATCGGTGTGTTACAAATGTGCTTTACCTGGACCAATTGCCAAGTATAAAAAAATTCAAGCATGGTTCCTACTCCACCCGGTGCCACCACCACCACATTAGAAAGTTGCATAAATGTATCAAGCCGACCCGAAAAATGATCAAAATCCTTTTTAACATCCAAATGAACATTGTTCATTTGTTCTTTCGGTAGCCGAATGGTTAAACCAAATGAATGCAAATGATCATTGCCATTCCGACCTTCTTGGTGCCCCTTATTCGCCGCTTCCATAATTCCCGGCCCGCCACCGGTTACAATATCCATACCTTCATTCGCAATGAGTTGTGATAAGGAATAGATCAACTGATAACGTTCATCATCCGGCTGAATGCGTGCGGAACCAAAGATTGCCACTCGAAAGTGGTTTTCATCGATGTGAAATTCGGAGAGGTCGGTAACATGGTTGTTCATATTGATTTGTTTTTATTAATCGAGAGAAGGCGCGGATAATTATCCGCGCCTTCAAATTACATCGATGCCAATTCCACGCACGCCTTCTCCACATCTTTGAATGCAATCCCCGCCGATTCATAAAGTTCTTCCCACGTTCCCGAAAGTTGGTAGTAGGTAACCGCAAGATGCTTAACACGAGGCTGTAAACCAAGTTCAACCAAAGCGCGATCGATTTGACTGGCCCAACCATTGTGGGGGTTATGATCTTCGACCGTTACCAAGCGACCGGTTTTTTGAAGGGATGCAGAAAGTGCCTCGCGATCGATTTGTTTAAAACTATTCATCACCAAAAGTCGACGCTCACTTTGTCTTTCAAAGCCTCAATCGCTTTCATCGCAACCATACTGGTAGACCCAAACGCCACCACGGTAACCTGGTCACCACGACGAACATGGTCGGCCTTTCCGTATTCATAGCGATAGTTTTCGTCATAAAAAACTGAGCCGTCTTCTTTGGTTAAAACCGAATATTTATGGCGCCCCATTCGTACATAAAAATTCCCATAGTGGCTGGCCACATAACGAATGATGTGATCGGTTTGATTGGCATCGGCCGGCTCCAAAACGTGAGTGTTCAGTAAGCCAAGAAAAGACCCCATATCGTCGATCGCTTGATGTGTGGGGCCATCTTCTCCTACCGAAAGGCCGCAGTGGGTGGCCACCATTTTTACGTTCGCTCGGTTAATATCGTTCACGCGCGCCTGATCTTTCGCCCGGCTACTCATAAACGCCCCGAAAGTGGAACAAAAAGGGATCAGACCTTTAAAGCTCATTCCCCCGGCACAACTGACCATGTGTTGCTCGGCAATGCCAACGTCGATATGGCGTTCGGGAAATTCTTTTCCCATCACATCGGTTTTTACGGAACCGGCTAAATCGGCAGTCAAAGCCACCACGTTATCATTCAACTTGGCTAAATCGAGCAACGCCTTTCCATAAGCCGAGCGACAATCGCTGGTTTCACCAGCGGGCACAAGGCGAGGCGTTCCCGTTTGAACATTTTTCATGGGCGTAAGCGGTGCAATATCGTGAGCCAAAGGATCTTCGGGGTGCCATTGCACCGACGCACGGAAATCATGCAAAAGTTGGTTTTCTTCATCGGTCATTTTTAGTTCATTCGCCATGGCCGCCTCGGTTTGTTCAGGCTTAGGGGCAATTCCGTGCCAAGTTGCTTTTATCGCGCGACCGTCGGCCTCCATAAATTCCACCCCTTTCCCCATAATGGTTTTTCCAAGAAGGACTGTTGGACGATCCGATGTGTAACTCTTTGAAACCGCTTGCCACAGGGCTTGATAATCATGTCCATCGACCTCCAGAACATTCCAATGGCCCGATTCAAAGATTTTTTTCAAATCCATCGGCATAATTTTTTTTAAAGAATCCGAAAGCTGCACCTGATTGTAATCGACAAACAAGGTAAAATTGCTCAGTTTGTATTTATTGGCAAAGTGCATCATTTCGTAAACCTGACCTTCTTGCGCTTCACCGTCCCCCACCAAACCGAATACACGATGTTGATCCCCCGTGAGTTGAAACGCTTTAGCAAAACCAGATGCCACCGAAACGCCAACTCCCAGCGGACCGGTTCCATATTCCACCCCTTTTACATGACGCGTAATGTGTCCTTCGTAAATACTGCCCGCTTTGCGGAAGGTATCGATCACGGCTTGTCGAGGAATGATACCCATCTCGGCCAAACTGGCATAAACCGCCGGCGACACATGCCCATTGCTCACAACCACCGGATCACCGGTTTGAGAAACAATGAATGCGTAAATCAGCGATAGGTAATCGATCACCGAACACGACCCCCCGGGGTGGCCCGAGTTGGCATTGGTGACCATTTGCACAATGGCGCCCCGCGCACTTTTCGAAAACACTTTCAAAAAATCAATATGCCGGCTAGATAAGGATTGGCCAATCGATGGAAAAGAAGAAAACATGAAGAACAATTAATAAAATAGTCAGATACACAGTACAAGATATTTTAAATTTTGTAATGATGAATCTCGTAAAAAAATATCGCAAAAAAGTATATTAGAACATAAAATAAAGAAAATTTATTAAATAAGTATTAAATAAATAGGCTAATGGGATTAAAAAAGTAGAATAGGAAACTTAAACGCACAAATTATGCATGGCAACAGGCCCGAAAAACCATAAATGAAGCAAGGTTAAGGCAATGGGGAGCTAAAATGGACCAACGGGTCAAAGACCTACAAACCTTGATCGAGACCCTTGGTGCGAAACAAGACCCCCGCGTATTAAAATTACGACACGATACTAATAATTTAATCCAAACGATTATTGGAACATTATTTTCAATTGATTCAAATGAGGGCGAATCTATTCCAATGGAATCCATGCAAGCCATTGTCTGCAATTTGGCATTGGCAAGAGCATGCACCCGAGTAGCGCTCAACGAAAGTAGCGTGAAGCCATGCAGACAAACAGATATCAGCAAAGCACTAAGACACATTGAAAAAAAAGTAAATAAACCAGAAAAAAGAGTATTGCTGGTTTATCAAATAAATAGGACATCAAATCAATATCAAGTGCCGATCGATCAATTGGTGGTAGCGGTAATAAACATGGTAAAAAATGCCCAAACACACGGAAAAGCAGAAAGTTTGTCGATTGAAATAAATGCTCAGGAAACAGGATTGGAATTGAGTATTAGTGACAATGGGTCGGGGGTGGATGCAGCCAATGAAGAAAAATATTCAACGAAGGTTTTACCACCGGGAACGCCAAATATCACAGCGGTCTAGGGTTAGCCAACTTACCAGTATTACTAAAACCTGGAACGATACACTGCAAAGGTCATGGGGGAATGAATAGAGGCGCCCGCTTTGTTATTTGGTTTCCGTCGGTACAAAAAGAGTAGCTAAAGCCTCCATAATTTTAGCCCGGTCCGTGTGTCGAAGATAAAAATATTTAGTCTTTTCTACCGGGGCCAAAGAAATGTTGATCCAAAGCAGCGCGTAGCCGCTCGCGAGCCGGCGGAGGTGCTGGAGCATCCAATAATTCTGGAACAGTAAAATTACGGGTGGAAAAAGGCAAAAAGTCTCCTGGATTCTTTGGGCGATCGCCATCCGGCAAAGTTAAACAAGTTAAAAGAAGCGCATGCAAGCTGGCAGCGTCGTTAGCCTGATCAATTTGTTCACGAAACATTTGCAGAACATTATGAACATGTGTGGGGTTCATAACACGTGCATCTTTAACGGCTGCACAGACCCGATCAAAAGCAAACCGACTTTCACTCATAAAAGGGCAACTTAAAAATTCTAAGTCCCGATTATAACACACAAAAAGTATAAGTCTACTTATTTTTCATCTTCTGCCAATCGGTTTTAAACTGTTCCAATCCCGCATCGGTCAGCGGATGTTTAACGAGCTTATCGTAAATCGCAGCGGGCATGGTACAAATATCGGCCTCCAAAAGGGCGGTATCGGTCACTTGGCGGGGTGAACGCACACTAGCCACGAGCACTTCGGTTTCGAACATGTAGTTGGTGTAAACCTGCACAATTTCTTCAATCAACTGCATTCCACTTTGCCCCATATCGTCGACGCGGCCAATAAACGGACTCACAAATGCCGCCCCTGCTTTAGCGGCCAAAAGCGCTTGAGCTGCGGAAAATACTAAAGTGACGTTCACCCGAATGCCTTCGTCGGTTAAAGCGCGAGTTGCCTCGAGCCCGGCAGGGGTCATCGGGCATTTTACATAAATATTTTTGGCCCATTTGGCATATTCTTTTCCTTCCGCGACCATTTCTTTGGCGGTTTCGCTGGTCACTTCCGAGCTCACGGGCCCCGAAATAACGGCAGCAATTTCTTTGATGCGCTTTTCGAGCGACACGCCCTCTTTCGCAATCAAGCTGGGATTTGTAGTCACTCCATCAACCAGCCCCCAGGCGGCGTATTTTTTAATATCGTCGATATTGGCAGTGTCTAAAAAGAGTTTCATATTTTTAAGGATTAAGAAGTAAGAAACAAGGAGTAAGCTGGTTGAACTTATTCCTCAATCCTTATTCCTTACTCCTGGATAAGATATTTGGAAGCAAATCGCTCACCCTTCTTTCGCGCCTTCGCCAAAAGCGCGGGTCGTCCTTTCACGACATTGGTTGACCCATTGCCACAACCATGAGCGCGAAGCAGCCCGCGATTTTTTGAGCCAAAATACCAAAAAGTCAGTTTGGTGTGAAAATAAGCCAGTGAATCAAAAAGCCACCCATACCAGGGAGCACCGGTGGTAAAAATATAAAAGCAATCCAAGTGGTCTAAATTGGGCTGCTTACGCATCGAATCTTGGTGTTTGTAAACGCGCGCAAAATAACTGATGCGGTCCATAAAATTCTTTAAAATAGCCGGAACAGAAAAATCCCAAACCGGAGAGGCGATCACCAATGCCTGACTCGACATCATCAAGGCTTCAATTTTTCTTAAATCAACGTTTTCGCGTGCATCGGCGGGTTCAGCCAAACGATTATTATAATCGAAATAGGGCAAATGAAGATCGTACAAATAGAGCTTACTAATTTGAACACCCTTAGAAGCCGCTCCTTCACAAAAATAATCCAACAAAGTAGCAGAATTACTATCTTTATTGGGCGCACAATACAAAGCGAGTATGGTTTTGGTTTTCATGAATGCATTATACTGATTTGAGCTCGAAAGAAAAGTAGACCCATTCAGCAAAAAGCATACGAACGACGAGGAAAGCCAAAGCGGGCAAAGTTATCGATTGATAAGATAAAGCCCCAACATAACCAGAATAAAAGAAAGGCCTTTGAGCAAAAGGGCAAATCGATCGGCATGTTCAAGCTGAATTTCTTTGACAAATGGTTTGAGCAAAAATCCTAAACTAAAAGCCACCAATGGCTGAATACCCAACAAAACGGCGGTGAGTGAGGCTTTGCCCAAAGTAAGGGCATAACCAAAAGCAACGCTGCCCAGTGCTCCCGCTAACATAGTTAAAAAAATCAGCACCCAAACATAAAGCGAAAGGTTCGCAAGGCTCTTAAAAACCAAACGTCGTGTGGACCGAATGAATAACAAAGCATTTACAGCCAAAAATCCTCCCAACAAAAAAACGGCCATCGCCGAATAAAAAGAGGTGAAATGAAAAACAATGTGTTTAAACAGCACGTCCGAAACTGCCCACATAAAAGTGGCGATCAAAATCATGGGGATGGCTTTGCTAAAATGCCATTGTTTTTGTAAGCGCTTAAGCGAAGCCAACGCACTGGCAGTCATCAAAAAAATAAAGGCGATCAGCTGAGTAGCGTTCAAGGTTTCTTTCAAAAAAAGAAACGCAATCATCAAGGTAAATAAAGGCGTCATTTGAGACATCAGCGCAACACGAGTCGGCTCCTCAAATTCAAGGGATTTAAAATACAAAATTAAAGGAAGTAACCAAATAGCACCGGAAAGCAGCATCAACAAAAAAGCGGCCAAGCCGGGATAATCAAAGCCCGACATCAATAAAAAAGCGCCGATTAAAAACAAGCGCGCCACAGAAACGAGCCAAACCAGCGCAACATCATTCAAAATAAACTGTCGGCGAATGACCGTGTCGATTACGTTGGTAAATCCCCATAAAAAAGGGCCGAGCAATGCAAAAAGAGCCAAGTAGTGTTCATGAATGTACTATAACATCCAAAGCCCAATTGCAATAATGGCAAAAGCGATCACCTTGGGCAGTAAGTTGGTTTTAGAAAGATTTTCTTGATGGTAATGAGGAAAAAATCGTGCAATTAAAATACCGAAGCCCAACACAAAAAGGGGCTGGGTAAGCGTAACCGCGTCGGTAAGCGATGCTTTGCCAAGCGTGAGTGCGTAAGCAAAAGAAAACGAAGCGCCTAAGCTAAACAGCTGATCGATCGCCACCAAAATATAGCCGGATTTTGGAAGAGTGCTCACCTGATGATAAATACGTTTAAAATTTTTGGGATGAGAAAAAAGAATCATTGAAATCAAAAAGCTCCCCAAAAAATACATCGCAAACGCCGACAAGAATGTTTGAAAATTTAACTCAAAATGTTTAAACATCACATCGCTCGAAGCCCACATAAACGCAGCAAAAACGATGTAAAAAAAGGCGGGGCTAAAATGCCAGCGTTTTTTGGTTTTTTTCAGGGCAGCCAAAAGCCCACCGCATAAAATAAGCACATATCCCAGGGTTTGATCGGGATTCAATCGTTCACCGATGCCAAAAAACGCAACGGTAAGTGTGAACAGGGGCGACAGCTGCAAAATAAGCGAAATGCGACTCGGCTCTTCAAATTCCATGGCCCGAAAATACAAAAAAACAGGAAAGGTCCACATTGCACCGGCAACTAAAATCATTCCAACCGAATACCAATCGGGAAAATCAAACCCACCCAGCGCAAAAAACAAAAACACAAACGGCAGCTTGGTAATAGCCATCACCCACGTGATCGCCACATCGTCTTTAATGAATTTTTTGCGCAAAATGCTGTCCATAACATTCATGCTCCCCCACAAAAATGGAGCCATCAACGCAAAAAAGAGCCACTGGGTCATAAAGCTAGAATTAAAAAGCATGGATAGGATACCTGCGCTTAGTCTGCAAGACAATGAGCAATTAGCTTGCGAGTAAACTCAGCTCGCTCCAGATTTCTAAAGGTAATCAAAATCGATCCCAAGTCATCCGGGGAAGCCCAAGTAGTATTAATAATTTCAGTAGGATCAGGGTTCAAATCATCTGGATGACCCACATAATCAGCACAAACATGCAAGTGACGTTTACCATAAAAGTCACCCTTTGAGTTTCCAGGTTGCTTAAAGTCGCCCACATAGCGAAGATTTTCAAAATATGCTCGATCAACTCGCAATTCTTCATCCGCCAATTCACGGCGAAATGCATCTTCGAGCGACTCGCCCGGATCGACTCCACCACCAGGGAGTGTCCAATTCTCATCTTCAAAAGCCTTAGGACTCATGGTAAATAGCACTGTTTTAACACCATCTCGATTATGAACAACAAGTCCAGTAACTTGAGGACGGAAAAGAAGAATATCACCTGTTTCTATTCTAACTAAAGGCATTCGACTCCCATTGATAAGGGGCGTGGTAACACGACCAAAATGATCATGATCAGCAGGTACGGCAGTACGCCTAATGGTCCCGCCGGCATAATCCATAGCCTCCTCTGTTGAAATGATTCTTTTCATATTGAATTAATAATCGAGAAGCCATTCAACTACAAAAGGACTAAAATGTCAAAACAATATTGACAGTCCAAAGCCAAAAAGAGTACGTTTAAATCTTAAATATTAATTAATTGCCCTATGAATAACGCCTCTAATTCATTCGATAACGTTCTGAATCAATTAACCACATCGGCAGATGATGCAATACAACAAATTGATGCCGCAAACGAAGAGTTGAACATCACAGGTGAAACCGGCCCCTTAATTGCTGCCACACGTAAGATATTGGAAGGTGTTATAAATAACAGTGCAGTGGCAGAAGTATTGGGAGAAAACCCCGAACAAGCACTAAATGCGCTCATACAAAATGCAATGACTCAATGCCAAATAGAGTGGGATAAAAAGGAGGCGTGGAAATTAGAAACCAATGGCGGGATAAAAGCGGTGATCGTTCCCCTTCAACTTTCTGGTGCTCCAGAAGGCACAGCAGCCCGAGTGCGGATTGAATTTGGGAGGAATAATGAAGGAAACTATGAGCCTCGCAGCCTACGCTTGGTAGCAGGGAATCAAAAGGAGGCTCTTGCGATTGGAGCCAATAGAACTGATGAAGAAAGAATAGAAAATGCGATGGCCAAAGGAGGGGTGGACGAACTTTCAAGAGCAAGCATAAACGGAAAAAAGATAAATGCAGACTATCCATTTACTATTTCGGATGGGCATGATTTGGAAGGTGCATTAATAAGGTTGGTTCAAATGTTGAAAGATCTACCATCAGTTGAACCAGAAGAAATCGTTGCTCCTGATCCACGTGCGGAACTAAAAGCAGCACTGCAAGTAGCACAGGCAGACGCAGAAGCAGCAAAACAAGCACTTGCGGCGGCTCAATTAGCAGCACAAGCAAGCCAAGTAAAATTGGCACGTGCCAAAGAAGCACTGGAGGCATTTGATCAATCAGCTGCCACAGCAGAAGCGAGCGAGGCCGCTTAACCTTCCGCATGGGCCAAGTGATTGGTTTTGATCCATGGAAGCACAAACAATGCGAACAGCGATGTGATGGCACCAAGCCAGACCGTGATTTGAAGACCATTCATTTGAAAAATTCCAAAATCGAATCCTTGTTGAACGCGTTGGTAGATTTCTCCGCCACTGATCGACCCAAACACCAGGCCAAAATTCATCACCGATGCCATCACAGCAAAATTGGTGCCTTCTAAGTTTTTGGGAGTACTAAGAGCGACAAACTTAAGCAGCGCCAAAAAGGCCAACATGTAGCTGATGCCCAAAAAGAAGTCGAGAAAAAAGTTGAGGTAAACCATACCATCAAACTGAGAAAGGACCGAGTAGCCAGTGGCATAACTAAAGTGCGCCAAGGTGTAAAGCGGCGTGGCAAGAACAATCGCCAGCCATTTGATAAACGGCAGTGATCCAACGGAATTAGCAAGTTCGGGGGTGGTTAAAGTAAGTTGGCTCATTCCCAAAATCACCTCGATAAGGATCGTCCATTTTAGGACTTGTTTGATCGGAAATCGATCGGCCCATTTGGCAAATAGCACCGACCCAATCAACCATCCAAAATACTGCACCACCCCAAAATAACCATAGGTTTCTTGATCGATACCCACTTGGTTCAAAAAATAATCCTGCCACGGCGCGCCAAAGCGTGGAGTGAAGCGCCACAGAAAAACAAAAATGGCGGCCACAAAAATACTTTTGCCAATCACTTTAAAGTCGAGCAGATGTTTAAAATAAAGCCCAAACCATGTAAACCAAATCACGATCACAATGAAAGACATCTGCATTGAATCAGCCCAGCTCCAGGGATAAAGCGCTAAAATAGTGAGCACCAAAGCGACGCCAGCGGCAACAATGTAATGAGGATGAATAGCTTGGTGAACTTTAAGTTCCGCTCGATCCGTGATTTTATCTTCGCGAATAAAAAACGAGAGTACAAAGGTAATCAGCGGCATAGCGGCGGTGAGCATGAACATTTGCTGAATGGTTAAAATGTCACGATTCAGCAACAAACCCGAATAAAAAGTTGAAATGATCGCGCCCACGGTCAGCGCGCCCCAACAAAGCGATTGATAACGCCCCGCCGTTTTTTTATCCGATTCCTGCACCACGAGTCCATCACAAATCACATCGGTAAATCCCATTCCGATATTGGCAATAATCAACGGAATAGCGTAACTCGCAAACGAGTGAGCAAATAAGGCAATGTAAAGCCAACTCAAACAAGTGATAAGCGGCGTCACATGCAAATAGGGCCGTCGTCGATACCCACGAATCGGAACCAAATCAGTCAAAAATCCGTAGATCGGTTTAATGCTCCAGGCAATGGTTCCAAGCGCCGAAAGCAAAGCCAACTGAATAAAATCGAATCCCAATTCGTTGCGAGTGAACATAAATTGAGCAATCGCCGAAATGCCCACCGCTGCCTGCACAAAATAAACCGCCATAAAAAACAATTCATTACGGCGGAAAGGAAAACGAAAGGTCATAGAGTAAGGATTATAAGAAGGCGCCCGCCTGAGGCGGGCGCCTTCCATCATAACAACAATTCCTTCAAAATCGCAATCGCACGTTCCTGCTCAATAAAAAACGGGCTGGTGGCAAACGTGATCAGGTCGGCCCGGTCCATCCAAGCTTTGGTTTGAGCAAGGCTGAACGATCGGTCGATGTAGTCCATTTCGGGCGCCCAAAAATCGAGGTCGATGTTTACAATCAACGACGAATCACGCTGGGGGTTATGATCGCGAAGCGCCTGTTCACTCGTAATCGAAACAAGTTTGCCCACCAACCCCTCCTCCATCGCCGGCGGAATGTAGTTCCCTACGTTCAAAACCGTATTGGTGTATTCAAAAACCTTTTGCAAATCGCCCGAATCCTTTCGCCTGAGCATCACCTCAGGAACGCGTTCGCCTTTATGTTGATCGATGTGCACCAGCGTTGCCCCTCGTTCAATCGCTCCATTGGCCAACGCTTGATACCAAAAATAAAACACATGATTGTGATTGTCGACAATCACCACCGGAGTTTTTTTAGCACCATAAACGGTTTTTACCAAATGTTTAAGGCCCTTGCACGACTGCAAAACATCGTATTCATCGTAATCCTCAAACACCACATGATCGCCAACCTGTACATCATCCACCGTGCCGTCGATCACACTCGGCACATACAATTTTGGATTGATACGCCGCTCAAAGCTGAAGGCATTGCTGCTCAGGTTTTCGGTAATGAAAAAGGGGGTGTGATACATGGATTTGATTAATCTAAAAACTTATGATAACATAATACCAGAAAAAGGCGTTCGGCCGTGGTTTATACACCACACCAGGCGGAAGGTCTTTTTTTAAGATGGAAAAATGGAAATGAGATGCTTTTCTCCATTTGTAATATTCTCCTTGATCTGAACCACAAACGATTCACCGCCCCTACTTTTCCCAAAAAAACGGTGAAGAAGCTCCGAATGATTATTAGGATTAATTTTAGTAGAAGTTAAAAATTTTGAATGCTTAATAAGATCAATAGCACAAGCAAATAATTTTAAACGTCGTGTGCGGTCTTTCCAGTTTTTTTGCCATAAGTGCTGCCAAAAATAATTTAAGAATATTTTTTGATTACCAAAATAAGCTGATCGCACATACGGACGCCTTTTAGTATGAGCAATGAGACGACGGTAAATTAGAATCGCCTTTTTATAAACTTCTTGATCATTCGTACCAGGAATGAGTGTTTTTCTGGACAAATAAGTATTCACCTAAATACAAAATAAATAACTGTATCAGTTTAGTAAACTTTTGTTCACTAGTAAAGGAGGCGATTAAAAATCTGCTGCTGTTTTTTTAAAACCCAAATCAATCTTAAAAGGATTGTTGTTTTATACGAGCAATTTCTTCGGGTGTATACACAAGCCGATTGATATCTTCATCATCTTGAACATGATGCCCATTAATAGAAATATGCACCCCGGGGCCAACAAAGCCAATTTTACCTAAAGAATATCCTAAATTGAAAGGTGCGTCGGTTTTGTCACCCAAGGCTAAAGGCAAACGTGAGCCGGTAATCATAATAGTTTTTCCGTGCCCATCACCTAATTTTTCTCTTAAGAACGCTTGCATGTCTCGCATTTTATAAATACCCATCGTAATAAGAATTAAATGAGATTGTGCACGTGAAATCATCTCGAGAACCAGACTCTTATCCTCATCCGATAGCATTCGACTATCTTTTATAAAAGGATTAACCGCATTGAATGGGTGACGCATTTTGACCCGTGAGCGCAAATAGCTGGGAATTTTGGATTCAGGTTCGGGAGCAAAGCCGTCAAGGCCATCCATGGCAAAATCTATACTCCCTCCAACAACAATTAAATCAAATTGATCGTAAGGAATTTGATCCGGACCATCAAAGGTAGCCGAAGTTAAATCCTTTTGAAGTTGAGTTGCCTCAAAACATCCGCCATTCATAACAACATTAACACGAGCTAAAGTCCCTTGCTCCAAAATGGCCATACTCATCCCCAAATTAAACCCACCATCGGATAGCATAAAATTTTGCATAGGCACTAAAGAGCCTGTAAAAACAACTCGCCGATCAAGTCGATCAAAAGAATTGGCGGCAGGATGCAACATAATCATTCTTGCAAAATCAGGCATTAAATAGGTGCCCGAAGTCATTAATAATCTATTAAAAGGGGTTTCGGCGACTGCATTGGAAATGCCTTCTCGATCAGAACGATTGACCTCTCTACTATCTTTCATAAATAAAGTCCTAGATTCAATCTGTCTACGGCAACGCACAGCAGCCAAATACCCTGGTATAAATGTAACTGAGTTAGGAACAGCGGTGTCTTTTGCGGCATCCCAATGAGAGTCAATCGTGCCGCCAGTGGCCAAGTGGAGAATGGGTTTCGTAATTTCTGGATTCACTGATTTAAAATATAAATATTGAGTAAAAAATTAATGTACAAATGTTTGACCGTAGTTATAAAACAAGCTATCAGAAACATTTTTGCGAACATCCGCTGCTTGCACCAACAACCGACCACCTTGCAACAATTCAACAATAGAAACTCGAACCGTTTGAATGTCTTTTAAAGCGTTTGGGTCGCCCTCTGTTTCACTAGAAACCCATGCAGCAAACCGAGAGCCAGGCATATCAATATAATCTCGGGGCTGCATAGCATCCTTTCTTTGATAAGCATATTTCATTTGAGCAACATGACTCAAATAATCGCGACCTTCTAATGATGATGAATTTGAACTCATAGAATGAATTTAAAATATATTTGGAATATCAATTATAATCCTGCAAAAATGATTGTCTAGATATATAAGGCAATTTTATATAATAGATAAATTTGATTTTTTAGCTTATTTAAGGTAAAATTAAGGTAATCGATTGATTAGATATTTAAACTATCTGCCCACCATAAATGGGCAACATAAGTAATGATTAGTATTCATCTAGAAAAACTGGGGTTGAATAAAAAAGAGGTGGAGGTGTATTTGCAATTGCTCAAAAGTGGTGCCATTCGGGCTAGTACGCTGGCATATCAACTCAATCTTCCCCGTACCACGGTTCAAAACATTCTGAACCGCCTCGAAAAACATCAACTTTGTAGCAAATCGATTCAAAAAAATGTTTTTATTTATATTCCGGTAGCTCCTAATGAACTCACGCATCTTTTCGAAAACAAAAAACGTGAAATTGCCAGTGAATATGAACACAGTATTAGCGAAATGAAACGACTGGCCCCACAGCTCACCAGCCTAATGAGCAATAGTAAAAATTTGCCCAATGTTCGATTCTATCAAGGAAAAGATGCGGTACGTACGGTTTTGTTCGACACCCTGACCAGCAAAACCGAATTAAAAGACTATGCCAATATCGACGCGATGTTTGAACACGTAAAGGATATTAATGATGAATATGTTGCCGCACGCGAAAAAACCAAAATCACCAAGCGCAGCTTATTGCTGGATACCCCCTTCGCGCGCCAAGTGTACGAGAGTGGAAATTATTCAACCAAATCACACAAAGGCTATAAGTGGATCCATAGTGAGTTTTATCCTTTCGCGCTCGAAATGAATATTTACGACGGCAAAGTTTCGTATTTAACCTATGCGGAAAATAATTTTGTAGGAGTGATCATCGAAAATGAGTATATCTATCAAATGCACAATTCCATGTGGAACTTATTGTGGGACCTACTCCCCGCCCCTGAAAATAAGTAAAAGCCTCGTCCGCCTTCGCAATATTGCTATGGCGGACGAGGCTTTTTTTTGTTTGATTTGGTTTGAGTGTTGTTTTTTCTTTTTAACCACAACTCAATCCATAATACAGCCTTCTATGCGGCCTACGATTCGAATTAACTACACCCACTCGTTTCGCCACAATCCAAACATTTGTGACAGCTGCCACTGCGAATCATAACCGACCCGCAATTATGACACATCGGAGAGTCGTCACTTTGAAAGGCATGAGGAGTACCGTGAGACCCACTGCTATTAGCGGCAACGCCCACAGCCACTTCGGCCTTTTTAGCTTTAGGCTTAGTTTTTTCCAAGGCAGCGATCAATTTGAGTTCATCGTTCATTTCCCCTTTTAATTCCGGCTCACTAAAGGTAATAACACGGCGAATGCTAGGCAAAGCACCTTCCACGGACATGGTTCCGGTTTCATAGGCCTGATCGACTAATTGCCCGTTGTGGTATTTTTTTGCTTCGTTTTGACCCAAAAACTTAATGGCCAACCAACGCCCCATATAATCCATGATCGACTTAACCATGGGGATCTCTTTGTTGGCAGTCATTCCCGATGGCTCAAAGCGTGTATGGGTGAATTTGGTGATCAAAACTTCTAGCGGCACCCCATATTGAAGATTAAGCGAAATGGAAAGAGCCAAAGCGTCCATAATTCCGGAAAGAGTAGATCCTTCCTTACTCATTTTAATGAAGAGTTCTCCAGGCGTTCCGTCTTCGTAAAGACCAACGGTAAAGTAGCCCTCATGGCCGGCAATCGCAAATTTATGCGTAATAGACTGGCGTTCCACAGGAAGTTTACGACGAAGGGGTTTTTTAATAATTTCCACCTCACGAATTTCAATGGGTTTTTCGGTTTTAGCACTTTCTTTAGACGTGGTATTAAGCGCCTGTGATAACTTGCTTCCGTCTCGATAAAGCGCATTGGCCTTAAGACCAAGGGTCCAGCTTTGGTAATAGGCGTCCAAAACATCTTCGACGGTTGCCTCGTTAGGCATGTTGATGGTTTTGCTAATGGCCCCGGAAATAAAAGGTTGTACCGCCGCCATCATTTTAATATGTCCCATGTGATGAATGTAGCGCTTGCCCTTAGATCCACATTTATTAGCGCAATCGAATACGGGCAAATGTTCCGTTTTAATGTGAGGAGCGCCTTCAATCGTCATAGTGCCACAAGCGTACTCATTGGCTGCATCAATTTCTTCAAGACTAAAGCCAATGTGCTTAAGTAAATTAAATCCGGTGCTGGTGTAGGTTTTTTCATCGATACCCAAACGCTCCATCGCTTCGGTACCCAACACGAATTGATTGAATGCCATGTTGATATCGAACACGGTAGGAAGAGTGGCTTCAACTTTCTCTAAGTCCGCTTCGGTTAATCCGCGTTTCTTAAGAGTTTTCCAGTTGATAAAAGGGGCATCAACCAGGCTACCGGTCCCAACAATATATCCCCAAATATCTTTAACATCCGCTTCGGAGTAACCAAGGCTCTGTAGCGCTTCGGGAACCGATTGGTTGATAATTTTCATGTAACCGCCTCCGGCAAGTTTTTTGAATTTAACCAAAGCAAAGTCGGGTTCAACACCGGTCGTATCACAATCCATTAAAAGGCCAATAGTGCCGGTAGGCGCGATCACCGTGACTTGTGCATTGCGATATCCAAATTGTTCGCCTTGCTTAAGAGCGCGATCCCACGCTTTTTGACAGGCGGTTTTTAGATAAGAAGGGCATACAGTTTGATCAATTGAAACCGGTTTAACATCCAACGTTTCAAACGTAGTATCGTTATAAGCGGCACGACGATGATTGCGAATCACCCGAAGCATGTCGCTCTTATTGTGTTCAAAGCGAGCAAAAGCACCTAAATGCTTAGCCATTTCTGCGGAGGTTTCATAAGAAACACCGGTTAAAAGCGCAGAAATTCCACCGGCAATCGCTCGGGCTTCGTCGCTGTCATAAGGCAAACCCATGCGCATTAAAACCGTTCCTAAGTTGGCATAACCCAATCCAAGTGTGCGATACAAATAGCTGCGTTCGGCAATCTCGTAGCTAGGGAACTGTGCCATCAACACGCTGATTTCCAGAGTGATCGTCCACAAGCGAATGGCATGCTCAAGCGCCTTCACATTAAATTGTTTGGTGTCTTGATTGTAAAAGTGAAGCAGATTAAGAGAAGCTAAATTACAAGCGGTGTTGTCCAAAAACATGTATTCACTGCAAGGATTGCTCGCATTGATGCGACCGTCTTTAGGACAGGTGTGCCAATCGTTAATGGTAGTATCGTATTGCAATCCGGGATCAGCACAGCTCCAGGCGGCTTGACCCATTTTTTCCCACAAATAGCGAGCTTTAATGGATTTAAACGGTTGGCCGTTGGTACGGCGAATCAAATCAAAACTCTCATCTTTTTCTACCGAGCGTAAAAATGCATTCGTAATACGAACCGAATTATTGGAATTTTGACCGGAAACGGTGGCATACGCTTCACCGTTAAAATCGCTGTCATAACCGGCGGCCACCATGGCGGCCACCTTTTTTTCTTCATTCATCTTCCAGTCAATGAAGTCTTCGATTTCAGGATGATCGACGTCTAAACAAACCATTTTAGCAGCTCGAAGAGTGGTTCCGCCCGATTTAATGGCTCCCGCTGCACGGTCTCCAATTTTAAGAAAACTCATCAATCCGGAAGAAACGCCTCCTCCCGAAAGTGATTCGCCCTTTCCACGTAATTTAGAAAAGTTGGTTCCGGTTCCCGAACCATATTTAAACAAACGAGCTTCGCGTACCCACAAATCCATAATTCCACCCTCATTCACCATGTCATCTTCCACGGACTGAATGAAACACGCGTGGGGTTGAGGATGGCTGTAGGCATCTTCGGACTTTTTAACCGCACCACTTTCCGGATCCACATAAAAATGTCCTTGAGCAGGGCCGTTGATGCCGTAAGCGGTGTAGAGCCCCGTGTTAAACCACTGTGGAGAATTGGGAGCGGCCCATTGTTGAATGAGCATGTGATTCATTTCCGCTTCATAGGTATCGGCGGATGTTTTATCGGCAAAATAGCCGTTCTTTTCACCCCATTCACGCCAACAAAGGCTCAAGCGACCGACCACTTGTTTTGCGCTTTTTTCGGAGCCCAACACCACATTTCCGTCTTTTTTAATAACCTGTCCGTTCGTATCATATTGAGGAACACCGGCCTTGCGGGCGTATTTGGACATCATAATATCCCCGGCGTTTTGTGACCAATGTTTGGGGATTTCAAAATCATTCATCTCGAAAACCACCGAACCATCGGCACGAGTAATTTTTGATTGTCGTTTTTCATAATCCACCGTATCGAGTGGATTGGAGTTGGGCTGAGTAAAAAGCCGTTGGATCGAAAGACCTTTATTTTGTTTCATGGTGGGTCGGGTTATTGAGAAATAAAGAAGGGGAAATGATTAAGTGAGAAGGCAATTTCCGCGCGGTTTTAAAAACTGCGATCTCAATTAAAGTGCTAACAAAAGTGGCGAAAGACAGGTCAAGAAGAGAGAAGCGGGGCCAAAAAAAGACCAGCACGCCTAAGCAAAGAAAGGCAACGAGCAAAATGGTTTATTTTGAGTATTTTTTTTGGTGTCAAAGACCATGAAAAATTGTGCCTTTTCCACGCACATTTGTCAAAAAGTTCTTCTTGACGATACCCTACATATTGTATCAAAATTACGTTATAGATACTATATATTGTGATTTAACATGCTATTAATCATTACCGGAAACGGCAAGGGAAAGACCACATCGGCTTTAGGTACGGCCATCCGCGGCATAGGGTGGGGATTAAAAGTAGCCATTGTATTTTTTGACAAGGGTGGAAGCCATTATGGCGAGCAACATATTCTTGAGCTATTGCAAGAAAAAATCGAAAGCCATCGGTACGGAATGGAGCGCTTTAATGAAGCCAATCAAACCTTCCGTTTCGAAAATAGCGCCGAAGATGTAAAAGAGGCTGAACGGGCCAATCAAAAGGTCATGCAGCTTTTAGAGGGGCACTATAACATCATCGTTGCCGATGAAATCATCAATGCCATGAATTTGGGATTGTTAAAAGAAGAGCAGGTAAAAGAAACGCTAGCAAAACGGCCGGTAGAAACGCACTTAATTTTAACAGGCCGCAACGTGCCCGATTGGCTCGGCGACCAAGCCGATTTAATTTCGGAGGTGAAAGAGGTGAAACACTATTACAAAAAAGTAAAAGGCGCGATCAAAGGGATTGACTACTAAAGAAGGCGCGAATGATCATTCGCGCCTTCTTTATTAAGAGCTCCAATGCCTATTGATCCAAAAGCGTTTGAATGATTTTATCGGCAATCTTAGCGGTTTCAGCGCGGTTGATCGCTTCGTCGGGGCGGAACGCACCGGTGGCGTCGTCTCCACTGATGATGCCCAATTCTTTAGCGTATTGAATAAAGCAGGCGTGTCGATGGGTACGGGGCACATCGCTGAAATCAATCGACGAACAAGTGCCTGGGTCAACACCGGCCGCCTCTAACATAAAGCGAATCACTTCGGCCCGTGTGGCAGGCCGATTTAAGTCGCTCAGGTTGGACGCTAAATTAAGCCCGAGTTCTTCGGCGCGCTTTACGTATAATTTTGCCCAATGGTTGCGCGCCACCGCAGCGGAAGGTTCCCCCGAAGCGGCAGGGCCCTCGCCGGCGGTTTCCAAGCCAATTTTAAACAGTTCGGCTACGGTCACGTCGTTACTGGGGCGGTATTCACCCAGCTCATTACCGCTCTTGTCTTTGTAACCACTGATAATACCTCGAGACTTCACTCCCGACACATAACCGGTGTACCATTGATCATCATCGGTATCGCGGAAAGGAATGATTTGTTGTTGGAATTTGCGCGTTTTAGCCACTTGTTTAATACGAGCCACCTTCTGTTGAAACAGAGCGGTCACCCGAGCGATGTCTTCTGCGCTGGCATTGTCTCCCAATTGGGCGATCAGCGCAGCAAGTTCCGATTCCACTTCGGCCGCACTGGTGTCATCAAAATTATACGCATCAACGTCCTCAACGGTCGATTCCAGATTGGAAAGCGACGAGTTCGAGGTCGCAATTTGTCTTAGGCGACTTACTTTTTCTTTCACATCGCTCACTTTAGCCCGAACTTTTGCTTTGTTTTCGATCAATCGTTCGCGATTGGCCTCACTCACACCGCTACCTACATTCACCAAAGGTCGTATTTCTACAAAATGTCCGTGACCAATGTCATGGCGACCCGCCCATTCATGAATGGGCAAGGTGGCGCTCAAAGTTCCAAGCGAAAGTGTAATCATCACAGGTTCATTGGCTTGCATCTGTTGTTGCACATCTTCAATTCGATCCTGTCGCTTTTCCATCAAGCGATCACGCAACTCACCAGCTTTTTGCAAACGATCACGCACTGAATGATCATCCGACGTACGAGAGTTTAAAAGAGCGGGCCGAGGGAGCGTGGAATCCTCCATCTTCAAGGGTTTTACCGGCCCTTGCATACGATCTTTTTGTAATTTTAAACGATCTTTAAGTTCTTGAATACGAGCCTTTTGACGGTCGGATGGATCGCGCACCGATTGCAATTCTTCCAATTCATCTTGATCTGCCTCAACCGCTTCGCTCATCGTAGCGTCGTCTTCCGACGTGCTGGCCACCAAAACGTGATAGGGCAAAGCCGAACTTTGAGAGGAGGAGGTTTCCGGTTCATATTGAACGATCAAACCATCCCAGTGTCCATCGATCATGGACTGAAAACGAAGAGAGTTTCCTTCATCCGTAATCACTTGATCGTTTTTTTCGAATAACACGGTCTTACGAACTTTCAGGGACCCACGATCCACCGAAAGAGTGCCTTCATAATCCACACGTTCCGATTCGCAACCGGGAACAACTTCTCCGTTTTCAAGGGCGTCGAGCACGTCATTCGCACTACCGGTTGCACAGTCACGACGAGCCGCATCTAGTGCCCCCCAACGAACTTCCCACAAGCCGCGGCGTTCCGGGGCACGTGGACGATCGTCTTTATCATTACGATCCTCGGAGCGATCATCATTCGAATCATGCAAACGACGAATCATTTCGGCCCGAAGGCGAATTTTAAGCGCACGAAGCAGGCGTGCATCGCTGGGGCGACCATTCGATTCAAGCACAGTGACGCTGTCTTCAATCGTCGACTCAATCACAGATAAGGTGGCGTCCAACTCTCCGGAGTCAACGTCCTCAACCTGGTCTAAAATATCGTCCAAAGCATCCTCAATAACATCCTCCGAAAGGGAAGAATCATCGCCGACGGTTATTTCATCTAAAATCACTTCCACATCTGCTACCGTCGCTTCGTCGACCGTTACGTCTTCTTCGGCATGAACGATTAAAAAAGCCGGACCTAAAAGTGCCAAGGCCAACGCGATAGCAAGGCCTCGACGAAAGGAATCAGTCAGGTTCATAAGGTGGTGGGTTACAAATAAGCCAGGGTCAACATTTATAGTTTATAAAAATGGCTTCGAATAGCAATCAATCACAGCTGACACAGGCCAAAAAGATGGTTTATTCAAGTTAGGCAATTCCTTTCCAAAAACAGTCCTGACACACAATGGAATACGGTGACGATTCTGGTAAGGTTGAGAGCACCTTTTTTTCACATCGAGAACAAACTCGCGGGTACAGCGCTCGTTCGCTCCTTAGGGCCATGCGCTGCTGATGACGACAACGCGGACAATGGATTGGCATGGGCAAATGGCGTTGAGTCAAAAATTGTTCTTCCTGATCAATTACTTTGAACGGCTTTTGACACGTAGCGGTGGCGCAAATTGAAGTAAGCATAAATTAAGGGTTAATGGCAGGATCCGTCTCATTTAAAAGGCGTTCTTGCTCGTAATCCGACACAAAAAATGGCAACAAATTGTATTGCCCCGCCTCGATCAATTCTTGCTTAATTTCGGCCACCTTTGCATAGTAATCCGCTTCGGAATAGGGTTGATTGAGAATATAAAACTGCTTGTCCTGAAGATACACACATCCAAAGCAATTTCTTAAATTTTTGCTATAAGCGCAAAATTCACTCTCACTACAGCCATCGCAATGAATGGAAAACTTAAGCCCGTAATTGCCGGAACAATGCACACATTGATACGATTCTTCGGTTTTAAAACAAACCGTCATGTCATAACAGTTTTTAAGGCTATTGGTTTCAATCGCATAACCGACATCTTCTAAATCATAGCCATCAAAACATTGATACGCATTTTTGCATTGCACTAAGTTATCGCCCACGCTCCCCTCGCACAGGGTTTGGTGAGTGGCAATCTGCGGCACCGTTTGCCGCAGCTGGTTCAGCCGAACTTCAATCGCCTGCCGATGCGCCGGATTATTTAAATCCATCTCGGAAAGTCGTTTTTCATAATCTTCTTTCGAAAGGGGTTCATTAAAAAGTAATACTGTTTTTGTTGCAACCCAATGCAACCAAATAGATTTTTAGAGCCATGACAATCCTCACTAAACCATAAATTCGATGAATTGCTGCAGTACTTACAAAATTGCAATCCATAACCTTTGCTGCAACCAATACATTCATAGCTCCATTCCATATCAAAACAAAACGTTAGATCGGAGCAATTCGAACCATTGCGGCTGTAACGACTATAAAGCACACGATCCCCATGAAAGAGCCCAAAACTATAGTAACCATCCTTTGAATTCACAGCGGTGTCCGCATAGTCACAGTTTTCGCTATTCACAATTTTCAGATGATAGCGGGGATTTTCGAGCAACAATTTTTTGAATTCAGTTAAAAAAGCACTCATTATTAAGTAAGTTAAGAGCTAAATCGCTCCACTTGGTTAATAGTTAAGAGTTTATTTCTATTCTTAATTTTTAACTCTTAATTCTTAACTAAGAAGTGATAGAAGCAATAATGTAGCTGCAAACCAAGGGCATCCAAAGTTGACAAAAAAAGTATATTCGTTTCTATTAAAAATGTCAATTTTTTAAGTACATTAATCAATAATAAGGAATAAATAATATTAAAAATTGCCTTTAAATAAAGAAAATTGAATGTTAGTATTTTTGTAGAAAATTAATCTACATTATGCTGAATAAAACGGATCGTACTCGCATAATAAATCAACTTATTCCTTTTGGTTGCAATACCAGCGAAACCGAAATTTACATTCAATCACTGCAAATGGGGCCGGCCAGCGTGCAGGATATCGCCCGCAAACTAAAGCGCAATCGGGTAACGGTGCACAGCGCCATTGAACAATTGATCGAAAAAGGGCTTCTGTTTGAAACTCGCCAAGGTCGAAAGCGCCTGATCGTTGCCGAAGAACCGTCGATTTTGTTCCGGCTGCTTCAAAAAAAGAAAAATGAGTTGAAGTTAATGGAGGCCAATTTAAATTACGTCACCCAAATTCTGGAAACCGTACAAGCCGAAGACAAAGGGCGCCCCACCATTAAATTGTACGAAGGCCTAGACGGTTTCAAAAAAATGCTCGAAGAATCTTTGGACAACAAAAGTAACAAAGTATATGTATTCACTTATGTTGATACCTTTTCAAAACTGATTGGCGCCGATTATTTAGAAGATTATTTTGGTAGGCGTGCTCAAAAAAACATCACCACCCAGCTTATTTTTCCACCATGTAGTTTTGCCAAAAAAGTGAATCAAAAAGCAACTGAATACAAAATTGAAGTGCGCTTATTACCCCCCGAACTCGCCTGGAAATCCGGATTCTTTAGTTGGGACAATAAAGTGGCGTTGATGTCATACACCGAAGGAAAGCTCACCTGCACCATCATCGAAAATCGCGACATCGCCTATTTTTTTCAAAAAGTTTTGTTAGAAATAATTTGGCACCAAGCCAAAGCGATCGTATAATCAAACCCTATGAAAACCGATCACGCCGTCGAACTCAAGAACCTTACCAAAACCTATTCCACAAAGAACGGGAACAAGGTGCATGCGGTAGAATCGCTCAGCCTTACCATTGAACAGGGCGAAATTTTTGCTTTGTTGGGGCCAAATGGGGCTGGCAAGAGCACGACCATTGGCATGATGGCCGGCTCGGTCGTTCGTAGCGACGGAGTGTTAAAAATATTTGGATGGGATCCCGAAGTGGATTATTTAAAAACCCGCACATTGATCGGTGTGGTTCCGCAGGAACTTAATTTTGATCCCTTCGTAAACGCCCGCAAAAATTTAGAGTACCAATCGGGTTTTATGGGAGTGGCACAAAAAGACCGCTGGATTGATGAGCTGGTAAAAAAGCTGGGACTGGAAAATCAAATGAACAAAAACACCCGCCAACTTTCCGGGGGGATGAAGCGTCGACTTTTAATTGCCAAAGCGCTGGTGCACCAACCTAAATTATTAATTTTGGACGAACCAACCGCAGGAGTGGATATTGAATTACGACACAAGCTGTGGGAATTTGTAAAAGAATTGAATCAAAAAGGAACCACGATTCTGTTAACCACACTACCTGGAAGAAGCTGAAAAATTGGCAGATCGCATTGCGATTATGAATCAAGGAAAGCTCCAGGCCTGCGGAACACTGGCGGAACTCAAAAAAGAACACCAGGCCAAAAACCTCGAAGATATTTATTTGAAATTAACAAGCGAGTAGTAAGTAGCACGTAGTAAGTAGAAATACTACTAACTACGATCTACGCGCTACTTACCAAAGCGAATCATGTAATTTTCTAACCCTATAAAGTTGAATTGGACACCATTTATCACATTATTAAAATACGAAATCAATCGGTTCCTTTCCATGTGGGGGCAAAGCCTTTTAGCGCCAATCACATCGGTTTTGTTGTACATGATTATTTTTGGCGTCTCAATCGGTCAACAAATTCATTTAGAAAGCGAGCACAGTTATCTGGAATTTATTATTCCCGGGTTGATGATGATTGGCATTATGAGCAACAGCGTTATGAACGGGAGTTTTTCATTATTTTTGGGAAAAATGCACGGATCGATTTTCGATTTGCTGGTTGCGCCTATTAGGGCGGTTGAAATGGCGCTGGCCTATATCATTGCCTCGGTATTGAGGGGTTTAATGATTGGCGCGATGATTTACGCAATTGGATACGGCTTTTCAGGCCTGGTTCCGCTGCACCCGCTGATCATTGGTGCAGTATCTGTATTGACCGCATGGAGCTTTGCAGCGATTGGCCTCATCATAGCGGTGTGGGCCAAAACGTTTGATCAACTCGGAATTTTCAATAGTTTTATCATGACCCCCCTCATCTTTTTGGGAGGAGTATTTTATTCGCTCGATATGCTACCGCCGTTCTGGCAAACAGTGGCCAGGGCGAATCCAATGCTCTACATGATCGACAGCTTGCGATATGGTTTTTTGGGCACGTCGGACATGAATCCATACAGCTCCATCCTATTTCTTTTCATCCTTTCAATCGCGTCCACGGCGCTGCTAACATGGATTTTTAAAAGTGGATGGAAGCTTCGAACCTAAATAAGTGTCAATTTTATTTGCTTGATTGGTAAACATTTGTTCACTATACTAACCTTGTTCACTAACTGAATTATGGTTTTTAAACATTGGATCAATCACCGGTTTTGCCATATCGAAAGCCACCCACCATTAAGCGCGCGCTTCGCTTTCCTAACGACATTTTGAATTTTAATTGAATAATTTAGTGCCCCATGAATAAATGTTTTTATGTCTGTATTGCGAGCGATCAGCGAAATCAATTTTGGTATTTGGGAATCACGCAACAACTTAAAACCCGCATCAGCGAACATCGATTAGGGTTTTTTCTGAATGCGGATCAAAAAACCCGATTCACCAAAGTGGTCTATTTCGAAACCTTCGCTTCGCTTAAAACAGCGCTAATGCGCGAAGAAAAGTTAGCCCAAATGAAACAATCGGAACGTGAAGAAATGATCACTAAATCGAATCCGACTTGGCGCGATTTAAGCAGTGACCTGAATGAATAGCGTCCAATAGCTGCCAGGTGTTTGCGGCGGTGCCCTCCCACGTATAAGCCGCCAAACGCTCGTCATAATTTTGAATCATCGCCTGAATAAGATCAGGATTTTTAATCAAACGCTCCATCGCACCAACCAGCTCCATTTCACTCGTAGGTTTAAAATAGAGTGCATGATCTTCCATGATTTCACGGTTGGTAGGAATGTCAGAAGCAATCACGGGCAATTGGGTGGCCATCGCTTCTAATAAAGGCAGTCCAAATCCTTCGTACAAAGACGGAAAAACAAAGGCCAGCGCATGGGTTAAAAGAGCGTGTTTATCCTGTTCAGAAACGTAATCCAAGTAAACAACACCAGAGGAGGCAAACGTGGAAAGGAGCGCAGGCCCGCCATAACCCAATTTACCAGCCAACACCAACCGAAAATTGGGATGGCGACGAGAAAATTCCTAAAAGCGCGCACCAAAGTGCCCACGTTCTTTTGGTCTCTATGCGGCCAATAAAAAGAAAATAGGATTTGGGTGCCAAATCTTGTGGAAGACGCGCGGCGAAGCCTTGGCTAAGGCGGGCATCTTCGGTCGAATCGTTCATTCGTTCAAACCCCAACGGAATCACCTGAATTTTGGCGTCATCGGCTTTATAAAAACGAATTAAATCCTCTTTTGTTGCTTGGGAAGGGGTAATGATGGCCTTCGCCTTTTTAACCGCCCGGCGCACGCCCCAATCTAAATACCAACGAGACCAGCGAGAATAGCTATCCGGGAAACGCTTGAAAGCAACATCATGCACAGTGGTAATGGTACAACGAGCGGTAATCAATGGAATGACATGCGAAGGGACAAAGAGGGTACAAACCGCACGATTCCAAAGCAAATACCAACTAAGGCGTAGTTGAGTCCAAAGTCTGGGAAACGGAATGACGATTTGTGGGACATTCAAATCAATCGAGCGCGGCGCAATTAAAGTAATATCATCGCCATGAGAGCGAACTAGCTCATTAATTAAATAGTAGGAATAGTTTTCCACACCCGTTCGTCGATCCGTATTGTTGTAGCGCGAGGCGTCGATATAAATCATAAACATATGATAGCAAATCATTCGTAATTCGTAATTTTAAATTCCTACCTACCGGTAGGCATGGGCAGGCACGGCGTAATTTTATGTTGATTGGTCATTGATCATTGAGTTGAAGTCAGTATAATAAACTCGCTTATAATTTAACCCCACCCCGATGATGGATGAAGGATATCAATTTGATGATGATTTGGGAGATCTAACTCAGCCTCTCGTTACCGAGCCGGCCCCAAGCGCCCCCATGAACCATCAACCTACAAGGCCCGCCAATCCCAAAGGCAATGGTCATTTTTCGGAAGAATTATTTTCCAAAACCATTCACGCGCGCCAAAGAACTTTTTACATCGACCTCAAAGAAAGCTCGAATGGAAAGTTTATTAAAGTGAGTGAAAAAAGCCGTGGCGGCCGTAAAACCACCATTATGATGGATGCGGAAGATGTAGCTGAATTCATCACCGCGCTACAAGAAATACAAAACCACCTGTAAAAACCATTCAACAAAAAACCCATCCGCCGAAGCCTTGCGCGTAGGAGGACGGGTTTTTTAATAAGTAATACAAAACAAGTAATCGGTAATAAATTACCTGGCCACATCAACCGCGCGGTCTCTCGAAGTACGTTTACCTTAATGGTACCGGGATACGAAAGCTCCGTTTCGATTTTACGGGCAATTTCATGAGAAAGCTTAATGGCAGCAACATCGTCAATTTGTTTGGGGTTGACCATAATACGCACTTCTCGCCCTGCCTGAATGGCATAAGCTTTATCAACACCGTCAAACCCATTGGCTAAATCTTCGAGTTCTTTCAAACGCTTGATATAGGTAGCCAGGGTTTCGCGGCGAGCGCCTGGGCGCGAAGCCGAAATGGCATCAGCCGCCTGCACCACCATCGCCTCGGGGTATTCATAAGGCACCTCTTCGTGATGGGCAGCCACACAGTTGATCACTTTTTCATTAAGGCCATATTTTTTAACAATATCGCGACCGATCAACGCGTGACTTCCTTCAATTTCATGATCGACCGCTTTTCCGATATCATGCAAAAATCCACCCATTTTAGCCACTTGAACATCCAAGCCAACTTCGGCGGCAATCGCCGCAGCCAAATAACCCACTTCCATACAGTGTTTCAGCACGTTTTGACCATAGCTGGTTCGAAAGCGCAGTCGCCCGATGATTTTAATCAAATCAGGATGTAGCCCGACCACCCCCATTTCTTGAGCGGCCTTTTCACCAAAATCCACCATCATATCATTCACCTCTTTTTTGGTTTCTTCGACGACAGATTCGATGCGCGCCGGATGAATGCGGCCGTCTTCAACCAATTTTTCCAGCGAACGCTTTGCAACGTAGCGGCGAACCAGGTCGAAGCCCGAAATGATGATCGCTCCGGGGCTATCGTCGACGATCACGTCCACACCGGTGACATTTTCAAAGGAGTTGATGTTACGTCCTTCACGACCAATGATACGCCCTTTAATATCATCATTGGGAATTTGAACCAAGGTTTGCGTGGATTCCGAAGTAACCTCGGCGGCAATTTTTTGAATAGCGCCCGCAATGATATTTTTAGCATTTTTGGCAGAAGTTTCTTTGGCATCCGCTTCCACTTTTTTATAATGCTCAACCAGGTCGGTTTTGTATTCGCGTTCCACATTATCCAAAAGCATTTGTTTGGCCTGTTCTTTAGAAAGACCGGTGATGGTACTCAATGCCTCTTTCTGTTCCTGATAAAGCGCCTCCACTTTTTCCTCTTGAATCTTAAGCTGATCAATTTTTTTAAGGTATTGATCTTTGCTCTGTTCAAGTTCAGTGGTCTTTTTTTCTAAATTATCTTCTTTGGCAATAAGACGCTGTTCTTGGGTGTCGAGTTTCTTTCGACGCTCCATTTCTTCGTGCTTTGCCTCGTTGATAATTTCGATAGCCTGATGCTTAGCATCGGCTAGTTTTTCTTTGAGCTTGGCTTCGGCGGTAGCTACTTTTTGTTCTATTTCATGAAGTTTTTTTTCGGCATCGGCAATTTTATGCTGATTTTGCTCCTCAATTTTTTTAAGGCGTTTGTTTCCGCCAAAAGTGAAATAGCCATACATGCTACCCAAACCCGCAGCCAGCCCTATAACTAAATAAAGTATAGTCATAAAAGCAAGGGGTTAAGGATCGTGGATCGATACCCTCGAGTAAGTTAAGGCGCAAACCAACACGCACGCTTTTAAGCATATAATGCCGGAAATGGGTCGTCTTTTAGTTTCAATTTGAAGCGCAAACCCTCTCACCTTTCCTCCCCGAAAAATCAATCCTAACCCCATTGTATAGGACTGACTGAAAATTACAATACGCATTTAAGCCCTTTAACTACCCCACCCCCATTGATCGGTATGATTTTTGGGCTCGTCGGCGTTGACCGTTAACTTAATTTGAGTTTGTTCGGTTTTACCGGTGAATTTCATCACAATCATGGTCAAATCATCCACCTGAACATAAGGACCAACGAACTCGGAAAAGTCTTTGGTTAAATGGTCAAAAATACCTTCTGCCGAAGGAAAATAGCCGTTTTCTTTCAACGAATGCTCAATGCGCTCTAGCCCATACATCTCTCCTGATTGATTTTTGGCTTCGGTCAAACCGTCGGTATAAAGCACGATCACATCGCCCGGTTCCAACGGCACTTCGACTTCTTTGGCCAAAGGGGCCATATCGGGCACCATACCAAGCGCTATTCCCCCCGACTGAATGGTTTCTACAGTTTCGGTGCGCGCGCGATAAATTAAAAAGTGTTCATGGCCGGCACCGGTGTAAAATAGTTTTTGCTCGGCAACGGACCAACGAAACATGACCAAGGTCATAAAAATACGATTGCTAATGCGGGGCATGAGCAAGGCATTGGTATGGCTAACCACCTCGCGGGCGCTGCCCATTCCCATGGAAACCATGGCGTGAATCAAAGTGTTCACCATCACCATCACCAATCCGGCCGGCACCCCGTGCCCGGTTACATCGCCAATGTAAACATAACTCTGTGCGCCATCCGGTGTAGTTAAAAAATCAAAACTGTCCCCTCCCACTTCCGCCGCCGAACGGGTTTTGGCCACAATATCAAGCCCAACGAACGATGGAGCTTGTTTTGGCAAAACGTCACGTTGAATTTGCGCGGCAATGTCGAGCTCAGATGACATACGCTTGCGATCTTTAATATCGTAAGAAATTTTTTCGAGATCGTGGGTGATTTCGTTAAAAAAGTGGGTCATAATACCAATTTCATCCACCGTTGTGGGAGTCACTTTTTCGTAATTTTTACCGGTGAGCAGGTTTTGAACTTGCACGGTCAATCGCCCAATCGGCCAAACCACATTCCACAAATAAACAAGCAAAATAAAAAAGAGCAGCCCCAATACCACGCCAAAAAACAAGGTCAGTGGCAGTACTTCAATTCCAATGCGAATCAACACGATTGCCACAGCGGAACTAACCCCCAAAACAACCAGATAAAATAGAAAAGCCTTTTTAATAAGTCGATCTCGAAAAAAGGTCACGATTCAATAGTTAATAACTTAAGCAATCCGACCAATTGCAAAACTTCTGAAACGGCAGGCTGCAGTCCCCGAAGGTGCAATTGAGCTTTTTTGCGCTTGGTCGTGGTTTGCCACGAGGCTAAGTGGCCTACAAAAACACTGCTAATGTACGAAACGTCCTGGCAATCCACTACCAAAATTTCCCCTTCGTTCAATGCGTCCAATTGTTCAACAACCGGAGCGATTTTTTCTGTGACGTTCGACGCATCGATCGCTCCCGAAAGACGAACCACCAATCGATTGCCCCCGGGGGTAACCGGCTCGCCAATCACAAAGTCGGGCACAATACTGCCCGCAATGGGCAAACCAACCGCCGGCTCGGTATTATCGATCGTTTTGGTAAATTGAACCGAAATTCCTCCGTAATCACTAGCGTTTAAGGCCATTGAATCGGTCCACCACTTGGTGATCATCGCCAACCCTCGCCCCGACGTCCGCGACAAATTCCCATCGCGACTATTGGCCTCGACTAAATCACGCAGCGCCTGAACCGAAAGCGGATGAGCCCCTTTCCCTTCATCTTCAATCGTAAAGGTAAAATTCGTATCGTCATAGGCAAAATGCAAATACACATCGCTTTGTTCATTGGAACCGTACCGCACGGCATTCATAAAAAGCTCGTCAACCACCATTTTAAGCCGCCCGCACCAGCCCGCATTGAATCCGGCCAAAACGAATAAATCATTGGAAAGATGCCGTAAAAAAGCGGAATAAGTCAGGCTGGCCGGCAGTCGAATATGAATAGTTTGCACAGCGAATCGCTAAATAAAATAAATTTATCCAACAATTATACCTTATGTAAGGGAAAAACTCAATGGGTATCGAGCTAATTAATCACCGTGGCGGTAAGGGTGCCCGTATTCGTGACCGTGTCATCCACATACAGAGTGAGCAACTTGGTTCCACTGTGCTGAATAGTCCCCGCATTATTCAAATCACCATGAATCGTAAGAATGCGATTGGCATAAAAAGGTTGTACGGTTGCTCCCGAAAGCACGATCATATCACCCGTCCACTCGCAATTAGTGTTCACGTTGGTGGTGCCGGCTGCAAAAGTAAGGTTAGTTTGAGTGATCGTGCCACAAGTTCCCAAATATTGAGATCCCGTATTCCCAAAACGAAAATCACCATCGGTCAGTGTTCCCGAGTTATAAAGTCCTCCATTGGCGGCAAACTGATAACCGTTTAAATCCAAAGTAGCTCCGCTCGCAATCGTTAAACTGGAACTCGAGGCAATATCGTTCACCATCGTAACATCATTTTGCACTGACACCGTATTAAAAGTACCACTGCCACCCAACGACTGATCACCGGTGCCATCCAAATAATAGGCCAAATTGGCAATTCCGTCGTTATCAACATCGCCCGATACATAGGTGATCACCGTTGTAGTGCCTGCATTATTTAAAGCACCATTTACATCCACGCGCGTACTGGCAACCGCATTGTAAAGAATGGAGCCATTATTATTGAGTGTGCCATTCACCGTTAGGTTTAAAACACCATAATTACTACTGGATGCGTAATAGCTCTGAATCGTTCCGTCATTCAATACTTCGCCGTTAATCGTAAGGGTGTAAGCTGGCTTAGCGTTAGTGTTCATGGCCTGTACGATTGCTCCCGAGTCCACGCGCAGGTTCCCGGTAACCGCCACATTGGTAAACAATTTGGTAGTTCCATTTGCAAAGCGCAGCTCTTGGAGGTTAAGCGTTCCGGTGCTGTAAACATTTTGACTCGCGCCGCTCAAACGAATGATTCCCCCGTTAATGGTGCCATAATTAAACAATCCCACATTGGTGGTGAGCGTGTTCCCGGTGCCAATGGTCAACGTTTTTCCGGCCTGAACAGTGGAGCTAAAATTTAAAGTCAGGTCGCCCACAATCGTCGCGTCGTTCGCAAGGGTTAAATAGTTAAACGTTCCAGTACCCTCAATGGTTTGAACACTGGCTCCATTTAAAATAAGAGTGGCAGGAATGCTGCTGCCGTTTTCAATATTCCCAGCCACCGACGTGTTCACAGCCACAGTGCCCGTGGAAAGATTGAAAAGATCGCCCCCCACGCTAGCGCTATACGGATCAAAGCTTCCTCTATTTTCCAGATCGCCTCCGATCACCACCGCAATGTGGCCCGATTGATAATCCTGAAGCGTGCCGTGATTTTTAAAATGAGCATCGGCCCCACTCAACGTAAGTGTTTGTGTGCCATACGAATTCGACTGAAGCGTCGCCCCACTGGTTACATAAACCCCCGCCACTGTAGGATTAGTGTTCAAAAGCACCGTGCCATTGATTTCTACAATATCATCAGAACCCGGCACCACCCCCTCGGCCCACGTGCTGGTATTGTTCCAATACCCTCCACCCGGATTAGCATGAATAGTAGGAATCAACTCAACCACATCTCCGTTCACCCGCTGCTCAGCCAACTGCATGGCCCGATACGCATTCAACCGCTTTCCACTCACGGTCTTCCCCGAAAGCGAACTGACCGGATCACCACTGTCCATGATGATTTGTTTCACTTCACTGGCGGTAAGGGTGGGGTGTTCATTCCAAACAAGGGAAGCAACCCCTGAAACCATTGGTGCAGACATGGAGGTTCCATCAATTGCATGATAAGCGGTACTACTTTGACCTGATTCACCACTATTCAAATAGCGCATATTAAACGAGTGGAGAATACAGCCCTTATACGGGCCTCCAATATCATTACTATCAGTAATCCAGTCGATACGAAATTGAACGTTAGATGAAAAGTTTTGAGGATCAATAACATACCCAATTCTTCCCGATTTCCCCAAATACGTACTATCAAAAATTTCAGGCACACTGAGAACGTCCTCATTGACCCTTGAAAAACCCGACATGTATTCTAAGACACCTTGATCAACACCATTTTTTAGAAGAGATACCTGTAGATAGTCCGGGATATTGATTTTGGAACCCTGTGGTTCAGTATCGCACCATAAATCAAATGAAAAAGAGGCGGAGTCGGGATCGATATTACCGCTTAAATCAAAGGAAGGAGTGGTAACTGATTGATATTGATTGGATGAGTAAATTCCGGAGTTAGTGAAGAGAGAATCTAAATCTTTCAATACATTAAAATCAACTGCATCCACATACCAAGGACTGGAAAGAGGTAGCGCATTTAAATCTATGGAAGTCGCGGTATAGTTCTGAATCCAAGTACTCCAAATATCAACACCAGGAGCAGCCAAATCAACCGTTGTATTGCCCCAATTAGAAAAAGTGGATGCAAATTGGTCATTTTGGTCTGTAGCAGCAATTGAAAGAACGTTATCAAACTCAAAGCTTGCAGGGAACACCCCTGTGGAATCATTATCATTTTTATCGTTACCAGCCGATGCCACCAAAAGTCCAGATTGGACGAAATTTTCCACCGCTGTATGCAAAGCGTTGTACTGACTACCATGATAACCACCAAAGCTCGCATTAATAATATCAGCGCCATTATTTTGAGCAAATTGAATGCCGCGAATTGCTTCGGCAACTGTACCATAAGATTCACCAATTTTAACCGCCATGATGCTTGCCGTGTGATTCACACCAGCTATTCCTTCGTTGTTGTTTGTAACTGCTCCAATGATTCCAGCAACGTGAGTTCCATGACCATTATCATCACTAGGATCGTTATCATTATTTACAAAATCCCATCCATGATGAGGGCAACCACCCGAAATCGATACATTATTTTCATCGACACAACTTGACGGGCTCCACATATTTGTGTTGAGATCCGGATGATCATAAGCAACTCCGGTGTCCAAAACTGCAATTATTTTTTGAGCACCTCCCGTAGCAAGATCCCAAGCTTGATCAACAGAAATGTCATTACCTGGTGTCACCTTGTTATTCAATGACCATTGGTTCGGGTTGATATCGTCGTCGTAATTAGCATTGAAGTAAGGGTCGTTCACTGTGGCATCAAAAGTGAACACGTAATTTGGGCTAATGTATTCTACATCGTCACTATCAATTAATTCTGAAATGACTTTTTGAATATCATCGCTTTCGTCAATTGAGATCACAGCAGCGTTAGCAAAGCGCAATAGTTGTTTTTCCTGATATTTTTTTTCTTTTTTAGATTTTTTATTGGTGAATTCTTTTAGCTTACTTTGTCCTTGACTGGTTTTTAAGTCGATACGATCAGTCCTAAATTTAACCACCACTTCGCCAGGAACATATCCCAACTCAATGATTTCTTGATCCGTCCACTGCTTTTTGACATGGGCCAAGATAGATTTGACCTGATGAACCACTGATTGATTTTTATGGGCATCATCAAATTGGGCAAACGCAATAGTGGTCGATAAAACGAAAACAATAACACCAACTGATAGTAGTTTTTTCATAAAAAAATAACTTAATTAAGGTTTTTTACTTCACAATTTTTAGAGATCCATCTTCGTTGATATTTATTTGGATAAACCTTTTGCCCATCCTTAATCCATGTACTCATCGAAGGTCCCCCTCCAAATGTAAGGGAATCATCAACATAGAACTCATCCGGACATTCCGTAGTGAAGTAGGTTTTATAGCCAATGCCGGAAACAAGAGCGATGATGACAAGGACGACAATAAAGGTGCGGTGTTTTTTGAAGTTTAAATTTTTCATGGGGTGTTTATTAGTTTTATTTAACTTCACTCACGCTATCATAACCAAATTGTAAAAAGCAAATATTAAATAGTTATTAAATGGCTTATAGAAGCTATATTTACGAGTTTATCAAATTGAACCACCACTTCGCCAGGCACGTAACCCAACTCAATGATTTCTTCATCGGTCCATTGTTTTTTGGTATTATTAGGATTGGTAAGCTCTTTAATTTTAAGAGGGTATTGACTTCCTTTTAGTTCAGGTACTTTTAATTCATTTTCTTGGGCTAATGTAATTGGCGAAAAAAAGCCGTTTAAAAGTAATCCTAAAATCGTAAAAAAGTTTGTGAGCTTTTTTAAAACAACGTTTTTCATAACAGAAAGGTTAAATAGTAGAGCGGGAGGAGCTACTTAGTTAAACCATTCAGTATTGTTTAATAAGAAAAGGGATTTGAGGATAATAAATTAATCGTAAATACTAAATCCAGTTGGCGCCTGATAATTTCTACTTTTCTCAGGAAGTGGATTGAACCAACCTCGGGTACACAAGCGATCAGGACCATCGGTACAATCTGTGTATCTGCCCGTTGTATCATCATAACTGTCGAGATCACACCGCAAAACTAGTTCGTATCTTCCTTTTGACATTGCGCACCACTTAGGACCGGCATCTCTCATTACATACGCTGTGCCCACGTAGGCAGCAACAAGAATTACTAAAATGATTGGGGTTAAAACAAGATAGAACCATTTTGAGTGATGGGTTTTCATAGTCTTATTATTTAGATTAGGTTCACGCTAACACAAAGTTTTTAATGAAAACAAATGTTAAATATTTCTTAATTCTATGCGGTAAATCGCTTAAATAATAAAGTCTTCATAAAATAGGAGGTGAAAAAACCTGTCCGCCTTAGGAGGATAAACAGCTGGGAGGGCTAATTATTTAAAGAAAAGACTAATTATGAATTCTGGGGGGAGAACTTAAAACATGACGTGCGCCACCAAACCACCCGTAACTACAAACTTTTTTCTCTCTTTCTATACAGTCAGTCATGCGACCTCCAAGATCATTGGATTCATAACCATTGCAAAAAACTTCGGCTTTGTATTCCCCTCCCGACATTGAACACCACCCTGGCCCTGCATCACGCATGGCATAAGCCACTCCAAGGTAAGCAATGGCGAGAACTAAGATTCCAACCAAAACAGGGATAGTTTTTGATTTTTGAGATTCCATTTATGCAGGGGTTAATTTGTTTTGTTCACGCTAACACAAAGTTTTTAATGAAAGCAAATGTTAAATATTTGTTAATTTTATGCGGTAAATCGCTTAGGTAAGTGGGCATAGAGAGGTGCCGTTCGTTTGATCATTGGTTTCAATGAGTTCACCGGTTAATCCATCATAGATTAGCTCCAGGAAGTTGTTGGTTTGTTCTGGTTCGTTGCGATGTTTGATTTTAGTGTAAAAAAGGGCCCGGTCATTCTCGATTGAATAGCTTTGTTCGGAATCAGCCCAACTGGTATCACAATTATAGTTTTGTTGAAAATAGACGAGGGTTTGTTTAGTAAGATATTCAGGATAAGGATAATGGCTCAATATGCTAAATTCCTTAACATCAATTATTTTTGTTGGTAGGTAAGCGTTTCGGTATCCATGAATAAGCTCCATTAATTTTGGGGGTCTAACATATCCTTTTAAATGAATGATCTGGTTATTATAGTCTTCCGTTTCTATATTGATAGATAGCTGATCAAATTGTTGATTTTTGTTGATTAAAAACTTACCGGGGGGACAAGCACCTATAGCATCTAGCGGGCATGCCTTTTCACGATTAAAAAATATACCTGCTAATTCTACGGGCTTTCTGCCAACAAGATAAAAACCTTGGTAAACCAAAGCCAAAATCAAAAGGCCAAGAGCAAATCGCTTAAACCATGTCACAGCTAGTGTCGATTTATGTGGGGGAGTTTTCATAGATTTATTAAGATTAAATTCAAGCTATCACAACCAAATTGTAAAAAGCAAATATTAAATAGTTATTAAATGGCTTATAGAAGCTATATTTACGAGTTTATCAAATTGAACCACCACTTCGCCAGGCACGTAACCCAACTCAATGATTTCTTCATCGGTCCATTGTTTTTTGGTATTATTAGGATTGGTAAGCTCTTTAATTTTAAGAGGGTATTGACTTCCTTTTAGTTCAGGTACTTTTAATTCATTTTCTTGGGCTAATGTAATTGGCGAAAAAAGCCGTTTAAAAGTAATCCTAAAATCGTAAAAAAGTTTGTGAGCTTTTTTTAAAACAACGTTTTCATAACAGAAAGGTTAAATAGTAGAGCGGGAGGAGCTACTTAGTTAAACCATTCAGTATTGTTTAATAAGAAAGGGATTTGAGGATAATAAATTAATCGTAAATACTAAATACAGTTGGCGCCTGATAATTTCTACTTTTCTCAGGAAGTCGATTGAACCAACCTCGGGTACACAAGCGATCAGGACCATCGATACAATCTGTGTATCTGCCCGTTGTATCATCATAACTGTCGAGATCACACCGCAAAACTAGTTCGTATCTTCCTTTTGACATTGCGCACCACTTAGGACCGGCATCTCTCATTACATACGCTGTGCCCACGTAGGCAGCAACAAGAATTACTAAAATGATTGGGGTTAAAACAAGATAGAACCATTTTGAGTGATGGGTTTTCATAGTCTTATTATTTAGATTAGGTTCACGCTAACACAAAGTTTTTAATGAAAACAAATGTTAATTATTTCTTAATTCTATGCGGTAAATCGCTTAGATAATAAAGTACTCATAAAATAGGGGGTGAAAAAACCTGTCCGCCTTAGGAGGATAAACAGCTGGGAGGGCTAGTTATTCGGCAACCTTATCTATTAAAAAAACCAGCCGAACATTTGGAGTCAAATATCACCGCTCCGTCCCCGGGCAAACCACTAGGACCATCTTGATGAACGCTAATTTGATCATACGTTCCAAAAGAGAGCTTGCACCACCCTGGCCCTGCATCACGCATAGCATAAGCAACACCAAGATAAGCGATAGCAAGAACAAAAATGATGATAAGTGATGAGGATAGTTTTTTCATTATGAAGCAGGCTAGAGGTTAAAAAATCAATTTTCACTTTTGCAGTTTTTAAGTATCCATCTGCTTTGATGAACATTTAAATCCATTTTTTTACCATCCTTTAACCAATAACTGTAGCTTGATCCACCCCCAAAAGTAGGTGAATCATCTACGCGGAATTCATTCGGGCATTCCGTAGTAAAATAGACTTTGTAGCCGATCCCAGTTGCCAAGGCAATGATGATTAAAATGATGAGGAAGGTTTTGTGGTTTTTAAGGTTGGATAGTTTCATTAGATTTGCAGGTAAATATTACAGTCAAAAAAATTAAAAAGGCTGCTGAACAGGCTCTAACAAGCCCCTTCCATCTTCTGATTTATCAAAGAGGCCTCGGATACAAAGTTTGGGTATATTTTTACACAATCCCTGATTGTAAGGATCATTACACTCTTCGGTAAAAGCATAATCTCCACCTGATAAATTGCACCAGTTATAACTCACATCTCTCATTTTATAGATTAACCCAAGATAGCCTAGACCAATTATTAAAATGATAGTGGTGATGATCAGCACGATAGATAATTTTTTAGATTTCATACATTGTAATATTAAATGCCGTTCACTTTATCGACACATAGTTGCGCATCGGCAGCCTTTTCGCACCACGACTGATCACCTGATTTAATCGCAACTTTTCATAGCAACTTTGCTTAAAGTGTCCCTCTTGTTGCATTTCACATATGTCAATCATGGTATCCAGTTCAAGTTGATCATTTTTGATAATGGCTGCTCGGCAATGCTGACCAAAATTTGAATACACGACCTGGCTACAAAGTTCAAAATTATTGGTTTTTTCAGCAATAGAACTAATGCATCTAGACTGACCTGGGGCTGAACCAACCTGTTCACACAAGGCTAAATCTTGTTTAGATATTCCAACTTTTTCTATACACTCATCCTGCCTCGATGAATCAGTAATTTTGTAACAAGCACTCTCATCATTGGTCTCTTCCCCCCTTCTGCCCAAAATAATATCTGCACACTTTGTTGCTTTTTCTATATCATTTATTAAATCACAAGCGGCTTCATCGGTTATATCACCATAGGCAATCTTGCTAAATAAACACTTAGTCCTAAATTCACTTTTATCAGATATTTGATAACAAATAGTGTAATCATCAGCATCCTTTGCAGACCTGAAAATCACTAGATCATTGCAGGCTTGGCTTCGCTCTTTATCGGTAATCAACCGACACAAATCAACTTCTCCTTTTTTAATTGCCAACTGCTCATAACAAACATTTTTTAAAGATTTTGCCACATCTTCACACCTACCCGAAGAATCATCAGCATCCAAAAGATTTTCAATACAATAATCAATATTGTTGGAATGAGTGCACGAGTTTAAATTATCAGTCGCAATGACGCATTTTCTATTTTCACACGTAGGAGGGGTGGTACACGTTGGATGTTGAGAAATAGCTGCAGCACATATCCCACGTTCATGAGTAGCACGATAAATCTCATCGAATTTTTTATTAATGGCCTTACCTCTTCCACTACTACTACAAGGGCACGGGCCATCTGGAACAACTACACAATCACTGTCTCTTTTGCATACATAAATAGCATTATCTAATATCATATTTACCTTTTGATTGACCGTAGAATCAGTTCGTGTATATCGATAAACAATCATAAGAATGATCCCGCACAAAGCAGTAAAAATTAATACAATTACAATATTTTTAATAGTTCGTGCCATATCGATTCAATTAAATAATCTCAACTATAAAAAACAAACTGAAGCATTAAACTCACGCTACCACATTCATTTCCCCAAACACAAACATGAATTATTCCTTAAATAAGCCATATAAATTGCTTTTAAAACATTCCCGAAACGTTTAGAATCCCGTACAATAAGAACAGGTCAATCATCCGTAATTTTTAATTCGTAATTCGTAATTGTGTTCATTAGCGACGCCATTCAACAATTTTTGGAACATTGTGAGATTGAAAAGAATCAATCCAAACGAACGTTGATCAGTTATCAGCATTATTTGGAACGTTTTTTAGGGTTTGCCGACGACATTGAGCTGGACCAGATTACATTGAATTTGGTGAAAAAATTTCGACTGCATTTGAACCGTTACGAATTTAAGCCCAAGGAAACGTTGAGCGTAAAAACCCAAAATTACCACATGATCGCGCTGCGGGCGTTTTTAAAATTTTGTGCCAAAAACGACTGGAACACGCTGGCCCCCGAAAAGGTGGATTTATCTAAAATAGAGGAGCGCACCGTGGAATATTTAACCCGCGACGAACTGGAACGCTTGTTCGAAGCGGTGGACATTCGTAAGATCACCGGGCTACGTAACCGGGCGATTTTAGAAATGCTCTATTCCACCGGGCTGCGGATCAGCGAGTTGGTGAATTTGGATCGCGGACACGTAAACTTGGAGCGTGGCGAATTCCACGTGCGCGGAAAAGGTCAAAAGGTGCGGATCGTGTTTCTTTCCAAGCGCGCGATCGAATGGATTAAGGAATATTTGAACGAACGGGACGACGGCTTTGATCCGCTGTTTTTAAACCATGGCCGCACCCGCGAAAAAGACCCGGATCATATGGATTTAAAAGGCGAACACCGTCGGCTGACGGCCTACAGCATTCAAGAAATGGTTCGAACCACGGCGCTTTTGGCCGGTATTACCAAACACGTAACGCCGCACACCTTGCGCCATTCGTTCGCCACCGAACTCCTGTTAAACGGGGCTGATATAAGGTCGGTGCAAGACATGCTCGGGCATGCCAGTATTACCACCACCCAAATTTATACCCACATCACCAATTCAAAATTGCGTGAGATCCACGAAAAATTTCATCGCTGAAACAGTGCTGCGGTGCTACGCTGCTGCGGGCGCAGTAAAACTAGATTTTCTGCAGCACAGCAGCAATGCGTACGGCAGCACTATTGATTCAATAAATGATCAATACTCTTCTTCAATTTTTCGTCATATTCAACCTTCATTGGCACGGGCACTATCTTTTCTCCAATCACCAGTTCCACAGAATCCTCACCGGGGTGTTTTTCGAAAAGTTGTTTTAGTTGCTCAAAAAAAGATCGATCGACGGTTTGATTAATGAGCAGCTGATAGGCTTGGGGTGCAGCAAACAAATCATCATTATTATTCAGTTCTTTCACGTCCGCCCGATCAAGCTCAAGCACTTCTTCCGCCTCTTTCACTTCCGCTTCTTCGCGTTCCTCGCGAGAGAGGCGACTATTTTTATCATCGGCCCATAATTGTTCCTGCTTGGCTTTTGCTGGAGCGCCTCCAAATCGAGAATTTCCAAGTCCTCGATCACCACTTGCGCCTCGCCCATGCGACGTTCCAAAAACCCTCCTGCTAACATCACTCGATCCTCCATCAACACCGAAGAATATTTTTTGTAAGCTTTAGGGAAAAGCACACAATCAATTTTTCCAAACGGATCTTCTAATTGCAAAAGCGCCATCACATCGCCTTTTTTAGTAACGATTTTTCGAAGGGATTGAATAAGTCCGCCAATTTTAACCGGCTTACCCATCGACTTGCCAAGCAACTGAGTGCTGGGAATAACTTTGCGTTGAAAATAAAGTTCCAAGCCCGCCAAAGGATGGGAAGAAACATAAAGGCCGAGCGTCTCTTTTTCCCATTTCAATCGTTCACTAAACGTGGCGGGCTCAACGGGCTCAAGAGCGAGTAAATCAAATTCCGGAACCTCGGAAAGCTGGTCAAAAAGCCCGGCCTGTTCCAAGTGCACCGACCCATCGCTGTGCTTCGAAAAATCGGCAATCACTTCGTAATTCAAAGCAATTTGTCTGCGCTCACCCAGGCTGTCCATCGCCCCTGCATACGCCAATGCCTCAAGCGTTTTTTTATTCATAATCTTAGAAGGACATCGCGCAGCAAAGTCTTCCAGTGATTTAAAGGCGCCTCCTTGAGCGCGAGCATCGATGATGTGCTGAACCGACGCCGCTCCCAATCCCTTAATGGCCGAAAGTCCAAAACGAATTTTCCCACTTTCCACAAACGTAAAATTGGATAATGATTCGTTCACATCGGGTGGAAGTACCTGAATGCCCATTTGTTCGCATTCATTGATTTCAATCACAATGCGATCGGTATTGCCATAATCCGCCGACATCAACGCGGTCATGAATTGGGTGGGATAATGTGCCTTTAGATAAGCGGTTTGATACGCGATCATCGCATAACACGCCGCATGACTTTTATTAAATCCATAACCGGCAAAAGGCTCAATCACCTTCTCGAAAATCGTGATGGCCAAAGAGGCGTCGATGCCTTTGCCTTTAGCGCCTTCAATAAATAATTCGCGCTGTGATTCCAGTTCAGAAGCAATTTTCTTCCCAATCGCTCGCCGAAGCAAGTCGGCCTCCCCCAACGAGAATCCGGCGAATTCTTGAGCGATTTGTAAAATCTGTTCTTGGTAAATTGCAATACCATAAGTCGTTTTTAAAATAGGCTCCAGCGACGGATGCAAATACTTGATTTCCTTGCGACCATGTTTGCCGGCAATATAATCGGGAATCCATTCCATCGGCCCGGGACGATACAAAGAAACCATCGCGATGATGTCTTCGAACTCCGTAGGTTTCAGTTCACGCAAATAACGCTTCATGCCAGCCGATTCCAATTGAAACACTCCGGTGGTTTCTCCCCGTGAAAGTAAGGCAAACGCCTTTTTGTCATCCATGGGAATCGTGGCCAAACGAATAATATCGCCGGTCGTGCGTTCAATGATTTTAAGAGTGGTTTGCAAAATGGTTAGATTTTTGAGGCCCAAAAAATCCATTTTCAAAAGCCCCAATGCCTCGAGGGGTTTGGCCGAAAACTGAGTAATAATCCCCGTATCGTCCTTGGGCGGGTGTTGCAAAGCCGTGTATTTATAAAGCGATTCAGGAGCGATCACCACCGCACACGCATGCACCGAAACATGCCGCACAATTCCTTCCAGCTTCAAAGCATTGTCCATCACCCGTAAAAAGCTCGGACGATTCGGTAGCAAATTTCAGTTCCGGTGATTGTTCCAACGCCTCGGTAAGGGTGGTGCCCGGGCGCTCTGGAATTAATTTGGCATACTCGTTCATTTCCGAAAACGAAACCCCAAGCACACGGCCAACATCTTTCACCGCCGCCCGCGCCGCGAGTGTTCCAAACGTGCAAATTTGCGCCACATGGTCGCGACCATATTTTTGCGCCACATAATCGATCACCTCGTCGCGGCGCGTGTCTTCAAAATCCAAATCGATATCGGGCATGCTCACACGGGCGGGCGCTCCCGCCGCCGAACCACGACCCGGTCCAACGATGATGCCATTGTCTTTCGCCCATTTCACAAAGTCCCACACAATCAAAAAGTACCCCACAAATCCCATGGTGGTGATCACGCTCAACTCGTAGTTCAATCGTTCCACCAAAGCCCCAAACGGAGGGTGATGATGCTCTAAATCATCCTGAGATAGGCGCTTACTTTCCTTCGAGTTGTTGAGGGCAGGCGCATCAATTCTTCAACCGGCTCGGTGAGCTGGTATTTTTGTTTCAACCCGGTAAAACAAAGTTCACGCAAATAATCCTCGGGCGCCTTGTTATCGGGCACGGGGAATTTAGGAATCAAATAATGGCCCAGATCGAAAGTCACCGTGCAACGTTCAGCGATGCGTTGAGTGTTTAAAATGGCTTCGGGTACCTCACTAAAGGCGTCCAAATAACGTTGGGGATCGCGCATGGAATAGTCAAAATTCATCATGCTAAAGCGACCCGGATCATCCAAATTACGGGCCATCCCAATACACAATTCAATATCCTGAGCCTCATTGTCACTCGAATTCACATAATGAACATCACCGGTAGCAACCAAGCCAATGTGATGAAGACGTCCAAGCTCAATCAACCGTTGATTCACCAAGACTTGCGGCGAATGCGTGGGGTGGTCTTGAAGTTCAAAAAAGAAATGATCAGGGCCGAATACATCCAAAAACCGTTCTATCAACTGCGAAACGCGCTCGTCATCCTGGTGAATAATGGCCTGAGGAATATCACCGTTCAACCCCCTGAAAGCGCAATCAACCCCTTGGAATGTTTCGCCATAAGGTCCCAGTCAACCCGAGGTTTGTAATAATATCCGTCGAGCCAAGCCACCGAAAGCATTTGCAGTAAGTTTTCATACCCTTCTTGAGTTTCGGCCAACAGAGTACACATGGTGCGCTTATTGTCGATTTGATGGCGCTTGTCGGTCAGTTTATTAAACGCAATATAAACCGTTGCACCCAAAATGGGTTTAATACCTTCTTTTTTGCAAGCCTTGTAAAAATCAATCGCGCCCGCCAAACTCGCTTTATCGGTCAAAGCCAGGGCGGTCATGCCTTGTTCTTTGGCTTTTTTTACATAATCACTCGGATGTCCCAATCCCTCGAGGATGGAGTAATACGAATGAACGTTGAGATGGACAAAGTCGGAGGGTTTCATTGCAATGAATTCAGAATATTCTTTAACACGATTTCTAGTTCTGGTACCTGATGTTCTAGTATTTCCCAAATAACCTCATCGTCTAGATTAAAATATTCGTGAACCATAACATTTCGAAGATCAACGATCGATTGCCAAGGCACCTGCGAATGACTGGCCTTAAAATCAACAGACAAATGATTAGCAGCTTCTCCAATAATTTGAAGCTGACTCATACAGGCATGGCGAAACATGGAATCAGATTGATATAAGTCGAATGTACGACCTTTTAGATACGATTCCAGCTCATAAATCGCATCTAACATGTGATGCAGCCTAGTTTGATTACGAATGTTGTCGTTCATAAAATAAAACTTTTTCCTTTTCTATATAAGGTTTCACATATTTCGAAAGTCCTCCGTACGAAACAAAGTCAACCGGACGATTTAATAATTCATTCAGTTCTTTTTTCATAGAAAGAAATTCCAATCCAATGGGCACCGAATGATCCAACTCGACAAGAATGTCCACATCACTTTCTTCAGTCTGTTCACCCCGGGCATAAGAACCAAAAAGATAGGCCCTTAAAACAGGTTTATCTTTAAGATAATCGCAAACTTTTTCGATGATTTGATTCGAATCAGACATAGTACATTATTATATAAACAGTATAACAAATAATTCCTAATTCTTAACTCTTAATTAAATTAGCCACAAAATCGAGTGCCTCTTGCTTAGTAGTTAAAGCCCCTTCAATCTGAAGCATTTTTACCTCATCCAAAATCTCTTTGAATTGAGGGCCTTCTTTTAAATGAAATGCGGTCATTAAATCGTTCCCATTCAACAGCGGAACCAATTCAGTGAGCAGTTTTTCATCTTTAAATTGATGGTATTCAGCCATGACATCGTTGTACAAGGTAAGATCAATCGGGAGCGACCCATGCTCATCACAATAATGCAGTCGCATTAAATCCTCGAACCACGGGTGCGAAAACAAGAGAATACGATGGGCTTGTCGCATCTCTTTAATGGTGCCAATACTCATGTGTTGATGAATCAGCCATACCATTTTATTGCGCAGCACTTTAGGCATTTTCAGGCGATCGGCGATTTTTTGAGCCATTCGTGCGCCTTCTTCGGCATGTCCGTCAAAGTGGATGCGATCGGTTTTTTGTTCAAACGTACGCGGCTTGCCAATATCATGAAGCAGAATCGCCCACACCAAAGCCTCGTTCGCCCAATCGTTGGGCAAATCGTGCAGAGATTTTAAAAGATGGGTGAACACATCGCCTTCTTGGTGGTACTGCGCGGGTTGATTCACTCCCTTTCCAGCCGTGATTTCAGGAAGGATTCGTTCCAAAAGCCCAAAGTCATCCAGTTCTTTGACCGCATGCGAACGGCGTGAGCTCAAAAGCATTTTAGTGAGCTCCGAAAGCACGCGTTCCGCCGAAAGAGAATCGACTAAATGCGCCAGTTCGCGAATGGCTGCCTCGGTTTTGGGATGATAATCGAATCCAAACTCGTTCTTAAACCGAATACCGCGCAGCAGGCGCAAATGGTCTTCTTTAATCCGCTCATGCGGTTCACCAATAAACCGAATCAACTTGTGTTGAATGTCATGTTGTCCGTCTACATAATCGTAAACCTTCTTGGCAATCGGATCATAAAAAAGCCCATTGATGGTAAAGTCGCGTCGCACCGCGTCCTCTTTGGCCGAGGTAAAAAGAATCGCATCCGGCCGCCTGCCATCGCTAGTACTGCTATCCGAACGGAACGTCGCTACTTCGAAATGATGTCCATGATGCTCAGCTAAAATCACCCCAAACGCCTTTCCAATCGGAATGGTTTTTTCAAGCACATCCTCAATTTCATCCGGCTTGGCCGAAGTCGCAATATCGTAATCCCCGGGGGTTCGTTCCATGAGCATATCGCGCACGGATCCGCCCGCAAAATAAGCCTCAAACCCGGCTTTTTGCAATTGTGCGACAATGTTAATGGCAGCTTGTTCCATGAATACTACAACTGATCTTGAGGAGAAATAAGGTCATGTAAATCAAAGGCATATTCGAGCGCCTTTGTTACTTGAAAACGATACGAATAATCGAGAGAACCGATTTTTTGTCTAATTCGCTGATGATCAACCACTCTGATTTGTAGCAGATGAGCACTACTCACTGCCCGAAGACCATTTTCAGGTGAAGGTTGAATCGTCACCCGATACAAATAAGGTTTAATAGAAGAGGTAAGCGGTGCCACCAAAAAAGTATGCGACACTTGGTTCGGTAAATTATTTTGCAAAACGAGACAAGGGCGTAACCCTTGCTGTTCAGATCCAATTGTGGGATTCAAATCAACCAACACGAGATCATATTTATAAATTTGCATTATTAATATCTTCTAAATAATAATCCATATCCAATTCAGCAAGCGCTCTCATCTCATTAAGTTCATCAGCATCATTGGCCATTTCACGAAAAGAATCGATCATTTTTTGCTTTTCGTAGTCCCTAATAAGGAGCTCAAAAGCGTCTTCGGTGAGCTGCCGTTTAGTAACACCCCTTTGTTTAGACTGTTGCTCAAGAAATTGATAATATTTTTGCTTAATATTGGTCATTAATTTTGCATCCGCCATAAAATCATATAGTTAATCATATATACAATTATATAGATAAATGAATAAAGAATAAAGAAAAATTCTTAACTATTAACTCTTAATTCTTAACTTAAATACACTTGCGTTGCCAATTGGTTCTGCTAGTTTATTTAAGAGCATTAATCAAAATAAAAATGACCGTCGACCAAATTGTGGATTTACTCAATCCAAAAAATCAAAACTTACCCAAGCTTGAGTTAAAGAGTGATTTTGCCAAAAGCGACATCACTTGGGTTCCCGTGATCGAAAAAAAAGAGGCAGACGTTGCCAAGCTTTTCTCGTTCGTCAAAAAGAATGAGTTGAACGGAAAAAAAGGTGAAAAACTCCAAGTGATTCACAACAATCAATTATATTACTTTGTGGGATTAGGCCCCGAAAAAGAAGTGGATAGCCGCAAAATGCGCCGTTTTTATGGATCTATCTATTTGGCAAGCCTTTCCACCAAACCAAAAACCATTACGATGGTTACCGATGCAAAATGGCTAAAAGAAGCCACCGTAGGAGTGTTGGTTGCCGCCTTGAACGCCAAATTGATCAATCCAAATTATAAAAAAGTGCCCGTGCCAACCGTAGAACTAGCCGGACCAACCGTAAAAGGCCCCGAAGCGAAAAAAGCCCACAAAGCCGGATTGGTACTGGCGGAAGGAAAAATATGATGCGACTATTGGGAGCACTCCCCCAACATTTTGAACCAAAAAACCTACGCCGAAGTGATTGTAAAACTGGCCAAACAATGGAAGGTGCCCGTGGAACGCGTGGACAAAAGCAAACTCAAAAACTATCAACTCCTCAACGCCGTTTCTCAGGGGAGTGAGCACGATTCTGAACTATTGATTTTCACTCTTAAGCCCAAAAAGACCAAAGCGAAAGCCGCCACCGCCGTGGTAGGAAAAGGGCTCTGTTACGACAGTGGAGGGTTGATCGGAAAACAAGATCACATGAAATCGATGAAAGAAGATATGGCCGGGAGCGCGTCGGTTTTGGCCACCGTGCTTAATTTGGTCAAAGGCGGCTATGACGTAAAACAAACCACTTACTTCCTTTTGCCCCTGGCCGAAAATATGATGGGTCAAAACGCCATGCGTGCCGACGATTTATACACCACCGGCGACGGTAAACAGGTCGAAATTGCCCACACCGACGCCGAAGGACGCCTTGTGCTGGCCGACGCCATTTGCTACGCCAAAAGAATTTTAAAAACATAGAAAACGTGATCACCATCGCCACCCTAACCGGCAGTTGTATTTTGGCATTGGGCGATCTTTACACCGGAATGATTTGTAGCAGCGACGACCTCTCGAAAAAAGCGAGTGAAATCGGCCAAAAAACCGGCGAATACGTGTTTCGGGCACCATGGAATATGGACTACGACGACAATGACTCCCCCTATGCCGACGCCAGCAACCTAAGCCCCACCTCGCGCGAGGCCGGGTGGATCAAAGCCGGGCTCTTTTTATACCGCTTTGTGCCCGACGTTAAAAAAGATGAAAAGGCCAACTTCTGCCACTTCGATATTGCCGGCAGCATCGATATGGAAGGCAAACAACGCCCCTGGCGCCAAAAAGGGTTCTCCTCGGGAATTGGAGTGGGACTGCTGACGGGGTTGTTGACGGAATAATAAAATAATTGAAACTAGAGGTTTTATGTGATATAATAACAAGATTTTATTATTCGCTAAAGCCTGTGAAACCAACCCCGCACGAAGAAGTGCTAAATCATCTCGAGGCGATTGAGGCTAATGGAATGGAAGACCGCATTATAATTGAAGAGCGGTTAACAGACCTTGAGCAACACGGATTTTTTACGGGGCGAGAATCAATTGCAGCACAACTGGCCGTTCGTCACAAGATTGATGAGATGGTAATAGGCGTTCTAGACCAGGGCGTCGAAGATCGACTGATTGCACTACGAAACTTACTGGCAAGCCCAATAGCCGAAAACCCAACCGATGATCTGAACGAATTAAAGGGTTTGCTCACTGGTGGGAACGAATTGATGCACAAGGCAGAACGGCAAAATGCACCCATGCGTGCATTGGTAAATTTTTTGGAAAATAATCAACTGATGCCAGGGGGGCGGTTTGGATACAACAAAATGCGCTTTGAAGACATGCTGAATTTCATCCGCAGTGGCAGTGACGCTCAAGCAGACATATTACGTGGACTACGCGGACTGGGCATTACCGACGAAGCCAGCGCCAGGCAAATAAAAAGTCAATTAACAGCCGAACAAAGACAACTAGAGCGAGAAGTAATGCAGCTGAAATCTCAGGTAGATCAACTCAATCAAACCAATCAAACATTAGGGGTTGCACGAGATTCAAGTTTGGCAAGCCAAATAAGCAGTAATGCACAAGAAATTAGCCGGCTTAATAAAGAACTAGGCTCAAGAAATGCTAGATTACACGAAATTAAAGGACATCTCGAAGACATTGCAGGCGGATCGGGCAGCCTGAAAACACTAAAACTAAATGCTGAGCAATTATTGCGCCGCGCCATTCAGTTTACCGATGCAGAAACCGGCCAAACGCGCGAAATAGACGATGTTCAACGAATCGTAGAAGATGAAATACAAGACGTGGATACCAAACGATATAGCGAAAATTTTGCCGGACGATGGACCAAGGCGGTCAGCATTTTTAAACCCACGCTTACGGGAACACTAGAAATGATGGCTAAGGAAGTAAAGGGCTTCAAAGAAGCCAATTTAGATCAATTAGCGAATAGAACCGGAAACCGCGAAGCGATTGCCGAATGGATCGAAGAACGCGGAGCGGATGGGCCCAAACAGGTGGCCACTATTATGGCCTATCTAGACCAAGCCTTGGTCATGGGAAGCCTAAACGGATTATCTCGCAACGGGGTTCGCGAATTATTAGAAAATTTACGTATCGTTCGTGATCAAAAAATCGCTGAAAGAGTAAAAGAAGAACATGAAAAACCTGCCGATCGACTGCTCGCTTTCGAAAAAGCACGCAACGCTTGGGACGTAGAGAAAGTAAAGGTAAACCAAGAGCTCATCAAAACAATGGTAAACGCCAATTACGCCAAAGTAGGAGGTAAAATAGCATTGGGAGCAACAGGTACTTACCTTGCCTGGCCTTATTTGTCGGCGGTACTAGGAACGACGGTTGCTCAATGGGGAATGAGTGCTCTTGGCCTCGGCTGGGGAACCGCCGGAAAAGCAGCTTTGATTGGCGGGAACGTGCTGGCCCACAAAATAACCGAGCGTTATCATCCCAAAAAATTACCATGGATCAAACATGGAGTCACCAGGGCAACTGGCGCATTCTTATTAGGAGGTTGGGGCCTCTTTGCCCCCGAAGCAATCACACTGGCTAAAGCCACTTTAGGGAACAAGGAGCGATTAGCGACTCTTAAGAGAGTAGGAAAATTTATCCTCAATCCTGCAAAATCATTAACATTAGGAATGGCGTCCACCGCAGGAAAGGGGGTAAAAAAAATAACAAAGGGTTCACCATTAAAAACTAAAAGTGCCTAATGAACGAAATTTCGATACAATTCGACGATTTTTTAGATCAACTACTAACCGACTGCCAACTACAATTGGATGAATCAGGCGCTAATGAACTAAAAACAGAATGGAAAAAACAATTGATGTACCAATTGATGACCGAGGTAGGGCGTCATTTAGACGCCAGTGATTGGGAGGGGTTGGAAACAGGCAGTATAGAAAAAGAAATTGAGCAGTTGATTCAAAAAAATGATGAGATAACCGAAGCAGTCCTGCTAAAAATGGACCAATTTCGCGAAGAAACCTTTGCCCGCATGATTCAATTCAATCAGTAAAAATGGAGCAACTCAAACTAACATCCACCGAAAAGCCAAAAGCTCCCATGCTAGCAAAACTAGCGTTAGCCACACGTGTAGCCTTGGCTGGAGTAGGAGTGATGGCACCCACTAATGCAGAGGCCTTTGGACTATTCGACGAAAAAGAACCGGCTCATCCCGCCTTGGTATACACCGACGAAGTCGAGCAAGTTCAAACCCCCGAAGCGATCAGAAAATATCAAGAAGTGGCAGCAAAGCACCTGCTAAATCCGGCGTGGCTTAAGGCAATGCAAACCAAAACTAGCTCCGAAGCAGGAGGCGTTTTACACGCATGGATCGAAAATCCCGATGAATTTGAACTTCATAAAAATAATGACGGAACGGTTCAAGCACAAGGAATTTCAACGTCAAGCACAGCGTCAAATATGCACTTTTCCATCGACGCAAAAGGTTCAATCAACGATATAAATGGCATAAAAATAGAAGAAGAGGTACCGGATTTTGCAACGCTCGCCAGCCAATTCAATAAATTTACAAAAAATGAACTGGAATATATCAGTGGCACAACCAGCACAGTGCCACCAAGCCTGCAAGAAGTGGGCAAATTGGTGCGAGAAGACCTTAAAAATGAGCTTGTTGAATTGCTAAAAATAAAGGCGCGCAATAGCAATAACAGCCCAGCGGCGAAGGCCTACTTTTCAAGTCCGGAATTCGCCGAGATCAAAAGCCGACAGTACGCAAAAATTGGACCAGCCCCAGCCCTGCTGATTACCGTGAACACCGATGGTGAGATCATTCTGATGACACAGGCCAACGATCCAGTGCCGTTTATGGTTCTAGGACGCTTTAATAATAAAGGGCAAGTGTTAAGCCCAAACGAGCCCCACCTGCCTCTATAAAACAAAGTTGACAGAAAAAGAAAATAAGCCCATCAACCACTAGCTTTTTGGTTGATTTTTTGGTATAATATAAAGATTTTTATAAAACCCGTAATGGCTGTTTATCCAAAACATCATTATCGCAATCTTGAAACGCTCGATCGTTTTGCCTACATGGGCAGTTTTCCCGAAACCCCCAGTGCCTCGGGTTTCGAAGCACAAAAAAGCGCCATGGCGCAGCTAAAAGAAGGGGCCGATAAAGCAGCCGAGATCGAACAGCGCACTTTTGATCAGTTAAAAAAAGTGATCGAGGCAAGTCACAGCAGTAATTTAACCGTGGAAGATCTGCAAAGGCTCCGCGAAGTTTATAAAGCCCAACAAAAACCAATCGGCGAACTTGCAGAAAAACTAAAAGCCGAATTGGATTACAACAATGAATGGTTGAATAAAAAAGAAAATCTTGCAGACGAATGGGTGGCAAAACGAAATGGAAAACGGTTGATTAAACAGTGGCTGGAAACAAGTAATTTAGGGGGAAAATCTGAATACGAAACATTCGTGTACGCTGCTGAGGAGGCCAAAGAAAAAATAGGCAAAGTGGCCTATTCAGAGTTCCAAAAAAATATTGGTGAATTTGTTGAAACCGGCCGCTTTTTAGAACGACTTGAAAAAAACCCCAATTACAAAAAAACGGTCGAAGCATACGATGTAGCCGTTTCGAGTGGCGTATGGAGCAGCAGCGAATTCGCTGTATTCCAAGAAAGCCACGAACACGTCGAAGACGTAACCGTAGCGCGCGAATACAAGCAATTGTTTTTGGCACTCATTCAAACCGAAACCAATAATTTTGAAAACGGTTTTGTGTTGGGCGATCAATGGAATAACGACCCCAAAACGAATCGTGAAAATTATCCGTTTATTTATGAAAAATGGTTAGAACGTAGCGGAGGGGCAAACATTGTAAAGCAGCAAGAAAAGGCTCAGGAAGAGTACGACCAAGTGGCAGCCAACCCACCCAATCTATCCGACGGAAGTGCGATTGCCAGCTTAGTGAAAAAAGACATGCCTGCGATTGCCACATTGCCAACCAACATCGACGATGCCAAACAGCGTATCGCCGACTTGGAAAGCATCGCCTCACATCATCGCGATGAAAAGGCCAGCAAACGATTGACTGCAGCACTGGATGCCACGTTTGACACCGATCAAGCGACACTTAAAAAGTATGTTGAGATTGCCGAAAAGCAGCTCACACTGGTGCGCGTTAATGCGCAAGCCAACAAAATCGACCAAGAATTTACCAAAGAAAATCTAGAAAAGAAAATGGGCAAATTCAATTGGAATACGCGCTACTTAAATTCAAAAAAGCAGTTGAAATTGCCAATGGATTATTCGACGATGCCCAGTTGAATCAAAACTACAATCCGGCACTCAAGCGGTATTTAATCAGCCTGATTTACAAAAATGGCGTGAGTCGCTACGAAGGGTTACAAGACGGCGTACATCGATTTGAAAGCAATCAAGCTTACTACGGTGCCGTGTTGGTAGATTTACTAAAAACCAAAGAGTTCAACCAAAATCAACCCAACCAACAGTTGGACCGCAACACCACCAATTTTGTAAGCCTATACGTTCGCCTAACTAAAAAAGCCGCCGAACTACAAAAAGAAATGCAGCTGTTGGGAAAAGATGCCGTAAAGAATAAAGCGGCGATCGACACACTAAAACCATCATTAGAAGCCGCCCAAAAGGAGGTAGAAAGTGCTAAAAAATATTGGGCCAACCCAACCGATAGCGCCAATAAAACCTGGTTTGAAAATGCGGTAAAAGCCAACAAAGCCGAATTCGATGAAGAACGTTCGGTGGATATTAACTATAAAGTGTTCGAACTCCACAATCGTGGTACCGAGCGCAAAATGGAATATCTACTAGGAATTCAGTTAGAGGGTGTGTACGAAGCCTACGTAAAAGCCGTTCAGGAAAACCCTCGCCTAAAAACCGTCAATTGGGGTGAGTTGATTCAAAGCGACACCAAAGGTGATCGTGAACTGTTAGTAAACCACCTTCGCGCCATTTTACCCGACGACAAACGAGGAGGAAAAGAAGCATTCCTATTCATTATTGAAAATATGGAAGGTTCGCTCACCGAAAAAATGGGAGGTGAAGTAACCCATAACGACCCCGAACTCGGTGCCCTTTCTATTCTTGGGCTGATTAAAAATCACATTGAGTCTGAGGAAGAGAAAGAAACTCACACCACCGCCAAAACCCAAGAATTTGAGCGCCGTATGAACGGAGCTGGTATCACCGATTACATTCAAGAATACGGTGAAAACATTTGGGACATGCTGATGAACGGCGATCTAAAAAGCAGAGCCGCCGCTATTTTTGCCATTTTTATGGCCTTTAAAGCTGGTAAAAAAGCCTTTGGAGATAACCCCGGTATCACTGGAAATTTGCTTAAGATTGGGCTAGCAGGCCTAGCCGCTGATGTGATTGCTAAAGAAACCACCGGAAAAGGAATTTTTGAACGTTTAAAAGTACACAATCTTGAAAACGCCTTCGAAGGAACCGACGAAGCGGCCTTGGTTAATTACACCAAACCCATGGTAGAAGGCGGGGACATTCCGCTAAACCCCGAACAACAACACGCCACACTTCAGGAAATGCGAAACGTTCCGTTTCATGATCTGATGGAGTGGTACTTTTATGTGGAACAAAATCCCGGGGAAAACCTAAAGCCAGCCAATGGAGTAAAAGATCCCTTCAAAAATATTCATCCAGCAATCAATACGGGGCGAATTGCAGACTTTAACAAAACAATCACTCAAGATAAAGATTTAGTGGGTCGAACGGCTGTTTATAAAACAATGAAAGGATTTTTTGATTACGTAGGAAATAAAGAGGGCCGTGATCAGAATTATGGACGTCGTGCACTCGAAGCACGTTGGGTCCATCCGTTTACTGGAGAAGCCGAAACAACACAAGGGCGTTATACTTCATGGACGCCTCCTGAAAAATGGTTAGCATCGTTCAAAGAAAATCCAAAAACCTTAACTTGGGAAGTAGTATTGAAGGCCGAAATGCGGATGGAAGACATTAATCGGACCGTGGGCGATAACTGGATGGATCAATCGGTAAACGCCGTAAAAGGCGCCGCCGATGTATTATCGCATGTGGGGCGACGAGTGATTAAATCCCCTACTCAAGAAGCCTTGAATAAGGCGTACGAAACCACACGATACGAATGGATTCCAGGAGCCAAAAACGTCATCAATTCTTGGGTGCAAAAAGGCGCCGACAGCGTAGAATTTGGAAAAGAAGCGGTAACCATTTGGTATGGAGCGCACAAAATAGAGATCAAACGCCGAATGGATCAACATTTGGATTTAGCCAAAGATGCCACCACCGGTGCCATTGAACTTATTATAGGAGTAGACACCGCAGCCGTAGAATGGGCGGACACCAAATTGAATCAATTGCGCCAAGTAGTAACCCAAAAATTCGGAAATGGCGATGTACCAATCCCATTAATTAACGAAGAAATCAATGGTCACTTCTTTGAAAACGATTACTTTAAAGAGTTTTTAGGCAAGCGCTACGCCGACCAATTTAAAGAAGCGTTTAATAACGGTGGATTTCATTTAGACGAACGCGGGGCCAATGCCGAGATTCTTAAAAATATTCAAGACGCTATTAATGAAGGCACCTTGCCCGCCAGCGAAGCAACCAAAGAGTTTTTAAGACAATACCAAGAAACCCCTGCCAATATTGCCTACACTAATATAGAAGTAACGGCGAACGAAATCCCTGCAATCATCAAAAACCCAAGTTTACGCATGATGTGGATGCAAACCAAAGCCGAAGAACGCGCTCGCGAAACCATGAAACGAGAACTCGCTGCCAAGTATCCTGATATGGATATGAGCGCCTACACCGACGACTACTTCGATCGCTTTTTGATCCCGATTACGTCGGTCAGTAAAACCAGTAGTGCCGATGGAACAGAGCCCGAAAAACTAACCGTGTTCTACCGCATGCCCATGCACACCAGCCCCGAAGTGTGGCAAATGGAACAAGGGACCTGGACTGATTACGAAGACCCACGACAGCTAAAAAACCGTGAACCGCTTGTGGTGGATCCAACCCGCAGTACTGTTACTAATATCATTGAAGCCTTTGCCCCCGAATACAAAGCCGTACTAGGGCCAACCAAAAAAGGTGCCTTGATTGCATTGGCCAAAGCTTATGAATTGGTCCATGGCAGTTTAGAAGGGATAACGAGTGGGATTAAATTTGAATTTGAAATTAAAGGAGAGAAAAAAACCATCGATTTGCGCATGCTCGATCAAGAAGAATTTAAAAAAGCTTTCGACGAAACCAGCGGTGGCGCCAAAGAAAAATGGTCCTCTATTTCGGCTTATTATCGTGGCGGTGAATACACCGAACGAGTTAAAAAGGCAGATGGAAGCAAAGGATACAACACCAAAACCATCACCGAAGCTGAAGCTCAGACCAATCGTGAAAAGTACATTCAAGAAAACCCCGATAAATAACGGGAGTGCCCCCTAAGACCATTGACAAATAAGAATTTTTGTGCACTATGAGGTATTAAATATAATGTTTAAATAATGTCGGAAAGATTTCAACAACAGCGTGAACTAACACCTGAAGAGCGGCGAGCGCGAATCAAAGCTATCAAAGAGCGTGCCGCCAGGCGTGCCCAAACCCAAAACGTACTCAGCGGTGAAGCAAGCGCCGAACAAAGTGGTCCACAAATGAGCCGCCGTCAGCTTTTAAAAATTCTCGCCGGGGGTAGTGCAGTCGCAGTAGTCGCAAGTGCAGTAGGAATCGACGCGCTCATCGATGCCAAAAAAGCCGATGAAAAAGAGGCGATTAAGCTGCAAGTGCTTAAAGAAGAACGCGCCAAAGCGTTTGGTAAAACCGTCGAAGAAATGGAAGCGGATTATGTGTTTTACCCCGAAATCGGGAATTACCTTGAAAAAGACAGCATCGTAGCCAAAGCGGTGGAAGGATATAGTGAAAGCGAACGCGAAGTAGTGGTGCTTAAGCTTAATGGAGAGTATGTAAAAGACAAAGATGGCAATGACGTACGAATGACTAAAGCTTTAGGCAAAAAATTCGAAGCGGCCTTTAAAAAAATGCAAGAGGACGATGAAAAACTTACCTTTCAATTCAATAGTTCGTTTCGCGATAATAATGAACAAGCAGGTTTGCACAAAAATAAAGTAACAGACAAAAAAGTCGGTCAACGAACTTTAGCTGCAAAACCGGGCACCAGCATGCACGAAACTGGCTTAGCGGTAGATATTCAAAACTGGACAGCCGTTCAAACCTATTTAGCCGAACAAGGAGTATTCGGAGGGATGTATACCAACCGTACAACCAGCCTTGAAAGAACCGCTTTTGCATTTATTAAAAAAGATAAAATTCCATTCCGCGTTATTGATCCGGTGCATTTTTCAATTGGTGAATTTAAGGATGTGTTAAACCCAGGAGAAACCACCCAAGAAAAGGCGCTAAGAAGTAAGGAAATTGCCAAGCGAATGATCGGCTATTTGGTATTTGTGGCGCTATACGACCAAAAAAATGTACTCGACGAAGCCAAGCGCATGAAGCCCGCTTTGAAGGAGCTCAAAAAAACCATGGGGAACAGTGGTCTGATGCAGCCGATGAAGCATTGAAAGAATACGGAGTAGGAACATGGCAACGAAAAGCAATCATTGCTGTTCTCAAAGGGTTCATCGACTAAGCGGATGTTGGCCCCAGCACCCTTGACCGGTGGGCAAAAGTATGCTAGCGTTGGCTAAAGCACGTCCACCAAATTTGGTGGGTGTTTTTTGGTATGTCATTTCGACCCGCCTACGGCGGTGAGAAATCCCCCGAAAAACACCAATACAGACCATTGACATTTTTATTAATTTGTGGTATAAATTAACGCACGCAAAACGTGTTTGATCTTTAAATCCATAGGCGATGATTTAGCAGAGAGAGATTTGTGCAGAAATGCCGACAGTGTCCGCCAAAGTACGCCGTAGCGTACGAAGGCGGATCGCTCACGCTTCTGTACAGATCGTCTCCCTGCTAATTAGTTAGGGAATTTTTCAACCGCAAACTACCTTTTCGCATTTCAACTTCAACCTTCAACCCATTTCAAGAAAGAAGAAAGAAATGAACAAGAACAACAACCGCAACACCCTCACCGCCATCCTGTTCACCCTCACCGCCATCCTGTTCACCCTCATCACCCTCACCCCCAACACCGCCTACGCCGGCGACGGCTGGGGGCAAGAGATCAAAGAGCTAATCTGGTGGGTGCTCTCCGGTCTCTGGACCGGGATCGTCCGCCCCGCCCTCTACTGGCTCTTGGAGCTAATCTTCGGCGCCGCCTTCGCCGAAGACCCCGGCCAGGTCCTAGCCCGGCGCTACTGGCCGGGGTGGTGGCTCGCCCTCTTCCCCCTCTTCTGGTGGCGCAGCATGCGCCCCGGGGGGAGTCAATGGACCGCCGTCGCTATCGGGGCTCTGCTGCTGGTCGGGGATTTCCTCGTCACGGCCTGGAGCTCCCTGTCGACCATCGGCGTGATCGCCGCCATCGCCCTCGTGGGCTTTGGTGGTAGCGTCGTGGCGAGCATCGCGGGAGTCCTATTGTGGCTCCCCCTTTTCCTCTGGAAATGGGGAAACCGGGCCTATCAGGGGAAGGCGCTGATCGATAAGATCAGCAAAAAAGCACCAGACCCCGAGCAAGCCTCGAAGACGGCCGGGGGGGTAGACCTCGAAGCCCCCTGGGCCTTCGGGGACTACCTTCGGATGGGGCTCGCCAGCATCGCCCTCCTCGTCACCTTCTGCACCCTCTTCGGGGGGCCGGGCGTTGTTCGCAACGCCAAGGAAGGAATCGAGTGGGGCAGTACGCTCTGGCAGCTCAGCTGCCTGGGCCTGGGCCTCGTGCTCACGGCCAGGGGGGGGTTCTGGGCGTGGTGGGACGCCCACCACTCGTCCTGGGTGTGCCTGAACTGCGGGGGGCGGGTGTGGGATATTGGGCTGAACAAGCCTAAGTGCCCACACTGCGAATGCCCGTCGCCGCAGGTCCCCTGGACCTGCGGCCACAAGGCCGACAAGGATGCGGCCACGTGCGGCACCGAGAATGACGGGTCGGCCTGGGCCTGTGTCGAGTGCGACACGGCCCGGCCACAAGCAAAGAAGTTTGCGGCGGCCGCCCAGGCCTCCGCGAGCTTCGGCGTGTGCCCGTCATGCGGTCGCCAAGCCCTGAACCCCAGGGCCACCCGGGAGTGCAGCGTCTGCAAGACGCCACTCCCACTACCCCCTAACTAGAAGGCGGGGAGCTGGTGGAAGGACTGCTGCGATAGCTAGCCCTTCCACCTCTTCCTTCGCTAAATCATCGCCTAATTAAATTAAACATTGTTCCATAATAAATAATCTTCAATATTGAATAATTAATAAAACACATGTTTCATCATTCAACTACAATCCATCACCGCCAGCACGGGCCACAATCGATCACACTAAGTGGACGACCCCGTCGGGCTGTATACTTGCTAGCCGCGCCAATGGCCGCCGCCGGATACGCTGGTAGCAAAGCCTGGGGATTAGCCAAAGGCGCCTTTAACATAAGCCGAGCAGTAGCCAATCCTCCCTGGACTGCCTCGAAAGCCTTGGTAAAAGGAGCTTATGACCTAACGGCTGGCAAAATCGCTAAAGGATTAGATCATGGCATTGGCACCGCATTGGAAATCGCAAAAAATATGGCGCATATGGTGATTAATCCTACCAGGCACGCCGCCGAAGCAATTTTTGGTAATTTAAAAACCGATTTAATCGACATTCCCAAAACCACCATTGTTGAAGGGGTGAAATTTCCCTTCCATGTGGCGGCGTCACCTTGGCGTTTTATGACCGGGTTAAAGGATACCTTTATCAACACCGGAATTGACGCTTGGGAATATGCCAAAGAAACGCGTAACAAAGTAGCGAGTGTGATCGAAAATATAGCCAATGTAGATGGAGTAGGAGTAGTAAAAAGTACCTATGAACTTGGTAAACATGGGCTTAGTTCAGTTAAGCTGGCCAAACACAGCCACTTGCCGTTATTAAGGCCTATGGAACCGCTGACTCGCTTTCCCAGAAAACCCATTGGATTGTTTGCAAAAGCTAAATGGAAATATGCTGAAAAATTAAAAGAAAGCATGGGTGGTTGGCGCGAAAATATAGGAGCCATCGTAAATGCCCCCTGGACTCCTGCAAATATTGCCTTCTTAAATTCATTTAATAGCGAAAAAGCCTAGGCTAGATTGACAAAAAATTGTTAAAATGATATAATTAACAGAATAATTTGTAAAAATGAGTAAAGAAAAACTACCATCATTAGGTCATTCCACTACCCGGCAAAAGATCAACCGACTACTACAAGCCGGGGCTGCCATGCTCGCTTTAACCGGAGCGCCCGACGTAGCCGAAGCAAAGCCACCAAGTTGCGACTCAGCCAAAGCAGCGGCAGCAAAAATGACCCAAACCAACGAAGTCCGCAATTGGGTAAGCCAAGTATGCGCCTGCGAACGTGCTCAAAAGGCCGCCAAAAATGGGGCAGCAGTGGACCCGACTATGTTCTGCCAAGTGTCAACTAATCCGCCTACCGCTAGGCCCGAACAAGAGACTCCGGCGCCAGAGCCTAAAAAAGGGGGTGCCACAAAGCCGAAGGCAGATGCAGATGCAGCCGCTAAAAAAGCAGAACAAGCGCAGAAGCGCGCAGAAGCCCGTGAACAAAGACGACGCGAACAAGAGGAGGCTAAAAAAGCAGCTAAAGCCAAAAAATTAGAAGAAAAAGCCGCCCCGGCTGAAGAAGAACCAGGTGGCGACGAAGCGAAACCCGAAGAAAAAGTCCTGACTGGAACCGCCTTGTACGAATTTTTACAAAAACTAAACGACGGTCAACCCGAGGAAGAAATCGGAGCGTTGCTGGATGTACTGAGCGTAAAAAGCAACGAACTGCCCGAAGGAGAAAAGGGTAAAATACGTGCTGCTGTCGAAGAAGGACAAAAGGTCATTCAAGACGGACTCGCCGAATTGTACACAAAAAAACCGGAAGGCGAACCCGAAAAATGGAGCACCACAGACACCAAAGCCTACGCCGAAGAAGTAGAAAAAGCCGCCGAACGAATGCTAGCAGAATTCGAAATAAAAGTACTCGACAAACTACCAAGAGAGGTTCAAGAGCAATTTAAAGATCAGCTCGAGGCACTAAAATCAGCCGATAACTCACCTTGGGGAACCATCATGGGGCTTTTGCTATTATTACTCGCTATTGGTGCATCAAATCCATTTTTTAGGGGCCTATCGAAAACATTAGCAAACGAAAGCATCAACGCACAAGGCGCCAACAACGACTATCGCCGAGATGCATTTAGAACAGCCGAATGGCCACTAGAAACCGTCGATCGCAAAGGTCTTCTAAATTGGCCTATTATCGGCGCCTACCTTGAATTTAGAAAACAACGAGAGCTATATAATCGTCATTTAGCACACAACAAAGACCTCGCCCGAGGTCCTCAATCTAACTCTTAAGTTCAAACATCATGAGTTTCTTCAAAAAAATACTCGGCATTGAGAGTAGCGCAGTCAGCAAACCATCCAGACCTTCAAAAGAACAAGTGGCTGATAAGACGCGAAGGCGGTTAGGGAATATGGGGCAAACGCATGCAACCCAACCAGACGCAAGCCTCTCACTCACCACCGAAGAGCAGCTAGAAGTGATGATTTTACAGAATCCAAAGCCGGTACAAGGCCTACGACTAGCGATCAAAATTGTTCAACAAGCCAGTAAATTTAATAACTACAAAGATCAAAATGCATTCTACGATCGACTAAAATTAGGCTCAAGAATAAGCGATGAGATATTGAGTGTATGTGAATCAAGTAGAGGATATCACACAATTCACGAAATGAGCCTAATCAACAATGATGCATACACAGATCAAGATTTCATGATGATGACATTGAAATTATATGAGGGTGCCGACACAACCGACGAGGTCGAGCAGGAATACAGAAGTTTTATTGATCGCTACAACCAGGTGGCAGACGAGCTAAAAAGATGTGCTGAAGAGCCAACACGCTCACAAATTAAAAGGGAGCTACAACAAATTGAGCAAGCAGGGTTAAACCCGATTTTACCAGGGCCCCCACTTGCACCCGCAACACCCCCAGCCGCCCAGCAGCCCAGCCGCCCAGCAACCAGTCCATCAGCGCCAGCTGGTGACTTAGCAGAAATTGTTGAAAATAATCGCGAAGCCGCAGACAGTATTGAATTTATAAAAATCATTGCTCAGCTCATCGCCATCAGCAGCGAAGTAAGGCGTGGTAAACATCCATTACTCGAATTGTTGGGACTAAATCGTCAGGAATTAATTCAGTCATTAGCCAATGTCATTCGCGAAGCGCAAGGACGAACCCCCTCTCAAACCGAAATTGTCACGCTTTGTAATAAACAAAGCGACCCAACCGCAACCGGATTAGTAAGAAACATAGTGCTTCAAGGAATGGCAGGGCATGACCTATACGGAGCAATAGACCGTATTGGGTCGACATTAGATACCGATCGGGTATTTCAACAGATAGAAAGTCGACTGGAGGATTACGCTGCATTAATCACGGGGTACAATACTCCTGGCTTACCAATGGAAACACGCGTTGCTGTTGTAGAAGCTTTAATGAAAGGGAAAGGCATGCGTTCTCATCGCTTTGAAGAAGGCCCAACGTACGGCGCATCTGAGGCAGCAGCTGCTGTTCATGCAGCAACCCCCGCAGCGCTATCTCAACCAGCAGGGTTTGAAAATATGGAAACGCCAGGCATAGAAGGTTTTGTACAAGCGGGTGGGCCAGACGATAGGGCTGACTTCGATTTTTTGAAAGGCGTGGGACAAGAGCCCCAACTCAGTACCGCATTTGGGCCCAGTGCCGAAGGTTTAGCTCCCACTCGCCATACTTCATTAGAGGAACTAGCAGCGGCCACAGAGCCACTTACGCCGATTCTATTAGAAAGGAAAAAAGGCCCTTCTACCAGCGGACGACGCCTACAACCCGTTCCACCAAGAGCCTCAGCAGATCTAGATTCTAGATTGGATGAGGCAATAGCCAAACATGCAGCAGAACAAGAAGAGGGCGGTTTGCCTGACCCACGTACAGATATATTTAAGCTGGCCACCCGATCACTGGAACGTGATCACACAATGGCACATCCAATAAATCTAGAAATTTTAGAGGCGGAACAATTACGAAGGCTGCCCGCACAAGATCGCATGGGGAAAATGTACCTTGCAGCAGCCGGCCGAGCCGAAGCAAATCCTGCATTAGGATCACCTGAGGATTTGGAAAAATTGGCCGAATTGCCCGATGCAATAATGACAAATCCAGATCGATGGCAAAAAACCTACCAAGCAGCTGAAATCAATGCAAAGGAGGCCGCGCTAATCGTAAGGGGGTATGGTTTTTACAAAGATCGTGGTTATCAAGAAGGAGATGGTATTGCTCCAATGCTTGAAGTAATTGATGAAGAATGGGTAGCAGGCACTGAGACCCAACAAGGCTATATTGATACCATTCTAGAACTAAGCATTGCAGTAAAAAAAGTGACCGACTATCTGGCAACAAGCCCAGACCCAACCCGGGCTACAATCGCAGCCAGCCTTGCAGGTGATGTAACATTAGTGCCAGGTGCCGCAGATATCTTAAACATAGCTCCAGATTTTGACCGCCACCGCCAAGAAGCCATTATACATGCTCATGCAATAATTGAAGCGGGTAACATGGAACGGTACAAAGAGCTAATTGACATAGCTATTTTCATCACAAATTTGCCAAAAAATCATCCTGCACGTCTAGAGTACAAAGATAGCCAGTACCCATTGATGCAGCATTTACTAAGCCTCAATGCAATTAATAAAACAAACAGGGAAGATGCTTTGGTCGAAGTAATTATCGGGTTATTGGAAATCCGTTCAATGTATAGTGGTACTCAACCCACCGAAGACATTACCAAAGGAGCGCAAAACGCCGTTGAATATTTTAGAAAAGGTGAAGGGCAAAGTATGAGCCAAACTTTAAATGATCAAGAGGGGGGTATAACAAAGGAACTAGAAAAGGATTTAAACGAGACATTCGGTATTAATGTGTCTCAGATGGGCAAGGATGAGCTAAATGCAGAGATAATGCGTCGCCGTGCAACCGCTGATACGATCCACGAAGAAATAGCGAACAAAAGGCCATTGTTCAAGTTATGCAAATATGCACAACTAAAACATAGAATACCCATGCCCACCGATGTGCAGCCTGATGAACCTGTTTTCGAGTTAGAAGGATTGCAATTCTACGGAAAAGGAAACTATCACAAAAAAAGCAAAGATGAACTGGCCACTTTTATAAGGAACGTAACTAATTGGCTTAATGATACAGGATCTAAAAACGATGGGAATTATAATAAGGTTAAGGAGGATTGCAAATTATTGGCACGATATTACCAAAGAAAATTCAAGGAAACAGAATCAAAACCCACAACGGCCCTTGCCTCTTTGCATCAAGAAATTCCAAAAATGCAATTACATGAACTATGGGACACTTTTCAAACCAAGGATGGTAAAGAATCGGTTGCGGCTATTAGTGATGATGACAAAAGAGCGATCGATGCGCTCACTGAAACTTTACTAAGGAACGTGTGGGAAATTAGGCTTGATCAAGCAAAACCTTACGCCGCCGATAAAAAAGATGGCGGTGTGGATCATGCTAGTTTTGATGTGTTCAACGGGATGCCAATCGATCAAAAAGCAAACCTAGACAAAATAAAAGAAGGGATGAATCCACGTGAAATCGCCTTGATACGAGTTGACGAATTAAAAAGGCTTGAGAGCGATTTTAAAGTAGTCATCAAAGCGCTACCGGATGACCCGAATAAATCTATGGTTTTGATTGAATATGAGGCAAAAGGAAACATCGACCCACGCCCAACCATTCATAATCTACGATTGACAGTAAACACCGACTGGCTAAATAAAAATGGAAAAGATTCTGTTGAGCAAATGCGACTGATTGTTTATGCAGCACGTAATGCAGCCATTGCAGCAAACCCGCAAGCTGCACTCTATTTGGATAGTAAGATGGATCTAAGTGGTACAGCCTGGATTATGGATTTAACTAAAGAATTCATGACCTATGGGAATAAACTAAGGCAAGCCAAAGTAGACGGACTAGTAAAAATGTGGCAGGTGGCACAAACAAAAGGTGTAGTTGCCTCAACACAACCCATGGAGCGTTATTTTACGTTTCCATGGCCACCAACCACAAAACCATATGCAAGCTATCAAAATCCGTTTACTAATTTAAAGGCGAAATGGCTTGCCCCTCCTCCCGCTTCTTCCTAAGGTCCATTTGGCGTTGAATTTTTCGCTCGGTTTCGCGGCTAACGGCACGGGCGTCCTCGGCTCGCACCGCATCCATGCGGTCTTCCACCATCACTCGGGCAGTACCGTCCAACGCGTCTGCCAAAGTGGACATAAAGGTTAAATCACGGGCGGTTTCGGGATATTCAATAAACAATTTGGAAAGTTGATTGTGTTGACCACGCTCGGTTTTATACAATTGAATTTTTTCGACAAAATAGTTCACCTGTTTGGCGGTTGGGCTCAGTTCAGGAGTACGAAGAGCCACATCAGGCAAAAGTGGAGCGGCCACTTCAACCGTGCGTTCCAAGGCGACTTCGAGCGAACGGCTGGCATTATCCACCAAGGCGCTCAATTCAACGGCATCTTCTTGATCCACCAAGTGTTCCGCAAGATCACCTAGCAAACGTCCTTCTTGTTGTTGAACGGTGAGTATTTTGGCATAAAGATTCTTTTTAACGTCTTCATCTTGTAGCGATTCCACTTCAGCCAAAAGCGATGTCGAATCCATCTGGTGCGCCAATAAAAGCTGCTTAGCGGTTTCTAAATCCCCTGCTGCGACCACATCCTGAATGTGGGTCATATTTTCAAGTCCGTTATCCAATCGCAACTGGATTTTTTCTTGCCAATCGTCCACAAAAAGTTGTTCACTTTCATCCAACACCTGCTTAACCAAGCTAATGCTGGAATCGCCCGGCAAAGCGGCCACCAACGTTTTTTGATGGGGGCGCACCACGCGGCTAGAAATTAATTTAGAAGGAGAGGGGGACAAGTCATCCAGAGCCTCTTTGGAAAAAGCAGAATCATCGGCAATTTGGCGCACTAAATTTTGATACTCCAAAAGGGCCAACTTTGCCTTTTCATCGTCACCCGATTCAAACAGAACAATCGCTTCGTTCAAGCGTTGATTGGCAATATCGATAGTATTGTTCAGAGCGTCTCCTTTAAAAGGCAGTACAAAACTAAGCCGCTCCTTGGCGCGTTTAAGTGGGTACAAAAAATCACCGGGAACAGAACCGATACTGGCCTTAAGCGCATGGAGTTCGCGCTCGCGCACCATGGCCAAGTGATTTTGATCTTGCGCAATATTATGCACCACCCAACTTTCCCCTTGATCATCACCACGAATCATATCGACGGGGCCAAACGACGAAAGTGCCGCACCGCCTCGACGAATGGACTGATCGGAAAGTGTGATCTGTTGCATGGTGCCAAGCACATCAGACCCAAGGGCCAAACCGGTTTCAGGATTACGCACCGTCACCGAAATTTGACGCCGAAAGGCCCGCACAAGCGTTGGCTTTAAAAGATTGGTAGAAACATCAAACGAAGCGTGTTGAGAAGACACAATGGCATGGGGAGCGATAAGATCGAAACGCGTCTCGCCGTCATCAACATTTAATGTTTGTACCCAAGCGCGCCCCTCTTGCAAATAAACCGAAATCACTCCTTGGCGGGGGTACATGCTGCTGGGAACCATACGTTCTAATAAAACGGCGGAATTTTGATCCAAACGCAGTTGGCTGTCGTCAAAAAAATGGATCACCGCAGACCCTAAATCACCAATCCGCACTAAATCCCCTTCCGAAAGTTCGGTTTGAGTAGCAATAGAATCCCATTCCAAACGATCCGCACGCTTGACCATCGCTTCTCCGGAAAGTACTTCCAAAAAAGTGATATCAGACGCACTAACCGACGTATCGCGCTCCACATAAAGCAATGTGGTCATCACCGCGATCATAAGCACCAATACCGACGCGGTCACACGCTTTAAAAATGCCAGGCCAAAACCAAGGGATTGCTTGGTGCTGACAACACGTTCAATCAGGCGAACGCGTGAAAACTGTAAAAAAGATAAAGAGGGAGAGACCACCGGCAAGTGCTTAACTAATTTAACAAACCAGAGTTCATGAGCCTCGAGCTCAATTTGAGCCAGCAAACGACGCTTGCTCGATTCCAGGAAATGAGCATCGGGTTCCACAGGGCGCAGCCGACGGAAAAGAGGTTCAAAAGGGTTCAAAAATAAAAGTTAGAAGGAATGTCGCAAGTTGGTGTCCACAATCTATAACGAAGAATATAAGGATTTGTTACACTTTTTTGTAGGGCGTAGGGCATAGTAAGTAGCAAGTAGGGATTCGAAACTATGCCCTACTCGCTATGCCCTATGCCCTCGAGCAAAAGCTTTAGCTTCTTCAGCGCCCGAAACTGAATGATACGAATAGAACCTTCGGATTTACCAATAATTTCAGAAATTTCGTCGTTCTCTAGCTCATTGATGTATTTAAGGACAATCACCTCCTGGTAATTGGGCGGCAAAGTTTGAATCGCTTTTTGAACACGAATTTGGTCGATTTTTAAGTTGGTGATATGAATGGGGTGTTGAGGATCGTACTGATCGGAAAAATCTTCGGTCAACTCGTCGAGCACCTGATTTTTTCGATAAAAATCCACCATTAAATTATGAGCAATTTTAAAAATCCAAGCGCCAAAAGGAGCTTTCCCGAATTTATACTTGGGTAAATATTGCCACACCTTCAAAAACGTTTCTTCGGTCAAATCTTCGGCGGTGGATTGCTCCACGCGGTAATAAAGATATCGATAAACCGGCTTCACAAAAAAATCGTACAAAGCCCCAAACGCCTGTGTATCGCCGGATTGAGCCTTTAAAACCCACGCTTCAATTTGTTTCTGATTTTCTTTACTCACAAAAATAGATTAATCGGGAATATATTATACCTAAATCCCGCTGGGCGTAAAGCCCAGCTCGAATTGCCGACCGCCCGCCCGGACCACTATCCGGCCTACGACATGGTCTTCTATGCAGCCTTCAATTCGATGAACGATTCGATCCACTATCCGAATCATTCCCACTCAATGGTGCCTGGGGGCTTATGAGTGAGATCATAGAAGACATGTGACAAAGGGTGGTTCGACAAAATGTCTTTCACCATGGGTTCCAAAATTTCCCAATCAATTCGGGCGAAATGCGCGGTCATGGCCTCGGTTGAAGCGATCGGACGAAGCACAACCGATTGTTGATTGTCGACACCCGTGGGCAGCAGCACCACAGGAAACTGCCAAATGTGAAAGTCATCCATTTTTCCTTCCATCACCCGATGCACATGTTCGTCGACCTGCTGTAACAACGAAACGCGTTCTGGGTTGATGTCCATCGCAAACAATGTGAAAGGGGAAACCGGACCAAACGCCAACATCACACGATTGATTTGAGGAAAACGATTGGTGAGGGCTGTAGAAAGCTTTTCCAACAAATTCCAATCACGGCAGGCGGTCCAAATAGCCACCGGGTGACGGTACGTACGTCCATCCCCTTGCACACCAACCGACTGAACCGAAAGCACGCGTAATTGGGCGTCGCCCAAGCCATTGAAGGTGTCAGCAACATCCTGAATGGCCTGGTTAAGCTCAGCAAAATCAGGAGCATTGAAAACCATCGCATCGTTAGCGCACAAAATGCGCACTCCCAAACCAGGGCCTGGGAAAGGTTGGCGCCACACCAAAGGATGCGGAAGCCCAGGGATTCGCCCAGTTGGCGCACTTCGTCTTTATAAAGCTGGGCGATGGGCTCGATCACTTTCCCGGCATCGATCATTTGCTGAACCAAGTCCACACGATTGTGGTGTGTTTTAATTTTATCAGCATGCTTACTGCCTCCACTTTCAATCGTATCGGGGTAAATGGTGCCTTGCCCCATAATCCATTCGTCGGGATTCAATTGGAGTTCTTCGGCCACTTGTTCTTTCACTTGCCAAAATAGGTCGCCAATAATTTTGCGCTTCGCTTCGGGTTCGGCCACCCCTGCTAATTGTGACAAAAACAAATCGCCCTGATTCGACACGTGCAAGTTAGTAAATCCGGCTTCATTCAGAGCTTTTTTCACACGATCGGCCTCTTGATAGCGCATCATGCCATGATCGACCAGCAAGCCATAAACCCGATCCGGCCCCAGTGCTTTTTCGAGCAAGGCAAAACAAACGGTCGAATCGACACCTCCGGAACAAAGTAAAAACACTTTTTTATCGCCTACTTTTTTTTGAATGGCTTCCACTTCGTTCGCAATGAACTGTTCAATACTCCAATCGCGACGTACCTGGCAACGCTTTAAAAAATTATCGAGCATCGTCATGCCCTCGGGGGTGTGGGTGACTTCCAAGTGAAACTGAACGCCAAAAAAAGATTGTTCAAGATTCTGAACTGCCGAAAAAGGGCAATCGCTGGAACGGCCAATTTCTTCGAATCCGTCGGCTAAATGATGGACATTATCTCCATGCGACATCCACACTTGAGTCGCATCCGAAACGCCCTCAAAAAGTCCGGTTTTGTTTAACACCATTAAATCAGCCATTCCGTATTCTTTGGTGTTACTGGTTTGAACGCTCCCACCAAGGATATGTTGCATGAGTTGATGGCCATAACAAATTCCCAAAACCGGAACGCCCAGATTAAATAGAGCTCGATCAACCGTGGGCGAATGGGGGTCATAAACGCTCATTGGCCCTCCCGAAAGAATGATGCCTTTATAATCTTTCAATTCGCTCACGGGGACATCAGTCAATTTAATTTAGCTCAACACCGCTAACCGCCCCACACGATTAGCAATCAAATTAGCCTATTGGCCTCCAAAATCCAAAATAACGATCTTATCGTGTTCCATAAAAAAATTAATTACAAATACAAAATATACAAATCACAAACAATAACAAGAAAATTATAAATTTCGAGCCTCAAAGAACAATTTGGTATTTTATATCCGTTATTAGGGTTTGTTTGTAATTTGTGTATTCGATATTTTTTTATACACACTATACGCCTTCTCGGCGCAGGACTCCCAGCTAAACGATTTCAATCGTTCATCGCCCAAATGGGCCAGTTCGCTGCGTTCTTTTTTATGAGTGATTAATTCCACCATTTTTTGGCCAATAGCATCCAGATCCGTTAAATCGACATACCAAGCCGCTTCGTCGGCCACCTCGCGGTGAGCAGGAATGTCGGATAAAAGCATGGGGAGCCCCGCTTGCATAGCGGCAAGTAAAGTTAAATTAAAGCCCTCATATTTCGAAAGATGGACCAATCCAATCGCCTGTTGATACAAAAGGGCCAGGTCATCATCCGGCAGCGGGGGGGTGGCGATGATATTTCCTTTGGGTTTTAACACATATCGTTTGTCGATTTTTTGAAAATACTGATCGCTGTAAAATTGTTCCAGCCCTTTGCCTTCGGCACCTACCAACAGCAAATCAACCGCGTGATCATTGGCAACAAATTGTTGAAAAACCTTCATCAAAAGCGGTACATTTTTTCGGTCATCATAGCCCCCAACATACAGCAAAAAGGGTCGGCGTAGGGCCGGCGTTTTTAACGGGAGTCCATCCGAATTCGGTGGGCCCAAGGGGGTAACAGTCAGTCGTTTTTTAGGCAGCGAAAAAATCTGAATAATTTCATTCATCGAAAAGCGGGAAACGGTCAAAACATGTTGTGCATATTTAAGTGCCCACTTGGCGTACAGGTAATATGCTTTGGTGCGCCATCGTTTGCGATAGGACTTCAAAACCCAAGGAATCACGTCATGGACCGTAACCACCACAGGGAAAGGCAAAGCACGACGGGGATTGCTGGGGTACAAAAAATGGGCTAAATCAAGGGGGTGTTGCTCCATAGCACGCGGCAAAAGACGATGCTCCCAATAGGCCTTTTGCAAACTATTCGATCGGAAAATACGTTCTTGCACGCGAATTTGCTGACAATTGGCAGGCAAATGAACGTCGACCAATTCGGGAGTAAAAAGTAAAAAAGTGTCATCAGGATACTGCTCGGCCAATGCACGAACCAAACGCCGGGTATAAACACCAATGCCAGTATAGGGGTGCACTAGAAATCGTGCATTAAAACCGATTTTCATAATTTATGCCTCATTCATATAATCATCCAAAGGGAATTCAGTGTCTCTAAGAATTTTACGAATCATGCCCCTCGGAAATCTCTAGCGTGGATGGGGATCACGGTCGTCAAATCCTCCTTTTCCATAAGCAAATGACTTCCGGCTTGTCTCAACCGAACAAAACCCCGCTTTTCCATAAGCTTAATAAGTCTTTTTGCTGAAACAATTTTTAGCTTGGTCATTAAACAGACAGCGTTTCAAAGTGGGGGCCTCTCCAATGAAAACACCATCTTCATCTCAATAAATAAGAACAGGAAAATTCATAAATAAATGCTTTTTCCAGGTCCATTCTAATTCTTAACGCGGAAAAACTCCACATCATTTTCAATGGACAATCCCCGTAAGTTCCTTTAAAGTGGACCACGCTTTGACGAAAATGGCCACGGAGAGTTACCCAAGTGGCTGAAGGGGCGGCTTTGCTAAAGCTGTAGGGGGTCTTATGGCCCCGCGAGGGTTCGAATCCCTCACTCTCCGCCATTTTATAAATCATCGGTTTGCGGAGAGATGCCAGAGTGGTCGAATGGGCTCGCCTGGAACGCGGGTAGGCTCTTACGGGTCTCGAGGGTTCGAATCCCTCTCTCTCCGCCACTAAAAATAAACAGTCAGAGAAGGGATGAGAAGCCTGCGCTGAGGAGTCCGCCTTAGGCGGGTGACGAATGTAAATCCCTCTCTCTCCGCCAGAAAAATAAGTTAAAAATTCTCAACGGTTCTCTTTGAGGAATTTTTTGACACTCTTATCGAAGTCAGAGACATAGTTTTTGTCTTCCAACGCTTTAAACTTAGTAAACTCCGCTTCCGCTTTTTGATCGGCCAACTTTTTTGAGAGGACTCCTTTGTTTTGTAAAATCTCCTTTTCATTAAGCCGCAGAAAATCATCCAACTTGCGAATCCAATCCTCCATTCTCATTGCCTTATTATTTTTCGCCTGCAACTCTGCAAAGGAAAGATACTGATCAACAATTAAATTCAGCTCTTCAAGCTCATCTTCAGTAAGATAGTTTTTAGCGACAAAAACATCTTTTTTTTGCAACTTTTTACCCGAAGTTGACGTTAAGCCCATATTTGGCTTTGTACAGTCAGCTCGTTCAGCAATCACCTCAGCAGCCGTTTTTCCATGGATACCAAAGTGCATTTTGTTTTGAACGGTTGCAAAGAAATTTTGAGTTAAATTGGATTCGGCATCATAGTCGATACTGGTGGCGTAAATGTCCGTTATTTTCCGGTAAAAATTGCGCTCACTCGTCCTGATCTCGCGAACGCGCTCAATAAGTTCATCAAAGTAGGTGTTGCGCTTTCCCTCCTTGAGTCGCTCATCGTCCAATATAAAACCCTTAATAAGGTATTCTTTCAGTCGCTGAGTAGCCCAAATACGGAATTGCGTACCTCGTAAGGAATTGACTCGATAACCTACGGATATAATCAGGTCGAGATTGTAATGTTCAACTTGGTAAGTTTTACCATCAGAAGCAGTTGTTGCAAAAATTGCAACAACTGAATCCGGGCTTAACTCTACCGAATCAAAGATGTTTTTAATGTGTTTTGAAATAGTAGACTTATCCCTGTCAAACAAATCAGCAATCTGGTTCAAAGTAAGCCAAACACTTTCATTTTCAAGCAGAACTTGAATTCTAAGCCCGTCATCTCCATCATAAAGAATGATCTGTGAATCGTTCATAAGTGATACTTTAGACCAACATAATAACAAACTGGCAAAAGAATCCCAGTAAAACCCGCTAAATCGTACTCACATCGATCACAAACCGATAGCGTACGTCCGATTTCATCATGCGTTCATACGCCTCGTCGATTTGGTCGGCCGAAATCATTTCAATTTCCGGGGTGATCTGATGTTTAGCACAAAAGTCGAGGAGTTCTTGGGTTTCGCGAATTCCTCCAATCAGCGACCCGGCAAACGAACGGCGCTGCATGATGAGTGAAAACACATGAATGTCGAGGGGCTCCGAAGGCGCACCCACGTTCACCATCGTTCCGCCTACCGCCAAAAGGGAAAGATAGGCATTCAAATCAATTTTTGCGCTCACGGTATTGATGATGAGGTCGAACGTTTTTGCCAATTGAGTGAAGGTGGCGGGATCGCTGGTGGCGTAATAAGCGCTTGCTCCAAAGGCCAAGCCATCTTCTTTTTTGCTCAACGATTGAGAAAGTACGGTTACCTGGGCCCCCAGCGCATGCGCCGATTTAACGGCCATGTGCCCCAATCCACCCAACCCCACAATCGCCACTTTGGTGCCCGGGCCTACGTTCCAACGGCGTAGGGGTGAATAAGTAGTAATACCGGCACAAAGCAATGGAGCCGCTTTATCGAGTTCAATGCCATCCGGAATTTTAAGCACAAAATGCTCTTCGACCACGATATGAGTGGAATATCCCCCCTGAGTTTGTTCACCATATTTATCGGTACCACCGTACGTGCCGGTATACCCATTCAAACAGAATTGCTCTTCGTCATTTTGGCATTGTGCACAGGTGCGGCAGGAGTCCACCAAGCAACCCACCCCCACACGATCCCCCACTTTGTGTTGGGTCACCGCAGAACCGACGGCCGAAACCACGCCGGCAATTTCGTGACCTGGCACAAACGGATACTTTACTTGACCCCACTCGCCGCGAACACTGTGAATGTCGGAATGACAAATGCCGGCAAATTGAATGTCGATCAAAACATCGTTGGGCTGAAGTTCTCGCCGCGGTAAGTCGATGGTTTTAAAATGGTCGGTGGGGCCAAAAAGGGCTCGTGCTTTCGCAATGGTTTTCATAAAATAGAGTTGATAAAAATTATAATTGCACCGGCACTTGGGGAACCATTACAATCGGTTCGGCCGAGCTGAAGGTTTTAATCCGTTCGGCAAACGCGCGCGATTGGTCTTCTTCGCCATGCACCAACATCACTTTTTTAAGCCCCTGAATACCTTTCACATAGGCATCCAGGTCGTTCATATCGGCATGCGCACTAAACGATTCCATAATCACCACCTCGGCGTTCACTTGATACATGCGATCAAAAATTTTAATTTGCTCATCACCATCCACAATGCGGCGCCCCAAAGTGTTTTCGGCCATATAACCAACAATCACAATCGAATTTTTGGGGTCCTCAATATTATTTTTTAGATGATGACGAATGCGGCCCGCTTCACACATTCCACTCGCCGAAATAATGATGCACGGCCCAATAAATTCATTCAATTTTTTGGAAGATTCGACATCGATAATTTCGCGTAATTGCTTTAATTTAAAAGGATTGTGGGTGCCTTTAAAGCGTTCGCGCAATTCGGGGTCGTAGAGTTCGTTATGTTTACTAAAAATAGTGGTGATGTGGTTGGCCAACGGGCTATCGAGGAAGATCGGCAAATTTTGCGGAATTTTCCCTTCATGAATCAGCAAATGCAAACTATAAACCAATTCTTGGGTGCGCTCCAGGGCAAAGGCGGGAATGATGACTTTTCCACCACGCTCAATGGTGCGATTGATCACGCGGCCAAAGCCGGAATCCCTTCTTCAATCGGGTCGTGAGTGCGGTCTCCGTACGTACTTTCACAAATTAAATAGTCCGCTTGATTGATTTGATGAGGATCATTGATGATCGGCAGACGTTCGCGCCCCAAATCACCGGTATAAGCCAATCGTTTATTCTGACCATCGTCTTCGTCAAGAACATCCAACACCGTTACCGCCGACCCCAACACATGGCCCGCCTCATAAAAAGTGACTTTGATGCCCGGAAAGAGCTCAAAACTGCGGTTATAATCAACGCCTTTAAAAAACTCCAAAGAAAATTCTGCATCTTTGCTGGTATACAAAGGCTCGATCGGCACTTCGGTTTCCCCGGGATATTTATTGGCAAAATACTCCGCATCGCTTTCCTGAATGAACGCGCTATCCAGTAGCATAACCTCCGAAAGGCTTTTGGTGGCATGCGTGGTATAAATCACCCCCTTAAAACCGCGCTTGACCAGGGTGGGAATATTGCCGGCATGATCGATGTGAGCGTGCGAAAGCAACACCGCGTCAATTTGCGTGGGGTCAAAGCCAAAAGTGCTGTTTTGCTCGAAAGCTTGCTTGCGATGGCCCTGAAAAAGCCCACAATCCAAAAGAATTTTTTTGCCGTTCACTTCCAGCAGATGCTGAGAGCCAGTGACTTGAAGCGCCGCTCCGTAACTTGTGAGTTTCATATTTGTTTTTATTATTTTCTATAAGCATTAAAACATGAAAGCACAAGAACATGAAAGCATTATTGTTCTTGTGTCCTAGTGCTTTAATGCTCTGTGAGTTTAAGAATTAGCCACATACCCCGCAAGGCCTACCATCCGTGCGCTGTAGCCCCATTCATTATCATACCATGCAAGCACTTTTGCCATCGTTCCTTCTACCACCATTGTACTTTGGGCATCCACACTGGATGAATGAGCGTCTTGTTGAAAATCTTTCGAGACCAAAGGGCGCTCTTCCACCTGAAGAATATTAGGAATTTCTTTGGCGCGCGCCTTAAAAGCATTGTTGATTTCTTCCGGTGTTACGGATTTTTCCAGTTCAACGGTCACATCCACCAAAGAAACGGTAGGTAAGGGAACGCGCACTGACAAGCCCGTGAGTTTGCCTTTCAGCTCGGGGATCACGAGGCCAACCGCCTTAGCCGCCCCGGTGGTGGTTGGGATCATGCTTTGGAGTGCGCTGCGTGCACGTCGCAAATCTTTATGAGGTAAATCGAGAATACGTTGATCGTTGGTCACTGCATGCACCGTGGTCATAATGCCACGCTTCACCCCAAAGTTTTTATGGAGCACATCCACCACCGGTGCCAAACAATTAGTGGTGCAGCTTGCGTTCGAAATAATATGATGTTGAGCCGGGTCGTAACTGGACTCATTCACTCCCATCACAATCGTTATATCGGCCCCTTTATCGCCCTTGCAAGGCGCGCTTACAATCACTTTTTTCGCCCCGGCAGCAAGATGCAAACTTGCTTTTTCATGCGTTAAAAAGAAACCGGTGCATTCCAAAACCAAATCGACCCCATCGCTTTCCAAGGCAGTTGTGCCGGATCGGGTTGGCTGAGCAAAGCAATTTCATGACCATCCACCATCATCGCCCCTTCTTTAAGTTCCACTTTTCGGGATACCGACCGTAGGTCGAATCAAATTCAAACAAATGGGCCAGCGTTGCCGGATCGGTTAAATCGTTTACGGCCACCACGTTTAAACCCGACGAACCGTGTTGCATGATGAGATGAAGAATTTGTCGGCCAATGCGACCGAAACCGTTTATCGCAATGTTCATAATGATAATAGTTAAGGCATAGGGCATAGTGAGTAGCAAGTAGAATCACGAGGCGTATGCCCTATGCCCTACTAGCTATGCCATACATTAATAATAAAGAGAGCTCACTGATTTCTGATCCACCACACTCCCGATCACATTGGCAATCAGGGGGCGATCGAAACTTGTTTCAGTCCTTTGAATTGTTTTTCTTTCGAAATTGGCATGCTGTCACTCACAATCACTTCTTTAAAACCGGCACCGGAAAGCCGTTCGATCGCCGGGCCCGAAAAGATCGGATGGGTCGCGCACAAATACATTTCATCTTTAGCGCCTTGTTGCAGCAGGGCCTCGCGCGCATTGACCATACTCCCAGCAGTATCCACCATATCGTCGTAAATCAAACACACCTTGTCTTTTACGTCCCCACCACATGACTGACCACCGATTGGTTATGAGCGGGTCGGCTTTTATGCAAAATCGCGATCGGCGCATCGATTTCATCGGCAAAGCTTTTTGCATTTTTAGCGCCTCCTACGTCGGGCGACACCACCACCAAGTTTTTTAAGTTCTTTTCTTTCACATATTTGGCAAAGATTTTTTCGCATTCAGATTATCCACCGGAATATCGAAGAACGCTTGGTTTTGATCGGAATGGAGCTGCAAAGTCACCACATGGTCCGCCCCGGCAGATACCAGCAAATCGGCCATCAACTTAGCCGAAATCGGTTCGCGTGGAACATGAATTTTATCCTGACGCGAATATCCGAAGTGAGGGATAATGACATGCACCCGCTTGGCAAACGACATCTTAGCCGCATTGATCATCAAAAAAAGCTCCATGTAATCATCGTTCACTCCGCCTTCGGTGGTAGTTTGGATCAAAAACACTTCTTGGCCACGAACGGTTTCTTCGAGCACCACGTATTTTTCTCCGCAGGAAAAGGTGCTCAATTTAATTTTACCTAAAGAAATGTCCAAAAGGTCGGCAACATCCTGCGCAAGTTGGGGGTGAGAAGAACCGGCAAAGACCTTATATTTTGATTGTGACATAGGCGAAAAAAACGTTCATGAGCAGTGTAACATAACTCAAGAAAAGATAAGAAATGGATTTATGATTTAATCGATTTCATTCGCACGAATGCATGGCACCGAATGACACGGGTCTGCTTTAAATAATTGAAATGCAGCTGCCCGGTCGGCGCAGACTCCGCGAGCTAAAAAAGACCGGTCAATCGGTGGCAAAGCGTCCGGACTTTCACAAACAGGGGCTGGGGTACACACATACCACCGCCCATCAATACCTGAATCTTCTCGCGAGAGGCCGGTCCGGCATCTGGCAACGAGGGTGAAAGCAAGGAAAGCGCGGCAACAAGAACGGTGCGAGGCTGAGGGGCAAAACGCAGCATAATTTAAATATAAATCAGTAGTCCACTGTAACATGTTAAATTGCCCTTGGGCAACTCAGTTTATTTTGCTTATCGAACCGAGAAACAATCGATAAACCATATCGTCGTCGGTAAGTTCGGGGTGAAAGCTGCCCACCATCACGTTTCCCGATCGCACCAAAACCGGCTCATCCGCATGCGTGGCTAAAACCTCGATACTTTTCCCAATCGACTTAAATTTCGGCGCCCGAATAAAAATGCCTTCAATCATTCGTAATTTTGAATTGGTAATTCGTAATTCAAGCTCCGCTTCAAAGCTCTCAAGCTGCGACCCATACGCATTCCGTTCCACCGTAACATCGATCAAATTCAAATAACCCTGACTGCACACAATCATGCCGGCACACGTGCCATACAAAACCACCACGTTTTACAAAATCCTTGAGCCACCTATCCAATCCGGTTGATTTTAAAAGCAGCATCAACGTGGTGCTTTCGCCGCCCGGCAAAATGATCCCATCCACCGGTTGTTTCACATCGGCAAGCGAACGAATTTCGAACGCATCGACTCCCAAACGTTTTAATTGAGCGATGTGTTCCGCAAAAGAACCCTGTAATGCAAATACGCCTATTGTCATAATTAACAAATATCAAATACACAAATCACAAACAATACCAAAATTACAAATACTGAATACATGCACTTGGAGTCTGGGGTGGCGCGTACGTGGGAATTGAAGAGTAGCGCAAGATGCCGGATCTTGTCCGGCATGACTCATTATAATTGAGTAATTACCGAACCATCGCCTGTGTCTTTGACAGAAAAGCCCGCTTTCTCAATATCCGAACGAAGTTGATCCGAAAGGGCCCAATTTTTATCCGCTCGCGCTTGCTCACGCTGTTTGACTAGTTCACGAACCGCATCGGGAATCTCGACCGCAACCACTTGCCCCAAATTCAGCCCAAGCACCTGGTCCATTTTTAGAATGGTTGCTCGTTTGTCAGCGTCCGGAACGGTGGAATCATCGAGGAGCTTCCACACCATCGCGAGCGCCTCGGGCATATTTAAATCGTCCGCAAGCACCGCTTTAAATCGCTCAAGTGAGCTGGCATCAATCGCACCCCCATCGGGCAACGCCAGCACTTTGTCGTTCAAACGTCGACGTGCATTTTTAGCCGCGTCCATTCCTTCCCAGGTAAAGTTAAGCTCTTTTCGGGTGTGGGCCTGCAAGCAAAAATAGCGATAATCCAAGGGGTGATAGCCTTTTTCGACCAACCGTTGCAGCGTTAAAAAGTTATCGCCCGACTTGGCCATTTTTCCCTGATCGATCAAAAGAAATTCCCCATGCATCCACACATTCACCCACGGCTTTTGGCCCGTGGCCCCTTCGGCTTGAGCGATTTCGTTGGTGTGATGCACCGGAATATGGTCGATTCCCCCACAATGAATGTCGAATTGCTTGCCCAAGTACTTCATACTCATCGCAGAACATTCAATGTGCCAACCGGGAAACCCACGACCCCAGGGGCTATCCCATTGCATGGCCTGATTGCCATGTTTGCTATCGGTAAACCACAGCACAAAATCATGCGGATTTTTTTTGTTGGGATCCACTTCAATCCGCGCTCCGGCCTGAAGCGCTTGTTTATCGAGTTGGGCCAGTTTGCCGTAGTCGTTCAGCTTACTGGTATCAAAATAAACATTCCCCCCCGATTGATAGGTAAGCCCGTTGGCCTCGATTTGCTGAATTTGTGTGATCATTTCAGCGATATGATCGGTCGCACGAGGAAAATGATGCGCGGGCAAAATGTTCAGAGCCTGCATATCGCTCATAAACGCATCGGTGTAAAACTGGGCGATCTCCCAAACTGTTTTTCCTTCGCGTTTGGCTCCTTTTTCCATTTTATCTTCCCCCTCGTCGCTGTCGGACGTTAAATGGCCCACGTCGGTGATGTTCATCACCTGAGTAACATCGAATCCCAAAAATTCAAGCCCACGTCGCAAAAAATCTTCGAACAAGAACGTGCGTAAATTACCAATATGCGCAAAGTTGTAAACCGTCGGTCCACAGCAATACAGCCCTATTTTGCCGGGTTGAATGGGCACAAATTCGTCTTTGCGTCGCGTTAGGGTATTAAAAAGTTTCATGGCATTCCATTAAGCCCAAGTATGCTAACATAACCTAGAATAAATTAATAAATAATAGATAATAAGTAATGGTTATGCTCAGCATCATCATTCCCACTTACAACAACGCGGCAGAATTACACGAATGCTTGGAGCATTTAAATCTTCAGATGACTGAGCATGCGTTTGAAGTGATCGTCGTCAATGACGGGTCCACCGATCAAACCGAAATGGTATTAAAAAAGTGGCGCGCAAAAAAAACTTCCTTTGAATTAAAAACGCTTCTGCAAGAAAACAAAAAACAGGGAGCGGCACGCAATCGCGGCGTCCGGGAAGCTACTCATCATTTAATTGCGTTCATCGGAGCTGATATTTTGGTAGAGCCAAATTGGCTGAACACGCACGTTGAATTTCACCAAAAAAATCCCGACGAAAAAGCGGCCGCACTGGGTTTTACCACTTGGACCCCCGAGCTAGGGCAGGATCGGTTTAGAAAATGGCTGGAAAGTAGCGGAGTGCAGTTTAAATATGGACCACTAAAAGACGGGCAAAAAACGGATTTTTGGCATTTTTACACCAGCAACATTTCAATGAAAAAAAGTTGGTTTCTCAAGTTCGGATTCGATGAAACCTTTAAAACCTACGGCTGGGAAGACATCCTATTGGGATATCAAATGCAAAAAGCCGGCGGAACATTAACGTATCTTAAAAGTGCCAAGGCGTATCACATGGACCCTTTAACCGAGGAAAAGGTGTTTCCCGGCCGCCTGGAAAACATTGGAAAATCCGCGGTTCTATTCCAACAAAAATGTCCCGACGTGCGCGTGATTCCCACCGGAATAAAAAAGGTGATTTTTAAAATCCTATCCAACTCAATCATCATCGTGGCGTTGGGATTATTAAGAAAAGAATGGCGCTGGTACGCTCTCTCAAAAAAGTATTTCCTCAAGGGGGTCAACTCTTAATTCGTCCCGCCTCAGGCGGGCGTAATTGTTAATTCGTAATTGTTAATTCGTAATTGAATAAAAAAGTTCTCATCATCGGCTCCTACGGTGCAAGTAATATTGGTGACGAAGCCATGCTCGAAAGCTTGCTGAACAATCTACCCGAATCTTACGAAAAATGGGTGCTCAGCGGCAATCCCGCAGAAACCAAAAAACGTCATCCAAAAGCCAATCGAGTGGCATTGCATTTTCCTTTTGGCCTTCGGTCCTTTTTATCGATGCGATGGCTACAAAGCATTAAATTGATGAAACAATGCGACCGCGTTATTTTGGGCGGGGGCGGCCTATTGACCGACGGCGAATCAAAGCGAGCGATCGGCTTGTGGTCTTGGCAATTGTGGTGGGCCAATCACTATAAAAAACCCATCATCATGCTGGGCAATTCGCTCGGCCCGTTTCAAAAAGAATCCAGCAAAAAGCGTGCCCAAAAAGCATTGGAACAAATGCAGCTCATCACCGTGCGCGATGAAGTTTCGTTGGAACTAGCAAAAAGCCTGGCTCCAAAAAACTCCATCATGCTGGGGAGCGATTTAGCGTTTTTGTTCAATGCCCCCGTTAACACTCAACAAAAGCGAATAGCCCTCAATTTAAGGCCATGGAGCCATGCCCCCATCGACATTCATGCTTTTGTAGAGACGCAAATCAAAAACGGATATTCCATGGTGTGGATCGCGATGGAAGCGTCAGATGAAAAATTATTATCGAAAGAGAAGGCGCGATTGATCCCGCCTCAGGCGGGCGCCTTCTCGGAAAAGATAAACGTGGTTCGACCCAACTCGTTCACCGAGTTACTAGAAATACTCAGCACCTGCGAAGCGGCCATTGGCATGCGTTTGCACTTTTTGATCGCAGCCGCGCTGGCAAACTGTACCATGGCGGGGAATCGCCTATTCCGACAAAGTAAGTGGCATGTTGGATCAATTAAACGTGCCGTACCTTTACCCCAAAGCATGGAGCGCCGACGAGCTTATGAACGTGTGGAAAAAGGCCAAGCCGGCGGAACATTTGGAGGAACAAAAGCAAAAAGCCAAGAACATGATCGCAAGAATGGAAGCAATAGGAGAAATCGCTTTGTGATCGGGCGTCCTTTCGGTAAAATAGCCATATGAAAACAAAACGTTTCATCAAAATAATCCTGATTAGCGGCCTGATGCTCGCACCATTATTAATGGGGGGCTGCCAAAAAAAGTGCCCTAAGCCAGCCGACAACATTGCGGGCACGAGTGAGTTTCGCGCCGACTGTCCCACAGCGGACGACGTAACCGATTCCAACACTAAAAAGAATTGGATTTTTTATTTTGTGTACGACAACGTCGATGCATTTCGGGAACAAATTCAGGCTTTCCAAAGCCAATTTCCGAATATTCGCGTGCGCACCAAAAAATTCGTGGATCTGAAGGAATACGAGGATTTGGTCGTCAATGAAATTGCCGAAGGCGAGGGGCCAGATGTATTTATGATTCACAATTCATGGATAACAAAACACCAAAAAAAGCTCTTGCCAATGCCATTGGACGCACCGATTGTGACCCCGCCCGATGTCTTTCGGCAGACGTTTTTTCAGGCCGCCGCAAATGATTTAATCATTGATGAGTCCATTTATGGCATGCCGCTGGCCATGGACAACTTAGCCCTGTATTACAACAAGCAATATTTTGCCGATTTGATCGCCACCACCGATGAGCCCGCCAAATTATGGGAAGAAATTGCCGAACAAGTGTTTCAGCTCACCAGTCGTAATAATAGTCCGGAACGCTTTGCGCTTTCGGGAATCGCCATGGGGCGTGGAGACAATCTCAACACTGCGGTGGATCTGCTCTACACATTATTTTTACAATACGGCGTTGGTTTTTATGACGAAAAAGAAGAGTCCGCCACGTTTGCCAATCGCGCTCAAAATCCGGCGGACACACTGGCCGAGCCGGCAGTAGAAGCACTAAAATGGTTCACCAGCTTTGCACTTCCGAGTTACAAATATTACAGCTGGAACAAGAATTTAACCGGATACGCTCCCGATCAGGCCGAGGTCAATCCCTTTGTGCGCGGCAAGGTTGCCATGATCGCCGGCTACCCCTATTTATATCAAAACTTGGTGCAAGCCATTCAAAACGAGCAGAAAACAGGGGGAGATCATATTGATATTGAAGACATCGGAATCGCGCCCATGCCACAACTAGTCACCCCAACCGAATCAACGCGCCGCGACACGTTAGCCAGCTACTTTCCGCTGGTGGTTGCCCGAACCACCAACATGCCCAAAGAAGCATGGACCTTTGTTCAATATTTAACCACCGCCGACGCCCTGCAGACCTATCACAAAAAAACCAATCGCCCCACCCCCCGAAAAGACATGGTGACCGAGCAGCAAACCGAACCCCTATTCGGTGTGTTTGCGTATCAAGCCCCATTCGCCAAAAGCCTTAAAATATATGACGCCGAAAAATACGATCTGATTTTTCGAGAAGCGATTCAAAGTGTAGTCGAAAGCCGGGCCAGCCTTAAGCAAGCGCTGCAAACCGCTCAAACTCAAGTGACCTGCGTCATTCGCAAACAAAAAAAATTGATCGAAACGGATGAAGATTGCGGGATCTAAAGTTAAGAGTTGAATTGCTTCGCTAAGTGAATAATTAATAGTTTGCTGGTTTATCTTTAACTCTTAATTCTTAACTCTTAATTCTTAACTAAAACGCATTAAATACGTTAGCAAAGCAATTCAATGGTTATTCGGAGCATGGCTGATTATCTTCCCCTTTTCGGTTCGCCTGTTGGTGTACGAAAAAGACAGCTTCCACTTTGGCGCTTTTAACCCGTGGGTCAGCGAATTTATTTATGCTCCCGAACTACTTTTGATAGCAATTTTTGGTGCATGGATTTTGCAAAAATGGATGGAAAAAAGCCGATTGAAATCGAATTCTCCAAAAAACTTGGCTGGGCAGTGGCTTTGGTGGCCAATGTATTTTTGATCACTTTTTTGGAAGGAAAAGCCATTCATGGCGCATTTTTTGTATTGCGTGCGGCCGAACTATGGATGCTCATCACATTGATCGAACAAAAAGTGCTTCAGCAAAAACAAGTGGTGCGTTTCATTCTGATCGGCATGCTCATTCAATTGGTGTGGGCAACCGCGCAATGGGTGCACAATGGGTCGCTGGGCCTACTACGGCTGGGCGAATCCATTCTGGGGCCCGATATTCCCGGGGTAGCAAAGATCGATTTAGCGGACGGCACCAAGCACATTCGTGCCTATGGCAGTTTTTTACATCCCAATAGTTTAGCCGCCTATCTCGTTATCCTGCTTTCATTGACTTGGAGTCATTTAAAAAAAGAAAGTCGTTGGTTTTGGATGGCATTGGTAGCGTGGGGCTTATGGATCACTGGGAGTTTAGCCGCCTGGGTGGCGGCAGCCACCGGAATCCTTGTGTTGATGGGACAGCGCATCGAACGCTTGAAACCGCATCGCAAAAAATGCTTCGTGATTGCAATCATCGCCGTGATTAGTGTGAACATAGGGTGGCTAATTGCCAATCCATCTTTGCAAAGCAGCGATGCGTCCATCGTGGAAAGACAAGCACAAATAAGTATGAGCCGATCGATGGCCCTCGCCCATCCACTGGGCATTGGTTTAAATGAGTTCACCCTGCGCATGGCGGAATTCAGCCAAAAAACGCTGGAGCCTTGGCAGCACGTCCCCGTGCACAATGTTTACTATTTGGTGCTAAATGAATGGGGCATCCAGGGATTAATTTTGTTGGGCATTTTGATCGCCCTCGTAACACAAAGGCTAAAGCCCGAACACGCCGCTCCATGGCTTTTAGTTCTTTTGCTCGCCAGCATGGACCACTTGCTCCTAACCAGCTGGACTGGCATGATGGTGCTTGCCGTTGTAGGTCATACCGCCCGCCCGAGGCGGGGATCCGGCATCTCACCGTTAAGCCAATGCAAGCCATCTAGTTAATGAGGTGAGGCGTGCTCCAATTGCCGGGAGTTACATTGAATACAGGGCGGTATCGCCATTGAAGATTGGTTTGATTCACATAGGAATAAATAGAGTATGAATTTGTGGCCACATTAAGCGGAGCCTGCCACACTCCATTCGAATCGGTGAGTTGGAATTCATAGTGGGTGGCAGTAGGGGCGTGATCCCAAGTGGCAGCAAAAACCGCTAAATTCATAAATCCTCCCGAATTATTCAGATTTCCCTTTAAGTAAAGGTGTAATCGGCCCTGAAGGCGACCCTGGTTAACCAAATCACCATCAATGCTAAGGCGATAAAAAGGATTCTCATTGGTGGTTAAACTGGCATTGGGCTCTACTGTTAAATTCCGAACCATCTTGTCGCCCGAAACATACAAAATAGCATTCGTGCGAATCGTAATTTGGTCCACGTTAATCAGTCCATTCCCAGCCCAACCCCCGATTCCTGATTCAAATATCAAGTGATCAGCAGTAATTTCGCCCGAATTATTCAGCCCACGCAGTTGAAGTGTATTGCCTGGGCTCACTATCAAAGCGCTTGATGGACCAATGTTGACCGCAGCACCGAAGTGGATGTTTTCGTTCGCAGTAACCACTCCGTTCAGCACCGCATAAGGAAACGGCTGAGTACCGGCGATGGTTTGTGGTTGCACGCCCCCTTCAAAAGTAATAGAGCCCCCCATCATTTGGCCATTTTGTGTTACATTTTGATGCGCACGCAAATGGAGTACTGCTGTTCCTGAATTGATAAAATTACCGTAAGCAATCAGAGTAGTGAGCCCCGAAAGGTTGCCTTGATTGTTAAAATGACCATAAACAGCCAACTGGCCCCCACTGATAGCGGCATTACTTTCCACGGTAGCATCCGCATCAAGAGTGACGTTATTAACCATTTGCCAACGACTATTGCCAACAAACCGAACGGTCTGGCCAACAAACGGCGTAGCACTTTCCCAATATTGAGTAAATCCTGGTTGCCCTTCATCTAAAACCAAATGATCCGCGGCAAGCGTTCCATATTGATAAAACTGTCTACTATAAACCCGAACGGTTGATCCAGGAGGAAGCGTGATGGTTTTTCCAGCGCTAATAGTGACAGATGTGCCATTAAAGGCCAAAGAACCCGTTACATTCACATCATTATCAAATACAACATCGCCCAAAGGATTAGCAGCATCGCTAAACAGCTGTTGTACGGCATTGGTTCCATTAAAAATCAATATGCAATTATTGATGGTGCCCTGGTGTCGCAAGGTTCCCCGTACCTGAAGGGTGTTTACATTAGTAATGTTCCCTCGATTGTATAGATCTTGCGTATTGATTTGATTACCATAAATAGAACCTGTGTTTTCGATGGTGTTGGCATGAATGGTTAAAGTAGACTGCTGCCCGCTTGGACCATCAATCGTTCCTTTGTTTTGCAATTCACCGCGGCTTCCGTTGATGTTAAGAGTTTGGCTTCCTGTTCCCGGTGCATAGAGGGTGGTTCCGGGGCTAATGAGCATTCCGCTCACCGTTACATTCGCATTCACCGTCACGTTCCCGTTGATCTCAACCACATCGGTGCTGGTGGGCACAGCGCCCCCCACCCACGTGGCTGGGTCGTTCCAATTCCCCCCAGCGGACGTAGAACGCACGGTGATGTCGTTCACCAAAAACAGACGATCGTTGTTGAGTTCTTGGGCAAGTAACATGGCCTTGTATGCATTCACGCGCCTACCGGTAACGGTAAGTTGCTGACCATTGATGGGGTGAATGTTATTGATGGGATCACCCGAATTGACCACCGCGTAGCGTACTTGTTCGGGGGTAAGTTGGGGGAATGTGTTCCACACCAAAGCGGTGATGCCGGTGACAAAGGCTGCGGATTGAGAGGTGCCGCTGTATTCAGGACCCCCCACGTATGACTGGCTGTTTTGACCCGATTCACCAAATGCCAAATATCTTAATCGTAAGTTTGACAGGTAGCATCCTCTGTGTGGTCCATCGGTGTTACGACCATCTGTTATCCATTCAAACTTAAATTGTGTTCTTTGGCTGAAATAACTTGGTGAAATAATAAATCCCAATGAACTACTTTTGCCCGGATAGCCATCGTAAGTAGATTCTAACAGTAGACTGTCTTCGCTTATCTTATTGTCTCCGATTAATGTTTCTTGTAATGGTGACCAATTTGTACCATCGGGAGAAATAAATACTTCAATATAGTCAGGGGGCGTATTCCCGACACTTGGCATTTCGGTATCACACCAAACATTTAAAGTAAGCGCTGCAGAATCGGGATCTATATTATTACCTGATAGATCAAATGTTCTTGTTATTGCGGAAGCACTTATATTGGATGTATATGCATTTGAATTGGTGAAAACATAATCAATCGTGCTGATTTGGCGAGAATACCACGGTTGGAAAAGTGTAAAGGTTTGTGGATTCATTAAGAAGTTTGCAAATTCTTGTACATAAGTACTCCATATATCATTTCCTGGTGCAAACACATCAACCGTACCTGCCCCCCAATTTGAAAAACTACTCGCAAAGTTGTCGACTCTGTCTGATGCAGCTACTGATATAATACTATTTAGCAAAAAACTTGCGGGGAAAAATGGATTTGTGTCGTTATTATTTGCAGAATTTCCAGCCCCCGCGACAAAAATTCCTGTTTGCCCAAATTGCTGAATGGCGCTTTCAACAAGTGCCTGATCTCCAAATTGCTCCGAAACGCCTCCAAAGCTGGCATTAATAATGGTTGCTTTGTTGTTGCGGGCAAATTGAATACCTTTTAAGGCATTGGTGAAGGTTCCGTAAGAATTACCAATTTTTACCACCATTATCTTGGCATTTTGATTAATTCCTGCAATACCGATACCATTATTCGTTTCGGCCGCAATAATCCCCGCCATGTGGGTTCCATGGCCAAAGTCATCTCGGGGATCACGGTCGTTATTGACATAGTCCCACCCATGTTTACATTCGACGGGTAGAATTTGTCCGTTTTCATCTCTGCATTTGCCCCCTCCCCACATGTTGGTGGCTAAATCGGGGTGGTCGTAGGCAACACCAGTATCGAGCAGGGCAACGATTTTGTTGGTTCCTCCGGTGCCAATATTCCAAGCGTTTTCAATGTCGATGTCGGCGGTTGGGTTGGTGTGATTCCGTAACCCCCACTGATCATTATTAGTAAAATGTGGATCATTGGCTGTTGCACTAAATTCATATACATAATTTGGGGTTACCGATGCCACTAGGGGGTTTGCTTTTAAGGCGGCAACATAATTTTCAACATATCCACTGGTGCCAACATAAAACACGGCAGCATTTGCAAAGTTCAATGTTTCTTTTAGTGTCATCACTTCTTCCTCAAGCGCCGTGCTTGCAAATGACTCAATCTCTTTTGACTGGGACGACACTTGGATTTGTCTTGGGTCGAATTCAACCACCAGCTCATGGGGTACATAACCTAGCTCAATAACCTCTTCGTCGGTCCAATTGTTAATTGCCTCCTGGTTCGCATACAGCATACTTGGCAAAATAAAAAGCCCAAGCACTATCGTTAAAATTAAACGGTATATGTTTTTCATTTGGTAGATTTTAGAATGAGGGGTACTTAATGGATCAATATCATATATTCTCTCTTTTGCTGCTGCCTTGCATTGCAACTTTAATTTTAGGCTCCATTTTGTACCAAATTGTGTCACATAGCTTTGGTCGGGACATGTTTGCCAAGAGTATTCAGCGTAGCCAATAATCGCAACAATACTGAATAGGATGGTGATAATTATAATGCAAATAAGTTTTTTAGTTTTCATAAATTACAACACTGATACTTGGTGCATATTGTTTTTACTGACTTGTTATGCGTGACTCAATGGTCACCTTTTTATAATCACAATTCATCATAATCCAATCTTGTTGTTTAGCAGATACCTCCATAGTTACACACTCTTTACTCCAGTAATTTTGCTCCTGAGGACTGCTTAATTGGGAGTTGTAGTTGTGTAGGTCGGGACATATTTTTTCAAACCAAAAGAATCTGTGGTAGGCCGCTAAGCTGAGGGCAGCAATAATTAGTAAAATAGCAATGGTGTATTTGGTTGATTTTGATGACTTCATGTTTTGTGTTGGTTAGTTATTATTTAACGTAGCATGCTTTTGTGGCCAATCAAATATTAAATAGTTATTAAATGGCTTATAAAAGCCATATTTATAGCTTTCTTAAATTGAACCACCAACTCGCCAGGCACGTATCCCAGTTCAATAATTTGCTCGTCGGTCCAACCAAGATCCCCTCTTGCTCGGACCGTTTTAAGCTCTCTAATTTGGAAACTGTTGTTTCCTTTGCAGATGCATTCCCGATGACACCTATGAGTATGGCTAGGGAAAGTAGTGTGACTAAATAGCTCAGTTACTTCATAAAAATACTTGTCAAACATTAATTATAAATTTGTTTTCTGCCATTTTTTATTCAACTACTGTTGTTTTGTATTTACAGTTTTTTTCTACCCACCTAGCAGTTTCTAGGTCCCAATTTGATGTATCTATCTTCTGACCATTTTTTAAGTACTGCCTACCACCCCCTATTTCTTTAGGTACGAAACCAGGGGTTCTGTTGACCGCAAGCTCGTCAGGACACAGTTTGTTTTGCTTTACTTTGTGGTTAACGAAAAAACAACTAATAATGACTACTGACATAATTAGTACGTAAATAATGGGTTGTTTTGCTTTCATAAACTTTGGGTTAATTTATATTGTTTTAGCATTGTTAACTCTAAAATGTGGTTTTTTTGTCATACTCGCAGTTGATCAAGATCCATTCGTAATAGTTTTGATCGACCTCCATTTCCACCCCATTTTTCACCCAATATGAGCTTGGTGATATTCCGTAACTAATGGATTCGTTGTGGATTAGAGTATCCGGACATTCTTTTTTAATTCTTGTAAAATAGATCACCGATCCAACTACTGTTACTATTAATATCAATAGTAGGGCAATATTGAAGGATTTAGTGTTTTTCATATGTATAAATTATTGCACGCGCATGGTTTCTATTTGGCAGTTATAATCTACCCAGTTTTGCCACCTTTCCCCCTTCTCAAAGATCTCCATTCGCTTCCCGTCTTTTATGAAATACATCTCACCTACTGATCCTGGCATCTCATTAATGATCAATTTGTCAGGGCAAATGTTATAAAAAAATTTAAAATATCCTATTAAACCTAGTGTGGTAACTATAAGCAGAATAACTAATGATATAATGAATGATTTTGATGACTTCATATTTTGTGTTGGTTAGTTATTATTTAACGTAGCATGCTTTTGTGGCCAATCAAATATTAAATAGTTATTAAATGGCTTATAAAAGCCATATTTATAGCTTTCTTTAATTGAGCCACCACTTCGCCAGCATGGATCACTTGCTCGTAACCAGTTGGACTGGCATGATGGTGCTTGCCGTTGTAGGTCATACCGTACTTGATCCGGCATCTCACCGTTAAGCCAATGCAAGCCATCTATCACACTCAAAGCACGGACCAAACGATTGAACTCGGCAAAAGGCTGGGAGAAACGCTAAAACCCGGCCAATCGGTGTTGCTATTTGGCAATTTAGGGGCGGGCAAAACCCAGTTTAGCAAAGGCATCGCCGCCGGCATGGGGATCAAAGAAACCATCAAAAGCCCCACCTTTGCTTACGTCAATCAATATCAACTGAATCCACTATCCGGCCCACCATCCGTATTCTATCATTACGACCTTTACCGCCTGCAAAAAGGCGACGATTTGCATTCGATCGGGTTAGAAGAAAGTATAAGCGACAACCGAGCGATCAACGTGATCGAATGGGCCGATCGTCTGGCGCATTGGCCGTCGGAACGCATAGAAGTGCATTTTAAAATCGATGGAGAGGATCGCACCATCGCAGTGGAGCACTTCAGTTCGCAAGTAGTAACCGAAGCGGAGGTGAAAGCTCACTGGGAAAAATGGATTACCCCCCTGCACGTACGCGCGCACTGCGCGCAAGTGGCAAGCGTGGCCACACAAATCGCTCAAGCCTACGCCGACCAAGGCGAGATCGTAAATATGAATTTGGTGAACACGGCTGCCTTGCTGCATGACGTATGCCGTGTGTGTGATTTTAAAACCATGGAAAAAGAAAACTTTTCCGAGGAAATCACCAGCAAGCAATGGAATGCCTGGCTTGCCATGCGCAAGGAATTTGAAGGCAGACATCATGCCGACATTGCTCACGAATATTTTACTAAGTTGGGCTTTACCGAAACCGCCGAAGCGATTCGTCTGCATCGTTTTACCGCCGTACTCGAAGAACCCCATGCGTTCAACACGCTCGAAAAAAAATTGGTGCACTACGCCGATAAACGCTGCGCTCACGATCAAATTGTATCGCTGCATGAGCGCTTTCAGGATGGGCGGGAGCGTTACAAAAAATTCAACACCCCGCAAATGGACGCGGCGATCCCCGCCATTGAGCAAAAAACCATCGAACTGGAAAACGAATTATTCAAACCCCTTGCGCTAAAACCAACCGACCTCCGCTAAGGACGAAAAAGGCGCTTAAGCCAATCTCGGGCAGCCTGAATACCGCTGTAGAGCTTTTCAAGGGCTCCAGGAGTTTTCGGCGATGGTAAATCAGCTGAAATAGATATAGATGCGGTGGTTGGGGCAGGGCCTGGTTCTGCAAAAGGGCGGCTTTCAGCAGGCGGAAGGCCTTGCGTTCTAACCGGTGCAGGGGTGGGTGCGGCATGCACATCAGAAGCAACTTCCTGCGTTTCCAGATCAGCAACCAATGCATACTTTGACAGTACTGTTTCAGGCAAAGAAACAGAAGCAAATAAATTGTCAGCAGTCACCGGCCCATCATTAATAGGCTGAGCAGGCTTACCCCTTACAATAGGCACTGGCAAACCTTGATCAGGCCTTGTTGGCGCAGTCGGCTCAGATCGCGTATTGGGATCATCTTCTACAAAACGAAACATTTCATCAAATGCACTCATATTAAAACCATCGTCATCCGAAGGTGACCCAGGAAGGTCAGGAAGGTTTTGAATTTCAAGTTTACCAGCTTCTGGGGGATTAAGCCGACGGTACTGCGCTAGTAATAGTTCGTACCCACCCTGCGGCAATCCTTCATGATCAAAATAAGCCACCGTGCCGCGCGAAGTACGACTTGGATCAGTCGGCAAATTATCGGGCATAGCTCGCGCCGCTTGGGGCATAGGAGGAGCCACCAAGGGGGCCGAGTCTGGGGTGAGCTTATCCGCAACGGTATCCTCATCATCCCCCCATGCATCAGGCCCCTCGGGCCCAGCACCAGGGAAAAGACCGTTCACTGCTTGCCTGCTGCTGCCAGTAACTGCTAATTCACGCCCCTGCGTCGAAACTTCAGCCGGTCGAGAGACGGCTGAGAAAGTACCAATTTTTTAGAATCGTCAGACATTAAAAGGGGTCAACAATTATTGGGGGGTGCCACGGCCTGTTTGCACCAATTCATTCCAAGTTGGGAAAGGTCCCGGCTGCCAAGGCACCTGCTCGCCCGGCATTGACCTAGAACCGCTCAGGGCGCTACCCAAACCGGGATTAGAGAGATCAGGAGTGGGAACCACTGGAGTGACCCCACGGTCAGAATGAGCCTCCGCGGCCTGGGGCAATCGCATGGTTAGATCACCAAAAATACTATTGCGTGTTCGCGAAACAAACCCAGTCACTTTTCCATTAACAGTTTCACCAGAAAAAGCGATTAAGTCGGCACAAGCGCTGGGCGGAACAAGGCGGTTATTCATAATAGGGCAATATTAGGAATAGAATTCATTCTAAACGAATGGTCACAAATGTCAAAAGTTAATTTTCCTCGCTTTCGTCATCGCTATCCCCTCCTAAATCGGTTTGGGTGTTTAAAGCATCAACGCCATAGAACTTAACAAAATTATCGTAAATAAGTTCGGTAAGTCCGCCAAAGAGCTGCAGCAAAAACCAAACGCCTGGCATAGCCGAAAAAATAATGATCAACGATCGTACCTGAGCCGTTACCAAAGTCACCGCCAGGGTAATGGCAAAAAAGATTCCAAAAGCCAGGCTATATAAGCCCATAAGAGCATATCGTTCCCCGGCCAAAAGTTCCATGATGAGCGCCGAAATAAAAGCACTCAAAAGCAAATGGACCGCCACCACCGCGATCATAATGTCCAGTTGCAATGCCAGCAAATAAAGGGGGATGGTCAGGAAAAATAAAATGAGATTGAACAAAAAAACGTGCAAAATGGTGGTTTTGCGGCGGGCGTATTTGGCATTATCCATAAAAGTAACCATCACCGACACAACCGTATTGGAAACCAAGGTGCCCACAAACGCCATCACAACAATCACAAAAAACGAAAGTGAATTCACCCCCTCGGTTTCGGGAACCAAGTGCAGCAACAAAAAGTAAACGACAAACAGAGCCAACGTGCCGGCAACCCCACCCACCACCCCACTAAGGAGTCGCAGTAAAAATAAAACAAAGGTAAGGGGGCGTTTTTGCAAAGATTCCATAAATATTAACGTTTAACTCTTAACCCGAAGTGTAGAGCGGTTGGCGTACAAAAGCAACACAAGCCCAACGGTAATACAAACATCCGCCACATTAAACACCGGAAAAGGTGCCAGCAAAATAAAGTCGGTCACCGACCCCATCAACCAGCGATCGACCAAGTTTCCCGCAGCGCCGCCCACAATAACGCCCAATAAAATTGGATTAAGAAAAGGGTGCTCGCGACTGGAAAACAAATCCACAACCCCCACCCACAGCAACAAAAATAAAATCAGAATTGAACCGACCGTCTGCAAAAAAGAGGGCAATTGAATCCCCAGAGCGATCCCTGTATTTTGCTGCACATGAACCCACTCCTGTGAACGCGCCCACCCCTTAGAAACCTGGTCCAGAATGAGTGCACCGAGCGTGAAGGATCCAAAGAACAGCCACTGCTTAAATTTACCAATATTCATCATAAAAAATACTAAATAACAAAACGACAAATGACAAACAATAATCTCAAGCCTATCGAATATCTAATGACCAATTTTAAGTGCTTAAATTTTTAAAATTTAATATTCGCAATTGGGCATTGTTTGTGATTTGTGTATTGGGTATTGTGTATTCAAAATGAAACATCGACCCATCGATACATCATTGGCACTCACGATCATCGGATTAGTTTTGTTTGGTATCGCCATGATTTCAAGCGTCAGCGTTTATGAGTCATACGAACTTACGAACGCATTGGTAAACAAAGGGCTAGCCGCAGAACCCAGCAATAGCTTTTATTTGTGGCGTCATTTGGCCCGCGCGATTATTGCAGTTCCTATTGGAGTAATGATGCTAGCGGTTCCTTTGAACGTTTGGCGAAAAATTGCTTTGCCGTTCTTCGTGGTGGGGCTGGTAATGCTCGTGGCACTTTTTTTGCCCGTGATTGGCGCCAATTACGGTACCGCAACCAGCTGGCTAAACATTCCGTTCTTACCGTCCATTCAACCTTCGGAGTTTGTAAAATTGGCCATCATTTTCTATTTGGCCGTCTGGATGGAAAAACGCCAAGAACTGGTGCATTCATTTCAATACGGCTTTTTACCCTTTACGATTTTATTAAGCGCCGTTGTGGTGCTTTTAGCGCTGCAGCCCGATTTCGGCTCCATTCTGGTGATCTCCTCAATTGCAACGGTGATGTTTTACGCGGCCGGCGGCAGCTTGTTGCACATTATTGGCGGATGACTTTTTGCCTCATTATTGGCTTATCCGATCATTTTAAGTCACGATTATATTCGCAACCGTTTTTTGGTATTTTTGGACCCATCAATCGATCCGCTCAACATTGGCTTTCAAATTAAGCAGGCCCTGATTGCTGTGGGGAGCGGCGGCATTTTTGGGGTGGGGTTCGGTAAGTCGATTCAAAAAATTCGGTTACCTGCCCGAGGTGCAAGGCGACACCATTTTTGCAGCCGCCGCCGAAGAACTCGGATTCATTCGCATCCTGCTTTTGGTGGGAGCCTTTTTATTCATCGCCTACAAAGGTTATTTTATCGCCAGCCGGGTCAGTAGCCGTTTTCACATGCTCGTAGCGGTGGGCATTACCAGTTGGTTCACGTTTCAGGCGGTGATTAACATGATGGTAAATTTATCGCTATTTCCGTTAACAGGGATCACACTACCATTTGTAAGCTACGGAGGATCTTCGTTGATCGCCAACATGATTGCGGCCGGTATTTTATTAAACATCTCACGCTATGTCGAAGGCAAGGCGCCCAAAGCCAATCTTCCTAGTCGGCGGCGGTTCCGGGGGTCATATCATCCCCAACCTCGCTATCGCTAATGTACTAAAAAAAGGGCATCCCAATATCCCACTGATTTATGTGGGCTCACGAAAAGCGAAAGATCGTAATTGGGTGGGCACTGCAATGCCTTATTACGGAATTTTTGCCGGAAAATTAAGGCGTTATTTTCGTGGCAAAATTTTATAGACCCTTTTTTTGATGTTGATAGGAATGTTTCAGTCGTTGGGGTTACTTTTGATAAAAAGGCCTCGCGTGGTGTTTTCAAAAGGGGGCTATGTAAGCTTACCAATGAACGTAGCGGCCTTCATCACTCGAACCCCATTGATTTTGCACGAATCAGACAGTCGCATGGGCTTAGCCAATCGCCTAAGCGCCCGATTGGCCACCCACATTTGCCTTGCGTTCCCGAACTTAAAAAAACAGTATCCGAAGGCGACCATAACGGGCAACCCCACGCGTGAGGACTAAAAAAAGGTGATAAAGCTAGGGGATATGCTCTAAGCAAGTTTTCGCCTGCACCGTTGCACGGAGGCTCGCAAAAACCCGTCATTCTTATTTGGGGAGGCAGTCAAGGTGCGCAACAAATTAACGAACAGGTCGAAAAAGAATTTGACGAGTTAGTGGAGCGTTTTCAAGTGATTCATATTACAGGCGCACAAAAACCGGTTCGCCGCCAACACGCAAACTACGTGCAATATGACTACGTAAACGATGATTTAAAGCATCTCTACGCCATCACCAGTCTTGCCATCAGTCGCGCTGGCGCCAACTCGCTGTTTGAACTCGCTTATCTAGAAATCCCGATGATTTTAATGCCCCTTCAAAACGCCGACCAGCAGGCAAACGCCACCTATTTTGTAGAAAACGGTGCAGCCCGACTGTATCATCCTACACAATCATTATCCCATCAAATTGAGGATTTTTTAAAAAACCCACGCATACTAAGCGAAGTAAAAAAATCGCTCAAAACATTGGCGACTCCAAGCGCAGCCAAAGAGATAGCAAACTTAATTCAAGACAAATATTAAGGGCTAGGAATCAGCGGACGACGAGAGGTAGGTCGAAAAAACGGCTCATCAAATACTATTTCAATCGTACTACCGCTAAGTAAGCTGCGAAACAAAGCTTCATTAAAATGTTCATTTTCTGGTCGAATCGTTAATTTTCCTAAGTTCAGCCCCCGCACAGCGTCAGCCAACTCACGCTCACTAACTAGCGGATCCTTGATAATTAAATTGGGCAAAGGCAAAGTAAGATACTTCAAATGGGCCAAATCATGCGCAGTAGGACTTCGTAATTCCAAGTTTCCATGCAATAAAATATCAATATTCATTGCATCTAATGTATCGGGATTGGGTTGAAAAGAAGTAGGATCCTGCAAAGAAGGAGTAGGAGTTGAGCGCAGCATACGGTTCTTTTCAAACTGTTGAGGGGATATTTGAACCCATGAAACCCCTGAATCCAAACCGTCATTCTCAGGGCTTTTAGCTCGGTCCTCGGCAAGCTGATGGGCGAGCGAAACGGGATACCGGCGCGTGGGAGTTTTAGATAAAGTATAAAACGACTCTAAACCTTGAGGTGGACGGTAATCGGCGCGATCCTCGGGAGCAACATTATTGTTACAAAGTACTTCAGAAACAGGGTGCCCAATCCTGCCCTCAATAAAACTTTTAACACTCGTAATCACCACCCCGTTTAAATCTGAAAAATGAACCCGCCTCAAAGCAGGAGCCTCGACAATATGCCAATCAAAATACTGACCAAATTGTACAGGAACCGCTAAACGCATCCGATCAGCATAATGCAGAATAATCCCTTCTCTTGCCCATTCAGTTGGGCCAAGTGATAAAGTAAAACTGAATACGAGCCAAATCATTGCCACAATGGTTCTCTAGGATATCACTTAAACGAAAACAATTAGGATCATAAGTGCCCTGAGCAGCAAATAAAGCATTCGGAGCCAACGCTCTACGGTTACCTAAAAAATCCCATAATTGCTCTCGCAAATTATAAACCTGATATAAGCTTAAACGGCTGCTGTCATCAAATTGCTCACAATGCAAAAAGAAATTAGTAGGATTTGAAAAACTGTACGGGAGACGCGAGAAGGAGGTATACGAATTTCTTTGAAGAACATCCAGAGAAGAGTCGGGGGTGGATGTAGCTGCCACCGATGATAATCCTGTTTCAAAATGTGAAACATCACCGGTAAGTGCTTTGGATTCAAGCCATTCGCTGCGATCATGAAAAAAGCGCCCCAACATTATAGAAAACAAAAGCAAAACAAAGAGTGGAGCATAAGGCGAAAGATCGGACAACGAATGGGCCCAATTCAAAAATGCCGCTCGACTATGCCAAATAAGTGTTCCACGTTGAATCATAGCCTCTTGTTTTGGTTCCTCGGGCACACGGCCCAAATAGGGCTGGGTAGGCACTGCATTGAGTGTAAAAGAAAACTGCTCCCGTTGATCAAAATGATCGACGTCCTTAGGTGGAACCGAATCGGGGATTTCTTCAAACTCTTCGGGAACACGAAGGCCAACAAACGCACGTGCGTGCGCATCGATGGGGGTCAAAACGGTTCCTTGTCGCCAATTCCCCGTTAATTTAGCAGGAGTAGGCCTTTCAATGCTATACCAATCACCATCCACTTTTGCCACCACACGAATATGTTCAGGAAAATGTTGCAAGCGCAAATCATCTCGGTTAAAAGCTCCACTATCCACAAGCAAAGCCGCGGTATGAAGCGCTCGTGCTAAACAATCTCCATGTCCGCGTTCTACCATTTCAGAAAAATGGGTCGCATATTTATCATAAACGCGGTAATGTTGCTGAACCATATCATGCAAAGCATCTAACATAGAGTGTGATGCTAAATCCGATTTAAATCTCTCAAGTTGCTTTGCATATTGCCTTGAAAAATCCGGATAATCATCAAGCGAATTTTTCAGCTGCATGGGGCTGATCATGCCATGGTAATAATCAGCATGCAAAAGAACCTCCCCCAACAAAAAACGACCTCGTTCAATGTCGGCACGAACACGATCAATATAGCCATGGCGCTCAGCCATAAGCGCATTCGAACGTTCCGTACGGTGAGCAGCTCTCTCATCCATAACCGGGGGCTTGCCCAATTCTCTACGCCATTGATTTCGTTGGTAAAAACGGTCGGCCAGGAGTAGTTGACAAAAATATTAAATATATTCTAATAAATTTATATTAAATGTCAAGCGGTAACCCCTCGCCCAATCGTTGTTCACTCCGATAAATAATTTCCTGATCGATCAGATGAGCTTTTTTGAGCGATTGATAAAGCGTAGGCCCGGGCTCAACCAACACCGACGTAATTTTGCGATCGGCAAGTTCTTGCATCAAAGCCACTAAATTAACTCGCGAATCGGTTTCGCTCGCCCACACGTCAACGCCTCGCTCACGCAGCACATGCAGCATATGGCGATCCGCCAAATGGGTGGTGGCAATCAGCACATTGCTATCCCGCAGCACCTGAGCGCCCTCGGGAATCGACAGCGTCGAATCCACAATCACCCGCAAGGGGTCCACCCCTTCTGCATGCCGCACTCCCAAGTGTGGATCGTCGTTCATCACTGTATTGGCACCCACCATAATTGCCTGATGAAGGGCGCGCAGTTGGTGAACTTCGCGGTCTTGTTCGGGGCTGGTTAAACGAACGGGGGTTCCGTCTTTTTTGGCGACAAAGCCATCGGCGCTCACCGCAATTTTAACCGTGATGAATGGGCGCTTTTTTTCGACCCAGGTAAAAAAGAATCGGTTGAGATCACGGCATTCATCCGCGACCGGCCCTTTCAAAAATTCTAATTCGTAATTCGTAATTTTTAATTCATAATTTTCTTGGAATGGGTCATGCGCACCCACCACCACACGTTGAATTCCCGAAATCGCAACCGCATCCGCACACGGAGGTGTTTTTCCGAAATGTTTACACGGCTCAAGCGTAACGTACATCGTCGCCCCTTCCATTTTGCTCCGCGGGTGCACCTTGGCCATCGCCATCACCTCGGCATGTGGGCCCCCAAATTTGCGATGATAGCCTTCGGCCAGAATTTTTCCATCCTTCACAATCACCGCTCCCACCATCGGATTCGGTGCCACCGCTCGACCCCCTTGTCGCGCCAATTCAATCGCCCGACGCATGTAGATTTCATCCTGCTGATTCATAAAAATTTGACACCAACTAAAATAGCATGTTAAAAAGAGTGTGTAAGTGAACTTTTGTACACCAATCTATATAGCGTATTTTATTACTTTATTTTGTATAAGACCATGGATAAGTCTAACCCCAATACTGAATTTCAAATACACAAATCACAAACAATACCAAATGTTCAAATATCCAATAAACCCTATGATTTAGAAAAGCGAACATTTAATTTTGCGAAAAACTGCAAAAATTTCTGTAAAAAAATACCACGAACCCAATCCAACTATGAATACAGTAAACAATTAATACGGGCATCTGGATCTCAAGCAGCGAATTATATTGAAGCCAACGAAGCAGCTACAAAAAAGGAGCTACTTTATCGTATACGAATTTGTCGAAAAGAGTTTAAAGAAAGTAGCTTGTGGCTACGATTAATTGATGCAGAAGAAAATGAATTAAAGAAGGAACAGGAACTACTACAAGATGAAATCAACGAATTAAGAAAAATTTTTAATGCAATTTATAACAAAAGTGGCGGCAAATAAATTGGGTACACGCGATTTAGCTAGCTATTTTTCGCTTATTGTTCGTGATAAGGAATTCTTGCGCTCATTGTTTGTGATTTGTGTATTTGTAATTTGTAATTAATAAAACTATGCCATCAAAACTATTTAGTATCGAGCTTATGGGGCTCGAAGGTGCTGTGATCGAGATTGAAGTGGATAAACGTCCGGGAATTCCCAAATTTAAAATCGTGGGGTTGCCCGATACCGCCGTGCAAGAGGCGAGCGAACGAGTGCGTTCGGCGGTGCGTCATTCGGATTTTGATTGCCACGTGGAAAAGTCGTGGTCAATTTGGCGCCGGCCGACATCCGCAAAACCGGGCCTCGGTTTGATCTACCCATCGCCATGGGAATCATCGGCCTAATCGGTGTCTTTCCCAATGAGCGTTTCAAAGAAACCGCCATGCTGGGCGAATTGGCATTAAATGGGCGCGTGCGTGCGGTGCAAGGAGTTTTAGCCAGTGTGGAATTCGCCAAATCGATGGGGTTCAAAAAAATAATCGTACCGGCGGCTAATGCCAAGGAAGCGAACGTGATTGACGGCATTGAAGTAATGGGCGTTGAAACACTCGGTCAGGCGGTCGACTATTTAGCAGGAAAACTAGCGCCGGTTCGGCTAAAAGAAAAGGCCCCTGCCATGCAAACAAAAACTTCAACCGACATTGCGATGGTGAAAGGGCAAACATATGCCAAGCGCGCCTTAGAAATTGCGGCGGCCGGCGGTCATAACATTTTGTTAAGCGGCACCCCGGGATCCGGAAAAACGTTAATGGCAAAAGCCATGGGGAGCATTTTGCCCAGCATGAGTATGCAAGAGCAATTAGAGGTCACCAAGGTTTATTCGGTCGCAGGATTACTCCCAAAAGAGCAGGCCTTGGTAACCCAACGCCCATTCCGAACCGTGCATCACACCGCCTCGGCGGTGAGCATTGTGGGCGGAGGAAATCAACCCAGTCCGGGCGAAATTTCTTTGGCACATCAGCGGTGCTCTTTATGGACGAAATTGCCGAGTTTCCCAAACACGTTTTAGAAGTGCTCAGGCAGCCTATGGAAGACCGGCAAATTACTGTATCGCGAGTAAAGGCAGTTTTACGTATCCCAGTCAGTTTAGTCTGGTGGCCTCCATGAATCCGTGCCCGTGCGGCTATTACGGAGCGGAACAAACCGGAAAAACCTGCACCTGCGCACCGGTCGAAATCAAGCGTTATCAAAAAAAACTATCCGGCCCCCTACTGGATCGAATCGATTTATTTGTAAAAGTAAATCCGGTGCAAACCGAAAAACTACTAAGCGCCAGTCCGAGTGAAACGTCCGTCGAGGTCCAAAAACGAGTAGAAGCCGCGCTCGTTAAACAAAAAATTCGGTTGCAGCCCCATCAGCTTAGCCGGAATGCCGAAATGAGCAATCAGCAAATCGAAGCGCATTGTCAATTAAACCCGGAAGGGGATCAATTGTTAAAACAAGCCATGCGGGCTTTTAATTTATCGGCGCGAGGATACTTTAGAGTGTTAAAAGTAGCGCGCACCATCGCCGATTTGGCCGAATCGGACAACATAGAAACCAATCACATCAGCGAAGCGCTGCAATATCGACAACCAAGTTTCGACTAAAAATTCATGTTGTGGACCATGTCGTGGATCGAATCGTGGGCCGTATGGTGGTCCGAATAGTCGATGAATTATATTAACAAAACGAATACTATGTACGCAAAAAAATATACTGATTTAGAGATCTATCAAATCTCCGTAAGTCTGGCGGGTGAAAGACACAAAACAATTCATAGCATTCCAAAATACTGGGAAATTCCTGAGTCAAATCAAATAAAACGCTCATCAAGGTCCGTTCCAGCCAACATGACTGAGGGGTTTGGAAACGCTTCTACGGCAAGCAGTTTGTTAAGTATTTAAATACTGCACTAGGTTCTAATGACGAAACGCAGCATCACTTAAAACTACTAATGACCAAAGAATGTATTAACCAAGCAACTTATTCAAAGTTAACAAAAGAGCACAAGGATCTCGCGGTTCGCCTAGTAGACACCATCAACCATATTCGAAAACAACAAGTCAACCGAACCACAATACGGTCCACGCGAACAAAGTGAGTCGGCCCACTACTTGGGCAACCATTCGATTTAAATTCTAAAAAAACAGCTCCATAAAGCCAAAAAAACAAATTAAATAAAAAGGTTAAATTGCTATTTAAAGGCTTGAGTGATAGTGTTAAATAAACATTAAATTAAAACATATGCCGTTCAACGCCTTCCGAAAAATAATGGGACAGTCCGGAGAAAAAAAGCCCCCCACTCCAAACGGAACAACACCACCTGCCCCCGCTTCCCATCCCCCGCATGCGGGCAATGCCACCCCCCAAGCGCATAATGCGTCGCACGGGGCACGTCATCATCGAAAATTTCAACCCAAAAATCGCCCCCCACAAAATCGCAATACTCACGGCCGAAAACCCAGCCCAACCGATTTACACAACCCAACGATAGGCGAACCGCTCAAAGGCCCCAAAATGCGCATCATTCCATTGGGCGGATTGGATGAAGTAGGAAAAACATCATGGTGGTTGAATACGAAAACGACATTGTGGTCATTGACGCCGGCATGTCCTTTGCCGGACCCGACATGCTTGGTGTGGATTACATCGTTCCGGACGTTTCCTATTTGGAACAGCGAAAAATAAAGTCCGCGCCATCATTTTTACCCACGGTCATTTGGACCACATCGGCGCGATTCAATACGTCCTTCCTCGACTTGGTAATCCGCCCTTGTACGGTAGCAAGTTAACCTGCGGCCTGCTTAAAAATCGTTTGCGCGAGTTTGGATTGGACAAAACGGCAAAAGTGAACGTGTACGACGAAAACAGCACCGTACGCTTGGGCAAAATGGAGGTCGAATTCTTCCGCGTCAATCATTCGATTCCCGATGGAATGGGAGTGTATGTTAAAACGCCCGAAGGGTCGGTGGTGCACACCGGAGATTATAAATTCGATTACTCACCCGCCATCGATAAACCGGCAGATTTTCAACGCATCGCCAAAGTGGGCATGAAAGGAGTTGATGTACTTTTGATTGATAGCACCAATGCGCTTAAACCGGGATTTTGTAAATCGGAACAAGAAATCGGAGACACGCTGGAAGACATCATCGCCAAAACGCCGGGGCGCCTCATCATTACGTCGTTCTCGTCGCTCATTGGACGCATCAACCAAATTTGCAATTACGCAGCCAAATACGACCGAAAAGTATTTTTATCAGGCCGTTCCATGATCGACAACATGGCGCTCGCCGAAAATTTGGGCTACACCACCTATCCTAAAGGCGTGGTACGGCCCATCAGCTCACAAATTAAATCCTTACCGCCGAGCAAGGTCATTATTTTAACCACCGGGGCTCAAGGGGAAACCATGAGCGCCCTCACGCGGATGTCTTTGGGCGAACATGCTCACATTCAAATTCAGGAAAATGACACGGTGGTGATCTCGGCCAGCCCAATTCCCGGCAACGAGCTTGCCGTGGTTAACGTGATCAACAATTTGCACGCCAAGGGGGCTAAAGTGATTACCAACGGTCAGATGGACGTTCATGTATCGGGGCATGCCCACCAAGAAGAACTCAAGCTGATGTATTCTCTTATCAAACCGAAATGTTATGTGCCGATCCACGGAGAACTATTCATGCGCATTGGTCACGGAGAAATGATCAAAAAAATTGCTGACCCTAATTTGCACATCACGATTCTGGAAAACGGCGATGTGTTGGAGGTTTCCAAACAGGCGATTCGTAAATCGAAACAAAAAATTCCTGCCAATGATATTTTGGTCGATGGGCTAGGCTTTGGAGACATCGGTTCACAAGTGCAACACGAACGCCAATTAATGTCTCAAGACGGAATTTTGATGATCTTGTTCCGCGCGTATCAACAAAGCAAACATTTAATGGCCGATCCCGATATTGTGTCTCGCGGGTTTTTATATGTAAAAGAATCGGAAGAAGTGGCAAACGAAACCAAACAAGTGGCCAAAAAAGCCTTTGAACAGGCGGTTTTATCCAATAAAAACATCGATTTAAAGACGCTAAAAAACGAGATTAGCCTCAACGTAAATCGTTTTATCCGCAAGCGCCTTGGTCGCGAACCGATGATCATTCCCATTGTTATGTACGTCTAATTAATAATGAAAATAGAAATACTAATCGCCATCATTGTGGGCCTCGCATTTGGGAGCTTTGCCAGTGCATTGATTCATCGGCTGCATTCCAGAGAGAAAGGCTTGCTGACCGGTCGTTCTAAATGTCCAAAATGTCAAACCGCCCTGGGGCCGCTGCAATTGATTCCGCTGATCAGCTACTGCATTCAAAAAGCAAAATGTGCCTTTTGCAAAGAGCCAATTTCCTATCGCTACCCGCTGCTCGAAGTAAGCATGGCCGCTTTTTTTGGCCTGACCACCTACCTAACCGAAATCGCCTCACTGCCGTGGCTTCTCTATTACTTATTTTTAACTTTCATTTTCGTTACGATCTCGTTTTACGATCTGTGGTTTAAAGAGATTCCCGACGAATTATCGCTCCCAACGATCGTGGTAACAGGGGTCGTAGGCCACCTGAGCGGGGCCATGAACTTAAGTCATTTATGGATTGGATTTGCAATCCCTGTGCTCTTTTTTGGGGGAATGTTTTTAGGTTCGCGCGGCCGATGGATCGGAGGCGGTGATGTGCGCATTGGGGGTATCATGGGCTTCGTGCTCGGGTATCCGCAAATTTTAGTCAGGTTGTTTTGAGTTACTTAATGGGCGCCGTGATTAGTGTGATTGGGTTGGCCGCAAAAAAATCAGCCGAAAAAGTGCCGTTCCATTCGGTCCATTTTTGTTCGCCGGCACCTACGTAACCCTGTTTTGGGGCCCCGAACTAATCCACTGGTATTTTAATATCGGCTTTTAGCGGATCACCACCCGCACTTTATCGCTGTATCGAAAGGTGCCATCGGCAAAAAGCAACTTAACACTCAGATCATAAATGCCCGGCTCGGGCTGATTCCAAGAAAAGGTGGTGCGCTCACCCAGGCCACTTGGGTCTGCTTCGGCGATGGTAAATAAACCGGCGTCTTGCTTCTTTCCCAACAACAGCACTTGTTTAAGTGAACGAAGGCTATCGTCATCAAACGCGACTTCTACAAACACCGCCTCCTCGGAATCAAAATACGCATTGGGGCGCGGCTGAAGAATTCCAAAAGACGAAGGGGTGACTCCCGCAAGTGACGCTTGAACGGACAGCGTCTTTTTTTCTCGGGTTTCGTTTTGCTGGTAATCGGTAGCGACGGCTAAAAGGGTGTATGTGCCCGGGCGTTCGGGCAACGTAATTTGAGCCGTGTAGGGCGGGGTACGCAACGTGGCAACCAATTCGCCTTCCAGGTACAGTTCCACTTTCGTGACAGCCCCCTGTCCATCAAAAGCATTCAGTTGAACCGGAATCGAACTGCCGGCTAGTAAAGGCGCATTGGATTCGGGATACACGAACGACAAAGAGGGCGGGGTTTGATCTTTACCGATGCGCACTTCTACCGACGCTTGATTGGAACGCAAGGAGCGATCGTATACGATCGCCCGGATCGTATGCGTTTCGCCTTCGGGCAAAGTGCGCGGGACCTGCAAACGACCATAATACGGCGCGCTACGAACGGTTTGTAAAAGTTGATCGTCCCAATAATATTCAACGTATTCCACCAGGGAACCGGGATTAAATTGAGGAATGACCTCGATAAAAGGCGGGCTAACCGTCGAAAGTGCCGTGGGAGACTGAAGAATAATAGTAGGCTTTTCAGAGGCGTTTTCAGCCGTGTGCACATCGTCATATTCGGTGGGCGGTTTTTCATCTTGGCCATTTTCGGCGGCCCATTTATCGATGGCCTGCTGCCATTGCGGATGAGGAATGATGGCTTTGTGTTCAAAAAAGGCCTTTTCTTCAATCGCCGCCGGAGGCGTGAACTCCGTTGCCAGTTTCCCTGAAACCTTATCGATTTTCACTACATTATAAGAATCATCATAGTCGTTCAAAACCGAAAAACTGGCAAACACGCCGGTTTCAATTTGATCTTCGGGAGTATTGGCCGAGGGGAGTTTCCCGGTTTTTTTGGAAACACGCACCCAACGGATGCCTTCAGGCCGCTCAAAAGGGGTGCGCTCGTGGTTGCGGGTGGCCTCGGCCATCACATCCGCCCAAATGCGCCCAGCGGTGTCCAAACCACTCGCACGATTGTTCATTGGGGTGCCATCGCTATTTCCGGCCCACACACCCACGGTAACGGCGCGGGTATAACCCAATACCCAAGTGTCTTTAGGGAAAATTTTATCATTTTCGGTCTTTTTTTCACTGTTGGACGTCCCGGTTTTGGCGGCATTAATTTGCCCAGGAACGGTAAGTCGCGAGCGCCAAAAGCCTTCGGGTCGTGCATTAACATCGCTCAAAATATCATTGATTAAATAGGCGACTTGGGGGTCCAAAATGAGTTCACGGTTTTTGGGACCGGTGTATTCTTGAAGCAAAGAACCACTGCGCTCCTCGACCTTTAAAATCGCCACCGGATCGACCTTGTATCCCCCCGCAGAAAAAATAGAATAGGCCATCGCCATATCCAGCAGGCGCGCTTCTCCTGCACCCAAAGCCAACGAAAGGCCGTACCAATCATCCGGCTGATTCAGCTGAATGCCCATGCGGCGCGCCAAATTCAGCACGTTGGGAATGCCGGCCAAATGAGCCGCTTTAATGGCAGGAATGTTTAACGAAGAGGCCAAAGCCTGTCGAAAGGAAACAGGGCCTCGAAACGTGCCATCAAAATTATTCGGTTCGTACCACTCGCCAAATTTAGTTTTAACGTCATAAACGACCGTACTTGGGGAATAGCCTTGCAAAAAAGCTGCCGCATAGGCGATGGGCTTAAACGACGAGCCGGGTAAACGGGGCCGAAGGGCTACATTAACATTCCCATCGATTGACGTATCCCAGTAATCCGCCGAACCCACCATGGCCAAAATTTGGCCATTGTTCGGATCAACGGCCACCACGCTGGCATTCGTTGCCCCATAGCGAGTTTCATTCAACTCACGATACTCAGAAACAATCGCTTCCGTCTTTTTTTGTAAATCCAAATCGAGTGACGTGGTGATCCGCAGACCCCCTTGTTCAATTTTGGTTTTTCCGTATTGCTCCTCTAAAAGTTCGCGTACATAAAACACAAAATGAGGGGCTTCGATTTGATCAATATTTGGCTTAAACGTAAGTGTAGAAAGGGTGTCGACTGCCTCGGTGTATTGCAATTCCGATATATAGCCCAAGGTTTTCATGCGATCCAGCACCAAGTCGGTACGCCCTTTAATGTAAATAGACCGGGTATCCCCCGCTTCGTTTTGAAATGTATAAGCCTTACCGAGCAACCCAATTTGAATCAAATCGTCACCCAAATCGCGCACATCCGCTTCGGTTTGAACGGCCCGGCGAAACACCTCCTCATCGGCCAAGGTCAGTAACGAATAAACATGGTCTCCATAAGGGCTGTAATACGTGGGTGCCTGGGGAATTCCGGCAATCACTGCCGCTTCGGCCAGATTAAGATCCGCAGCGCTTTTATCAAAAATCGATTGGCAGCGCGTTCAATCCCGTAAATGCTCGATCCGTAAGGAATGCGGTTAAGGTAGAACTGTAGAATTTCATCTTTGGAATAGCGTCGTTCCAGCAAAATCGCCGCCACAATTTCGCGCGCCTTGCGAGTATAGCGGCGATCATTGGTTAAAAAAGTATTTTTGATGAATTGTTGAGTGAGTGTAGAGCCTCCTCGTGCCGTGGGGCAAAGCAGCATCTCATGGCAAAGCGCCTTCATGATGGCAGGAATATCGATTCCAAAATGATGATAAAATTGATCATCTTCAATAGCCAGCACCGCGTCGACGGCCTGTTGAGCAATTTGATCCAAAGAAACATTGATGCGGTTTTCGTCGCCCTGAATGGTATACAAAAGCTTTCCATTGCGATCGTAAATCTCGCTCGACTGCACGGCTTCTAGTGAATTAAGATCCGTGATATCGGGCAGCGTGATCAGCACATAGCCAAAAAAGAGGACTCCGACAAATACACCAAAGGTCACCCCAATAGCCAGAACACGCCACAACCAGTGTTTTTCTTTCAACGACATCAAAAAGGCAATGTGTTTTTTGTGAAGTTGTTTCCAATGGGAAACCAAAGGCTTCTTTTTCATAAATTATGATTGGGTCTGGGCGTTTAAAAGTTGTTGAATGTTTTCCTTTAGCCCCAGAATCCAGTTAAATCCCAAATCTTTTAGATCGATCTTCAGCCGATCGCCGCTGATGATCCACTTAGCATTATACCCGAGCAGCTTCACAATCGGCTCCGCCTTAATTTGGTCGCTCAATTGTACCACAATTTGTTTTCCGGCGTTACCAAGGGTCACCGATTTAATACTGGTCACTCCAGCCTGTTTAGCAAGCAGTTTGATTTCCAGCACTGAAAATAAATTGCTGACAGGCAAAACAAATTTACCATACTGAGCCACCAATTCCTCTTTAAATTCATTCAAAAACTCAGCGGAGTCAACGGACGACATCTTTTGATACACATTGATCTTCTCTTTTGTGTCAGGAATGTACTGATCAGGAATGTAGGCCTCCAAAGGCAATTCAATAGAAACCTCGGGTTTGTCGGGAGCATCGGCATCATGTTTGCCGGACTGCATTTCGTCGATGGTTTTATTGAGCATGCGCAAAAAATGATTCACACCCACCACCCGGATGGTGCCATGCTGAGTGACTCCCAACACATCTCCTGCCCCACGAATTTCCAGGTCGCGCATGGCAATTTGAAACCCCGAACCCAGCTCACTGGCATCCACAATGGCGCGCAAGCGTTTTTTGGCGTCCAATCGAAGTTGTCGGGATTGATACAAAAAGTAGGCGAAGGCCTGGGTTTTTCCACGTCCAATACGGCCTCGCAATTGATACAATTGCGCCAACCCAAAATTTTCGGCGTCGTCCACGATCAAAGTGTTGGCGTTCGGCAAATCAATTCCGTTTTCAACAATGGTAGAAGAAACCAACACATCGGCGCGCCCCTCTTTAAACTCAACAATGCGACTTTCCAAATCATGGGGCTGTAATTGCCCATGAGCAACAATAAAGCGCACCTTAGGGAGCAATAAACGAAGCTTGTTGGCAATACTTTCGATGGTTTGTACTCGATTGTGCAAAAAATAAACCTGCCCGCCTCGCTCAATTTCTCGCTCAATCGCATCAATCACCAAACCATCGCTATAGCGGCGCACTTCGGTAATAACCGGCAGCCGTCCAGGAGGTGGAGTGGTGATGGTTGAAATGTCTCGCAATTTATTAAGCGCCAAATTAAGCGTACGAGGAATGGGGGTGGCGGTAAGGGTCAAAATATCCACCTGCGTTCGCATCGTTTTAAAAACCTCCTTTTGCTTCACACCAAATCGCTGCTCTTCATCAATAATAACCAAACCTAAATTAAAAAATTTAATATCAGGTTGCAGCAGACGGTGCGTACCCACAACAATATCAATATTGCCTTTACGCATTTGTTCTAGAATCACCCGCTGCTCCTTGGGAGACCGAAATCGACTCAACATTTCTATGCGCACATTAAAACCCGCCGCGCGCTTTTGGAACGTTCTAAAATGCTGATCAGCCAAAATGGTGATAGGCGAAATAAGCGCCACCTGCTTGCCGGCCTGGACCGCCTTGAAAGCGGCACGCATCGCCACCTCGGTTTTTCCAAAGCCCACATCACCACACACCAAACGATCCATGGGTTTTTTGCTTTCCATGTCGTTCTTCACATCATTAATCGCCTTCATTTGCCCGGGAGTTTCCTCGTACGGAAAGGCCGCTTCGAAGGCCTTTTGCTCTTCGGTATCCGCCCCATAATCGAACCCCTTCACCTGAGCACGCTTGGCATAAAGTTCCAACAATTCCTTGGCGATTTTCTCGGTTTCCTTTTTGACTTTCTGGGTGGCGTTTTTCCATTCCACAGAGCCCAGGCGTGTTAACTGAGGCTCATTGTCCTCTCCGCCCACGTATTTACTCACTTTATCCGCCTGATCGATCGGAATGAACAAGCGGGTCATTTTCGGCATAAGCGATCTCAAGATATTCGCGATGAATTCCGTCGATCTCACGCGGAACCACCCCAAAACGTCCAATCCCATGGTCCAGATGAACCACTAAATCTCCCACCTGCAACCCGGTCAAAAATCCAAATCCACCTTTTGGCTTACTTGGCTTTAGAGGGCGCTTAAGATTAAAAATTTCCTTATCTGTTAAAAGCTGAACGCCTAATTCGGGATTTTGAAAAGAAAGTGGAACGTGCTCCAAATGGGTCGCGTCAACCAAAACAATCCCTTTGCCCGCACCCGACTGAGTGTCGAACTGAATATTCTCCTCGGTCAAAATCGCTGAAAGCTCTTTGCTGCGCTTGGTTAAAATATTAATTTGCCACTGTCGTCTTAATTTATCCCGCAAATCATTCAATAAATCAAAAACCGTGTAATATTTTAAAACCGACAAATAGCGCAAATGGAAAAACACCTCATCATTGCCGGGAATGAGTGAGAAGTGAATGAGGCGGGGCAGTTTTTAAGGTCTTCCAAAGCACATCATCCAGCTCATCCAAATCATCCACCACAATTAAATCTTGGTCGCTTAAATGGTCCAAAATGGGTTGGTGACCGGGTGGAAGTGCCACCGGTAAAAAGTCGACCTGTTTTATTGAGGCGCCCAGCTGCTTATTTTCTTGATCATACGCCCAAATGCCAACCACCTTTTCATAATCCACCTCAATTTTTACCACGGTATCCAAGTTGGGCGCAAAAACGTTCACCACCCCACCCGAACGCCGGTATTTCCTTTGTTTAAAATCACATCAGCACTGGGCTGATATCCCATTTGGATCAGCTGGTTGAAAAACTCCACCACTCGCATTTCTGATCCTGTCGAATAACCACCCCCCCTTCAATCAAATCACTAGGAGGGAATTTTTAATGCAACATCTTTGGATTTCAGCAAGTAAATACGGGTGGTTTTGTCGTTAAAACCAATCACGGTTTCGGTAATCCGATAATCACTTTGTTGGTCTTGTTCAGCTAAATGATCTAAAACCAAAACCGGATGATCCATCCAAAAACTAATGTTGTTTTTAATTTCATACAGTTCTTTATCGGTGCTGGCCAACCAAAAAACATTCCGAATGGACTTAAAGTGAACGTAATCACTCACCAAAAAGCTTTTAGCACTACTATTACCCACCCCCGAAAAAACCAAGGGTCGGTGGTTAGCCTTAAAAAAGGAATGGTGGTTTTTGTGAGAAAAATAAGAAAATAAATTCATAAATAACCTACGCTTTTAGCGGCATCACAATGTGCAAATAATCCTCTTGCCCGGGAATAGACATCAGCGGGAGTGGTCGATAACCCCACTTTAAATTCAACTTGGATCGGAGCCACTATTGGAAAGTGCGTCTAAAACAACACCAATGAATTGACCGCTAGATCTGCGCCCGGCCCCTGAACAGAATGGATAAAGTAACCTCTTCGGCCCCAATTTGGGTTTGGGGTAGTAACCTGTACGATCCGACGTGTTATGAAATAAAATTTCCAGTTTTTTTTCTTTGGCAAACAAATTAAGTCAGATCAACGCCAGACTAAAATCCGCATTCGAAAGGGTGAAACGAGTGGAGTTTTCTTTTGGGATCACTGCGCGATAGTTGGGGTATTGCCCTCCATTCAAACGAGAAGGCGCAGCGCCCCACCGAAAAAAGGCCTGGATTTTTTTTTTGAAACCGTCACTGGCAATAAAGTCCTCCGAAAAAAACTGTTTAAATAAATTTACAATTCCAACAGGGTGAGAATAGGAACGACAATTGAAAAGTTCCATCACCTCCTTGTAGCTGCGTGGTTTTGGGCCAGTCGATAATCATCGGTTGACGTACCAAGGTGAGCAACCCCTGCTTCCACCGAAAATACACCCCACACAAAAATAGGGCGAGTGGTATTTAAAGACGCGGCAAAAGAAACTGTTGAAGCGCCTTGAACAAACAAACACGCTCCACCTGAAAAACATGTTCAGGTTCAACGGGGAATAAGGGAAACTCATCCGCAGAAATGCCTTTGAGCACCGTTTACTATCCGCCGCCTTTAAGGAAACTTTGCTGATTCCCTGTCATAACCATCTCTACATCCCCATCTTAAATGCCCCCAGCCACTCCTAATAATTTGGCAGGCAACGTGATTTCACCGGCTCATTCACCTGAGCCTCCAATGTCTCCTCAATGGAATTTCAAGTTGGCGGTTGCCAAATGCAAGCCGATTTTCCTCGGCCTTTAAATAAGACATTATTAAGCACTGCAATGTCTTATTACTACCCACGCCCAATGAATGATAGTGCATTGGCTAACCTTAGGAACACAACAACGCATTGTCGACCGTTAAAATCACACGAACTTAATGTGCCCCATTTTATTGTTTTTGGGTTTTAAACACAAGTGAAAATACAAATGATGAGAGTATTTAATTAATAATATTATAATCGTCATCATAGTAGGGGTTCGACACCTGCCCACATTTTTTAAAAAATTATACAAACAAAGAGACGTAGCGCCACTGCTAAAAGTAGTTAATTAAAAACAAAAAAACTCTGTGGAAAAACAGTTGATAACTTGTGAAAAGTAGTGCATAGTTTTAGGAAGGGCCCTAAACAAAGCCCCAACCATTACCCGGCCTTTTAAAACCAAAAACAATTCAATGTTTCTGACCGCACCTGCCACACCAAAACTCAATGCTGACGAAGCGAAAGAAAATCCACCAATAAAGTATAAAAATCATCGATTGTGAGCAACGCATTATTATCTTAGCCGTGGTAAATTCTGAAACACCTGCTTGAAAGTGATGCTTATGCGATTTTTAAATGGACACTCTTACTCTGTCTTGTGTTTGTGAACTGCGGCACTTTTAACGGCCTGATGGTTTCAATCCTAACGCCTCGCAGCCGAGTAAGAATATCGCCTAGCGCGGACACTTCAACGCTAAGGTGGCAAAGCGACCAAGGAGGCACCATCACTTGCCTTAAGCCCGATTGACGTTTGCCAGTTGATTTGAACCAACGCCCGGTGCGCGCGGAAGAATGCAATAGCAGCAACAGCCAATTAAACCTGCCAAATTGATTGGGAAATTCCCGAAAGCTTGTTTGACCACTTTAGCGCTTGGGGACCGGCCTCAAGCTAATCCCGGGCAGCTGAATTTGCGCACTTTTGATCGTGGTGAGTGGATTCCAAGGGTCGCACGCAACAGTCCATGATTAAAATTTACAATCAAAGGCGGCCACCACAGCTGGGCTACGGTTTCACAACCAACCACTCCAACCCTCCTACCACCCTCCACCCCATGAGCACCAACCTAGCACGAACAAACACGCTGACAACCCAGATTATTCCTCGTCCGTACCAGCCAATTATTCTCCGGCCAACAGCACGCTACAGCAACGCGGTTTCTGACCCGCGCGCAAACGCTGAACCTTGGCTGATTGATCGATTGAGCATTGTAAGCGACACGCAAAATGATGGCTTCGAATTCGATCAAACCGAAGGAAGTGCAGCGAATCGGACGAATTGTATTTGGAATACACCGATCGGCAAGGGAACCCACACGCTTGCAATCGGCCGAATTCGCAAATGGCCAGGCCCGATTCAGTGGTCTTAATGTTTTGATTGACCGGTTAGGGGTTGCTGTAGATTTTAAAGTGTGGATCGCCGTAGGAAAACGGCACGTCAGACGATCCAGAAATTTTCGGGAGTGCGGTTTCACCTCGGACTCCAAACAAATTGGCAACAGCCAAAATACCTTCAGGGCCGTCGGTGAACATTTGAGCACCACCACCAACGGGCTTTCGGGCGTCGCGCTGGTTAACCCGAATATAAACAGGCTGATCACCCGATTTTCGGTAATGCCGATTTTTTGCGCTTGAGCCGAATAGAACGGGTTTGTTTAGGAGACCAAACATCGTTCAGAAATTCTAAGCCCTTCGTCCACGGCGGAACGGTAGCATTGCAACGCTGGTATTACGACCGTAACTCTGACTGAGGCATCACTCAAATCGACCAAGTAAGGTTCTGTGCCAACAGCAGTCGAAGGTAAAGAACGTGCAATTGCCTCGGGATGCCGGCGCTACCTCGTGCGATGCCACCATCGCCAAAATGGAGTGGGCAGTGAATGGATAGCAATGGGGAACGCTCAACTGCAAAGCAAGTTGGTTGTTAGCATTTACTCAAGAACAAGCCATTTCCAATGCTATGGCGGTGTATCGTCTCGATTTCAACATCGGTGGGGCGCAAAACAATGCCGTGCTTTCCGTGCACGCTTGGCCAGTGGAGAACGATCGAAGCACGCTTGGCGTGAAACCCCGGTTGGCACAACGGAGTTGACTGGCCACAACGGGGGCAGGGCGGGAACTCTTTTCTAACCCCAGCGACTTTTGCCTCGAGGCCACCGCTCTTAGGGATCGCGGCATCGTCTGGAGCGAGTCAACCGTCCGATAAATATAGCTGCCCGCGTTGGCGAACGCGAGAAACGCCGCCTACATTAAACACCAATGGATCCGGCAGCTTCACCAATGGATGCTGCTAAAGGTCAATTTGCTTCCGGCATTGGATTTGGTTGCGATAGGGGAATGGTAAAATTTTGTACGGTAATATTATGAGAGAACGATTTAGGTTTGACTGCGCAGTCAAAATACTATTAACCCCTATTTTATGTTACTCACAACATTATCTGAAATCGACCACGGTGGCCAAATGCTTGCCGCTTGGTTTGCTAGCCACGGTTACTGTTTAAGGGTTAATGCAGAGTGAATGGGATTTTAAAAATCTACTGTATAAAAATCGGGATTATCATTTTGGCAGTAGGTAATTTATCCCACGCTTTTATTCCTGCGGACGCGCCCTCGGAAGTACCTGTGGATATGGATCTGGTTGGATCGGGGGGTATTGAATGGCCCATTGATGCCCGAAGGCCCCGTTGCCTTTCGGCTGAATAACGATGGTGCGCTTCATTGAGCCTACGGCGGTGGAACCGTGCCACGCGTCCCCCGGCAAAATATCGCCGATGCAACTCCTGTCCAGCTGGTGACCTATCTTGCAGGCCAATGCGTATGATTGTCTACAGTTTTTGGACCTATGATGCTAATAAGGCGAAAAAACTCCACCAATGCACATGCGCAAGCCGCCGTGACTCAAATCAATGCTCTGTTGGCTGGTTACAACGAGGCCCACCGAAAATGCCACAAGAAATCTGAGCGAATTGCTCTTTTTGTTCAGGTAAAATGCCCATCCTCAGAATTACCTTGGAAATGGTGCCGCCTATCATTCGACCGCTTTAACTTAAATTGAGCTTTCCGTAACAAAGGATGGAATTTTACCAATGCATCATGCAATCACCCAAGTGATGAGGCTCAGTTGATTCTTTATCAAGCCATTACTTTGGTAGATGCCCATGACGGCTGGCTGGCCGATATTTTGGAGTATTTGTTGAAATGCTTGATACCTATAACACAACCACTAGTCATCCAGCAACGCCGGTGTTTCGCCTTGACTTAATGCCTGGCAGAAGCCCAGAACGCGGTTAGTCGCCAGAAGTGGGTAATAATAACGCCCCGGGGCCGATGCGGCAGTGAGTCAAAGCATTGATCGATACGCCCCGGGCGCTTCAGTATCTTAATAAAGCTTTATTACCGGACCAAGAATATCAAGTGAATATGGCAATTTGGGCACTAGGCGACCTACTTTTTCCGTCACTTCCACTGGCGAGTCCACTGTGATCCCCGCCAGCTTGGAACAAGTGGTTAAGGCCCCATGCGCACCTAAATGAACCTCATTTGTGGGTTATGCAAGTATTGAATATCCCCGGACTGTGCCCGTGGACCAGAATCACCGTGTACAAAGCGGATTTAATCGAAGGTATTGAACAACAAAGTGTTCCCAAATAAGTTTCGGTAAATGAGGGGACCATGCGTTTTGAAACAGATTATTTCCAATAGTGAAATTGAAGCTTTGTACTACGCTGCCGACAGGTGCATTCCCAATTTGAGCCACGTATAAACTTTACACACTGTTGCCAACCGGATGATGCGAACGGAATGTTGACGCTATGATTCATGGCACCATTAGAAAATATCATCGTTCCAAGTGGTTTTTGTAGGTCACCTTACACCGACAATGGCGGAATTTACATTGAACAAACTGGCACTTTTGCCCCTATCGTGCACTCCACAGCAAAGTTATTACACGCTGGAGGAATTGGCTCGTCATGAATATAGCCATTATTTAATTAGTCGTTATTTGAATTGGAAGATATCCAATGGGGACAAATGCCAATTTATCAAAATAGTCGCATGGTG